>NZ_LN831026.1:1231833-2463666 GCF_001457455.1 Corynebacterium diphtheriae
TCTGCCCCCAATTCCCTCTGTTGCTAGTGCAGTTTCCGCCCGTTGCGCTAATTGATCAACAATTTTATCGCCAGCACGGTCATAGGCGATTAACTGGGAAAGTGAATCACACTCGGCAGAAGCATATTCAGGGTGGGAACCCACGTCCAAGTATAGCCGTGCTCCATTGGGGATAAACACGTTGGAGCTTCCCCATTCCTCCACAACGGGACGGAACATATAGCGTGCTGCCTCATCCGCACCGAGGCGCCGGCGGCTGTTGTCGCCGACACAAGTGATTCCGTATTCGGTTTCTACGCCCGTGATTCGTCGTGTAAAAACTGTGCGTTCGTACTCGCCCACGGATTTACTGTCCACCTTTCTGAACATAGGAACGAACGAACTCTTCAGCGTTTGATTCCAAAAGACCGTCAATTTCATCTAAAAGATCATCAACTCCAGCAGTGTTGACACTTACTTGACCAGATGAAACCCCAGGCGTGTCAGTATCGTCAGAGTATCCATTGCCGCCGGAATGAATTTGGCTACCGTTCTGGTTCATAATGATTGCTCCTTAAAGATCTAAGTTATTAGCGTACCCTTGCATGAAAACAAAGTTTTATGTCAAGGAAATAGTTGTGACCGGTAACCACTGAGACAAAATAGTGGCAACCTCTTTGACTGAAGAAGCCGTGTCGATGGCAGTGATTGCTTCCGCGGACAGTGATTGAACCACTGGCATTTTGATTTTTGTAGCTTGATCACGAGACGTTTGAAGTGTGATGGAATCCCAACTTGCTTGAACAACGTTGTCAGGAAAACGTGAGATTAGACTGCCCCGTAAATAAGCACGGCTACCTTTTGGCGGTGACCAAGCAGCACGATTAATCTGCTCGGTAGACACAAGAGTTCTCATGCGACCTTTGCGGACGAGCGCATGATAAAGGCTTTTAGTCGGATCAATATCAGCGTACTGCAGGTCGATGAGTTGAATTTTAGGATCATCAATCGGTACTCCACGCTTAATGAATGAAGAAATAAGCTGCCACTTGGCACACCAGTCAAGTCGGTCGGCGGCATAGAAAGGTCCCTTATACAGCAAATCTAGTATTTCAGACCATTCCTTCAAAACATCAAGATCCTCATCTGACTGTGGAGATACACGTTTGCGGTACTCGTCGAGGAGCTCAAGTGCTGTCAAAGTTCTTCCATCGCGAAGGACAATGTTGTGCGTAAGCGTGAGATCATGTGATATTGCACTTACCTCTGCGACCGGATTTGCGACCGCGAGGTCGGAGAAATCAACTCCAGCTTCAATAGCGTCGAGTACTAAAGTAGTCATGCCAATTTTCAAAAAGTTAGAAGTTTGCGACATATTGGCATCACCGATGATGACATGTAAGCGACCAAAATGCTCGCTATCTGCATGTGGTTCATCGCGGGTATTGATAATGCCACGATTAAGCGTTGTTTCCAGTGAAATTTCTTGCTCAATATAATCGGCACGTTGGCTAATCTGGAAACCAGATTTTTCGCCATGTTGCCCTATTCCAACTCGACCCGCTCCAATGATTACTTGCCGAGTAATGAAAAAGGGAATCAAACCTGAAGCAATCTCTTCAAAAGGAATTGCGCGATCATAGAGGTAATTTTCGTGGCTGCCATAGCTGGCGCCTTTACCATCCACATTGTTTTTATAAATTTTTAGTGGTGGACATGGATCATGATGTTCTAACACCGAATGCTTACGCTGGGAATTTTCAGCAACAAGTTCCACTGCACGATTCATTACTACGTCACCTGCGGCGTCGTAAAGCATCGCCTGGAAAGCAGAACTTGTTTCAGGCGATGAATACTCTGGGTGAGCATGGTCAACATAAAACCGTCCTCCGTTAATGAGAACTGAATTAGCTACGCCCAAAGCATGAGGATCCACGACCGGAACTGTGCGGTAACGACGTAAATCGAAGCCACGAAGATCTCTTAGTGGTGATTCTTCTGAAAAGTCCCAACGAGCTTGAGACGCGCACCGCTCCCCCAACGAAAACGCCACCACTGCATGAGTCGACGTGACGATAGGGCTCAGCATCGTGTTTGACGGAGTCGCTATTCCATATTCTGTCTCTGTACCAACAAATCTGCTCATCGTTGTCCTCCCAGTACTCGGGCGTGTGCTACTCGAAGTCCATGGCGGCCGATGATACGACTCCAATCATCAGGATTAGATGTATTCGGTAAGTCTTCACTCTCATGATTTTCAGCGTTAATCGCTGCAATCAGGTGTTCTGAGGCAACTCCTGAGTGACGGCCTGCGATATGGTCTTTGATCGCACATTTTTTTGCACGATCGACAATGTTGGCGATCATCGCCCCTGAAACAAAATCCCGATAGTGCAGGATTTCAGTGCTGCCATCGATTAACGACAATTCCACATAGGGATTATCAGCATAAAGATGATCGACAGCATTATTTATCAGTGAATCAATAGGCTCAGCAGCCGGAATGTTCTGTTTCAAATGGCGTGCGAAAACGTCACGGGCTGCTTGTTTATCAGGACGTCCTACACGAATCTTCACGTCTAAACGGCCTGGACGCAAAATAGCTGGATCAATTAATTCTTCACGATTTGTAGCACCGATGACGATGACATTGCTTAAGGACTCTACGCCATCAAGCTCAGTTAAAAGTTGCGGAACCACGGTGGTTTCCATATCAGAGCTAACTCCAGATCCTCTGGTACGGAAAATCGACTCCATTTCATCAAAAAATACGATAACAGGACGCCCTTCTTCGGCGAGTTCGCGAGCTCGCTCGAAAATCAGTCGAATTCGACGTTCAGTTTCACCGACATACTTGTTCAGCAGTTCGGGGCCTTTGACATTAATGAAATAACTACGGTTACCCGCTCCGATTCTTTGTGCCAAAGAATTGGCCACGGCTTTAGCGATCAAAGTTTTACCACAACCAGGTGGCCCATAGAGCAAAACTCCCTTAGGAGGCTTGAGATCATAAGCACGATAAAGATCAGGCTGAGTAAACGGAAGTTCTACAGCATCATGAATAAGCTCAATCTGGCTATTTAGACCGCCGATATCTGCATATGTCACATCAGGAACTTCTTCCAGCGCCAATGTGGACACTTCCGTTTTGGGTATTACTTCGAAGGCATAGCCGGCGCGTGGATCGACGAGGAGCGTATCACCTGCTTTGGGCAGCTTATCGACGCCTTCTGTCAGTGCTGCGGCAAGCTTAACAACGCGCTCTTCGCCAGTATGATCGCAGATTAAACCACGATTATCAGCGAGAAGTTCTACTAGTGTAGCCAGTTGCCCAGTAGTACTTATGCCGCATACTTCTACTACTTGACTTGCCTCGCCCAAGCGAACCTGCACACCGGGAATCAGTTCAGCTTTTTCTACATCAGGTGAAATCCGTAAACGCATGTGCCGACCGGCAGTAAAAACCTCTGCAGTTTCTCGACCCCCAGAAAATTCAAGAAACGTGCCATACGTGGACGGAGGAGCTGCTAAATCCTCCAGCTGATCCTGCAAAATAGACAGCTTGTCCCGAGAAGCCTTAAGCAATTCAGCTAATTTCGCATTACGTGCGCTCAGGTCCGAAATGGTTCGTTGCAGATGCGCCGTCGACTCGGATGGATCAGATGTAAGCATGACCCTTACCTTACTAATTTCCCAACACTGGTGTTGCCATTAGACGGCAATAAGCGGCACCTTTTTAAAGATACCGCTTAAAAACCTGCTAGGAGCCTACTTACGTGCGCGTCGCTGCGGACGTGGTGGGACGGTACCGTCGGCAAGTCGACGTGTCCAAATCAAGAATGCAGTGTGCGCATTCATACGGTGTTCAGGTCGCGTAGCCAACCCTTCTACACGCCATTCACGGACGAGAGATTCCCAAGCACGAGGCTCGGTAAAGCATTTAAGTTCGCGAATCCCCTCCATGACCTTCATCAGCTGAGGGACGGTCGCTACATACGTCATTAGCACTCCGCCAGGGATGAGCAATCGAGACGCTGTCTCCAAACACTCCCAAGGGGCCAGCATGTCCAAGATGATGCGGTCTACTGGACCACCCAGATCTTCAACAGTTACATCCTGCAAATCACCTAAGCGAGGGGACCATGTTTCGGGACGGTAGCCGAAAAATTCATCAACGTTATTTTCGGCATATTCAAGGTGGTCTTCTCGAATCTCATAAGAAAAGACATGACCTTCGTGGCCAACAGCCCGCAATAGCGCCATCGATAGAGCACCTGAGCCTGCACCGGCTTCTAACACCCGCGCGCCGGGGAAAATATCTCCTTCGACCAAAATTTGGGCAGAATCTTTTGGATAGATCACTGCAGCACCGCGAGGCATAGAAAGCACGTGATCGACCATCAGGTGTCTGAAACATAAGTATTCGTATCCTTGCTCAGACTTAACGACAGTGCCTTCAGCGTTTCCGATAATATCGTCATGATGAATCATGCCTTTATGCGTGTGATACGCACCGCCTGTTTCAAGAACTATCGTTGCATGCCGGCGCTTGGGATCTGTGAGTTGTACACGATCACCAGGCTGAAATGGTCCAGAGTTTGCCATGAGAATTTAACCTACCAGATACGCGTGCAGACACCGTGATAACCAATAGATATCTGTGGTGCTGGCTAATTCTCGAGCAGAGTGCATGGAAAGCAACGGAACTCCGACATCTACAGTAGGAATACCCAGCCGAGTTGCCGTTATGGGGCCAATAGTCGAACCACATGGGACGCTGTTATTGCCTACGAAGACTTGATGACTACTTCCGGCTTTCATACAAGCGCGTACCCACATTGCCTCTGTTTCGGTATTGGACGCATAACGTTGGTTCGCATTGACCTTCAGTGTAGGACCGCCACCCATAACAGGATGATTCAAAGGATCATGTTGATGCGCATAATTTGGATGAATTGAGTGAGCTGCGTCTGCTGAAATGCACGTGGAGCGTGTGATCATTTGCTTTGTTTTTTCAGCGTCTGCACCTAACCCAGCAGCTGTTCTAGTTAGTACGTCTTCTAAAATAGGTCCGGCAGCCCCAGTTGTTGTGGCACTACCGACTTCCTCGTGGTCAAAAGCGGCGAAAACAAGAATGTCCTTCATCGGTGCACGGCCAAGCACATTATCCTCAGCCGCCTCCACAAATGCTTTAAGCCCAGGAAAAACGCTGGAAAGATTATCCAATCGCCCTGCAGCAAGAAAATCAGAGGTTGCGCCAAAAATTTCACCAGGCTGAGCATCTGCCGTAATCAAATCATGTGAAATAATCTCTTCCTTGTTAACGCCTGCTGCAGTTGCGATCACATCCATAATCGATAAATCTGGTTCGCCAACGGCAAATATTGGTTGGGTATGCCGTTGACGATCAATAGATAACGACGTGTTTGCATCTCGATCTAGATGAATAGCAAGGTGCGGAATTCTTAGCACAGGAGCAGTAGTTACAGTGCGAGTGGAGCCGTCGATAAGCCCGATGCGACCGGCTAAAACTAATTCACGATCGAACCAAGAAGCTAAAATAGGACCACCATAGACCTCTACAGATGCTTGTTGCCATCCAGCAGACATAAGATCAGGGTGATATTTCAGCTTAAAGCCGGGTGAATCATTATGCGCACCTATGATCCTAAAACCCGATGAAGTATCAGCCGACGTCGGGACATACCATGCCATCAGTGCCCCGCCGCGAATCATAAAATGACCGCCTAGGGTGCTATCCCAATCGGCAGTTTCATCGACTTGATGAAATCCCGCTTCTTGTAGCAATTGTGCGCCTTGCTGAGCAGCATGAAATGAACTAGGGGAATTAGCGATAAAACTAACCAGCTCCCAAGCCATAGCTTCCGTTTGTGAACGAACGTGTTCGCTATGGTCCAGATCAGCTATAGGGATACCGCGACGATCAGAAAATGATGAATCCATAATCACCCAGTCTAACCTTCCCATCCTTTAGACAACGCGTGTTTCCTTTCAAGCTTGTGGCTAGCAACATGCAAATGTCGGTCCAGGCTCATACAATATTGAACTTGATGACAACCTTAACTCCTTCCGCTTCTCCCCTCGCCTTGTCGCCTTCTCGTGCTAACGATTATAAACAATGCCCATTGCTGTACCGCTTCCGTGCCATTGACAAACTTCCAGAGCCCAAAACCGTAGCCCAAGTCAAAGGCACACTCGTACATGCCGTGCTTGAAGAAATGCATGGCTGGCCTCGAAATGAGCGACTTTTTCCAGCTGCAGTTAAACGATTGAAACCCCATTGGTCATTAATGTGCAGCAAAGATACTGAATTAGTTTCGCTGGTTCCGGAAGAAGATACTTATGATTTTCTCGTAGAATGTCGCTCGCTTCTTCGAGGCTACTTTGAGATGGAAAACCCACAAGGTTTCGATGCACTGGCATGTGAAATGTACGTCAATGCGACATTGCCTAATGGAGTACCCATCAGAGGATTCATAGACCGAGTTGATAAAGCTCCGACTGGCGAAATTCGCGTCGTGGACTACAAAACGGGTAAAAAACCAATTCCTCGTTTTAGCCAGCAAGCTCAATTCCAAATGCGCTTTTATGCTCTGGTGTATTGGCGGATCTACGGACGCATCCCAGATCAATTGCGATTGATGTATCTCAAAGTCGCCGACTCGATGTTTCTTACTCCATCACGCGAAGAACTTGAATATTTCGAACGTGATATCCAAGAACTATGGGAGAAAATTGTCACCGACGGAGAAACCGGTCAATTTCGCCCCAAAACTTCGAAACTCTGTGGCTGGTGTTCATTTCAAAACCTTTGTCCGGCTTTTGACGGAACACCGCCAGCCTACCCAGGTTGGCCAGGCATAGCCGATGCTCCTCCGTGTTCCACTGTCGATGCTTCAAAGGGTTTGACAGGCTAACCAAGGTGGAGCTTGAAGCCTGATCCCGCATAGCATGGAATAAGACTACAGCTATTGCAGGAAAGGGTGGAAAGTATTGTGCTGAATTCCAGAATGTCGAGTGCACACGCTCCGTTCAATCCAGTGCCCCGCCATCCTGGCAAGGTACTGGAAACCGAGTATCTTGTCCCACAAAATATCTCGCATTATGACCTTGCCAAACAACTGCATATCACAGAAACATCTCTTGATCATTTCATCGCAGGTGAAACCGACGTAGATTATGTTTTGGCTTTCGGTCTTGCCCATGTTTTCAGAGAATCACCAGAATTATGGATTCGCAGACAACAAGATTGGGACACTTTTTAGAGCAAGAGCACTAGAAGCCGATCAAAGCGGGAAGCGGCCATTGTATGGTACCTGCTTCCCGCTTAATTACCTTTTAGAAAAGGCCTTTAATCTCTCCATTTTCAACTCCGATGTTTTCAGCGGCTGGTTTTTTCGGAAGGCCAGGCATGGTCATGACATCACCGGTAAGAGCAACGATAAATCCTGCACCGATTCGTGGCAATAAATTGCGAACGTGAAGAGTATGTCCTTCTGGACGCCCTAGCTGAGATGGATCATCACTGAATGAATATTGTGTCTTGGAAATACATACTGGCAAGCGATCCCATCCATTTTCTTGCAAATATGCCAGATCTTGACGCGCTTGCTTCGACAACTCAACATCTGCCGCGCCGTAGATTTTTTGCGCAATTGTGAGCAGTGATGCTTCAATTCCCAGTTCGGGGTCATAAAGTTGATGCGAAGTTTGTTTTTGCATCGAGACTGCAACTGCGTCGGCAAGTTCTAGCGCGCCTTGCCCACCATGAGCCCAAACTTCGACCGGGATCAATTGAACCGACATGGTTTCAGCCCAAGCTTTGAGCTGACTGATTTCTGCATCAGTGTCCGAGGCAAATTTATTCAGTGCAACAATTGGTTCGATACCAAACGCACGAATATTTTCAACGTGCCGTTCGAGATTGACGACTCCAGATGCAAGAGCTTCCAGGTTTTCGGTTGTGAGCTCATCTTTAGGAACGCCGGCGTTGTATTTAAGAGACCTTACAGTTGCGACAACGACGGTTGCAGCAACATTGAGGTCGCCTACGCGCGACTTAATATCGAAGAATTTTTCGGCACCGAGGTCGGACCCAAATCCTGCTTCCGTCAGTACGACATCTCCGAGTGACAGCGCGGTTTTTGTAGCGATAAGAGAGTTACACCCATGGGCAATATTCGCGAATGGCCCACCATGGCACAACGCAGGTGTTCCACCCAATGTTTGAACTAAATTTGGATTAACTGCATCACGAAGCAACGCTGCAAGTGCTCCTTGCGCATTAAGTTGACCAACGGTAACTGGTTCACTGCTAAAAGTCTGGCCTACAACAATCCGTGCCAAGCGTGCTTCCAAATCTGTTAGATCTAATGCCAGACATAGAATCGCCATGATTTCACTCGCGGCTGTAATCGTGAATCCTGTTTCAGTTGGCACTCCATGTGCTTTACCACCTAGGCCAGTCACAACTTTGCGCAAAGAGCGGTCGTTTACATCCAGGCAACGTTGCCAAGTAATCCGACGGGCATCAATTCCTAGAGTATTGCCTTGATGAATATGATTGTCAATCATTGCTGCCAGCGTGTTGTTAGCTGCCGTGATTGCATGAAAGTCTCCAGTGAAATGCAGATTGATGTCTTCCATAGGAACGATCTGTGAATATCCACCACCTGCGGCTCCACCTTTAATTCCCATTACGGGGCCTAGAGAAGGTTCACGAATAGCAACAATGGAATTATGGCCGCGTAGTCTCATTGCGTCCGAAAGACCAATGAGGACAGTCGATTTACCTTCGCCGGCAGGCGTTGGTGAAATCCCTGTCACGAGCACGAGTTTTCCAGTGTTTTCGCTCGCAATCCGATTAATATCTATTTTCGCTTTTGTAAAGCCATAAGGAATCAGAGCATCGGAAGGTACTCCAGCTCGATTGGCAATGTCAGTGATGGGCTCGAGGGTATGAGCTTGGGCAATTTCAACGTCCGTCGGCATTGGCGATTCGATGCTTTCTAGTCGAGGTACTGGTGAACAAGCACTAACAAAGGAGTATCGATGGCTGAGCAAATTAATAAGCCTCGACACCCTTGAACTATCAGTTTAGGGTATCGAGGCTTATTCCACTGAAAAACTAGTTATCTAGGTAGAGGGTTCCACGAAACGAAGGATGCATTAGATTTTCCTTGGACAGGATTTGGTTCAAAGTCTCTTCATCCATGAGTCCTTTTTCCAATACAAGCTCACGTACGGACTTGCCGGTCTCAGCAGCTTCCTTGCCAATCACGTCACCCATATGGTGACCAATGAAAGGGTTGAGATAGGTAACGATACCAATGGAATTATCTACGTAGGCGCGACATACGTCAGCATTTGCGGTAATCCCTTCGACACACTTGTGCTGAAGGGTGACTGCAGCATTACCGAGAATTCGAATCGACTCAAACAAGGCTTGGCCGATAACCGGTTCCATCACATTGAGCTGGAGCTGGCCAGCTTCTGCCGCCATGGTGACAGTAAGATCGTTACCAAAAACCTTGAAGCAAACCTGGTTAACAACCTCAGGGATAACTGGGTTGACCTTTGCCGGCATGATCGATGAACCTGCAGCTCGAGCGGGAAGATTAATCTCGTTGAGACCTGCGCGTGGTCCGGAGCTGAGCAGTCGAAGATCATTGCAGATCTTAGAAAGCTTCATCGCAGTACGCTTAACAGCTGCATGGGCAAGGACATACGCACCGGTGTCTGAAGTAGCTTCAATAAGATCGCGTGCAGACTTAATTTCCAAGCCGGTGCACTCGGACAATGCGGCTACAACCTGATAACGGTAACCGGCTGGGGTGTTCAAGCCAGTACCGATAGCGGTTGCGCCCAAGTTAACTTCCTTGAGCCGGTCGGAAGCCATACGCAGAACGCTTTGCTCCTCAGCCAAGTTATGAGCGAATGCCTGGAATTCCTCGCCTAAAGTCATCGGTACAGCATCTTGGAGCTGTGTGCGACCCATCTTCAGAATATCGGTGAACTCATCACCTTTGGCATGGAATGCGAACTGTAGATTGTCAATACGAGTGATCAGTTCCTGCATCGCCTCATAGACACCCAAACGGAATCCAGTTGGGTAGGCATCGTTAGTTGATTGGCTCATGTTGACGTCATCGTTTGGGTTGATGATGTCATAGGATCCCTTTGGCTTACCCAGATGCTCCAGTGCGAGGTTGGCGATTACCTCATTAGTGTTCATGTTGACGCTTGTGCCAGCGCCTCCTTGGAACACATCGATTGGGAACTGATCCATGCAACGACCGTGATCCAAGATTTGATCGCAAGCCCATACAATGGCATCGCACTTGTCTTTCGGCAGAGTATGGAGGCGTCGGTTGGCAAGCGCGGTGGCCTTTTTTACCTGAACCATGCCACGAATGAACTCTGGCACATCATTAATGGTGGTGCTAGAGATCTTGTAATTGTCGATGGCACGAAGAGTATGGACGCCATAATAAACCTCGTCGGGAACTTCCATCTCACCCAAGAGGTCTTCTTCGATACGGAATCCTGGTGCAGCTTTCTTAGTGGCGTGCTTTGTTGTTACATCTGACGCAATGGGGGCATCGTTTACTTTCTCCGCGGTGCCTTCGGTTTTTCCGTCGAGAACATCATTGGTTACCTCGGCGTTTTTCGAGCCCTTTGTGTTTTTAGCTTGGGAAGCCATTTAAACTCTCCTGTTGTAGTGAGTGGGCGATTTCTTACATTTAAAGGGTACGTCAAAATAAGGAATTATGCACCCGATAATTAATTAGAAATTAATAGCTCTACCTGCTGTTAGTTAGATATTTCAACCTTTTTCCACGTCAAAGCACATTTGAGAAAAACAAAAACCACCATTTTTAAAATGGTGGTTTTTGTCACCCTAGATTGAGGTGATATTTCGATATTTGATTAGAAATCAATATTCGACGGGATGATGGATTGCAATGAACTGGGAATTAGAGAATAAGTCCGCCGAAAAGGAATCCCAATGCCACAGATATCGCAATACCAACAGTTCCAGGAATGAGGAATGGGTGGTTAAACACTGCTTTGCCGATCCTTGTCGAACCTGTATCGTCCATCTCAACTGCAGCCAATAGAGTTGGATAGGTTGGCAGAACGAATAGTGCCGATACAGCGGCAAATGAGGCGATGACGGTCAGTGGGGAAACACCGATAGCCAGTGCTGCAGGAATTAACGCCTTAGCGGTTGCAGCCTGCGAATAGAGTAGCGCGGCGGCGGCGAATAGAACGACCGCGAGCATCCACGGCGAGCGCTCGAGGATGTCGCCTGAGAACCCCTTAATTCCCTCGATGTAATGGTTGATCAAAGTTGTTCCCAACCAAGCTACGCCGAGAACGCAGACGCAAGCGGACATTCCGGAGCGGAATACCTGAGTATTCAAAATGTCGCCTGCCGGAATCTTGCAAGCCATAACGGTGATTGTCGCTGCAGTAAGCATCATCGACATAATCGCTTCATTGCGAGGCAACGCAGGATCTGCAATCAGTCCTACTTGATCGGAAATCAATGTGGCGTACACCATAACGGCGACAATTGCTACAAGGAAAATTCCCACCGAAAGCTTTGCTGCGCTTGTTGGAACATAGGACTCTTTCTTGCCAGGGGCTGCAACGAGGCCATCGGCAAGACGCTGTTGGTAGACCGGATCATCATAGAGGTCTTTCCCGAGACGATTGCATAGCCAAGCAGTTGGGAAGATAGCAAGAAATGTTGCGGGGATAACGATTGCCAAAAGGGACAGATACCCTACCCCTAAAGGTTCCAGCGCGGAAGCTAAAAAAACGACTGCTGCGGAAATTGGAGATGCTGTAATCGCCATCTGGGAAGCCGGAACGGCAACAGAAAGTGGACGCGAAGGGCGCACTCCAGATTCTTTAGAAACTTCCACGATCACTGGAAGCGTGGAAAACGCTGTATGCCCTGTTCCTGCGAACAAGGTCATCAGATAGGTAACTACAGGTGCGACATAGGTAATATGCTTTGGATTCTTACGCAAAGCACGCTCCGCCAAATGCACCAAATAATCCATGCCACCGGCACGCTGCATAGCAGAAATTGCTGCAATAACGGCCATGATGATACCGATAACGTCGAAAGGAATATCTTCTCTCGTCACCGGCACTCCGGTTGCACCCAGAAGAAGGACTCCGATGCCACCGGCAAAGCCGATAGCAATTGAGCCGAGTCGTGCACCGAGGACAATTGCGGCGAGCACGATGAGAATGTGGACGAAAACCACTGTGACACCCGACCTTTACATATTTCAGGTCTGCATTATGCAGGTATGAGTAGCGACGAAATGTCGCTGGAGGGACACTACAAATTTCCGCAAATGCAGAAATCAGCTTCCTTCCTATCGTGCACTTATGAAACTGGTTATAGCAACCTAGCTTTTAATAGAAATAGGCCGGATTTCGTGCATCAGATTATGTAAATATCGAATGGTAAATCGTTTTGTAAGGTCACAGTGCATTTCTGTCACAATAGTTAGTCAATTGACTAATTGATCACACTATAGAGGTATAGAAATAAAACTGCACATTAGGTGATATCCCCATTAATGTGCAGTTAATTTATTTTTAAAAAATGATATGGCTAGCTACAAGCGTGCAATACGAATCTCAGAAGCCAAAATTGCTTGAGCACCTAGCTCAGAAAGCTGGTCCATGATGTGGTTGGCTTCTTTACGCGGCACCATTGCACGCACTGCTACCCAGTTTTCGCGGGCCAGAGGTGAGACGGTTGGACCCGAAATACCTGGTGTGATTTTTTCAGAAGCGGCGAGGTTTACTCGATCGATGTTGTAATCAAGCATGAGGTAATTCTGGGCGTGTAGGATTCCTTCGATGCGACGAAGGAAAACCTTTTGCTCGTTGTCAACCACATTACCTTGTTGACCGACAATGACAGCTTCGGATTGGCAAATCACTTCACCGAAAGTTGCGAGACCTTGTTTGCGTAATGTCCGGCCCGTTGAAACTACGTCAGCGATGGCGTCAGCTACGCCAAGTTTAATCGAGATTTCTACAGCACCATCAAGCCGAATGACAGTTGCGTTAATATCACGCGCTTGCAAATCATCTCGAACTAAATTGGGGTATGAGGTTGCAATACGCTTGCCTTCGAGCATTTCAACAGTCCATTTTTGATCTGCAGGAGCCGCATATCTAAAGGATGAATTGCCAAATCCGAGACTCATCACTTCTTCAACGTTTGCATGGGAATCCGTAGCAAGATCTCGACCAGTGATGCCGAGGTCTAGTTGTCCTCCAGCGACATAAATGGCGATGTCTTTAGGACGAAGGAAAAAGAATTCTACGTCATTTGTTTTGTCATAAACATTGAGAGTCTTAGATTCGCCTCGGCCAGCATAACCCGCCTCAGCGAGAATCTCTACTGCAGCCTCAGACAAAGAACCTTTATTTGGGATAGCAATTTTTAGCATATATTTGTGTAGCCTTATCAAAATAACTAGGGGTAAGCATGCGGCAAAAACCTACCTAAAAACTCTGCTCACCTGCGGTAATTAAAGATATTTATAGATATCTTCCGGAGTAAGGCCACGTTTAATCATGATGACTTGCGCCCAGTACATAAGTTGCGAGATCTCTTCAGCGAGTTCTGCATCGCTCTGGTACTCAGCAGCGAGCCAAACTTCACCGGCCTCTTCAATCACTTTTTTGCCTAAAGTGTGGAGGCTCGAATTTAAAGCAGCAACCGTGCCGGAGCCTTCAGGTCGCTTTTCTGCTCGTTCGGCTAGTTCATGGTAAAGGGAATCGAAATTTTTCACCCCTTTAGTATGACATACCTATTGAGCATTCGGTGACAATGTTGCATACCATTGCATAATTTCTTCGGCTGATACACCTCTGAAATCTGCAGATCCGTGCAGTCGTGATAACGGAACAACACCTTCGGGTAATGGCTGGTTATTCAGGTGATCGACAACAGAAATTACGATGCAGCCGGCAGCTAATCCACCAAGCATTCCACTCTTTGAATCTTCAAAAACAATGCACCCTTCTGGAGGCACTCCCAGTGCTTGTGCCCCTTTAAGATACACATCGGGAGCAGGTTTTGGATTAGCAACTTCATCGCCACATACTGTCGCCTTAAAGTATTCAATCCCTACTGCTCCTATGGAATGGTTTGCGATTGACCGAATGGTGTTTGTTGCAATAGCCATTGGAATCTCAGCATTTCGGCATGAATCCAGTACTTCTTTGATTCCTGGATTTGGCAAAAGAGAACTATCGAACTTTTCCGTGACGTAGTGTGACATAAACGATTGCCAGTAATTCTTGGCTTCAGAATCTAGTTCTATTCCAGCGTTGCTGGCGCAAAGGCTAACAGTGAAATTAAAGCTAGAGCCTACAGTTTCCCGCTGTTGAGCTGCTGTTAGCCGTCTACCCATTTCGGTGCTCATTGCAAAAGTGGCTTGAGCCCAAATTCCTTCAGAATCGACAAGAGTGCCGTCCATATCCCATAAAATTCCGCGAAGCATATGTCATAGGCTAGCAATCGACCTATGCTTCGCGGTTAACTAGTTACACATTGAAGTATTTTGCTTCTGGGTGATACAACACAAATGCATCTGTTGATTGCTCAGGGTGCAGTTGAAACTCTTCTGAAATATCTACGCCAATCCGACGTGAGTCAAGCAAATCTACCAAGGTTTCGCGATCTTCGAGATTTGGGCAGGAACCATAACCAAAGGAATAACGAGCACCTCGGTATTTAAGATTAAAGAATTCCTGCAGATCAGCGGAATCTTCGTCACCTGCATGAGATCCATCGGAAAGTGACAATTCGTGGCGGATACGGGCATGCCAATACTCCGCAAGTGCTTCTGTAAGTTGCACACCGACACCATGTACTTCGAGATAGTCTCGGTAATTATTATCAGCAAAAAGGACATTGGCAAAGTCTGCAATCGGTTGTCCCATAGTTACCAATTGCAGCGGGAATACGTCTACCGTCTTGGTCTTGATTGCGTGCTCACGGGATCTAATGAAGTCAGCTACACAAAGGAACTCTCCACGCTGTTGTCGAGGAAAATTAAATCGTGCTACCTCTGCAGAAGTAGGGTCTGGTGATTCAAGAAGAATGACCGTATCGCCTTCGGAAACTGCTGGGAAATATCCGTACACGACAGCGGCGTGGTCAAGTATTTTTTCAGCTTTGAGTCTATCAATCCAGTACCGCAGCCGTGGTCGACCTTCAGTTTCTACAAGTTCTTCATAACTTGGGCCCTCTCCGCCGCGAGTCGCTTTTAAGCCCCAACGACCCACAAACAGCGCGCGTTCGTCGAGAAGCGGCAGGTATTCGGATAAATTGATGCCTTTAACAATTCGTGTTCCCCAGAAAGGAGGTGTGGCAATTGGCACGTCAGCTGCAACTTCGGATCGTTCCGGAACCTCGATAGGAATTTCCTTTGCTTTGCGTTGCGCGACAATTTGCTTTGAACGTTCTCGACGAGCTTTTCTCTCAGCTTTTTTCTTGACGGCCGCAAGAGCTTCTGGCGACTGTGGATCGAGACGCTCTCCCCTAGCTTCAGCCATAAATTCTTGCATTAGGCGAAGTGATTCAAATGCATCTTTTGCATAGTGAACATTACCTTCGTACACCTCGGTGAGGTCATCTTCTACATAGGCTCGCGTAAGCGCTGCACCACCAAGAATGACTGGATAGTCAGATTTTTGTGCCTGGTTCATTTCTTGAAGGTTTTCCTTCATGATCACGGTAGATTTTACCAATAGCCCAGACATGCCGATAGCATCTGCTTTGTGTTTTTCTGCAGCCTCTAGGATGTTTGCAATAGGTTGCTTGATACCAATGTTGACAACATTGAATCCATTATTTGAAAGAATAATGTCGACAAGGTTCTTTCCAATGTCGTGGACGTCACCTTTCACTGTTGCGATGACAATTGTTCCGTTACCGTCGCCGGCATCTTCATCCGCTTCTATGAACTGCTCGAGATAAGCCACTGCATGCTTCATCGTCTCGGCAGATTGCAAGACGAAGGGCAATTGCATTTGGCCTGATCCAAAGAGATCACCAACGGTTTTCATCCCCTCTAGGAGATCCTCGTTGATAATTTGGAGCGGTTCTTTTTCTTTCATACCTGCATCGAGGTCATCCTCGAAACCTGCCTTTTCGCCATCAATAATACGTTGAGCGATTCGCTTGAATAACGGCATAGCTGCTAATGCTTCTGCGCGGGCATCGCTCGCACTTGCTGCAGATACACCTTCAAATAGGCGCATGAAAGTTTGAAGCGGGTCATAGCCTTCAGACCTTCGGTCGTACACCAGGTCGAGAGCAACCCGTCGCTGTTCCTCATCGATACGATTCATAGGAACAATCTTTGACGAATGTGCAATAGCCGAATCTAGTCCTGCTTCAATGCACTCGTTCAAAAATACGGAATTGAGAACCTGACGTGCAGCTGGGTTCAGTCCAAAAGAGATGTTAGATAGGCCCAAGGTGGTGTGAATTTTGGGATGACGCTTTTTAAGCTCACGAATTGCCTCGATAGTTTCGATACCGTCTCGACGCGTTTCTTCTTGGCCGGTTGAAATCGGGAAAGTAAGCGTATCGACGATAATGTCGCTTTCGTCTAACCCCCATGTCGACGTAATGTCCGCTATGAGCCGTTCAGCAATTTCAATTTTCTTTTCGGCAGTGCGAGCTTGGCCTTCTTCATCGATGGTGAGAGCGACGACAGCAGCTCCATGGCGTTTGACTAATCGCATAATGCGTTGATAGCGAGAATCTGGGCCATCGCCGTCTTCAAAGTTCACAGAGTTTACTGCGCATCGACCGCCTAAATGTTCGAGTCCTACTTGGATTACATCCGGCTCAGTGGAATCAATCATGATGGGAAGTGTCGAGCTGGTTGCTAGCAGTGAAGCCAGCTGGGCCATATCGGCTGTGCCGTCACGGCCCACATAATCAACGCATAAATCAAGCATGTGGGCGCCATCGCGAGTTTGTTGCTTAGCAATATCCACACATTTTTCAAGATCACCTACAAGCATGGCCTCGCGGAAAGCTTTAGAACCATTGGCATTCGTTCGCTCACCAATCATGGTGATGCCAGTATCTTGTGTGAGATTCACACTGGTGTAGAGACTCGATACTGCATCTCCGACATCGGGATTTCTCTCAGCCTGAAGTGCCGGTTGATGCTCGCTATCGCCAAGTACAGCCTTACGTACTTCACGAATATGAGTAGGCGTTGTACCACAGCAGCCTCCCACCATGCTGAGCCCGTATTCTTCAACAAATCCTCTCAGTGCGCTTGCGAGCTCTTGTTCAGTTAGTGGGTATTCAGCACCATTTTTACCGAGGACGGGCAAACCGGCATTGGGCATGACTGAAACCGGAATGTGAGCATTGCGAGACAAGTATCGAAGGTGCTCGCTCATTTCGTCTGGGCCAGTAGCACAGTTAAGACCAATCATGTCCACATTGAGTAGCTCAATTGCCGTAAGTGCAGCACCGATTTCGGAACCTAGGAGCATGGTGCCAGTAGTTTCAACCGTAACGTGACAAACAATGGGAAGCTGAATGCCAGAAGTTTCAAATGCAGTTTGGCAACCATGTACAGCTGCTTTTACCTGAAGCAAATCTTGGGCAGTTTCGACCAAAATCGCATCGGCGCCGCCTTCGATCATGCCAAGTGAGGCTTCGGTGTAGTGATTTTTCAACGCTTCATAAGGTGCGTGTCCAAGCGAAGGCAACTTCGTTCCAGGTCCCATTGAACCTAGAACGAAGCGTGGTGTGCCATCAGCACTGGGTCCCAGTTCATCCGCAACTTCTCGGGCGATTTTCACACCTTTGAATGCGAGTTCCTTGCATCGATCTGCAATGTCATAATCGGCCAAATTGGGTAGGTTACAACCAAAAGTATTCGTTTCAACCAAGTCGGCGCCCGCTTCAAAATAGGCACGGTGGATTGCAGAAACAACATCTGGCCGAGTGTGGTTAAGAATTTCGTTACAGCCCTCGAGACCTAGAAAATCGGAATCGACGTCAAGATCGAATCCTTGGAGCTGGGTACCCATTGCTCCATCACCGATCAGAACGCGATTTTTCATAGCGTCGAGAAATGCAGTTTTAAATTGGGGCGTGGCAGTATTCATCAAATAGACAGCTTAGTATGCATTTTGTGAAATGCTCAACCATTACCCCAGTTTAGAGCCCCAATTTAAGTAATTTTATTCAAATTCGGGCAAATCCGATATCTCTTCATCACTGAGTCCCAGATTTTTACACATACCCTCTACCATGCTAATAAGCTGCGATTCTTCCTCTGGTTCGATTACCGCATACTCATATGCTGCATTGAAAGCAGCTAACTCCGAATAAAAATGTCCAACTTTTGCAATAACATCCAAAACCACTGAGTTAGCTTGCTCACGGGAGTTTGCAATATCGACCATGCTTTGCGCAAACGCTACAAGAACCTTTTTTAACTCGGGCAACGCCGAAACATCGAATGGGGGATCCCAGAATTCCTTTTCATCGGCACGAAGGTAGGAGCCGGTACCAAACTCTTCAAGATCGCGCAGGAAGTCGTCAATAAATGAAAAAGAGTCGGACATATCGGTCATTTATATCTTCACTCCCAATAATGCATCCAAACCAGATGCCATGAGCCTTCCAGCCTCAGTACGAGCTGAATCATTTAGCGGGATCAAGTTGGCCCAGTTGTCCACTTCGGCGAGGACTGCAGGGGTATTTAAGTCGTTAGCCAATAAATGACGTATTTTTTGAATTGTTTGTTGAACTTGTTGTACGTCTCGAGCATTATCAGCTGCAGTAATCCACGCTTGTCTGCGCTCCTGTGCAGCTGCGAGGAGGTCAGTTGACCAGTCACGATCGTCGCGATAATGACCTGCAAAAACTCCAAGTCTAATGTCAGATGGATGATACCCTTCTGAGGTCAGTCGCGATACGAATACTAAATTGCCCAAGGACTTGCTCATTTTAGTGCCGTCAAGTCCGATCATTCCTGTGTGCACATAGTGACCTGCCATTCGGGACTCGCCAAATGTTGCCTCAGCGTGAGCAGCCGAGAATTCGTGGTGTGGGAAGATAAGATCTGATCCGCCTCCTTGAATTGCGAAATGGCTTCCCAAATGATGTGTTGCGATCGCGGAACACTCAACGTGCCATCCAGGGCGCCCCGCCCCGAATGGCGCATCCCAAGAAGGTTCACCTAGTCGATGTGCTCTCCATATAAGAGCATCAAGCGAATCCTTTTTCCCGGCACGTTCGGGGTCTCCACCACGTTCGGCAAAAAATTGTTCCATTAGTTCACGAGAGTAATGGGACTCGTATCCAAACTGCGTAGTCGCAGTTATGGATGCATAAATATCACGGTAGGAGTCTGACTCAACGATGTACGCTGTGCCATTGGCAAGCATGGTTTCCACCATTGCAATTACTTCTGGAATAGACTCCATTGCACCAACATAGTGCCGAGGAGGAATAACGCTAAGGTCCTCCATGTCTGATCTAAAAAGATCGATTTGGCTGGAGCCTAACTCTCGCCAGTCAACGCCATCTCTCAATGCACGTTCAAAAAGAGGCTCATCGACGTCAGTGATGTTTTGAACGAAATGAACACGGTGGCCTGCGTCGATAAGCTGCCTATTGATTAGATCAAACGTCAAATATGTCGCTGCATGTCCTAAATGTGTGGAGTCATAAGGAGTAATTCCACACACATAAACCCCCACTTCTGGAGTGTCCACTTCAACAGGTTTAATGAGCTGATCACTGGTATCAAACAAGAACAGTACAGCCGGTTTACCCGGCACTGAAGGAATTGTCGGCATGGGCCAAGATTGCATGCCATCAACATTACCTGCTGAGGCAGCAATGACACATTACAGTAGTTAAGCGGTTAGTATTCCGGTAGCTAGTAATGCCATAACAAGCAAACCGACAGGGATTCGATAAGCTGCAAACCAGCTAAACGAGTGACTACCAACGAATTTCAAAAGCCACGCGATGGAAGCATACCCTAGGGCAAAAGCAATTCCGGTACCTACAGCAAGCTGCATTCCCGAGGCCGCCTGCCCCGCGTCGGGAGCAAAGGCGTCGGGAAGCGAGAATAAGCCAGATGCTAACACTGCGGGAATAGCCAATAGGAAACTAAAGCGAGTTGCAACTTCCCTATCAAGTCCGACGAATAAACCTGCAGAAACGGTGCCACCTGACCGTGAAACACCTGGTATTAATGCCAAACACTGTGCACAGCCCATAATTACGGCATCTCTCATTGTCAGTTGGTCAAAGCTTCGACGCTTACTGCCCCATTTTTCGGCAGCGATAAATACAAAAGAAAAAGCGATTAACACTGATGCGGTAATCCACATATTTCGTAGATTGTCTCGGATGATGTCTTTAGCTAGCAGCCCTACGATACTTACCGGCAATGTGCCAACGATGACCATCCATCCCATACGGTAATCGAAACCTCGTTGCTTTTTATCAAAAAGGCCTCTAAACCAGCCAGTGAGAATCTTTGCGATATCTTTAGCGAAGTAAACGAGAACTGCTGCTTCAGTGCCTAGTTGAACTACAGCAGTAAAACTTGCACCAGCATCTTTGCCCCAAAAAAGCTCAGAGACAATTCGCAGATGGCCGGATGAACTAATAGGAAGGAACTCGGTGAGGCCTTGAACGATAGAGAGCACAATTGTCTGGGACCAGCTTATTTGACTCGA
This sequence comes from Corynebacterium diphtheriae, assembly GCF_001457455.1. Taxonomy (NCBI): domain Bacteria; kingdom Bacillati; phylum Actinomycetota; class Actinomycetes; order Mycobacteriales; family Corynebacteriaceae; genus Corynebacterium; species Corynebacterium diphtheriae. The sequence goes on from NZ_LN831026.1 coordinate 1,252,624, forward strand.
CGGATCTTGAGTCAATGCTTGGGCTAATACATTTACATCAGTCACGGGGCACAAGAATACCTGTTTAAAGTCCAATATATGCCAGTGATGCAGAACTACATGGATATGCCTAATCTTCCTCGGGTTTCAACTAGGAAGAATGCAACTTGCTGGTAACCTCTCTGGTTGTGAAACCTGCACTGTCTACGACTCTTAAAATGTGTACATTTTCTACTCTCTCCGCATTTGTGTTGACCGCATGTAGCGGCAATGCAGAAACAACGAATGTGGCAGAAATCCGGCCCGACATGGGAAGTGCTACCGCAGCAGCTTCCCCGAAGGCTACAGCCCCCGAGGGAACTGTACTCAAGCGCGGTGCAATTGATGCGCTTCAAACGGTGGGAAATTCGATTGGAATCAAAATGGGTTCCCACCTAGAGCTCGGGTCTGCTGCAGATTTTGAAAAAGGTAACACGACTAAAGTGTCTATTGACGCTGAGTGCTTTGACATGACATCGAACTCAAAGGCTTTCATTGTTTCTTGTTCCGACGGCGTGCATTCTGTTGATCCAGTATCGGGTAAAAATTCAGTAATCGCTCAGCCGACTGAAACTGCCCACTATGCGGTACAAGTATCAACCGGAGAAGTTCTCGTTGCGCATCGTGACTCGAATAAGGTTGAGGTATTTAACGATGGTGAAAAGCTCTCAGAGGTGGCAACTGAATACGGGTCTGATCAACTTATTTCAGTTCCGATCGAAGGACAAGCTGATGCAGTTGTCAGAATCAATAACAAATACACCTTGATTCAAGACGTAAATTGGAAAGAGTCAAAACCCGGTGCCATTTTGCGGGTAGGCAAAGGGGTTGGAAGGATATCTGCAGCTAAGCAAGGCGTTGTGCTCGCTTCAGACGCCAAGAAGAATCAGTTTGCAGTGTACGGTGCTAAAGACGTCATCCGGCTTCACCAAACCTCTCCGACGGGGCCTAGTCCTTGGGGTATTACTTGGGACAACAAGCATGACCTAGCTTGGGTCGCTACTACTGGAGATAACAAGGTGACTGGTTACGATATTTCATCCGGAACCGGATCCGAAAAAAGCTCATATAACACTATCGAAAACGTCCACAACATTGCCGTGCTTGACGACGGTACTTTGGTGCTCGCATCCGCATCTGGAGCAGGCCTCCAACTTGTTAAAAGCCAAACAGACTAATGCCCCACACACCTTTAAAATAGCGAAAGGCCTATCCACCATGTCGGATTTTTCATCTCATCCTTTGCGAACTAAAGCATACGCACTTGCGCTAAAAGGGATGTTTACGATGTCCCCTGAGCGTATTCACCACATCATCACTCGTGGCATGCAATTAGTACAAGCGATTTCACCTCTACGACGCGCAGTGGGGTCAATTCTTCCCGTCAACGATCCCATTCTGAGACAAGAGGTGTTTGGTGTAACTTTCCCGCAGCCGCTTGGGTTGGCTGCAGGATTTGATAAGAATGGTGAAGCTCCAGATGTGTGGGCGGCATTCGGCTTTGGCTATGCAGAATTGGGAACAGTGACGGCATCACCTCAACCTGGTAACCCCACTCCCCGACTATTCCGTCTACCTGCAGATAAAGCGATTTTAAATCGTATGGGATTCAATAATTTGGGAGCCGCCGAAGTAGCTAAAAATCTTAAACGCCGTAAGTCTGATGCGGTTATCGGCATTAATATCGGCAAGACAAAGGTAGTTGCCTCGAAAGATGCTGTGAATGATTATCGACGATCAGCACTGCTTCTCGGTAACCTCGCAGACTATCTCGTGATTAATGTTTCTTCCCCAAATACTCCGGGGCTTCGAGATCTTCAAGCAGTAGAATCACTGCGCCCGATAATTGCAGCAGTTCAAGAATCAACATCTGTGCCAGTGCTAGTGAAAATAGCGCCAGATTTGTCTGATGATGACATAGACGCAGTAGCGGACCTTGCTGTCGAAATGGGAATTGCCGGCATCGTAGCGACTAATACGACCATTTCCCGCAATGGACTGCGCACTCCACATCAAGATGTTGCAGACATGGGAGCTGGCGGCATCTCGGGAGCTCCGGTAGCCCAGCGATCTCTGGAAGTTCTAGAACGCCTGTATGCGCGCGTAGGCACGGAAATGGTGCTCATTGGAGTGGGAGGCATTTCAACGCCACAGCAAGCATGGGAGCGTATCGCCGCAGGAGCAACCCTTTTGCAGGGGTACACAGGAATGATCTACGGTGGACCAGATTGGATCAGGGATATTCATTTAGGAATTGCAGCGCAATTGCGAGCCCACGACCTCAGCAGCATTGATCAAGCCGTTGGCTCGAAACTTCCTTGGACACTTCAATAAAGTGTTGTTTTTTTAATCGCGGCTGAGACTAGGTAGCGTCCTAGACTCTGCCGCTATTTCTAACTTCGAACAGTTAGCATGCGAGCTAACAAGCTAGCTATGAAACATACGGCTGCATAACAAGGCAAGAGATAAGCCGACCAGATAATTATTGGAGACTCAGGCGTAAATCACCCTAAAAAGATCAGCGACAAAGCAACTATTAATCCAGTCAGTTGAAGAACTGAGCCACGTGAGGCTTTGTTCACTGTTGCAAATGCCCCTACTAAGGCAGCTGCAATCAATATGAGGGTAAAACGTGCTGTGACATGAAACCCCTCTGCCCACCTGTCCTTTAGGACATGAATAAACGTAAATATGGCGAGTGCGACTGCCACGGCTAGAAATGCGGCTCCTACACGTAAGCCGAGAGGAACGGGGCTAGGAGTTCTCATACCATCCCCAACGAATCGCACGGCCCAAACTGTGGAAGTAAAGATTGAACCCCAACACTGCGGGTGAAGAATCTGGATCTACGTCTAAAGATTCAACGTCAACCGCATGCACTGCAAATAAATAACGATGCGGGCCATGGCCAGCAGGCGGATTAGGGCCGTAATAACCTCGTTTTCCAGAATCTCCTCGAAGACTTATCGCGCCGAGCTGGTCGAGCGAGCCATCGTTTGCTGCACCTTGTGCAATTGATACTTGGGAAACTGGAATGTTAAAAACCGCCCAGTGCCAAAAACCTGAAGCAGTGGGAGCATCAGGGTCAAAGCAAGTGATAGCAATAGATTTTGTCCCCTCAGGTAATGTGCTCCACTCAAGATGTGGAGAAACATCATTTCCTCCCAAGTGAATCGAATTAAATTTTTCGCCATCAGAAAAGTCTTCCGAGTGCAATGAGAATGTTGGAAGTTCGTTAAGGGGTGCATATGGGTCAGCACCTGGGAATCGATCATGATTATTGGAATAGGTCATACTCGCCTTTATACACATATAAAAAGCAAACGTCTGGGATTTTTCAGCAGCAGCTTTATCGGGAAGACTACTAATGCAGTATTAATCAATCTTAAGCCCCCAAAAACACTACTTGACCTTACGATTTGTATTCGCAAAGAGATCGCCATATAGTTATGCGAGTCAACAGCAAACAGCTGAAAGACACACCCAGCCCGAGTGGCGGAATGGCAGACGCGCTAGCTTGAGGTGCTAGTGTCCTACTAACGGACGTGGGGGTTCAAGTCCCCCCTCGGGCACAATATTAGAGATCTCCGACCAATGGTCGGAGATCTCTTTTTTATGTACTATTTGTTGAAATAGCGGGTTAAGGGTCAAAAGGGGATGCGGACGTTTTGTTAGACACTTTCAACCTCACGCTACCGCAGCCATGCGATAACGCGCGATACTCATACCATTGAGACTAACTTTAATGCGATGATTGTTATAAAACTCGATATAAGCAGCAATGGCATCGTCAAGCTCTTGGATTGTCTGCCACCTCTTGCCGTAATACATCTCATTTTTCATCCGCCCGAAAAACCCCTCGCATGCCGCATTGTCAGGACTACACCCCTTTTTTTTCGACATCGAACGAACGATGCCATATTTCGCAGTCAGACTATGCCAACTCCGACCACGGTAATGCACACCACGATCTGAATGAATCACTAATGAACCATCCGGTGGAAGACCCTCAGCATCAATAGCGGCCTGCAGCGTAGATTCTGCTAACTCCATAGTGGGATTCACACTCGTCTTAGCAGCAACGACTTTGCCATCGAAACAATCAATAATCACAGACAAATACACCCGCCCCTCATTCGCAGCGAAAACACTAATATCAGTCAGCCACAACGTATTCGCAGCAGTGGCATGAAAACAACGGTTGACCAGGTTCGGCGGAGCCGGAGAAATTTCTCCTTGATAACTGGAATATTTCACCTTCCGCTTCGGAAACCGCACCGTAATTGCTTCTTCGCGCATGAGCCTGCGAACTACTTTTTCACTGATAGTTATGCCTAAATGTCGTAATTGCCACCAGATACGGCGATAACCATAGGTATTATGTGAATCAGAACTGATGCGGTGCACCATGCTGCGAATAGCTGCGTGCTTATCAGGCATGCGTCGTTTTTTCAGGTGGTAATAGAAACTGGATGCAGCAAGACCACTAGCAGCGAGCAGCATTGCTAATGGAAACGTGCTACGCAAAGCGTCAACCACGTCGGTTTTGTGCTTATTACTCAGCTGACCGGGGATGACGCTTACGTCTTTTTTTATAATTTCCAGCTCCTTTTCCAACACGGCTTTTTCTACCAGCAGCGTGGCCATCTGCTGTTTTAACTGTGTTGGATTATCCGGCAATGATTTTTCTAGTGCTGCTTTAGTAGGGATGCGGCCATGGCCTGCGCGTTCTTTTTTCGACATCAAGCCCCATTGTCCTTCCTCACGGTAGCGTTGCGCCCAAGCATAGACGCTGGCGTGAGTGTGCAGGCAGCATTCCTGGGCAATATCAGCTGGTCGCCAACCATTGTGGAAAAGTTCTACTGCGCGAAGTTTGACTTCGTATGGGTAGTGGGTCAGGGTTTTGGCTTGTTTACGTGGTTGTGGTGGGGTTTTGGGCTCGCGTAGCCATTTATACAGGGTCCATCTGCCTGGGTAGCCGAGTTCGCGGACTGTTTTAGTCACTGATTGTGTGCGTTTGTAGACCCGCAGTGCTGTGCGCTTCTGCGTGTTGGTGTAGGAACGGTTCATAATGGAATCCTCCAAGATTCCGTCCGCATCCCCTTATGACCCTTAACCCACGAAGTATGAGTGCGATGTATAAAAGCTCAAAACAAATCGTCGTAAAGCAGCTAAAGCTCTGCGTAAAGCCCCCGACCACGCAATACTTAGTGCTACAGTTACTGCCAACGAACAACGAATTGATGATGAAACGTCAGGTCTTTTCATTATGTCGCGTGGGCAGCAGCTACGCGCTTTGGAAACCGGCTCTGTGGCCACTTCATTATCAACTCTGCCCCACCTGTGCCGCAGATAATAGGAAACGTCGAGAAGCATCCGTTGATCTTCAGGGACGACGAGCCTTACTAACAGGCGGGCGCGCCAAAATAGGAATGTATATTGCGCTTAAACTACTAAGAGATGGTGCGAATCTCTCACCATTACTACAAGGTTTCCCAGGGACGCAGTTCGGCGTGTTAGCGCGGTAAGTGATTCTGCTGACTGGATTCACCGACTCCACGTTATCGGAATCGATCTTCCAAATCCTCAGTGAACAGCCACTAGATGTCCTCATTAATAATGCGGCGCAAACTGTTCGCCGTAGTCCCAGCGCATACTCAGCGTTAGTTCGTGAAGAATCTCACCGCTTACAAGGCATCGAAAAAGAAGTACCGATCACTGCTTTAGGCACTACAATGGAAGCACATCCACATGCCCTCATGTGTGGAGCAACCCCCACAACGCATTCTCAAAGTTTGATTGTGAATGCGCTCCATGTGGCATGGTCCTACATTAGGAATCGATGCAGGTGGGCTTATCCCCGATGTAACCGACCATAATTCATGGGTCGCTACTGTTGGATCCGTAAATCCGTTAGAAATGCTAGAAGTTCAGCTGTGCAACGCGACAGCACCATTTATCCTTTTTAATAGGTTACGACCTGCTCTTGAAGTCTCACCGGCACGGCGAAAATATGTTGCGAATGTATCTGCGATGGAAGGCGTATTTTCTAGGGGATACAAAGGCCCTTGGACATCCACACACCAATATTGCCAAAGCTGCGCTAAATATGCTGACAAGAACAACAGCCACTGAAATGTTTGATCACGGTGTCTTAGTGACATCAGTAGGCACCGGTTGGATCACAGATGAGCGTCCACACACGACGAAGCAACGACTGGCTACGGAAGGCTTCTGCGCGCCTCTTGACTTAGCTGACGGTGCGGCACGAGTCTACGAACCTATTGTCCAAGGCGAAAATGGGGTAGATCTATAAGGATGCTTTCTGAAAGACTTCAAACCTCATCCTTGGTAGCAACCGGATTGTCGTAGTCTTGTATTCCCCCACTGCGACCAAGAACCATCGTAAAGCATTCTGTGTCGTCCGATAAGGGACGCAGCGAAAAGGACGACACAGGCTGTGACTCCGGAGCCAGAGTAAGCAATGAATGGCCTATTCGCACAACCTAGATGCTGATCAAAAATGCTAAGAAATTGATCGGACGACACTATTTGACCATTTGCTTGCAAAGTTGTAACCGGTATGTTGATTGCTCCAAGGATATGGCCTCGGTTTAGCCCTTTGCGAGGCTTTTCCACCTCACCGTGATACCGCTCAGTGCTACGTGCATCAACAATTGGAATTTCAAGTTGGCTCCCGCTTGCCTGCAACCACTGCATACTGGCGCTGTTCGACCCAAAAGAACTACTTACGGTGATATTTCCCTTATTTTGAGAAGCTGCTTTGTCTTCCCAAAACTCAGTTCTATTTTCAGCCGCAATCCATGCAGTAAGCCCACCATCGACCAAGATCACGTTCTGTACGCCAGCGGATTTCAGCATCCACCAAGCACGAGGCGTAGAGTCCATTCCTCGCTTGCCGTAAACAACGACAAGCGAATAATTATCGATACCGAGGGTCCGAAGATGCTTCTGAAATTCCTTCCTAGTGGGAAGCGTGCGTGGAATATCCGAGGAACTATCAGACATTTCAGCGTCCAAGTCAAAGCGCTGCGCTGTCGGAATTTTGAGCTCAGAGATCCCCAAACATGGTCAAGCTTGCGTCCAAGATCACGACATTTGAACGGTTATCGCATAACTGTTGAAGAGCCTTCACAGTAAGAAGCGATGGAATGTGCGTATTCATCTAGGATTTTTCTCTAGTCGGCAGTGACATGATCAAAAGCATTGAGAATTCGTTCAGCAGCTAATGTAGGTGTGATGTGTGCGTGCCGTAGCTGATCTTCCACCAATTTTTTCACTTCAACAACATTCGGATCTGTGTTTAGCCGTTGAAGTAAAGTCTCGTGGACCATTGACCACATCCACTGAACTTGTTGTTCTCTGCGATTATGCTCGAATACGCCAGATTCCAACATTGCCTTATTGTGATTTTGAACATGCTCCCAGAATTCGTCTACGCCTTCATGCTCTACGGCCGACATAGTAATCGTAGGCGGGTGCCACAAGTCGTTTTCTTGGCGAACCATTCGCATTGCAGCTGCCAATTCACGAGCCGCTCGTTTCGCATTTTTGAGGTTGGGGCCATCAGCTTTGTTGATAGCAACCAGATCTGCCATTTCAAGGATGCCTTTTTTGATTCCTTGTAGTTGATCACCCGCACCAGCCAGAGCCAAAAAGGTGAAACAATCAACCATTTGTGAGACAGCAACTTCTGATTGTCCTACGCCAACGGTTTCAACAAGGATCACATCGTATCCTGCAGCCTCGAAAACCACCATAGATTCACGAGTAGCTTTAGCAACGCCGCCGAGAGTTCCAGCGGAAGGAGAAGGACGAATAAAGGCATTATCTTCACGAGCTAACTTAGCCATACGAGTTTTATCGCCCAAGATTGAGCCTCGTGTCTTTGTGGAGGAAGGATCGATGGCAAGCACCGCTAGTTTATGTCCATCACCAATCAGCTTCATCCCCAACGCCTCAATAAACGTTGATTTTCCCACGCCGGGTACACCAGTGATACCTACTCGAAGGGCTTTACCACTAAAAGGCAACAACTTGACCAGCAATTCTTGAGCCAAAACCCTGTGTGCCGGAGCAGTAGATTCTAGCAAGGTGATAGCTCGAGAAATAAGCGTTCGATCACCTCGACGGACGCCTTCAAATAATTCGTCAACATCTATACGCCGCCGCGCTTTTTTCACAATCTCAGGGGCAACAGCAGTTACCTCCCCCAAATCGGTCCCAGCGGTAGTTAAAAGTGAACCCAAATGATGCTCGAGGTACTCGTTGTCTGCAGACATTTTGTGAAACCTTCCTGCTTATACGCGTTCACCGGCCACTCAAAAGAGCGGCCGGTGAACATAGTCATGGTATTGAAACGAACTAATTACGCTTCGTCGACCTTGAGGTCGATACCAAGGTTAGCCGCCAACTTTTCCAGCATATCGATCGCAGCATCTGCGATAAAGGTTCCTGGAGGATAAATAGCGACTGCACCATCGTCGTAAAGTTCTTGGAAATCTCCTGGCGGGATAACGCCACCAACGACGACCATGATGTCTTCACGGCCCAACTTGGCAAGCTCTTCCTTGAGAGCAGGAACCAGAGTCAGGTGACCTGCAGCCAGGGAAGAAACGCCGACAACGTGAACGTCCGCATCAACCGCGGCACGCGCTGCCTCTGCTGGGGTCTGGAACAGTGGTCCGACATCGACATCCATGCCGAGGTCAGCATATGCAGATGCAACAACTTTTTGTCCGCGATCGTGACCATCCTGCCCCATCTTGGCCAAGAAGATACGAGGGCGGCGGCCTTCCTCAGTTTCAAAAGCATCAGCCATAGCGATTGCCTTAGAAACATTACCCACAGTGCCCTCCTTTCCAACTTCGTCCTTGTACACGCCGGAGAGCGTACGAATTTCAGCCTCGTGACGGCCGAATACCTCTTCGAGTGCGTCAGAAATCTCACCCACAGTTGCCTTAGCGCGAGCGCAATCGACTGCTAGTTTAAGCAAGTTCTGATCTAGGTTGCCTGGTTCCTTTTCTTCGATGCGAGCGGCTTCGGTGAGTGCTTTCAGGCATCGATCGACCTCAGCTTGATCGCGCTCAGCGCGCAACTGCTCAAGCTTTGCTAGTTGCTCCGCACGTACCTTGGTGTTGTCGACCTTGAGAACTTCGATCTGCTCGTCCTCTTCGACGACATATTTGTTCACACCAATCAAAGCTTGACGGCCGGAATCAATACGCGCCTGAGTACGTGCAGCGGATTCTTCGATGCGGAGTTTTGGAATACCTTCGATCGTGGCCTGAGCCATTCCGCCAGCGTTCTCAACTTCTTCGATGTGGGCACGAGCTCGCTCAGCTAGCTGCTCAGTGAGCCACTCGATGTAATACGAACCGGCCCATGGATCAACTGGTGCCGTGGTCCCAGATTCTTGTTGAAGCAGCAGCTGCGTGTTACGCGCGATACGTGCAGAGAAATCCGTTGGCAGTGCCAAAGCTTCGTCAAGAGCATTGGTGTGCAAAGACTGCGTATGGCCTTGAGTTGCACCCATTGCCTCGATAGCGGTACGTGCCACATTGTTGTAGACATCTTGGGCGGTCAGCGACCAACCAGAAGTCTGTGAGTGGGTACGCAACGACTGAGATTTAGGGTTCTTTGGATCGAATTTAGCGACCAGTTCGCTCCAAAGTAGACGGCCAGCGCGAAGTTTTGCAATTTCCATGAACGTATTCATGGAAATACCCCAGAAGAAGGAAAGTCGAGGAGCAAACTTATCAACATCTAGGCCAACGCCTTTACCAGCGCGGATGTACTCAATACCATCAGCAAGTGTATAAGCGAGCTCGAGGTCAGCAGTCGCACCGGCTTCCTGAATGTGGTAGCCCGAAATTGAAATGGAGTTAAACCGAGGCATCTTCAATGATGTGTATTCGAAAATATTCGAAATGATGCGCATCGAAGGCTTCGGTGGGTAGATATAGGTGTTACGAACCATGAACTCTTTCAGAATGTCATTCTGAATTGTTCCGGCTAGCTGCTCAGGTGCGACACCTTGTTCTTCCGCAACAACGATGTAGAGAGCAAGCACTGGAAGCACAGCGCCATTCATCGTCATGGAGACAGATACTTTTCCAAGGTCGATGCCTTCAAAAAGTTGGCGCATATCCAAAATTGAGTCGATTGCAACGCCAGCCATACCAACGTCGCCGACTACGCGCTCATTGTCTGAGTCATAACCACGGTGAGTAGCCAAATCGAAAGCAACTGACAGACCTTTCTGGCCTGCTGCGAGGTTACGACGATAGAAAGCATTTGATTCAGCAGCAGTGGAAAATCCTGCGTACTGACGAATTGTCCATGGCTGATTAGTGTACATGGTTGGATATGGTCCACGCATAAACGGCACCATACCTGGGTACGAGTCCAGCTGCTCCGCAGGCACACTGTCATTTCGGTCGTTGCGCTTATATACACGCTTGACATCAATGCCTTCTGGCGTAGTCCAAACTTGTTGCTCAAGCGCACTTGAGTCCGCAGCGTTCTGGTTCTCAGGAGATGCTGGATACTCTGCAAAATTTGGGATAGTAGTCATGGTTAAGCTCCCAACTTCTTCAGTAGACCATCGAGCTTCGTAGCTGCGTCGATCTTCATATTCAAATAGTCATCCGGTTCGAAATCATGTCCTGGCGATCCCGCTAACAAAATGGTTTCTACACCGAGCTTGCGCAGTTCAGCCAATGCCTCAGCACCAGTTGCATCGTATTCAGCGTCCGTGCCACAAATGACTGCAATCTTGGCGCTAGCAGCAGCCTCAGCAAACTCAGGGGTTCCTGGAACAACCTGCCCTGGGTTCAAAGCCTCAATTCCGCCTGTACCAAGAAGATTGGTAATAAAACCAGTACGAATATTGTGCTTTGCAAGTGGGCCTAGTGGGATGAGTACAGCTTGTGGCCGTTTTCCGTTGACCTCCATGAAAACATCCGAGCGGTTACGGAACGACTCGAATTCTGCAGCCCAACGGCGTACACAGGTTGGCTCTACGCGAAGCTCCGCCGGCAACGGCGCTTCTGCGAGATTTGGAAATTCGTTGATTGCGGTGACCTTCTTGATTCGATGCGCAATATCACGGCGTACTCGCTCATGAGCATCGTCAAGCATTTCTTTAACGGAACCGTTTTCGACGGCTGCAAGGAAGCCACCAGCTGCTTCGATATCAGTGAAGACCTTCCATGCCTTCTCGATGATCGATGAAGTTAGACTTTCGACGTAATACGATCCACCGGCTGGGTCAATGACATGACCTAGGTGAGATTCTTCGAGAAGCAGAAGGTTCGTATTACGCGCAATGCGGTGAGCAAAGCTGCGCGAAACATTTGGAATTCCGCCTGCAATTGCCCAGTCAAAGCACAAAACTTCTACGTCTTTGGCGCCGCCAACGCCTGCAGCGAATGCTGCCACCGTGGAACGCAACATGTTCACCCACGGATCACGCTGAGTAAACATGACAGGAGCCGTCAGTGCATGTTGTGGAGCACTTCCGAGTTCCTTAGCACCAAGAATTTCTGCAACTCGAGCCCAGAGTGCTCGGCCTGCTCGCAATTTGGAAATTTGAGCAAACTGATCGTCCGTAATTGCATAACGGAATGAAAGCTGCTGTAAGGCTTGCTCTGTAGAGAGCCCTGCAGCTACCAAGCCGCGGAGATATTCTGCGCCGGCTGCTAGCGCGAGACCAATCTGCTGCGCATCCGTAGCACCTTGATTTGAGAAGGAAACTGCATCGACCAAGATCGCGCGAGTGTTTTCACGCTCAGATGCGCGAACAGCTAGATTAATCGCGGTGTCGAGGTCAACAGAGGCTGACCCATCGATCATGGAGCTAAGTGGCGATGCTCCAAGCTCGATGCTTCGTGGCGCGGTACGCTGAGCGTCAACCATCGAGAAAAGACGATTGGTCATTTCTTCAGTCGCGACACCAGAGTTCAGACGAACTGGGGCGTACTGGAAAAGTACCTCTTTGAGGAGCTCTTCAATGTTGGCTTCTCCATAAACAACGATATCGGTTGTGCCATTGTCAAGAGCATGAAGTACATCTTTGTTAGAAGAAGATGCGCCGAACGCTTCGGTTACTCCCCAGCCAACGCCTTCTTCTTTCCCTACACCGGCAAAACCACGTGTATATGGGAATGAACCTGGAATCTGAGTTTCTTCTAATTCGTCTGCACGGTTGTACAAAGGGTTGACTTTGATGTCATCGTACGTGGTGCGAATAAGATGCTGCCAAATATCTAGCGGAACGTCAGCAACATCTTTTTTCTGTACGCGAGCGAAAACTTTAGCAACAGCTTTATACCATTCCTGTCGCTGAGCCTCGAGCTCTTCAGTTTGGGCGATTCGTGTGTCAGTCACGAGTGGAACCCACTCCCCTCACAGTAGAAGGAACGAGAAGCGCATAAATACAAAACGGACAAATGAATCGTCTCAACTTTATGCGTCCACGCACCTATGTGGTTGTGAACAAAATTTTCGTGGCATAAGGTTCCTACACCAGACCAAGGTGATAGGCGCCTCATAACAACTACTAAGTGTAGTCCGATACATCAGTATTTGGTGAGCATTTCCAACCGAATGTGTCCGATCGGGCTAAAGTTAGCCCACGTGAGCGCGATTTTCTCTTATTTTCTTGAGCTTTTTCGTGATGGATTCAACAGGATTTCAGAGTGGAGCACCGTTAAGAAACTTGGTTTTACGTTACTATGCTGCGTTTTTCTTGTAGCAACTGTGATTATCGACGTTCCTCCGCTAACTGTTTTACGTACTTGGGCAGACGATACTGGCGCATGGTTTGTTGTGGTTTTTATTGTCTTATACATTTCAATAACGCAGTTTCCGATACCACGCACACTCTTGACGCTTTCTTCTGGAATTCTTTTCGGCCCATTGGTTGGAATTGTCATCGCCCTGTTAAGTACAACAGCGTCGGCCATGCTGTCATTACTCATCGTCCGAAGAATTCTGGGTGATTGGACTCGATCGCGGTTAACATCCGCCAATGCTGTTCGCGTAAATCATCATATTGAGCAACGAGGTTGGTTTGCAGTTGCATCCCTGCGAATGATCGCTGCAGTGCCCTTTTCGTTATTGAATTATGTAGCAGGAATGACGAACATCCCTTTAACAAGTTTCGGGTTGGCTACATGCATCGGGTCTGCACCTGGGACAATTGTTACAGTTTTCATTGGAAATGGACTTGCGCAAAGCTACAATGCAACCTTTTTTATCCCGACCATATGTTTCGCAATCCTAGGTTTATGTGGATTAATTATCGATTCGAGACTGCTAGTCAAGTCATCAACATAGACAATAAGGTAGTGTGTTGAACTAATACTATGGTGCTTTAGTCGAGAGGATCATTCAGGCATGTACGCTATCCAAGCTCGGTACCGAGGTCGAGAACTCAAACGTGCAGAATACGTAAGCAAGGCTGCAGCAGCGTTGTCGACGTTGGAGGGGGTTGAGCAATTCACTCTGGTGGACGTGGAAGATATAGCGTCAATAATTGATACTGCCGAGGCTACCTGCGATACAGCGCTAGCTCTTTTAGCAGCAGGAGATTGGGCTGTAGCTATCGCTGTTATGGATACCACAACAGCGACTTCAGAAGATTCCCTTGCTTTTGCCCACAAAGTACTAGGACCACGCGCCCGAGCTGGCACAGTGAAAGTGGGGGTAAAGAAAGATAAAAAGTGGGCTGCCCCCATCCAAGCAGCCTTTGTCATGCTCGCTTACATACTCTCTAAAAGAACTGCGGAAGGTCGCGAAGCAACGAGTTTGATGCGTTCCGGATTAAACCAAATAGAGGCCGCTGAAGAATTAGGCATCTCGAAACAAGCTATAAGCCAGCGTTTGCAAGCGGCAGGCTGGCAAGCTGAGCTTGCAGGCTATCAACTTGCCATTGATCTACTACAGCGTGCAAATATTGATTAGCCAACAAAATCTCTGCGATGCACTATGCGCTCAAAGCGAGCGTACTGTGCATCGCAGACAATGTAGAGACCTGTAGAGACCTGTTACTCAATATCTAATTTTCATTATTGGTCCAATGAAGCTAATTCAGTGCCAGGATCAGGCCCCTCAACAGGCTTATTAGCTACAGCATTTGCTGCTGCTACCGCGGCAGCAATTTCTGGGTTTGACTCAGTTTTAAACCAATCTTCATGATTGTCTTCGCCAACTAATCGGCTGCTGTGCTCATCGACTTCACTTGGTTCGTAACGGAAGACACCATCGTCTCCTTTATTGGCGAGCGCCTTCGCAAATTCTTCCAACGAGTCGCCAAATTGTGATGGAATCATCCACATTGTTGAAGCTTTGCCCTCGGCAAGTTGCGGCAATTTTTCGAGATACTGATATGCCAAGACCTCAGGTGTCAACCGAGACGCCTTGATTGCGGCGTTAACTTTCTGTATCGCCCGAGCTTCACCTTGAGCTTCAAGATAACGCGCAGCGCGTTGACCTTCAGCTTCTAGAATTCTGGCTTCCTTTGCTGCTTCTGCCGCCAAAATTGCTGCATGCTTTTCACCTTCAGCCGCGAGGATCTTTGCTTGTTTTTCGCCTTCTGCAGTTCGAATATCAGATTCGCGGCGTCCCTCAGCGGTCAGAATCATGGCGCGTTTTTCACGATCAGCTTTCATCTGCATTTCCATCGATTGCTGGATCGATGGAGGAGGATCAATCGCTTTGAGCTCTACTCGGCTAATTCTTAATCCCCACTTTGTAGTAGCCGCATCGAGCTCACCGCGCAATCGACGATTGATTACTTCTCGAGAAGTTAGAGTCTCCTCTAATGTCATTCCGCCAACTACATCACGGAGAGTTGCAACCGAAATTTGTTCGACGCCTACAATGTAGTTGTCAACACCATAAATTGCTTTTGCTGCATCATTGATTTGAAAAGTGACGACAGTATCAATAGCAACAGTAAGATTGTCTTGAGTGATAACAGCTTGTGGTGGGAAGGACACAACCCGTTCACGGGTGTCTACTTTCGCCCGTACTCTGTCGATAAACGGTACTAACAAACTAATCCCGCCTGCAACAGTCTTGGTGTACCGACCTAGGCGCTCGACAACGGCGGCTTCACCTTGCGGAATAATTACAATGGATTTAGCAATAACAATTGCAAAAAGCACCATGATAACTGCAAGAACTATCACGTTTTACTCTCCTTCCATACAACGGCAGTTGGGCCGTCAATTTCTACTACGCAAACGGATTGTCCTGTCTGGAAATTAACGGCGGGATCAAGGCTTCGAGCAGACCAGATGGAACCATCCAGCTTGATTTGCCCCGAATGCTCCGTAATCTTTTCAACAACTTCCCCACTCATTCCGATGAGAGCCCGTGGAGTAAGCTCCAGTGAAGTCGGTAGTTCAAAATGTTTCTTTATCAGAGGTTTGAGGAACAATAATAAAGAAATCGCAGAGACTGAAAAAGCGGCGGCTTGTAGTGCGACGTTATCTGTAACCAATCCAACCCCAGCGGCACAAATAGCAGCAAGGCCAAGCATGAAGAATGTCAGTTCACCGATAAACAGCTCTAAGACAACTAGCGCTACACCTATTACAAACCATTCCAAAGATCCCACAGCATCTAGCTTACTGAAAACCAAATCGTCGCGTAGAAACCTCATCCCTAATATGAGCGAGGCGTGTTACAAAAGGTCTTCTTTCTTTAGCTCTGGGGTTGTAACAAAATCAACCAGTCGCTCAACTGCCCCAATTAAAGTGGAATCGACGTCTCGGAATGAATGCACGGCATTGTATACACGATTCCAGCCTTCTTTTGGATCAGCCCAGCCAACTCGGCGGCAGATGCCCATTTTCCAATCCTCGCCGTATGGAACTTTTGGCCATTCTCGCAAACCTAGTCTTTCAGGTTTTACTGCGGCCCAAATGTCAATATAGGGATGGCCCGTCACGAGAACATCTGGCCCGACGCTTTCGGTCAGCTTTGTTTCTTTGGATCCTTCCACTAGGTGGTCTGCTAATACTCCGACTCGCCGTCCTAGTTGAGGCTTAAACTGGGCTAACTGATGCGGAAGATTATCAAGTCCTTCCAGATATTCCACCACTACGCCTTCAACTCGCAGATCATGACCCCATATTTTTTCAACGATTGCTGCATCATGAATACCTTCAACCCAGATCCGCGATGGTGCCGCAACTTTCGCTTCAACGTGTTTTACTTTTCGGGAACCTGAATTTGATCGTTCGGGCTGTTTCTTTTCCACGAAACGCGTAAGCGTAACCCGATTCCCGTCAATGAGGAACGCTCCTTTTCTCAGCTTAAAAAGGCGCTCATGTTGATAGCGATCTTCAAGTCGAATGAAATCTCCGTCGTAAGTTCGTTCAAAATTAATAACTGCACCAACAAAACCATCGGCTAGTACCTCGACCACTAAACCAGGTTTCGCTGGGACTTCAGGAAATTGTTGCGGAACATTTCGAGAATGTCCTTTTAGAATGTTGCCGGCATATGGATCATGGAAAGTCATAACACCACAGCCTATCCGCTAAGGTCTTTAAAGCTATGAATATCCGCGACAATCTCTACAGTCCATTGCAAAACGCTAGTCTTTGGATAGGCGCATGGCTATACGGTCATATCAGTATTGACGATGCAGACTACAGTCTTACTGAGCTCTTTGGTCAAGGCCACCTTGTTGGCATCGGCGACGGAAATCATGAAATTTTCCGAATCTTGAGGAAAAATACTGATCTACATCATAGATCAGCACTAAGCGAAGAACCGCAGTTTCGTTTACTTCTAGGGGGTCCTGGCGATCCCATTTGTTTCCCAGAAGACGTGCGTACAACGCTTGGAAGCCAAGCTAGATCTGCTCCACAAGCTGCGATAGCCGTAGCCTTGGCGCAGCCACATACCTATGGTTTTCTTATACCCCGAGGTTCGGATGCCCAAGGAAGAACCCAATGGCACTGGATTACTTCCGCCGAACCGACGAGGCTACCTCCTGCATTAAGTCCCGGCGAAGCTGATTTCAATTTGGCGGAAGCTACTCGGTACAGCGCAGCCTTCATCGAGAAACAACCAAATTTCCGCACTCCAGCTCGGAATCCAAGGCTTACTGTTGGACGTTTGACAGACTTTTACGAGAACCCAGGGTTGCCTGAGCAAGTAGCCCAGCGTGCGTTAAAGCTGATCTCTCGGGCAGACACGGTAGCGTCAATCGTGGAAGGTGTGACTCAATCTTTACAGGAGCATGCTTTTGACCCACATCTATTTCCCCTAGCACAACACGTTCGCCATGCTCGAATGGCAGCGGTTTCTTACGCTTTTGCAGAATGGGGTCGCTGAACCGGCTTACAACAATTTACTTCACATGGTTCACCGTTGAAGGAGCATCCCTTCGACGGAACAGTTCCGAGGTTCTGATGCGGTTTTACTCCTAATGATTCTTCGACTAATTCTACGATCATGGTTGCGAAGGAATCGGTATGTCCAACAGTTGCAGCTCTAGAAATTGACATTCCTAAATCTGAAGCTAAGTCTTGGAGTTCATGATCCAAGTCCCACACAACTTCCATATGGTCTGAAATGAAACCAATGGGTGCAACAACGAGTTCGGAAATGCCTTGCTCATGTTGACATTTCGCATAATCTAAAATATCCGGTTCTAACCAAGGAATCTGACCATTTCCTGAAGCAGACTGCCAGACTACGTCGTAACGCGCTTGGCTTATACCAAGATGCTTTGCGACGAGTGACGCTGCTTCGTAAACTTGACGCGAGTATAACGGCCCGTCTTCCTCACGCCCTGAATTCTCATTGGCTACTTCAGGTATGGAGTGTGCGGTAAAAACGACTTTTTGATGCAGCTGGAGCTCATCAAGTGCCGAAATTCCTAATTCTCTTGCGGCTTGAAATACAACCGAAGACATTTCTTCAATAAATAATGGATGATCAAAGAATTGTCGAAGTTTCAAACAGTTAAGAGTCGGGAGCCCCTTTTCTGCCAGATGGTGATTCATTCTGACAATATCTTCATCATATTGTCGACATCCTGAATACCCGCCCCACGCAGAGGTAGCAAAAACTGCGACATTCCGAACACCATCGCGAACCATTTTCTCAGCGGTGTCATTGACAAATGGGCGCCAATTTCTATTTCCAAAATACACAGGAATCTCGAGTCCACGCGACGACAATACTTCAATGATATTGCCAATAATTTCTCGATTAAGAGCATTAAGTGGACTTATACCGCCAAAATGTCGGTAATGAACCGCAACTTCTTCGAGGCGTTCACGAGGAATACCTCTGCCACGAGTTACATTTTCAAGAAAAGGTATGACATCTTGTTGTCCCTCTGGACCGCCAAAAGAGAGAACTAATATTGCGTCGACGTCCGATAACGTCCACGTAGGCAGCGGTAGCAAAGACGAGTGCACAGGTTCGACCATAAGCAGTTAGCTTAACACTAAAGGGTGAAAGTCTTGAGCAACCGTTATCCTCACAGTCAAGACTTTCACCCGTTTATTCAATATTTACTGCTTAAATGAGGCGCACAGCGTATGGACTCATTCCAGACCAACGAACTGGAGAAACTTTAACGCTTGATCCTGATTGCGGAGCCTCTAGCATTGTTCCATCACCAAGATAGATGGCCACATGGTACTCGGCATTAGGGCCGTAGAAAATAAGATCTCCGCGCTGCATATTGGAGGGATCAACTTTGGTTCCCTTTTGGTACTGGTAACCAGTATAATGAGGCAAAGCTATACCTACACCAGCAAATGCATACAAAGTTAGCCCCGAACAGTCGAATCCAATTTTATTAAAGTCACCGAAAGAATCAGCCACGCCGCCGTCTCGAATACCTTGCGTTGGGCCACTCGCATTACCGCCGCCCCATGCGTAAGGAGTTCCAATATAAGCCATTGCCCTTGAGATGACTATTTCAATCTTTTCGCTTCGGCTCGCGTTTTCTACTAACGCAGATGCCTTTTCAGATATATCCTCCATCGAATCAACCTGAGCAACGTCCAGGTCATCAAGAATAGAAGAATCGTTATCTTCGTTTTCTACAGCAGCAATGTAGTTTCCGTCTTGGTTATTCGAATCATATGGATCATCTAAAGACGCATGATTTGGCGTTGCAGCCTCAATCAACGCAGCAGCGGCGCGAGCAGAATCGTTCGCTGTAGAACGGCGATTCTCTGAAGCCTGTCTTTCAGCCTCGGCTTGAGCCTGAGCTGCTTTCGCAGCCTTTTCTGCATCTTGCTGTGCTTTTTCTGCTTTTTCCGCCGCAACCTTTCGGGCAGCTTCGTCAGCGGCTTTTCGAGCAGCTTCCGCTGCAATCCTAGCAGCCTCTTCTTTCGCCTTACGAGCAGCTTCAGCTTCCTGACGTGCCTTTTCAGCTGCGGCAGCTTCTGCTTCTGCTTTCTTTCGAGCTTCTTCTGCCCGCTTGTATTCCTCGTATTCTGATCGTTGTTGACGTAACGAATCGGCATTACCCCGAGCAGAATCGAGACCACGCTGGGCATCTTCGCGCTTACTAATTAACTCAGCTCGTTTACGGAGATTTTCTTCCAGCTTTGAATTAGAAGAATCAATTGCTTGTTGAGCTGAAGCCTTAGCGCTTTCAGCTTCAGATTCCCGCTTTTCAGCGAGATTCTTGACCTCACGAAGTCGCGACTCTTCATTTGCTTGCTCGGTTCGTAACCTGTCGAGGGCATCTACCGCTTCGCGTTGTTTTTGAGCATTAGTACGTAGGAAAGTTTGGCGATCCAACGCTTCTTCTGAAGTAGCCTTACCGGAAACACCTGCAACACCACTTGGTACTGCCCCCTGCCGATAAGCACTACGAGAAATTTCATCGAGCGTTTTTTGGGCTTTTAATATCTCCGCTTGAATATCGTCAAGCTTCTTGCGTGCCACAGTCACGCCTTGCCGAGCCCGTTCAGCTGAACTTTGTGCGTCATGCAGATCAACCAGCGCTTTGTTAACTGCCTCGCGCAATCCCCCCATTTCGAGTTCCAAAGCTGCGATTTCGGAGTCTGAATTAGAAACCGATGCTACTAGCTTTGACACCTCACCTTGGGCTACGCCTACTTGGCTGTCTGCAGAAGCTATTTCAGTGTCTGAAGGGTTTGCAGGCTCTGCTACCACGGGAGAAGTAGCCCCGAGAAATGCAATCGATAATCCAGATGCGATCAAGCCGCGCATCACTTTCGTAGTGGTACGCCTAGACATAGACGATCGTATAGTCACAGGGCTACTCCTATAAACGTTTCACATGGTGTTTCCATGCAAACCAATAACAAGGTTGAGTGACTCGAATCTCGATCTTCGAATTATGACTTGAGTAATCTCCGCGTGCTTCCCCACATGCGTGACAAACATCA
The DNA here is from genome assembly GCF_001457455.1 of Corynebacterium diphtheriae. Classification (NCBI taxonomy): domain Bacteria; kingdom Bacillati; phylum Actinomycetota; class Actinomycetes; order Mycobacteriales; family Corynebacteriaceae; genus Corynebacterium; species Corynebacterium diphtheriae. The sequence continues at coordinate 1,273,071 of NZ_LN831026.1, forward strand.
AGTCAAGTTACCAGAATCGACACACGAGTCATTCTCAGAACAATAGTGCACTAACACCCCTATGTCCCCATTACGATGCAATTATCAATGTAACCACATTATTCACATGCACCCCTCCATGGACGTGACCTGCCAAAAGCCTCATGAAAATAATTAATGTGATATGAGGCACTTTTAGAAAAATCCGCGTGTTGCTGCAGGCTTAAGGCCGTAATCAAGTCTGAAACCTTGGCCAATCACCATTCCACATATATATGAGGCTGAACAATCTTCATCGGACAATTTAAGGACTAACGATATTTGAAAATTGAGCCACACTACAACAAAGTCAAGCCCAGTACCTAGACATGAGGGCTGTATGACCACATTTGCCCCACTTCGATGTCCCTAACATTTGCTCCATGCGGGGGTATTTGCGGAAGTCAATCGGGCAAAACAGTAGGCAACATTACGCCCGTACTGTTAGAATGTGCGTCAGGCGACGATGTGGGATTGCTCTTGCAGGTATTACCCAACAAAAGTCTTCTGCTACATCTGCGCGATTTTAACGCTTTGCCTCTGTCCCATTTTGAAGCAAAGTTGTGAACAGACATTCAACTGATCACCCCAAAACGAAGTGGAGCTCACTGTGACTGAAAGCAAGAACTCCTTCAATGCCAAACAAACACTTGAGGTCGGCGACAAGTCGTATGACTACTTCGCACTCAGCGCTGTTAAAGGCATGGAGAAGCTACCGTATTCTCTAAAGGTTCTCGGCGAAAATCTTCTACGCACTGAAGATGGTGCAAACATCACCGCGGATCATATTAATGCGATCGCAAATTGGGATCCATCAGCGGAACCAAGCATTGAAATCCAGTTCACCCCTGCCCGCGTGTTGATGCAGGACTTCACCGGTGTGCCTTGCGTCGTTGATCTTGCTACCATGCGTGAAGCGGTTAAGACGCTCGGTGGCGATCCAGACAAAGTTAATCCACTCAACCCTGCCGAAATGGTTATTGACCACTCGGTCATCATCGAGGCATTCGGTTCAACTTTAGCGTTGGCAAAGAATGTCGAAATCGAATATGAGCGCAATGAAGAGCGATACCAGTTCCTGCGCTGGGGCTCAAAGGCATTCTCTAACTTCCGCGTAGTTCCTCCAGGAACCGGCATTGTCCACCAGGTGAATATTGAGAACTTGGCCCGAGTTGTCTTTGACAACAATGGATTGGCATATCCCGACACCTGCATTGGAACCGACTCACACACCACCATGGAAAATGGTCTTGGCATTTTGGGTTGGGGCGTTGGTGGCATCGAGGCCGAGGCTGCAATGCTTGGCCAGCCAGTATCGATGCTCATTCCACGCGTTGTTGGCTTTAAGTTGACTGGCGAAATCCCCGCTGGCGTAACGGCAACCGATGTTGTTCTCACCATCACTGAAATGCTTCGCGAACATGGCGTAGTCCAAAAATTCGTCGAATTCTACGGAAATGGCGTTAAGTCGATTCCGCTCGCTAACCGCGCAACTATCGGAAACATGTCCCCCGAATTCGGCTCCACCTGTGCAATCTTCCCTATCGACGAAGAAACTGTCAAGTACATGCACTTGACCGGACGTTCGGAGGAACAAGTTGCGCTCGTAGAAGCATACGCCAAGGCACAGGGCATGTGGCTCGAGCAGGATGCTCCTGAAGCGGAATATTCTGAGTACCTTGAGCTTGATCTGTCCACCGTTGTACCTTCTATTGCAGGTCCTAAGCGCCCACAGGATCGCATTTTGCTGACTGAAGCGAAGGAACAATTCCGTAAGGATCTTCCTGATTACTGCTCCGCAGAACCTGTTGACGAGTCTCTTCCAGCTAAGCGCATGGATTCTGAAGGCGCTGTACAAAAAGAAGGCGAAGACGTCGCTGGCTACAACTCCTCGCGTGCAGGCCATGGTGAATCTGCCGCTGAAGGGGCAGCTGGCCGCCAGTCCAATCCAGTTGTTGTTTCTTCACCAAATGGTGGCGAATACACCCTAGACCACGGCATGGTCGCAATTGCATCGATTACTTCCTGCACCAACACTTCGAATCCATCAGTCATGATTGGCGCCGGATTGATTGCTCGTAAGGCTGCAGCTAAGGGACTCAAGGCAAAACCATGGGTTAAGACCATTTGTGCGCCTGGATCGCAAGTCGTCGATGGATATTACAAGCGTGCGGACCTTTGGAAAGATCTTGAGGCTTTAGGCTTCTACCTTTCCGGCTTTGGCTGCACTACCTGCATCGGAAACTCGGGCCCATTGCCAGAAGAAATTTCTGCGGCTATCAATGAAAATGATTTGACTGCAACGGCAGTCTTGTCTGGTAACCGTAACTTTGAAGGTCGTATCTCTCCTGATGTCAAGATGAACTACTTGGCATCCCCCATCATGGTAATTGCGTATGCAATCGCCGGCACAATGGATTTCGACTTCGAGACGCAACCTCTTGGTCAAGATATCGATGGCAATGACGTCTTCTTGAAGGATATTTGGCCTTCCACTGAAGAAATTGAAGAAACCATCGCTGGTGCTATTTCTCGCGAACTTTATGAAGCAGACTATGCAGATGTCTTCAAGGGTGATGAGCAGTGGCAAAACCTTCCTACTCCAGAGGGCAAGACCTTCGACTGGGATGAGAAGTCGACCTATATCCGCAAGGCACCATACTTTGATGGTATGACGACGGAGCCTGCTCCAGTGTCAGATATCAAGGGCGCTCGCGTTTTGGCTAAGTTGGGAGATTCAGTAACCACCGACCATATCTCCCCTGCTTCGTCCATCAAACCTGGTACTCCTGCTGCACAGTACTTGGATGAAAACGGAGTTGCTCGTAACGACTACAACTCCTTGGGATCCCGTCGTGGTAACCACGAAGTAATGATGCGCGGCACTTTTGCGAACATTCGACTTCAGAACCAGCTAGTCGACATCGCTGGCGGCTACACGCGTGACTTCACCAAGAATGGCGAGCAAGCATTCATCTTCGATGCCTGCCAAAACTACAAAGCTGCTGGTATTCCACTTGTTGTAATCGCAGGTAAAGAATACGGCACCGGTTCTTCCCGCGACTGGGCTGCAAAGGGAACCAATCTTCTAGGCGTCAAAGCCGTTATCACGGAGTCCTTTGAGCGTATTCACCGCTCCAATTTGATTGGCATGGGCGTTATTCCACTGCAGTTCCCTGCAGGTGAATCGCATGCATCTTTGGGCTTGGATGGTACGGAAACCTTCGATATTGAAGGCATTGAAGAGCTCAACAACGGTGTTACCCCTAAGACTGTTCATGTGACAGCTACAAAGGAATCTGGCGACCAAGTTGAATTCGACGCAGTCGTTCGTATTGACACACCAGGCGAAGCTGATTACTACCGTAACGGTGGTATTCTCCAGTACGTGCTTCGCAACATGATCAACGCTTAATTTCTGCGCTGATTATGTCGTAACCATAGGGGGCTCTATCTCAAAAACGAGGTGGAGCCCCCTAACCTGATTTATTGTCTCTCTAACGAGAAGGGGCTACCAATACATTATGCCCGTTGTGAGCAACACCGAGCTATCGATGCGTCGACAGGAGATACTCGAAGGCGCACGTCGATGCTTCGCCGAACATGGTTACGAAGGCGCAACTGTGCGCCGATTAGAAGAAACCGTGGGTAAATCCCGTGGCGCGATTTTTCATCACTTTAGTGACAAAGAAAATCTATTCTTGGCACTTGCCCGCGAAGATGCGGCACGGATGGCTGAAGTCGTCGCAGAAAATGGGCTCGTGGAAGTAATGCGCGATATGCTAGCCCACCCTGAACGCCATGACTGGCTAGCAACTAGGCTTGAAATAACCAAGATGTTGCGGACAGACCCCAGTTTTCGAAATCGTTGGATAGAACACCAGCGTGTTCTGGACGACGCCGTGTTGGAGCGCCTTCAAAGAAACGCACATTTGGGACGCATGCGTGACGACGTACCCATTGATGTATTACACACATACTTAGAAACCGTTTTAGATGGTTTTATTTCGCGTCTCGCTTCTGGTGGCGATACCGATAACTTAGAACGAGTATTGGATTTGGTTGAAGAATCAGTTCGATCATCACAACCTAGCTAGGCCAATATAGACAAAGTAGTCTAGAGTGACATATATGGTTTCAATTTTGCTGGTATCCCCGCGGCCTAGCCATGATGTGGCAACCGCTGAACGTAATGACGTGCTTCGCGCTACTGGGCTTGCACCTGAGCAATTAGAGCAGGTACTTGTTGATGACGTCGAGAAGCATCTCCCCGATTTCTCTCGTTTCGATGGCATCATCGTCGGTGGAAGTCCACTTAACATCAGCAATGAAACATATTCGGATTGGCAAAAACACGTCCATACTGAGTTATCTCGCATTGTCTACTCTGCTATTCCATCATTTTTTATTTGCTATGGAAATTCATTTCTCGTCGATCTAACTGGTGGAACAGTCGGACGCACTCATCCAGAGGATTCCGGAGCTACTACAGTTTCGTTAACGGCCGATGGTCTAACCGACCGTATTACTCGTGACCTTCCAACAACTTTCACATCGCTGACTGGGCATACAGAAAACGCGATCTGTCTAGGAGATTCTACAGTCTTATTGGCAACTGGAGACTCCTGTCCGATTCAGATGATTCGAGCTAACGAAACCACATGGGCATGCCAATTTCACGCAGAGATGGATGCACAAGCCATGAAAACTCGAATGGACTTTTATAAAGACTACGGTTACTTCTCACCTGAGGATTATGACGCAATCGTATCTTCACTTCCTAGCATTGACACCACATATTCCAATCGAGTGCTTCGTAATTTTATCGAGGTATGTGAAGGAAAACGGTAGATAGTGTTACCCCGTGTGGGGTACCCGACTTATTAAAGCCATTGCCCTCTTCCTGTTTAATTCTTTTGAAAGAAGTAATATAACCCCCATGTTTGCCATTATCTCTGTCACCGGTGCAGATCACACCGGAATCATCGCTGCTGTAGCTACAAAATGCGCCGAGTTAGGCGTTAACATCAACAACGTTTCTCAAACGATCATGGACGGTTACTTCACCATGATCCTGCACGTATCCTTTGATGATTCTGCAACGGATATTGCCACAATCCAGGAATCAATGGCAGATGTAGAACAGGATCAAAACCTGGTGATTCGAATTCAATCTCAGGCAATCTTCGACGCAATGAATATCATCTAGGAAGATTCATAGGTTTATGACGACTCAACACTCGTATTCCAGCATTCTCGAAACCATCGAAATGATCGAGAAATACCGTCTGGACATTCGTACCGTCACTATGGGCATTAGCCTCCTTGATTGCGTTCGAGGAACCATGCAAGAAACCTGCGAAGCGGTATATAACAAAATAACCACCCTTGCAAAAGATCATGTCTCAGTCTGCGAAGGAATTGAACGAGAACTGGGAATTCCGATTGTTAACAAGCGAATTTCAGTTACTCCAATTTCACTCATTGCTTCTGCTGTAGAAGGAAGTCCAGTTGAGATCGCCCACGCACTAGACAAAGCAGCTAAAACGGTAGGCGTCAACTTCATTGGCGGTTATTCGGCCCTAGTGGAAAAAGGTATGACAGCTGGTGATAAGAAACTTATCGACTCGATACCGCAAGCGCTCACCGAAACCGATCTTGTCTGCTCATCAGTGAACATTGGATCTTCCCGATCTGGTATCAACATGGATGCTGTCCGCGAAATGGGCATCGTAGTCAAAAAGGCAGCCGAACTCACTAAAGATCGCAGTGCTATCGCATGCGCGAAACTCGTCGTCTTCGCAAATGCTGTCGGCGATAATCCCTTTATGGCCGGCGCATTCCATGGTGTGGAAGAACCTGATTGCGTCGTGAGTGTAGGTGTATCCGGTCCCGGCGTCGTTGACCGAGCACTCGGCGATCTGGATGGCGCTACTTTAGACCAAGTCGCTGAGGCAATTAAGAAAGCAGCCTTCAAAATTACTCGTGCTGGCCAGCTAGTTGGCAATCTTGCTTCTGAACGCCTTGGTGTACCTTTCGGCATCGTCGATCTGTCTCTCGCTCCAACCGCAGAACTTGGCGATTCCGTTGCACACATTATGGAACACATGGGTCTAGACCAAGTAGGAACCCACGGTACTACCGCAGCGCTTGCCTTGCTTAACGACGCGGTGAAGAAGGGCGGCATGATGGCATGCTCTCGAGTAGGCGGACTTTCGGGCTCGTTCATTCCAGTTTCTGAGGATAAAGGAATGATCGATGCAGTCCGTGCCGGCAATATTTCAGTCGACAAGCTTGAAGCGATGACAGCAATCTGCTCAGTGGGCCTCGATATGATCGCTATCCCAGGAGACACTAGTGCAGAGCTTATTTCAGGCATGATCGCGGACGAAGCTGCGATCGGTGTAATGAATCATAAAACCACTGCGGTCCGTGTTATCCCAGTTCCAGGAACAAAACCAGGAGAAGAAGTCAACTTTGGTGGCCTTCTAGGCTACGCCCCAGTTATCCCAGTCTCTACTGTTGATAACTCCGCATTTATCCATCGCGGCGGCTTTATTCCGGCTCCTGTCCACGGATTCCGTAACTAGGTTTTAGCGTTAAAAAGTTGGTCCTTTCCTCGTCAATACCGAAAACGGACCAACTTTTTTAATTTTTGTACTTGATTCCTACACAAAGAAATGCCACAGGGCCAATAGTGCCTACGGCACTCGTCAGAAGGCCCCAAAGGTATTTAGGGCCATTAATACGCGACTTTGGCAAATGATAAAGAAAGTGCCACACAATAGATTTAAGTAAGACATCAGTGGCGACGAGACTTAGTATGAGGCTCCGATGAGCATCTGATAATTCGCTCTCTGCTCTAAGACGAGAGATTAAACTGCCGAAGATTTTCATACCGTTATTCTACGCAGTTAAAACTAGGCTAATTCGACAATTTCCATGTAGTCTTCGCTCCAAAGATCTTCATCACCATCAGGTAATACGATTACGCGTTCAGGTTCAAGCGCTTTCACTGCACCCGGATCGTGCGTAACGAGTACGACTGCACCTGTATATGTACGCAAGGCTTCGAGAACTTGCTCACGAGAAATAGGATCAAGGTTATTAGTAGGCTCGTCGAGAAGCAAAACATTTGCTCGTGAAGACACCAATGCGGCAAGCGCTAAACGAGTTTTTTCACCGCCAGATAATGTTCCAGCTGGTTGTTCTAGTTGATCACCCGAAAACATGAAAGCTCCGAGAAGTCCACGAAGATCCTGTTCACCTGCACCTGGGCAGGCGTCGATGGTATTTTGCCACACAGACTTTTGAGGATCGATGGTGTCGTGTTCTTGGGCAAAATAGCCGATCTTCAAACCGTGCCCAGTAACGATTCCACCTTCGCCATCAGTTCTTTCCACGCCAGCAAGGAGCTTGAGCAACGTAGTTTTACCTGCGCCATTGAAACCAAGAACTACTACTCGCGATCCCTTATCAATCGCTAAATCGACACCAGCGAAAACTTCCAAAGAACCGTACATTTTAGTTAGGCCCTTTGCATTTAACGGGGTTTTTCCACATGGTGCGGGCTCTGGGAAAGAAATGTGCGCCACTCTATCCGCGACACGCACATCGTCAAGGCTTCCCACCATACGTTCTGCACGCGCCAGCATTTGTTTAGCGGCCGCAGCCTTCGTCGCTTTCGCACCAAGTCTTGCTGCTTGGTCCTTCAACGCCGCAGCTTTCTTTTCAGCATTGGCACGTTCACGACGCCTACGAGCTTCGTCAGTCGCTCGCGCATCTTTGTACTTGGCGAACCCCATGTTGTACACGTCTGCTTCCCCGCGTACAGCATCTAGAAACCAAATCTTATTACACACGGCATCTAGGAGTTCTACATCATGGGAAATCATGATGAGACCACCTTCGTGTTTACTCAAAAAATCACGCAACCATGTAATGGAATCTGCATCGAGATGGTTAGTAGGCTCGTCAAGTAGCAACGTGGTCTTAGATTTTCCAGAGCCAGCTGAAGCAGCAAAAAGAATCTGCGCGAGTTCCACGCGACGCCTCTGACCACCAGACAGTGTCTTCAGAGGCTGATCCAAAATTCGTGCTGGCAAACCAAGATTATCGCAAATTCTCGCGGCTTCTGAGGAAGCTTCATATCCGCCGAGTGCATGATAGCGCTCTTCCAACCGCGAGTATTTACGGATCGCAGCATCACGCTTTTTCTCATCTTCTGTTGTTTCCATGATTTCTTGTTGACGTTCCATGGATGCCTGAATCTGATCCAAACCGCGAGCTGATAGGACTCTGTCACGCGCGGTCTGATCTATGTTTCCTTCACGAGAATCTTGAGGTAGGTACCCAATATCGCCGGAACGGATGACAATGCCACCATACGGCTGAGTTTCGCCTGCGAGAATTCGCATCGTCGTGGTCTTACCAGCACCATTTCGTCCAACCAGACCAATTCTGTCACCGGGCTGTACCCTCAAATGCTGCCCTGGGGCATTCAAGAGAGTGCGGGCACCGACGCGAACTTCGAAATCATTGGTCACAATCACAACGGGTTATCCTATCAACGCTAAGTAAACAAAAGAAAAGCAGGTGTCCATGTCAAAGTACGGACACCTGCGAAGGGAAAATCGTCTTGGCTATAGTTATACGGAAAATCCTAAAGCACGCAACTGTTCACGGCCATCTTCAGTAATCATATGAGGTCCCCAAGGCGGCATCCAGACCCAATGGATGGTTAATGTTTCCGCAACTTTGTTTCCTACCACCGCAGATTCCGCTTGATCTTCAATAACATCTGTTAGCGGGCACGCAGGAGAAGTCAATGTCATGTTCACATGCGCATGGATGCTACCTTCCATCCAAATGTCATAAACCAGACCTAAGTCGACAACATTAATGCCAAGCTCTGGGTCGATAACATCACGAAGATATTCTTCAACATCAGAGGCTTTAGCAATATCATCCTCACTTTGTTCCGGTCGTCCTGCTAAAGGGGCCAAGCTGCTTTCTACTACTGGACCAGTATTGCCCTCTGTAGTTGTCATTTCAGAGTTACCATTTGATTCGGTCATGCTTTCCCTTCCAATGCTTCTGACGTTGCTGCTTGAAAAGCCTTCCAACCCAGCAATGCACATTTGACACGAGCTGGATACTTTGAAACACCCGCAAACGCAATTCCGTCACCAATCAGATCCTCATCGCCTTCTTCTTTGCCACGTGAAGTAACCATTTTTTCGAATTCGGTAAGTTTTTCTAGCGCTTTGGCAACTGACTGACCAACGATCTCTTCTGCCATAACAGATGTCGATGCCTGACTAATAGAGCAACCTTCTGCATCATAAGATACGTCTTGTACAGTTGATCCGTCCTCCGATAAGTGAACACGAAGTGTAATTTCATCACCACAGGAAGGATTCACGTGATGCACTTCTGCATCATAAGATTCCCGCAGACCAGCATGAAGAGGATTCTTATAATGATCAAGAATTACTTCTTGATACATCGATTCCAGATTCATGACCTACTTCCCTTCCTCACTCACTCCGAAAAACTTCTTTGCAGCTTCGATAGCCTCTACTAAGCGATCAACTTCGTCGATAGTGTTGTAAAAATAGAATGAAGCCCGCGCCGTAGATTGCGCATTAAGTTCACGGTGTACTGGCCAAGCACAATGGTGGCCTACACGAATACACACGCCATGATCGTCAAGCACTTGGCCTAGATCGTGAGGGTGTATTCCCTTTACCGCAAAACTAACTACTGCCCCGCGGCTTTCAGCTGTACGAGGACCATATATATCTAGTCCCTTGATCTTCGAAAGTTTCTCTAGGGCGTACTTCGTGATTTCGTGTTCGTGACGCGAAATATTATCCATACCAATTTCAGACAGAAACTTTACGGCTTCGCCCAAGCCGACTACTTGACTCGTCATCTGAGTACCAGCTTCGAATCGCTGCGGAATATCGGCAAATGTAGTTTCTTCCATAGTCACCACAGAAATCATAGATCCACCAGTTAAAAACGGTGGTAGCTTTTCTAAGATTTCTGCTTTGCCATATAATGCTCCCACACCAGAGGGACCACACATCTTATGCCCTGAAAACGCGGCAAAATCTACGTCGAGAGCATGAAAATCGACTGCCATATGTGGAACAGACTGGCAAGCATCCAAAACTACAAGTGCGTCTACTGCTCGTGCTCGCTTGACTAATTCAGCGACCGGCGCGACAGCTCCGGTCACATTGGACTGATGAGTAAAAGCTACTACCTTGACTGATTCATCAAGTTCTAATGAATCTACATCGATACGGCCATCAGGAGCCACCTTGTACCATTTAAGCGTCGCACCAGTGCGACGACACAATTCTTGCCACGGGACGAGATTGGCATGGTGCTCAAGTTCAGTCACGACCACTGTATCGCCAGCTTTTACTTGGTACTGCCCAGCTCGGTCGTCGCCAAGCGAATACGCCACTAAGTTAAGTGCTTCCGTGGCATTTTTAGTAAAAGCAAGCTCAAAGCCATCAGCACCAACAAAGCTCGCGATGGCATCTCGCGCTTCTTCGTATGCGTCGGTAGCTTCTTCTGCCAGTTGATATGCGCCCCTATGAACCGGAGCATTCGTATGTAATACGAATTGTTCTTCGGCCTTCCACACGCGCAGTGGACGCTGCGATGTAGCTCCAGAATCTAAATAGATCAGTGGCTTATCGCCACGTACCGTCCGCGCCAGAATTGGAAATTCCGCGCGGATAGCCTCAGAGTTAAGTTCCCCAGCCTTGGTAACGAATTGTGTGTGCATTATGCCAAGAACCGGTCGTAGCCGTTTGCTTCTAGGTCATCAGCTAGCTCTGGACCGCCGGAGGTAATGATCTGGCCATTGGCAAACACGTGGATAAAATCGGGCTGAACATAATTCAAAATGCGCTTGTAGTGAGTAATCATCAAAATACCGCCGTTAGATTTTTCTTGGTAACGGTTGATTCCTTCAGAAACAATGCGCAATGCGTCCACGTCAAGACCTGAGTCTGTTTCATCCATCACAGCGAATTTAGGCTGCAAAAGATCAAGTTGTAGCACTTCGTGACGCTTCTTTTCTCCGCCAGAGAATCCCTCGTTGACTGACCGCTCATTAAAGGCTTTATCAATCTTTAGATCCTGCTGGGCTTGTTTTACTTCTTTAACCCATTCACGCAGTTTCGGAGCTTCACCGCGTACGGCAGTTGCTGCCGAACGCAAGAAATTGGCCATCGAGACACCAGGAATTTCGGTTGGGTACTGCATTGCCAAGAAAAGGCCGGCACGTGCACGCTCATCGATGTCCATATCGAGGATATTTTCGCCATCGAGTAGTACTTCGCCGTCAGTAACTTCATAGCGAGGATGACCCGACAATGTGTATGCCAAGGTAGATTTACCAGAACCGTTTGGTCCCATGATGGCGTGAGTTTCACCCGATTTGATAGTGAGGTTTACGCCTTTAAGAATTGGCTTTGGCGCTGCGCTTTCATCAGCGGGTACGACCTGGGCGTGGAGGTTTTTAATTTCAAGAGTGCTCATAGTGGGATGTGCTTTCCGTTTGTAGATATTAGGCGTTTCGACTTTTCTGGAAGGTCTTGAGTTCTTCTGACACACGATTTTCTAAGTCTTCTCGAACTGAATCAACTGGAATCCTGTTGATTACTTCTGAGAAGAAACCACGGATGATGAGGCGACGAGCTTCATCTTGCGGGATACCACGAGATCGAAGGTAGAATTCATGTTCATCGTCAAAACGACCCACCGTAGCAGCATGTCCGGCACCTGCAATATCGCCAGTTTCAATTTCCAAGTTTGGGATTGCATCGGCACGTGCCCCATCTGTTAAAACAAGGTTGCGGTTGGCCTCGTATGTATCTGTGCCCTGAGCACCAGAACGAATCAGTACGTCACCGACCCATGTTGCGTGAGCGTCGGGAAGCGAAGAGTTTTTATCGCCTTGAATTGCGCCTTTGTAAAGGACGTTCGAACGGCATTGTGGAACAGCATGGTCTACTAACAAGCGTTGTTCAAAGTACTGTCCATCATCAGCAAAGTAGACACCCAGCATCTCGGCATCTCCGCCTGGCTGTGTGAATTTCACACGGGGAACGAGGCGAACTACTTCGCCACCGAAAACTGCCGCGTTGTGACGAAGAACTGCATCTCGTCCCAAAACCGCTTGCTGCCCCGAAAGGTGTACCGCAGTGTTATCCCAAGATGCATCAACAATTACTGTGAGACGTGCGTTGTCACCGATGAGGAATTCAACGTTATCGGCATGGGTGCCAGTACCTGTATAACGCAGATCTACAAGTGCCTCAGCATTTGCTTCAACATCAATGACAATATGTCCAAATGAAGTGACATCATTGCCCTGACCGGTAACAGAAATTTTAATGGGCTCTGCGACTACGGCATCACGATTAATAGTCACTACATGAGCGTCCTCACTGCTTGTGAAGGCCTGCGCAGATACCCGATCAATTGGTGCACCGGCCCGTCCTACTTTCGCGTCTGTTTTTGCAACGCGTTCGACTTTCACTCCATTTTCAGGTGCATCAATTGCAATTTCAGCAGGGACAGCTTGCACAAAACGACCATTATGCAGGCCTCTGAGACGACGAAGCGATATGAATCGCCATACTTCGTCTTTGCCATGTGGCGTATCAAAATCTTCAACGTCAAAAGAGCTAAAAAGGTCGCCCTTATTGTTGTGTACGGTTGCGGCTTTATTTGTCGACATGTTTAGCCCACCGATCCTTCCATCTGCAATTCGATCAGGCGATTGAGTTCGAGTGCGTACTCCATTGGGAGTTCTTTTGCAATCGGCTCAACAAAGCCACGCACGATCATGGCCATTGCTTCGTCCTCCGCGATGCCTCGCGACTGTAAATAGAACAACTGCTCTTCTGAAACCTGGGATACAGTCGCCTCATGGCCAAGAGAAACGTGGTCGTTTCGAATGTCGTTGTACGGGTACGTATCTGAACGGGAAATATTGTCGACCAGCAATGCGTCACATTCAACGTTTGACACTGAGTGGTGTGCATTTGCTGCAACTCGCACAAGTCCACGATAAGCTGCACGTCCACCCGACCTAGCCACTGACTTTGACACAATGTTGGACGATGTATAAGGGGCCATGTGTTGCATTTTGGCTCCAGTATCTTGAATTTGTCCTTCACCTGCGAAAGCAGCGGACAAGACTTCGCCTTTCGCATGTGGCCCAACCATCCAAACTGCTGGGTATTTCATTGTGACCTTTGAGCCGATATTTCCATCGACCCATTCCATGGTGCCACCTTCCTCGACCTTGGATCGTTGTGTCACCAGATTCAACACGTTATTCGACCAGTTCTGAATTGTGGTGTATCGGCACCGTGCATTCTTTTTCACAATGATCTCTACGACCGCAGAGTGCAAAGAATCTGACTGGTAGATCGGTGCGGTACAGCCTTCTACGTAGTGGACGTATGCGCCTTCGTCAACAATGATCAACGTACGTTCAAACTGTCCCATGTTCTCAGTGTTGATTCGGAAATAAGCCTGCAGCGGGATTTCCACATGCACACCTTTAGGAACATAGACAAAGGATCCGCCAGACCATACAGCCGAGTTAAGAGCAGAGAACTTGTTGTCACCTGCAGGCACGACCGTTCCAAAGTATTCTTGGAAAAGCTTTGGATGTTCTTTTAGTGCTGTATCAGTGTCTAAGAAAATTACGCCTTGGGTCTCCAGGTCTTCACGAATTTGGTGATAGACCACTTCGGACTCGTATTGTGCGGCTACGCCGGCCACAAGTCGCTGTTTTTCGGCTTCTGGGATACCCAACTTGTCGTAGGTGTTCTTGATATCTTCAGGAAGATCGTCCCATGTAGTTGCCTGTTTTTCCGTGGAACGGACGTAGTATTTAAAGTCATCAAAGTTGATGTAAGAAAGATCAGGGCCCCACGTCGGCATCGGCTTTTTTTCAAAAGTGTTTAATGCCTTAAGACGTTGCTCGAGCATCCATTCAGGTTCGTTTTTCTGTGTAGAAATATAGCGAACGACGTCTTCATCAAGTCCACGACGAGCTTTCTTTCCAGCTTCATCGGAATCGTGCCAACCGTAGTTATACGGTCCCATTGACTTAATGATCTCTTCGTCAGTTGATGGTGCTTTCGCTGTATTCACATCTGTCTTTGGCGATGCCGAGGTCATGAACCGCTCCTTTCAGTGGGAGTATTTTTTCGGGGAGTCAGAATTGGGGTTATCGGAATGTTTGTCGTGCAGATGTCATGCCCATCCGCAATTGAGGCCAAGGGCTGAACATGGTGTCCGAGAATTTTTGCGATCATTTCATGTTCTGCTTCGCAAAGCTCAGGGAAATCTGCTGCAACTCCCGAAATCGGGCAATGGTGCTGACAGATCTGAACTCCGTTCGCGGCATTATTAATGGTCGCCGCATATCCGTTGTTACTAAAGGCTTCAACCAATTGAGTTGCTACTTCAGCCAGTTGGTTGTCGTCAATATTGTCTGGAACATGGACATCTGCGAGAATTTTTTCGACACGCTTTCGTGCAAAAGCACGAACTGCTGCTTCTCCCCCAGATTCTTTCAGGGTTGCGAGAGCGTCGGCGGCCAATGAATCGTATTCGTGACCAAATTGGGAACGCCCCGATGCAGTTAATTTAAACGCTTTTGCAGGTCGTCCACGACTTTTTTCGCATGCCCCTCGTCGGACGGAAGAGATCTCAGCGAATCCCTCATCCAGCAAAATATCTAGGTGACGGCGGATTCCAGTGGCAGAGAGCTTGAGTTGCTGGCCCAGTTGTGTTGCAGTAACTGGACCTTCTTTCAACATAATCAGCATGATATGTCGACGCGTTTCACCATCAGTGCTTCGCGTTTCAACCTTCTTAGCGGGAGCCAAGTCGTTCACCTCCTATTCCGAATAGTTTCTATTGAAAATCAATCCCCAAATGGTCCCATCGTTACGGGACTTGAGGGCCAATAAACTTTAGATACCATTTAGCAACACTAATATGACGTTATTCATTCCGCCAATAGCCATAACTCACAAAAGTGCAGGTTAGCCCACCCTAACCGGCATTTCTCCCGCACCTTTCAACGCTATTGACACAGTTCTTCAATAGCGTTGAAAGGTGACTGATTTTTTAACTGAGCCCCATGTATTTCGATAATTTTCCAAAGGCCAGCAAAAATGTAGATTTCTCACTACCAAGCCACAACACTCATTGAGTCCATTTATCCATATTTTTCTAAAATACCGACAGCATTGGACTCCAAATGAGATACGAACGACCGCTAGCCTGCACTCATGCAACAAGATGTGAACGGGGGTAACCCCCCTTCTGAATGCCCTTTAAAAATCCGGCTATTTCTAGGAAATTTTGCACTGAGCCCCCTTTCCACCAACACCCCATTTACAACATTGGTAGCCAGTATCCACCCGCTAAGATCTTCGGTGTGAAGAATATTCTGAAACACCTGTGGAGCTCATTTCGTGAGGAACTTCCACGATTAGGCCGCTCCGGATCAAGAGCAACAATGCTAAGTACCGGTGATTATTCAGATGTTCCCACCAAACTGGGACCACACGATCCATATCAAGGTGGATCCACCTTTATTAATACGGCCACTGGCACAGACCTCATCGCAGATTCCAGTGCATCGCATAGCGCTGTGCGATCGGTACTACGCTCCCCAGGCACCAAGGGGTCGACACTGACTTTTTCCGAACTGCACCGTTTTGCGCGGATTCGATGGCTAGGAACAATTGGAGCGTTACTGCTTGGTCTCGGCGGCTTGGGGGCAGGCGCCCTTCCCGTAGTAGGCAATCCCTACACAGGTTTTCCCGCCGGTTCGCTCATGTCTCGGATGTTGCAGACCTCAATGATTATGTGCTTCATCGGCGTAGGATTTATTGTGGTGGCTTGGCTTTTAATGGCGCCTTTCGTAGGAGTAATCAACCACCACAGTCGCCACTCCCAGACGTTAGTGAGTGTTTCTCTCTTACGACGCACTTTTGCAGCTTGGAGTCTTCCGATTTTATTGAGTGCACCCATGTTCACTCAAGACATCTATTCCTATATAGCTAATGGAAGAATTCTCAAACTAGGGCTCGATCCTTATTCAGCTGGGCCAGTAGACTTATTAGGCGCAGACAACCCTCTAGCTCGCAGTGTTCCTTTTATTTGGGCGCATTCGCCATCACCATATGGTCCAGTTGCTTTAGGTCTTGCCAAAGTAATCAGCATTGTGACCGATGATTCTATAGTGTGGAGCGTATTTTGCCATCGGGCACTATCGATTGCTGGTATCGCCCTAGCGGGCTGGGCAATTTCACGACTGGCAATTCGCTGCCGTGTATTTCCGCAAGCAGCCCTGTGGCTCGGCTTGTTAAACCCGCTGACTATCTTGCACCTTGTAGGTGGTATTCACAATGAGGCAATTCTATTGGGTTTGCTACTAGCTGGGTTTGAAGTGGGTCTACGCGCTTGCACCTTGCTATCTCTAGAACGCTACGGCTTGGTAGCTTTTTTCCTCTTTTTGTCCATCACCATGATTTCATCGGCCGGCATGGTAAAAGTTACGGGCTTTATCGGGCTAGGCTTTATCGGAATGGCTTTTGCTCGAGCACTTTATCTTCATGGCTTTAATCATTGGAAAGCGCTGAGCATATCCACAACTTTGCATTTTGTCGGATTTGTGGCCAGTATCGCCTTTGTTACCCTCGTTTCAGGAATTAGCTTGGGATGGGTAACGGGACAAGGCGGGGCCGTCTCTATTCGGAGTTGGATGTCTATCTCGACAGCAATTGGTGTCATCTTCGGCTGGTTTGGAATGCTTCTAGGCTTAGGCGATCACACAGAAGCGATCCTAGTAGTCACCCGCGCCGCCGGCATTTTTGTAGCTTTAGCAGCCATGGTCCGAATGCTAGTCGCAACATATGTTGGTCGAATAGCCGCTATTGGAGGCTTGGGCGTATCGACGTTCATCCTTGTCATCTGCTTCCCAGTAGTCCATCCGTGGTACATGCTTTGGGCAATTTTGCCACTCGCAGCTTGGGCTAATAGACGTTTATTCCGATATACCGTTATTGGGTATTCCGCGCTTCTTTCATTCTTCGTGCTTCCCCGTGGCCTATCATTACCCCCAGTCACTGTCCTTTCTATTTACTTAGGCTCAATCACAAGTTTTATTATTTTTGTTCTCTTCGTCCGGTGGATATTCAACCGTCGATGAAATTTTGCTTTAAACTGACTTTTCGTGACTAAGTTAGGATCAACGCACGCCTCAAGCAATTCACCAGTGTTATCACTAACAAATTTGGTGAAATCTTTTGGAGAAAAGCAAGCTGTCGCGGGTATTACCCTGTCGGTTTACCAAGGAGAAGTCTTTGCTCTTCTTGGACCCAACGGAGCAGGAAAATCGACAACGATCCAAATGTGTGAAGGCTTCATTAAACCAAGTTCAGGCAGCGTCACAATTCTCGGTATGAATCCCGCCACTGAAGGTGACGCAGTTCGCCGGCAAATCGGAATTATGCTCCAAAGCGGCGGTTCTTATTCTGGTATTCGCGTATCAGAAATGTTAGATCTGGCGGCCTCATATAGTGAAAATCCATTAGATCCTGAATGGTTGTTAGATGTATTAGGACTTCAAGGAGTTCGGAAAACTACATATCGACGCTTATCGGGTGGTCAGCAACAGCGACTATCACTAGCTCTCGCGATTATTGGACGTCCTCGAATGGTGTTTCTCGATGAGCCTACTGCCGGTTTGGATGCGCAGTCTCGTCTCGTCGTTTGGGATCTAATTTCATCGCTAAAGCGCGATGGTGTAACCGTTATCCTCACGACGCACCTAATGGACGAAGCTCAAGCGCTCGCCGATCGAGTTGCAATTATCGATCGAGGCAAAATTATTACTTCGGGCACAACGCAAGAGCTGCTTACTTCTGCTCCAGGACAACAAACTGCAGTAATGACTACTGCAGCACCGCTGGAAATCTCTAAAATTATTGCAGCTATTCCAAATCTAGCGATTTCAGAGTTACGCCCGCTACGCTACCGAGTTGCTTCTGCTGATCTCGCAGGTGCACTTTCTAAATTAGCCAGAGTAGCACGACAAAAAAATGTGCTTATTACCTCTTGGACAACAGATACTCAAAATCTTGAGGATATCTTCCTATCTATTACAGGAAACGAGCTAAGGAGCTAACGATGCCCAAACTTAATGAGCCTTTTCAAAGCACGGTATCCCGCTTCCCAGCTGGAATTTTCGAGCCACATCCTGTTCAAGCATCAATACTGAAAATGCTCACGTCGCAAGGACGCATTGAAGCGAAGCTCTTTCTTCGACATGGCGAACAAATATTATTAAGCTTTGTCATTCCTGTTATTAGCATTGTCGCAATCTCGTTCTTACATATTGTGGACGAACCAACTCCCCTGCTTATGACTCTCCCCGTCATGCTCACGATGGCGTCTCTAAGTTCGGGTTTCACAGGACAAGCAATTTCGCTAGCATTCGATCGTCGTTATGGCGCACTCCAGCGAGTTGGTGCCAGCGGGGTCCCTTCATGGACGATAGTGTTGGGCAAAGTTATTGGAGTCTTAACAGTCAGTATCCTCCAAGTCTTAGTGATCTCTTGCATAGCCTTCGCTTTAGGGTGGCGTGTAACTCCTAGCGCTTATTTTTGCGGAATGGCAGTGTTCTTCCTCGGAGTCGCAACTTTTACTGCCCTCGGTCTGCTGATGGGCGGAACGCTATCATCCGAACTAGTTCTGGGATTGGCAAATCTCATTTGGTTCGGCTTAATTGGCATCGTGTCGTTTGTTGTATTTAGAAACGGTTCTGAGTCATCCACTTGGATGTCCATTGTCCCATCAGTTGCAGTAGGTAAAGGTATGTCCTTAGCATTCGCAGGCATTGTTCCAATCAAGGAATGCGTCATCTTATTATTTTGGCTTGTTCTAGGTGCCTTGGGCGCTACTCGATGGTTCAAATTTAATAGCTAATATGCTAGTGGTATAAGCCACTACCTTGCCGGATCTGGCGGTACCGCATGTTTAAACAACTCTGAGTACAATCTGGCTTTGTGACTACCCCAGATCTTCGATCGCATATATCTCGACCGAGAAAATTTGCACCCACGATTTCTACACAACGCCGATTAGCCATGGCGTTGCTTTTTGCTCAAGGTGGCATCACCATAACCGGTTCTATTGTTCGCGTAACGGGTTCCGGTTTGGGATGTAACACGTGGCCTAACTGCCATGAAGGATCCCTAGTGCCCGTCCAAGGAGCTGCACCTTGGATCCACCAAGCAATTGAGTTTGGAAACCGACTACTCACCTTTGTCCTCGTGGGCATTGCTATTTCCGTTTTTGTTGCAGTTTATTCCACCGGACGCCGTAAAGAAATCAAAATTAATGCTTGGATTCAGTGTTTAGGCATCGTTGTCCAAGCTGTAATCGGCGGTATTTCAGTCCATTTGGACCTACGCTGGTGGGCGGTTGCCGTGCACTTTCTCCCCTCTGTCTTCCTTGTGTGGATGGCGGCTATTCTCTATGTACGACTTGCAGAACCTGACGACGGCGAAGTGGTTTATCCATTCGCCGGTTCGTTAAGAATTTTGGCCGCCTTTAGTGCCTTTTTGCTTTCCCTGGTTTTGGTTACTGGAACTATGACTACCGGCGCAGGCGTGCATTCCGGCGATTCAGGCGTTGGCATGGAAGGCCGTTTAGACGTCGATATCGATTGGATGGCCCATGTTCATGCTTGGTCGATGTATGTCTACTTAGCACTTACGCTTCTGCTTGTTGTTGGATTAGCACTTCAAATGGCGCCTAAGCGAGCCCAAAACGTGGGCTGGATGCTTATCCTCATGATTATCATTCAAGCGCTTATTGGTGTCATTCAATACCGCCTCGGAGTCCCACGTTGGACTGTTCCTGTCCATATTGGAATGTGCTCTGTTGTGGTCGCGTTCTGCGCATTCTTGTGGGCAGAGGGCAAGCAACGTGTGAGCGTTTAGATCTATTTGCGGATCTAATTCACAGGTCGAAACCCGCATACAATTAAAGCCTCATGATGTTCCATAAATCATCATGAGGCTTTTTACTTTGTCCAAAGTATTTAAATTGATTCGTATTTAAAAGAACGTGGTCGTCCAACCAAGGTGACCGCCGATTGTTTCCCAGCCTAGTACTGCATCAATCGACAATCCGACAAAGTAGACAGCCAAGTAATTGTTGGAAAGGATGAATAGTTTCAAAGGCTTGACTTCACCACCATTTTTAATCCCGTTATGTAGCCTGACAGCCATAACTAAGAACCACGCACCCGACACGACAGCGATGATTGCGTGAATCCATGAGGCAGCAGGAATAAGAAGAAACGTGGTGAGTACCGTTGCAACGGTGTACCACACAATTTGGCGAGTTACTTCCACGGGAGTACGAACCACGGGCAGCATCGGAACACCTGCACGTGCGTAATCATCTTTGTACTTCATGGCTAATGCCCATGTGTGTGGGGGTGTCCAGAAGAAGATCACCATGAAAAGCACAATCGCCTGCCACCATTGTGCTGGTGTACCTGCTGGAAGATTATCGGTAATCACTGCCCACCCGACGACTACGGGCATACAACCTGCTGCACCGCCCCAAACGATGTTGAGATGGGTTTTTCTCTTAAGATATTTTGTGTAGACAAAAATATAAAAGAAGATCGTAAGGAGGATGAATAATCCCGCGAGTACAGATCGGCATAACACCCATAGCCATAAAAAACTCACTACAGTGAGAGTCCACGCAAACACTGAAGCGTGTCGATTAGAAACTTTGTTACGTACTAGTGGACGAGCTCGCGTACGTCCCATCTTCTGGTCGATATCCGAGTCAGCAACCATGTTGAATGTGTTGGCAGCTGCAGCTCCCATCCAACCGCCCAACAACGTAAGCAATATCAGCCCAATGTTGTTTTCTCCGCGTTCTGCTTGAAGCATCGCCGGAATAGTTGCTACCAATAGGAGCTCAATGACCCTAGGCTTTGTTAACGCTACATAGGCCTTGATTGTCTCCAAGGTTTCCTCCAACATGTTCAAAAGTTAAGTGCGTAAACTACAGCCGGCCTGTCAATGTTAACTGGCCATGCCATTCACAAAGCACTACGGCCTTAGTAATGCGTGAATAACGTTTTTATACTAACGCCCAGCATGCGAAATCATTGTACCGGCACTGAACATTCAACCGTACCGTACCGCTTAAATAATTGATGTATCCCCACCTAGTTCGGAGGCCCTTTGTCGGTCAACGGAGAGATTCAAAAAGCAACATGCCTAAAAATTTTTTCTCAGACCCCATAACTGCCACGAATCCTACTAAGGTGGCAACTGTAACTTTTTTGATCCGTCATTTGGATTGAAATTTCACAATATTCGCAACACAAGGATGGCAAACAGTGACTTTATCTCCGGAGCTTCAGGCTCTTACCTCCCGTCACTACCCTAGCGACTGGGACGACCTCGATACTCAGGCAGTTGACACAGCACGTGTACTCGCTGCCGATGCAGTCCAGAATTGCGGTTCGGGCCACCCAGGCACTGCAATGAGCTTGGCACCTCTGGCTTACACTCTTTTCCAACGTGTCATGAATGTCGATCCTGCGGATCCGCATTGGGCTGGTCGCGATCGTTTTGTGTTGTCATGTGGGCACACTTCACTTACGCAATACATCCAGCTTTACTTCGGCGGTTACGGCCTCGAACTTGAAGACCTTAAAGCCCTGCGTACTTGGGGTGCATTAACTCCTGGCCACCCAGAATACCGCCATACTAAAGGCGTTGAAATCACAACTGGCCCATTGGGTCAAGGCTTGGCATCGGCTGTTGGCATGGCGATGGCCTCACGACGTGAGCGCGCGTTGTTCGATCCCACTGCGGCAGAAGGTGCATCTCCATTCGACCACTATATTTATGTGATTGCTTCTGATGGCGACCTTCAGGAAGGTGTCACTGCGGAGGCATGTTCGCTTGCCGGAACTCAAAAGCTTGGAAATCTCATCGTTTTCTGGGATGATAACCGGATCTCGATCGAAGAAGATACTGAGATTGCATTCAACGAAAAGGTTGTCGATCGTTACCGTGCTTATAACTGGCAAGTAATCGAAATTGACGGCGGCGAAAACGTTGAAGCGATTGAAAAGGCAGTCGCAGAGGCTAAAGCCGATACTTCTCGTCCTACTTTTATCCGCGTACGTACCGTTATTGGCTATCCTGCGCCAACAAAGATGAATACCGGTGCTGTGCATGGTGCTGCTCTTGGTGCTGAAGAAGTCGCCGGAACTAAGAAAGCACTCGGTTTTAATCCTGAGGAATCCTTCGCGGTAGCTCCGGAGGTCATTTCTCATACACGGAAACTTCTAGAGCGAGGTGCTCAACGACATGCTGAGTGGCGTGAGCATTTCGAATCTTGGGCGGAAACAAACCCCGAAAATAAAGCCCTCTTTGACCGGATGGCTTCCCGCGAACTTCCAGATGGTTTCGATGCTGATCTACCTTCGTGGGAGCCTGATGCCAAAGGCGTCGCAACCCGCAAGGCTTCTGAAGCTACGTTACAGGCACTCGGTGCAACGCTTCCGGAGCTGTGGGGCGGTTCTGCCGACCTAGCAGGCTCGAACAACACTGTTATTAAGGGTTCTCCATCGTTTGGTCCATCTACGATTTCTACGTCCACATGGACTGCTGAGCCAGGTGGACGTAATCTCCATTTCGGTATCCGCGAACATGCCATGGGCGCAATTATCAATGGCATTTCTCTCCACGGTGGAACCCGTCCTTATGGTGGAACCTTCCTGATTTTCTCGGATTACATGCGCCCTGCTGTTCGTCTGGCTGCCTTGATGGGAACCGACGCATACTATGTTTGGACACACGATTCCATCGGATTAGGCGAAGACGGCCCTACTCATCAACCTGTCGAGCAGCTTGCATCGCTGCGTGCTATTCCTGGTGTTTCGATGCTTCGTCCCGCTGATGCTAACGAAACTGCTGCGGCTTGGCGTGCGGCACTCCTGTATAAGGAAGGTCCTAAAGGTCTAGCCCTTACACGTCAAAACGTCCCTGTTCTCGAAGGAACAAAAGAAAAAGCGCGGGATGGTGTCTCACGAGGGGCATATGTTCTCGTTGAAGGATCTAAGAAAACTCCTGACGTTATTTTGATGGCTTCAGGCTCCGAAGTACAGCTTGCAGTCGAAGCGGCTAAAACTTTGGAAGCAGAAAAGATTGCAGCTCGAGTCGTGTCTGTGCCTTGCTTAGATTGGTTCGAGGAACAAGACGCCGCTTATCAAGAAGAGATACTTCCGCAGGCGGTTAGCGCTCGCGTATCGGTGGAAGCGGGTGTCGCTTTGTCTTGGTATCGCCATCTGGGCACCCATGGTCGGGCCGTGTCCCTTGAGCACTTCGGCGCATCTGCTCCGTATGAGAAGCTCTTCAGTGAATTTGGCATAACCACTGAAGCAGTTATTGCTGCAGCTCGCGAATCACTTGCTGCTGCTCAGCAATAAAACGCGATTTTCTCCATACTGCAAACGCAGGTTGTTGGTCCGCTTATGTTGCTGCACCACTAACCTGCGTTTGTTGTTCTTTAGGAAATCACAACCATCAATATTCGACTGAAAAGGTTTATAATGACCGCAATTGACCAACTCAAAAATGTGGGCACTTCCACTTGGCTTGATGACTTATCTCGTGATCGTCTTCAATCCGGCAACCTCGCCGAACTTATCAAGAGTAAATCTATCGTTGGCGTTACGACGAACCCAGCAATCTTTGCGGCTGCGATGAGCAAGGGAACTGCATATGATTCCCAAATTGAAAAGCTAAAGGCCGCTCAAGCCGATGCTAATTCCGCTGTCTACGCCATGAGCATCGACGATGTGCGCGCAGCTTGCGACGTTTTTTCTGAAATCTACGCCGAATCTGAAGGCAAAGATGGCCGCGTAAGTATTGAAGTCGATCCTCGAATCTCCGAAGATCGAGATGCCACGATCGCCCAAGCTCGTGAATTGTGGAACAAAGTAAATCGACCGAATGTCATGATCAAGATCCCCGCTACACGAGGATCATTGCCAGCAATCACTGATGCATTGGCAGAAGGTATAAGCGTTAACGTAACCCTCATTTTTTCAGTAGCACGCTACCGTGAAGTCATCGCTGCGTACATCGAAGGTATCAAAAAAGCAGCAGAAAACGGGCTTAACGTATCTCAAATTCATTCAGTCGCATCGTTCTTTGTGTCGCGTTTGGACACCGAAGTGGACAAACGTCTGGAACAAATTGGTAGTGACGAAGCACTTTCACTGCGTGGGAAAGCAGGTGTGGCGAATGCTCAACGCGCTTACGCTGTCTTCCTTGAAGCATTCCAAGCTGCAGATCTACCTGTAGGAGCTCATGTTCAACGTCCTTTGTGGGCTTCCACTGGCGTAAAAAACCCAGATTATTCGCCCACGCTATATGTTTCTGAACTCGCTGGCCCAGACACCGTCAATACGATGCCGGAATCTACCATCGACGCTGTGCTAGCCGCAGATGATATTCATGGTGACACGCTTAGTTCCAGCAGCGATTCGGCAAATGAAATATTTACACGCATTTCTCAAACCGGCATTGATTTTGAAGATGTGTTCGCTGTGCTGGAGCAAGAGGGCGTCGATAAGTTCGTAGCGGCATGGAGCGACCTTCTTGATTCGATGGAATCTCGCTTGAAATAATACAGTCTCAGCACAAAAATAATCGCGTTGGGTTCTGAGAACCACCTTCGAGAGGGTAAACTTGCCCAACGTGAGTAAACCAGTGGCTAACGGAAACACCGTAGAAAGTAACAATGCTGAACTTGCTTTCGGCGGTGTTGATTTTTCCTATTCTGATACACATGAGAATTCGTGTAGTAGAACGTCAAGCAAATGGGTCAACCCCCTAAGGGACGCTGAGGACAAGCGCCTCCCCCGCATCGCGGGCCCGTGCGGAATGGTTATTTTTGGCGTAACTGGTGATCTCGCTCGGAAAAAGCTCCTGCCAGCGATCTATGATCTTGCACACAGGGGCCTATTGCCTGCAGGTTTCAGTCTAGTCGGCTACGGTCGACGAGGCTGGTCTAAGGCCGACTTTGAAAATTACGTCAAGCAAGCAGTTGTTGCCGGTGCCCGTACCGATTTCCGCGAAAATGTTTGGGCACGACTTGCCGAAGGTATGCACTTCGTTCAAGGCAATTTCGATGATGATGCAGCATTTGATAGTTTGGCATCGCTTTTGGCGGATCTTGATCAGACCCGTGGAACTGCCGGTAACTGGGCCTTTTATCTTTCTGTTCCACCAGATTATTTTTCGGATGTTTGCCATCAACTTCAGCGCTCAGGCATGGCTACAGCCGAGGGCAATTCATGGCGTCGCGTCATTGTGGAAAAGCCTTTTGGGCATGATCAAGAATCAGCACGTCAGCTAAACAACTTGATCAATTCAGTATTCCCTGAAAAGTCAGTATTTCGTATCGACCACTACTTGGGTAAAGAGACAGTGCAAAATATTATGGCACTGCGCTTTGCAAACCAGCTATTTGATCCGCTCTGGAATTCTCACTATGTTGACCATGTCCAAATCACCATGGCTGAGGATATCGGTCTAGGCGGTCGCGCTGGTTACTATGATGGAATCGGCGCCGCTAGAGACGTTATCCAAAACCACCTTATTCAGCTGTTGGCGCTGGTAGCTATGGAGGAACCCGTAGCTTTTACCCCACAAGAGCTTCAGGCTGAAAAAATCAAGGTTCTTCGTGCCACTCGCCCAGTAGAACCTTTTGCTAAAACAACAGCCCGAGGGCAATATTCGCGCGGTTGGCAGGGATCTGAGCTCGTCCAAGGTCTACGAGAAGAAGACGGATTTGATCCTAATTCCGGAACTGAAACTTATGCTGCCTGCACACTCGAGATAAATTCGCGTCGTTGGGCCGGTGTGCCCTTTTATCTTCGGACTGGAAAGCGTTTAGGACGCCGGGTGACTGAGATCGCCCTTGTATTCAAGGATGCGCCTCATCAGCCATTTAGCGAAGGTAGCCGTCATTCCCAAGGCCGCAACGTCGTAGTGATCCGAGTCCAGCCTGATGAGGGTATGCTGATGCGTTTTGGTTCCAAGGTTCCTGGTAACACGATGGAAGTACGCGACGTCAACATGGACTTCTCGTACTCAGAGGCATTTACCGAAGAATCACCGGAAGCCTACGAACGACTCATTCTCGATGCACTTCTCGACGAAGCAAGTCTCTTCCCAACAAATGAAGAAGTTGAGCTTAGCTGGCAGATCCTAGATCCGATATTGAACTTCTGGTCTGATCGTGGGCAACCGGAAGAATACCCCGCTGGCACCTGGGGCCCAGCTGGTGCAGACAAGATGCTGGAGCGCGAAGGTCGCGCTTGGCGTCGACCTTAACGAGCGAGGAAGCTGAGATACGCCGTGATTTTTACACTGCCAAATACCACTACACAGGAAATCGCCAAGACTCTGGTAAAAATTCGTGACACAGGAGGTCAGGTAACCACCAGCCGGGTACTTACTCTCATTGTTGTAGCTCGAGACACCAGCGATGTCGAAGGCATTATTCGAGCTACTAATGAAGCCTCTCAAGAGCATCCCTCACGTGTAATCATTTTGGTCGCCGGCTCGCACGAAGGCGAGTCCCAAGTTGATGCAGAGGTACGCATTGGTGGCGACGCCGGCGCCTCTGAGATGATTCTCATCAAATTAGCAGGGCGCGTCGCAAAGCACCTTGTGCATGTCGTTACTCCGCTGCTACTCCCTGATACCCCTATCGTGGCATGGTGGCCCTCTTCTGCTCCGATCAATCCAGCCGAGGATCCCATCGGTAAAATTGCACAGCGTCGTATTACAGATTCACACTTTGATCCACCAGTAGACGCTTTGTATAATCGCCGGAATCACTACGCTCCTGGAGATTCCGATTTTTCATGGGCCCGATTAACTCCTTGGCGCGGAGTTCTCGCTTCAAGTTTGGATCAAGCTCCATATGAAATGGTCCAAGACGTTCGAGTTTATGGCGAATCCGATTGTCCCAGTGTCGACCTCGCTGCAGGCTGGCTATGCGAGCGGCTCGGAATCTCTGTCGAACGGCATAATTACGGTTCTGGTTCAGCAGCTTTTGATGATGCCGGACTAGCAAAAATACCGGTTAAACGAATCGAGCTAGAGCGCCCTTCTGGTTGCGTTGTTATCGAAGCCCTTGACGACGACCAAACACTTTCAGTTAGCATCCCTGGCCGGTCGACAGCACATGTGGCAGTGACACGACGTAGTCAAGCTGATTGTTTGGCGGAAGAATTGCGCCATCTCGACCCAGATATCGCTTATGCTCGAGCACTTCGCGGTCTGAGTAGAGTGTCCTATCCTACTCAATAAAATTTTCGAAAGATGAAGCACTTTTATGGTTGAAGTTATTCGAGTATCAGACCTCGACGCAGTTATTCAGGAAGCCCATCGCAGATTCCTCCAGGTTATCGATGATGTTGTTTCAAACGGCGGAGTACATGGCGATGGTGTCGCTCGTATAGTCCTCACCGGCGGCGGTGCAGGAATTGGCTTACTTAAGGAGCTATCCCATAGTTCAATTGATTGGTCAAAAATACATGTGTTCTTCGGTGATGAACGAAACGTACCAGTGACACATCCAGATTCGAATGAGGGGCAAGCACGCGAAGTACTACTCAATCGAATTGCCATTCCATCATCAAACATCCATGGTTTCCATCTCAATGGTGGCGAGATGTCTACTCCCGCCTCAGCATATAGCGAATGCATCAATAAATATGCACCGCGAGGGTTTGACCTTCATTTATTAGGAATGGGCGGCGAAGGACACATCAATTCGTTGTTCCCCGATTCATCGGCTATTAAAGAAGATGTACACCTAGTCTCTGTGGTTACCGACTCTCCAAAGCCACCAGCACAGCGTGTGTCGCTCACGCTTCCTGCTGTAAATTCTTCTGCACGTGTGTGGCTACTCGTTGCCGGTGCAGAAAAAGCTGAAGCAGCACAGCACGTCGTTGCTGCTTCACCAGCCGACCAATGGCCAGCTGCAGGCGTTCACGGCACCAAAGAAACGTTACTTATACTCGATAATTCGGCAGCACAGCTTCTTTAGTCGTATAAAACCAAAACGTGTGGGGCGGAAAGCTGAATTTTAGCTTTCCGCCCCACACGTTTTGGTTTTACTTGTATGCCTGAATGAGGTTCAACGCAACAATGCAAGCAATCCAGATCAAGCCCGTAAAGATGGTGACGCGATCTAGGTTCTTTTCTACGACTGTAGAACCAGAAAGATTAGACTGTACGCCTCCACCAAAAAGGCTTGACAATCCGCCACCCTTACCACGGTGAAGCAGGACAAAAAGCGTCATGATAACGCTTGCCGCTACCAAAATGATCTCTAGAGCTAAAGCCATGTCATTCCTTATAAATGCCGAACACTATTCACAATCGCTAGTGCACAGTACTACTCGACTACGAACCTTATTAAATCTCAAGTAACTATACACCAAATGTCGCAGTGCTATAACAATATGGCTCCGTGGGCTGCAAGGCACGACACGGAGCCACTCTAATTTACTGCGACTAACTAGTCGACAACAGTTGCTGCATTAGCTGCTAGTTTGGCGAATGCTTCACCGTCAAGAGAAGCGCCACCCACTAAGCCGCCATCAACATCCGGTTGACCTACGATCTCGGCTACTGTTTCTGCTTTAACTGATCCGCCATAAAGAATGCGAAGCCCTTCAGCTACTTCTTTACCAGCAAGCTCAATGATGAGGTTACGAATTGCTGCGCAGACTTCCTGTGCATCGGCAGCGGATGCTACTTTACCCGTACCAATAGCCCATACGGGTTCGTAGGCGATAACAGTCTTTGCCAAATCATCTGCAGTAAGACCCGCCAACGATGCGCGAGTCTGTTCGACGACATATTCTACGTGTGTTTCAGCTTCACGAATTTCAAGGGGCTCTCCAACACATACGATGGGGCTAATTCCTTGGTTCAACGCAGCTTTAGCTTTGACTGCAACAAGCTCCGAAGATTCGCCATGGTACTCACGACGCTCTGAGTGCCCAACAACAACCCAAGTACATCCGAGTTTGGCAAGCATCTGGGCAGAGATTTCACCAGTGTAGGCACCAGCCTCGTGCTGCGAAACATCTTGAGCACCATAAGTTATAGCGAGCTTATCGCCTTCGATAAGTGTTTGAACAGAGCGAAGATCAGTAAAAGGTACGGTGACAGCTACGTCGACTTTTTCGTAGTATTCCTTTGGAAGTGCAAAAGCAAGTTTTTGCACAGTTGCAACAGCTTGAAGATGATCAAGATTCATCTTCCAGTTTCCTGCGATAAGTGGAGTACGTGCCATGATGGAATTTCCTTCCTTTTAATAGGTCGTTTTAGCAAACAACCAAAATGAAAAGGTAGGTGCAAATACTTCTTGTATCAAAGAACTTTCGCGCCTACCTCTTTAGGTCTTTTAGCTTTCGAGCACCGAAACGCCAGGAAGGTTTTTGCCTTCGAGGAGTTCAAGTGATGCTCCGCCACCAGTAGAGATATGGCTGAATCCATCCTCGTCTAGACCAAGAAGTCGAACAGCAGCAGCCGAATCGCCACCGCCGACAACAGAGAATGCACCCTTAGCCGTAGCTGCGATAATAGCTTCTGCTACGCCACGGGTACCGGCTGAGAAGTTTTCAAACTCAAAAACGCCCATAGGCCCATTCCAGAATACGGTCTTTGATGTCGCTAGAACCTCAGCAAACTTCTCAACAGTCTTAGGTCCGACATCAAGAGACATCCAGCCTTCGGGGATTTCGTCAATTGCAACGATCTTATTTTCTGCATCGCTGGCGAACTCTGCAGCTGCTACCAGATCAACTGGAAGAACGATCTTATCAGCGTATGCTTCTAGAAGTTCTTTGCACTTGTTGATTTGTTCTTCCTGCAACAGCGACTTTTGCACGTTGATACCTTTGGCTGCCAAGAAGGTGTAGCACATTCCGCCACCAATAATAAGTTTGTCAGCCTTTGTTGCTAGCGCTTCGATCACGCCAAGCTTGTCAGACACCTTTGCGCCACCTAGAATGACCGCATAAGGACGTTCTGGAGCAGAGGCAACCTTGTTTCCAAGAACTTCTAGCTCTTTTTCCACGAGTGTTCCCGCATAATGTGGCAATCTCTGCGCAACATCAAATACTGATGCCTGAGCTCGGTGAACAACGCCAAAGCCATCGGATACGAAAGCACCATTTTCAGCGGTGAGTGCAACAAGCTGATCCGCAAATTCGCCACGCTCAGCTTCTACCTTCGAGGTCTCGCGTGGGTCAAAGCGAACGTTTTCAAGGAGCAGAACGTCACCGTCATTGAGACCGTTCGCGCGTTCATGAGCATCTTCACCAACGACGTCGCCTGCGAGTGCGACATACTGTCCAAGGGCTTCAGACAATGCCTCCGCTACAGGAGCCAGTGAGAATTTTTCATTTACTTCTCCCTTGGGGCGGCCCAAGTGAGCCATCAAGATTACTCGAGCACCGTTGTCAACTAATGCTTTGATCGTTGGGAGCGAGGCGGTAATACGTCCAGCATCAGTAATTTCACGATCATCGTTCAGCGGTACATTGAAATCTGAACGAACAAGCACGTGGCGTCCTTCAACGCCTTCTGCCAAGAGATCTTTAAGAGTTTTAATAGCCATAACAAAACCTATTCCGTGGTTAGTTGTTCGGTATTGCGAAGAATATAAGCACCACGGCCCGGGGTGTACCTCGAGGTACACCCCGGGCCGCAGGGTTAGCGCCTTTTTATTAGCACTTTACGATCCCTAATTAGAGACGCTCACCGACGTATTCGGTCAGAGAAACGAGCTGGTTGGAGTAACCCCACTCGTTGTCATACCAAGAAACAACCTTAACTTGGTTGCCAATAACCTTGGTTAGGCCAGCATCGAAGATCGATGCGTGAGCGTCGGTAACGATATCGGTGGAAACAATCGGATCCTCGGTGTAAGCCAAGACTCCCTTGAGCTCGCCTTCAGCTGCTTCCTTCATTGCCGCATTAATTTCTTCTGCGGAAACTTCCTTTGTGGTTTCGAAGGTCAAATCCGTTGCAGAACCAGTGATTACTGGAACACGCATTGCGAAACCGTCGAGCTTACCCTTCAGTTCTGGAAGAACCAAGGCTACTGCCTTAGCTGCACCAGTGGAAGTAGGAACAATGTTCTGAGCTGCGGCGCGTGCACGGCGAAGATCGCGGTGTGGTGCATCGTGGAGACGCTGATCACCAGTGTAAGCGTGGATGGTGGTCATCAAGCCCTTGACGATACCGAACTTCTCGTCCAATACCTTAGCCATTGGAGCCAAGCAGTTGGTCGTGCAGGAAGCGTTTGAGATGATGTTGTGCTTAGCGGGATCGTAGTCGGTGTGGTTAACACCAACAACGAAAGTTGCATCCTCGTTCTTTGCAGGTGCAGAAATGATGACCTTCTTTGCGCCAGCCTCAATATGAGCCTTCGCAGCATTAGCATCAGTAAAGAAGCCAGTCGACTCGACAACGATGTCAACGTTCAGCTCGCCCCACTTAAGGTTCTTAGGATCGCGCTCAGCGGTGACAACCATGCGATGGCCATCGACGGTGATGGATTCATCATCGTAGCTGACTTCCTTGCCCAAACGACCAAGGATGGAGTCATACTTCAATAGATGTGAAAGAGTGTGGTTATCAGTCAGGTCGTTGATTGCAACAACCTCGATGTCAGCACCGCGCTCAGTAATTGCACGGTAGAAGTTACGACCAATACGGCCAAAACCATTGATACCTACGCGAATCGTCACTTTAATATCTCCTCACATTTGAGTGATTGTTTTTGGAAGCCGAATGCGAAACATTCTTTCCGATCTTGTCCGATCGGGACTGTTTCGTTCCGGTGTCCCTTCGTTTTCAAAGTGTACCTATATCCGGTCAGACTTGCAGAAGTTTTTTGCCCGCATGTAATGACCTTCCACAACGAGAAGAACCAAATCTGGGGGTGGATAACCGAGCAAATGTTGCTTAATTTTGCTTTATGCCCGTTTATGACCGGCGATTTGTTGATAATTTACCCCGTTTTAGAGGTATAGAGTTCACATCACGAACCATGACCTACGCCCACACTTTGCCACATTAAAAAGCCGATGTGAAGGTTATCACATCGGCTTTTTAATGTTTTAGAAGTCGTCCAGAAGTTCCTCAGTTACGACTACTGATGTATCCGGAATTCCCATGTCAGAAGCCTTTTTATCTGCCATATGCAGCAATCTGCGAATTCTTCCAGCTACAGCGTCTTTGGTCATCTGGGGATCCGCTAATCGGCCTAGCTCTTCCAAGGAAGCCTGCCGATGTTGTACACGCAATTGGCCAGCTTGGGCCAAGTGGTCGGGAACATCATCACCAAGAATTGTCATAGCTCTTTCCACACGCGCTGCCGCAGCTACCGCCGCTCGCGCCGATCTACGCAGATTTGCGTCATCAAAATTAGCTAATCGGTTTCCTAAAGGTCGCGCCTCTCTTCGTGCTCGTTTTTGATCCCACACAAGTCGCGTTTTATGTGCTCCCATTCGAGATAGCAATGCCCCAACTGCTTCACCATCTCGAATGACAACTTTTTCTACCCCACGAGTCTCTTTGGGTTTAGCTGACAAACCCAACCTGCGAGCACATCCAACCAAAGCTAAAGATGCTTCTTGGCAAGGACATGCAACTTCCAAACCTGAAGTCCTACCTGGGTCAGAAAGCTGGCCTGCAGCCAAGAAAGCACCACGCCACGCAGCCTCAGCATCAGAAATTGATCCAGATATTATCTGAGGCGGTAGCCCTACTACCGCATGGCCGCTACGAGTTACTAACCCAACTCGACGAATCAAAGTTTCTGCATCCTCGGCGATGCGTACCACATGTCGTGGAGTCCGACGTGTTGCCATCGGCCCTAAATCCACCAACTTGGCAGAAATAGCAAATAACTCCTCTATTTCTTTCGCAACACGAATTGCAACGGCTTCGTTATCTAGTTCGATTTCTATTACAGTCTTTCCGAGCGCAGAATCAATAGAGCCAGCAAATCTAATGATCGAAGCAAGTTCGGCGATGCGAGACCTCTGTTTTGTAGATGACACCTTGATCAGTTCATCTTTAACTTGAGCAGAAAGAGCTCCCACGTATCCGTTCCTTCACGTTTTAGTTAATGTTTGGTGCGCAATGCGGCAAAGTCAAGGGCGAAAACTCTATATTAACGCGCCCACGTATGCGTCCTAAAGCTGTAAACGTAACGCTTCAGCTAATTTTGCAGGATCATGGCGATGAATTCGTCGGCCGCTGGGATCGGTTTCACTTAAATCATGATACGAAATCTGTGCTCCAAGCACCGCTGCAGCTCGTTCCAGATGGACTCTTTCGCCTTTGTGCGGGATTAGTCCCTCGTCCACTAAAATCACATCTGCTCTCAACGTCTGGGCATGTTGAGACAGGATATGGATATGCCGTTCAGCGGTAAATCCTGCTGTCTCTCCCGGCTCTGGACTTAAATTAAGCACTACTACCCGCAAAGCTTTAGTGGTGGCCAATGCCGTAGGAATTCCTGGAACCAAAACATGCGGGATAACGCTTGAGAACCATGAACCAGGTCCTAACGTCACCAAATCCGCGTTTTCAATAGCTTCAACCGATTCCTCAGTTGCCTCTGGCCTTTCTGGAATAAGACGGACACGCCGTACAGTACCTGGCGTTGATGCGACTGCAACTTGCCCAATGACTTCTCGCATAATCCGTGGATCATCATCTAAGCCTGATACCTCTGCCGCAATTTCTAATGGCTCAGCGCATGCTGGCAATACGCGACCTTCAGCTTTGATGACTTTTGCTACTGCATCTAGAGCGGCAATTTCGCTTCCTAAGGTATCGCACAGACCAGCAATTATAAGGTTGCCTACTGCGTGCCCAGCTAGTGCCCCATGCCCACCAAAGCGATGCTGGAGGAGCGTTTCCCATTGCAAACCTTCATCATCAAAAGGAGCGAGTGCTGCAAGGGCCATCCGTAGATCGCCAGGAGGAATCTGTCCTAACTCACGACGGATTCGCCCTGATGAACCACCGTCATCGGCCACAGTTACGATTGCGTCGATACTTGCAGGATTAAGCTGCCGAACGGCACGGAGGGTTTGAAATAGGCCGTGACCTCCCCCCATACTCGCGATTTTAAGTTGCGAGGTGTCTAGTTTATTCACTGTGAGACTCAATCCTCACTAATTTCTGGCGATATCTCGGTGATTAACGCTGACATCAAGGTCCGGAACCTCTCTCAAACGACGCGCTAATTCTTCAGCTATAGCTACTGATCGATGATGTCCACCAGTGCACCCAACGGAAACAGTAATAAAGTTCTTACCTTCATGTTTAAAACCGGGGCGCATGTCCCGTAGCATTCGCGTGAAATTGTCGAGGAATTTCTGCGCGCCTTCGTCTGCCAATACGTAATCAGACACAGGCTTGTCCGTACCTCTAAACGGACGCAGTTCAGGTACCCAGAACGGATTCGGTAAGAACCTAACGTCGATAAGCAAATCTGTGTCACGTGGAGAACCGTGTTTAAAGCCAAAGGATTGCACCGTAACATGCTGTAACTTATTAGCGATTCCGTTGAAGTTGAGTTCGATGCTACGTCGAAGATCATGAATTGATAGATCTGAAGTGTCGATGACAACATCGGCAGACTCTTTAATTTGATTCATAATTTCGCGTTCACGTTCGATTCCCACGAGCAAAGTGCCGCTTCCCTGAAGAGGGTGAGTTCGTCGCAAATTATCAAATCTCTTGATCAAGACGTCATTTCGCGCATCCATGAATACGACCAATGGTTTTAAACCGAGTCCGGAAAGCTCCGAAATTACTTCTTCCAAGCTACCGCTGAATTCCTTCGACCGAACATCTGAAACGATGGCGATTTTATCGACTGGTGAATGCGGATCGGCGCACAACTCAACGAGTTGGACCACAAATTGCGATGGGATGTTTTGAGTCACATACCAGCCCATATCTTCAAGCACGCGGGCTGCCGAACTCAATCCTGCGCCAGACAGACCTGTAATTACTACTGGTGGGATTTCAGTTCTAGGCTCGACATCAGTTCTCATGTTGAGGTTCATACCGCCTATTGTACTGAGGAGTCATCTGAGTCTGGGTGCAATGCGACATAAATACTATGTGCAAGAGCAGGACCAATTCCGTTTACCATCATAATCTCTGATTCCGATGCCTTTTTTAGTTCTTTGACCGAACCAAAATGCGCTACTAAAACTTTTCGACGTGCAGGGCCTAGGCCTTTGATATCGTCAAGAATAGACCGTCGCATCCGTTGCGATCGCTGTTGTCGGTGAAATGTAATAGCGAATCGATGTGCTTCATCACGCAGCTGCTGAATAAGGTACAACCCTTGAGAATTTCGTGGAAGAATCAATGGGTCTTCTTCGCCAGGTAACCATATTTCCTCTAAGCGTTTAGCAATTCCGATTAGCGCTACATCCGTAATCCCCAATTCATCGAGCACATCTTGTGCTGCAGCTACTTGGGGCGCTCCACCGTCGACTATGAACAATTGAGGTGAATAAGCAAACCTCTGTTTCGCTGCCACAGTGTTTTCTCCCGCCAACGATTCATCTTCAAATCGCGAGCCGTCAAACTCATCCTCTTGAGGAACCATGCGGCGATCGTTTTTGTATCGTGCGAACCTTCGACGTACGACTTCTGCAATAGACCCAACATCGTTGGACTTACCCTCGCCTGCCGCCTCTTTGATTTTGTAACGACGGTAGTCCGAGTTTTTCGGCAGTCCATCTTCAAAAACCACAAGTGAGGCCACTACGTCTGTGCCTTGAATATGAGAAATATCTGTACATTCAATGCGCAGAGGCGGTTCGTCTAGGCCAAGAGCCTCATGAATCTCTTGTAGGGCAGCGGATCGTGTAGTTAAATCCGATCCTCGCTTAATTTTATGCTGTCGCAAAGCTTCTTGAGCATTGGCAAAAACTGTATCTGCCAACGCTCGTTTATCGCCACGCTGAGGTACGCGCACATCCACATTCGAATGACGCAAACTACGCAAAACTGCGGTAGTTTGCTCAACATTTGCAGGAGCTTTATGTACTAACACCTCTTTAGGAACCACCGAGGTGTTAGTACGACGATTGGCAAGATCACTTTCATGGGACTGCTTATCGACGCCTCGCCGAGCAACTGTTAGTTCTTTATCGGATACTTGATCCTCATGTGCCACTTCATCGGAATAGAACCGAATAAGGAACGATTGTAATAGCTCTTCCAATTCACTTTCAGAATTGTCGGTACGCTCAACAATCCACCCGCGTTGACCTCGAATCTTGCCACTTCTCACGTGGAATAATTGAATTGAAGCTTCAAGATCATCAGCAGCAACTGCAATAACATCTGCGTCGGTACCATCCCCAAGGACTACTGCTTGTTGTTCCGTAATTTTACGAACAGCATTCAGATCGTCACGTTTACGAGCTGCTTTTTCAAAGTCTAGAGCCTCTGAGGCCGAGATCATCTCGTTAGTTAAGCGCCGCACGACCGAATCGGTGTTACCCGCCATGAATGAGCAGAATCCATCTACTATTATTCGATGTTCAGATTCGCTCACTCGACCAATACACGGAGCTGAACACTTGTCGATATACCCCAGCAAACATGGCCTTCCTAATGATTCATGCCTATTAAATACGGCTTTGGTACAAGTTCGAATGGGGAAAACTCGTGTCAGCAAATCCAAAGTTTCTCGAACAGCCCATGCATGGGAATATGGGCCGTAATATCGCACTCCTTTTCGCTGCGGACCGCGATAAAAATAAGCACGGGGAAACCTCTCACCTACTGAAACTGCGAGTACTGGGTACGTTTTATCATCGCGATATTTAACGTTGAAATGCGGATCGAATTTTTTAATCCAAGTATATTCCAGCTGAAGCGCTTCTACTTCAGAGGCAACGACTGTCCATTCTACTGAGGTAGCTGTGGTTACCATCTGCCGCGTGCGCGGATGCAAAACACTGAGATCTTGGAAATAATTGGACAACCGCGATCGTAGGTTGATTGCTTTACCTACATAAATGACCCTGCCTTCGGGATCACGAAACTTATAGACCCCCGGTTCCGTTGGAATGGTGCCGGGGGCTGGGCGATATGTAGATGGGTCAGACACTGCTGTGGCTTAATCCTCTGGCATAAATTGAGACTCAAGAATACGAAAATCTTCAATGGCTGAGATTGATCGTGCACTATCACCAGCTTGAATGGCCCACAACGGGACATATTCAAATTCTGGCAGCTCAAGGCGAGCAAATTTGCTTCCTTGTGGGAAGTTCAAACCGTATATAACGGACCAAGGGTAGAACCGAGTACCCACAAAATTTCGAACTTCTACCCCATCTTCATTAGCTCGAACACGTGGCCGCGCAAAAGCAAGATAAAATGCTGACGCAAATACAAGACCAACTAAGAAATAACCCCACTGATCAATAAGCGTCACTGTAGTACCAGTGTCACCGATTGCTACGACAACCGCCAAGAAAATGTGAATCGCTAAAATAAAAATGGCACCACTCCATGCCCATCGCCGCAGATAAGCAGAATTAATTTCTAAGTCCCACGGCTTACCCGTCGTAAGTGGAGCGTCTAAAGCAACATATTGCTGGATTTCCTGATCGCTAAGCCTAATGGCACGTTGAGTAGATGGATTATCACCATTGCTGTTGCTAGAAGATGCAGTCACAATTTTTACCCTAATTCACTGAAATTATTCTCAATACGGAAGCACTTATCATGCGTTTGCCTTCACACGACTCTAGTACTTAAGGCGCCACAGCTTCAATCGTAAGGATCTCAGCTTACGTGACTGCGACGTTGTACTTTACGGCAAATCCCTTAGAACAAGCGCAGTATGCATAGCCGCAATGGTTGCCTCTGCTCCTTTATTCTCAGTGGAACCATCAAAACCAGCGCGGTCAATCGCCTGTTCTTCATTCAAAGTAGTAAGCACTCCGTTACCGACTGGTACTCCACTATCTAAAGCAATTCGGGTAAGCCCTTCAGTTACCGAGTCGCAAACGTAGTCAAAATGAGGAGTGCCACCTTTAATCACACAACCATTAGCAACCACCGCATCACAGGTCTGAGCGAGTTTTTGCACTACAATCGGTAGCTCCAGCGCACCGATCACTCGTGTTTCGATGACTTTTGCACCGCAGTCCTTTGCCGTGCGAATCGCTTCAGCATGGAGCTGATTACAGATCTTTTCATTCCACGTTGCGGAGACTATTCCGACAACAAGACCTGCTCCTGCTACCGAAGATACATTGGGCAGTCCCTCTTTGCTCACTTAGCTTTGCTCCTTGTTGTATTCGGCAATCCATGGCAGATCATGGTTCATTCGATCCCGTTTTGTGGTCAAATAACGAATATTATCTTCGTGCACTTCCACTTTGACAGGCTCTCGTCCAGTTACTTTGACCCCATAGCGTT
Source organism: Corynebacterium diphtheriae (assembly GCF_001457455.1). Lineage (NCBI taxonomy): Bacteria > Bacillati > Actinomycetota > Actinomycetes > Mycobacteriales > Corynebacteriaceae > Corynebacterium > Corynebacterium diphtheriae. The sequence goes on from NZ_LN831026.1 coordinate 1,311,785, forward strand.
CCAGTTCAAGGGATTTTTCTGGATTATTCGTCAGCAAACATACTGACTGCACGCCAAGATCTCGTAGAATGTGTGCAGCAACAGAGTAATTACGGGCGTCAACTGGTAGGCCTAATGCCTTATTTGCGTCAACCGTATCGGCCCCTTCATCTTGCAGATGATACGCCTGAAGCTTATGAAGTAATCCGATTCCACGTCCTTCATGTCCACGCAAGTACACCACGACTCCGCGCCCTCGCTCGGAAATAGCACGAAGGGACGCTTGTAATTGCGGCCCACAGTCACACCGACGAGAACCCAAAACATCTCCGGTCAAGCATTCAGAATGGACTCTAAGGAGAACATCCTTGCCCTCATCAGAAGAAATATCCCCAGCAACTAGCGCAATATGTTCTACACCGTCAACGATTCCACGATAGCCGACCGCGGTAAACCGTCCGAACTCAGTTGGCAGTTGTGTTGACACGGCTCGTTCAACAAGTAATTCGTACCTACGTCGCCACTCAATAAGCTGTTCAATCGAAATAAGTGCAAGATCATGTCGATCCGCAAATCGTCGTAGTTCAGGTGCTCGTGCCATGTCTGTGGGATCATCTTCGCTGACGACTTCACACAGGACGCCTGCTGGATTCAAGCCAGCCATTCGAGCTAGATCGACAGCCGCTTCAGTATGCCCTGCCCGTTCAAGCACACCTCCTGCTTTCGCACGCAGTGGAACCACATGGCCAGGACGCGTGAAATCTTGAGGTCCGAATTGACTGTCGGCAAGTTTCCTCAACGTATCTGCACGACTTGTTGCAGAAATACCAGTTGTTCCTGTATTCGCATCTACCGTGACGGCATATGCGGTACCCCGCGCATCCTCGTTATGGGATGTCATTGGCGGAAGCTGAAGTCGATCGCACTCTTCTGACGTCAAAGAGGCACATATATAACCCGAAGAATATCGAACCATAAAGGCTACTAACTCTGGCGTTGCTTTATCAGCCGCAAAAATTAAATCGCCTTCGTTTTCACGATCTTCTGAGTCGACTACGACCACAGGCTTTCCATTCGCAATATCCGCGATGGCCCTTTCGATGCTATCCAAAGTCACCCTTGGATGATCGTTATTCTGCTGATCTATCGGGTAAGCCTCGTTGTTACGAGGCGTACCGCTTCGGGTTATATCCACCCGCACTACCTTACTCGTTTCTCGCTATTTGTGATGTTATTTATGTCCTGCAAGCATTCGTTCAACATATTTTCCAACGATGTCTACTTCTAAATTCACAACCTCACGTAGTTTTAGCTCACCGAGCGTAGTGTGCTCCAAAGTGGTGGGAATTAACGAAACTTCAAACCAATGATTTTCTGCAAGAGGTTCGCTTATCGACGACACCGTCAATGAAGTTCCGTCAACAGCAATCGAACCTTTTTCAACCACATACTGCGAAATATCTGCTGGAAGACTAAATCGCAATACATCCCAATGTTCCGAATGATCCCGAGACAACAGCACACCAGTGCCATCAACATGACCTTGCACGATATGCCCTCCCATGCGAGCATCCGCACGCATGGCGCGTTCCAGATTTACGTTGCTGCCAGTTCGGAGTTGACCCAGACTAGAATGATCGAGAGACTCCCTCATTACATCAGCTGTGAAGCCAGTAGCGTCACAAATAACAACGGTCAAGCACACACCGTTGACTGAAATTGAATCGCCTTGCTTCACATCAACCATAAGTGCCGGTGCTGAAATACTGAGAACGAGTGAGTCTCCTTGCTCTTCCATTCCAGTAATCGTTCCGATTTCTTCTATTAACCCAGTAAACATTTTGCTAATCCTTTTATTTTTTCGATGAGATTTCGTCACAACCACTCGGTGTTCAGATCAAATATTAATTACTTGAAGAATATCGTCCCCGAGCATCGAAATGGATTGAGGACTTCCTCTTAATGAACTTGCAATCGTAGTATTAGCACTTTCCGCAGATTTCTTCTCCTCCTCTTGTAGAAGGGAAACTCCTCGAGTTAAAAGCATGGGCGCACTATACGAATGTAACTGGTCGAGATTACCGCTCGTTAAAAATCCATGTAATAAATGTGGACCGCCTTCAACCAGCACATAACGCACCCCTCGGTCCCAAAGTTGTACCAATGCTTCTTCGATCGTTGAAAACTGCACAAATCCCGATCGTGCTAACTGCGTACCCTCAGAAATTTTACTCGTTCCGATGACCACTTTGAGTGGTTGATGCGGCAATAAGGTGCCATCGTCTTTTCGAGCTGTCAAAGCTGGATTATCAGCTTTGACAGTGCCAGTTCCAACAATGATCGCATCAAAATGCCGTCGTTGCCGATTGGCGTAATCACGCGATGCACTGCCAGTTATCCATTTGGAGCTGTGGTCTTCAGCAGCAACAAAGCCATCCAGAGTGTGGGCAGTTTTCCCTACAACATACGGCCAACCACGATCTTTAGATGCTTGCCAAGGAATAAGAGCAGCAACACTGAGGTCTAAAAAGGTCACCTTTAATCCTTGGCGCCGAAGATATTCCGCCCCGCCTTTCTCTAGCGAACCGGTATCTTGCATGAGATAAACTACGTGCTCAATACCGGATTCAGAAATAGCATGACTGCAGGGACCAGTTCTTCCCCAGTGATTACATGGCTCTAAAGTGACCACTAATGTGCCACCTTTTGTATTCTCCCCTGCCTGCCTCAATGCCATTATTTCAGCGTGAGAGCCCCCAGGTGGTTGGGTATGCCCCCTTCCCACAATCGAGCCATTGCTAGACAGCACCACTGCCCCAACCGGAGGATTAGGGTGTGTAGTTCCCCAAGCCTTTTCTCCTTCTTGAACTGCTGCAATGACCGCAGGATAAATAAAGTTCATTTCAGTGCCAATAACCGTAGTTTCCGCATAAATGGTGTTTAACGGCAACTCAGCACTAAGCGGCACCCCACAATTCACCTGCATGTCTTTCTGTCTAGGCACGACTGCGCGCACGTTCGCGTAATGCGTCAATGGCAGCATTACGGTCATCACTACCAAAGACAGCAGAACCGGCAACAAAGGCATCACACCCTGCTTCTGCAGCTTGGCGGATTGTGGACTCTGAAATACCACCGTCAATTTCGATAGTCACGTCTAGATTGCGTTCATCAATAATTCGACGAAGTTGACGGACCTTCTCTAATTGCTCCGGCATAAATTTTTGTCCGCCGAAACCAGGTTCGACACTCATGATCAAAACTTCGTCAAACTCTTCTAGCATATCGAGATAAGGATCAATCGGAGTACTTGGTTTTAACGAAAACCCTGCTCTTGCACCCTGTTGTCTAATATGTCGTGCAAGATCTACTGGGTTGTCTGTTGCTTCCACATGAAATATGACAGTAAACGCACCAGCTTTAATGTACGAATCCACCCAATTTTCTGGATTTTCGATCATTAGATGAACGTCAAGTGGTTGTGAGGTGCTCAACCGTGCAGCACAAGTGATATCTGCCCCAAAAGAAAGATTTGGCACAAAATGACCGTCCATCACATCGACATGAATCCAGTCGGCATGGTTAACCGACTGGATTTCTTCTTCAAGCTTACGAAAATCTGCAGCTAAAATTGATGGTGCAATAATCGGACACTGTCGAGTCTGAGTCATAGCCTCAGTCTAGCGTGGAAACCATAAGCTCGACGCGACGCTACCCCATCTCGTTATTTTTTACGCAGCACTGCGAAAAACATCGCATCTGTGCCATGTCGATGTGGCCACATGTGTACCGACTTGTATTCACCAGTGTTTTCCATACTGGGAACGAGCTCCGCAGCGTTAAGCTCTTCAACTTCGTGAGAACGAAGTATTCGATCCACAATCTGTCGTGTTTCCCTTAAATCTGGGGAACACGTTGAGTAGACAACGATTCCACCAGTTCGTACAAGCCGTAAAGCCGATTCGAGCAACTGCGATTGCAGCTTTGTCAGTTCCTCAATGTCAGTTTCTTGTTTTCGCCACCGCGCTTCAGGGCGGCGTCGTAATGCTCCAAGTCCAGAACATGGTGCATCAACTAATACTCGGTCATATCCTGGCGCCAATCCTGGGGAGCGTCCGTCACCTACTGTAACTTTGACGGGCAAACCGCGAACAATGTTTTCGATCAACTTCGCACGGTGCTTGCTCACTTCGACAGCATCCACTGTCGCACCGTCAATACGTGCAATTGCGCCAAGTAATGCTGCTTTCCCGCCGGGACCAGCACACAGATCAAGCCATTTTCCTTGATCTTCTCCATGTATTGGAGCCTCGGTCACTGCTCTCGCAATTAGTTGACTGCCTTCATCTTGGACCGCAGCCAAACCTTCACGAACTGGTTCCAGCGCTCCTGGATCACCAGATTCTAGGTAAACAGCATAGGGAGAATACTTACCTTCATCGCCTCCAACAATAAGCGCAAGTTCTTCTGCACTCATCTCCCCTGGGCGTGCTACCAAGTGCACCTTTGGACGCTCAGAATCTGCTGATAATGCAGCCTCCAGCTCGTTCATTCCAACTATCTGGGAAAAACTTCGAGCAATCCAAGCGGGGTGTGCATGCTGAAAGGCAATTGACTCAACCTCACCCGATGGAGTTAATTTTTCGATCCACGATTGAGGAGAAGTTCTTGAAATTGTACGGAGAACACCGTTGACAAATCCTTTTGCACGATCTTGACCGATTGCTTCCATGATTCGAACGGTTGTATCTACAGCTGCATGAGCACCTACCCGTGTGTATAAAAGCTGATAGGCGCCTAGGCGCAGCGCTGCCCGCACTTCCGGTTTTAAAGCTTCAAGTTCCCGTGAAGAACATTCTGCGATCACGGTATCGAGAACACCTTGTGTTCTTAAAGTGCCGTAGGTTAACTCCGTAGCAAATGCCGCATCGCGACCAGAAAGCTTCGACTGTTTGAGAACTTTAGGAAGGGTGAGATTCGCATATGCTGCATCTATTTCAACTCGTTGAATTACCCAAAAAGCAACTGACCGCGGTAGGTCAATTCCTCTAAGCGGCTTCCATCGCGGATCTGATTGCGATGATCTCTTTGGTTGGCGAGACCTATTTGTAGATTGCTTCTTTTCACTACGTACGGGAAGATGGTCGCCTGAGCGCGAACGGGAACGAAAACCACCACTCATGACAGCACCAAGCCTTCTGTGTTTTGCAATCCGCGAGCCCAATCAGATGCCTTCATTCTTTTCTTCCCTTGCGGCTGAATTTGGTCAAGCTCAATATTAAGATCGCCGGTTCCTACTAACACACGGTTTTTTTCAATTCTCATGTGTCCTGGTTGTAAATCTGATTCTTCTGCCACGCTTACAGGGCCAATTTTAAAGCGCTGGTCACCTAGTAAACTCCAAGCCCCTGGACCTGGTGTAACAGCACGAATATGCTTGTCGACGGCTTCGGCTGGATGTGTCCACTGAATTCGTGCGTCCTCTGTTGTTATCTTAGGTGCATACGTCGCAGTGCCAATTTGCTCACTGTATGTAGCAATTCCCTGCGCCAAATTATCCATAGTGTTAACCAGAAGATCTGCACCTGAGTACGCCAGCCGAGTGAGTAAATCGTCAGCGGTATCAGTTGATTGAATCGGCTCGTGAATTACTCCGAGAATTTGACCGGTATCGAGTCCTTTATCAATTCTAAAAGTAGTAGCACCCGTCGACGTGTCTCCAGCGGCAATAGCAGCCTGAACTGGGGCTGCGCCACGCCAACGTGGCAAGAGCGAGAAATGCAGATTGATCCATCCATGCGGAACAGCTTGTAAAAGATCCTCTGTAATGAGGTTTCCGTATGCAACTACTGGAACACAGTCTGGTGCTAGCTCGGTGAGACGGGCTCGAAAAGCGTCGCCATCAGGAGTATTTGGCTTGATCGTAGCCGGAGTTAGCACTTCGATGCCGTGTTGTTGCGCAAGCTCCGACACAGGTGAAGGGTGCAGAGTCCTTCCACGTCCACGACGTGCATCAGGACGGGTTAACACCGCTACGACCTCATGTTCGCTTTCGAGCAATCGGGATAAAGCTACAACTGCAGGCTCAGGTGTTCCAGCAAAAATTAGACGCATACTTTCCTCATTAAGTCTTCGAGTCGGACTCTATAGCTATTGATTAAACCACTCAGACTTCCTGATCTGAGCCATTGCGTCTTTCCGGTGGACTTTATCAAGCTTTCTCAAGAATAAAACACCATCTAGATGATCTGTTTCATGTTGAATACACCGTGCCATCAAGCCAGAAGCAACCAGTGAAATCGGGTTTCCATCAATATCACGGCCACTAACGCTTACTGTCATCCAACGCTCAGTTTCTTGCTGAACATCTGGAATGGACAAGCAACCTTCTGGACCAATTTGAATATCTTCCCCAATGGGCTCCCAAACCGGGTTGATGATATGCCCGCGAAGTCCATCCTCAATGTGCGAACAGTCATACACAAAGACTCGTTTAGTTACTCCGACTTGGTTAGCTGCCAAGCCAACTCCGCCAGCCGCATCCATGGTTTCCAACATGTCATTAACCAAATTTCGAATACTGGAGTCGAAGACTTCCACGTCCGACGACTTCGTAGTCAAAACGGGATCACCAAACAATCGAATATCGCGGATTGCCACTTTGTTTCCTTTAGTCTCTTCTTATTCTGCCAAGTACAAATCAAATAGAGTCCACATATATAGGCTCACGCCAAAACATCTACCCTACATGGATAGGATCGATTTTCACGCGGAGAGGTAATTCTTTACGTTTAGCAGATCGTTGCACAATCCCAGATCGTAAAACTTCCCCTAGTTCATTACGGTCTTTCAATGGAATACGAATCAACACGCGTTGTGGCGGACCATAGGTATTTTCATCGTATTCGCCCGGAAGTTTGTTTCCTGCAGGAAGGCTCACCGGCCCCAAAATTTCTGCATGGTCAGGAAGTTGAATCATATCCAAAAATTCATCTATAGCATCTCGAGCACCATCGATAGCCGCCATGTGAGCAGCAGGCGGAAAATGTACTTCTTGTCTTAGTTCAAGCTCACGCGATGCAGCCCAAATGGGATCCCATCGAATTAATGCTTGAACTTCGAAAAGTCCTGCATCTGCTACAACAACGACTTCTCCGCCCACCACACAGGGCTCAACTAAAGTGCATACAGAAAACCATTTTGCCAGTGTGTCTTCGGAAGCTCTCAAATCTTGACGGCTCAGTAAAGCCCAAGTATCAAGCAACACTGCAGCTCCATAACGTCCATCGTCCGCTATTTCTGGTTCAGCTCCAGGGGTAGCTACCACCACTATTGGCGCATCTGGGATCGTATCGTGCACTCGGTTTCCACCAGAAACAACTACTCGAGTTTGAGGAAATGCTCGACCGATTTCTTCAGCAGTCCGTTCGGCACCCAATACAATTGCCCTAAGATTCGAGGATCCACAATGGGTACAACGAAAATGACTATCAGGCCGACCACACCATCGACATTGAGGTGTTTGTGGTGCACCAGATTCTGGAAATGGCAATTCCAAGGGACCATTGCAATATCTACAACGCGCGGCAGAACGGCACTGTTGACAAGCTAGTACAGGAATATACCCTTTCCTAGGGACGTGAATAAGCACCGGTCGATTTCGCTTCAATGCATCTCTTAATGAAGAAAAAGCTGCTGAAGGAATCCGCGCAGCCCTCGCAAGTGGATCACGTTCCAACGCTGTGTTCGTATCTGCAACAGCATGAATGCGCGGCATCATTTTTCGCACTCGTTCGCGATCGACTACTAGATTATGAGCCCAACCTGATTGGACCAAAAGTTGCGCCTCGGTACTACGCGAATGCCCTGCGAGAATAAGCGAACAATGCTCTTGTGTAGACCGTGTACTCAGGACTTCACGCGCATGAATGTAAGGGCTACGTGGATCAACTAGATTTTCATCTCCATCGTCTTTAATAACTGCTAATTGTAGGTTGACAACAGGAGCAAATGCGGCACTCCGAGTGCCAACAACGATTCGGCCTTGTCCATGCAAAATACTTAAAAACCGCCGATAGCGAGCCTGCGGTCCTTGAGCGGATGTCATCACCGTTATTTGTCGAGCAGATACCAAACCACGAAATGCAGCTTCTAATGTTTCTACATCCCGTTGATCAGGAACAACGATGAGTACTCCACCACCCGCAATCGCAACTTTAGTACCCAACGCTGCAATCGCAGCTGCCCAGTTTTCCCCCGGTGCAATTTGCCAAGCAGCACGAGCGGTTTGACACGCAATTACAGCGTCCACGAATGATTTCCCATGAACGTATTTTGCCCACATAGACAAATCAGGTTCATCGACATCACCTAGATCGTCCCAACTAGTGGAAAAATCCCCTTCTTCTACTTTTGCATGTCTCGAAGGGATTGCCGAACGGATCACATCTGAAGTGATCCCCGCATATCGAGTGGACAAAGATTCGATGAGTCGTCGCAACGCTGGAGTATAGACGGGAACGGACGACTGTACTTTATCTAGCCAAGCAAGTCTCCCCTCATGTTCCTGACCTGATGTTCGTTCCAAAATAATTCCGTCAACCAGCCTGCCACCGAATCGTACTCGAACTTTGACACCTGGCTGAGCATCATCCGACATCGTCGAATCCACTAGATATTCGAAAACGCGATCCAGATGAGCAACGCCTAGTAATGGCAACACCCGCGCAACTGGAAGACTTGAAGCAGCTACGCGGGTTTTAGACATGGCAACGATTCTACATACTTAGCCTAAAGACAACACGTCACGCAACTGTTCTGCTCGATCCGTATTTTCCCAAGGCAGCTTCAGATCATCGCGTCCGAAATGGCCATAGGCGGCCGTACCAGCATAAATCGGACGAAGAAGATCCAACTCTCGAATAATCGCTGCAGGACGAAGATCGAACACGTGCAATACTGCATCTTGAATCTGTTCATCCGTCAAACCAAATTTGGCCGTTCCAAAAGTTTCGACATACAAACCGACAGGTTTTGCACGACCAATCGCATAAGCAACCTGTACCTCTGCTCGATCAGCCAATCCCGCAGCAACAATATTCTTAGCAACCCAACGCATAGCGTACGCACCTGAACGGTCTACTTTACTAGGATCTTTTCCAGAGAACGCACCGCCACCATGCCGCGCCATGCCGCCATAGGTATCGACGATGATCTTTCGTCCCGTCAACCCAGCATCGCCCATGGGGCCACCAACAACAAAGGAACCCGATGGATTAACCAGCAATGAATAACCGCTGATATCGAGTGTGGACTCCAAGCCTGAATCGCGAAGCACCCAGTCAACAACATGCTCTTTAATCTGAGCAAACAGCCATTCCTGGGTTACATCAGGGTCATGCTGAGTTGAAACAACTACCGTATCCAAACGTACCGGGCGACCTGATTCGTCATACGCAAGTGTTACCTGAGTTTTTCCATCAGGACGCAAATGGGAAACAACAGAGGTCTTACGCACCTGAGTCAGGCGACGAGCAAGTCGATGCGCCAAATCAATAGGTAAAGGCATCAACGTGGCTGTCTCGTTCGTAGCGTAGCCAAACATTAACCCCTGATCGCCCGCCCCAGCCTGGTCATCTGCATCTGTATTCTCGCCCGAACGAACCTCATGGGACTGATCAACACCAGCACCAATTTCCTGAGACTGTTCACCAATGGATACGCTCACACCACAGGTGCGACCGTCAAAGCCAACTTCAGAAGAGTTAAACCCAATTTCAATTAGTTTGTCACGAACCAATTTCGGAATTTCCACGTAGCCGGAGGTACGAACTTCTCCCACAACGTGAACTAAACCTGTTGTGGTGACAGTCTCCACAGCCACGCGAGCGTGAGGATCCACGCTCAGCAAGGCATCCAATATGGTGTCCGAGATCGCATCGCAGATTTTGTCTGGATGCCCCTCGGTAACCGATTCGCTAGAAAACAAACGCAAGCCGGAGGCAGCAGTTTCAGACACTCGATTGCCCTTCAGTGAAAAAGATTGATTTAAACGGCTTCCGTCAGACAAAGCTTTTACGCAATAAAGACCTCACCGTTTAAGCTGATTTCACTCAATATAGACCAAGCTGTCTAAAAAGACAAGATTCGCGAGATCAGTCACATCTCGGCTTCTAGCAACCTTACGACGTGATCTAAAATATTAAAAGCAATCCAGTGTTTCGATCCCTGCGAGATTTCCTCAACGTTTCCTTGACGAGACAATAGATATCCACTGTTATCCGCCTTACCGAATACTTTGTCAACGCCGACTTCATTACACATCAAAAGATCGCACTTTTTTCTGTTCAACTTCTGTCGAGCAAACTCTAAGGGCGTATGATTCGCATCCCCAGTCTCAGCTGCAAACCCAACGATGACAGGTTTTTCACCTTGTCGTTGTTCGACAAGTCCTCGCAAAATATCAGGATTTTCCACCATCGATATCATTTGAAGTGAAGAGTCAGCCACCCCCTTCTTCATCTTTGCAGAGGCAATTTCACGCGGACGAAAATCCGCTACCGCAGCAGCCATAATCACAACATCACTATTACGTGCTTCCCGCATGCATTCCCGCTGCATTTCCACCGCCGATGTAACATTCACTACTCGTGCACCACAAGGAACCGGAAGCTTATCTGTCGCACCGGCAATGACGGTAACTTCGGCCCCACGCTGTGACGCGATCTCTGCTAGCGCGAATCCTTGCCTACCTGACGATCTATTGCCTACATAACGCACAGGATCAATGTTCTCTTGAGTGCCTCCTGCCGAAATTAGCACTTTCTTACCCACAAGATCGCGAGGCATGACTTTCGTGCGTGCCACAGTTTTAGCAAAATCGATAATTTGATCGGAATCAGGCAAACGCCCTGGGCCAGTATCTGCGCCTGTGAGACGACCGTGAGCTGGATCCATAACGATGATGCCCCGGCGACGCAGCGTAGCAACGTTTTCACGGGTAGCGGCGTTACTCCACATCTCTGTATGCATTGCTGGCACCAAAACAATTGGGCAAGTAGCTACAAGTAAAGTTGCAGTCAATAGGTCATCTGCTCGCCCCATAGCCACTCGAGCAATCAGGTCAGCTGTGGCGGGAGCCACGACGATCAGATCAGCGTGCTGCCCAACATTGACATGGCGGACCTCATCGACAGCATCAAAAACGGTAGTAGAAACTGGATTTCCAGAAAGAGCTTCAAAAGTTGCCTTACCAACAAAATTCAATGCTGCAGAAGTTGGTACAACAACAACGTTCGCACCATCCTCTTTAAATCCTCTCACTACATGGCAGGATTTGTAGGCAGCAATACCGCCGGCAACACCTACTACAATTGTGCTGTTATCAAATGAAGTATTCGTCATAAAATCTCACTTATTTTGGAGTAAAACGAACCCCCTTTGCTGTTTAAAACATAGTGCAAAGGGGGTTGCTTCAACTATGGTCCGCCTAAGCCGCGAAGACCTTAGCCTTCTTCGTGGTCCAACAAACCAGCTTCAATCTCACGCATAGCGATTGAAAGCGGCTTTTCCTGAGCCTCAGGAGTTACCAATGGTCCAACGAATTCAAATACGCCTTCGTCTGCCTGCTGGTAGTAGCTATTGATCTGACGGGCACGCTTTGCAGCAAAAATCACCAAAGCATACTTCGAAGAAACATGCTTCAGCAGCTCGTCGATCGGTGGGGCGGTAATACCGGTTGGTGCATCATATACACCGTCATTGTTCTCTGCCACGTTGCTCACGGAGGCACCTCTTCTTCACAGCTTGATAGTTCTCGGATTCAACAGCTACACAAAAATGTAGCAGGCGCTAGCTTTAACGACGGCCGACAAGGATTTCCTTGATGTCCGACACAGCTTTTTCCACGTCCTCATTGACAACAACGTGTTTGAACTCATGCTGAGCAGTAAGTTCATTCTTCGCTGTTTCCAGTCGACGAGTAATTACGTCTTCGGGTTCAGTACCACGTCCTGTCAGACGTTCCACTAAAACTTCCCACGATGGCGGTGCTAAAAATACAGTCTCAGATTCAGGTTTTAGCGATGCCACGTTTCGCGCACCGACCAAATCCACCTCAACGAGAACAGGTCGACCGGCCAGAAGTGCAGCTTCAACAGGTCCCGCAGGAGTTCCCGAACGTTGAAGACCACCGTGAATATCAGCCCATTCCAGCATCTCCCCCGCATCAATCTTGGATTGAAACTCTTCAGGTGACACAAAAAAATAGTCCACGCCATCGCGCTCTCCTGGTCGAGGAGCACGCGTGGTCATAGATACGCTGAAGTAGAGGTCTTCAATTTCTTCGCGGAGGCGATGAACCACCGTGGATTTACCCACGGCAGAAGGCCCTGCGAGTACCACCAGACGGCCTACTGGGTTATCGCCACTCATGAATTAGTCCTCCGAGTATCCGAAACGCTCGAGCAGAGCACGACGCTGACGATCACCCAAACCGCGCAGACGACGGGTCTGAGCAATTTCAAGTTCCTCCATGATTTCCTTGGCTTTCACTTTGCCTACCTTTGGCAAGGACTCCAAGAGTGCGGAAACCTTAGTCTTACCGATGATCTCATCCGAAGAGGCCTTGTCGAGCACCTCCTTGAGGGTAATGTCACTGCGCTTAAGCTGCTCTTTCAGCTCTGCACGTGCCTTGCGGGCCTCAGCAGCCTTTGCAAGTGCTTCTTTGCGCTGCTCGTCGGTCAACTTGGGAAGGGCCACGGGGTTCCTCCGATTCGAAGTTTATTTTGGTTCACTTTAAGCATCGGCATATTGCCGAGAATCAACGATACACATTTCTCCACCACAGTGGGCAGGACACCCATGGTCACAACGATCAGAAATACAACTACACCACTTCTGAGTTATGCCACTTCGGATGAGTAGGACTTCAAAACATTGCCGAAAAATTCGAAAATAATTCACACGACACTTTGAAATCGCGTTGATGTCCGAATCAGTCTAGCACCAGTTCGCATACCAACAGGTAATCACCCTAAGACATTGCAAAACCGCAGGTCGGAGCTTTCCTACCTGCGGTTAGCAACAAGGGCGCTGAGCTGGGATTATTTAATTAGTAAATTCCTCTACGAATTTACTAATGGCGGTGGATAACGCAGATGTAGAAGGCCCTGCTTTGAGAATTCCACGCGAGACATTGGCAAACGCTAGCTCCTGAACTCCCTGCGTTAATCGAGCAACATCGGCAGGTGTTGCGCCTTGTGCACCGACCCCCGGTAACAAGATCGGCCCATTGAGCCTCTCTAACTGCGGTGGATGCGCTAAGGTTGCTCCAATTACAACACCTACATTCCCGTAGTGGTTATTTTCTTTATGCTCTCGATTTGAAAGCGCGACCGAATCCACCATCAATTGCGAAATGCTCAGTCCATCTTCACCAATACGATCCTGCAAAGATCGCGCCTCTGGATTCGAGGTGGCCGCCAAAACAAAAACACCTTTATTGGTAGATGCAGCTACCTCAAGTACTGGTGAAAGCGAACCGTAACCGAGGAATGGGGATACGGTCACCGCATCAGAGCTCAACGAGGATTCTTCTGCCAACCATGCTTGAGCATAACCAGCCATTGTAGAGCCGATATCTCCGCGTTTTGCATCTGACAACACAAGCGTTCCTGCCTGTCGTAGCTCTGAAATCGCCGATTCAAGAATTTGATAGCCCGCAGCACCCCACGCCTCATAAAAAGCTACTTGAGGTTTCACCAGCGCCACGTTCCCAGAAAATGCTTCGACGCAAATTTCAGTGAACCTCTGCAATCCTGCTATTCCATCGTCACATCCCCATTGCTTGAGCAAGCTAGGGTGAGGATCTATTCCGACGCACAACCGGCCCAGCCGGCGACCAGCCTCTACCAGTTGATCGCCGAATGTAACTAGATTTTTTCGCTCTTGAATCATCGAGTCACCGAATGATCTAGCTCTTGCAGCGCTCGAACGCTGAGCTCGCCAGCCCTAAGCGCTTCGATTCCCTGTACTGCCGCAGTAACACCTTGCACGGTAGTAACCAGAGGAACACCAACGTTGACTGCCGCTGCGCGAATCTGGTAACCGTCGTGACGCGCTCCTGAAGACCCTGCAGGTGTATTAAGAATGAGGTCCACCTCGCCGGCTTTAATCATATCGACTACGGAACGCTGACCCTCAGTGCCGTTTTGTCGTGCTTCCTGCACTTGGGTCTGCTTCAATACAACTTCGCATTCAATACCATTGCGACGTAGCATTCCGGCTGTGCCTGATGTTGCCAGTACTCGGAATCCAAGTGAAGCTAGGCGCTGAATTGGGAAAATCAAAGTACGCTTATCGCGGTTTGCTACTGATACGAAGACAGTGCCTTCAGTTGGAAGTGCACCAAAAGCCGCCTGCTCTGCCTTAGCATATGCAGCACCAAAATTATCAGCCAGCCCCATGACTTCGCCCGTTGATTTCATCTCAGGGCTTAGCAAAGTATCCAACATTGTGCCATCAGGACGACGGAATCGATTGAACGGAAGTACTGCTTCCTTCACCGCAATCGGCGAATTCTCTGGCAAAGAACCACCATCGTAACCGGTTGGAATCATTCCCTCCGCTTGAAGCTCAGGAATCGTTGCCCCAGTCATGATTCGCGCTGCTGCTTTTGCTAAGTGGACACCCGTAGCTTTGGAGACAAAAGGCACTGTACGAGATGCACGAGGGTTGGCCTCAATCACATAAAGAATGTCATCCTTCAAGGCATATTGAACATTCATCAATCCTTTAACGCCGATACCATGTGCCAACGCTTCTGTTGAGCGACGGACATTTTCGATATCTTCGGCACCTAGCGTCATAGGTGGCAGCGCACAAGCAGAGTCACCGGAGTGAATACCAGCTTCTTCAATGTGTTCCATAACACCAGCAAGGTAGACATTTTCGCCATCACAAAGCGCATCAACGTCAATTTCAATCGCATTATCTAAAAAGCGATCCACGAGCACTGGGTGATCACTCGTGATCTCGGTAGCTCGCTCGATGTACGCGTGCAAGGAATTTTCGTCGTATACGATTTCCATGCCACGGCCGCCCAAGACGTAAGATGGACGAACTAATACTGGGTAACCAATGTTATTGGCAACAGTTTTAGCTTCCTCAAATGATGTAGCGGTACCGAAAGCTGGAGCTGGCAATTGCGCTTTACGCAATACTTCACCGAATTCTCCTCGATCTTCAGCTAGATCGATAGCCTCTGGAGTAGTACCAATGACTGGGACACCCGCATCACGAAGCTTTTCGGCTAGTCCAAGTGGGGTTTGTCCACCAAGCTGAACGATCACACCGGCAACATGTCCAGATTCTGATTCGGCGTGGTAGACCTCCATAACATCTTCAAATGTCAGTGGCTCGAAATACAGACGGTCAGCGGTGTCATAATCTGTCGACACGGTTTCTGGGTTGCAGTTAACCATAACTGTCTCATACCCCACCCGTGAAAGTTCGAGCGCAGCATGAACACATGAGTAGTCAAACTCAATACCCTGGCCGATTCGGTTCGGACCTGATCCCAAAATGATGATCTTGTCTTTTTCAGTTTGAGGACGTACTTCCGATTCAGCAGCTGGATCGAGTTCATATGCTGAATAATGGTATGGAGTCGTAGCTTCAAATTCTGCAGCGCACGTATCTACAGTCTTAAATACTGGCCGTACTCCCAATGACCATCGCAAGCGACGAACGCCGTCTTCCCCTGCAAATTCGGGACGAAGGGCCGCGATTTGGCGGTCAGACAATCCGAAGAACTTGGCTTTTCGAAGCAACGGCTCATCCAGCACCGGTGCCTTCATCAAGGATTCTCGGAAATCTATTAATGACTGAAGCTCCGCCAAGAACCATGGATCAAGTCCAGACGCTTGATGTACTTCTTCAATTGAGCCTCCAAGACGAAGAGCCAGCTCCACGTCATACATCCGCCCTTCTGTCGGGCGTTTCAGATCTTCTAACACTGCGTCAAGATTCTTAGCGCGATCCCCAGCAAAGAATTCATCACTTGTTGTCCAGAAGCCAGCTTGCTTGTTTTCTAGCGAACGCATGACTTTACCCAACGCCGCGATGTAATTACGGCCAAGAGCCATTGCCTCGCCAACGGATTTCATCGTTGTAGTCAAGGTGTCGTCGGATCCTGTGAATTTCTCAAACGCAAAGCGCGGAGACTTGACTACTACGTAATCGAGCGTCGGCTCGAAAGCCGCCGGCGTAACACCGGTGATGTCATTAGTAATTTCATCCAACGTGTATCCGATAGCCAACTTGGCAGCAATCTTAGCGATGGGGAATCCCGTTGCTTTCGATGCAAGAGCGGATGATCTCGATACACGAGGATTCATCTCAATGGTGATCAAACGACCATCACGTGGATTTACCGCAAATTGGATGTTACATCCACCGGTGTCGACCCCTACTTCACGAATAATCGCGATGCCTTGATTACGCATCTTTTGGTATTCACGATCAGTCAGAGTCAAAGCAGGAGCGACAGTAACAGAATCACCTGTGTGTACGCCTAGTGCATCAACATTTTCAATGGAACAAATAACCACAACGTTATCAGCACCATCACGCATGAGCTCAAGCTCATATTCTTTCCAGCCAAGAATTGATTCTTCAATAAGCACGTTTGCTTCGGGGGACGCTGCGAGTCCACCGCCGGCAATTCGTTCGAGATCCTCTTGATTGAAGGCAAGTCCGGACCCCAAACCGCCCATAGTGAAGGAAGGGCGTACAACTACCGGAAGGCCGAGCTCTTCAACGGTGTCATATACCTCTTGCATATTGTGGCATACACGGGAACGCGCTGATTCGCCGCCAATTTTCGCAACGATATCTTTGAATTTCTGGCGGTCCTCGCCGCGCTCAATGGCGTCGATGTCTGCACCGATGAGTTCTACGTTGTATTTTTCGAGAGATCCGCGACGATCTAATTTGATAGCGGCATTCAATGCCGTTTGCCCACCAAGTGTTGCCAAGACAGCATCAACGGGGTGTCCCTCAGCGATCTCTTTTTCAAAAATCTTTTCAATATATTCCGGCTCAATCGGCTCAACATATGTATGATCAGCAAACTCTGGATCCGTCATGATTGTCGCCGGATTCGAGTTGATCAAAGTGACACGAAGTCCTTCTTCTTTAAGAACTCGGCACGCTTGTGTTCCGGAATAGTCAAACTCACACGCTTGTCCGATAACGATTGGACCGGAACCGATAACCAGGACGTGTTTGATGTCATTGCGCTTTGGCATTATTTTTACCTTCCTGGTGATTATTTCTTATTTGCTTGAATAAGCTCGACAAACTGGTCAAACAAAGGATTTGCATCATGCGGGCCCGCTGCGGCTTCAGGGTGATACTGCACTGAGTAAGCCAAACCATTCACCAGCGCTACACCTTCCACAGTGTCGTCGTTAAGGCAAGTATGCGTTACATGGGCAGGGCCGAACGGCGTGTCAAATTGCTCAAGCGCTGTGCCTTCTAGTGCAAATCCATGGTTTTGCGCTGTAATATCAATTTTCCCAGTGAGATGATTCAAAACAGGAACGTTGATACCACGGTGGCCAAATTTCATTTTGTAGGTATTCATTCCTAGTGCACGACCAAGAATCTGGTTGCCAAAGCAAATTCCGAAAAATGGAATTTTCTGTGCCAGAATTTCTTGCACGATCCCTACCATCACATCAGCAGTAGCTGGATCGCCAGGACCATTGGATACAAAAACACCGTCGGGATTATATTGAGCGATGTCCCCTGCAGGAGTATTTGCAGGAACGACTACCGTTCTAATTCCACGACGGGAGAAATTACGAGGAGTGTTCGTCTTAATACCCATGTCATAAGCAACAACGGTATAAAGTGCTTCACCGTCTGGTTCTACGACATAAGCTTCTTGGGTAGATACCTCGCTAGCTAAGTCTGCTCCGGCCATTGAAGGCTGTGATTTTACTATCTCAATGAGCTCATCATGAGGCTGCTTCGCCGCCTCTCCTGAGAAAATACCTGCAGCGACTGAACCGAAATTACGTAAATGCCGGACTATTGCACGTGTATCCACACCAGAAATTCCGACAATGTTCTGTTCGCGCATTTCATCTTCCAAGCTGCGCTTTGCGCGCCAGTTAGATACAGCCGTAGACAAATCCCGAATCACAAGACCAGCAACCCAAATCTTGTCACCATGGGATTCACCGTCTTCATCATTCCAGCCGGTGTTACCGATCTGCGGAGCCGTAGCTACCACAATCTGACGGTGATACGACGGATCTGTCATGGTCTCTTGATAACCACTCATTGCCGTAGTAAAAACTGCTTCGCCTAGAGTCGCTCCTTCCGCGCCGAAAGACTCTCCTTTAAATATACGGCCATCTGCCAACACAAGTACGGCTTCACTTCGATCTTGGGACGTCACTCTGTCGCCTTTCACTTTTGTTTTTGGGTACACGGATATCAACGCAATATCCGCGTTTCACTTTGTGCGTTTTGAGGTGCTCAGGCGATAAAGCCAGCTGGTGGATAAGTTACCCAATTTTCTCAGACTTAGCGCTTTTTACACCCGTTTGTTCGTTACGCTCGTGCTTGAGTTGGTTCACCATCGACACAGGTCAGACGACCGCGCAAAATCGTGGTCGTTACCCGCGCATTAAATTCCATGCCCTCATATGGCGTATTTGTTGCTTTGGACGCCATCTTTTCACCCGAAGCAGTCCACTTGGCGCCTGGATCTACGATCGTTAAATTCGCTGGCTCACCGACTGCGATTGGCCGGCCATGGCCAGGAAGTTTGACGATTTCTGCAGGACGCTCACTCATGACTTTGGCTACAAAACGCCAATCTGCGAGTCCAGTTTCCACGAAGACTGCTGCAACCACTGCTAAGGAAGTCTCCAAGCCCAACATACCTGGTTTCGCATGTTCAAATTCGCAACATTTATCTTCGGACCCGTGCGGTGCATGGTCAGTTGCTACGCAGTCAATAGTTCCGTTGAGCAATGCGTCACGTAATGCGAGAATATCGGAGTTTTCACGAAGTGGCGGATTGACACGATTTACACCGTCATATGTGGCGAGTCGTTCATCAGTTAGCAATAAATGGTGCGGAGTAACTTCGGCTGTCAGTGGAATTTCATGTTCTTTCGCCCATTTAACAAGTTCAACAGTTCCTTGTGTTGAAGCATGACAGATGTGCATACGGCCGCCATAATCGCGGGCTAAAATTGCATCTCGCGCCACGATCGACTCTTCTGCAACGCGTGGCCAACCGCCCAAACCGAGTTTGGCTGCCATTGCGCCTTCGTGAGCGACTGCCCCGTCAGTCAATCGAGGATCCTCGCAATGTTGTGCTAGTAGCACATCCGTACCCCGTGCATACTCAACTGCTCGACGCATGATCAGTGGATTATCGACGCACTTTCCGTCATCGGAGAACATACGAACCTTGGCCTGAGAATGTGCCATCATGCCAAATTCGGTGATTTCTTTGCCCTCAAGACCCTTTGTTATCGATCCGACAGGGTGAACGTCGCAAAGTCCAATATCTTGACCTTTATGCCACACTGACTCTGCGATAATCGGTTGATCCATTACCGGCGTTGTGTTTGCCATTGTGAATACAGCCGTGAAACCGCCCTTCGCAGCGGCAGCTGAACCAGTCGCAATTGTTTCAGTATCCTCGCGGCCTGGTTCCCGAAGATGAACGTGAATATCTACAAGGCCAGGAAGCAAAACTCCGCCTTGTCCGTCGACTTCACGATCTGCTTTTACATCACCAGCGTGAGTGTCAGTGATCACCCCATCAGTGATCAAGACATTGACAGGCTCACCCTCTCCGTAGATCTTCACGTTTTTGACTAGCAGAGTGCCATGTTCCGGCTCGGCGAGTCGGCCAGTTGCTGGATAATTTTGAGTACTCATAGTTGCTGCTCTTCCTTGAGTTTTTTAAAATGCCGCTGCGTCTTGGCCAGCGATAAGAGTGAACAAAACGGCCATTCGGGTGTGCACCCCATTGCTAACCTGCTGTAATACAGCGGTACGAGGCGCATCGGCCACTCCGAAGTTGATTTCCATTCCCCTTAACATTGGGCCTGGATGCATCACGATCGTATGGTCTTGGAGCTTTCGTTCGCGCTCTGCTGAAAGGCCATAGAGGGTGGCGTATTCACGGTGTGTCGGAAAGAATCCACCATGCATCCGTTCTTGCTGGACTCGGAGCATCATGACGACATCTGCGTCATAGATTTCGGCGTCCATGTCATAGGAATAACGAACTGGCCATGTATCAATACCAGCAGGCAATAGCGTGGGGGGTCCAACGAGAACTACTTCGGCTCCCAAAGTGGTGAGAAGATCTACGTTGGAACGTACCACTCGCGAATGCAAGCAGTCGCCAACAATCACAACCTTACGACCATCGATATCACCTAAGCGTTGACGAATCGTGACAGCATCCAATAATGCTTGAGTAGGATGTTGATGCGCACCGTCACCAGCATTAATAACACTCGGCCCTACTCCACCTGGAGCAACCCAACGAGCTAGTTGTTCAGCCGCCCCTGATGAGTAATGGCGCATAACAATGGCATCTGCACCAATCGCAGATAACGTCAGGCCAGTGTCTTTTAAGGATTCACCCTTTTTAACAGAAGATGAGCCAGCAGAGATGTTGATAACATCAGCGCTCATCCATTTTCCAGCTGTTTCGAATGATGAACGTGTACGCGTCGAATTTTCGTAGAAAAGGGTAAAAATTGTCCGACCGCGAAGCGTAGGAAGTTTTTTAATATCACGCCCTAAGAGTGCTTCTCGGAAACGATCCGCTTCATCCATCAAACCAATGATGTCATCTTTGCTAAGGTCAGCAATAGATAATAGATGTTTCACTATGCTTCCTCCGTGCCACGAGTTAAGACAACGGCTGTTCGGCCATCAATTTCTTTGATAAACACTTGAACATCTTCGCCACGAGAAGTAGGCAAATTCTTGCCAACATAATCTGCGCGGATAGGCAACTGTCGGTGGCCCCTATCCACCAATACAGCGAGCTGAATAATATCTGGTCGACCGATATCGCGAAGTGCATCAAGAGCGGCACGAATTGTGCGGCCAGAATAAAGAACATCATCTACCAAAATAATATGATGCCCATTTATTCCATCTAGCGGGAGGTTAGTTGGCTGTAACGCACGATGGGGATTTTTTCTCAGATCGTCACGGTACAGGGTTACATCTAGTGAACCAACCGGGACATCAACTCCGGTAAATTCTTTGATTTTCTGTGCAAGTTGAGACGCGATAGGCACTCCACCAGAAGGAATACCGAGCAGCAAAACGGGCTTTGTACCTGGTGCGTCGAGCGCAGTTTTTTCAATAATTTGGTGCGCGATGCGTGCAATAGTACGAGCAACATCGTTTTCCGAAAGAAGTTCGATATTGTCGCCATTGTTTTCACTCATCGTGACCTCCTTTCCCGCCTCTCTGTGCGGTCTGTTAAAGGATGCCGATTCATGATATTTGCAGAGTACTCTGCACCTAAGTAAGCACTAAGACGAACTAAGGCTAGAAAAACAATAACACCACAACAGATTTTTCACACGGTCTTACTCATCTTCTCCCCCGAATGCGCATGAAAAATAATTACTTTTCCTAAACCGACCTGTTATTCCTCAACGATTTTTCTGTATCCTCAAACAGATAACCTATCGGCGAGAAAGGCATTCATGAGTCTTCACACAAGCCATGTCATCCCAGCACCACGTATAGATGTATGGGAATGGCATACCCGACCCGGAGCAGTATTTAGGCTTACTCCTCCTTTTTTGCCTCTACGCCCCATTGAGCAAGCAACCTCATTAGCTAAAGGAACAACAGTTTTTGCGTTGCCGGCTGGACTACGATGGGAAGCTCGTCACGATCTCAGCGGGTATATCCAGCATCATCGTTTTACGGATGTATGCATCAATGCCCCAGTGAAGTCTTTGGCTTCATGGCGCCACATACACGACTTTACTGATCACCCCAGCGGCACACTTATCACTGATACAGTGCACACGCGAGCACCACGCACTACGTTATCTCCAGCCTTTGCATATCGTCAGCATCAACTCATCAATGATATTCAGGCGCAGCAACGATTCTATGAATTGACAAGAAGTAATCTCACTGAATCGACGCCATTAACCATTGGACTCACCGGCTCTCGTGGGCTCGTCGGGCGAGCACTCACAGCACAGTTAACTACCCTTGGCCATACTGTCGTTCAACTTGTACGCGGCGAATCCAAACCGCATCAGCGTCATTGGGATCCTGCACACCCAGCGCCAAATCTACTTGAGGGCCTCGATGCCTTAATTCATCTTGCCGGTGAACCCATCCTAGGACGGTTCAATGATGCACACAAAGCCGATATTCGAGACTCTCGGATTGAGCCTACTCGGCAGTTATCCCAATTAGTTCAAAAAAGCAGTACCTGCCACACAATGGTGTCCGCCTCTGCGATCGGATACTACGGACATGCGCGTGGAGACGAAATTCTTGATGAAGGATCCACTCAAGGCGACGACTTCCTAGCCGGTGTGTGCGAAGAATGGGAAGCAGCCAGCCGCACGGATGCGACCTCAAATAAGCGTATCGTCAACATTCGGACGGGTGTGGTAATGAGCGGTCGTGGCGGAATGCTTCCAGTTCTTAAAGCTGTGTTTTCTGTAGGACTTGGTGGACCATTTCGCGGCAGCAATCCGTGGATGTCATGGATTGCTATTGACGATCTTTGCGATATTTATATTCGTGCTGTGCTTGATCCAAAGCTTTCAGGTGCTATCAATGCAGTAGCCCCTAATCCAATCAAAAATCAAGATTTTGTCGATGCACTTGCGAAAGAGCTCAAGCGACCGGCAAAAATGACGATTCCATCTTTAGGTCCAGCAATTCTGCTTGGACAACAGGGGGCAAAGGAATTAGCCTTAGCGGATCAACGCGTCCAGCCACGTGTTTTAAACAATTTGAACCACTACTTTCGCTATGTCGATATTCGTAGTTGCCTGGCACACGAACTCGGTGGCGAAAACCTTCTCGATATTTAATAACAATGAATAAACTTACTATCGCACCGACCTGGAATATCTCCACTATCGAGGAGATTCTTACGGACGAAAATTTAAAATTTGTCCGTACAGATCAATGTATTACTACTGGTTTTATCAACCAATCAATCACTATTCAAAAAATGGAGCATATGGTCTATATGGGTAGTGCATGGCGGGCAACATTAGCTCTAGACGAAGCTGCACAGCTACTTGCGGTGTGCAATGAGTGGAATAAAACTACACTGTTGCCTTGTGTCAGTTTCCACGAAGAAAGTGACAATCTCCTTCATGTAACAACGCAACGATCTTTCGACACAAGTGCTGGAGTAAGTTTCAACCAGTTGGGTGCCTTTACCGTGTCAACTATCGATTCCTTTGTGGGCGTCTGGAATCATTTTGATTCACAATTCCCACATCGAGTGACTTGGGAGAACCAATGATGGACGTACCTACAGCGATTTCAATTGAACGAGTGGTTAAAGAGATGAAGTCGCTTGAAATCACCTTGCATATCACGCCTACTGGACCATCAGTTGGTTTTGCAAACATTAATGGATTTAATTTCCAGTTCATTGTTTTGCCAAGTGTACTGATAGTCCGGGCCGATCGATACCTCTCAGAGACAAAAAGCGATCCAAGAATTTATCTTGCCGCTAATGAAGTAAATAATCGCACAGTACGCGGTGGTATTTTTGTAGTCGATAATTCAGCCGCCCCTATAATGCGTGCAGAAGTGGATATCTGCAGCGCTGCAGGGCTTACTGATTCTCAACTACATATGTGCTTGTCCAACAGCGTTAATGACGTGCTTGATTTACAAAACAGTTGGGCTAAAGCAACGGCGATATAAATAATGTGGTGGTCGCACAATCACGTGCGACCACCACATTTTTCAAGAAAGACTACTGTGAGTCTTCTTCGATTGATTCTTCAACTGGATAACTAGCCGCTTCGGCTTCGCTGTTTTCAACAGGTGTCACCGAGCCGGCCCGATATTCGTCAATATTCTTAGCGATACTGTCGAGAAGCGCGTGAACGTATGCTGGTGATACATCCGTTGAATATTCACTCGCTAGTTCTACGCCTTCGATAATTGCGGTAGCCAAAGGAACATCGGGATTGAAGATCAATTCCCAGACACTGACGCGAAGGATTGCGCGATCAACAGTCATGATCCGCTCCAACGACCAATCCTCGGCCAAATGGGCTGCAATCAGTTCATCGATTCGGTCCAGCTCCATAGCTGCACCAGAAACAATTTCTTTAGTGTAGCTAGGAACTTGATTCACGTCTGTTCCGTTTAGTCGCGAAAGCACAACTCGGTCTTCAACGATAGCAACGGGGTCGATATCCCGCATTTCTGCCTCAAAAAGAATATCCACCGCACGCCTACGCGCTTTGTAGCGGCTACCACGACGTTTCCAAGAAGACCTAGTCTCTTGAGACTTCAATTCCTCAGCCGGTTTTTTCGACTGAGAGGTATTTTCATCTTCAGGGTTCACTTTGTTACCGCTCACAATTAGTTGTTTACGCGAGATAGGTAGGAACCGTCGCGGGTATCCACCTTAACCACATTTCCAGTCTCGATGAACAGTGGGACCTGAATCTCGGCACCAGTCTCAAGAGTTGCTGGCTTCGTACCGCCAGTGGAACGATCGCCCTGAAGGCCGGGATCGGTGTGCTCGATGCGAAGGTCGAGAGAGATTGGCAGTTCAGCAAACAAAGGCTCACCCTCGTGGAAAGATACCTGAACAGTGGTGTTCTCTAGAAGGAAACGAGCAGCATCACCGAAGATGTGAGGAGCCAGCTCCGCCTGTTCAAAGGTCTTTTCATCCATGACAACGTAGGAAGATCCATCGTTGTACAGGTAAGTCATATCACGGCGATCAACGGTTGCCGTTTCAACCTTGACACCAGCGTTAAAGGTTTTATCGGTGACTTTTCCGGAGACAACATCCTTCAGCTTTGTACGCACGAATGCAGGACCTTTACCAGGCTTGACGTGCTGGAACTCAATAATCTGCTGGAGCTTGTTGTCAATCTTGAGGACAAGACCGTTCTTAAAATCGGCAGTAGTTGCCACGCTGAATACTTCTTTCTTTCGATGAAAAGATTTGATGCTGTCGGTAGCCAGTCAATACTACACTAAAGCTTTAGCAATATTATCAATTTCGCTTCGACACTTTAGAGTATCAAAAGATCCTTGGAAAGACTCGTGAGGTTTTCAGCCGATCCGCTACGAATAACGAGTGAATCTTCGATTCGTACTCCACCTTTACCTGGGACATAAATTCCAGGTTCGATAGTGAGAGTCATGTTTTCTTCCAAAACTCCGCTTCCAGTCACAGCCGCTGCAGGCTGTTCGTGAACGTCCAAACCCAGACCGTGACCAGTTGAGTGAACAAAATATTCACCATATCCAGCATTCTCAATGACTTCGCGACAAGCCTTATCGACGTCTACCAATGAAGTACCTGGCACAGCAGCAGCACAACCCGCACGCTGAGCTTCTAAAACTATCGAGTAGATTTCTCGAGCAAATGCAGTTGGTTGCCCAACGATCACGGTTCGAGTCGTATCTGAGTTATAACCATCAGCATATGCACCAAAATCTATAGTGACGATATCCCCTTCACATATCACCCGATCACCGGCACCATGGTGTGGTTTTGCCGAATTTGGACCCGATGCCACGATGGTGTCAAAACTCGGCCGTTCTGCACCTTTAATGCGCATCCGATACTCCAAATCGGCGGCTATCGCACGTTCAGTTCGCCCTGCAGCAATCAAGCCATCATCGATAAGTTCCTGAAAAGCAGTATTTGCAATTTTTGCTACAGATCGAAGAGACTCAATTTCCAATGCGTCTTTTATTAGCCGAAGCTTCTCGATGGCTCCAGTTACTGGAATCAACTCCACATCGGAGCCTGCTGATTTACGCAATTCTTCGCATTGCGAAACTGATAGATAGTCCGCCTCAAATCCGACCCGCTTCGCACCATTAATGTCCGATAGAAGAGCTGGAGCACAATTGCGAGCCATTAAAGATTCAATATCTGGTACTTGCTCAGCAATCTGTGTGGTGTATCGGCCGTCTGTTGAAATACGCGCCGAAAGATCCTTATTGATGATTAGTGCCGCATTTGAACCGGTAAATCCCGATAAATAGCGAATATGCGTCAAATGCGTCACTAACATAGCGTCGATACGCTTGGCTGCAAGCTGTGCAGAAAGAGCACGTCGGCGCTGTAAAAAACGAGTATCAGCCAATGGCATAGTCATATTCTCCTACATCGATGAGAGTTTTTTTATGAGTTTAAAGTCGAAACTACATATCGGAGGGCTAATTCGTAACCGATTGTTCCCAGTCCGGCGATAACTCCAGTCGCGATTGGAGACAAATAACTGTGGTGTCTAAATTCTTCTCGCGCATGAATATTCGAAATATGGACTTCAATGAACCCTGGACCATCTGATATTTCAGCCAATGCATCACGCAATGCCACCGAAGTATGGGTTAGCCCTCCGGGGTTAATGATCACGGGATTACCTGCATCCGCCGCACAGTGTAGCCAGTCGATCAATTCACCTTCATAGTTTGACTGTTTACATTCGACGTCAACGCCTAATTGCCCAGCGAGTCGAAACAACTCAAGTTCTACGTCTGCTAGAGTTGTCGAACCATAAATTTCAGGCTGACGTTTGCCTAACCGATCTAAGTTTGGACCGTTGAGGATCACAACATTCATTTAGCTCATCTCCAATGCAAGGCGCGAATATGCTTGGAAAAGTTCTTCGTCAGTAGGACCTTCAAGGCGAACGACATCATTTATGTCACGTAAAGCGACGAATCGAATCATGCTATTTCGATTCTTCTTATCATGCTTCATGCCTTGATGAAGTTCTTCAAAGTGGCCTTGCGAATATGAGGTAGGCAACCCTATCGACTTTAAAATTTTGCGATGCCGTTCTACCAGCTCGTCAGAGATAAGACCACGAATGTTGGCCAACTCCGCGACAAATACCATTCCCACGGCTACAGCATTTCCATGCCGCCAAGAAAAATTTTCACGCAGTTCAACTGCATGCCCAAAAGTGTGCCCATAGTTTAGGATCTCGCGTAAACCTGATTCCTTTAAATCTTGACTTACAACTTTTGATTTCACGGCAATTGAGCGCGCAATAAGTTCCGGAAGGTACCCATCTTTAAGCAAACACGCTGCCGGATCTTTCTCATATAATTCGAGAATTCTAGGATCTGCAATAAAACCAGTTTTTATGATTTCAGCCGACCCCGCAATAATCTCATCCTGTGGCAATGAATCGAGATGATCCACATCGATAAACACCGCAATCGGCTCGTGGAATGCTCCCACTAAGTTTTTTCCAGCCGCAGTATTGATACCAGTCTTCCCCCCGACTGCTGCATCAACCATTGCTAATAACGTAGTAGGTACCTGAATTACTTTTATGCCGCGCATCCAAGCTGCTGCAACAAATCCAGCCAAATCTGTTGCAGCCCCACCACCGAATCCGATTATTAGATCGCTTCGAGAAAAGCCCCATTCGCCTAGCTGATCCCAACAACGTCCAGCAACTTCAAGAGTTTTACCAGTTTCAGCATCAGGCACAGCCAAAACATGAGACACAAGTCCCGCTTGTGCCAGCATCTTTTCAAGCTTTTCAGCACGTTCAAGAAGTGGAGGTTGTGTGATGATCGCTACGTTTTCCGCACCGCTGAGTTGTGATGTTGTAACGATCTCAGTGTTTAGTTGTTTATCAATCCGTACTTGGTACGGATTACTGCTTTTCACTTCTATAGTTGGCACTATTTAACTCCTTTTCGGCATACGGCGATAAAACTAGTCACACGATTCAACGTAAGGTTTCAAGAAAGCCCAAAATATCAGCAACAATTTGCTGTGGACTCCGAGCATCTGTGTGCGCGCGATAATCTGCTACTTCTTTATAAAAATCACGACGCTGAGCTAATAATTCGCTGTAGCGTTCAAGTGGATTCGTTGTATCCAGTAATGGCCTCGAATTTTCAACTGCAGTTCGACGCACGCCTTCCGCTGCGGATACATCTACCCATACCACTATTTGCGCTCGAAGCTTTTGTCGCACTGATTCCGTTGTCACGGCACCGCCACCGAGGCTCACTACCCCTGCTGTTGTGAGGGCAAAGTCTATTACTTCTGCTTCTAAATCTCGAAAGTTTGGCTCACCGAGTTCAGCAAATACAACACCACAGGGTTTGCCTTGGAGTTGTTCAATCAACACATCGCTATCCACCACCGAAGTATTCAGGGCATTCGCAAGACGACGGCCAATAGTCGTTTTACCTGCCCCAGGTGGACCTACTAAAACAACGATTGGGCGAACCCGACCACTCACGTCTGATTCGAGTAACTGATCGTTCATCACTTTCCTACTCACCATCGAATGAAATCCGGGTTTTAACGTATTCGTTATAAGTAGCGATATTTCGCTTCGTCTCGGCTAAGGAATCGCCACCAAATTTTTCCAACACTGCTCGCGCTAAAACCAACGCAACCATTGCTTCTGCGACAACACCAGCTGCAGGAACAGCACATAGGTCAGATCGCTGATGGATTCCAGTAGCACGTTTACCAGAATCCATATCAATGGATTGTAATGCTCGAGGCACGGTCGAAATTGGCTTCATTGCTGCACGTACTCGAAGGCTTTCTCCATTGGTCATACCACCTTCGATGCCACCTGCCCTGTTACTTTGTCGTGCAACTACGCCGTCCCTCAACACAATCTCATCATGTGCTTCTGAACCTAGCCTTCGGGCTTCTTCAAATCCGTCACCGATTTCCACGCCTTTTATTGCTTGGATGCCCATGAGGGCCGCTGCAAGCTGTGCATCTAGTCGATCCTCGCCTGAAATATGAGAGCCTAAGCCGATAGGAAGGCCGTTAACGATGACCTCAACAATGCCGCCAAGGGTATCTCCTTGTTTTTTAGCTGCATTAATTTGATCTATCATGCTCGCTTCCGCTTGTGCTGAAGCTGAACGGACAGGAGAATCATCAATCCTTCCTAAGTCCTCAAATGTTGGGCAAACTGTTTGATCAATTTCCGAGCGACCAATGGAAATAACATGCGAGAATACTTCCACGCCAAGCGTTTCACGCAGAAAGCTCCGTGCAACTGTGGCTGCAGCTACTCGCGCAGCAGTCTCTCGTGCTGAGGATCGCTCTAAAATCGGTCGAGCTTCATCATGATTATATTTGACCATTCCTGCAAAATCAGCATGTCCAGGACGGGGCCGCGTCAGACGGGCTCCACGTCCAGAAGACATAGCTGCGGCAACATCAGGATCAGACTCGTCAATTGCATCTGCAGACATAATGGTCGTCCATTTTGGCCACTCAGTGTTTCCAACCATAATTGCGATTGGGCTGCCAATCGTATACCCATGACGAACACCACCCAGAATGCTTACCTCGTCAGCTTCAAATTTCATTCGTGCCCCACGTCCAAAACCAAGACGCCGTCTGCCTAGTTGAAAGGAAATTTCCTCTCGGCTAATAGGCACACCAGCGGGCATGTGTTCGAGCATTGCAATCAATGCTTGTCCGTGTGATTCTCCAGCAGTTGTCCAACGAAGCATGCTTGAAATTATGGCATGTCATGAACAAGAAGATCGGTTTGCATATGATTTCTTGTTGTTTCTGGGTAAAACACTGACTATGTGGGGGTAATTTGACTCCATACCACCACAAACCATGTCGCTATTATCATGCTCGGACCATGCGGAAGATTGCTATATTTCGTGGAATTACATCTCTTCGAGTGAAGAAATCGAAGAATTAGACCTAAAACTATTGACAAACATGAAGAGCAAATACTGGCAACAACCACGCCTTGAGCACCCGCGTGTGCTGCCGCCACGATTCCAAGGGCCATACTTAGTTTTATATCACCGCCCCCAATTCCTCGCATTGCACTCAAACTACCTATAAAGACGTAGGGTAAAACCCAGATTCCCGCGTAGAGGATCCACTCGAAATGCTGTGTTAGAACTGCCCATATAAATGAGCAAGCAGCAGCGCTTAACGTATATCGATTAGGCAGACGACGAGTTGTGCAATCAAATAGAATCAGCCGAAAGGCCCACCACGATCCGACACTAGTTATTCCCAATATTTTAAGTGCTTCCCCCATGCGCTCTATTGTATGGGGGAAGCACTATTCGCAGGATTAATTGTCCCCAAACAGGTGGTCAAACAGTGCTTTTTGCATTGCTTCGCGAGGTGCCTTTACCCCCGTAAATTGTTCAAACTGGCTCAAAGCTTGGTGCAAAAGCATTATGTGTCCACCGATACACGGCACGCCTTTCTTTTGAGCATGTTGGATTAATGGTGTCGGCCACGGATCATAAATGACATCGAGAACTGGAGCATGAACTAGGTCATCAATATAATCTGACACCCCAACAGACGGCACAGTCGAAATAACCACTGAAGCTGACTGCGCGTATGACCGAATATTTGAATCAAACCCAACAAAACTTATTTTGGTGGGTTCCCCTTCTAGAACTGGTTCCAATTCTTCACGACGATCGCTTCTATTGACCACAACTATTTCTGCGACGCCTAAAGTACCTAATGTCCAGATTGCTGGCCGAGACGTACCTCCAGCACCGACAACTATTGCCCTTGTATTTTTGAGCGCCTCCGCAGAACCGCCCCGATCACTAAAAAGGATCTCCAAGGCACCGCGAACCCCCTCTGTATCCGTGTTGTCCGCATACCAGCCATTTTCAGCTCGGACCAAAGTATTTGCAGAGCCAATTCTCTGTGCACGTTCGCTTACCGACGTTGCGTATTCTAACGCCTCAAATTTGCACGGCATTGTTACTGAGAAACCCTGAAATGATGGATCACATTTATCGACTAATTCAGATAACTGCTGTGAATCACAATCAAATCGTCCATAAGACCATTGCGAAAGACCTATAGCCGCATAACCAGCGTTATGAAGTAACGGAGATAAGGAATGCTCAATGGGGTGTCCTAAGACGGCTGCTCGAAAGTGAATCATAATGGTCAGTATAAAATGACCTGGCAATAGATACCCCCGCCAAGCCGCTTTTAGGTTCGTAACAAAAATAAAATGGCCTTATCCTGATTGTTTAGGATAAGGCCACAAGGCGCATTAACGCTTATCGATTGCTATCTAACACGCCATTTTCAATCGAATCGCGGGTAGCATTTTGGTGATCCTCAAAATTATTGGTGAACACAGTGGTTCCGTTTTTATCAATCGTTACGAAGTACAGCCAGTCCCCCTCGGCAGGATTTTCAAGTGCTTCAATAGCTTGAACGGAGGCACTAGCAATCGGAGTATCTGGCAACCCATCTTTAGCATAAGTATTCCATGCAGTCACGCGAGCGCGGTCCTCGTTGGTCGTAGCGACTTCTTGTTCTGCCAAGCCATAGTTCACAGTTGAGTCAAACTCAAGACGCATTGGCTTCGCCAAACGATTAAGAATGACCCGCGCAACTTTGTCAAAGTCTCCTGCTGGCGCTTCGCGTTCTACAAGCGAAGCCGCGGTGAGCAACTCATAAGGACTCAGACCAACAGTCTGTGCGCGCTGCGCAAGTGAGGTCTTTTCAAAAGTTTCGGCACCACGCTTAATCAGATCCTGCAAAATGCCAAGGGCATCTTTTTCTGGGTTAACGATATATGACCCTGGGACAATCAGACCTTCCAAACGTTTAGGATCATTTGCACGCGCAGCAACTGCATCCCGAGCCCAATCTGGAACTCCAAGTTCTTCCAACGATGCTGTTGCACCTACCTGCTGCAGTTCCGCAGAACTAATGCATTTGGTCGAGCCTTGAGAACACGTCACGTCTGAAATCATTGAGTAGATTCCTTTACGCGTTTGTCCCTTAACCACTGTGACGTCTATCAATGTGGAGCCACCATGGATTTCGAGCATATCGATCTTACGCGAAGGATCGAGCAGTGCTTTGACTGCTTCTGCAGCACTCATTTTCTTTTCTAGGCGATAAAAACCTGGCTTAACTTGACTGGCCCCCGGATTAGAAAATGCAGCGCCTTGGAAAGCATCGTTACTTGCGACGATCCCACGCTCGGCAAGTTCAGGCCCTAGTTCGGAAAGAGACGACCCTTCTTTGATCTCCACAAGCGCCATCTCTCCGTTGCCCGCACCCTTGTAATCAGACCCTCCGTTGACAAAATGGACGCCGATGTAAATTACCGAACCAATAATCAAGACTAAGGCAGCAACCAACACGGCCAAACCACGTTGACGCCGTTTGACGTATTTACTTTCCATTCGCATCGATGTGAGCCTTTCGTTTCAGGTCGCTACTGACCTTGCTAGATTATTGATTCTACTTTTTACAGCGATAATTTTCAGTTGCAGCGCCGTATTATGCTACAAGTGGGCTTTTCTACGGGATTGTCCGATTCTCTAGTACGTTGTTTCGGGCATCCAACCAAGATTGAAGAATTTCTACTGCTGCGGCTTGGTCAACCACGCTTCTCCCCTTTTTCTCTGAAACACCAGAGGCTCTGAGAGCTTGTGTTGCAACCACTGTGGTTAGACGCTCATCAGCCATTTTCACTGCAACATGTTCCCACCCGTTTTTATGCATCCGACGTCGAATTCTAAAAGCGACATCTTTGGCATGTTTGACGCTTTTTGAGCCATTTCCTTTTAGATCTCGCGGAAGCCCGACAACTACTTCTACTATATGATTGTCACAAATTACTTCTGCAATTCTGTCAATGTCTTGCTTATCACTGTCTTTGAGTCCTGTTTCACGCGCGACTGTTTCGAATGGCATTGCCATACGAGCACCAGAATCGGACATTGCTAATCCAATTCGAACTGTACCTACATCAACGCCGAGTCGTCGCCCCATCCCAGGATCGTTATCTCCGGGAATATCCGGTTGAACTACCATGTAAAAATCCTTACATCGTGAACTTTGCACAGTCACTAAAACAAACTTTTGACGTTTAAAGGCACAATTGACACGTACGGCAACGTACCGAGCAAACAAATGTTACCTATTTGTAACCGTCGAACGCCAACTTATGGGTTTTATACCACTATTACCACGATATTTATCGAATATTGCTAGAGCTCATTCAAAAGAAATTCGACCGCATCGACGAACAGTAAATTATTGTTTACATCGATGCGGTCGGAGTTTCAAAATAAATTGCTTATGCTGACATCTCTGCCTTTACAGCTGCAATTCCTTGATCGAATCCACTAGAGTTTCGTGCTGACCCTTGAGCCATGTCTGGCTTTCCACCGCCATTTCCTTCAATGTACTGTCCTAGGATCTTTGCGTATGCATTCGCTTTGTATCCTGCGGAAACAGCAGCCTTTGTAGCGCCGACAACAAATGGTGCCTTACCGGAGGCGTCTTCGCCCACCAAAGCAACCACTGCAGGAACATCGCCTAAGCGTTGTTTAATATCTGCAGCAAGAGAACGCAGATCACCCATGTTTTCCACATCAGAGACTCGCTGAGCAACAAGTTTGACCCCATTGACCTCTATGGCCCCTGCAACTAGTCCCGTAGCTTGGGCCATCAATTGGGCCGAACGCATATCGGCAATAGCTTTTTCAGCATCTTTAAGCTTTTGGGTCAATGCAGCAATACGATCTGGTAACTCTTCCGGCTTAACTTTCATGGAGGATGCGATGTTTTCTACAAGCGCTTGCTCTTTGGCCAAGTACTTGAAGGAATCGAGTCCTGTGTACGCCTCGATGCGACGTACGCCTGATCCCACAGAAGATTCACCCAAAATTGCAACAGGACCGATTTGCGAAGAATGTGTTACGTGGGTACCACCGCACAGCTCGATAGAGAATGGTCCACCAACTTCGATCACACGAACTTCCGATCCATAATTCTCACCGAACAAGGCCAGTGCTCCCATTGCTTTTGCCTCCTCGAGAGAGGTTTCAATGGTATTAACATCCCAATCGGAGTCAACGGCTTGGTTAGTTATGTTCTGAATTTCTTCCAGCTGCCGTGGCGTCAAGCTTTCAGTGTAGTTAAAGTCAAAGCGAAGATAGCCAGGCTTGTTCATAGAACCAGCCTGAACCGCAGTAGGACCAAGTACCTGGCGGAGAGCAGCATGGATCAAGTGCGTTCCTGTGTGTGCTTGTCGAGCAGCATGGCGCCAGTCACTATCTACCTGTGCGGTTACGACATCGCCAACGCTCAGTCCGCCCTGTGCCACAGTAGCCTTATGAACCCAGAGCTTCTTTCCAATTTTTTGGACGTCCTTGACTTTTAGCACCGTGTCGCCCATGAGAATTTGACCGCGGTCGCCTAACTGGCCACCTGCTTCTGCATAAAGCGGAGATGCTTCCAGAATTACTTCGACTTCTTCACCGGCTTTGATTTCGTTAACCTTGTTGCCGGCGGACAATAGACCCAATACCTTGGAATCGGTCGTGAGCTCATCATAGCCAGTAAAGACTGTAGGATGCTCATCTACCCATTCACGGTATATGGACAAATCAGCGTGCCCATGTTTTTTAGCGCGATTGTCGGCTTTTGCTCGTGCGCGCTGCTCCGCCATCAATGAGTTAAAGCCTTCAATATCAACGTTGAGTCCCGCTTCAGCTGCCATCTCAAGCGTCAGATCGATGGGGAAACCGTAGGTATCGTGAAGCTTAAAAGCAGCTGCACCATCAAGAACTTTATTTCCGGATGTCTTTACCTGGTCTGCTTTGTCTTCGAAAAGCTCGGTTCCTGACGCCAAAGTTTTAAGGAATGCCTTTTCTTCGGTGATCGCAACTCGAAGAATACGCTCACGGTTATCCGCAATTTCTGGATATGAGGGAGTCATCGTATCCATGATGGTGTTCATGAACTTTTCAAGCGTCTTACCCTTAGCACCAAGCAAATGAGCAGATCGGATGATGCGACGCAGCAATCGACGCAGAATGTATCCGCGTCCTTCATTTCCGGGAGTCACTCCGTCAAGAATAAGCATCATGCCCGTACGAGAGTGGTCCGCAATCACACGGAAACGAATGTTATCGTCGTCATTCGTACCGTAAGTTGCTCCGGTCAGCTCTTCTGCAACATTAATAACTGGCCGCAACAGATCAGTTTCGTAGACATTGTCTACTCCCTGAAGGATACAAGCAACACGCTCAATACCCATTCCGGTGTCAATGTTCTTTTTAGGAAGCGGTCCGACAATTTCAAAATTATCCTTGCCGATGCCTTCTCCACGCTCATTTTCCATGAAAACCAAATTCCAGATTTCCATGTAGCGGTTGTCATCAGCAATTGGACCACCTTCAGCACCATATTCGGGACCACGGTCATAGTAAATCTCCGAGCATGGACCACAGGGGCCGGGGATACCCATTGACCAGTAGTTATCCGCCATGCCTAGTCGCTGGATGCGTTCGCTAGGAACACCAATCTTTTTGTTCCAGATTTCTGCAGCTTCGTCGTCATCAAGGTAGACCGTGACCCACAGGCGCTCAGGATCTAACCCCAAGCCACCTTCAGCGACCGTTCCAGTGAGCAGCTGCCACGCATGTGTGATCGCGCCTTCTTTAAAGTATTGACCGAAGGAGAAGTTACCCGCCATCTGAAAAAACGTATTGTGACGGGTAGTAATACCTACTTCTTCGATATCAAGGGTGCGTACGCATTTTTGAATCGACGTTGCGGTGCCATTAAGAAACGGTGGGTTCTGTTGACCCAAGAAGTATGGTTTGAACGGAACCATACCTGCGTTGACGAACAGCAGGTTCGGGTCGTCAAGAATCAACGACGCGCTTGGAACAGCTTCGTGTCCAGCCTTGACGAAGTGATTAGTAAAGCGTTCCCGAATTTCATGGGTCTGCACAGCAGTAGTCCTCGCTTGATAGTTAAAAGTTTTCATTTCTCTTTACTGCATGACCTGGGTGTGCACATGCCAGCAGAAAAGCAATCGGTTTTCTAGCTTACTCGTAGATCGATCAAAACAAATCACAGGCCTTGCGTATCATCAAATCTTTTGCCAAAAGCTTATCGACGTTGCCCTCGTACAATCCTACGCAACTTGCCTAAGTAACTCTCGATCCGTTGTTCTGCCCCATGCTCGCTTGGGCGATAATAAACAACATCCTCAAGTCCGTCAGGGATATATTGCTGCTCGACAATTCCTCGAGGATCATCATGCGGGTACTTATACCCAACGGCGTTTCCCAGTTGCTTGGCACCCGCATAATGACCATCACGCAGATGCGCTGGAACTGGGCCTGTTTTACCTTGCTTTACGTCTGCCAGCGCAGCATCAATCGCAGTTATCACAGCGTTGGATTTTGGCGCCGTCGCCAAGTGAATAGTTGCCTGCGCTAAATTGATACGTGCTTCTGGCATACCAATCAAAGCGACTGCTTGACTCGCCGCTACTGCTACGCTCAACGCTTGAGGATCCGCCATGCCGACGTCTTCGCTGGCGTGAATCACAAGACGACGCGCGATAAAACGGGGGTCTTCTCCTGCATCAATCATTCTGGCGAGGTAATGCAATGCAGCATCGACATCAGAGCCCCTCATCGACTTAATGAAGGCACTCACAACGTCATAATGCTGATCTCCGTCGCGATCATATCGAACAATAGCTTTGTCAACATTGTGCCGAATGATCTCAGGCGTTAGCTCTTCCCCATCGGCTAAAGATTCAGATGCCGCTTCTAAATAAGTTAATGAACGCCGTGCATCGCCGCCTGAAAGGAGAACTAGTTGTTCCAACGCTTCGTCAGAAATAGTGATTCGATTATCAAGACCTCTTTTATCTTGCAAAGCATGTAACAACACGGTTTTAATATCGTCGTGAGTTAAAGGTTTTAATTGCAAAATGAGAGAACGCGAAAGCAACGGCGCCACTACGGAAAACGAAGGATTTTCAGTTGTAGCTGCAACCAACAAAACTGTTCGGTTTTCTACGGCAGCAAGTAAGGCGTCTTGTTGCGTCTTGGAAAAACGATGGACCTCGTCGATAAATAAGACCGTCCGTTTTCCATGAATAAGATTTCGCCTTGCTTGATCGATAACCTCTCTGATTTCTTTCACGCCAGAATTTAATGCAGATAATCCAACAAATTCATGGCCAGTACCAGCACTTATCAACGAAGCAATCGTGGTCTTACCAGTTCCTGGAGGTCCATATAATATCACCGATGCATCACCGGATCCAGCAATTAGCCGCTGTAGAGGCTTCCCAGGATCTAACAGATGGCGTTGCCCCACAACTTCATCCAACGATTGAGGGCGCATGCGTGCTGCCAATGGTGCATACGGCCCTGCTTTGAAAAAGTTATGAGCATCTGAATCACTAGATGACCGAGCAGTTTGGACTGGAGAATCAAAAAGAGAGTCCATTATGCTCTTCATCCTCCTTTTCGTTAGTCTGCAACTCTATTCAGTCGACTCATCGTCCGTGAGGAGGTCAACAACCGCTTGGGCAAAAGCAGCAACTACCGGAAATCTCGTATCCGACTCTCGTTGCGCAAATCGATTCAATGCTTCAAATGTCTCATAGAGATCCTGTCGAAGCAAAGCAACCAAATCTGCATCCTCACTCGTTTCTGGAACAAACGTTCCCAGTAGAATATCGCCAGTAGCAGCAATTTCTTTAACGATTTCCTCTACATCAAATGCAGTCGCTTTTTCGGTACCTATTTTATGAAAAAGCTCTTCATAGGCTTCACTGCTAGAACCTAAATACATCATCGTTACGCTTGAAAAAGCCCAGCCGATTAGTGCAGTTAAAATCCGCGCGTGCAAACGGGGCGTATTCCGTACGTTGGGCCACATATCCCCAACCTGTTGTACCCATGATTCGATGAAAATATCTGCTTCAGCGTCCGAGATGGGACGAGCAAAAAGATACTGAGGAAAACCTGCGATAACACTAGCAACATCAAAGGCCGCATCACGGAATCCGGCCCACTCATAATCTAAAAACTCGGTCCGGTCAGCCACAATAATGTTGTCTGGAGACAAATCAAATGGCGTAAAGGCTCGATGTTGACCGGTAACTAACCTTCGCATTGCTTCTTGTGCAAAGCTTTTCACTACATCCGGAACCGTAATCCCGGCTTGTTCCACAAGTGTGATGCCCACGCCGATATTAAGACGCAGTAACCTTTCTCTGAAACCATGCATAGGCTGCACTTCTGGATGTTTGACTAACATCCTATGGAGCAAAATATTAAAATCTTGTTCCTTGGCAGCTGTTCCTACATGCAGCTTTCCGATAGCTTCACCCAAATTGCGCAAAATCCCAATTCGCACATCATTTTCATGGCGCTCAAGGAGTTCGGCGAATGTATCTCCGTCTCCGGAATCGGAAATCACCAGGAGGTGCTGTTCTACGTCATAGGCTAAGAGGACAGGACCTGGTCGAACATCAGCATTCAGAGATGTTGTGAACTGATAAGAAACTACTTCACGCATCAGCGTGGATTCGTCGATAAGCCTTCCAGTGGGCGGGATATATTTCACAACCACTGAACGATTGGGAAAAAATGGGGACGACGCGACGCGAGCTCTCAATACGACTGCTGCCCCTGATCCTGCTAAGCGATCCCAATCAGTCAATGATTGCGAACCACCATAACGCTTAGTCAAAAGTTCTTCAGCAGCAGAAATAATCTGGCTGTGCGATTCAAACATCACGTCGGTTTCTTCCTTTTCATTAAGCGATACCGCTTTCGCGAAAATCGGGACCCCATTAGCATCATTATGACGCCAACAAAGCCCCAACTTCTAGTGCCTAGCCCACTGTGAGCTTTGCATTGTTAGACTGCGGACTCGTCAGTCTTTTTCTTTGGTTTGAAATCCACGCCAGTTTCTCGACGCTGCTCAAATGGAATTGGTGCGGGAGCGTCGGTCAGCGGATCAACGCCGCCACCTGACTTCGGGAACGCGATTACGTCACGAATCGAGGAGAATCCGCCAAGCAACGAGACGATACGATCCCAACCGAAAGCAATTCCGCCGTGTGGAGGAGCACCGAAGGCAAAGGCATCAAGCAAGAAACCAAACTTCTCGCGAGCTTCATCCTCCGTGATGCCCATAACTTTAAAGACTCGTTCTTGAACATCACGACGGTGAATACGAATCGAACCGCCACCGATTTCATTACCGTTGCAGACAATGTCGTAAGCATAAGCAGTTGCTTCTCCTGGATTCTCGTCAAAAGAATCTAGCCATTCAGGCTTCGGAGAAGTAAATGCGTGGTGAACCGCAGTCCACTTCGAATGACCAAGTGCCACATCTCCTGATGCAGTTGCATCCGCAGACGGCTCGAACAACGGTGCATCTACGACCCAAGTAAATGCCCAATCGCCTTCCTTGATCAAGTCAAGTTTCTTAGCGATTTCGTTTCGAGCAGCACCCAAGAGCGCGCGTGAGCTCTTAGTCTCACCAGCAGCAAAGAAAATACAATCGCCAGGTTTTGCGCCAACATGGGCTGCAATACCAGCACGTTCTTCGTCAGTGATGTTCTTAGAAACTGGGCCGGTAAGCTCACCATTCTCGCCGACCAAAATGTATGCGAGTCCCTTAGCTCCGCGCTGTTTCGCCCATTCTTGCCAAGCATCAAGCTGACGACGTGGCTGAGAAGCTCCACCATCCATTACAACTGCACCGACGTATTCATTTTGGAACACTCGGAAAGTGGTGTTCTTGAAGAAGTCTGTGCACTCAACGATCTTAATGTCGAACCGTAGATCGGGCTTGTCCGAACCATATAGACGCATAGCATCGGCATACGTCATG
Organism: Corynebacterium diphtheriae; assembly: GCF_001457455.1. Lineage (NCBI taxonomy): Bacteria > Bacillati > Actinomycetota > Actinomycetes > Mycobacteriales > Corynebacteriaceae > Corynebacterium > Corynebacterium diphtheriae. The sequence goes on from NZ_LN831026.1 coordinate 1,351,731, forward strand.
CGTGGAATCGGTGTAGGAATCTCATATCCGATGAGCTTCCACAGCGAAGAAACAATCTCTTCAGCCAATGCGATGACATCATCTTGATCAACAAAGCTCATCTCGATATCGAGCTGAGTAAATTCAGGTTGACGGTCAGCGCGGAAATCCTCATCTCGATAACAACGAGCAATTTGGTAGTAGCGCTCCATGCCCGCAACCATCAAGAGCTGCTTGAATAGCTGCGGCGATTGAGGTAGCGCATACCATGATCCTGGCTTCAGACGAGCTGGGACAAGAAAGTCACGGGCACCTTCTGGAGTCGAACGCGTCAGAGTTGGCGTCTCAATTTCAACAAAATCGTGAGAATCGAGTACGTTACGTGCCGCTTTATTAGCTTGCGACCGCAACCTCAAGGCTGCGCCTTGGTTCGGGCGACGCAAGTCTAGGTAACGATACTTAAGACGTGTCTCTTCTCCAACTTCGCCTCCCTGAGAAACATCATCAATCTGAAATGGCAATGGTGCAGCTTCATTCAGGATTTCCAAGTCAGTGACGTTGACCTCGATTGCACCCGAAGCAAGATTGGGGTTCTCGGAACCTTCTGGACGAGCCTCTACTTCACCGGTTACCTTGATACAGAATTCACTCCGCAGGTGGTGTGCCTGCTCAGCTACATCGTTTTCACGGAAAACGACCTGAACCAGCCCGGAAGAATCACGGAGATCGATGAAGATAACACCACCATGATCTCGACGGCGTGAAACCCAACCTGTGAGGGTGACTGTCTGGCCGGCGGTCTCTTTACCAAGATCACCTGCGAGATGAGTGCGCAACACGTGCACCAAATCCTTTCGCTTGTACGGGAGTTAGCCCGCCCTTTGCTTATCAACTGAAGGATTTTACCGCGTTACCGTAATATTCGCGACACCAGCCCACCTTTTGCCCCAAAGTGATTGATTACCGTTTTTCATTTGGGACCATTTCCACCCATGCCACTTTCAAATTTGCATTTACGCTGCATAAAGGAACTCCTCACGGCTAAAACCTATGGCATGATGAAAACATGACTTTTCGTGGCGGTATAGAAAAACCAGAAAATCTTGCCAGATCGGGCGGCGGTGGCGGCGGACGCATCGCTGCAGGAGGCGGCATAGGAACATTACTGCTCGTAGGATTATTCCTACTCATGGGCGGCAATCCATCAGACTTGGGTCAAATTATTGGCTCTGATTCTGCGCAAAATCAACAACAAGCGCGCTCTGGGACTTTGGAACATTGCAAGACAACGGATGATGCAAATGCACATGCGGACTGTCGTGTCGAATTTACTGCTATTTCGGTTAATCAAATGTGGCAAGAACAACTTCAAAAGCAAGCTGGAATTGCGTTCGAAAAACCCAACATCACAGTATTCTCACAAGCGGTTTCCACAGGTTGCGGCACCGCCTCATCTGCTACCGGCCCTTTTTATTGCCCCCGCGATCGCACCGCCTATTTTGATGTTAGCTTCTTTGATTCCCTACAACGTTACGGAGGCGAAAATACTCCGTTCGCGCAGGAATACATTGTGGCACATGAGATCGGGCATCATATTCAAAACCTAGAAGGCACACTAGGACTATCTGATTATAATGATCCCGGTCCTAATTCGAATGCAGTCAAGATTGAGTTACAGGCCGACTGCTATGCGGGTGTCTGGGGGCATTACGCAGATAAAGGGGATAATGCCTTCCTTGAACCGATCACCAAACAACAAGTCAATGATGCTATAACGGCGGCTCGCGCAGTTGGCGATGACAACATCCAAGAACGCGCAACCGGAAGAGTCAACACCGAATCGTTTACTCACGGTTCTTCCGATCAGAGACAACGAGCATTCCTCGCAGGCTATAATTTAGGGAAAATGAGCAGCTGCGATACTCTCGATCGACACGTGTACAAAGACTAATTTGTTTTTAGCCGCAAAGTCATATTTGCACGATGGTTAATGGCTCTTTTTCAACTTGAATAGTTGGAAAAAGAGCCATCTTAGTTATCAATCTGTAAGCGATCGTGCTCTAGCTCAATAATATTACGGGCTAGCGCTCCTTCTGAGACATCTACGGCGTCAAAAACCTCTGCTGCTTCAGCATCCCGAGCATAGTTATCAAATACTGCCCTCTTATGCTCCAATAATTCGGTAAGTCTTTCGTCGACAGTATCGGCGCCAAAAAGTCGATAAACTGTGACAGGATCTCGTTGGCCCATTCGGTGTGTGCGTGCAATAGCTTGATCTACCAGCGTGGGCTTAACTTGCGCTTCCGTAAATATAACCACACTGGCTTTTTGAATATTTAGCCCTACACCTCCTGCAACAATTTGCAGCAATAACACATGTCTTCCAGTGTTTCCCAACTCATCAATCAGCTGTTGTCGTCGTTCAGGCGGCACATCTCCTGTGATTGACCCCGCAACGTATTCACCCAAATCTTTTTCAATACGCTCGAGCACACTGCGAAAGTAGCTAAATATAATTACGTTCTTTCCAACACTTTCTGCCTCTTTCACAATGTCGATTAAGCGTTCCATTTTCGCACAATCCGGCCGAGCTGCTAGCATTGCTACTCTTCGCATCAGCATCCAATTACGTTCATGTACTGCTTGTCTGTATAGATGTTCATCCTCCGCACTGAGCTCGACCCATTCTGTGTGATCGATTTTTTCAGGAAGCTCGTCAAGGACATCCCCTTGATTTCTCCGGAGATAAAGATGCGCGATATGAGCTTTAAATGCTGAGGCTAATCGCGGTGCGCTTATTGCACAATGCGAATCAAGATATGAAACTAACGTACAAAATTCTTCTATTCTATTTTCCAATGGAGTACCGCTGAGAAGAAGCACATATTCCGATTCTGCAATAATCCGCGAGACCGCTCGCGATCGTTTAGCCTCAGGATTTTTTATGTAGTGAGCCTCATCGACGATGACAACCGTGGCCCCTAGAAGCTGCATGGTTCTCGCGCCATCATATGTAACGATAAGCGCCCCAGCGGTATCATTCCATTGCGCAACTGCTTTTTGTTTGTTTTCTCCATGCGCAATCTGAACAGGAATGTTGCAGAATTTTTCCCATTCTCGAGCCCAGTTAGTCATCAGTGACGCTGGGACAATTATCAATATCTTTACTGGGTTTTCAGAAGATTTTTCAGCAGTAACATGGGCAGCTGCTGCGATAGCTTGCACAGTTTTACCAAGGCCCATCTCATCGCCAAGAATTACTTTGCGCTGAACTATAACGAATTTTGCGCCGAAACTTTGATAACCACGCAGAAAGGCGTCTCGTAGTAAAGAAGTATTGAGCTTTAGTGCGCGAATACGTTCTAACGTTTCGGACGATAAACCGCTCTGACTATAGGGCGTTTGGTCATTTCCACGAATGGCAGACCATAGCGACTGGTAATGCGCTGGGCGTTCACAGTAATCCTTCCAAATGTCTACCGAGCCTTGCCCCTCAGAGAGTAAGTCTGGAATAGATAAAGCTAAGTTTGCCCAAGAAATATCATCAATAAACTGCAAATATGCAGTGTTGTGCCCATTTGACCCCTTGCTGTAGATCACAAAATACGCCGGTGGAATAGACCTCCATAACGCTTTTTCATGTGTGATTACTGGTTGCAAGTACCGTTCAAGGCGATCAATGCGATCCAATTCGTCTTATAGCGCTTCCCTACTCCGACCATAGTGATAGAGAATATTAAGAAGCGCCTCGAGTTCCGTGCTCTGCTCTGAACCTAAAGTGGAAAGCGGTTGGGCTAACGCCTCCGAATAGAGGGTCTGAGCTGCAGCTTTTACCCGCTTTGCGGTTTGTTGTCCGACGCCCGGAATTTGTTCCAAGTCTTCAACTGAACGAGAAATTATTTCTGCCACAGAAGTTATTCCCTGACGCTTTATCGCCGTGACACTGACGCGTTCGCTGGTCACTTGGCTTAGAGAATCGATGCTAAGGCTACTGAGAAGTGCGAGCGCACGGCATTGAATAATTTTGTTTTCTGCTTGAAGCGCTTTGCGTTGTAGCGTCCACGGTGAAAGTGGGTGCGCCCGTAGTTGTTCGCACAGGAGAATTGCAGGCCTTACGTATTCTTTGCTCAGATTATCAATACAGACTTCCGGAAGCTGCATTGCAGACGCAAGGCTTGATCGCACAGCTTTGCCGTAGGGAGAGTCTTGGTTTTCTACCAGAAAATGATGAACTCCTGATTTATAAGCTGATTCAGCCCTATCATATCGGCGAAGGTATTCAGTGACACGGGATAGCTGCACTTGAAGTTCTGGATTCGCGAGTAGGTTTTCAAGCTCAGTTGCAGCGGATTCGAATTGCTGATTCGCTGTCGAAGAAACCCGGCGCGTAAATGTGCTCCATATGCCAATTTTAGTTTTGTGTAGAAGGTCTACGATGCCTGCCGTTGACTCGATAAATTTTTCAAGGATTTCCGTAACTTCAATATGATCTTCGGAGAATTCTTCGTGGGTGAATAGATGCGGGGGCCAAGATATAGCGGTTTGAGGTACGACCCATACATCGCTGATTTTTCCATGAGTGTTGAACCTTGCTGGTTCATGTGGTTCTAGTAGCGAGTTCAGAAGTAAATGAGCACGCTGTGCGACTTCCCTAAGGTACGTTCCTTGGGAGCGCAGCGTGCTCATACGAAGTGGGTCCATATTGTCCGATTATTTCACTTCACTTGAATTCGGACGATGTTTTTCGTTATTGAAATACAGGTGTTATACCGCTACTTCTGGATGGAAATCTTTCATCTTCATTTGTCGTTCTCGCATTGCGGCAATTGTAGAAAATAGTAGGAAAAGTGCACCGATGAAGATCAAGACGCTAACACCTTGTACTGCTCGATGGTCTAAAGCTACATCTGTTGGGTAAATCGCTTGCCGAAGGATATTTACTGAGTATGTCATCGGATCGAAGGTATGGAACCAGCGCAGTGGTGCTGGTTGTGTTTCCGGTGGGTATAGTCCTCCGGAAGATACGATCTGTAGCGACATAAATGCGATACACAATACGCGTCCGACAGTAGAGCCGAATACTGTGTTGAGTCCTTGGGTTATCGCCATGAAGCACATGGATGTCAGGCACATCGCTGCCCACAGAAGGAATTCGTTGTGAGCTTGAAGCCCAATGGCATAGCGTTGCACTAAGAACATAATGGTTGCTTGGCAAAATCCAACGATAACTGCAGGTATATAGGAGGCTAGAACAACGCGGAATGGTGTTACGCCTGAATCAACTACACGTCGCTGTAGTGGACGCATGAGCATGAAGGTTACGGTGCCGCCCATGAATAGTCCCAGTGCGATAAACATAGGTGCGAGCCCTAATCCAAAAAGCGAGAGGGAATCTCTGGCAACGTTTTCTGCTACTGGTGTAGATACGTTTCGCGCTGAGTCTGCGATCGTGTCATCAGGGAATTGCGGAATTTTGTCTTTGCTCTCTCCTAGCTTGAGGGATAGTTCGGATGCTCCTTCATCAAGACGAACTAATCCTGAGCTAAGTTGCGATGCACCCACCGTCAGCTGTTGAGATCCTGCTGAAAGTTTGGTCGTGCCATCGGCTAGGGTCTTGGTACCTATAACAAGCTTTTCGGAGCCATCAGACAACTGATGCAACCCAGTGGAAAGTTTTTGAGCACCTTTCGTTGCTGAATTTATACCTGCGCGATATTGTGCCGTGGGGTCGGAAAGCTGTCGGTGTATTTCCGATGCCCCGTTTCGCAGTTTCGAAAGTTGAGTCATCATATCCGATTGAGGACCGATTCCGGCTGTGTTGATGGAGTTAATAATGCCGTCGGCGCTGTTAGCGAGGTCGATCGCTTGGGGTATGCCTGTGGCACGTAGTTGGGCACTCAGATTGACCAGTGGAACTGTCAATTGCGCTTGGGCATCGCTCGCTTGTTGTGCGACGCCCACGAGCTTATCGACGCCCGCAGATACTTGACCCGCGCCGTTTCCGAGGGTATCGGTGGCTGCGTTGAGTTTTGTTAGTCCGTCGGCGAGTGCGTCAGCACCGTTACTCGCAGTATGAATTCCTTGGTCAAGTTGGCCTGCGCCGTCGTAAAGCTTGTGTGCTCCGTCGTTTGCTTGTTGGAGTCCATTGTTAAGCTGTGTTGATCCGTCTGCGAGCTTGTCGGCACCATCATGAGCTTTATGGGAGCCGTCTGCGAGTTGGCCGGCGCCGTCTGCTGCAGCGCCAAGGCCTTGGCCGATGGTATTAAACCCGACAAGGAGTTGGTTTGCTACTTGTGATCCAAGATTCTCATTTACTGCGGCGAGAACGCGTCCTACAACTTGGTTGCCCAACATTGTAGCTAAAAAGCCATTGGCGTTGTTGTAAACAGCATTAAGTTTTGCTTGATGCGGCTGGGGATCTTTTACGCTAGTGGCGGCTTGAGAAAAATCTGTGGGGAATTCGATAGCGAAGTAGTAGGTGCCGTCAGCAATTCCTTTGCGAGCTTGGTCGGCGGAGACCTCTATAAATTTTGCTTGTTGTTGATCGACAAGACTATGGGTGATCTGTTCACCTGCGTTGATGGTCTTGCCTTCTTTGGTCACTCCGGTATCTGAGTTGACTACTGCTACGGGCAATTTGTTGAGATGTCCGATTGGATCCCAGTAAGACCAAACAAATAACCCGCCGAAGAGCAAGGGCATAAGCATGATAACGACAATTGCTATGGGAGGTAGTTTTCCATGTCCGAATCTGCGGAATTCCGTACCGATATGAAATAGGTTCATGATGTTAGGTTTTCCTCGTTATGCCTTTGCTTTTTGCTTTCGTTGTAGGGCGCCAGCAACGTGAATCTCTTGGTCTGCAATTTTGTCAACGTCATCATTGGCGGACATAGCGACAACGGGCATTGATGCAGCAATGTTTTTTAACTCCCTTAAAAGATCAGCTCTTAAGCGGAGGCTTCGGATTTGGTCGATATCGTCCACAATGAGCAAGTCTGTGTGCGGTCTTGCAATTAGTGCAAGAGCGATACGTAAACGAAAACGAGTGAGGGGATCGAGATCTCCAATGCTTTGTCTCGCAAATTCTTTGCTGTTGGGAAGATCGAGTAGTTCGGCTGCGTTAATGAACGTTTCCGACTTGGTTATGTCCCGAGGAACTCGGCGATACCAAGGCTGCGACCATGCCAATTGTTCGCGCACTGCAGCTGTGACTGGCACGAGTCGTTCGAGCGAATCTAATTCTGGTACACCTGCCAAGGCGACTGCTTTATGCAGTTGGCGTGGCGCTGTTAGCACCTTGTCTGAATCCTGAACTTTTAATTCAATCGAGCCACTTATGGGCTTCATACGCCCTGCGAGAGTCATCGACAAAGTTGTTGCCGAATTTTCTCGACCACAGTGCACCAAGCTAAGACCAGCGTAGATTTTTAGCTCTGGGAGGTGCGTACCGCTGACCATATGGAGGTCAGTAACACTTAGGATCGGCTGATCTTCGGTCGGTGCGTTGTCCGTCGTGAGGCTGTGCGTTGTTTCCACGAACGGGGGATCCTATCTTGTTAGTCGTTTTTCTAAAATGTATTAGGTCTACCGCAGAGGTGTTGCACCCACAATAAGTGAGAAGGTACCCTCCACTAAAGCGGATCATCAACATATTTCTCTCACATGACACCATTGTCAAACCCTCGAGGACTCTAAACTATGCGAACGGACGCTTTGCGAAGGCGAAACAGCATTATCTCAGCCGGAAGCGCTCTTCTTATCCAAGCCGGTACTCACATGACGGTCGAGTCAGTCGCAGAACGCGCCAAAGTCGGAATCGCAACGTTGTACCGAAACTTCCCAACGCGTGAACACCTCCTTCATGCCTGCATTGGAAATATCGCTGACAATGGCATCGAACAACTCAATTCCATAGCCAATTGCCCTCCCCGATCATCGAGCGAAGCCAAACAACAACTCATCACTCTCATATCTCTCATTTCTACGATCGGGCTTAATATCGTTATTCCAGCCATCATCCAGCCTCCCGAATCAAGTTTGGCCCCAGAATTTTTAGACACCCGACGTACACTCATGAAGTTGATGCGAACTATCGATTCCAATCTTCGAGCCACAGGACTAATTCATCCTTCCATCTCAATCCTGGACTTCTACACCGGCATTATTGCTCTATGTGCACCCCCTCATTTCAGTGCGACAGATACACCGACTCCCACAACTGAGCACCTCATCGATATTTTCATTGCAGGTTGCAAAACTGGAGTAGCTAAAACCACTAAAAATAGCTAGGTTGGTAACTTCACCCATCTTCCCCACCCCGCTCAAGGAGCAGTATGTCAATCAGTGTCACTGATTTGTTTAGTATCGGAATTGGCCCTTCTTCTTCCCACACCGTTGGGCCACTTCGCGCGGCTGAAGCATTTCTTAGTGCAAACAACTGCCCTGATGATTCCGAAATTGCTATCACCTTGCATGGTTCCCTTGCCGCCACAGGTATCGGCCACGGTACCGATCGTGCAGCAATTCTTGGCTTAGCAGGCTACACCCCTATTACCCTTACGCCTGACGTAAAACCTGTTTTTGGCTCCGCAATTCCCACCCAAGGAACAGTCAGTGGACCTCGAGGCGAGGTACGTTATCGCCTCATTTTCGACCCAGTTCCACTACCAGAACACCCTAATGCGATGACTTTCGTCGCCTATGGCCCCGATGGCAATCGTATCGGCACCCCTGCGATCTATTACTCCATCGGTGGTGGTTTCATCGCAACAGCCGATACCATGCGCGAACAAAAAACCCCAGAGTCTGCTGTCAAATCAGCAAATCAGGACCTAATGCCGTATCCGTTCACCACAGGAGACGAGCTTCTGTATCAATGCCAGAGCAACGCTCTCAGCATTCCACAGCTAATGGAAGCCAATGAAACAGCAATTCATGGAAGCATCTTGCCTGTGAACGATCATCTCGATTCCGTATGGGCCACTATGCAAGAATGCGTTAATCAAGGGTTGAGTACGTGGGGAATTCTACCGGGTGGACTCGAAGTAGAACGCCGTGCGCCACAGCTTTTCCAACATCTCACTGATGGCCCGGTGGACACCGATGATGCCCTTCGCGCAATGGAATGGGTGAATCTCTTTGCCCTCGCAGTCAACGAGGAGAACGCAGCCGGTGGGCGGGTTGTCACTGCTCCTACAAATGGTGCGGCAGGAATTGTCCCTGCAGTTTTGCAGTACGCTGAAAAATTTGTTCCTCAATTTACGGAAACAAGCCATCGAGATTTCTTGCTAACAGCTGCCGCTATAGGCATCATCATCAAATACAACGCTTCAATCTCCGGTGCTGAGGTTGGATGCCAAGGTGAAGTCGGCTCAGCAAGCTCTATGGCCGCTGCTGGTCTATGCCAAGTGCTCAACGGTACCCCACGCCAAGTAGAGCATGCTGCAGAAATAGCTCTCGAGCACAATCTCGGGCTAACCTGTGATCCAGTCGGCGGCTTGGTCCAAATACCATGCATTGAACGCAACGCAATTGGTGCAGTGAAATCTATCAATGCAGCTCGCTTATCGCTTATCGGATCAGGTAAACATCGTGTCCGACTCGATGATGCTGTGCTTACTATGGCTGAAACTGGACGGGACATGCTCACAAAATACAAAGAAACTTCCACAGGCGGTCTAGCTATTCGCCTTGGGCTTCCTGTCAGCATCACTGAATGCTAAAAGCGGTGGGAATGCACGAGTAATAAAAATACTGTGCATTCCCACCGCCGCAAGCGTGGCCTCCTCGTGTCTTACAACGCTGACTGAATCTCCAAGATCAAATTGTCAAGGGATACATCGCGTTGCCCTTGTTGAGCTAGATCTTTAACAGCAACACAATTGTTCTCAAGCTCACGATCCCCTAACACAAGAGCAAAACGAGCTCCAGCGCGGTCCGCACCTTTCATCGCACCTTTCAAACCGCGATCACCATAGGCCATATCTGCGCTGATACCAGCTGAACGAAGTGCGTCGATGATCCGAACCATTTCGCGCTTCGCTGCCGAACCCATGGCCACACCAAAAACGTTCACTCGAGAGCCATCGGTTACTCGCTTTTGTTCCGCTTCAAGCGCAAGCAAGCAACGGTCCACTCCCAGTGCATAGCCGATACCTGAAAGTTCTTGGCCGCCCAACTGCGCCATGAGGCCGTCGTAACGCCCACCGCCTCCAATACCCGACTGTGCACCCAAACCGTCATGAACAAACTCAAATGTGGTCTTGGTGTAGTAGTCCAAACCGCGAACCATTCGAGGATTGACTACATAGGCAACATTGAGGTCATCCAGCATTCCCGTAACAAGCTCGAAGTGTTCCCTACTCGAATCAGACAGGTTATCCAACATCAACGGCGCATCTACGGTCATCTCTTGAATTTCTGGACGCTTATCGTCCAAAACTCGCAGTGGATTAATCTCCGCACGATGACGAGTTTCTTCGTCCAAAGGCAGCTTAAACAAGAATTCTTGGAGCTTTTCTCGGTATTGCGGACGGCACGTGTGGTCGCCAAGGCTCGTAAGCTCCAAACGGTAACCGGTCAAGCCAATTGCTTTGAGAGAGCGGTCCGCAAGTGCAATAACTTCCGCGTCGAGAGCGGGGTCATCAACACCGATAGCTTCAACGCCTACTTGTTGCAGCTGGCGGTAACGCCCCGCTTGCGGGCGCTCATAGCGGAAAAAAGGACCATAGTAGTTGAGCTTGACCGGAAGTTGTCCGCGATCGAGATTGTGCTCGATAACTGCACGCATCACACCGGCTGTGCCTTCAGGACGAAGCGTAACCGACCGATCCCCTCGATCCGCAAACGTGTACATTTCCTTCGTTACCACATCGGTCGATTCACCGACGCCACGAGCAAACAAAGCAGTGTCTTCAAAGATAGGAAGCTCGATGTGCTCATAACCAGCCAGATGCGCTTGGTGGGCAAAAGTATCACGCACCCCTAAAAATTCGGGGGAAACTGGTGGAATATAGTCTGGCACGCCTTTAGGGGCTTGGATCGTCTGCAGCTTCTTTTTACTCACGTCGATACAGCTTAGCGGTAGCAACAAAACAATTCGAGTACTACACCCTCAAATACGGATTTGAAGCCTTCTCAGCTCGCATCGTGGTAGCTGGACCATGCCCAGGCAATATTGTCAATGAGTCCTCTAACCCCAGAACTACACTTTTTATACTGTTCGCCATAGCATGAGGATCAGAGTGCGCAAGATCAGTCCGTCCTATCGATCCTTTGAAAAGCACATCACCTGAAAAACAGAAGTCTTTACCAACGAACAAGACGCACCCAGGTGAATGACCAGGCGCATGACGAACAACGAATCGTTGACCACCAAGTTCAACTTCATCGCCATCGCCTAAATAGCTCACTGAATCAGGGAGATTCATCGCATCGGCGTGGAAAAGTAATCTCGAGTCTTCCGACATTCCATTTCCCTTGTCCAAAAAGAATTCATCGTCGCGATGAATCTGCAACGCCACTCCCCAACCATTAGCAAGAGCAGCAGCATCCCTGCAGTGATCAATATGGCCATGAGTGAGCAAAACTTGCACTACTTCGACGCGGTTTTCTTCACAGTACTGATCAATTAGCTCTTTCGCGCGGAGCCCAGGGTCTATCACGCTTGCGTATCGACGCCCCTCAGATTCCTCCGACAGCACCACGTAACAATTGGTTTGATACGGTCCTGCCGGAAAACTCAAAATCTCCATATGGTTCATTCAACCGTGTTACTTGATGGATGCCAAAGCAGCAGCATAATCAGGCTCAGTCGTGATCTCATCGACCAACTGGGAATGAACAACAGTACCTTGCTCATCAGCAACGATCACGGCACGGGCTAACAAGCCCTTCAACGGTGATCCCTCGAGAACAACCCCATAGTCTTGACCAAAAGTTGAACGGAATGATGATCCCGTAATGACATTATCGAGACCCTCAGCAGCACAGAAACGAGAATGTGCAAATGGTAGATCCGCAGATGCACAAATCACCACAGTGTCAGCTAAATCAGCTGCTTCCTTGTTAAAGTGCCGCACTGATTGCGCGCAAACACCAGTATCAATGGATGGGAAAATGTTGAGAATAATCTTTTTGCCAGCAAAACGCTCAGCATCAAAATCAGTTAAATCTGCGTCGACGAGAAGGAAAGGCGGAAGAGCCTGCCCAACTTGTGGAAGAGATCCGCTAGTTTCTACCGCTGATTCTTGAAAATGTGTAATAGCCATAGGCCCAAGCGTAACGACGAATCCGCTTCCTCGCTACAGGCTCTAACTTTGGGGCATCACAACGGCAAGCTAGACTAACCAACGATAATCAAACAGCGAGCCATTTCATGCTCAGCTCATCTAAGTAAAGGATTGGAAGGCCTGTGGGCACTAACAAGGAACGCCGTGAGAGCGCAATGCGATCTCTAGAAAAAGAAATCAAGTCAAGAGATCGCGCGGAAAAAACAAAACCGCTAGGCGTCGTCGCTGCAGCAGCAGTCGCAGTTCTAGCCGTTGTCGGCGGTATTTACTGGGCAAACTCCTCGGATGATTCTGCGCAAACCCAAGCTTCTGACCAAGCTACGCCCACAACTGAAGAATCCAACTTCACCCCCCTAGCAATGAAACGCGCCAAGGCACTAGGCGATACCGTTACCTGCACCTACAACGATGCAGGCAACGCGTCCAAGGACGTATCGAAACCCAAAACTGAATCCGTTTCTGCAAAGGGAACAACCACGGTTTCTCTGGATACAAACAAAGGAAAGATTGATCTTGAGCTCGACCGTGCAGCTTCCCCTTGCACTGTCAATGCCATTGAGCATCTTGCCAAGCAAAAATACTATAACGATACTGTTTGCCACCGTCTAACCACTAGTGGAATTTACGTTCTGCAGTGTGGCGATCCAAGCGGTAAGGGTTCAGGTGGACCTGGCTTCCAGTTTGATAATGAATACCCAACCGATGAAGCTTCAGATAAACAGACTCCAGTAGTTTATCCACGCGGAAGCATTGCTATGGCTAATGCCGGCGAAGGTACCAACGGTTCCCAGTTCTTCCTTAACTACAAGGATTCTCCGCTACCTCCCGCATACACGTACTTTGGAAAAATCTCTGACGCTGGCCTTAAGACCCTAGACAAGATTGCCGAAGCAGGGGTAAAAGACGGCGGCACAGATGGCACTCCGGCTGAAGAAGTAAAAATCAGGACTGCAGCAGTTTCTTAGCAAGCGATTGCGCAAAGGTGCTCACAGAACACATGTGACACTTACATGCCATCAGCCTTTGCTTTCGTGTCTTAAAAATTAAAGGTAGCTTTTTATCTAGTGAAAGGCTAGGATGATTGGCATTGTTGTCCAACCTTCACCGAAAGTAGTAATTTCATGAAGCTTTTGTCTCGCAAGGCTATCGTAGCTGCTACCACCGCAGTTGCAATCTCCGCTGGTTCCCTCTCCGCTCCTGCTATGGCTAATGAAAAGCCTGCTCTGCTTTCCCAAGCAGGTAAACGCAGCAGCGAAATACAAGCTGATGGTAATAACCAAGGTAAATCTAAAGATACCATCGCTACACTTAAAAGCGTGTTGAGCATCATCTCTACTGTCGTTGCCATCTTGGGTGCATTGTTCCCACTCGCTTCTCAGATCATGAAGAAGTTCGGCATCAGCAAATAAGGAACTTTAACCTTGCACTATCACCCAGAATTGGGTTAAGTAGCAAAAGTGTGTCTCTCGGCGTGTCGCGGGGGGACACACTTTGTCTATCTGAGGGGTCTTTTTCTGATTCCGATGTTGTGCTCGTATTAGGTTGGGATAGCCTTGTCGTAGAAGACTGGAAGTCCGGTTTTCTAGGTCGGCCAACAGGATGTGATGGCACCGTAGGCGCCTTGCCCACCATCGAGAACAACACACAATGGTGGAGCTAGTTGCTTCAATAGCTGGGTGTAGGCGTAGGTTGTTTCGCTTTTGGCCCAGTACCAGGTGATGACGTGAGTGCGTGTAGCTGCTACCAGCAGGCATCCTGCGGCGGTGTAGGTGCCGTCGATGAAGGTCTGGTCGTATATGCGGTTCGGGTCTGGTGTGTTGGGGATGTCAACATACCAGAAAGTAGGGAACCGTCCGATTCAGGGGCCATCGGCTTAGGCCGCGCTGTGCGGCAAGGTCAGTAAATGAATGATAGCCGGTGGCGTGGTGAATCTCGGTGCGTTTACGCGATAGGGATTATCGACAGTCTGGGTTAATGCATCGCCATCGGGTGGTGCCGGCGGCTGTTGTGCCGTTTTTCTTCATTTGTCCTGTACAACCAGGGCATCGTGGTCGATGCGTAGTCACCGATCAAGCAAACCGCAGGCTCTAGCATAAGGAAGTATTGGATCTTGGTATTGAATCTGGAATAACTCCCGAAGAGCTATTCCAGACCGTTTTAGATAGGTTAACCAGCTGAAATCATTAAAACCGGACACACTTTTGCTACTTAACCCCCAGAAGTTACACGGTAAACATCGAAAACTGCTTCTGTATTACGAAGCTGAGTCATTAGCGATCCCAGCTGTTTAGTATCTGAGACAGAAAAAGTAAAACGTACCGTAGCAACATGGTCATCTGAAGCATGTGATGACATCGCTACTACCTGTACACGTTGCTCATTGATCACTCGAGTTAGATCCATCAGCAATCCCTCCCGATCCAGCGCTTCCAGCTGCAAAGTAGCTGCAAAAACGCTTCCACCTTCAGAGGCCCACTGGACATTAATCAAGCGCTCTGGTTCATTACGCAAGCTATCCGCATTTGTGCAGTCAGTTCGGTGTACGGAAACACCACCACCTCTAGTAACAAAACCGAAGATCTCATCGCCTGGAACTGGCATACAACACTTAGCCAACTTGGCCATAACGTCAGGACTTCCCTCAACGAGAATTCCGTTTTTATCAGTTACCTGAGACTTTGAGCTAACAAGCTCGCTAAATGGTGTACGCGATACCAAAGTGTTTTCAGCGTCTTCAGTATCACCAAATGCAGCAATGAGTCTATTAGCAACATGTGCTGCGGAGATCGAGCCTGAGCCAATCGCTGTGTACAACGCATCAACGTCAGGGTAATGCAGTTCAGTAGCGACCTGCTTCATTGATTGTGCGGTGAACAGCCGGTGCATTGGCAAACCACCACGTTGCACCTCGGTTGCTAGCGCATCGCGACCAACTTCGAGATATTCTTCACGACGTTCCTTGGCAAACCATTGGCGAATCTTCGCTTTAGCTCGAGGAGATACCACGAAATCTTGCCAGTCGCGGCTAGGACCAGCGTTTTGATCTTTCGAAGTAAAAATCTCTACCCGATCACCAGATTTAAGCTTGGACTCCAGCGCAACAAGTTTTCCATTGATTTTCGCACCAATACACCGGTGCCCCACCTCAGTGTGGACTGCATAAGCAAAATCGACAGGTGTGGAGTCAACTGGCAGATTGACTACGTCGCCTTTCGGCGTGAACACAAAAATTTGTTTACTTGTCAGGTCGTAGCGCAAAGAGTCCAAAAACTCATTGGGATCTGCGGCTTCCTTTTGCCAATCCAGCAGCTGGCGCATCCACGCCATTTGATCAATTTCGGCTTGTTCGCCGCTATTCTTGCCTTTGGTTTCTTTATAACGCCAGTGTGCAGCGATACCGAACTCGGCATTGTAGTGCATCTCATGGGTACGAACCTGTACCTCAAGAGGCTTGCCACCATCCCCCATGACAGTCGTGTGCAGTGACTGGTAGACACCGAATTTAGGTGAAGAGATATAGTCTTTAAATCGCCCAGGCATAGCTGAATACAATGAGTGGACAACGCCGATTGCCGCATAGCAATTATTCACATTATCGACGAGAACCCGAATACCTACGAGGTCAAAAATCTCATCGAAGTCCTTCCCTCGAACAATCATCTTCTGGTAGATCGACCAATAATGCTTAGGTCGCCCCATCACTTCAGCATCAATATGATTTTCTTTGAGGGTAGAAGTCAGCTGCGCAATGACCTGATTAAGGTAGCGGTCTCGTGAAGGAGCACGATCCGCGACCAAGCGAACGACTTCATCGTATTTCTTGGGGTACAAGATAGCGAAGGAGAGGTCTTCAAGTTCCCATTTGACGCTGGCCATACCGAGGCGGTGAGCCAATGGAGCAATAACCTCAAGGGTTTGACGCGCTTTTTTAGCCTGCTTTTCTGGAGGCAAGAAGCGCATTGTGCGCATATTGTGCAGCCGGTCAGCTACTTTGATAACCAATACACGTGGATCTTGGCTCATCGCGACAATCATTTTTCGGATTGTTTCTGCCTCAGCAGCAGCTCCCAAAGCAACCTTATCAAGTTTGGTAACACCATCGACCAAACGAGCTACTTCAGCGCCAAAATCAGCTGTGAGATCTTCTAGGGAGTAATCCGTATCCTCCACTGTGTCATGGAGTAACGCCGCCACTAATGTAGTGGTATCCATGCCTATTTCCGCTGCGATCGTTGCAACCGCCAGCGGATGGGTAATATACGGGTCCCCCGACTTTCGGAATACTCCTTCATGAAGCCGTTCCGCAGTTGCATAGGCTCGATTGAGCACCTCCGCATCTGCTTTAGGATGAAATTCCCTATGAATCGCCAGCATAGGCTCCAGTACAGAGTTCACCCGAACCCTGTTACCGGTAAGGCTTCTGGCCAATCGAGCTGACATGCTCCGCATCGAATTGGACTGCTTCGCTGTTTTCTTATCCTGCGTCATCGTTGCGAATATGCCTTTCCAACTCTATTTTTAGCCAAAAGTACCGGAACAACTTGAGTTACGCCGTAGCGCTTTCATTAATTACTACCAAAGGTGCATCATTCAATCGCTCACGGCCACCCAGCCCGTCGACTTCGAGCACGACTGCGTATCCGCTTACAGTGGCACCACAAGCTTCAATCAATTTGCGAGCCGCATCCAATGTGCCGCCAGTAGCCAAAACGTCGTCGACCAGCACGACCTTTTTGTCTTCCAACTCTAGACCTTCAGCAGGTAGCTCGAGTGCTGAAGTGCCATACTCTAAAGAATATTCCTCAGAGTGTACTGGCGGAGGCAATTTGCCCTTTTTCCTAATGGCAAGAATGCCGGTTCCGGCTTTGTACGCGACTGCAGAACCTAGAAGAAATCCACGTGCGTCTAACCCACCAATGAAATCAGCTCCCAATCGCATTGCATTTTCTGCCAATTCATCAACGATGAGAGAAAAAGCGGCGGCATCAGCCAATACTGGGGTGAGGTCCTCGAAAATTACTCCTGGTACAGGGAAATCGGGAACGAAACGAGTTTTACACGCAATTGCTTCTCGGGCATCTGCATACAGGGGGACAGTCATAAAGGCAGTTCTTTCCTAGAAATCGATACTGATCAAAAATAACGTACATTTGCTCTTACTTTGAATTCTTAGAAAAGAACCACCTATCCATGTTCCATCCGATTCCAGCTAGATCAGTATTAAGAACCACATTAGACACACGTCGATCAACTACAAACACTCGCGGTTGCGACGCTAATGGGATCGATGGAACAACATCCCATGTACTTAGTTCAGCTTGCCGTGTCGCCGCAATGTTATTACTAGTTGTAGCCACTGATTCGAACTCGGTCGCTGGATCAACAGCCTTCAAAACGACATCAATCGTGCCTATTTTATCGAATTGATACCCGTGATCCGTCGTAAAGCTTCTGGACAGATCCCTAATACCACTGCCTTCTTGATGCGCATCCACCACAAGGATTCCCGCCGGTTCACAGGATCTACGGATATTCGCCACAATTGCTTCCATTCGGGCATCAGGCCCCTCATAGCCGATAGCAATTGTTTGTCCGGTAAGTCGGCGAGCTTGCTCTACGTCACTATGCAGATGCGCCTCTGTGAGATCTTTGACATGGCCAGCCATGGGATCATTAGCACGAATTGTGCGTGCTGTAACAGGAGCTACCTCAACACCAGATAGCGCGCTGGATTCGGACGCAATACTCGATTGATCAATGCAGGATGCAAAAGCTTGTCGGTTTTCTCGCGTGGCAAATACGCCCGCATTGGCCAACAATAGTTCTTCAGTCAATACTCCCGATTGCGCTTGTACATCAAACGAATTTGTAGAATCGTTTCGGTCTAGCCAATCGATTTCTTTTGAACTGGCAACCTCAGCAATTTCCAAAGAGCCGGCGTCTTTAAGCTCCTTGAGGTTAGCTCCTTTAGGCCAGACCACCACTGACTCGATTTCTGCTGGTTGTCCACCATAATGAGGATTTCGTGTTAGATAGACTTCCCCTCGATCCCCCACCCGATCAACCTTATAAGGCCCCGATGAAACTTGAAGATCAGGGTCAAATTGGTCGAGCGAAAAACCTCGATTCCATACTTCAGCAATTGGTTGAAGCGCATCGACATCGCGTGATTGCAATACAGTATTGAGATCTTCAAGAGTCACACCCATTTTGCGTGCTATTGCGTGAGCAGGCAAAATGACACCCGCTGGAAACAACTGCCGCCACCGAGAACCAAAATTTTCCTTCAATGTAACAGTGATTTCACGATCCCTAGGTTTGCATTCCACTTTGTCGATTTGTTTCATCAACGGCATGTAGGAATCAAAAACGTAATCATAAGTACCCGCAGTAAAGGCAAGAAGATAGTCATCACAAGTCACGGCTTCACCATCGGAATACACTGCGTCTGGTGAAATCGTATAAACAATCTTCTGATTAATACCTGGAAGTACCTGTGCCGAGGCCATCGACAAATTAGGAATTAATTGCCCCTTCGGCCCGGAAACATAGGGTGCTGGGTACAGCCGTCCAGCAAGCAACTGTGCATTGGTTGATGCGCCTTCGGTAGAACCAGCATTAGTGGTTACCAACCGATCGTTTACGGCATAGCCTAACTGGTTGCTCTGGGACAAAGATGACTCAGGATGTGCACTGCAGGAAGACAAAGCTACTGCCATTACGCTAACGCTCAATACACCGCCAACACGTACAGCCTCCTTACGGAGGTTCATTGAAGGGATTCTAATCCTCACAGTTTGCTTGGCCTTTCCTACTAGCACATTACCTATGCCCTGTGGACTAGGAAAATTATAGTAACTCACACCAACAAGGATTGAATCCACCCTATCTAGTTGGCCGCACCTCATATGAAAAGCCCCCTGAATTGAAAGAAGTTAGTTCAATTCAGGGGGAACTATCAATTAATAATGTGGAGTTACCCTCGGTCAGGACGCCAACTTGCACCTGTCGACGGTGTAGTCTGTGGGCCAGACACCGTACGCTTCTGCGTAGATTCAGCTGATTGCTCGGGGGCGGAATCATCTTGAGCTTCTGCACCGCATCGGTGCATTTCTACTTGACGATTATGCTCGGCGGTCTTCTTAGAGCGATTCTTTAATGACACCAAGATTGGAGTGGCAAGGAATACGGACGAGAAAGTACCTTCAATAACACCAATGAGCTGGACAAGAGCCAAGTCTTTCAGGGTACCGACTCCCATGAGCCACACAGCGATAACAATTAAAGCAATAATTGGAAGTGCTGAGATAATCGTCGTCGAGATTGAACGCATCACCGTTTGATTAACAGCTAGGTTTGCGTGTTCCGCATAGGTGCGAGTGCGATTACCCAAATATCCAGCTGTATTTTCGCGCACCTTGTCAAACACGATGACAGTGTCATACAACGAGAAAGCTAAGACCGTAAGAAGACCGATAATAGTCGCAGGAGAAACCTCGAAGCCAACTAGAGCATAAACTCCAGAAATAACAATCAAATCTACGAGCAACGCAACAATTGCGGCTACTGCCATTTCTTTTTCCAAGCGAACCGTAATGTAGACGAAAACTGCCGCTAGGAATACGAACATCGAGATCAGCATGCGCTGGGTAATCGTAGATCCCCAGGATTCCGATACCGTAGAATCACCGATAGCGTCTGGCGTTGGTTGACCTTGGGAGCCCACAGGCTGATATTTCTCAAAAAGTGCTACACGAGCTCGAGAAATTTGATCTTCGCTTAGTCGCTCAGAATTGATTTCCAAGATACGCGTATCACCAGATCCCACAATTTGAACCAACTCTGGTTCGATACCTGTGGCATCTTTGAATGTGTCAGCAACTTCTGAAGTTTCCAATTGTGCTGCCGGCATATTCATCTTGGTTCCGCCAACAAAATCAATTCCAAGACTAAAACCGCGAACGGCTATCGCAATGAAACAAATCACCACAATGATAAGTGTGGTTCGGTACCACGTTCGACGGCGTCCAACGAAGTCTAGTCCACCATCACCGGTGTAGAGCTTTGACATAACGCTATTGCCACTCATTTATTCTTCTCCTTTGGCTGCGTTGGCACCGTGATGCATAGAAATAATTTTTCCCATGCCATTTGCTGCACCTGAAGATGTCCACGGCTTTCGAGATGCGAGGACGACTAGTGGAGCTGTAACAAGGAAGGTAACAACGATATCGAAGATGGTTGTGAGCCCAAGCGTAAAAGCGAAGCCTTTCACTTCTCCAACGGCCAGAATGTAGATAATCACTGCACCAATCAAGGTAACGGCATTACCAGTAATAATTGTTTGGCGGGCACGTTCCCAACCCCTTGGTACCGCGGAACGGAACGAACGCCCATCGCGAACTTCATCCTTGATGCGTTCATACAAAACGACAAAGGAGTCGGCAGTAGTACCAATACCGATAATCAAACCTGCAATTCCAGCAAGGTCCAAGGAATAGCCGATCCAACGCCCCAACAAGACCAGTGCACCGAATACCAAAGCGAAGGATGCAACCAGCGAGAACATCGAAATAAGGCCGAAGAAACGGTAATTGATAAGCGAATACAATGCCACCAAAATCAATCCCACGAGTCCTGCGATCAAACCTGCCTTCAAAGACGCCACGCCTAGTGAAGCGGGAACTGTAGTGGTCGTGCCACCGGTTTCCCCGTTTTCTCCAGCAAAGCTCAAAGGCAGAGCTCCGTATTTCAGGTTGTTAGCCAGATCTTGTGCCTCTTTTTGGCTAAAGCTTCCCGTAATTGCAGTTGCCGAGCCTACTGGTGTTGCAGATTGGATAACTGGAGCAGAGATAATCTTCGAATCGAGAGTAATAGCTACCTGTTTTTGCAGGTATTCTTGAGTCAATTTCGCCCAAGTTGCGCTGCCTTGATCACCATTGTCCGATTTAAAGGAGAAGCCGATCTCCATTTGGCCTGTTTGGGGGTTCAGCCCACCCGTGATCGGACGGTTGGTGTCAATCTCGTTGCCGGTGAGTCGTTTACCGTTAGCTTGATCAGTTTCGCCTTGAAGCAATGGCGCAGGGCTGAGAACATACACTTGTCCGCTTGATGGATCACAGGCTACCAATGGTTTTGTTGGATCATCAGTACCTTGCAGCGGATCAGGTGTGTCATCACATTTGAGCAGGGAGCTGGCAGAAAGCTGTGTAGTCGCATCAGTAGACTGACGGTCTTTCTTCATAACCTCAAGGACTTTATTGCGCAGCTGTTCCGACTCAATGGAGTTAGCAGGTTCTTTAGGTTCCTTAGCTGTGACTGTAGAGGCTTTGACATCCTCCGGTTTTTTGCCTTCAGATTGTGCTAACGCTTTGGCGGTATTTGAGAGCGCATCATTGGCCTCTTGCGGAGTGAGCACTCCAACTTCAACCCATCGATTCGCCATCTCTTTCATTGCATCAAGCAATTTCGTTGTATCTGGCGCATCTGGCTTTGCCACAGGGCGGAAAAGCAGCTGCGATGTTTGTCCTAGTGCACGAGCTTGGGTCGTGTCTTCACCTGGAACGGTGATGACTAATGTATTGCCGTCGCTAACAACGCTTGCACCGGTGACACCCATTCCATTGACACGATTTTCCAAAATGGATTTTGCCTGCGCAAGTTGGTCCTCAGTTGGATTTTGGCCCTGAGGAACAAGTGTCACACGGGTACCACCTTGAAGATCGATACCGAGTTTCGGTCGCGCCGAATGATCAGCTGTAGCGAAAACAAGCGCATAGATAATTGCGATGAGCACAGTAAAAACGAAGAGTGACTTGAACGGCCAACTCCTAGAATTACTGGCTACCTTCTTCGTTTGCGAAGGCAATGAACTAACTCCTATGTAAATGATGGTCTAACAGCACGCCGCCGTCAGCTTCTCTTTGCTTTCCATCAATGCGAAAATGAACACGATCGAACAGCAATTTTGGTTCTTGGCTATGGTACGCCACCGAAGCACTGTCCACGGAACTACACACCTTAAAATCATTAAGGTTTAATGGAATCCTCTTTGCCACCGCATTATTCCGTGTTCCAAGGCGGGCGTAATACAGTGATTTAAGCCTCTAGTTCAGAATCCGATTTATTGTCCTCGATGGAAATCACAGCAGATTTTTCAAAAGTGACTAAAATATTTGGTGCTATTTCTAAGTCAACTGTGTTCTCGGCTATCCCTTTGATTACGGCATGTACGCCAGCGGTTGTGATAACTCGCTGGCCTATCATCATCGATTCTTGCAGGTTCTTCAGCCGGTCTAAATGTTGTTTTTGCCTTCGCCTGATAAGCAGTGATGGCAGCACAAACACCACCACCAAGGCCACGTACAAAAGTAAAGTTGATGTCATGCTCAATGACTATAGCGAACCAATAATTCCTTCCGGAGGTTCAAGTCCTAAATGACGCCAAGCAGTCGCAGTGGCTACTCGGCCTCTGCCAGTGCGTGTAACCATCCCCGCCCTGACCAAATATGGTTCACATACTTCTTCGACTGTCGACGGCTCTTCGCCGACTGCTAGCGCTAGAGTATTAATACCTACTGGCCCACCACCGTGGCCCTTTATCAACGCTTCCAACACAGCTCTGTCTAATCGATCGAGCCCCATTTCGTCTACGTCGAATACCACCAATGCAGCTTGAGCTGCTGCGAGATTGATATGTCCGTCGGCGTTGACCTCTGCAAAGTCTCGAACCCGACGAAGCAGACGATTTGCTATACGTGGTGTTCCACGAGATCTGGAGGCTATTTCTACAGCCGCATCATGATCGATGCTGACCCCTAAAACCGCAGCAGCTCGTACGACAACCTTGGTGAGATCTTCAACCTCGTAGAATTCCATTTGGGCAGTAAACCCAAATCGATCACGTAATGGTCCTGTGAGCATTCCGGACCGTGTAGTTGCACCAACCAGAGTAAAAGGAGCTAGTTCAAGGGGAATTGACGTTGCCCCAGGCCCTTTACCGACGATGACATCGATTCTAAAATCCTCCATCGCCATATACAGCATCTCTTCAGCCGGACGTGCCATACGGTGTATCTCATCGATAAATAAGACATCACCTTCCATCAAATTAGACAGCATGGCTGCTAAATCACCGGCGCGTTCCAATGCAGGGCCGGATGTCATACGAAGACTAGTGCCTAATTCATAGGCAATAATCATCGCCATTGTTGTTTTTCCTAGTCCAGGCGGTCCCGAAAGTAACACATGGTCTGGTGCAACTCCTCGGCTCTTAGCACCTGATAAGACAAGATTGAGCTGATCTCTCACCTTTGGCTGTCCAATGAATTCGTCCAAACTACGTGGACGAAGCGAAGTCTCTACTTCCCCTTCATTGGATTGCAATCGTGCATCGACATCAGCATTGCCCAGTGAACTTTTCTGATTCCCAGCAGCAGATACCGGTGTTGGGACATGAAACTCGGTTTTTTCAATATTAGCCACGAATAACTCTCCCCTATTTAGTTCTTAGTGCCCAATTCGCTTAATGCTGCGCGCAATGCTTGAGATGTTGAGAGCTCTGGGGAGTCCCGCAACACACGAGACAACACTGGCAATGCAGTTTTTTCACTAAACCCTAGTCCTACGAGAGCTTCAAGTACTTGCTCTTGGACTGCTTGATCGACGGCAATGGACAACTGAGGCTGTGCGGCAGCAGGAATACCGTCATTGAATCCAGCAACTTTATCTTTTAGATCAACGATCATGCGTTCAGCCATCCGTTTACCGACTCCAGGAATCTTCTGCAGAGCCTTGGCATCACCCCCAGCGATATGTCGAGCGATGTCTTCCGTAGTAAAAACAGACTGTGCTGCTAAAGCAAGTTTAGGACCTAAGCCCGATACCGACTGCAACAGAACAAACATGCGTCGTGAAGCATCGTCGGTAAACCCATATAGTGTTTGGGATTCCTCCCTGACCACCATTGTGGTTAACACCCGCGCCTGCTCTCCCCGAGTTAACCGTCCAAGAGTTGTGGGGGCAGCTAGCACCTCATAACCTACGCCATTACATTCGATTACAGCGCTACCTAAACCGATCGATTCGACTGTACCTCTCAGAGAAACAATCACTTCATATACCCCTTTTTCTAAATATCTATTGTTACGGGCTATCTCTGGGAGTTATGTATCGCTAGCATTGGAGCTCGCCAACAATGGCATACCGCTAGAGCAAGAGCATCGGCCGCATCAGCCGGTTTGGGCGCTTCCACCAACCCAAGAATTCTTGTAATCATGGCCGTCATCTGTTTTTTGTCGGCTCGACCATTACCCGAAATTGCCTTTTTCACCTCGCTAGGTGTGTACATATGCACTGGTAGGCCGCGTTGCGCTGCTGCAAGAACAAGCACTCCTACTCCGTGGGCGGTATTCATCACCGTGGACACATTTCCGCGCTCAAAAATTCTCTCGATGGCAACGACATCAGGCTGATACTCGTCGATCCAGCTATTTACCGCTTCGCTCAATTCTAACAATCGTTGTGACAACTCAGCATGAGGCGGTGTACGCACCACCCCGACGGCTACGGGTATAACGCTTCGACCTTTTCCAGCCTGAACCACCGATAATCCACAGCGCGTCAGACCGGGGTCGATTCCCATGATCCTTAAGCCTACAACGGAGTGTTGAGGACGATGCGTGATGGTCATAGTGCCTTATCTAGTGAATTGGTTGCGAACATATCTGTAAAACCATTGACACTTCAATTTAGCACATAATTGCGAAAAGCGGCCGCAGCGCCCATAGAAGGACACGACAGCCGCTTGAAACAAATACAAAAAGTATTATGCTTCCAGCTCTGCTAGAACTTCGTCACTCAGATCCATATTGGTGTAAACATTTTGAACGTCGTCAGACTCTTCAAGGGCATCAATTAGCCGGAAAATCTTACGGGCATCATTTGCTTCGAGCGGAACCAGAACATCAGCACGGAAATCAGAATCAGAATCCTCCACTTCAATTTCTGCTTCTGCCAGTGCATCACGAATTGCAGCTACATCACCCGGCTCGGAAAGAATCTCAAACTTATCGCCGGCGTCACTTACTTCCTCTGCACCTGCGTCAAGTACTGCCATGAGTACATCGTCTTCAGTTAGTTCGCCCTTATTTACGAGGACAAATCCGCGACGCTTGAACATGTAGGAAACTGCACCGTTTTCTGCCATGTTGCCACCATTTTTGCTCATCGCAGTTCGAACTTCGGAAGCTGCCCTGTTGCGGTTATCTGTAAGACACTCAATAAGTACAGCTACGCCATTTGGACCGTAACCTTCATACATAATGGTTTGCCAGTCAGCGCCACCGGCTTCTTCTCCAGAGCCGCGTTTGCGAGCACGTTCGATGTTGTCGTTTGGAACTGAAGCCTTTTTGGCCTTCTTGATCATGTCATCAAGAGTCGGGTTTGCTGAAGGATCGCCGCCGCCGGTACGCGCAGCTACTTCGATGTTCTTGATGAGCTTGGCAAACTCTTTGCCTCGCTTGGCGTCGTTGGCTGCTTTCTTATGTTTCGTTGTAGCCCATTTGGAGTGGCCGGACATTGGCTCCCTTTCATTTAGTCTGACACCGTGGTCTGAGCATCGTCATGTCGAATGTTGATGAGCTGTTTCAGCGTAGTAACATTGCGATGTTTTTCTTGAGCAACGCAATCACTATAGCTGGTAACGGAAAGTTCCACGATGCCTCGTTTTTGGCAACGGCGCTATTATACGACAGCTATGTGATATTGAGTTTGTGCCCTATGTGTTTATCGCACTTTTTATTACTGTTTATTTTATTCATTGTGACACAAATGGAATATCTGCTTCGCCAGGTTTGAGGTGGCGCGTTAAACCTTCTTGTGTTGTGATAGCTACTAAATCACCATTAAGGTTGAAGATTTTTCCTTGCGTTAATGCACGTCCCGCGTGTGCGGAAGGTGACACTTGATCGTAGAGCAACCATTCGTCGGCTCGGAATGGGCGCAAGAACCACATGGCATGATCCAGTGATGCGAGTTTTACTGGCTCTTCAGGGTGCGGGACGAGAGATGAGTGAAGAAGAGTCATGTCTGACATGTATGCCAGTGTGCAAATGTGGAATGTTTCATCGTCAGGTAGCGCTTCCTTGGATTTAAACCACACTACTTGTTGACTTGGAGTGTATGGATTTTTCTCAAAGTCTTCCGAAGCAATTTTTCGAATATCCCAATCCCCCCATTCATCGAGTAAGGCCCTTGAGCTTGCTGGCAGTCCGTCTCGGTCTATTTGGACAGCTTCTGGCGGGGGCACACGCCGAACGAGATCTGAATGCTCTGGTCCGTGGTCGTTTCTTATATGGAAGCTGGCCTGCATGACAAAAATTGGCCGACCATTTTGCAGAGCCGTGATGTGCCGTGAGATGAAACTACGCCCGTCGCGGATACGTTGAACTTCAAAAATCGTAGGTTTTGATGAATCACCTGCCGACACGAAGTATCCATGCAGAGAATGCACAATAAAGTCTTCAGTGTTGACCGTTTGCGTAGCGCATACAAGCGCTTGGGCGGCAACTTGCCCGCCGAAGGTACGCGCTAGCGCCGATTCCACAACGGGACCTCGAAAAAGATTGGCATCTAAAGTCTCAACATCGAGGACATCAAATATTCTTCCCATATGTTTTCTTCTTCCCACGGTCTGGCTTGTGAGCTATATCGATGGCCACTAGTGTAACGAAATTGATGGGTTAGCCTACTTTATATTTCATTATTTATTTGCAGTTTCGGTGGTGGTATCCCCCATGAGGCTGCAATTATTCGTACAATTTTTCCGTGCAAAAAATCGGTTCGATCCCCTCGTTGTGCGCACTTTGGGTAATCTCTCGTATCGCCCTAGTAAAGCTCATCATGCTCGATCTTCGCCCTACAGGCGATGTCAATTATTACTATGTCGGTATCTTTGGACTTTCTCCAGGTGCATTGCAAGAATATCCAGCCGCCGGAGTATGGCCGATTAAAGCGTTATCATGGATAACGGGTTCTGAACATGCAGTTTTTGTTGTTGGGTTTGCAGTTCTTTGTTTGCTTTTCGACGTTTTGTTTTTTGGCGCATTACTCACAGTGAGCCAAGAACGCTTTCCGGGTTCTCGGTTTGCAGCAGTTGTCTGGATAATTTTTGGTCTTGCTACCCAACACGTTTTCTTATTGCGCTTAGATATTATGTGCGGAGTGGCCGTGGGTTTGGCTGCCCTGTGTTATTTTGTCAATCCATACCGCGCATCGGCTTTAATAGCGATAGCAACAATGATGAAGCTTTGGCCTGGAATTCTAGCTGCGGGTCTAGTGGGCGGTTTTAGAAGCATGAGCAGTTGGATACGTCTTGCGGTATTTTTTACAACTTCCGCGGTTTTAGTAGTAATTGTCTATTTTGTTGATGGTTTCGATCGACTGATATCGCCTTTGACGTATCAAACAGATCGAGGGATTCAGATTGAATCGATCCCTGGCACATGGTTTATGTATAAAGCTCTTGGTGATCCGGAGCATTATTCCGTCTATTACGCTACGTCGAAAAGCTTCGAAGTAACTGGCCCAAATATCGAGACGGCTTTAATGATTTCATCGTGGGCCATGCTGGCAACTGTAGTGTTCGGTGTTTTGTGGGCATTCGTGAATTTCCTGTTTGATCGTTGGAATCCAGAGGCCACGTTGGCATGGTCTATCGTGATGGTGTTGCTGGTTATCTGTACAAATAAAGTACTTTCACCCCAATATGTTTTATGGATTGCCCCACTAATCGTAGTAGCCGTAGCTGTGCGCCCAAGGTCTTGGGCGGTACGTCTACTCGCAATTATGAGTATCTTCATTGCGTTTTTCAGTTGGGTAGTTTATCCCGCCCGCTATGACGATATTATTTCCGTTCCGTTTGACACGTCACTTACGGTTTATGTGCTTATTGCCCGAAATCTTCTTTACCTTGTTTCGCTTTTTGTGGCCTTTGGATGGTGGGTTTCGAGCGTGTCAAATTATAGCGTCACCAAAAGTCTGCCAACCACCAAGCCGGTGATACGCCTCTTCAATACGACCACCAATCCAATGACCGTGAAAAACCTTGGCACTTGAAACACCAGCACCAGCAAAAGTAACACTTGCACATACCGCAATAGTTGCAGTCAACTTCTTAGCGAATTTCATCCGTAGCCCTTTCACGCTGAAGTGTCCCAGGTTTTGTTCCGTCTGAGTAGATGGGAAAATCTGGAACATGCCAAGAAAATTTGACCAGGATGCCAAAGACCGAGTGGTCCATCTTGTGGAAGACCGTATCTTGGCGGAAAATATGTCGATGCACCCCGCGTGCCAGGCAGTAGCTCCAAAGCTGGGGGTTTCATGGCACACAGCTCGTCAATGAACTTAAGCCTGCCCGCCTTGCAGGAAACATCCCAGAACCTGTACCTGCAGACTTGGCCGCGGAAAACGCGAGGCTACGCCGGGAGAATCAGGAACTCCGCGACACCAACGAGCTATTGAAAGCTGCATCGGCTTTTTTCGCGTCGGAACCAGACCCAAAACGTTAAGAAATGATCCGGTTCATCGATAAATACCGGAATCGTTTCTCTGTCGAGTTCATCTGCACTGGCGTTGAAGAATAACCGCGCTGGTAGGTTCATTACCTCGTGTGGTTATCGCCAGTCCAAGGCCCGTGGACTTAAGTGCTCGTCGGCTTCGTGACGGTTGTGCTGGTTGAACGCATTAGTGCTATTCATCGGGATAATTACGGTGTCTTAGGTGTGCGGAAAATGTGGCATGCTCTTTACCGTGATGGAATTGATATCGGTCGTGAACAAACTGCCCGTTTAATGCGCCTGGCCGGTGGTTCTGGCAAAGGCAGATCACCAATCACAACCCGAAAGCCTAACCTGCCTGATCTGCGCCCAGACTTGGTCGAGCGTGAATTCAAAGCCCAAGGTCCGAACAAGCTGTGGGTGGCTGACATTACGTATGTGCGCACGAACAATGGATTTGTGTACACCGCGTTTGTATTCCCGACGGATCGTTGGGTGGGCGTTATCAGATTCCATGCGCACTTCAGACATTGCCGCTGCAAGCTCTCAACCAGGCGATTGTGCGTGCTAAGGAAACGACGGGTTTGATTCACCACTCAGACCACGGCTGACAGGGTGGATTCAATTGGTTGTCGCAACACCCTGAGCATGGAGGTGTGAGAAGGTGGCTACCAAGGACTGGAGTAAGAAGACCAGTGATATGCCGGTGGGGGTGCGGCGTCAGTGGCGTGCGGATCGGGCGTTGCGGCCTGCGATGCGTTCCCCGGGTAGGCCGGTTCCGTCACGGGCGGTGCAACGCCAGTTCTGGGGTCTGATCGCGACGGGAATCACCACTGCGCAGGCCGCCCTTCAGGTGGGGGTGTCCGTACCGGTGGGAACGAGGTGGTTCCGTCATGCTGGTGGAATGAGACCGTTAGCTTTGGACGAGCCCTCGGGGCGGTATCTATCGTTTGCTGAACGAGAGGAAATCGCGATCCTGTGGGAGAAACAGACGGGTGTGCGTGAGATCGCTCGACGGATTGGCCGCAATCCGGCGACGATTTCTCGTGAGCTACGGCGTAATGCTGCCACCCGTGGTGGCAAGCAGATTTATCGGGTAGGGGTGGCCCAGTGGAAAGCTCAGGAAGCCGCTAAGCGTCCCAAACAAGCAAAACTCGTGGATAATCCGCGCCTGCAAGACTATGTTCAGGAGCGTCTTGCTGGGACGGTCCGAGATGAAAACGGGGTCGTCATGGCGGGGCCTGATACGCCTGCGTGGAAGGGCCGGAGCAAACCTCACAGGGCAGACCGACGGTGGTTGACCGCGTGGAGCCCGGAGCAGATATCGCAGCGGTTAAGGATCGACTTCCCTGATGATGAGAGTATGAGAATCTCCCATGAAGCGATCTACCAGGCGCTCTATATTGAGGGGCGCGGGGCGCTGAAGCGTGAACTCGTGGCCGCACTGCGGACTGGGCGGGCCCTGCGTAAACCCCGCGCCCGGTCCAAGAGCAAGCCTAAAGGTCATGTCACCGCCGATGTTGTCATCTCTAACCGGCCCCCGGAAGCCTCGGATCGGGCGGTGCCCGGGCATTGGGAAGGAGACTTGATCATCGGTACCGGCAGGTCAGCGATCGGGACCGTGGTCGAACGCTACAGCCGGTCGATCCTGCTGGTGCACCTGCCCCGGTTGGACGGCTGGGGTGAACAACCAAGGACGAAGAACGGACCTGCCTTGGGTGGGTACGGTGCTGAAGCGATGAACACCGCCCTACAAACCGTGATGAAAGATCTACCGTTACAACTGCGTCAAACGTTGACCTGGGACCGCGGAACCGAGCTCGCTGACCATGCCGCTTTCACTCTAGCCACGGGCACGAAAGTGTTCTTCGCGGACCCACACTCGCCATGGCAACGTCCCACGAATGAGAACAGCAACGGACTCCTACGCCAGTACTTTCCCAAGGGTACCGACCTGTCTCGATGGACAGCCCAAGACCTCGCCGCCATCGCCTACACGCTCAACAACAGACCAAGAAAAGTCCTTGGATTTCGAACCCCAGCCGAAGTCTTCAATGAACAACTACAATCAATTCAAAACAACAGTGTTGCAACCACCGATTGAATCCAAGCAGTATGTGAGCATCGTCTACAACGAGCGCTTGGCTGAGCACGGGATTGCCGCTTCTACTGGGACAGTAGGCGACTGCTATGACAATGCTCTGGCTGAAAACGTTAACGGCCCCTCACAAGAACGAGCTGATCCACACTCGCAGGTGGGATGACGTTGTCGAGGTAGAAATCGCGACGCTCGAGTGGATGTCATGGTGGAACCAGACGAGGCTTCACCAAAGCTTGGGGTACCGCACCCCAGTTGAAGTGGAAACCGAATTTTGGAAGCAGAACCCGCAACAGGGAATAATAAAAATCAAGGCAAATGCCTAGGAACAAAACTCGGGGCACTTCAGGAGGCCTCCAAAGAACCTGCAAAATACCCAGTGTAGTTGGAGGTTGCGATCCACGCGCTGGACTGTCCCGACCAGCCCAGGGAACCTACCATCAAAGGCAAAATGGGGGTACAAAAGAATCTACCCAAGCCCATGGCTACTGCTAGGCCGGCGGTACCACGCGACACCAAAAGGACATCCCGGTGGGTAGTTTCAGTCGCGGCGGAGTGAGCGTCTCCTTCAGGCTTCCCCATTGTTTTCCTCTTGTGCAATGCCCTGGGCGATTTTTGCTCCTTCTACTGCAGCCGGCATTCCAGCGTATACCCCGGCATGGAGAATAGCTTCGATAATTTCTTCAAATGAGCACCCGTTGCGGCGCGCTCCTCTAATGTGTGTCGCGAGCTCCGCATGCCTGTCTTGCGCGGCAAGAATACCCACGGTCACTAAACTGCGGGTTCGTAAATCGAGCCCACTTCTAGGCCAAAGAAACCCCCAGGGAGCTGTCTCAAGTAGTTCGAGCACGGGTTGTGCGGGGCCCCATCCTTTTAAAGTGGTGTTGACATAGTTATCACCCAGGACCTTGCGCCTGATAGCATCGGATTGAGTTTGTTTTTCTTTATCCATAATTATTCTCCTGAATTTGTCTGGCAATCACATCTGCGTCCGTAATGATCACGGAATTGACGAATGGCCGGATTGTCGCCGCAGTTCCCCATTGGATCCCTTCAAGAGGAATGCCATAAGCGAAAAGCAGTCCGGTATTTTTATCAGTGCCCGATTGATAGGCGATAAAAGTCTTCGGGTTGACATCGATAGCCCCCGAGACCCTACTTGTCTCGGAGTAGAGGTGGGGCTTTACGATGCCCCGGGATAAGAGGTCGCCGAGCAGGGGATCTGCAGTGTGATGAATCGCTCCAGACGGCAGCCGTGCCTCGATCAGAACTGTTGCCCACCCCTGGGAATCAGGAATCGTGGGAGCAAAATAAGAGTAAGCGCCCCTTCCCTCGAGAAGATCAATGCTGGATTCAGCAGGCAAAATGGTTACCACTCCCGCATCCACCAGAGCTTTGAGCTGCTTAATCCGCTCGACGGGAGGGCCGATAGACAGAAATGCATTGTTCGGGCTATAACGGTCCATTAACTCGGTAGCGTATGACCGTCCAGAAATTCGCCCGTATTGAACACAAGCGCGAATTTCATTACGTAAATCACGCAAGGTATCTAAGGCAGTCTTTAGTGGTCCTACTTTATTGCCCTGCTCTGCAGCATCAATATCTGCACGCAACCGCGCTGAAACAGCCCTTTGGTAGTCAGACAACGAGCACCCGGGAGCATTTACCCAGCGTGGGGAAAGCAAATCAGACCAGTCCAAAGTTTCAGATAGGCCAATTTCCTGCCGCCAATGAATAAGCTCCTTAACACCCATCTGGGCCCGGGATTCGGCCTCCTGCTTTTCCGAGTCAAGACCGCTTTGTTCCAAGAGGGCGATCGTAAATGCTAACTCTACCTCGAGGAGGATCTTAGGCCATACATCGCCTGAAAAGCTGGCGTTGTCCAGCGTCCGGGCAAAATCCTCGGTAAGAAACCGTGGTAGCCACCTCTCGTTAGGCTGCTTCTGATTCCTCCCACGAGCATGATGAGGCGCGCCCTTTCGGGAGCACGCGATTATCTTCGGTTCCTTTCCTGAGGGAATGTACCGGAAGGTATCCCCGTCTGAGGAGAACCGCCCGCCACGATATTCGGTAAGCAATTCCAGATAGTCAAAAAAGTTAAACCCATTCCCCGAAGTATCACTGTGTCATTGGGCGATATTCGACTAGTTTCTTTCGGTGAAGCGCCACCCCTTGGGAGGTAAATTAATCCCGCCTGGTTTGCCGAACGTGCCATCTCAAGCTCGCTCTCAGACATTTGCTGAGAGGTATGCCCAACTGCCAACACAACATTTTTGACCACTACTGTGTGCCCATCAGAGTCCATGAGAGCGTATGCCCCCCTCTTGATCGGAAATAGATAGCACTCGCGTGGGCACTAAGTGAATATCTACATAATCTCGATAGGCAGTAACTACCTGAGAAGCTACCCAGTGAAGATAAGCGCCATAGAGAGCCCTGGATGTATAGGTGTCTGGACCCGTTTGCAGAGCCTCTTCCAAAAGGACAGGATCTGAGTGCAGGAAGGCAGAGGCTTTCTCAGATTTCAGCCATTCGTAAAATGTGGGACCCTCGAGATACTTCCCCTCGATACCGGCGCTGGAATCAGGGAAACCACTGAGCTGAGATGCCACAGTATTCATGAGGAGAGCAGGGGTCTGATAAGGATTCCACACCTTGCCGGATCCGAAGGATGAATCATCAAACCAGACCAGTACGGGTGTTTCTTCTCGATCATTACTGTGCGCCAACCGGTCCAGGGTTCTTTCGACGACCGCCAGCCCTCTCGGCCCCCGCCCACAACAGCTACCTGGGCAGCCAGAGGAACGACTCGACCGACGCCTAGAGAAGTAGAATATGGGGTCAGCTCATCAACAATATCGGCCGCAGGTGCCGAATGGGTGCACCCGTAGTTCACTCCCGCCCAAAGGTTAAGGCTTTCCACGTCGCCAGCGTAATTAGCATTTGCTCTTAACTCTGAAGTCAAATGGTGAAGTTCCGGATACATCGACGGAGCGGACTGGGAGTACTTTTCAGTAAAAGTATTGGTGATGGCGCGAGCCAATCTTCCGGTGAACGCCTTAGTAAGGGTGGTCGGCCGACCGCTTAACTCTTTCAGAGCAATCTTGTGGGTATGTTTCGTCCCCGCCTCATCTGCGAGAAGAAAATGGGTGCCCACCTGTATAGCCCATGCACCCCGGCGAAGGAGTGCGAGGGCTTCTTTTGCAGTCGCGATACCACCTGCAGCAATAACAGGCTTACTTACTTTAGACAAGGCATATTCCAGCAGTTCAGAAGTAGAATGAGTCGATCCCTCACTCTCGGTAGAGAGCACAGTCGCTCGATGACCTCCAGCTTCTGCCCCCTGAACACATATAGCATCACACGAGGTGGATGCAAGAAAGTCGATCTCATGAGGCGTTGTCGCATTTAAAACAACACTTTTCCCTGCTTCTTGAAACTCATGGATCAACGTTTCATCAGGGTAGCCAAACGTAAATGAAACTACTTGAGCCTGCGAGCTTAAAGCAATGTCTATCTTTTCCCGGTAAAAGTCGTCCCCCGTAAAGGGTTGCTCAGGTAACTCCCCAAGTATCTGGGTATCCTTTTCGAGTAAGACGCGGTACCGCTTCCATAGGTCCTGATCCTTAGAAGAACGCTCTCGATCCGGAGGCGGGCAGAATATATTTATCCCGTACGGACCGTCCGCTTCACCTTCAACCTGTTGAATTGCCGATATCAGCTTTTCTGGGGTTAAGTAACCTGCAGCAATATTTCCCAAACCGCCAGCATTTGTTACCGCGACACAAAGTTCAGGAGCAGAAGGCCCCCCTGCCATTGGTGCCAAAATCAAGGGTCGCTTCAAAGTGATCATGAATGAAATCCTTACTCAGTGAGATTCACGGCGTGATTCACGCTACACGATTTCCCCATACGCCGATAGATAAGCCCGAAGAAAAATCACGAACGCGCAATAGCTTTCTCATATTCAAAGGCACCGGTCTCTGATCCTCAGGCTACAGTGAGAGCCGTGGCAGGGCTCGCAAGTGTGGATTTCGACTTGACACTGGGTCGTGGCAGCGCTCGTACGACAGTGGAAAAGCGCGTGAGAGAGTGGGGCGATTCTGGTGGACATGAGAACGCTTGAAGATGAATGGACGCCGAGCAACGAAAGCTGCTCGGCGTCCATTTCCTGTGCTCCGTTAGTCGAAAAAGATTACCAACAGGAGGATAAGAATGAGTGCGGCTGCAGCGGAAAAGCAGAGAACCGCCTGCGTCTTCTTTCCTTCCCCTTCTACCCCCAGTCTTGATGAACATGGAGACAAGCTCGGCCGCGAAAAACAGAAACAGAAACGCTCCTGCCCATGTAACCCATGGGATACCCGGGTTGAACGGAATTGCTACCGCAGTAATGGCCAACTACACTATCGCGCTGTACACATGGTTCGATGTCGAAAGTCTTTCCATTGGGCGCCGCCCTTTCCAGCTAACAGGAAACCACGGCGATCATTGCGCCTCCTGCAGCCTCGCAGGCTGAACCGGTGAAAACTCCCACGATGGGCGTGGCGATGCCGCCGACAGATGCCGACGCAGGGACACACTAGGACTCCCTAGGTGATGTTGAAGGCCTATGCGGCTGCCATGACACAACCGTGGTGCGCCGTCTCGGCAACGAACATCCGCGTTGCCTCGTCGTAACGGAACGCGACGTTCTCGTTGCCCTCATTGTCGAGATCGATGGAAGCAATGATGTTGCCCGCTTGATCCCGCCACGTAGCCACGTTGTTGGCGATATCCACGGAATCGCCTGCAGCGGTATTCAGCTTGAGTCCGTCTTCAGCAGGAACAGCGGATCGCTCATTCCGGATTGATCGAGCGCTACCTGAGTGGTGACGCTCGCGGCGGGTACCACATAAGTAGTGGCTGCCTCCATTCCAGCTGAAGAAAACGCGAGCACCGCCATGGCGGTGGCGATAAGGGGACGAAAGGATGTAGTACGCATAAGGACCTTCTAAGTGGGTCTCCGAAGGTTTACACCACGCTAAGGGACGCAACCACTCCCCAGTACTTCTCATCGTTGGAGGCACTGGGGAGAAGCCACCTGCGAGTAGAAGTCATAGCACAAGCAATGAATATTCCCCATAATGATGCTGAGTACCGGAGAGCTCCTGCTGGTATCAAAGCTAGGAAACTAAAGAAAGGTTTTTCTTCATATGAGGTTTTATCTAACTGCCTGTCGGCAGGGGAACCGTATATTGCTTATGGTGTGACCCCCCTACATCGGCAGGGTTCCCCTCAGCACGAAGTGTTCTCAGATGACGTTTCACGGTCGCTTCCGACAGGCCTGTTTCAGCCATGATTTCGCGCCTAGTAGGAGTTCTTTCTGTCTCAATCCAAAAGGAAGTTACGAATTGTCCAACAGCTTGCTTGTTGGACAACCCCTGCACTTTTGCGCATATGCGTCTTTCGCATGGTTTCTAAACGACCTTGTGCATAGTCGCTTTCGCGATCTTCCCAGCGTTGTGCGGCTTTCTTACCGCCTCTGCGGCCCATGGTGGCGAGTGCTTTGCGTTCACTACTCGTGGCTTTTCCTGGAGCACTAGAGCTAGCGTAGGCCTCGCTCTTGGACTGGGTGACGTAGCCGCGCACACGCCTTGCCATGGTCTGACGGTCACGCATCGGTGGTATCTCGATGTCTCGTCCTGCCCCGCCGTGACGCTGTGCGACGTTGTAGGCATGCTCGTATGCGTCAATAATCGCTGCATCTGTCAGACGCTGGCCTTGTTGACGCAGACGGTGCCCAGTCTTGAGCGCATGGCGGAAAGCCGTTTCGTCGCGAGCTGCAGTGCCCTGGGTAATCCAGAGGACACGCACACCGTCGATAAGCTCCGGATCGTACTGGTCGAGTCCCCCGGCGATTTCTGCATCCACGTCTTGGGCCAGGGCTTTGAACGCTTGGGCCTCCTCACGCCGGGTCTTGACCGCGTTGATGAGCTCGCGGCCAGAGGAAAACTGCTGGCGCGGGGCGGTGTTGAACTGTTCGTGTCCTGCTACGTCCCTCACCTGCTTTATCAAGTCTCCAAGACGCATCACCCGATTGTGCTGCCTGTACCAACGATAAGCGGTCGGAGCCTTACCGGTATAGAACGGGTTGCGGCTAAAACGGTGGGAAAAGTGCGGGTCATGATCTAAAAGCTCACCCAGTACGCGCGTGGTTGCTGCCAGTAGCTTCATCTGCGCTGATTTACCCATACGGTCGGCATAAACGGGGTCGATAAGCCAGATGAACTGGGCTTTCCCGTTCGTGGGGTTGATTCCCACCCAGGCCGGCCCGATGTTGTTCGAGATAAGTGAACGCACCACGTCACGGACATAAGGATTCAGATCTGCGGGGTCACCGCCGGCTGTTCCTACCTGGTCAACGTCAACGACCAGGACGGCGGCATACTACTTACTGGTAAGCATGACGTACTCGCACCGCCCTAAAGCCTCGGTGTCGAAGCGATCACATAGTGATTACTATATATTAAGTACATCATCCCCGAGTCCCGTACAGCGTTTTGAAAAAATTTTCAAAAATGTCGGCTATGCATCAGTCGGAATGTTGCCTTTTCTCGCTATTTCGCCCATAGCGAAGAAAAGTAAAAGCAACCGTCCGATATCGTTTCCTGCACCGTCATTAACATTGAGTCAATTGAGTCGCTCGCCTCTTTGGGGTCGACATTCGTCGAATGTAATGTACGGGGAGTTTATTACTTTCGCCCAATAGCCTTAATCTCTTCGGAAGAAGGATCGAATATGAACGAACTAGGCTCTACTTTTCTGAGCTTGTCGTCAGTGGACCACTGATATTAGCTTTTCTAGCATCAGCCATAGCTGGGATGGTTTCGTTCGCTTCTCCTTGCATTATCCCACTAGTACCAGGGTATATATCCTATCTTGCCGGGGTAGTAGGAGCTACAACAGCGCCTACAAATGATGGCGTATTTGTAAAGAGATATCGAGGCAGGGTTTGCGGCTCTGCACTGATCTTCGTAGCGGGTTTTACCATAATCTTCATTCTCGAAACTGCAGCAGTCTTTGGGGCAATACAGGCTATCCAGACGAATAAAGAGATGCTAATGCGCGTAGGTGGTGTAGTAACCATCTTCATGGGCCTGATATTCATGGGATTCATTCAACCATTTCAAAAAGACACTCGAATGGCTCCACGCCGTTGGCAAACAATAGCCGGGGCTCCCCTACTCGGTGCAGTATTTGCACTAGGGTGGACCCCATGCCTTACCCCCACCCTCACAGCTATTATCTCTATATCTTTAGGAACTGATGGAGTCACCGCAACGCGCGGAGTAGGACTCATCGCATCCTATTGCTTCGGGCTGGGAATGCCATTCGTCCTAGTAGCGCTAGGTTCATCTGCAGTACTGAAAAATCTTGAAAAATTAAGGCGTCATTCCCATACTATTCCGACAGTCGGCGGAGTGATGCTTGTTTCCGTAGATATCCTTCTCTTGACTGGACGGTGGGGAGTATTCGTGAGCTGGGTACAACAGTGGTCAGCTTCCGGGATAATCTTGCCTATTTAGATAGCTACAGTCGGGCCTGACCCCCGGAAAGTGGACACGTCGGGGGTCAAGGCCCCCAGCGTTAATTGGTGGCTGCAACAGGCCCTTAACCAGTTCCTTGGCCTCATTGGTGGGGTCGACAATTCGTTAATCAGGCTGGCGAGTCTAGGATTTCCATCAGCTTCTCGCTGACCTTGTTGACCGTCGCTGGGGCATGGCCTTTCTCCAGTGACACTGTAGTCATTATCTGTGAAACTTCTTCTAGATTAGAGCCTCACACATAAACATCCTGACACTCTCTATTCGTGCTCGGTACACCCCTAAGAAATACTGTTCGATGCGCAGAAGTATCGCGTATGCATTCTCTCTTTGTACTGTCCTGTTAGGAGCCTTTCAACGCCCGGTACACCGTAGGGCGGGTAACGCCGAAGCCCCGCGCCAAGGCTGCTTTCGACTCCCCCGCCAGTGTGCGCCGCTTAATCTCCGCTACCTGCTCTGTGCTTAGAGCAGGTAGCGGCCTTTGTACTTTCCGGCCTTTTTCGCCAACGTAATCCCCTCTGCTTGGCGTTCGCGGATAATGGCCCGCTCAAACTCCGCAAACGAACCTAAAATACCCAGCATTAAATCCGCACGCGGATCTGTAGTGTCTTTCACAAACGCGAGATTCTCATGCAGAAAAGTAACAGTCACACCTTTGCCGATAAGTTCATCAACAATGCCGCGAAGATCCGTCAGCGATCGGGCGAGGCGGTCGATCGACGAGACGACGAGTTCGTCACAGTAGCGCACATACGCCATACATTCCCCCAGCCCTGGGCGGGCAGTCTTGGTGCGGCCGGAAATCTTATCTTCAAAGAACCGGTCAATTCTGCCGGAAGCATTGAGTAGTTCTTTCTGGCGCTGATTATTCTGCTCCACCGTCGAAACCCGGATATAGCCCACCCGCTGCCCACGCGAACCAGAGTCATTGCCCATTAGTCTTCGCCCCGCGACGGCGTAAAGGTACCATTCTCCTGGGCAATGACCGCATCACGATACGACTCGATTGCATCCGAGAGAGCATAAAGCTGAACACAATCGAGACCATCAGCGTCAGCAAGCAAGGCTTGCACGATCCTGCCCAACGCCTGCTGCCCCGACGGAGCGTGTCAAGTTGTTTGTGTGTGGGGTTAGGTTCATAGGTACTTATCGAAGCGGCCGGGAAAGGCCACGACCATTTGGTTGATGGCTTGTTTCCAGCCGGAAACTCGGGCTCCTTCCATGAGTCTGCCGGCTGTCGCTGAGACTCGTTTGCCTTGCTTTGCCCTCTTGGCAGCGCGTTTGTCTTCGATATTGCAGATCATCAGCCACAGCGTCTTGAGCGCTGATTCATCGTTGGTGAACTGCACCCTGTTGCGGGTAGCTTTACGCAGTTCATTGTTGAATGATTCAATCGAATTCGTCGTATAGATAACCTTTCTGGCCGCTGGTGGGAACTGTAGAAACGGTACGAAACGCGCCCATGCATCTCGCCAGACCTTGACTGAGCGTGGATACTTTTCTCCCAATTCAGAGGCTTCAAATTCGTCTAAAACAGCCTGAGCTGTGGATTCGTCTGTGGCGGTGTAAATCTTTCTCAACGCGGCCGATACGCCCCGGCGCTCCCCGTAGGCTACCCATCGGTTAGCTGCGCGAATCAGGTGCACGATACAGGTTTGCACCATCGAGTTCGGCCAGGTTGCCTCGACTGCTTCAGGCAGGCCTTTTTTATACCCGTCACAACAGACGATAAAAACGTCTTTGACCCCACGGTTAGAAAGATTGGCACATACCTGCGCCCAAAATGAAGCGCCTTCTTCTTTGGCAATCCACAACCCCAAAATGTGCTTAAATACCGTCAAGATCCACACCCATTGCCATGTACGCGGACTTGTTGATCACTCGGCCACCGTCGCGGACTTTAATGCGCAGTGCATCGAGAAACACTACGGGGTAGAATTCAATTCGTCTAACTGGTGGTTTTGCCAGACCATGACCGCCTCGAGGACGGCGTCGGTGACTGCGGAGATCGTCTCATGGGAAATAATCGACACGCATCGCAGTTGCCATATGATGCTGGATATCCTTAAATCGTCATCCCACCGGCATACAAGCTGACGATCATGTCATCAACGTCGGTCAATCTCCTCGAGCCTTTAGGGACCATAGTCGGCAAGAATGTTCCAGCCCGATCCCTAGGCACATCAACCGTAACCGGCCCGTAGTGAGAATCCACGTATCTTTGGATACGACCCGTTACGGTGATTGTTTGTCCCAGCAGTAGCTTTAGCACTCCTGTCGCCAGACTCGTAGCCAAGGTGGGCATCCATCTCAGCATTCAAACCCCTAGTGATCGAGGTTTGCAACATGCCCCGAACCAGGTTGTTGGCATCCGTGGTGGACGTGCCTAGCTTGTCAATGAGTTTCGCGATGTCAGGGTTAGCAAGCAGTTTCTTTTCAATCGCATCAATCTTGGTTTTATCAGCCGGATCTCGTCGTGCCACACTAGTCATTCTGGTTCATCTCCTTATGCAGGTTGGGAATCTACACACAAACCATTAGACACTCTCGGCTTCTATCAATATTGAGGCGCACCGTTCGACAAAAAATGCCATGACATCTGAAAATATGTGGAGATTATTTCAATAAACTTGAACACCGTTTAACTCATTGTTTTATGCTTCATATATGAGCTATGTCAGCGTCAAAATGCATGCGAGCAGCAACGGAGCACACATATCTGGAGCTGAAACTCTTGTTGATGAATCACGGGCCAATGAATTTTTGTCCAGCTTTTATAAGCGTGCAAATACGCATTCCAAGGGTCAACCGGAGATAACCACGCTTACAATCCGCAGAATTAATGATGCAGATATCATCAAAGTCCCTGCATTAGAGGTCAGATGCCTTTCTGCCCAGCATCCTAGCGAAGCCCACCGTCAAGTAATCGAGCAACTTTCCAACGTTGTTAGTCCCACTATCGCACGGATGGCACTCGATGCAGTCTTGAATGCTCGCAACATGCGCGGGGCAATTTTATTATGCGCGCACACTGGACAACGCCTCGATCCCTACGACCCACAACGAGGAGTCCGCGCATCGACGTTTGGGGTCACACCACAAGAGTCCGCTGGCCCAACACTTAACAAGTCACACTTCAACGAAGCCCTAGTCTTAGCGTCCAAAGTGATGAGCGCGCCGGGCATCGTCGCAGAAATATGTATCTCCGACGATCCTGCCTATACAACGGGATACGTCACAACAGAAAATACCTACATCCGTATTCCTCACATGAAAGATCCCTATTCTCCCATCGGCGGGCGTGTTTTTCTATTGGATACTCGGGTGAGCACGCCTGAAGATACGATTAGTTATCTTGAACAAAAGCCAGTCCTCATTACCGGAGTTAATTAATGTCTCCATCGCTTGATTTTTATGCTCACCAACGCAATGTGGAGTGGCGTGAACGAGGCCTTGAGCGCACAACCGCGCAGTTTTCTTCACCTCAAACTCCACACGCAATAATCGATAATCGTCCTACGCTGCTATTTTCCAGCTCTGATTATTTAGGCCTTAGCGAACATCCTTTCCTAAAAAACGCCGCAATCCAAGCAATCAGCTCTTTAGGTACAGGATCCGGTGGCTCCCGATTGACCACTGGCAGCAGCATTCACCGCAGCATCGAAATTCATCTCGCTCAATTCTTCGGCTCCCCCGACGCAGTGTTTTTCGCTTCCGGTTATCAAGCAAATGTCACCATTATCTCCACGCTTGCCGGAAAAGATTGCACCATCTATTCAGATTCACTCAATCACGCCTCCATCATTGATGGTTGTCGACTCAGCAAATCTCAAGTAAAGACTTTTCCCACCGGAGATTATGAAGCCCTCGATGACGCATTAGCTCATTGTGATACTGCGAATTCACTTGTTATTACCGACGCAGTATTTTCCATGTCTGGCACAATCGCAGATCTCGAACAGTTACGCCAAGTAGCAGCCCGACACGGTTCATGGTTGCTTATCGACGACGCCCACGGAATCGGTTGCTTAGGAAACGCAGGGCGTGGCACTGCGCATTTGTTCCCCCACGCACCGACCGATTTCTCACAAGAAGTAATCGTCGGTACGTCAAGTAAAGCCCTTGGAGGCGAAGGCGGCTTCGCTTTATGCTCTGAACAGGTAGCCACCTTATTGCGCAATCAAGGGCGCGGATATGTCTTTTCCACTGCTCCTTCACCAGCAACGATGGCAACTACCGATGCGGCACTGACAGTTCTAGAACAAGAACCAGATCGTGTCCGCAGGC
Organism: Corynebacterium diphtheriae; assembly: GCF_001457455.1. Taxonomy (NCBI): domain Bacteria; kingdom Bacillati; phylum Actinomycetota; class Actinomycetes; order Mycobacteriales; family Corynebacteriaceae; genus Corynebacterium; species Corynebacterium diphtheriae. The sequence continues at coordinate 1,394,527 of NZ_LN831026.1, forward strand.
TTCAATCCAATATTGCTTACTTCGCACAGCAAAGCTCACATGTAGTCCCAGTTCAGAAAAACGGGTTTTTCTCCGCAATCATTTCATACCCAATTGGAGACGAAAATCAGGCACTGCTTTCTGCACGACTGCTTCGTGATAAGGGATTTTTTATTCCAGCAATCAGATATCCAACAGTAAGTCGTGGCAATGCCATGTTGAGGATAACCATGACATCGATGCATTCTCACCAAGATATTGATCAACTTGCTGATGCACTCAAGCAATTAGATAGTCATCGTTTCCATGAAATAAAGAACACTTAGTCATGGATGTTGGGCAACTCGAAGAAAATAGGAAGCCGTGCAGTTCCACCAAGTCGCAGACCTCGAACTAGTGGACGCACTCTAAGGGCACGAGTATCTGCAACCGCATCGTTATAAAAGCGGAAGGCCAATTGGACTCGTGCCTCTGCTTCCACCAACGATGCAGGAACAGCATCGCCAAGAAGAGAAATACACGCACCGACATGTTTTTCTTTTTCAGACCGTTCTGAAAAGGTTTCATAGTCTAATTGGATCTTTTGGGCAGACTGCGCCAAGGCATTATGTTGAGGATATAGCGCCGCCAACACCGCAGATCGTTGATCTAATGCTGCTTGAAGCGCTTGGAGCGCAGAATCCGTACGAATATGAAGTCGATTCAAACGCTGTGCAGTACTCCAAGCCCACGCGATAAACACGGTGATAAGGCATACAACTATCGCAACAAGAATTGTTGTCATAAACGTCTCTCCTATGCGGCGGTCACGGTGGTGCCATCACACACTGTCTCATAAACCCGCATAATTTCTTTGGAAACATTATCCCAATCGAATTCTTTTGCTCTTTGAGTTCCAGAGGTAACGAGTTCCTGCCCAAATTTGGGATTCTCAATAACGTTTCTCAGCGTAGATGCAAGATCGTCAGCATCACCATTTCGAAATAGTATTCCTGATGGTTGCGGACTCTGTGCATCACACACCGCAGAAAATGCCTCCAAATCACTAGCTACAACGACACACCCTGCAGCCATAGCTTCTACGAGTACGATTCCAAAGCTTTCTCCCCCGCGATTCGGAGCCACATAGATATCAGCTCGTCCTAGAATTTCAGCCTTTTCTTCATCGTTAACTCTCCCCACGAAATCAACTCGAGGAGCCGGCGGATGAGTTCCACCACCGATTACTGTAACCCGTACTTCATGGTCTAGTCGGTCTACTGCACGGAGAAGAATATCTAGACCTTTACGATGTTCATCAAGACGCCCTAAAAAGACAATCTCCGGAATCCGCCCTGACCACAATGGCTTCTTGTCGAGCTCAAACTGTGATGTTTCAACACCATTGGGGATAAGGATCGGATCCCCGCCTAGCATCTCAACCTGCCATCGCCTAGCCATTTCCGATACTGCGATTCCACCACGGATCTTTTCTAATTGACCACGCAAAAATGGCAATGCAAATTTTAGTGCCAATGAGCGATTGCTCGAGGCATGATATGTAGCAACAATAGGACCGCGTGCTACTTTCAGCGCGGCCATGGAAAAACTAGGCGAATTTGGTTCGTGGATATGTAGCACATCAAACTGGCCGCGATTAATAAAATCTCGAGCACGTATAAATGTGCTTGGACCGAATGATAATCTAGCGACTGATCCGTTATATGGGATTGGCAATGACGCACCACCCCTTGTTACAAAATCTGGCAGCTGAGTTGATTCCGAAGCAGGCCCCAAAACTTCAACATGATGCCCTTGCGAAATGAATTTCTCGGCTAAATCAAGCACATGGGCTTGAACTCCACCTGGAGCGTCAAAAGAATAAGGGCAGACAATACCGATCCGCATTGAGGGCATCAAATGCTACGCCTTTCTTAATCGTTTTTTGGTTGCAGTCCTGATTCGTAACGCCGTCGATCCAAATCATTTATCCACAACGGTTGCAAAAGATGCCAATCCTCTGGGTGGGCCTTAATATTTTTCTCCATTATCTGAGCAATTGCCTGAACTCCAGATTTTACATCAGTAATCTCTACAGGCTCAGATAGGCTCAAGCCCCAATCGTCTCCTTCAAACCATGTATGCGCAACATGTAAAGGTGCACCACTATCAAGTGCTAGCTTTACTGCACCGGCGGGCATTCGAGTAGTTTCACCGAAAAACTCGACTTCAACTCCATGAGATGTAAGATCTCGTTCACCCAATAGACACACAGTCCGCCCCTCGCGAACGCGTTGCAAAAGCACAGAATACGGTGAAGTCTCGCTTCCCGTTAGCGGAAGAACTTCAAAACCAAGTGAACGACGATAATTCACAAAAGCACGGAAAAGGGACTCCGGCTTTACCCGTTCTGCCACGGTTGTAAAAGTGCCCACTTTTTTTACAAAATACATGCCGATAAGGTCCCAATTACCTGAATGCGGCAAGACAATAATCATCGGACTATGGGGATTAACTTGCTCCACGCCAACGGCATGGGCATCAACTCGATGAATAACATCAGGATCGCGAGCGATCACAGACAACCGGAATGCTTCGCACCAATAGCGTGCATACGATTGCATAGACCGTTTAACCAACGCTCTATCGACGTTTTCTGCTCCCACTACTCGCGTGAGATTGCGGCGAAGTTGATCCATCCCCCTGCCACGTCGTGAAGCAATCACCGCCGCCGACGAAAATAACCGATATGCCACAGGTTCTGGCAATAGGCGAACTACTTTCCACCCAGCTAGATACGCAGCTGCCGATGCGTGAAGCTTCCATTGGTTAACATTTTGGAATCGCTTATTAGTATTCATACTTGTTGACTTCATAAAAATACTTGGTCTATGTCTGCCCCTTAGAAATTAGGGTGTTCCTTGGCTCCAGCTGGTGCAGCTGTTTTTTCCAAGGCGTTTTCGGATTGAGAAGCGATATAAAGGCGCTGCCCTACAGTAAAAATTGATCCTATAGCCAATAGATAAATTGCAACGTCTACCGCGAAAGGCACACCAAGGCCGGCTAGACCAATTCCTCCCAAGCCCACAATCAGGCGCTCGGGTCGTTCGACCAAACCTCCATTCATGGTGAAACCCGACGCTTCACCTCGGGCTTTGACATAGGAAATAACCTGAGAACAAACCAAAACCACAAATGATGCAACAACTAGCATTTGAGATGCAGCATGATGAAATATCAGCCACCAAGTAATAGCGCCAAACAATGCACCATCAGTAATCCGATCGCAAGAAGCGTCGAGAGTAGCTCCAAACTTCGTTCCCCCGCCTCGCATTCGAGCCATGGTCCCATCTACCATATCGAATGCTGCAAATACGCCAGACAGCACGGCAGCAGCAAATAGATGATCAGTTGGAATTAAAATGACTGCGATCGCGATCGTGATAGCGGTACCTACGATGGTGATGGAATTAGGAGTAAAACCAATCTTGATCAGTGCTTTTGCCACAGGCTCGACGATAACCGCTGCAGGTTTCCTGCCATGGACACTAAGCATGAGCTACTCCTGGGATTCCGTCCATGTCGTTCCACGCTTGCGCGAGCAACGACCGTGTCTTACGCAACAATTGTGGCAATACTTTTGTCCCATCAATAACAGTCATAAAATTCGCGTCTCCAGACCAACGCGGCACAATGTGCATATGGAGATGTTCGCCCACCGAGCCACCCGATGCACGACCCAAATTGAACCCGACGTTGATAGCATCTGGGCGCGATACTGATTTCACAACTTTGATCGCAGCTTGGCCAAAAGCAAAAAGTTCAGAAATTTCTTCGCCAGTAAGGTCTTCCAAATTGGGCTCTTGGCGATAAGGAACAACCATCATATGCCCAGAGTTGTAAGGAAAGAGATTAAGAAGGCAGTAAACGTACTCCCCTCTCGCAACGATGAGCCCATCTTCATCTGACAGCTCAGGGATCCGAACAAAAGGGTTGGTAGAGCCACGTGCATCATCAACGGGATCTTTCTTGATGTACGCCATTCGATAAGGCGCCCATAGGCGTTCTAGACGATCTTCCACGCCGATGCCTTGATCAACGTATGTTTCACCGTTGTCTGGCACTGACCCCATATCTGCTCCTCAACCACCAGTTAGATAACAATGTCCAACAGCAAATTTTGAATCTTACTGTTGTAACTATCTCAATTTCTTACTACACCGTACTTCGTTTATGCACTCAATGAGGGGATTAACCCACGATGTATATGTTGAATACATCGTGGGTTAATCCATAACCATGCAAAGCAACGGGTATTACACCAGTTTTTTCACAGTTTCTTCGCTTGGCTGTTCGTTATTTCGCGAAGAGATCCACTGCGTGATCACGCCGATAGCTTTATCAACAGGAACCCCATTAACTTGTGTGCCATCGAGGAAACGGAAGCTCACCGCATTAGCTTCAACATCGCGCGCACCTGCAAGGAGCATAAATGGAACCTTACCGGTCGTATGATTTCGAATCTTTTTCTGCATACGATCGTCAGAAGTATCCACGCTCGCGCGAACGCCATTGTCACGAAGCATCCCTGTAACTTTCTCCAAATGCTCAGAGAAGGAATCTGCCACTGGGATACCAATTACTTGGTGAGGAGCCAACCACACTGGGAATGCACCGGCATAATGCTCCAGCAAGACACCAAAGAATCGTTCGATTGAGCCAAACAACGCACGGTGAATCATGATGGGACGCTTCTTAGAACCATCAGAAGATGTGTATTCCAAGTTGAATCGCTCTGGGAGATTGAAGTCAAGCTGAACTGTCGACATTTGCCAAGTTCTACCGATAGCGTCTCGAGCCTGTACCGAAATCTTCGGCCCATAGAATGCTGCTCCAGCGGGATCCGGAACCAGGTCTAGACCAGATTTAGTTGCTACCCGCTGCAGAATCGACGTAGATTTTTCCCAAATTTCATCAGAACCAACGAACTTGTTCGGATCCTTGGTGGAAAGCTCAAGATAAAAGTCATCCAAGCCGTAGTCACGAAGGAGCGAAATAATGAAATCGAGTACTGATGTGAGCTCTTGCTCAAGTTGATCCTCAGTACAGTAAATGTGAGCATCATCTTGGGTAAAACCACGTGCACGAGTAAGTCCGTGGATTACGCCAGATTTTTCATAACGGTAAACCGTACCGAACTCAAAGAGGCGCAGAGGAAGCTCACGGTAAGACCGACCACGCGATGCGAAGATGAGGTTATGCATCGGGCAGTTCATAGGCTTTGCATAGTAGTCCTGAGCCTGCTTTACGACGTTTCCTTCTTCGTCAACCTCACCATCAAGCTGCATAGGAGGGAACATGCCGTCAGCATAGAAATCTAGGTGACCCGATTTCTTGAACAGATCGCCTTTAGTGATGTGCGGGGTATTAACAAAGGAATATCCTGCGTTGATATGACGACGGCGAGAATGTTCCTCCATCTCTAGACGAACAATTCCTCCATTGGGGTGGAACACCGGAAAACCAGATCCGATTTCATCTGGGAAGCTGAACAAGTCAAGCTCTGCACCTAGACGACGATGATCGCGCTTTTCAGCCTCGGCCATCATCAGCTGGTATTCTTCAAGCGCTTCTTTAGACTCCCACGCGGTGCCATAAATGCGCTGCAAACCTGCTAGAGATTGATCGCCACGCCAATATGCTGCTGACGATCGTGTCAAAGCAAATGCTGGAATGTACTTGGTTGTCGGAACATGGGGTCCGCGGCACAGATCGTACCAATCCACTTCACCTGTACGTGGGTTAACGTTGTAATAGCCTGTGAGATCACCAGCGCCAATCTCCGTAGCCTCATCCGAGGCTGGATCAACGTTTCCTTTATCGCGAATCAGCTCAAGCTTATAAGGCTCGTTCTTTAGAGCTTCTTCAGCCTCGGCAACCGATGCGAAAATTCGACGCTCAAATTTTTGCCCTTGCTTGACGATTTTCTTCATTCGTTTTTCAAGCTTTTGAAGATCTTCCGGAGTGAAAGGCTCTGCAACATCAAAGTCATAGTAAAAGCCATTTTCAATCGCTGGACCAATGCCCAACTTTGTTCCTGGGAATTCTGCTTGCACGGCTTGAGCCAACACGTGAGTACACGAGTGGCGGATGACTGTACGTCCATCTTCAGTATTAGCAGGAACTGGAGTGAACTTACTATCTTGCTCAGGCACAAAAGACAGATCACGCAGTGTGCCTTCACTATCCTTTACACAAACGATCGCTTCAGGACCTTTATTAGGTAGCTCCAGTTCCCGCATAGCAGCGCCGACCGCAACGCCTGCAGTCACGACGAAAGGCTGGTGGGGGTTGGGGGCTGCCTCAATGAGATGTGCCATTTAAAAAAATGCGCTCCTTACTTGCGCTCATGTTTAAACGTCATACCTGGACGCTCAAACGTTCCGACAATAGCTCGATTTTCACTCATCAAAATAGTAAATGTCCACGGAAATCTTCCGAGGACATTTATGATCCATTTAAACTCGGTACTTTTCGACGCTTTGCTGCTTATAGTACCGCGAATTGACTAGGAATCGAACAACGCGGCACCCCAAATGGAAGCTTCCGTTTTCTTTTGATCGGTGCCTGGGAAAATCGCGTACACCGCAGAACCGATGTGTTTGATCCACTCATTCAAACGATCGCTAGCGTCTAAGCGCTGTTGAATCGGAATGAATTGTTTACGTGGATCCTTTTGGAAACAACAAAACACAAGGCCGGCATTCGATAGCTGATCAGTACCAACCATCGGGGTTTCATTGTAAGTATACGCACGCCGAAGGAGCCGCTGATTAGGCAAATCTGAAGGTGGCGTAGCTAGTGCCATGTGGGAACGAGCGTCAATCTTCGGAATACCATATTCATCAACTGCCTCATAGTCAGCAGAATCGTGCTCCTTTCCACCGCTTAGTGGGGCCCCTTCTACGATATCGCGACCAATTGCAACTTCTCTGGATTGCCGATCCAGACGCTCCCAAGTGTCCAAATTCATTGAAATACGCCTTACAACCATGCACGTTCCACCGTGCATCCAACGTGGGGAATCATCTTCATTGTCAATCCAAACCTGCTTATCAAATTCTTCAGCAGTGTGAGGATTAATGGTGCCATCTTTTTGGCCAAAAAGATTTCGCGGAGTTTCGCCTTTTTGCAAAGTACCCCGAGCGTTTAAAAATCCCTGTTGAACCCATTTAACTTCAGCGTAATCAGATCCCGATCGGGTCATATGCCGCATGGCGAAAGCTGCGGTCATAGGGTCATCTGAACAAATCTGTAGCACAAGATCCGTTTGCCCCCAACGCGGATCAAGTCTATCTTTGGAAAAGACTGGAATATCTTTGAGCCATGCGGGCTTCATTTCCGACTTTCCGAGAATATCGAATAGCCGTGCGCCAGCACCAGCAGTAATTGTCAAACGTGAAGGTGACGAAGTCATCTCGGGCTCAAGGCTACCCACTGGGTTTCGCGCCTGAGTTAACTCCCGAGCATCCTCGGTCCACAGGGTCAACAAACGTCGCACTGCAGCAGAATCCACTCCCGCACGGCAATTAAGTCCCAGCACTATGAGGTGCGATTGTGCTGGAGTGGCAATTCCAGATTGATGGATGCCGTCGAATGGCTCTATTTCTTGGGCAACTGTTTGATCTACACCCACAGCATCTGCATCATGCGCAGGCTCTGTGCACGCACTTAATGCTCCTGCGGCTGCAACTCCAGCTGTACCAGTAAGAAATCCACGGCGACTCATCTTAAGATTTTCGCCTAATGATTTAACACTAAAACGTGGAGTTTCGGCCATTTTCAGTAACCTTTCCTCAACTAGAGATTCGACGGCTTAATTTTATTTATGGCTATGATCGTGCTTCATTGTGTCACTGGTTCCGTGATCCATGTGAACCGCACCGTCTGCCCCGTAGTTTTCGTCGCCAGCGCCCAACTTTCGAACTGGAATATCCTTGACGTCAACTGTGGTGCCATCAGATAGTTCAAGTGTGACGGAAACAGTGTCACCAGCAACAACTGGCTTGTCAACGCCCATGAGCATCATATGATCTTTGCCTGGCTCCAAGGTGTAGGTTCCGCCAGCAGGAATAACAAATCCACCTTCTTTTTCTCTCATGACTCCGTCAACAACCTCATGAAGTTGATTCATCTTGGCGTTAATGGAAGAACTAAATCCCACAACCGTGACATCCTTGTCAGAGTGGTTCATAATTTCACCAAAAATACCAGTCATGGATTTTCCGTCTTCCATGGAGCGAACATATGGGTTCATCATCATGACAGAATCGGCACCCATGCTCATAGAGTTGGTTTCGGAAGCAGCCGCAGCAGCAGATGATGCGGTATCAACCTTCTTCTCAGAATCAGATTCAGAGTTAGAACAAGCTGTCAAAGCGATTGAAGCCATGGCTAAAACAGCAATAGCGCCCTTAATGCGACGAGATGTAGACATAATAAATTATTTTCCTTTCCGGGAGTTACGTCGTGCAACTAAAAAAATAGAAACAATAGCTAGTGCAATTAATGTGATTCCGCCTGCGGCGAAAGTTACCGTCGAACTAAGCCCTTCAGAGGTTGTGGGTTTCAATTCACTTTCTGCCGAAACTTCACTAGAACCATTCTCTTGCGAAGGATCAACATAAGTGAACGTAGTTCGCCCTTTGGTGGAGTGCCCATCCGATGAAGTGATCTGAAAGCCAATTAGATACTCACCTGCTTGCTTTTCGATGTTCGAAGGCAATGTGAAGCTCACAACCTGCCCGTTTAGATGAGGCTCACCTCGATACAAAACTGTCGAATCAGATTTCCGACTCAATGCAACAGTATTGAAGTCCTTTTTAGGAATACCCGAAAAGGTTAGTTCGACGGTTGTCGGGAATTCCGTTACTTTTGCACCATCTTGCGGGTTGGAAGATATAACAACGTCGTGAGCAACGACGGGTTGCTGGAGCAAAAAAAGACCTGTTAACGCACCTATGGAAGCGAATTTAACGCCCTGCCACGTGCTACGTACACATTGACCCTTCACAAATTCACCACTCACATCAGAGGAAATCGACACAACTATCGCAGGCACAAAATCGTTAAAATTCAAAGCCTGCAATACAAGTCGTTCAGAGAATTGAAAAAGTTCCGAACCAAGTCGTATTTTTCAAAACATCGAAACGGTTGGACAACATTCAAAAATCTAAGAAGACCTATTGCGCCAAGAATAGCAATATATCTCCCCCAACTTAGATAACAGCAAAGCAACTCGACTCATATCAAATTAAAAAAATTCCCACACCAATTAGTGTGGGAATCGAATTATGTGGTCCTAGCTGGGATCGAACCAGCGACCTTTCCGGTGTGAACGGAACGCTCTTCCACTGAGCCATAGGACCAGCTTCAACTCATTGTCGAACGAAGATCAATGTAGCACGATTCTAATCAAAACCCAATCTCTTCTCTATATCTCTATATAGAGTACAGTTCAGCACACTCCTCCTTCATTCAGATCGATACAATAACTCGCCACCAAACTTTTACAGATATGAATAGTCGACATGTCCGTGTAATCAATTCTGCTTAGCCATACCCGCAGTTTTACTTTCATTTTCCCCTACTGACTGCGGATTTGCACTAACACGTACCATCGGGCTAAAGTTTCTTCTCGCAGCACAGTTTGCATGCGGATGTAGCGCAGTTGGTAGCGCATCACCTTGCCAAGGTGAGGGTCGCGAGTTCGAGTCTCGTCATCCGCTCAACGCTTAGAGCGTCTGCGCGTTTAGCTCAGCGGGAGAGCGCTTCCCTGACACGGAAGAGGTCACTGGTTCAATCCCAGTATCGCGCACAAGCCTTGTTTTCAGGCTTTAAACGAAAACATGCGGATGTAGCGCAGTTGGTAGCGCATCACCTTGCCAAGGTGAGGGTCGCGAGTTCGAGTCTCGTCATCCGCTCTGGTATTTTTAAGTACCTTCCGAGGCGGCAACGCCACGGTGGAATGGCCGAGTGGTGAGGCAACGGTCTGCAAAACCGTGCACACGGGTTCGATTCCCGTTTCCACCTCATACCCGCGCGTTTAGCTCAGCGGGAGAGCGCTTCCCTGACACGGAAGAGGTCACTGGTTCAATCCCAGTATCGCGCACAAGCCTTGTTTTCAGGCTTTAAACGAAAACATGCGGATGTAGCGCAGTTGGTAGCGCATCACCTTGCCAAGGTGAGGGTCGCGAGTTCGAGTCTCGTCATCCGCTCAATTAAACCGGCTTAACGCCGGTTTTTTTATTTTCCTAGTAGTGTTAACTGACATGCAGCGTGACTCCGCATCTTCCAGCACAGTAACTACCGACCAAATTGTTTACGGGGCTCTTCCTCTCACCACGATCAACGAACCAGAATGCCGCGCTATTGCGATTACATCAATCAATGGCTCCGCCACTTTATCGGGAGTCTCCGGTCCAATGGGTGACCAAACAGATGCAGACTTACTAATACAACTACGAGGATGGGCAGATGCGATCGTCGTGGGCGCCGAAACTGCTCGAAAGGAAAACTACGGTCCTGTAGTGCTGCCACATGGGATCAAGAATCAAAGGCAAAAGCTAGGCCGCTGCGGTTTACCTAAACTTACACTTTTGAGTAAATCTTTATATTTCGATTTCTCCTCCGAACTATTCTCCCCTGACCTACCATCAGAATTATCCCCACTCGTTATAACTCAACAACCTGCCAACACTTCCGAACAATGGGACCAGCGCTTACAGAAGCTTATTGACGTAGGCGTGGAGGTCATCGTGGCACCTACTAGCACAAACCCACTAAAGATTGCTTTCGATGCTTTGCATGCACGGAGATTGAAAAAAATATCTATTGAAGGTGGCCCCTCAGTTTACCGCCAGGCGTTGTCTTTAGGAATCGTCGATCGTCTTCATTTAACGATTGCCCCCAATATCATTTGCCCAGTAGAAAGCCCTCTTTTCGGAAAAATATCTGACGACTCTTTTACCACTCGCCTTGTGCTAGAAATGCTATCTTCCTCCCCTAATGGATTAATATTTTTACGCTATAAAGTAATTCGCGACACATTAGGGAATCCCACGCAATAAATAATTCAGCTCATGAGTTGTAGCCAATACACAATTCCGACAAACTAAGGACAAGCGATGACAAATTTTAAATTGATCACCGACACCGAATGGCGCCAGCGACTCAGCAGCGAAGAGTACCGTGTTTTGCGCGAAGCAGGTACCGAAGCACCTCACACTGGGGAATACACCAACACCACTACAGAGGGCATCTATTCGTGCCGTGCTTGTGGCACCGAGCTTTTTCGATCAACAGAAAAGTTCAATTCCCATTGCGGATGGCCTTCTTTCTTCTCGCCATTAGCTGGCGATAAGGTCATAGAACGCACAGACACTTCTCATGGTATGGTTCGCACTGAAGTAATCTGCGCAAACTGCGAATCTCATTTAGGACATGTCTTTGCAGGTGAAGGTTACGATACCCCCACAGATCTGCGCTATTGCATTAACTCTGTGTGCTTAACTTTGATTCCTGCAGAAGAAAGCTAAGGCACTTATCTTTAAACATTTAAAAGCGTGGGGTCAGCAACTCAAATGCTGCTGGCCCCACGCTATTACCATCTTGTACTACGGCAAAACGTTGACAAGTTCTGATACCTCAGACACTCTACGACCCGTAAAAAATGGGGTTTCTTCACGAACATAAAGACGAGCCTCCGTATAACGCATCTTATGCATGAGATCTACAATCCGATCGAGCCGTGGCGCTTCGAATGCAAGCATCCATTCATAGTCACCAAGCGCAAATGCTGGAACGGTGTTCGCACGAACATCTGGGAAATCCCGTGCAGCTTGCCCATGCTCAGCTAGAATTTTGCGACGTTTTTGCGGATCCATGATGTACCAATCATAAGAACGTACGAATGGATAGACCGTAATCCAATCCCCTGGTTTCTCCCTCATGATAAAGGATGGAAGGTGTGAGCGATTAAACTCTGCTGGCCGATGAAGTGAGTTGCCCAACCAAGCAACTTCGGAAACTTGCCCCAGCACTGTTTCTCTCCGGAACCTAGCAAAAGCGGCTTGAATTTCTTCAAATTCCTCAGCAATCCACCAAATCATGAAGTCCGCTTCAGCACGACAACCCGCTAGGTCATAAATTCCTCGAACTTCGACTTTCCCAGCAGTCTCTAGGCCGTCAAAAAAACTTTGGGCTTGAGCAATGATTTCTGTACGATCACTCCCCAATGCGCCAGGAATCGCACGGAAAACAGCAAACTGCGAATAACGCTGCATGCTATTTAATTCTTCGAAATTGAGCTTCTCAGCCATGTATCATCTGCCTGTCTTAACCTAGAACTCCGGTGCTCAACCGCTACACCGACTTTGGATCGAATTCGCCTTTTGACCAATTCACTTATCCATCCTAAGTTTGATCCACAACTTGGTCAAAGTTTATTCCCCTGAAGTAACAACGTTCCGCTAAAAATCGGCGCGCCTCCGACCAAACCCAAGCTGTCCTTATTAGGTTGTGCGATGTGACTGAAAACCAAGCAATGCCCATTATTGCCTCAGAAAGCTCTCACGAATCCATCCCTCAAGATTTTATGGACGCCGTGGAATCGATGCATAAGGCTCAGCTCCGACCAGAGATCTCCTTAGGCACGATTCGCCCACCGCAACGACTAGCACCTTTTAGCCACGCAGTGGGACTGGAGGTCAGCGGGACTTTGTCTGATGATTCGCAAGGCGACGCCTTCGGTCGGCTTATCCTCCTGCATGACCCAACATCAGACGAATCGTGGGACGGATCGATGCGATTAGTTGCTTACATTCAAGCCGATATGGATGCATCTGTAGCAAACGATCCCCTTCTGCCCGATGTTGCCTGGCAATGGCTTACAGAAGCTCTAGATAAAACCCATGCTGATCACACAAATCTCGGCGGAACTGTAACTGCTACAGCATCAGTTCGCTTTGGCGAAATTGGTGGACCTCCTCGGGCATACCAAGTTGAAATGCGCGCATCTTGGACGGCAACAGCAATTGATCTTGCACCTCATGTATCAGCTTTTGCTCAAGTGTTAGCAAATGTAGCCGGACTGTCTCCCGAAGGTACGACAAGTATCTCCCGATAACCTAAACTTTTTACTGCTATGGCACTTTTAGTCACTCAACCGAGTGAGGGATTACCCCCGCTCGCTGCAACTTCTCGGTCGATTTACGAGGCAGCTTATCAACTATCTCAGGGCACTGGCCCTTTCGCAATTGATACTGAACGCGCTGGAGCTTATCGTTATGATGACCGCGCTTATCTCTTACAGATTCGTCGCGAAGGAAGCGGCACAGTACTTATCGACCCAGAAGCTAATCGACGATTAGTCACATCTGTACTAGGCAAGGTAATAAACAATCAACCGTGGATTATCCATGCCGCGGCAACAGACCTCCCCTGTCTTTCCGAGTTAGGTTTCTACCCCAGTACAATTTTCGATACTGAATTAGCAGGAAGACTCGCTGGATTGCCGCGAGTTAATTTAGCGTCCATGCTCGAAGAGCGCTTGGAAGTTACCCTCAAAAAGGCACACGGTGCCGAAGACTGGTCACGTCGCCCGCTTCCCCACAGTTGGCTCGTTTATGCAGCCTTAGACGTCGAGAAGCTCATTCCACTTGCAGAATCCATGAAACTCCTCCTAGAGGCTCATGGAAAATTAGAATGGCACAGACAAGAATGTGCGCATCTCATAAATACAAGCAGTCATGGCTTAGACACACAGCGTAGCTGGCAAGATATGAAGGGGGTAAGCCGTCTTACCCGACCTCGGCAGCTAGTCGTTGCCGAAGCCCTCTGGGAGTTACGCGACGATGAAGCTCGTATGAAAAATACATCCGTATCTCGCTTGTTGCCGGACAAAGTACTGATTTCCGTTGCACAGCGTCCACCTCGCAATTCACAAGCTGCTCTACGTGCCTCAGAGATTCCTAAACAGTACCGTAAGCGGATCGCTCGTTGGATGCCGACGATCAACGATGTTTTGGAATCCGATCCACGCACTTGGCCACACACACCACAATTCGATGAGAACCAGTTGCCATCAAAGTACGTTTGGGAAAAGATCCATCCCGAATCTTTAGATGACTTTGAAGAGGTAAAAAATTCCATCGTTGAAAAGGCGCTACTTCTAAATCTTCCAGCAGAAAATCTCATGCAGCCCCACTCGGTTAAAGAATTATGCTGGCAACTTCGAGATGTACCACGACCGATCGCACAAGACGATGTAATTGAATGCCTCATGAGATTGGAGGCACGACCTTGGCAAATCGACAACAGTGCGTCAGTAATTACAGATACACTCAACAAAATTGAGCACGCCTCATAGAGAAATACAGGGACGAGCCTAGATTCCAAAAAATCAAGGCCCGTCCCTCACTTACAGAAGCTATTCCTTGTCTAAAAGGTAAAGAGATTCTGCAGCTGCGATAATTTGAGTCTTTATACCTCGAGGAGATAACCCCACAGCATCAAGTAGTTGATTCCTACTTTGATGCTCAGGGAATATCTCAGGAAATGCCAAATTTCGAACTGGTACATCTATTTCAGAGGCATTAAGCGCCTCATTAATCATCGCGCCCACTCCGCCATGAATGATTCCATCTTCGACAGTTATAACAAGATCATGATCTGCTGCTAATCCCACGATTGATGGCGCAACAGGTACTGCCCATCGTGGATCAACCACAGTCACATTACAACCGCACTCTTCAATGTCGGACACGATTTCCATAACAGATGAAACGAGAGAACCAACCGCAACGACCAAAATGCTCGGTGTCGAGTCTTCATGATCAGAATCGGAATAATGCAATAGTTCCGCACCATCGTCGAAACGCTGCTGTGCACTCAGCCGAGACGGCAGCTCTCCCTTAGGGAACCTCACAACAGTTGGAGAGTCAATAGTAAGTGCTTCAGCGAACAGCTCCTTAAGATTCTCATCGTCACGCGGTGCCGCAATTCGGATACCTGGTACGATCCCTGCTACTGCAAAATCCCAAACGCCATTGTGACTTGCACCATCGGAGCCGGTAACTCCCGCACGATCCAGAACGATCGTAACCGGAAGATTGAGCAAACCGACATCCATGAGTAATTGATCAAATGCTCTATTGAGAAATGTCGAATAGATAGCAACGACTGGATGGAGACCGCCTAGCGCCAAACCGGCTGCAGATGTCATAGCATGTTGCTCTGCGATTCCAACGTCAAACAATCGATCAGGGAATTTCTCACCGAAGGCAGAAAGCCCTGTCGGTCCAGCCATGGCAGCCGTGATAGCAACAATATCTTTGCGCGTCTCTCCAGCTTTTACAAGCTCTTTACTAAAAACTGATGTCCATCCGGGGCTCTTGGTGCCCACTGGTTCACCGGTCTTCGGATTGATAACACCCGTCGAGTGCATCAATTCAGCTACGTCATTTTCAGCAGGGGCATATCCTTTGCCCTTTTCTGTCACCACATGAACAATCAGAGGACCTTTATGATCTCGGCCATAGCGTAACGCGGCCTCTACAGCTTTCGTATTATGTCCATTAACTGGACCAATATACTTCATGCCCAATTCTGGGAACATCTCTGTAGGTATGACACTTGACTTAACGCCTTCTTTAAAAGCATGAAGAGCTTCAAATGTCCGCTCGCCTACCCATCCTAAGGATTTGAGAGTAGTTTTACCTTGCTCCATCACGCGGTCATAGCTTGGTTTCATCCGAAGCGCCGCTAAATTATCCGCAAAACCGCCAATGGTCGGCGAATAGCTTCGCCCATTGTCATTGACGACCACAACAACATTGCGCTCGGTCCCAGTTGCAATATTGTTTAAGGCCTCCCAACACATACCACCAGTTAGAGCGCCATCACCGACGACTGCAACCACGTTTCGAGCTTTTTCGCCTTTTAGTTGGAAAGCCTTCGCTAATCCATCCGCATACGATAACGAAGCTGACGCATGCGATGATTCAGTCCAATCATGGTTGCTTTCAGCGCGAGAAGTGTATCCAGACAATCCATCTTTTTGGCGAAGGGTATCGAAAGCTCCTGCACGACCTGTCAAAATCTTATGAACGTAGGACTGGTGCGAGGTATCAAAAATGATGGGATCACTTGGTGAAGAAAACACACGATGTATCGCAAGTGTCAGCTCGACCACCCCAAGGTTCGGACCTAAGTGGCCTCCAGTCGCCGAAACCTTTTCCACTAAAAATTCGCGGATCTCGCTCGCTAATGTATCTAATTGTTCGTAGCTTAAAGTTTTGACATCGGCAGGTGACGAGATGTGTTCAAGAATGCTCATGCGCGTTGAGTTGCACCCTTTCATAAAAATACTGGCGGTTTACAGATCAGGCACAGACTCAACTGCGCGAAAGTCCAACAGCTTTGACTACGATTGCCTTGCTATGCAAAAGACAACAGAAAGATCAAAGATATCGAATAAAGTCTTGACAACAAGTGTACTCTGCGTAACGCACTGCCAAGACTCTAGCAGCAAAGTCCCTCTAATCTAATTAGTTTTTCTTTGTTAATAAACCGATGGTTTCGCAGTGATGCGTACCGGGAAACGCATCGAATACACGAAGTTTTTCCAAAATAAAACCGTTTCGGCTCCATTCGGCGATGTCACGAGCAAACGTGGCAGGGTCACAACCGATGTGTATTGCAGCCTGTGGTCCCGATTGTGCAATAGCTCGTACTGTTTCAGCACCAGCACCTACTCGAGGTGGATCTAATACAACGAGGGTAGGGGCAGGCAGTTGATTCATGGCCCGCTCAACTGTTTCTGTATGGAAAACTATTTTTTGATCCTCCACCAGTTGAGAAAGAGCTCGTTTGCCAGCCAAAACTGCAGCCGGCGCACTTTCTACACAATGGACAACACCATGATTATCAACTGCAGATAAAATCGCCGAAGCAAAAGAACCACATCCGCCATAGAGATCCCACGCAACCAGTGACGAATCTGTATTCCGAATTATTAGAGATCCAAACCATTCCCGAATAGTGTCTGCATATACTTGAGCCGCATCTTTGTGAGATTGCCAAAATCCAGTAGCAGGGAGTTCAAATGTGACGCCATCAACAACTTGGGAAACTTTGCCGGTACCCTCTACAACTTTTACCATCGACTCGGTACGTTTACCGCGGGGCGCTGGTTGAGTCTCAACGACAGTGCGCTGACCGAGATCATCACAAACAACTACTACTTGAGATCCTGGAGTAAAACGTAATACGTTCTGTTCCGCACCTACTATGCCATCAAGCAACCCCATTACGCCTTGACTACATGGCACTCCTGAAACGACTTCACGTGACTGGCTAGCAAATCCTCCTGCTCTGCCCTGAGCATCAACAC
Source organism: Corynebacterium diphtheriae (assembly GCF_001457455.1). NCBI lineage: Bacteria > Bacillati > Actinomycetota > Actinomycetes > Mycobacteriales > Corynebacteriaceae > Corynebacterium > Corynebacterium diphtheriae. Next base: position 1,411,937 of record NZ_LN831026.1, read on the forward strand.
CTAAACGCATGCGGGTTCGCCACTGAGTAGGAGAACCGAATGATACAACTTCACATGTTGGAGGCTGGGAGACCTTTCCGAGTCTCTCCAATTGTTCAAGAACTAAATCAGCTTTGTACCGGCCCTCAATTTCTGGATCCAACTCACCAAAATCACAGCAGCCAGCACCATTCGCAGCAGCTAGGCATCGTTGCTGCATTCGAAGTGGTGAAGGCATTTCGATCGACGCGATCGTAGCCCGAGCAAACTTCTTTTTCACATGAGTGATATTTGCACTGAGCCGATCCCCTGGGAAGGCGCTTTTTACGAATATTACTCGTCCATCGTATTTAGCAATTCCCTGTCCGCCATGTGCAGCATTAAGAATTTCAACATTTATAACGCTTCCGCGTTCAATGTCTTGCTGGTCTTTTGTCATATCGTTCTTTTTCTTCGTCTAGTGGAGCGGTGGACGTCGAATCTAAGAAGTCATTGACCGCCTGATTGGCGCGTGTCACCATTTAATACATCAGTTTTGCAACTATTCGGGTAAGAAATTTCGATCAATTTGTAAACGTCTCCTCGTATCCGAAAGACATCTTGACCGCTAAGAACTTATTCCGCCCCAATAGCTGCCGAGGTTTAACAAGAAAACTCTGCGAAACTTAAATCCCCAGTTATTCGATCGTTCTTGGTTTCGCCTGATACGTAATTCACAAACAATATCTAAATTAAGTTTTATTCAATTGGAGTTGCTTGCTGTTCAGCTCGCCGCATCATTTCCTGTTGGACCTGTTCTGCCAATGGTTGTGGCAAAGCTACGGGAAGACTACTTCCCGCCAAAATTGGCTCATTTCCGCGGCGCACAAACGTTCGCGCTACAACCTCTCGACCCAATTCAGCCATACGCTCAGCGCTTTCCGATGGCGCTGCCAAAGTAACTCGTAGCATCCATCGAGGTCCATCAACGCCAATAATTCGGATTACACCGTTGCCGTCATCGGAGGTTCCTACGATCTCGCGCCCCCACGGTCCTTGTTGGAAATCGACATCAAGATTGTCAGCACGCATTCCTTCAGCGATTTCTTGGGTTGCGGAGCGCCACTGACCAGGCGCCTTAGGGGCAGCAAACGCTACGGGAGTGATACGACCGAATTGAGTCAAAATATGAAGCATTTTGGGTCCATCTGGTCCCATTTCCACTTGGACTTCTGATGTCTTTGGCAAGGGAACAAGAAGTGACCCGAGGTTGAGAATGCCGCCTGCAAAATCGGAGAAATCAAAATCCTCAATATTCACGGAATCAGCATCAAAGGGACCAGTTTCCCCTGAAATTGCATCGTGAGTTGGATCAGGTGAATCTGTGTCAGTTTGAGTGACATTTTTTTGCGTATCGACGCCCTGCTGTACAGCAGCTTCCTCATGATTATTTTCATCATGGTCAGAATCACCATTTTGGCGTTTAAAAGGCCACATAATTACTCCGTTGGTTGATTGTTAAAGAAGTTTTGGTGTTGCTTCACAGATTCTAGTCTCAGTTAACTCCAGTAGAGCCGTAACCGTTGACACCACGCTCGGTTTCTGACAATGTTTCAACTTCGCAGAAATCAACCAGCTCAACTTTTTGCACCAGTAATTGTGCAATCCTTTCCCCTCGCTCAATACGGATGGGAGTAGTGGGATCCAAATTAATCAGGCAAACTTTAATCTCACCGCGATAATCAGCATCGATAGTACCTGGGGTATTGACGATACTCAGGCCCTCTTTCAAAGCACGACCAGAACGAGGGTGAATAAGACCAACAGTACCTATTGGCAGTGCAATCGCTATGCCGGTTCCGACAAGAATCCGATGTCCTGGTTCGATTGTGACGCTTTCAGCCGAAAATAGATCAGCGCCGGCGTCACCGCGATGCTTGCGAACCGGCAGCGGAAGCTCAGGGTCTAAGCGTTGAATTGCCACCATGCTTGGCTTTTCCTGGTCGTTTTCCATTCGGTATCTTCCTTACGTTCAGCTCGAGCAGTCGAACTTTAACTAATACGAGTTATGACGAACTATCAAGATAACAAAGGTTGCTTCTAAGTTCAGAAAGTGTCGTTGGCTATTGTTGCCAGCATAAGTAGACTATCGAGTTGTGACTTCCCAAAATTCTAGTGCTGGATCGACTGCAGATACATCGGTTATTTATTCCGAAAAACAATGGGTTCCATGGCACTGGTGGTTACTCGGCGCATTCGTTGTAGCGCTAATTACTGCACAACTTGCTATGAACCGTTCCGCATTGTGGCTGTATGCCCCTGCAGTCCTTCTTACAGCAGTGGCCGTATGGGTATTGTTGTCGCTTTCCAAGACCAGAATTGCAGTCGAAGTTGATCCAGATGGTACCCGTTGGTTGGTTGCTGGCGATGCAAATCTACCTGATTCGGTAGTTTCGCGATCGATGATGGTCCCCGCGACTGCAAAAAGAAATGCCATGGGGCGCCAACTAGACCCCAGCGCTTTTGTGGTCTCACATGAATGGGTACCTGAGATGGTGATGCTGGTCCTAAATGATGATGACGACCCTACGCCCTATTGGCTCGTTTCTTCCAAGGACCCCGAAACACTACTTCACGCATTTTTGCCACATCAACATCCATCTCGATAACAAAAATGGAGCTGCATAAAAGCAGCTCCATTTTGCTATGCGCAGTCTTTACACACAACAGACCCATCATCTTCTACATGATCGATCCGATTATTACGCTGGACGAGGAAACACTCAGAGCACGTGAATTCATCTGCTTGGCGAGGAATCACGGTGACATTGAGTTCTTCACCGCTAAGATCAACCGCAGGCAATTCAAAAGGCTCGACGATCTCTCCATCGTCGTCCATATCGTTTTTGTTAGATTCCGCGGCTTTTAGTCCTTCGAGAGAATCAGATTCCATCTCATCTTCTTCTCGACGACGAGGTGCATCATAATCAGTGGCCATGGGGCACTCATCCTTATACGTTGTGTCAGGAAAAAGCGATCAAAGCATTGTTAATAAGGGGGCTGGCTCGATCGCTTTTGTGGCTTTCTTCGAGGCGCATATTAAGTGAGTTTTTGGGGATTGTCACCTCCACGATCCATGTGTCGCCAGTGGGGGTAGCAAAGCCACAAACGCAATCGTTCGCAGAACCTTTTATTTCCGCATGTCAAATGGATAAAATTGCAGTTCAAGTTCACGAAATATTGGCGATGAACTAGCCAAAAGTAGTGCCCCCGCCGAAGAAGCCAATTTAAGCTCTGGCTGCTTTATTTTGGCACCCGCTTCTTGAGCGATTAACGCACCCGCAGCAAAATCCCAAGCATTAAGGCCGTGTTCGTAGTATCCATCAAAACACCCTTCAGCCACAGCGCAAAGATCCAAAGCAGCACTACCAAATCTGCGTATGTCTCTCACGTTGGGCAAAAGACTAACCAGTAACTTAGCTTGATCTTCTCGACGCGGAGAAGAGTACGAAAATCCGGTAGCGATCAAGGCGTGTTGTAGATCTGAACACTTTGAAGCCTCAATGGATTTGAGCGCATCAGAATAACTCCTCAAAACGAAAGCTCCGCTACCACATGCCGCAACATAAAGATCGCTAGTTGCAACATTAATCACAGCGCCTGCCACGACGTTCTCGCCTATACACGCCGCAACCGAAACCGCGTATTGCGGAATTCCATAGATAAAATTCACGGTCCCATCAATAGGATCAACTATCCATGTTATTCCAGTGCTGCTTGAAGATTCTGCTCCTTCTTCCCCTAACAACCCATCACCTGGTCGCAAGTGTGACAATGCATCAGCGATAAAATGCTCAGCAGCCTTATCAACGATCGTGACGGGATCTACATCAGATGATTTCGTTTCCATTCCGGCGGTAACGTCGCCAAGCTCTCTCATTGTGCGCCTAATGTGATCTGATGCCTGACACGCCACTTCTGCCGCTATCGCTGCCAATTCTGCATACTCACGTAAAGAATCCACTCTTACAGAGAGTTGCTCCACTATGTGTTCTTTCAAGCCTGTTTTAGCCATGTGTTACTCCCCGAAAATTTCGCAAATTGGAATTTGAATCCACGGTTGGCATACCTCATGTATAGCTTCACAGAGTTCAAAAATATGTCGCTGATCTCAAAGGCGATTTGTACACCACTTTGTAAGAAAGAACTACTACTAGTTCAGTAGAATGATCCGCATGGAAAACATCGGATTCGGTATCGACGTTGGCGGCTCTGGTATCAAGGGAGCGCGCGTGAATCTAGACACAGGAGAATTTGTAGGAGATCGTATCAAGATTCTTACTCCTAAACCTGCAACCCCCGATGCAGTCGCCGAAACAATCAAACGCATCCTCGATCAAGCCGAATGGGAAGGGCCTGTCGGCATTACTCTACCTTCCGTCATTCACGAACAACGAGCCCTCACCGCCGCCAATATCGACCCATCGTGGATTGATGTAGACGTAAATGAGCTATTTGCTCGGCACTTAGGCGACACCGAAGTTTCGGTTCTCAATGACGCCGACGCTGCGGGATTGGCAGAAGCCCAATTTGGCGATCCCATTGCACGTGAAGGAAGTGTAATCCTTCTAACCTTTGGTACAGGTATAGGTTCAGCATTCTTAGTCAACGGTACGTTGTTTCCCAACACTGAACTGGGCCACATGCTTGTAGATGGCGAAGAAGCAGAAAAAATCGCATCGTCTGCAGCCAAAGATCGCGATGAAATTGGATACGGAAAGTGGGCTAAGCGCGTATCGAAGGTGCTCAACGAATATGAGCGGCTCTTTTGGCCATCAGCTTTTATCGTCGGTGGTGGCATCTCCCGTAAAGCTGAAAAGTGGGTACCTCGTCTCACCGTTAACACCAAGGTTGTCCCAGCCCAGCTAAGAAACACCGCTGGAATCGTAGGAGCTGCCATGGCAGCATCCCAAAATCTTCACCCCTAATTATTCGAAGCAAAGTTACGGCTGGAATTTAATGCAATTTTCACCAACCGTCACATAAATAAGCCGTATCGAACTACCCTGTTCCCACAACAGAAGCATTCGATACGGCAAAAATTACTGTTTTGTTTTATAATGGCGTTTTGTCTAACTGAGCGTGCTAACACGATCATTAGAGTGCAATCACAGCAACCGAACTGCATGTACGCAATTGTGGGCTATGGCGCCATGCCAGAGTCATTTTTGTTATCCCTTAGTTTCATGCAATTCCTCTCAACTAAGAGTAAAACGGTTGTAGCAGTTACACTCGATGATCTTTCACAATTCCGTTGAATGCTGATAGCGGATTTGTTCGCACCTGAGTGTAGTTTTAACTTCCAATCGAAAGGGCTTACGTGGCAGCCACTGAGAATTCAGAATCTTCCGCAACGGCAACCGCTGAAGGCACAGCGTCTTCAGGACAAGGCTTGGCGAATGCTGGCGAGGCATCCTCTGCCACTGTAAAAAAGGCAGCCAAGAAGACCGCTGCCAAGAAAACCGCACGCAAGGTTGCCCGCAAAGTTACTGCAGTTAAAGTAGCTGCAACACCAACAGTAACAAGCTCTGCTGAATCAGCTACAGCCGAGCCAGCAATTGAGTTGCCTTCATCTGAGCCAGTCAAAAAAGCTGCTAAAAAAACGGCCAAGAAAACGGCTAAGAAGGTCGCTAAAAAGGCAGCAAAGAAAACTGCCAAGAAAACGACAGCAAAGAAGAGCACTCGCAAATCCGCTAAAAAAGTTGCTGCTCCAGTTCCTGAAGAAGCGACCCAATCCAGCGAAGAGTCCGAGGACGAGCTCGAATCGCTAGCTGGCGAAGATTCAGATGAAGATTATGATCCGCATCTGGATGAATTTGACGACGACGATGAGATGCACACCGACGAGCTCGGAGAAGATGACTCTTCCGATGATGATTCAGATGAGGATGAGGGTTCTTCAGTCTGGGATGAGGACGAGTCGGCGGCATTACGTCAGGCACGTAAAGATGCGGAGCTTTCTGCGTCTGCAGACTCCGTTCGCGCATATTTGAAACAAATCGGCAAGGTAGCCTTGCTGAATGCCGAGCAAGAAGTTTCTTTGGCTAAGCGTATCGAGGCAGGCCTCTATGCCACTTACCGCATGGAGCAAATGGAAGAAGCGTTTAATAACGGGGATAAGGAAGCAAAACTTACTCCAGCTGTCAAACGCGACCTTCGTGCAATTGCAAGAGACGGACGCAAAGCCAAAAATCATCTACTAGAAGCAAACCTTCGTCTGGTTGTGTCACTCGCTAAGCGCTATACGGGCCGTGGCATGGCGTTCTTGGATTTGATTCAAGAGGGCAACTTGGGTCTTATTCGTGCTGTCGAAAAGTTTGATTACACCAAGGGCTACAAGTTCTCCACATACGCTACTTGGTGGATTCGCCAAGCAATCACGCGTGCGATGGCAGATCAGGCCCGCACCATCCGTATCCCGGTACACATGGTCGAAGTCATTAATAAGCTCGGACGGATTCAACGTGAGCTTCTTCAAGATCTCGGTCGCGAGCCTACCCCTCAAGAACTCGCTAAAGAGATGGATATCACTGAAGAAAAAGTCCTTGAGATTCAACAGTATGCTCGCGAGCCTATTTCTTTGGATCAAACCATCGGTGACGAGGGTGATAGTCAGCTCGGAGACTTTATTGAAGATTCTGAAGCTGTTATTGCAGTTGATGCCGTTTCGTTCACGTTGTTGCAGGATCAACTTCAAGATGTTCTCCATACGCTCTCCGAACGCGAAGCTGGCGTTGTCAAACTCCGCTTCGGACTTACAGATGGAATGCCAAGGACTTTAGACGAGATTGGCCAGGTCTATGGCGTTACTCGTGAACGTATTCGTCAGATTGAGTCCAAGACGATGTCAAAGCTGCGTCACCCATCTCGTTCACAGGTACTCCGAGATTATCTCGATTAACACCACACTTGTTCGTTGACGGTGCTCAACGAAACTGCGGAAGCAAAACTTCTAAAAAGATAATGACCTCTTTACATTTGAAGCTATTGTAGGGGCTTGGGCCGAAATCATTTCGGCCCAAGCCCCTACAATTATTCTTTCATGCCTCTCGATCGCTAATGGGTTCCGCTTTCTGTTTCCGATATCGCTGAAAGCTTGTTAGTCACAAAAGCTGCTCTTCATAATCCGGTTATGTTAACTCATTCCAGATTATGAGGAACAGCTTGAATTCTACAAAACAGCCCCCTACCGTATTTTCCCAGTTATTGTGAAAAATTGTGAAAATACGACTCTTACTTGTTTTGGTTTAATTCATTGACTTTTTGATTCACACACTCTTGCTGCTGCTCAGAGGTTTCTAGGGATGCACATTCTCCGAGAGTGTCTTTCAATACGGTAACCAGCAATATAGCTACAGCTACCGAAATGATGGTAACAACCAAACCAATAATGAGAGCAGAAATCGTCATGCCTTTTCGGGGCTCGCTGCCCAGAGGCATTTTACGAAGTTTAATGAGAGAAACAATCGCGAGAATGACCGAAATGACGGCTGGAATCCAAGCAAAAATAGTACCAAAAATACTGAGAAGTACCACGACAGAAACGATTGCCAAGCCCAGGGCCCAAGGGGCCAAAGCATTTTTCATTGGCAACTGCTCGTCTATTGGAAGATCAGTTGGGTAGCCCGCTGTTGGATAGCCCCCACTGCCTAGATCATTGCCAAATTGTGGTTCACCAGCAGGGTAAGAATCATTTGGTGTAGTCACGGTTCCCTTTCAATAGACTGAATTTTGCACTTTACTTATTTTAATAAAGCATTGCATTTTCTATTATGCACAAAAGTGAGCTTGTATGAGGAAAACTTTTATATTCTTTTACCAACGTCGTAGATAATCGATACGCGCTTGAAGTTGCTCAGCAGAACACATTGCCGTAGGGGGACCACCACATTTTTTTCGCACTTCTGTATGAATTGCACCATGTGGTCGTCCCGTGCGACCTGCAGTGATCGAGACTAAGGCGTTTAGTTCTTTTCGCAATTGTGGAATCTTCACAGATGCGACATCATGAACTTCAGATTCGCGTTCCTTTTTCCGTTTCTCCCTTTCTTCATTTTCTAGTTGCTGGCGTTTTTTCGCTTCTTCGTCTCGGGCATTGAGCTGCTCGGTCTGATGTTTACGTAATAGCGCTCGCATCTGATCTGCATCTAACAGTCCTGGGAGACCAAGATAATCTGCCTCCTCATCAGAACCCGTAAATGTACCAGTTCCGTAAGAAGAACCATCATAAATAAGCGAATCAAGCTCGGCTTCAGCACCAATTGATTCGTAAGAACGTAGCTCGTCTTTTTCTGTTTCTTCCCTATTTGCTTGCGCTAATAGTTCATCATCCCATCCTTCGTTAGGCCGATCCGGTTTACCGAGTACATGGTCACGGGAGTTTTCCAATTTGGCCGCAAGATCTAACAACACTGGAACTGATGGTAAGAATACTGAGGCGGTCTCTCCTTTTTTACGTGAACGCACGAATCGGCCGATTGCCTGTGCAAAAAACAAGGGAGTTGAGGCAGAGGTAGCGTAAACGCCGACAGCTAGCCGAGGTACGTCCACACCTTCCGAGACCATACGAACTGCGACCATCCATTCATCGGTGTTGTCGCTAAAGTCTTCAATTCGTTTCGATGCTCCGACTTCATCTGAAAGCACGACAGTTACTGGAGTTGACGAAATCTTTTCCAAGATCTTGGCATACGCGCGAGCAGTTGTCGTATCAGTTGCTATAACCAATCCGCCAGCATCGGGAATGCTCCGTCGCAACTGCAATAACCGGGTGTGCGCAGCTTGCAATACGGCAGGTATCCAATCTCCTTTAGGATCGAGAGCAGTCTTCCACGCTCGAGCAGTTTGTTCTGGATTAAGTGGCTCTCCTAGTCGTGCAGAGAATTCTTCGCCTGCGTTCGTCCGCCATCGAGCTTCGCCAGAATACGCGAGGAATACAACTGGGCGAACTACGCCGTCAGCAAGAGCATCTGAATATCCATAGGTGTGGTCTGATCTCGAGACAAGATGCCCTTCGCCGTCCTCCTCGTATCGGACAAATGGAATCGTAGAATCGTCGGAACGAAATGGCGTACCTGTAAGCGCTAATCGACGTTCAGCGTCTCCGTATGCCTCTCTTATGCCGTCACCCCAGCTCTTTGCATCGCCTCCGTGATGGATCTCATCCAAAATTACCAGCGTCTTTTTGGAAGTCGCTACAGCATAGTGTTTAAAGGGATGCATAGAAACTTGGGCATAGGTCACCACAACGCCGTCATATTGCGGGTTGACTGCGTCAGAGTTCTTAAAGTGGGGATCTAGAGAAAGCCCTACCCTAGCAGCCGATTGAGCCCACTGAATCTTCAAATGTTCAGTGGGCACTACAACAATAACTCGATCTACGGTTTTGTTCCCCATCAACTCTGTAGCCACGCGCAAAGCGAAGGTCGTTTTGCCTGCTCCAGGCGTAGCAACAGCGAGAAAGTCTTTGGGGGCTTGCATCAAATACTTAGTCAGCGCTTTTCGCTGCCAAGCGCGTAGTCCCATCACTTTTTACGCAGTCCCCGATACACGCGTTCGCAATCAGGACACACAGGTGATCCAGGTTTTGCTTGCTTAGTCACGGGGAATGCCTCTCCGCACAAAGCAACTACCATTCGACCGGACACCGCCGAATCCACGATCTGGTCTTTCTTCACATAATGGAAGAACTTTGGAGTGTCATCTCCAGTGTTTGTTTCTTCCCTTATGTCAGGACGTTCGATAGTTTTCGTGCTAGTACTCACGCCCCCTATATTGCACCATTTTGCGCCAACTTGCCTACGCGGGTCTACCCTTATGACTCATGGACGAGGACTCACTGACACATGCGCACACGGATTTTTCTCATCATTCTGTAGATGAAGTGCACATAAGTTCTGGCAAACGTGCTTTTCGACGTATCTTGGGTCATCGTGTCGAATTAGTCACGGATGCATCTCGTGGTCCAGAACAAGATCGACATCATCGCGAAGTCGTATATGCATGGCTGCAAGGGCTTCGCATCCCTTTTTTAGTCGCTTCGATGGCTACGTACATGTGGTTACATAACGTAGTCGTTTCAGTAATTTTATTTGTTATTTGTATTCCATTACCTTGGATCGCAGTCGTCATCGCTAACGGTGTGGGCGAGAAACGTGATCCTCGTAAAAAAGCCGTGTACAAACCTGCTGTAGCCCGTGAACAGGCAGAATATGTAGCACTCAATCAGACAAACCGTAGGGCTTTAGACCAGAAGTTCAGCGATTGTTTCGATGATACGAACCCAATGGTGATCGATATGGATTCCGATTAGGATCAAGGATTCGTCTACCAACAGCAGTCAGGATATTCAGCAATGCGTACCCCCTTAAGTTCCGTCTCACCTCAATTGGTTCAACGATTCCACGAGCTGGGTTTTACACCTTCGTCAATTCGAAATTTTCTTGGACGCCCAGGCTTTGCGGCAATCAGTAGAGGCGAACCGGCTTCTGTGCTCTATGCCATGAGAGAAAACGAAGACTCTGATTTCCATCCTTTGATCGCAACGTTTATTCTTCATCGCCCAGTGGCTGCCGAGGCATTGCATCGAGTTCTAGGTGGATCGTTAACCGATCAATTGACGGGAACTGGTGTTCTCGAAATTGTCGATGCATCGAAAGCGTATCTCACCGCAAAAATCGATATTCGTTGGCTTGAGCTTGAAGATGACCTATTTTGGGTATTTTCCGACACCGATGCTTCAATGATTGCCGACCATGTTCCTGGCAAGGATCATGTCCTCGGCGTTGGGGCGGCAAGTCTTTCACTACTAGTCACTACCCCGCGTTCACCAGTCAATTCTGTTTTGGACTTAGGAGCTGGTTCCGGTGTGCAGGCACTAGGACAATTGAGACATGCTCGATCAGTCACAGCAACCGATGTACATTCCCGAGCTCTCGATTTCGCGGAGGCTACGTTTGCTGGAGCGCATTTCGATGTAGAAATTCTCGATGGTTCTTGGTTCGAACCTATTAAGAATCGGAAGTTCGACCGCATCGTAGCCAACCCACCTTTTGTGGTAGGTCCACCCGAAATTGAGCATGTTTATCGGGACTCAGGTCTTGATTTAGATGGTGCAACGGAAACGGTGGTTCGTGGAGCAGTAGATCATCTTCATTCCAATGGCACGGCACACCTTTTGGGGTCATGGGTCCATAAAAATGGCGAGTCTGTTGCTTCGCGTGTCGCAGAGTGGATTCCCAGCCACGGCGTAATTGCTTGGTTTTTGCAGCGCGACACGGTGGATCCAATTCAATATGTCAATACTTGGTTACGTGACGAGTCTATCGATCCCCGCTCTGAAATTGGTTTTAAGCGAACTCTGTCATGGTTGGACCATTTTTCGAGAGCTAAAGTCGAAGCTGTGGGATTTGGCTATGTAGCCATCCAACGCGTCGATGATTCCATTCCTTCTGAAGTTTATTTTGAGGAGTTGACGCATCAGGTTGACGATTATCTCGGTGATGAGATTGAAGAGTTTTTTGTGCGTGTGGATTGGCTTCGTGAAAAAGACCGTGACGGCATCGCACAGTCACAGTTTTATCTACGGCCAGGGGTTGCGAAAGAATCCGTTTCAGTCACCGACATTGACTCTGGAATGGGATTTACACATCTCAAATATCGAATCACGCGGACTGAAGGTCCACGCTGGAGCCATGAGGTTGACGAACACATTGTTTCTGTCATCGCTGGATTACATCCTGAAGGCTTGACGCTTGAAGACGTCGCCACGCTTTATGCGGTCAGTAATGGGCTTGACGACGAGTCCTTTGTTGATGCCATTATTGATCCAGTCGTGGCCCTTGTCCGCCACGGTATTCTTCTACCAGCCGAGATCACAAAGGGATGGTGACTACTCAACCGTGCGAGCTGTATTGACTCGAGTACTCAGCGCTTCTGTGACCGTCGATAATGTTGTCGTTGGAGAAATAAACTGTCCTTCTACTGGAGGGATTCTTGCTTTGGTCGGAGTCGGCCGCGATGACAGTGCTTCCGCATGGGAAACGATGACTCGCAAGATTGCAGAACTTCGAATCCTCAAAGGGGAACAAAGCGTAGAAACTGCCCATGCACCCGTATTGTTGGTGAGCCAGTTCACTTTGATGGGGCGTACCGCAAAAGGACGCCGTCCTTCTTGGTTCGATGCGGCTCCAAGCGATCCCGCCGAAGAAACCATCACCAAGATCGCAAACGGACTGCGATCCCGAGGAATAACCGTTTATGAAGGAAAGTTTGGAGCAGATATGCAGGTGGAATCCGTCAATGACGGACCGTTCACTGTAATTGTCGAATGCCCATAGTTTCCCCACACATGGGGGTAATGGAACTAGATTTATCGATTCGCCGTTGTTCCATGTGTAGCAACGAGAGCTAGGAGGTCATTATGACAAGCCCTTCCGACGTGGAAGCATCCACGGAGACCGTCGACCGCGGTAGCCGCAGGAATCAAACGAATGATAACCCTTCAGCAGATCTCGTTCGTGTCTACCTCAATGGCATCGGCAAAACTGCCCTACTCAATGCTGAAGATGAGGTCGAGCTCGCACAGACAATTGAAGTCGGACTCTATGCGGAATATCTCTTAGAAAATTCCCAAGAGCCACTGACCCGCGCAATGAAAAGGGACCTTAAAGTATTGGTTAAGGAAGGGCGCAAGGCACGTTCTCACCTACTAGAGGCGAATCTACGTCTTGTGGTATCCCTAGCAAAGCGTTACACCGGACGCGGCATGCCCCTACTGGACCTCATTCAAGAAGGTAATTTGGGGCTCATCCGCGCAATGGAAAAGTTTGATTACTCCAAGGGATTTAAGTTTTCCACCTATGCCACTTGGTGGATCCGCCAAGCCATCACACGAGGTATGGCAGATCAGTCCCGAACAATTCGCTTACCCGTCCACCTCGTAGAGCAGGTAAACAAGCTTTCTCGAATCAAACGCGAGATGTATCAACAGCTCGGACGTGAAGCAACCAACGAAGAGCTTGCGGAAGAATCTGGCATTGAAGAATCCAAAATTGAAATGTTGCTTCGCCAGTCTCGTGACCCAGTAAGCCTAGATATGCCAGTTGGTGCCGATGAAGAGGCTCCACTTGGTGACTTTATCGAAGATTCCGAGGCGACTGATGCCGAATCAGCTGTAGTTGCGTCGTTGCGTCACTCTGATATCAGAACAGTCTTGGACACTTTGGAGCAACGTGAACAGGACGTTATTCGCCTTCGTTATGGGCTCGATGATGGAGTTCCCCGCACTTTAGATCAAATTGGTCGTCAATTTGGACTGTCTCGTGAAAGAGTTCGCCAAATTGAACGCGAGGTCATGTCGAAACTGCGTGACGGTGCCCGTGCCGAAAAACTTCGAGCATACGCACAATAAAGCGTTTGCTTAGATATGCCTACCAATAAAGACATAAACGCCTATTAAAAGCAATCTTTAGATTAGGCGTTATAATTAAAGTCTCATCGAAAAACGCGCTGCGGGACTACAACGCAACAAGAAAACTATTCCATATTTTTCACGCTACAATTCGTTGTAGATTGATAGGAATTGATCACCAGCACACAACAGTCTCCATGGCACTATAAGGAAAGAGGCTTACAATGAAGGACTTAGTCGATACCACAGAGATGTACTTGCGTACTATCTATGAGCTGGAAGAAGAGGGAGTCACCCCTCTTCGCGCTAGGATCGCTGAGCGTCTGGAACAATCTGGACCTACAGTTAGCCAAACCGTTGCCCGTATGGAGCGCGATGGACTTGTCGTTGTCGCCTCAGACCGCAGTCTACAAATGACACCGACAGGCCGCACTTTAGCGACTGCAGTTATGCGTAAACATCGCTTAGCTGAGCGCCTTCTTACCGATATCATTGGTCTAGATATCAATAAAGTTCACGATGAAGCCTGCCGCTGGGAACACGTTATGAGTGACGAAGTTGAACGCAGGCTCGTGAAAGTATTGAAAGATGTCAGTCGGTCCCCCTTCGGAAACCCAATTCCAGGTCTCGACGAACTCGGCGTAGGCAATTCTGACGCGGCAGCCCCCGGAACTCGCGTTATTGACGCTGCCACCAGCATGCCCCGCAAAGTACGCATTGTTCAGATTAACGAAATCTTTCAAGTTGAAACGGATCAGTTTACACAGCTCCTCGATGCTGACATCCGTGTTGGATCAGAAGTCGAAATTGTAGATAGAGACGGCCACATCACGTTGAGCCACAATGGAAAAGATGTCGAACTCCTCGATGATCTGGCTCACACTATTCGTATCGAAGAACTCTAAATACTAAAGGCGGCGAAATTAGATGAAACTCCTCGTTACCGGTGGCGCCGGATACGTAGGAAGTGTCTGTTCCACTGTTCTGCTCGAACAGGGGCACGAAGTAACAATTGTCGATAATCTTACAACCGGCAATCGCGATGCTGTTCCGCTAGGAGCCACTTTTGTCGAGGGTGATATCAAAGACGTTGCGGAAAACGTTTTATCATCTGATTCTTTTGATGCGGTTCTTCACTTCGCGGCTCGTTCGCTTGTAGGCGAATCAGTTGAAAAGCCAGATGAATATTGGCAGCACAACATGGTGACCACACTCGCACTTCTTGATGCCATGAAACGTAATAACGTGCGAAACATTGTCTTTTCTTCTACAGCTGCTACATACGGCGAACCCGAAACAGTCCCGATTACTGAAGACGCTCCTACCCACCCAACGAATCCATACGGCGCAACCAAGCTGTCTATCGACTACGCGATCACATCATACGCACATGCATATGGGTTTGCTGCGACGAGTCTGCGGTACTTCAACGTAGCTGGCGCATATGGTTTGGTGGGTGAAAATCGAGAAATAGAAACCCATCTCATTCCGCTCGTTTTACAAGTAGCACTGGGACACCGTGACAAGATTTTCATGTTTGGTGACGACTGGCCAACTGAAGATGGAACCCCTATCCGCGATTACATTCATATTCGTGATCTTGCAGATGCCCATATTTTGGCACTTCAAAGTAACGTCGAAGGCAGCCACCGGATCTTTAATCTCGGATCCGGTGAAGGATATTCGGTCAAACAGGTCATTGATACCTGCAGAGAAGTTACCGGTCATCCCATCCCCGCTGAGGTAGCTCCTCGACGGGCTGGTGATCCTGCAGTGCTCATTGCATCATCGGCTAAGGCGCAATCCGAACTAGGATGGAAGCCACAACGCACTGATCTGCACACGATTGTTTCTGATGCTTGGGCTTTTACGTCTCAACTCGGAGACAAAGCCCATAGCGCTTCTCGTGGATAACAACGAGTAGGTTTATCTTTTGCAGTCCGCGGTGTGATTACTTAAGTATTCACACCGCGGATTTTACATTTGTTGACTCACCAAAATGTTTCTGAGCTTCCTGACTCCCATTGATAACAAGATCAACAATGGATCCAGATAGACCTCGATAATAAGCTTCTGCTACAAGAGCCGTGAGATGGTGAAAAGGCAGGGTATTATGCGCTGCTTGCAGAACACAAGTTATGTGGTTACCCCACGGGGAATCGACAATGCATAAAGCGTACAAGGCTAATGCATTTGCCCGTACAAATCCCTTAGTATGACGCGATACGTAGCACAGAGCTTCCTTAACAGTATTTGCGTTAAGTACACAGTATTCGATGACGATGTCTCTCGACATTTTACTCTTGAGGAACGCTGCTACCGTCAATGCGGCATCTGTGATGAGTTTTTCTGTCCGCATCAACTCCACCGCTTGTGAAAAAGCATCAATACATTCCTGTGCAGATCTAAATGAAGTCGATGGGTCGTCGAAAAGCTCCGCGTATCGCTCCGCAATAAGATATTCATCCCACTGTTCTGATTCCTCAGCTTGCGCGTAATGTTTTTCAATGTCCTTCCGTGAAAGCTCAGGAAGGTGCCCAGCGTGAATCATTTCACCTGTTATTCCAGTATTCGCGATGAGTGGAATCCGACCTTTTCGCCACGATTGATATTCGAGTGCAGCCTCGGTCATTGCTTCATTTAGCCAAATAGCATCATATTTTCCGCCAGATTCAATCGCAGAGGTATACCAACATGCGTCAAATGGAACTATTTCACAATCGGCAACAAATTCAATCAATCCTTTTAGATCTTCAATGGCTTCTGGCTTCTGTTGAGAGATAATAAGGCCAAAGACGAGATCTGGCTCGATTGCAGAAAGAGTGTCGCCAATATCTGAAAGGTAACGAAGATCTTTCAAATCAAGCCGCATGACTGGCCCCAGCTGGTAGCATGACTCTTCTGTATGCATCAGCGTGAGTACGACGATTGACTCTTCGGGATAAAAACCAAAAATTCCGGGGATGCTAGCAAACATTTCACTAGGCGAATGTGGTGTTGAAGTCATAAGTGGATAATCGCACTAACAACAACAAGTCTGCTGTACTCAAACAAAACACCTGTGGATAAGTATCCCTACAGGCTCGGAAACCTAGTTCTTTCACCAAGTTATCCACAGATTGCTCAATAATGAGGAACAATCCAGCGCAATAACGCGTTACCGTGTATAAGACCGAGTCGCGTTTTGTATAACCTCTCAATGAGTTATGGTCTAAGAGCTTGTGCATCGATTTCGGTCTGAGTGAGGAGAAGCAAATTATGAATGAGCGAGAAGCAAAAATGTATGAGCTAGAGTTTCCCGCACCCGATGTAGCTTCTGATGGTGTTGACGGCCCTACTCTCATCATCGCGATGCAAGGCTATGCTGATGCTGGTTTGGCAGTTGAAGCTAGTGCTGACCACCTACTTTCAGCTCTGGAACACCGGCCAGTTGCAGTGTTCAACAATGACGAGCTCATTGATTACCGATCAAGGCGTCCCTCTGTAACCATCGACCACAACATCGTTATTGATGCCAATGAGCTTAAGCTCAGTATGGATGTACTTAGAGATTCAAATGGGACCCCCTTCTTACTCTTGTCTGGCCCGGAACCAGATTTGCGTTGGGATGCGTTTTCGCAAGCCGTCGCAGATCTCGTCCGTCGCTTCGGAGTAAGGCGCACGATCTGTATTTATGCTGCCCCTATGACGGTGCCGCATACCCGTCCGCTTATTGTTTCCGCACATGGCAATTCTTTGGATTTAATCAAGCATCATTTCAGCATTGATTCTAAAGTCACGATACCTGGTTCTGCATCCCTACATATCGAGCGATTGCTTAATAAAAATAATATCGATGTCGCTGGTTACACTGCTCACGTACCTCACTATCTGTCTGCATCCGCATACCCACTGGCAACACTTAAATTGTTAGAGGCAATCACCACCTCTACTAACCTCGACTTCCCATTGAAGACGTTAGAAGCGGACGCTCAAAAGACGGCACTGCAGGTAGAAGAACAGGTCGCCGGATCTCAAGAAATCGAATCGGTAGTCAAAATTCTTGAGCAACAATACGATGAAGAGCTCGAAAAATATCGTGAACGCAATCCTAAAGCACTCGAAATTGCTGAAGATGATCTGCCTGATGCAGACGAGCTAGGCGAAGAATTTGAGCGTTTCCTCGCAAATATTGATGAAGAAAATGGCTCCGATGATTAGGTTGTTGACCGTGGTTCAGTAGGCTAGATTCTATGAACCTTACCCAGATGCTGCCTGATCTCGACGATGTCCCAGAATCGCTTCTCGACGAAGCCATCTTCGATTCTTTTCTGAGTTGGACTAGAAGTAAAGGTTTAGCGCTCTATCCCGCTCAAGAAGAGGCAGCATTAGGTATCTTAGCTGGCGATAACGTCATTTTGGCCACCCCTACTGGCTCTGGAAAGTCAATGGTTGCCATCGCCGCTCATTTTATTGCCATGGCGCGCGGACAACGAAGCTTTTACACTGCTCCCATCAAAGCCTTGGTTAACGAGAAATTCTTTGCCCTCTGCGATATTTTTGGCACCGAGTCAGTTGGCATGATGACGGGTGATGCGACTGTTAATGGGTCCGCCCCTATCATCTGCGCTACAGCAGAGATCGTGGCAAATATCGCGTTAAGAGATGGAACCGACGCTGATATCGATCAAGTAGTTATGGATGAGTTCCATTATTATTCTGAGCCAGGTCGTGGTTGGGCGTGGCAAGTTCCGTTACTTGAACTGCCGCGAACACAATTCCTCCTTATGTCCGCAACATTGGGCGATACTACCTTTATACAAAAAGACTTGAGTGACAGAACGGGCAGAACCACAAACCTAGTCGCTGGAGCAACACGTCCAGTACCGTTGCAGTTCTCATATGTATATACCCCTGTGCACGAAACCATTCAAGATTTGTTGGATACCAACAATGCACCAATCTACGTTGTACATTTCACTCAACGAGAAGCGATTGAGCGCGCGCAATCGCTCACGAGTATGACAGTCATCGATTCCGAAACCAAGGAAAAGATTGCTACCGAAATCGGGAATTTTAAATTCACCACTACTTTTGGACACACTTTATCGAAGCTCCTACGCAAAGGAATTGGAGTCCATCATGCTGGAATGCTTCCCAAGTATCGCCGATTAGTAGAAAAATTATCGCAAACCGGACTACTCAAAATCATTTGTGGTACAGACACCCTCGGAGTAGGTATCAATGTCCCTATTCGTACGGTTTTATTCACGGGATTAGCAAAGTTTGACGGTAGCAAACAACGAATATTAGCTTCCCGAGAATTTCACCAAATTGCAGGACGAGCTGGCCGCGCTGGTTACGATACCGTAGGAAATGTCGTCATTGAAGCGCCAGAACATGAAATTGAAAACTGGCGACTTCGGCAGCGGGCTGGAAGCGATCCTAAAAAACTAAAGAAATTGCGGAAAAAATCAGCCCGAGATGGCGAAGTCACTTGGGGCGCAAAAACCTACGAGCGCTTGTCTGAAGCAGAACCAGAAAATCTTCAAAGTCAATTCCGCATTTCCAACTCAATGTTGCTCAATGTAATTGCTCGTTCCGGCGACGCCTATGTCCACCTCAAGCATTTGCTACGAACGAATCATGACACTCGCGATAAGCAGAACAAAGACATTCTTACAGCTCTCGAGCTTTTCCGTGGACTAGTGGCAGCGGGAATCGTCGAAAAGCTAGACTCCCCCGACTCGACTGGCCGCAGATACGTAATCACGGAAGATCTCCGTCGTGATTTTGCTCTTAACCAGCCACTTGCGCCTTTTGCACTCGCCGCACTTGAAATTTTGGATAAAGAGTCGACTTCCTATGCCCTCGACGTGATTAGTGTCTTTGAATCGATTTTGGAAGATCCTCGAGTCGTTCTCATCGCTCAGCAAAAACAGGCTCGTGGTGAAGAGATAGCAGCTCTTAAAGCCGAAGGCGTGGAATATACCGAGCGAATGAACATAGTTGAGGAAATATCCTGGCCGAAACCATTAGAAGAAATCCTCGAACCAGCATTTGATACGTACTGTGGTGGCCATCCTTGGGCCAAGGAATTCACGCTGAGTCCGAAGTCCATAGTGCGCGATATGATCGAACATGGAATGACCTTTAGCGATCTCATCGCAACGTACGGACTATCACGATCCGAAGGCGTAGTGCTCCACTATTTGACAGACGTATGGAAAACCTTGTCTCATTCCGTGCCCACAGAATATGTTTCTGATGAGCTCGAGGAAATTATCGAATGGCTTGGGGAGCTTGTCCGACAGGTAGATTCCTCATTGATCGATGAATGGGCAAATATGGCTGATCCTGATGCTCCGATTTCTCAAGATACAGTTGACCAACAACGAGCTTTTGGTGTTGAGGATCCTAATGCGATTACGGCAAATTCGCGTGCTTTTGCCGTAATGGTGAGAAATCTAATGTTTAGAATGGTGCAGCTGTTTGCAGCCGAAGAAGAAGAAAAACTTGAAGCACTGACAGAATATCTTGACGAACAGCCAGATTTTTCAGAAGCACTAGACGAATACTTTGACGAATATTCGGATCTAGATGTTGGCCCTGATGCACGTGGACGTGAGTATTTCTTGCTAAAGAAAGACGGCCGCATTTGGTCTGTACGCCAAATCATCAAAGATCCAAATGATGACCGCGCGTTCTCATTTGCCGCAACTGTAGATCTCGATGCTTCCGATGCAGCCGATGAGGTCCGTTTCGCGAAATTCTCCATCGACAGCTGAAAGACAAAAGGCGACGTGTGCTCAGTTGCTACATTAGTAGCAACTGAGCACACGTCGCCTTTATTAGGGCTGGTTATCGCGAAGCTTCAATCTCGATTGCTTGGGCAACACCTTGTAGTGTCGCGGCAATCTTGACCGCTTCAAAGATCTGTTCTTTAGTTAGCCCTTCGGAACGGACAGTCTTTTCGTGAGCAATGGTGCAGTGTTCACAGCCATTAACCGTAGAAACTGCTAGTGACCACAGCTCGAAATCAACTTTATCCACACCTGGCTTTGCGATGATGTTCATGCGAAGGCCCATTTTTACCTGAGCGTAGTCATCGCCGAGCCATCCCTTTGCACGATAAGCCACATTGTTCATGGCCATAATCGACGCTGCACCAAGGGCTGCGTTAATAGCTTCTTCGCTCAAATGCTCAGATGCTTCTTCTGAAATTTCAGAAAAGACAGCCTCGTTACGGGTAGCAGCCGCTACTGCAAGGAATGTACCCCACAATTGCTGCTCAGTAAGTTCCGTAGAACGTGCCAAGCTACCAAGGTTGAGTTTCAGATCTTTTGCATATTCTGGAAGCCCAGATTTGAGGTTATCCAACGACATTTTTAGTTGAGGCCCTTCTCAAGCTCAGCGAACTTATCAATGTTCTTGGTTGGGTCGTTCTTCTGCCAGTTGCAGGCACAGACCTCTTCAGACTGAAGTGCGTCGAGAACACGAAGAACCTCATCTACGTTACGGCCAACCGCATCTGGAGTAACAGATACGAACTGAATGATGCCGTCAGGATCGATAATGAAAGTTGCACGATCTGCAACGCCTTCTTCGTTTTCAACACCAAGAGCCTTGATCAGATCATGCTTGATGTCGGAGAACAATGGGAATGGAACGGTCTTGAGCTCTGGGTGGGTAGCACGCCAGTTAAAGTGTGAGAACTCGTTGTCAATGGAGCCGCCCAAGATCTGAGTGTCGCGGTCCTGGAACTCTTCGTCGAGCTTGCCGAAAGCTGCAATCTCAGTTGGGCACACGAAGGTGAAATCCTTTGGGTAGAAGAAGACAACCTTCCACTTACCTTCGTACTTGTCCAAAGAAACAGTTTCGAAGTAGTCCTCTGGCTGAGATGCGTTAACGTCGTGCAGGTCACCGCCCTTGAGCGCCGTCAAGTTAAACTCTGGGAACTTTTCGCCAACAGTCAAGATAGACACAATTTCCTCCAAATAGGATCGAACGGTTATAAGAGTTTGCCTGCTGTTTCCTCCACCGCAGTAAATATACCGAGGAGAAAACAAGCTCTTTCATTGGACCGCTACCTCAGTTATAACTCTTATCGGAATATGGGACTAAGGTTTTGGCTCCTGCCATTGTTTATACCTATACAGCGAACACCTGTCAATATGACTTTCTTTTAAAAGTGTCTATAATAAGTATGAGCAATAAAGAATATCGGCCAACCCTTGCACAGCTGCGCACGTTCGCCACCATTGCGGAAAACAAGCATTTTGGGACCGCAGCTGCCAAGCTTTCGATTTCTCAACCATCGCTTTCGCAAGCGTTAGCAGCTCTTGAAAACGGCCTTGGTGTTCAGCTCATTGAACGCTCCACACGGCGAGTCATCGTCACTCCCGCTGGGGAAATGCTCTTACCGTATGCAAAGGCCACGCTTGATGCGGCTGATGCTTTCCTTGCCCATGCACATGGTGCTTCCGGCACGCTTTCTGGCCCCATGAGTCTTGGTATCATTCCGACCATTGCCCCATATATCCTCCCGAATCTACTCGATGCTGTACGCGACGAGTTTCCCGACTTGGAGCTTCGAATCGTAGAAGAGCAGACAAAGCACCTCATAGCGCTTCTTCGCGACGGACATATCGATTGTGCAATATTGGCGCTTCCGACTGAACAAATCGGTTTTACAGAAATGCCACTTTATGTCGAAGATTTCTGCATGGTGACAACAGAAGATCACCCATTGGCGCATCGCAATGACTTAACTCTTTCTCACCTCAAAGAGCTTGATCTTTTGCTTCTCGACGACGGCCACTGTCTTCGCGACCAGATCGTAGATCTATGCCGACACGTTGACGTAAATCCCACACACAGCAAGGCGGCAGAGACCCGCGCGGCCAGCTTGACTACTGTTATGCAATTGGTCAGTGCTGGAATGGGCGCTACCTTAGTGCCGGAAAGCTCAGTGTCCATAGAATGCTCGCGCCCAGGCTTGGCCACGGCTACTTTCGCTCCTGGAGTTAGTGCTTCGCGTCAAGTGGGAATGGTGTACCGAACATCATCCTCAAGGACTGAGGAGTTTCAAAAGCTAGGTTCTATAGTTGGCCAAGCGTTTCAAGACGTTATCGCGCAGAATTAGCATAATAAAAATGGTGGAGAGGATTTCACGATCCTCACCACCATTCTCTTATTTCCTATGCTTTCAACGGAACCGTTCCTTGAGCAATTTGCCGATACATATGAGCCTGAGCATTCATCATGGCGGGAACGATAATAATCGCGCCTAGTCCAAGAGTGATGAGCAACCCGAATGTAGAAATCAAGAAGTTGAACACGCTAAAGCCCACTGCTTGCCAATAGTTTTTAGAAACCTGTACAAAACCAAGACGTATTCCTTCTATCACCGAGGCGCGCCCATCGCATACGAAATACGGAGCATAGGTAAAAAATGGTGAAATGAATGTGGCAACGACAAGAATCAACACGAGTACCAATACAAATGGCACCCAACTGCCCCCTGTTTGCAGGTTGAAAGCAGTGACAAAAAGGACCGCGATGCTAATTCCCATTGGAATAAGTAGCAATATGAATATTAAAAATTCCGTCGCTGTTGTCTTAAGCCAACGAGCTTTGGTGAAGACTTCACCAAGGGTGATAGGAAGACCATCAAGCTGCAATAGCACAAGGCGAATACCAAAAGCTGCGATCAATATGGATCCAAAATTAACCAAAAAATCTGTACCTCTTATGGAGGGGTCAGGTACTGCGCTGGGATCCTCGAATCCCCCACTCGCCCCGAAAGACAGATACGTTGCTGTTGCTGTCCCAACTCCAACAACCGCAAGTATCAGGAAAGCACCTAGTATCCATAGCGGCTTCTTGAAGACAATTCGGAATCCGTATTCTATCGCTGCGAAGATGTCTGCCTTACCGGCGTGCTCCACAAACGGATCTTTAAGATCTTTATGGAACTTCTGCTCCCCAGCAGAACTTGCACCGCTGCCATAACCTGCATAGGAACCGGAATAACTACCTAGCGGCGAACTGGTGGGGTATCCATCAGCTGGGACGTTAAAACCACGATCTTCTGGATGGGAAGTAGAAGGGTAAGGTTCGTACTCATTATCTTGAGGGTCAAAAGGATTCCGAGGGGTGGTCATGTCACTCCTAGCGTGAGGCTCTGAAATTATTCAATACAGGCCCGACCTTACTGGAACAGTTTTTCGTACTCCAGTAACTAGCCCCAATTGTTGCATTACTGTTACTCCCCATCGAGCACTAAACTGTGTGTTCATTATGGGCAAACGGAATCTAAAGCACTCTAACCGACGCGTAAAACCAACGACTCAAGATTCACCAGAAGTTAAAGAGTTAAAAGCATCATGCATGTCCCAATTATCAGGTTTGGGACTTGCCCTCCACCGGTCTTTTGAGCGCCGTATCACTAAAGCGCACAGCACGAGGGCTTTAGAAGCTATTGCACAGGACCTCGCAACAGCGCTTAACTCAATTGAAAAACGACGCAGCAGTATCCCAGTTATCTCCTATCCGGACAATCTCCCAGTTAGTTCACAACGGGACGAAATCGCTGCCGCTATCCAAGAAAACCAAGTTGTCATCATCGCTGGCGAAACAGGTTCCGGTAAAACTACTCAGATTCCTAAAATATGTCTTGATTTGGGACGTGGAATTACTGGCTTAATTGGGCACACGCAGCCACGTCGATTAGCCGCACGAACGGTTGCCGAACGTATTGCAGACGAATTAGATCAGCCAATCGGTGAATCTGTTGGTTACGCGATTCGCTTCGACGATCGTGTCTCCCCCAGTACGTCTATCAAGCTCATGACAGACGGTATTTTACTGGCAGAAATGCAACGTGATCGTTACCTCAATGCTTACGACACAATCATCATTGACGAGGCACACGAGCGAAGCCTGAATATCGATTTCATCCTTGGATATCTCAAACAGCTACTTCCTAAGCGTCCAGATCTAAAAGTCATCATCACATCGGCAACCATTGATCCTGAACGATTCGCGCACCATTTTTCGGACGAAAATGGTACACCAGCCCCCATTATTGAAGTGTCTGGGCGAACCTACCCAGTGGAGGTACTTTATCGCCCCCTCGAGCTTGAAGATGGTACGTCGCTTATCGACGTCGACCCCATCGACGGCCTAATCAGCGCCATTAAGGAGCTTATGAGCTACGGTGACGGTGACATCCTCTGTTTCTTTGCCGGCGAATCAGATATTCGTGACGCCATGGAAGCTATAAAAGAGCAACGATGGCGTAATGTTGAAGTCACACCGCTATTTGGTCGACTGTCTAACCAAGAACAACATAAAGTGTTTACATCACATACTGGCCGCCGAATTGTTCTTGCAACAAATATTGCTGAAACATCACTGACTGTCCCCGGTATTCACTTTGTTGTCGATCTAGGTACAGCACGCATATCTCGGTATTCCAGTCGTACAAAAGTACAACGATTACCCATCGAACCGATTTCCCAAGCCAGCGCTCGTCAACGTTCCGGCCGCTGTGGACGTGTCGCCGATGGCATTGCGATTCGGTTGTACTCCGAAGAGGACTTTCTCTCACGCCCTGAATTCACCGATCCAGAAATTCTGAGAACGAATTTGGCCAACGTGATTCTGCAGATGGCCTCACTACGCCTAGGCCATATCGACGATTTCCCCTTCATCCAAGCGCCCGATACCAAGTCGATCCGTGACGGAATACTGTTGTTGCACGAACTTGGTGCATTAACCACAACGGATACGCGGACTGATCTTCCACGGTTAACAACAATCGGCACGACACTTGCCAGAATTCCGCTCGATCCACGACTAGGCAGAATGCTCATCGAAGCAGAACGTCTAGGCTGCCTCGCCCATGTCATGGTGGTAGTAGCTGCGCTGTCGATTCAAGACGTGCGCGAGCGGCCTCTTGACTATCAGGCGCAAGCAGATCAACTCCACGCTCGATTCAAAGATCCTCAAAGCGACTTTTCCAGCTATCTCAAATTATGGGCGTACATCAATCAGCGTCGCGATGAATTGTCAGGAAACGCATTTAAAAAGGTGATGCAACAAGAGTTCCTTCACTATATGCGGATTCGTGAATGGTTTGATCTCGTTCGCCAACTAAAATCCATAGGTGAACAAGTCGGCTGGAAATCGTTTGAACGGTCGGACGCAACCGACAACGATTGCATTCACCAAGCTCTCTTAGCGGGGCTTTTGTCCCATATCGGCATCAAAGAAGGCGATTCCCGAGAATTTGTAGGCGCCCGCAATACGCGTTTTATGGTCTTCCCTGGTTCAAGTCTTGCGAAGAAACCTCCACAATTCGTTATGGCTGGAGAGCTTGTCGAAACGTCAAGACTGTGGGCACGCGACGTCGCCGCAATAGATCCACGTTGGGTCGAGCCTCTGGCACAAAACTTGCTCAAACACCAATATTCGGAGCCACATTGGTCTCTCAAACGTGGTGCAGCGATGGTTTACCAGCGTTCAACGCTCTATGGAGTGCCGATCGTTGTCGACCGACTGATCAATCTAGCTACCATCGATGCCATTGGCGCACGCGAGATCTTCATCCGTGAAGCTTTAATTAATGGGCAATGGACTACCCATCACAGCTTTTTCAAAAACAATATGCAGAAACTAGAAGCTGCAAATACCTTGGAGGAAAAAGCAAGGCGACGCGATATCGTAGTAACCGAAGATACCCTGTACGAGTTTTACAATGATCGGCTCCCACAATCTGTCGTTTCCACCCGAGCGTTTGATCATTGGTGGAAGAAAACCCGCACACAGACACCTGATTTACTCGATTTTGATCCTGACAAACTTATTTCTGATAGCGCTGAAGAAGTTAATGCAGAACGGTATCCAGATAGTTGGTACGACAACGGTGTAGAGCTAGAACTCCGTTATCGTTTTGAACCTGGCCATCCTGACGACGGAGTTACAGTCAACGTTCCAGTTCCATATCTTGCGTCACTTGAGGAAAGTGGTTTCGAATGGCTTGTTCCCGGTTTTATCCAAGAGCTGCTGACTGCTTCTTTAAAAACACTTCCAAAACATCTACGAAAAAAAATTGTTCCTGCTCCGAACTATGCGAATCTGATTCAGCCACGGATTTCGTTCCGAAAAGGACCGCTTACTCAGGCTATAACGAATGCGCTCAAAGACGCCGGAATTACGGGGATCGAAGCAGAGGACTTTGATTTATCAGCGCTTCCAGATCATTTACGGATTACATTCGCAGCAATAGACAAACATGGAAAGGTAATCGACAAAGATAAGAACCTTGCGCGTCTTAAAACACGTCAAAAAAATAAAATTCGTGCGTCTGCTCTCAAAATCGGAAAAGCAGTCCACCAAAGCGCCGTCACAACTTGGACATCCTCAACTCTAGGAAAGATTCCTGAAGAAGTTTCCACAAAAGTAGACGGCCAACTCATAAAGACTTATCCCGCCTTAGTAATAGGAGAACAAGGATTCTCAGTCGAGGCCAAACCTACCCGCGCCGAAGCTGACGCGTCCATGCTGACGGCAACGTTAGCGATGCTGATGAAGGCATCAAATATTAACACCCAAAAAATGCTTAATGGGTTGCCTCTTCAACAACGTGTTGCAGTTGAGAACTATCCCCACGGCAGCAGCAATGGATTAGTACAAGATGTCAAAGCTGCGGTGATCCGGGACCTACTCATCGAACGCGGCGGACCAGTACGTTCACCAGAAGAATTTGATGTTCTTAAAAAGGAAATTACCCCCAAAGTGCCGGGGCTGACGCGTCAAGCGGTCGTGCAATTAGCCCCTTCTATCAATTGTTATCTCAAAACTAGAGACGAAGTTGCGCACTGGGAAGGTGACGCCATTGATGATATTAGTAGGCAATTAGATTTCCTGCTCCCCCCATTTGCAGTATCACATCATGGAATTCGTCATCTCGCGCGATTACCGCGGCTTTGTGAAGCTATAACCATTCGGCTGGATTCAATGAGCCGAGATTCTTATAAGGATGCGGAGCTACAACTGGTTATTAATAGACTCGAAAATGCCCTCTATGCGAAGGCCAATCGTGGTGGAATTCCAAAATCGAAAATCAACGATATTGCGTGGAAAATTCAAGAGTTACGGGTTAGTCTTTTTGCCCAGAGACTAGGTACTGCAGAAAAAGTATCGGAACGAAAGATCCATAAGCTCATTGAAGCTCTTTAATAAGCAGTGGTTCCTACTGCTTATAGAGCAGAGAGTAGGAACCACTGCTTATTTTCTTGAGGCTAATTCGACCTATCCCGCCGTCGCATCAACCGAATCTCAGATTCGAAATCATCAGCGCTTTCAAACGATTTATATACTGATGCAAACCGCAGATAAGCTACTTCATCTAGTTCCCGCAGTGGCTCCAAAATGGCAAGACCTATCTCGTTAGCGTGAATCTGTGAGCTGCCATGCAAACGAACTCGCTCTTCTACTTGTTGCGCAAGCCGTTTCAATGCATCATCACTTACATCTCGGCCTTGGCATGCACGACGGACACCTACGATAACCTTTTCCCTACTAAAAGGCTCGGTAAGCCCATTGCGTTTGACCACTAAGAGTTGTGCTTTTTCAACTGTAGTAAACCGGTTCTTACACTGTGTACATTCGCGACGTCTTCTAATTGCCGAACCTGAATCAATCACACGAGAGTCGATCACACGAGACTGATCATTATGACAAAAAGGACAGTACACGACACAACCCCGCTTATTCCTCGTTACTAAAACAGACTCTCACATCTTATAGCGTGCCCCGAAATAGCGCGGAAATCTACTACAGCGCAATCTTTCATTACTTTGCTACCGCGCCTGAGCCCACACTAACCATCTCCTCAGGATGCATCATCCCATCTACCGCAA
This sequence comes from Corynebacterium diphtheriae, assembly GCF_001457455.1. Classification (NCBI taxonomy): domain Bacteria; kingdom Bacillati; phylum Actinomycetota; class Actinomycetes; order Mycobacteriales; family Corynebacteriaceae; genus Corynebacterium; species Corynebacterium diphtheriae. Next base: position 1,440,275 of record NZ_LN831026.1, read on the forward strand.
TAAAAGAAGTAGCAACAATTAGACCTAACAATGCACCGATTAGGGCATTACGAACCTTATGCCCAAAGCTCTGCGATACTTCCTCATTCAAATGAGGTTTGCTTTCTTGCCCTTCCCCATAAGGACCTGCATGACTTAAAGTTCGAACACTTTGTTCACTTACAGTTGGAGTAAACGCTGAAATATCCCACATTTCCGAGGCAGGACCAACCTCAACACGACGTCCATCATGTGATTTCGACGCTGGTAAAACATAAGAAATAGACATACTTCCCTCACATCTTTCAATTTGAACAATCGCCTACGCTACAAACAACCCGCTACATCAGAAACATCTTATCGACAACCTGTTCGATTTTACTACATGCTCGATAATACTCGTTCGAACAAACTTGTCAACATCTTAAGAATATTTCGAACAAATGTGTAGGATTTTTTCGAAATGCGGTAATATTTTCAGTAGCCCAATGAAACGTGGCAGGCGATTATCACCTCTACGTTGCCCGATCATCCCCCTGATCATTATGGCAGTCCTTTCGAACACTGCCGATACGTTATTCGCAAACAAATCACAACAAATCACGATTACTTTGAGGAAATAATTCTTATGCCAGTGAAGGATTCATCTTCTAACAAGAAGAACCAAATAGGAAAACTTTCCGAACGACAACGTCGAATTTTAGAAGTCATCACCGACGCAGTTTCGCTCCGTGGCTACCCCCCGAGCATTAGAGAAATTGGTGATGCTGCAGGCTTGCAATCCACGTCATCCGTCGCGTATCAACTTAAAGAGCTGGAAAAGAAGGGCTACCTTCGCAGAGACCCTAATAAGCCACGCGCAGTTGATGTTCGTGCGCTTCCCGATCCGATCCCTTCAAAGCCTGGCCGTAAACCAGGGCCTAAAAAGTCTTCGGTTGCTGTCAGTCCCGATCCTGCGGAAACTTCGCCCACCAGCTTTGTACCAATAGTTGGGTCCATTGCAGCGGGCAATCCAATTCTCGCCGAAGAGAACGTAGACGGTTACTTCCCCTTCCCTTCCGAAATCGTCGGAGACGGTGATCTTTTTATGCTCCAAGTAGAGGGTGAATCTATGCGTGATGCGGGGATCCTACATCACGACTGGGTTGTCGTCCGTTCCCAGCCCGTTGCAGAACAAGGGGAATTTGTCGCCGCGCTTATTGAAGGTGAAGCAACGGTAAAAGAATTCCACTCAGATTCGTCTGGCGTGTGGCTTTTACCCCACAACGACGCATTTGATCCCATTCCGGCTGAACACGCAGAAATTATGGGCAAAGTGGTTTCTATCCTCCGAAAGCTCTAATCCATCCTCCGGTGAGGAACCCTAACCCCCTGTATATTGATCTGAGATATAAGGGGGTTTACACATTACGCACCCCCGAAGAGGCCTAGAATTCGGTTTTCCGTATAAGATCACACTTTTTTATTTTTCTTGAATCAAACGCTGTTTACGTTAGTTTTTACCTCTAATTCGTTTGTTTCGTGTCCGATTGTGGGAATTTTCTTTACTCTAGATCGCACGTTTTTGGTTTTTGCATGAAAAGATAGAAGGAGGATAAATACAAAACCAAAAGTCCTCAATCTCGGCTTTGCCCGATCTATTGATCCACGAAAGGTCAAACCAATGTATTCCGAGGAGCGCCGCAGGCAAATTGCCTCTTTGACTGCAGTTGAAGGCCGCGTCAACGTAACAGAGCTAGCAGCACGCTTCGACGTGACAGCAGAGACTATCCGTAGGGATTTAGCAGTCCTAGATAGAGAAGGAGTGGTCCACCGAGTACACGGTGGGGCTGTCGCGAACCAAACATTTCAAACTGCCGAATTTAGCTTGGATACGCGATCACGCTCTGCGTCTGGTGCTAAAAATTCCATCGCGCACGCAGCCCTTAGTTATCTTCCTGAAGCTCAGGGAGGTCTGTTTCTTGACGCTGGAACGACCACCGCTGCATTAGCCGAACTCCTAGCAGCCCAACCATTTGCAAAACACTGGTCCATCGTTACCAATAGTTTGTCAATCGCACTTACCTTGGCGAATTCCGGCCTTGACGAAATCCAACTCCTCGGTGGCAGTGTCAGGGCCATTACCCAAGCCGTCGTTGGCGATACTGCTCTTCGTACTTTGGCGCTCATGCGAGCCGATGTTGCCTTCATCGGTACAAACGCATTGACAATCGATCACGGACTATCGACTGCAGATTCACAAGAGGCTGCTATTAAGTCTGCAATGATTACTAATGCACATAAAGTTGTTGTTTTGTGCGATTCGACCAAAATGGGCACTGATTACTTGGTAAGTTTCGGATCTATTTCTGATATTGATGTCATCATCACTGACGCTAATGCCCCTGAGAGCTTTGTGAAAGCACTGCGCGACCGTGATGTGGAAGTCATTATCGCCTAACTTCAATCTTTCAAGTTTTCTCATCATAATTAATGAAGTGGGGCGGGAAGATCTTTTGTTCTTCCCGCCCCACTTCATTAACGTTGCTCGAGCTTAAGGCTGCAATACCTTACGCACAGCCGCTCGTGCATCAATTGCACCTTCTGCATTGACAGCTGCTTCTGCAGCACGGACACATGTTTCAAAATCAACAGATGCCAATTGTGCACCTACACCCGCGATCGCCGTGGATGCCGCTGACAGCGAATTGACGCCTAAACCAGTGAGAACACATGCTAACAATGGGTCTGCTGCAGCCTCGCCACATACACCCACAGCGGTGTTAAAACGCTTGCCTTCTTCACAAGTATGCTTAATCAAACGCAACACTGCGGGCTGCCATGGATCTGTCAGATACGCAAGCTGAGGAGACATTCTGTCTGCTGCCATGGTGTACTGAGTGAGATCATTAGTACCAATAGAGACGAAATCCAGATATGGCATGAGCTTATCTGCCATTAGCGACGCTGCAGGGACCTCAATCATTGCACCAGCGGTTAATCCTCGTTCTGCGCAAAGCCCTGCGAACCAGCGTGCCTCTCGTGTTGTGGCCACCATAGGTGCCATAACCCAAGTTGGGGAATTCTCATCTCGACCAAGCTCATGAGCGGCCTGTGCGATAGCGTCCAACTGGCGAGTCAACAATGACTCATTAGCACGGGCTACACGAAGGCCGCGAACACCCAGAGCAGGATTCATCTCGTCAGCCATAGACGCAAAGGCAACTGGTTTGTCAGAACCTGCATCTAGCGAACGAACAACAACCTTGGAATCTGGGAATTGTTCCAAAACTTTTTTGTAGACAGCCGCTTGTTCATCAACGCTTGGTTCTTCTGTAGCGGTCAAGAAGCACATTTCAGTACGGAATAACCCAATACCTTCAGCCTGACTCTCCGTTGCAGCGATCCGTGCAGCTTTTCCATCTTGTACGTTCGCAAGTAGCTGCACTCGATGACCGTCCTTAGTTTCGGCTGGTCCTTTCCACTGCGCGATGCGCTCAGCTAGCATGCGCGATTCCAGTTCAGCTGCACGAGCGGTTTCAGGATCTGCGTCGAGAGTCACGGTGCCCAATGCACCGTCGATAAGCACGTCTGTACCTACTTCAATCTTGTGAATTTTCTCACCAGTTGCGACAATGCACGGAACGTTGAGCTGGCGTGCAATAATCGCGGTGTGGCTGGTTGGACCACCCAACTCAGTTACAAGACCGACAAAATAGTCGGTATTCAAGGCTGCGGTATCTGCGGGGGAAAGGTCATCAGCGAAAAGCACAACGTGCTCATGAACATCTGGAAGTCCAGGTTCAAGATCTCCTCGTAGCTCAGCAATCACACGATCGCGAATATCTCGAAGGTCTGTTGTACGCTCCGCCATTACACCGCCAGCTGCCTCAAACATTGAAACAAACTTGGTGGTCGCAGCAACAACTGCATACTCAGCTGGGTGTCCGCCTTGAATGCCTTTCTTGACGGCCTTCTGCCAGCCGCGGTCTTTGACCATTCCTGCAGTAGCTTTTAGTACCTCCGACGCTGCACCCTCGGCATGTTCGGAACGATCAAGAAGGCGTTGTGCCACAGCATCTGCCGCTGCAACGAAGTTATCTAGCTGTTGAGCACGATCAGCTTCGTCAACAACCTCTCCTGCCTGGGGCAGCTTTGGCCGCGGGCTAATCCACACGGCTTTGGCATAACGGACACCGGAAACTACGCCAGTACCCTTAATAATTGTGTCTGTCATCACGTTATTCAACGTTCGCCACCTATCCTCACGGGAGTAGTCAATACCACTTCTACATCACCACAAAATCAACATTTCCGCAACCAATCCAACAAGCAAATGTTGACATGCAGAAAGAAGTGGGCATAAATTTGGTGTAAGTTCAAATATTTTGTTTACATGGCGCATTCAAGGCGCTACATCATAAAACGAAGGATTTTTTGCCGTTACATAACTGCAATATGCCCTCAAAATTCTATTGGGGGTAAAAAGAATTCTTGGTTCAATGAAGGAGTGAAGGTGGCTACCGTAGAAGAAGTAAATCTGCGCCAAGCAACCATCGTTTCGCTCACCAATGAAACCGGAAGATCAAGTGTAACGCAGCTAGCTCAGCAATTCGATGTTACACCTGAAACCATCAGACGCGACCTGAAAAGTCTCGAGCAACAGGGGCTCCTTCGACGCGTTCATGGAGGAGCTGTTTCCGGTAGCCCCAAACTTAACGTCGATGTGCTCGCTGTAGACGATGACGATGATCTGCCAATTCATCAATCACAGCGACGCAAGCAAAGCATCGCGTTAACTGCTCTATCACTTATTCCTAGCCCTGAAGCATCAATCTTTATAGATGCCGGTTCAACTACCGAAACTTTTGCCAACGTTTTAGCCCGTACATACTTAGGACAAAATTGGCTCGTCGTTACTACTTCGCCGAACGTCGCAAGAACGTTGAGTAGTGCCGGCGTCCCTGATGTCATCATGGTCGGCGGTTTTGTAAAGGCACGCACCCAGGCAATTGTTGGCCCCCACGCCATAGAAACGTTGCACTCTATGAGGGCAGATATCGCCTTTTTAGGAACTAACGGGATTGACCCACACAAAGGTTTTACAACTTCAGATGAGCGTGAAGCCAAGGTGAAGCACGAGATGATCGCCCACGCACAAACATCTGTCATTCTCTGTGATTCCGGAAAAATCGGACACAGTTCTGAGGTCAGTTTTGCGCAGCTTGCCGATGTTGACTTTGTTGTTACTGATCGCAACTCTCCTCCTCAGCTTTCCCGCCAGCTCGGCGAACCCAATTTACAAGTGGTGATCCCGTGATTCTGACGTTTACCCCAAATCCCAGCATCGATAAGACCCTCCAGTTGGATTCCGTACTTACTCGAGGCGCAGTACAACGCTTGTCAGGCGTACAAACAGTTGCAGGAGGAAAGGGGATAAATGTTGCCGTTGCTTTAGCAAAGGCACAGGCCGACACCGTAGCGCTTTACCCCGCCCACCCAGAAGATCTATTTAATAAGCTGATCCGTAAGTCCCAAATTCCAGCGCAAAGAGTGACAATCCGCGGTGAAGTGCGAATAAACACGACAGTGACTGAGCCTGACGGCACAACCACAAAGCTCAATATTCAAGGCCCGCAAATTCACGAGGACGAATTGCAAGCCTTGGAGAAAAACCTCCTAGAACGCACGGCACGTTGTTCTTGGGCAGTTCTCGCAGGTTCCTTGCCTCCAGGAGTTCCTACTGACTGGTATGTACATCTGACAAAATTACTCAACGCTCGCCATCCCTCGCTGCGAATTGCTATTGACACTTCCGACGTACCACTGCAAAAAGTTGGGGAATCATTCGGCAACTGTGCACTGTCGCTAATAAAACCCAATGGTATGGAACTTGGTCAACTTGTTGGGCTTGATGGCTACGTTTTGGAAAAAGAAGCAGCGCAAGGAAACTTCGACCCCGTTGTCAGCGCAGCCCGTAAAGCAATCCTCCAAGGTGTTGAAAATTTGCTCGTAACTCTAGGCGCTGCTGGCGCCGTATTAGTTACTAAAGATCATGCGTGGAAAGCTACGCCCCCACCCATTACTGTTCTTTCTACAGTGGGAGCTGGGGACGCCTCCTTAGCCGGTTTTATTCTTGCGTCGGAAGATGGGCTACCGCCGGAAAAATGCCTAGCTCAGGCTGTCGCTTACGGGGCAGCCGCTGCTAGTTTTGCAGGCACTCACATGCCATACCCTCATCAAATCGACGTCAATCACACACCTGTCACTCTCCTTTCCTAGCCCACTCCGCTTTCCACCCAGAGTCAACTTTTATTGCTACACTCATGTGTCTTTATATTTCATATTGGTAACTAACTAAACCTACGCGTTCAAGGGCACATACAAAACCCATGCCTTCTAGGCTCATCGACAGTTCACTCATCGCTCTCGTCCCTGCTTGGGATAGCGATAAAACATCAATCATCAAGGAGCTTTGTCATGTAATGAAAACAGCTTGAGTTACGGATGCCGTCGACACGCTGATTGCCGATACCCTCACTCGCGAAGAATCTGGCAGCACCGCACTCCCCCAAGGCGTTGCGATTCCGCACTGCAGAACGTCAGCCGTAGCACATCCTGTGATCGCTTTTGCATCACTAAGCAAACAAGTGCTTTTCGACGGTTCCCAAAATCCTGTGGATTTAGTCTTTCTCATTGTAGTTCCACTCGATGCGAAAAGAGCTCACCTCAAAATTCTTTCAACCTTGGCGCGAGCACTGATCAATCAATCAGCCGCAGCATCCTTGCGTGCTGCGACTACTCCAACACAGGTAGAAGCAATTATTTCTGCATCGCTAAATTCACAAACGGCAATGCGGAAAATAATGCACCGAGTTCTCCTATAAGGATTGCGGCAATATCCGCATGTCTTACTGGGATCGCCCATACCTATATGACTGCGGATGCACTTACTTCGGCCGCGAAAGCACGTGGCGACGCCTCATTGTTAGTAGAAACTCAAGGCACTTCTGACAACTCAGTATTAAGTGAAAAAGAGATCGCTTCAGCTGATGTTGTTATCTTTGCAGCCGATGTGGGAGTGCGTGACCGTGAGCGATTCAAAGGAAAACGAATCCTTGAATGCAGCCCACGACCCCCTTAGCGCCGCAATCGCACTCAAGAATTCTTCAACAAATACGACAGTTCGACAACATGCAACTCATCGTGTAGCAGCAACAGCCTACGATTTAGAACGAAAAATGCGCCACGCTGCGATGACTGGTGTTTCTACATGGTTCCGTTCGTAGCAGCCGGCGGATTAATGTGAGCCCTCGGATTTCTTTTGAGAGGCTACGACATAGCTGCTGGATGGCAGGCAATTGCCATTCAGCATTCGTTCACTGATCTGCCCAGCCACGATGTGTTCATCGATATAGCAACAGGACAGTCGTATCATTTCAGCGCTCTGGCCTTTTGCTTTATCTTGGCGCTGTGGCCTTTGCTATCGACTCAATGTCAATGCAATTTATTGTAGCTGCACTTTCGGGATACATTGCGTTTGCTATCGCTGGACGCTCAGGAATAGCTCCAGGTTATATCGGCGGTGCGGTATCAGTCTTCGTTGGCGCAGGATTTTGGGCGGATTAGTCACCGGGCTACTGTCTGGAACGCTTGCATGGTGGCTTTCTACGAGGCGGGTTCCCGCACTTATCTCGTCGCTTATGCCCGTAGTAATTGTTCCGCTCATTTCCAGTCTTTTGTGGGTTTGATCATGTTCTTAGTTTTAGGCAAACCCCTTTCATTGTTGCTGTTATCCCTCCAAAACTGGCTGGCAGGACTATCGGGTTCTTCAGCCATCATTCTTGGGGCAGTGCTGGGACTTATGATGTGTTTCGACCTCGGTGGCCCTGTAAATAAAGCAGTATATTTATTTGCTACCGCAGGCCTGTCCACCAATGAACCTGCTGCGCTTCATATTATGGCGGCAGTCATGGTCGCAGGTATGCTCCCCCCGATTGCACTTTCTTTAGCCACCATTATGGATAAAAAAGTGTTTACAGATACCGAACGAGAAAACGGAAAATCAGCGTGGCTTTTAGGACTTTCCTTCATTTCTGAAGGAGCGATCCCTTCTTACCGCAGGTGATCGATTAGGGTGATACCATCATTGATGATTGGAGGCGCATCAGCTGGCGCAATTTCCATGGGGACCACGACTGGCTCGCATGCTCCGCATGGCGGAATTTTTGTACTCTTTGCGATTTCTCCAGCGTGGACATTCCTCTTAGCTTTACTCATTGGCGTGAAGGTTTCCGCTCTCATTGTCATTCTCTTAAAGAGTATGTGGCCCGTTCCAATCTCCACGACTTCGTACAGTAAAGACAGTACGGCAGCTTAAACGACGTGTTCTAAAAGACATCAATCGTTATTGCTTTTATGCCCGATTGATGGCGAAAAATAAACATTCAGAATAGAATCGGACACAGGTGCTCTCAAACTGGCACGGGGTGTCAGAGGTAACCGATGCCACTGCTATGATGCAGTGCAGCATCGTTGCTCGAGGTACGTAATAAAATCGCACTGTTCGCGTAACGTAAGCTTCGATATGATGCTGCGAACAGCTAAATGAAAGGACACCAGTTCATGGCTTCCAAGACCGTTTCTGTCGGATCCTCCGTCGGCCTGCATGCACGCCCAGCGTCGATTATTGCAGAGGCAGCCGGTGAATTTGATGAGGATATCTTCCTCACCATCGAAGGCGAAGACGATGATGAGACTGATGCAGCTTCGTCTCTTATGATCATGGCTTTGGGTGCAGAGAAGGGCGATAAGGTTACCGTCACCTCCGAAAACCCTGAGGCTGTTGAGAAGATCGCAGCTTTGATCGAAAAGGATCTCGACGCCGTTTAAGCAACGCCGTGACCACTTTAAAGAGGAGAACTTTTGTTCTCCTCTTTTTATTCACTCTCCCACTGTGCCACCTCTGAGAAGAGGGAAACTCCTGAACATTGTTGACATGTCATATATAATTGCCGGTGTTAGATCACGAATACCCAATTAAAAGGACCAACATCATGCAATTCGGCATTTTCACCATTGGTGACGTTACGACAGACCCCACTACCGGAGTTACTCCCAGCGAACACGATCGCATTAACGCAATGACACAGATTGCATTAAAGGCTGAAGAAGTAGGTCTTGATGTATTTGCAACCGGTGAGCATCATAATCCACCATTCGTACCATCCTCCCCTACGACACATTTGGCTTATATTGCAGCGCAGACTAAAAATATTCAGCTATCGACGTCCACCACCCTGATCACCACTAACGATCCTGTAAAAATCGCCGAAGACTATGCTTTTCTACAGCACCTTTCCGGTGGACGTGTAGACCTAATGATGGGGCGCGGAAACACCGGCCCCGTTTACCCATGGTTTGGCAAAGATATCCGAAAAGGTATCCCACTCGCTGTCGAGAACTACCATCTTCTTCGTAAGCTATGGCGTGAACCCGTGGTGAATTGGAAAGGTGAATTCCGCACTCCGCTACAGAACTACACCTCTACTCCAGCACCGCTAGGCGACGTTCCCCCATTCGTATGGCATGGATCAATTCGGTCTGTACAGATCGCCGCCGAACAAGCAGCATTTTATGGCGATGGATTCTTCCATAACAATATTTTCTGGAATAAAGAGCACACTGCCCAAATGGTCAATATTTACCGCCAGCGATTTGAAAAGTACGGACACGGTCGCGCAGATCAGGCCATCGTCGGACTCGGTGGGCAAGTATTCATCGGTGAGACTGAGGCAGAGGCAAAGAAATTCTTCCGTCCTTACTTTGACAACGCACCGGTTTATGGGCACGGACCAAGCCTCGAAGAGTTCACCGAACTTACACCGTTGACCGTTGGCACTGTTGAACAAGTCATCGAACGTACTATGCAGTTCGCTGATTGGGTTGGTGACTACCAGCGTCAGCTCTTCCTTATCGACCACGCTGGGCTACCTCTTGAAGTTGTTCTTAACCAAATCGAAATCTTAGGCACTCAAGTTGTTCCCGAGCTTCGTCGCCGCATGGAAAAACGTCGGCCTGATCATGTCCCATCTGATCCCCCAAGCCACTCGTTCCTCAAAGCTCACCCAGAGCACCCGCACTTTTTAGTTGAACCAGGTAAAACATCCGCACAATAGGTGTACGAACTACCAGGCTTCCTTGGATAAACGTGAAAGGAGAAGGTAAAAATATATTATGCGTACACTGGCAGTCATTTCCGCAGGTCTTAGCACCCCATCATCAACCCGCCAGATTGCAGACTCAATATCTGAAGCTGTAACCGCAGCAGTTTCTGCCCGCGGCGAAGCCCTCAGTGTTTCTACAATTGAGCTAAGTGAACTTATCCCAGATCTCATGACAGCTATGATTACTGGGGTACACACGACTAAATTAGAAGAAATTACGTCAGTTCTATCCGCTGCAGATGGACTCGTTGTAGCGACGCCTGTCTTTAAAGCTAGCTACACCGGTTTATTCAAGATGTTCTTCGACGTACTTGATACGGATGCACTGACCGGTATGCCCACGATTATCGCTGCTACGGCTGGTAGCGCGCGACATTCTTTGGTTCTCGATTATGCGCTACGTCCATTGTTGTCATATATGCGGGCGGTAGTAGTCCCCACTGGAGTTTTTGCAGCTACCGAAGATTTCGGTGGACCAGAAGGAGCGGAATTCAATAAACGAATCGCTCGTGCCGCAGGAGAACTTGCAAGCCTCATTGTCGAGGAATCTGGCAACGTTGGTGGACTAGGTGGCGTCACCGCTGAAGGACAAAACGTTCGTAACCGTCATTCCGGTTCCGATCCTTTGAACGAATTGACTAATTTTGAAGATATGCTTAAGGGCCACAGCGGTTAAATACACGTAAATAGCAAAATTGTGCCCGAAAAACCTCTCAGGTTTTCGGGCACAATTTTTATTAGAAACGTGCGTTGTTTCCTTCGCCCACACGAAGATACAACCACTTGAGTACAGGATAGAAAACGATAATACCCATTGAACCCCACGCGATTCCTTGAAGCTCAATCCCACCGATCACTAAGGTGAGGTTACCGATACCGGCGATAAGCGCCACGGCTGCTGCTGTGAGGTTAACTGGGTTATTGAAGTTAACCTTATTGTCTTGCCAGATACGAACACCGAGCATGCCGATCAATCCGTAAAGAACTAATGCAGCGCCACCAAGAACTCCAGTTGGAATAGTAAAAATTAGGGCTCCAAATTTTGGAATGAACGCAAGCACCACAGCTGTAAGCGCTGCTACCCAGTAGGCCGCTGTGGAATAGACTTTCGTAGCCGCCATGACACCGATATTTTCGGCATATGTCGTAGTTCCTGAGCCACCGAATGCACCGGCAAAGGTTGTTCCGATACCGTCTGCAATCAAAGCATCACCAGCTAAATCATCGAGGTTACGCCCTGTCATTTCGCTCACAGCTTTAACATGTCCAACGTTTTCAGCAATCAAAACAATAACAACTGGCAGCGTTACTAAAATAGCGTGTGTTGTGAATTCTGGCGTATGAAATTGTGGGAAACCAATCCAAGCCGCCTCCCGAACACTATCACTCGCGCCTTCAGCAAGGTTGCCGGTTATAGCGGCAAAAACCCAACCAATAATTACACCAATAAGAATGCCTAGGCGAGCAACCATCCCACGTCCGGCAACCGTAAAAAGCAAAATGCTCGCTAGTGTTACAACTGCCACTAAGGGCTGCGATTGAAAGTTTCCAGCTGCGCTTGGAGCTAAGATGAGGCCGATCAGGGCAACAATGGCGCCAGTTACTGCAGGTGGCATAACCAAATCAATTACTCTCCGGCCTGCGGATTTAACAATAAAGCCCACTAGAATTAAGGCAAGGCCAGTCGCAACAACGCCACCGAGTTGTACGCCAATCCCTTCTCCTTGAGAAGCCATCAAAGGTGCGATGAATCCAAAGGAACTTCCCAGATACGAAGGAAGACGATTTCTCGTAATAAGAAGAAACACCATCGTGCTAATTCCGGAGAATAGCAAGGTGGTGTTGACAGGAAATCCAGTGAGAGTTGGAACCAACAATGTAGCGCCAAACATAGCGATCACATGTTGCATTCCAATGCCGATGGTTCGGCTCCAACTGAGCCGTTCTTCAGGTGCAACAACTGCGCCTGGTGCGATGGTCTTGCCATCTCCGTGTAGGGTCCAACCCCAAGATGCTGTACTCACGAAACCTCATTATGGCTCCCACACAAGGAATAAAACAAATACAACATCATGGGTCTACCCCATTGCAGATGAAGTCAGGTGCTTAATCAACTCGTAGCTCACCTAGTTCCGCCGCAATAGCAGCTGGTAACCGGACGTCGATAAGCGTGCCTTCTGCTTCATATTCTTCGCTGAGAACCGTGCCATTGCTGTGGAGACGCGACACGATATCTCCCCGAGTGTATGGAACGAGCAATCGCACATGAGTATCTAGGGTATTAAGAAACTGTTCTACCCGCATTTCTAGCTCGGGTATTCCTTCTGCCGTCTTCGCAGATACGAAGACCACATCATCAAGAGCATGACGCAGCTCAGCCAAAACTAATGGGTCAGCTTGGTCAATTTTATTGATCACAATGATCTCTGGAGGCGCATCTACCTTAAGTTCACGAACAATTTCCGATACCACCGTATTTACGGCTTCGATTTGTTTGAGCGGAAATGGATCAGACCCATCAACAACATGCAGGACGAGATCAGCATCAACGACCTCTTCCAAGGTGGATCTAAACGACTCGACTAATTGAGTCGGTAGGTGACGCACAAAGCCAACCGTATCCGTAAACACAACTGCGCGACCATCTGCAAGCTCCGCACGTCGTGTTGTTGGATCCAACGTTGCAAACAAAGCATCTTCTACCAAGACACCAGCACCGGTCATTGCGTTGATAAGCGAAGATTTTCCAGCATTGGTATATCCAGCAATGGCAATTTGAGGAATCGTTGACTGCTTTCGCTGCGACCGTTTCACCTCACGAGCCGTCTTCATACCCGCGATCTCTTTGCGCAGTTTAGCCATATCAGAACGCAAGCGTCGCCGATCTGCTTCGATCTTTGTCTCGCCAGGGCCACGAAGACCAACACCGCCATTGGATCCGGCACGACCACCAGCCTGACGCGATAGCGCCCCACCCCAACCACGCACTCGAGTAATGAGGTACTCCATCTGAGCCAAACTTACTTGAGCTTTACCTTCTTTGGATTTCGCATGTTGAGCGAAAATGTCCAAAATCAACATTGTTCGATCGATGACTTTGACATCGAGAGCCTTTTCCAGAGCAATCATCTGACTCGGCGAAAGCTCACCATCGCAAATAACCGTATCGACGCCTGTCGACGACACTATTTCCTTGAGTTCCGACACCTTGCCGGAACCAATATAAGTTCCTGGGTCGGGCTTATCACGCTTTTGGTACAAGACTTCGACAACGTCTGCACCTGCAGTCTCCGCCAGCGAAGCCAATTCATTCATATTCGCTTCGATCTCTGCAGTCGTCCCCTTGGTCCACACCCCTACTAGGATGACGCGTTCCAAGCGTAACTTACGATATTCGACGTCATAACCGTCATCCTGATCGGTTGCATGGATCTCTGAGCCACGCGTCAACGATCTTAAACTCGATCGAGCTTCCAGATCTAATTCGCCGACAGTCGGTGTGTGGTCAGACACATTCGTATGACCTTCCGACACCGATTTTGTCGCAATCAAGCCAGTAAAGTCTTCGCCGTCATCCGCAGAGCGGCTCACAGGTTTATGATCGCGAAACGCACGTGCCAAAAGCTCATCATGTGAGCTATAGTTTTTCTCCCCTTGACCAGCAAGAATGTGAGACTGTGTGCCAAGTTCCGAGTTCTTAAAAGTATTATTTGTCATCGTTGTTACACATTCTTCCAGTTTCTTGATGGTGCAGCCACCTTTTTACGAGAATTCTCGCTGACAGCGAACGACCTAATCGCCCACCTCAACAAAGCCGTCTCGATGCCCGAGTTCTGGACGAGAGAAGTTACAATCGTAGATTATGAGCAATGACCTCCTCAGCATCGGAATGACCTTCGATAAATGGCAAGATGCCGTCGAAGCAGCAATTGCCACGGACAATCTCACGGTTACGGGAGAAGTACGCGGTGGACAACTCATCCAATACACCGATGAGTCTGGCGCAAACATTAACATCTTGGCCGTCGAACCGTTTGCTACTTTCGCTGGATTCCAATCCGCAACCATGACCTTTGCCCACGTTAGTATGATTAATGACGTTTTAGCATTGTGTGACATTGTGGACTACAACGGGGAATCCATCACATCTATTACCTGTAATTTGGCACAAGGACCACTTCTGGTCGACGAACCTGAGCAACGGTGGCAGCAGCTCGGTGTGACAGCGTTAGCGCACAATGTCGCACTACATGCCACTGAGTCAGAGTATCTAGCTGCCAATCCCAATGGGCACCTCGGAGAATTAATCAGTCATGGCGCTGCCATTGTTACTGAAGGAAACGGCTCTAACATCCCAGATGCTTCCGCGCATTTCGCCGCCCGAGTCTTGTCGGCGGAATACCTCACCAACACTCTTACCAGTGAACAATTCATTCATGTAACAGTTGATGGAAACTTCCCCTTCGATATTTGTTTACCCGCGAGCGTCCCACTGCCCGAACGTGACGTCATTTTAGAAGCAGATGCAGTTCTAGTCGGATCTGTCGTTATCCCACAAGGCGGCGGATGCGGCGGTGGCGGCGGCTGCGGTGGCGGGGGTTGTGGTTGCGGCCACTAGGGTTGCATTAACGAATCACATGGATTTACCGCAAGATCGTCATTGACACAACTTAATGGAAGGAGCGAGACACTATGCCAGAATTTGCTGGACTGGAAAGTTCCTCGCGGCTGCCCTGGTGGCCGTATCTAGTCATCGCTCTTTCTTGTTGTGTTTTAATTTGGCTGCTCAAAACGCCCGGCATCTTCTTGAGCATTATTCTTTTTATCGCTATCTATTACATGATCGATCATCGCCCCAACAGTGCTGAAATTGATTCTCTACGATCATCAGTCATCTTGTCTGTAGAAGATATCGAAGATATTGAGGCGCAATATAATCGCTTTGCACACGGATCAGATACTTCCAGCATTGCAGATCGCACACTAAAACGCCCCGAGCTGCTCAATACTTTTAGTACTGTTCCTGAAATTGAAAGTTTTCACTATTTGCTTTCAAATTCAGACCGTTTTCTTCAACGCGTACGTCTTCATCTCAACACGTCTCTGAATACATCTCAGTTAGAAAAGCATCTCGACATCACCGACCAGAGAGCATCTCAACTCCAACAAGCATGGATCGACGCACGCCGAGCCGCACGTCGGTACACCGAAAACTAGCTTTTAGATTAGTTTTTCTTCAGTCCGGCCAGATTGATATACCCCGAGGCCACGATTCGTGACGGACCAGTCAAAGTTGATTCATCCCCCTGAATAGTCACCCTGACTTTTCCGCCTGGAACGACTACAACCACTTCCCCATCGGCATGTCCAGCATCAGCTAATGCCGCCCGAGCCGTAGCCACAGTGCCAGTTCCGCAACTTCGCGTTTCTCCAACACCTCGTTCAAAGACACGCATATGTGTAACACCTTGAACTAAGGGCGTAGCGATTTCAACATTTACACCTTCTGGGAAAAACTTCGGGTCAAATAACGGTTTGACTAAATCAAGATTTTCAATGTCTTCTTGACCATACCCAGGAACAACACATGCCAAATGTGGGTTACCCATATCAACGCCTAAACCAGCGAATTGTTGTGACCCGATTGTGCATGTAGATACACCTGTGACTTCCGCTGAGCCCATATCAACCGTAACTTCAGCCTGTGAATCATCAAAGCTACGTACTTTGACAAAACGTGCCCCGGCGCGGGTACCTACAACAAACTCGTCTTCGTCTTTAATTCCATGAGCTCGTACCCAATGGGCAAAAACCCGCGTTCCATTGCCACACATTTGAGCAGTTGATCCATCTGCATTGTAATAGTCCATGAACACGTCAGTCGCAGCTACTCCGTCTGGAAGAGCAGCGAGAACTCCTGCTTTCAGAAGCGCTTGAGCTGTTGCTACGCGGAGAAGTCCATCGCCACCAATTCCGCTTCGGCGATCACATAGTGCGGCAATGAAATCTGGTGTGAGCTCAATTTTCGCATCTAAATCCGGGATGATAACGAAATCATTTTCCGTGCCGTGCCCTTTATAGACGGGCAACTGTGCATCGTGAGTATTCATGTAGGTCATGACAGCAATGATAACGCCATAGAGAAAGTATCTCCGCTCGCATCGATCCAATGAATTCTTGGATCGCGTTTGAACCAGCTTCGTTGCCTACGCACGTAGCGACGAGTTCCGATCTTAGTGTGCTCAATCATCTCATCAACACTCAGCTCACCAGCAAAATGTTGAAGTACTTGCGCATACCCAATGGCATGACCAGCTGTCGAATCAGCTATCAGCCCTTTTCCTACGAGGTTTTCTACCTCGTGGACAAAGCCTTTTTCAAACATCAGCTCTGTGCGAAGATCGATTCGAGGGTTAAGCCACTCTGTATTAGTTCCTAACCCAATAATCTGGGTATTCCAGCGTGGTGGAGCATTCTTAGGGGGCTGACTGGCGTTGAAGGGCTTTCCAGTCAACTCAATAACTTCTAACGCCCGTACAGTTCGACGAGGATCCTTAAGTTCAATGATGCTAGCTGCTTGAGGATCTTTTTGCGCCAATAGTGCGTGAAGCGCTTCAACGCCAACTTCATTAAGTTTTGATTCCCATTTCGCACGCACGGATGGATCAGTGGGCGGGAATTGCCAATCGTCGACAAGCGATTGCACATAAAGCATCGATCCACCAACCAAAATGGGGGTTTTGCCACGGCGTTGAATATCTTCTACCACAGCAATCGCTTGGCTTTGATAACGTGCAACCGACGCTGTTTCAGAGATATCCCACACATCAAGCAAATGATGCACAATGCCTTCGCGTTCCTCAAGTGTGAGCTTGGCGGTGCCGATATCCATGCCTTTATAAAGCTGCATCGAATCGACGTTGACTACCTCGCCATTAAGATGATGCGCTAACGATACTCCGAGCGCAGACTTACCTGACGCAGTCGGCCCAACAACCGCAATAGGTGTCGTGGGATTATCCATACGATCGGATTGCCTTTCTTTGATTTTGTTTCCCCAGAAATTGACGCAGTGCATTATTCGATTCAAGAGCATGGTTGCAATAACGCCACGTATCTGCCCACACCTAAAGTCGAATCTGACAACAGTAATTGAACCGATGAATAAGAGTACTGGAATAGCTCTAGCCATTGCGAAGGGTTAACCACCCCTGCGCGTAATAGATCATCTTTGGAAGTTGTCTTTGTCGCCGATTGCAGCCACGTTGGTTCTACGGTGTAGTTATTACTAGCTTGCGACAAACAATTCACGAT
This sequence comes from Corynebacterium diphtheriae, assembly GCF_001457455.1. Lineage (NCBI taxonomy): Bacteria > Bacillati > Actinomycetota > Actinomycetes > Mycobacteriales > Corynebacteriaceae > Corynebacterium > Corynebacterium diphtheriae. The sequence goes on from NZ_LN831026.1 coordinate 1,457,773, forward strand.
TGCATCGTGGAATTCCGCAGCCTTCGGATTAAAACCCAGCGGTGCTCGCTGGGTTAGAGCGGCGGGGCCATCTACAGCATAGACAATAAGCTCATTCGGCTTAGCATCTCTTAGACCAGATCCTGTGAGCACTTCCACGTTGGAATTGTGCTCAAGGTATCTGCCTATCAAAAACCGTACGACCAGCTCTGGTAGATAATTTCCGGCTGATACGGCAGTTTTTCTTCCACCCCAAGCCCGAAACGAACCGGTATGCGCTGTGTATTCCGCATCACGTAAAGAAAAAATGATTCGAATAGTCTTCGGATTCAATTCATGCAGTATGTCGTCAACAGCAGTCCTAATGAGCTGGCTAATAGGCTCAAATGGTGAAAGTTCGGTGATTACGACTGGGCCGCTAGGAACCAAAAGTATCCACGTAGGGTCAGTGCTGAACATGTTGTGAATCACATCGGTTTCCGATCCCACAGCTATTCCTTACTCGATAATGTCCGTAATACTCAAACACTTTAATCTGCAACACGGTAAGTTTAGTGGAGTGGAATTCAGCTGCCTTTTCAGGTCGCCCACAGCTTTGCCAGATAGCATGTCAAAGTAATTGAATTGTTGATCGAACATGGCGCCGCGCCGCGCGGCACTCTAGAGCAAGTAAGGAACCACCTGTCATGAGCACCCCGCACACCCCCAAGCCAGGTCCTCGCCCAGGAGCTGTTCCAGGCCCACGTCCTGGAGCTCACGCTGCACGTAAAGTCGTAGCCCCCAATGTATCCGCGATGAACCAAGCCCGTGCTTTTGGTCGTGTTGATGATGATGGCACGGTTTATTTGATTCGCGGTGGCGAAACAAAAAAGATTGGTTCATGGCAGGCTGGCACTCCTGAAGAAGGACTTCAACACTACATTCATCGATTCGAAGATCTTGCTACCGAAGTTGCGCTCTTGGAATCTCGCCTTAAGTCTCATCCGAACGATGCTTCGCATATCAAAGAAAAAGCTGGCGAAATTCGTGATGGGCTTGACGACGCTGCGGTTATCGGCGATCTCGATTCTTTGGAAAAACGCCTAAACTCCATCATCGATGGAGCAGACTCTGCTGGAGAAAAAGCTCGCGAGCTGAAACAGCAACTACGAGAAAAAGCAATCGAGCAGAAGCAAAAGCTTGTTGCTGAAGCTGAGGAAATCGCCGAAAAATCTACCGACTGGAAAGTCGCAGGCGATCGCATTCGCGAGATTCTTGATGAGTGGAAAACTATCAAGGGAATCGACCGCAAAACAGACGATGAACTTTGGAAACTCTACTCTCGTGCACGAGACTCGTTTAATCGCCGTCGCGGCTCGCACTTTGCTGAGCTTGATCGCGGCCGTGCTGCAGCCCGCCGGATTAAAGAGGACCTCGTCGAAAAAGCAAACATCCTCAAAGAATCAACAGATTGGAACGATACCGCTCATGCGTTCAAGGAGCTCATGAACGAATGGAAGGCAGCAGGACGTGCCCCACGAGATGTTGACGACAAACTTTGGGCAGCGTTTAAGGGAGCCCAAGACTACTTCTTCAACGCCCGTAATGCTGTAAACGATCAACGCGACCGTGAGTTTGCTGCCAACGCCGAGGCAAAGGACGCGCTTATCGACGAGTACACCCCGTTGATTGACCCTGCACAAGGACTCGAGTCAGCCCGCGAGAAGCTTCGCGAACTGCAAGAAAAGTGGGAAGCTATCGGATATGTCCCGCGCAATAGCGTCCGTGAATACGAAGAAAAAATTGCTAACTTGGAAAAACGAGTTACTGAAGCAGCCGATGCACAGTGGCGACGCACCGATCCTGCTGCTCAAGCGCGCGCAGCTCAATTCATTTCTAAGGTTGAAGAATTTACAGCTCAAGCTGCAGAGGCCGAGGTGAAAGGTAACACCAAGAAAGCTGAACAGCTTCGTGCTCAAGCACAACAGTGGCAAGAATGGGCCGATGCCGCGATTAATGCTGTCGAAAATCGCTAAGAAGTAATTTCACTAGCCAGGTGCGCGATACGCGATACAGTTCCCTGTCCTAATTCTGACGTCAAGCATGCATTGATACACTCAATGCATGCTTGACGTATACGAATTTCACCGACCGAAGCCATCTTGTAATGTCGCTCTTCTAGAACCGAGTGATGAGCTTCGGTCATTCGTATTTTCCTCAAATTTGGCAGCACAGGACATTACAGGCGATATCGCAACCTCGTGCTCAGCAACCACGGTACTTGCAGCGTTACAAGGCAGTTACGCACAATACTCTCGGATCTTCGGAGTATTTTCTGTTGAGAACAATGCAGTTCAGAACAAACACAAAAATTCAATATTGAATCTTCCCTCTACAACTGACGATTCTCCTTCTGACGTTGCAGGCTTTCCCCTAGCCTATGTGGAAACTGAAGTCTACTTAGCAGCTGATACTAAAGTTCTGGCCGCAAACATCGTTCTTGATGCAGAATTACAGCCTCTCGAAGATGAGGATCTAGATGAAGAAGCACAACAAGCACTTACTCGTTGTTTCGATCTTCTTTCAGAGACAGCCCTCGAAATGCGGCGACCTATTATTCACGTGCAACTTCCCTACGGAAAAGTTGCGACGAGCGCTCATAACTTTTGTGTGAATCAATTAATGCAACACGGCTACCGCCTAGCACATGAAGAAATTCACGGTTACGTAGTAATGCCCTTGGCATTAGAGCGCGTGGAAAACATCCATACTGAATGCTTCGAGAATTCAGAATTCCCAGATGAGATCATCCCTGGGATTTTGGAACTTCTCAACCAATCAAATACTGACATCCCCACTGGTGATCTATTACGACAGCCGCAGCCATGGACTTTGCAGCGCCTTCAACAATCTGCCACAGCACATAAAAAACGAGGTAATCGAACCTTAACTACTGTTCTACGTGACGATTCTGGCTGTGTACTTGCACTATCCGAAGCGTTGCAACGTTGCCATAGCAGCGCTGATCTCGCCGAACAAGGTATAACCATCGTCGATTGCGATCACCGTAATCAGGGTTATGGCACAAGGGTTAAAGCTGCTGCTCTGAAAAATATTCACAACAACTGGCCAAAAGTGAAACGGGTGTTTAGCGACTATAGTTCGCACAACACCCGTATGGGATCAATTAACTCTCGTCTTGGTTTTCAACGAGTCTCGGCAACCCAAATTTGGCAATTGACTCTTTAAAAACGCTTTTATTTCGAACGACGCTTCTCAGCAGCTTGTCGTCGGCGGTTATCTACCAGCAAAGGGTTATTTTCTCCCCTTCGCTGATTTTGGAGATCACGTTGCACGCACGCGACCTCATCAGTTACTTCCGTAGTAGCGCGTAGGTGTTCTATCTGACGCTGTTCTTCACTCTTACTAAAAACTAGTGCAGACAAAGCGTACACCAATACGACGACTGCAAGGATTTCGATTCCGAAGCCAATTCCGATTCCGGAGAAACCTTCGTTTTCTTTACTTTGCAGGCGCATCCACATGGCAAACAAGGACATGAGCAATGCAATGCCGCTGAGCAAAAATCCAATATTTGCGGCAACCGTTCGACGAGTGAGAATTAGAAATAGGTTACACACAATTGCTGCGATAAAGCCGATAAGAACGAAAATATATTCCGCAAGCTTTACTCCAGAATCGGCTGCGGCGCTAGAAAAAGTGAGTACCTGCCATCCTTGCGCGTTTCCAGAATGCGGAAGCACTAAGCCCACAGCGAAGAGCGTCCACGCACCAATCAACAACCATTGAATTCGCCCTACATGAACGAATCGTGCAGCTTGAATCTCTTTGATTCTTAATTCCTGTTCGGTAGCAGATCCAGACGATTCGCTCATGTTCTTCTCCTTAGAATTAATAACGCTCTAGGTTACTGCCACATTACAGCTAACAGCCACATCCACTGCTTTTCGACGTTTCTGAACGCTTTTGTGCCGGAGAGCCAATGGACGGTAGACCCAACCCAACGCCTACCGGAGCAGTCGTGGGAACTTTACCGGCTGCACTCATATCGCCTGCTTTTGTACGGCGATGCTGTAAAACACCCGAGTCTGCAATCAGGAAGAATGGCTTTGCCTCAGTTACTACTGTGGTGATCACATCTCCTGGTCGAATATCTCCATCAACATGTCCTTGTGGATCGAAATGCACTAGACGGCCATCACGAGAACGCCCAGTCATACGGTGAGTTTTATCATTTTTTCGTCCACCGGATGCTTGGACAAGCAGTTCAACCTCAGTACCGATTAGCTTTGCATTTTCTTCAGTACTAATGCGTTCTTGCAGCGCAAGGAGTCGTTCATATCGGCCTTGGACTACCTCTTTAGGAACCTGATCAGCATAGTCTGCTGCTGGAGTACCAGGGCGAGGGCTGTATTGGAAAGTATAAGCGCTAGTAAAACGTGCTTTTTCAACTACATTCAGCGTCTCTTGGAAATCCTCTTCGGTTTCTCCGGGAAAACCTACGATGATGTCAGTGGTAATAGAAGCATGCGGAATCTTTGCTCGCACTTCCTCGAGAATCCCTAAAAATTTCTTTGAACGATAAGACCGACGCATTTCCTTCAAGACTTTGTCGGAACCAGATTGGAGCGGCATGTGGAGCTGTGGGCACACATTGGGGGTTTCCGCCATAGCGTCAATCACATCATGCGTGAATTCTGCGGGATGAGGACTGGTGAAACGTAGACGTTCAAGACCTTCAATCTTTCCGCACGCGCGCAAGAGTTTAGAGAATGCAAAGCGATCGCGCTGGATATCAGGATCAGAGAAGTTCACACCATAAGCATTGACGTTTTGGCCAAGAAGGGTAACTTCACTGACTCCTTGATCAACGAGAGCTTGTACTTCCGCCAAAATGTCACCTGGTCGACGGTCGACTTCTTTGCCACGAAGCGATGGCACGATACAGAAAGTACAGGTGTTGTTACATCCGACCGAAACCGATACCCAACCTGCATATGCTGACTCACGTTTTGCAGGTAGTACTGATGGAAATTGTTCGAGCGAGTCAACAATTTCCACCTCGGCGCGTTTGTTGTGCTCGGATCGGCTCAAAAGCGATGGCAATGCTCCCATATTGTGAGTACCAAAAACCGCATCGACCCAAGGAGCTTTAGCAACCACCGTGTCTTTGTCTTTTTGAGCCAAACATCCGCCAACGGCAATTTGCATGCGAGGGTTCTTTTCCTTCACCGACCGCAACTGCCCTAGGGTGCCATACAGTCGCTTATCTGCGTTTTCTCGCACCGCACAGGTGTTAAATACGACAAGATCTGGCTCTTCACCATCAGCCACCGCGTGATATCCGGCTTCTTCTAACAAACCAGATAGACGCTCCGAATCATGAACGTTCATTTGGCAACCGAACGTTCTTACTTCAAAGGATCTTCCCTGACCTACATTAGGTACGCGGTGAGACTCTATATCGTTAAACATTTCTTCTTTCGCAGTACGCTCAGAGGAAGAACCAGAATCGTTAATGCCTGAATTAGTGTTTTGTTCGGTTGCAGATGACACGAGCAGACATTGTACAAGCTCAATGTGACACGAGCACAATTGTGGATCTTGAATTTTGTGACGTTACAAGAGGAACTAATGCCTTATTTCATCAATTCTTGCATCGATTGCTTCTCGCGCTATCTCTAATGCCATCGACTGTGAAAATCCCCGCCGTGCCAAAACCCCCACTGTACGGCGCAATACTTTTTGGTACTCCGGATAGTCACAAGGTTCTTTCTTTAATGATCGAACCTTTTTATAGGCGAGTTCTCGTGCAATATCTTGCTCATCTTCGGGCTGGATATCTCCTACCACGTCTGCAATGATCTCGGATTTTATTCCTTTATCTCGAAGTTCCCGCGTTAGGGCTTGCCGAGATTTCCCGCGACGTTGGCGACGCTGCCGTACCCATTCCCTAGAAAAATTCTCATCATTAAGCAAGTTTGCTCGAACCAGATCTTCAACGACATATTCGACGATGTTTGGGTCAAAATCGGCTGAGATGAGTCGATTGGTGAGTTCGTAAACTGATCGTGCCCGTTGGTCGAGAAGCAGAAGCGCGCGCTTGCGCACCTTTGCTTTTTCTTCTTCAAGTGCATAATCGAACAAGTCACTGTTTGATGCAGAAAAATTTTGAAGAGCGGCTTTCAGCTGCGCAATCTTTTCAGACTGCACAGCTGAAGCATTGCCACTATGAGCAGAATCAGATTGATTAATCGTCATCTGAGTCATCGAAATCTACGTTAGGAACCATGTCTACTGGATCATCAGTCAGCGCATCGTCAGCATCCTTCAATGCAGCGTATTTTCCAATATGAAGCGCTCTGAAGATCTTGTCTTCAATCTCATCGGCCAGTTCTGGCGTTTCTTTAAGATAGAGACGTACTTTTTCTTTTCCTTGTCCGAGCTGGTCGCCTTCATATGTGAACCAAGAACCAGATTTTTTGATAATTCCGTTATCAACACCCAGGTCAATAATCGAAGATTCTCGTGAAATTCCCTCACCGTACATGATGTCGAATTCTGCGATCTTAAACGGTGGCGAAACCTTATTTTTGACCACTTTCAAGCGAGTCCGGTTACCAATGGCATCTTGACCATCTTTAAGTGTCTGAATCCGTCGGACATCACACCGAACTGAGGCATAGAATTTCAAGGCTTTACCACCGGTCGTTGTTTCGGGCGAACCGAACATAACACCGATCTTCTCACGAAGCTGGTTAATAAAGATTGCCGTAGTGCCTGAGTTATAAAGCGCACCAGTCATCTTACGGAGCGCCTGACTCATCAACCTAGCTTGAAGGCCAACATGGCTATCTCCCATTTCGCCTTCAATTTCCGCCTTTGGAGTCAATGCTGCAACCGAGTCGATGACAATGATGTCAATAGCACCAGAACGCACAAGCATATCTGCGATCTCCAAAGCCTGTTCGCCGGTATCAGGTTGAGAAACAAGCAATGCATCAGTATCTACACCCAGTTTGCGTGCGTAATCAGGATCTAGAGCATGCTCAGCATCAATAAAAGCCGCAATACCTCCGGCTTTTTGAGCCTGCGCGATAGCATGCAATGCGACGGTGGTCTTACCCGATGACTCCGGACCATATACCTCAACGATACGTCCACGAGGAAAGCCGCCAATTCCTAAAGCTACGTCGATAGCAGTGTTACCGCTGGAGATAGCACTAATCGGCGGACGATTCTCGTCACCAAGACGCATAACCGCACCTTTACCAAAATCTTTTTCGATCATCGCAAGAGCCGCATCGAGCGCTTTCTTGCGATTATCTCCAGTTGGTTGCTGCGTCTTACTATTTTTTCTTGGCGCCATGATGGGTGCTCCTTTTCTTGTTTCTTTAAAACTTGTTCTCTGTTTATTTAGACGTATTCACTCACCCAAAAAGATCCACGGGGTGAAAGAAGGGGTAAATTCTACGTTTGTACGGCGATCCGCCCCAACGAACGGTATTGACTATAAGTCTTTAATCCAACGTCACCAGTTACAACAAACCAGAATACACGAATACATGTTCGACAAAAAATCTTTAGGCACCTCGAACAAAAATCGTCATATCAATAACAAGAACTAACGACGCTGTTCAGGAATCTTAAAATCATCGCACAAATCAAACCAGACCTGCCTTAGGTCAATCTCGTGTTCGATACTATCTTCGACGGTTTTTCCGGTTCTGCTCAGTACATGTGAGTGGACGATCCATGCGCCCTTCATCTGCCCAAACTCCTCTTCAAGCTTCTGATAGAAGGCAGTCAATCGCATTGGTCTTCCTCGATATTCTCGTCGGTATGGCTATTGCAACGTTGGATATATGACGCAAACTCCACAACGCAGTACAGTATCTGCTTGTGTCTACATCTTATTCATCTCAAAGAAAACTTCTCGATCTCGCTTATATTGCAGTGTTTGCTGCACTCATCATCGTGTTCGCGTTTGTGTCAATTCCAGCAGGCGCCGCAGGCGTGCCCATCGTAATGCAAAATGCCGTCATCGTGCTTGCGGGTCTCATTCTTGGAGCACGACGAGGATTTCTTGCCACTGCACTGTTTCTCACCCTAGGCCTCATCGGTCTGCCGGTTCTAGCAGGTGGTCGTTCTGTCCTCGCTGCGCTTCCTGGACCAACCGTTGGATATTTGGTGGGCTACTTGGTATCAGTACTGGTTGCCGGCGTAGTTGCCTATAACGCACCAAAGCAACCAAAACCGCTTGCTTTTGTCTCTTTCCTTGTAGCTGCGTTATTGGCACTTGTCACCCAATACGCATTGGGCACGCTAGGACTCATGCTTCGCGCCGGCATGGACTTCAATAAGGCACTGCTCGTCAACGTTCCTTTTATTGGCCCCGACGTTATTAAGATGGTGGTAGCAGTTTTCATTGCAATCGGAGTCCACGCAGCATTCCCCGATCTAAGAACTTCATTCAAAATGAAATAATATGTAAAAGCAGCGGTACCTTATACCGCTGCTTTATTCATTACTGCATTCATAGAAAATACTATGCCTACAATTTCTTTTCAGGATGTCACGGTCCGCTTTGATGACAAGTGCATTCTTAACAATATTTCGCTTACCCTTAGTGAGCAACGAATTGGCATCATTGGTGCCAATGGAAGCGGAAAATCTTCACTCGTACGTTTAATCAACGGGTTAGGCCAACCGTCGAGCGGCACTGTAACCGTCGACGACATGTGTGTCGCCAAAGATGGGAAAAACATCCGACGAGTTGTTGGATTCGTGTTTTCTGACGCCGAAAACCAAATCGTCATGCCTACTGTCAAAGATGACATTGCTTTTTCGTTACGTCGACTTAAACTCAGTAAAACCGAACGTGAACAGCGAGTCAATGACATGCTGGTACGTTTTAATCTCGAAGATCATGCTGAACAATCGCCGCATCTTCTTTCTGGTGGTCAAAAACAATTACTAGCCCTAGCTGCAGTATTAGTAATTCAACCAAATGTCATTATTGCGGACGAACCGACAACGCTTTTGGATATGCGCAATCGTGAACGCATCAGGAAAGAATTTGCACAATTACAGCAACAACTGATTGTTGTGACACATGATTTAGATTTCCTTGCCGACTTTGATCGCGTGATTTGCATCAATGATGGTGCCATCGTGGCTGATGGAACTCCGTCTAAGGTTATTCATCACTACAAGGCCTTAATGAAGGCGAATCCCCTATGATCCAATCCATACCTTTAGGCACATATGTTCCTGGAGAATCAGTTGTCCACAAAACGCCGCCACTGGTTAAACTCGGCATTCTGATTGTCTTTATCGTTGTCTCGACTATATGGGGAACCACTCCCCTTCGAGCACTAAGTTCCTGTGTTGTGGCAGTCTCGCTTTACTTCGTGGCGAAAATCCCTTTGCCCGTGGCATGGTCACAATTGTGGCTTCCCTTGCCAGTTTTACTAACTCTGGGCGCATTTCAATGGTGGCAACGTGGAGCGTTCTATTCATCAAGTTTAGTGCTTACTATCTACGCAGGTTTAATAGCTGCGGTGCTCGTCACGCTCACGTCGACACTTGCATCCATGATGGATGCGCTTGAAACTGCACTCCAGCCCCTGAAAAAATATGGCTTCCCAGTAGAATCAGTAGTCTTGGCCTTTTCGCTCACGCTCCGGCTTCTGCCTCTAATGCTCAACACCGTTAATGAGGTCCTTGATGCCCGAAAGGCACGTGGTGTTGCGTTCTCACTGACGGCTCTCGGTACCCCTGTGATGATTCGTTCCATTAATCGAGCTCGATCGATTGCGGATGCTCTAATGGCACGCGGAGCTGGGGACTAAAAAAGATAGTGCGGACCCACAAGAGTGTGGATCCGCACTATCTATCTATAAAGCTCTAAGCTTCTCCGCGAAGCTCACGCATTTTCCGCGCTACCGCATCATCAGCAGCACTTGGCGTAGCCTGTTGTGCAGATTCAATCGACTGTTGCGTGGCGGAATTCCCGGCACCTAGTTGACCACCAGACATCTCAGCACGAATTTGTTCTAGGCGAGAATGACCCGCGAGTTGAATTCCCGCTTGTTCCACTTCTGCCATTCGTCCCTGAACAGAGTTTTGAGCTAGTTCAGCAGTGCCCAAGGCATTTGCGTATCGACGTTCGATCTTCTCACGAACCTGATCAAGATTAGGGGTGTCACGGTTGGAAATCGAATTCATAGACTGAATAGACTCTGCGACCTTTTCCTGCATCTTTGCCTGCTCGAGCTGGCTCAGAAGTTTAGTACGCTCGACCACCTTTTGCTGCAAAACCATAGCATTACGCTCTACAGCCTTTTTCGCTGCGTCAGCCTGCTGGAGCGCTTGATCATGAAGCTGTTTGGTATCTTCTACGCCTTGTTCAGCAGTAACGAGCTGAGCCGCAAACGCTTCTGCAGCATTTTCATACTCAGTTGCCTTCTGAATGTTTCCCTCTGCACGAGCTTTGTCAGCCAACTGGATTGCCTGACGGGTATTTCCTTGGAGTTTTTCAATTTCCGCGAGACGGCGGTTGAGCTGCATCTCCAACTGACGCTGGTTACCGATCACAGCTGCAGCTTGCTGAGACAACTCTTGATGTTGCCTCTGGGCGTCTTCGATAGCCTGTTGAATCTGTACCTTTGGATCAGCGTTCTCTTCAATTTTCGAATCAAACAAAGCCATGAGGTATTTCCATGCTTTAGAAAATGGATTCGCCATCGACGTATCGCCCTTTCATTATGTATTCGCTGCACATATTGAAGACTGCAGCACATCAATTAGTGATGAAACTTTTTATAAATCTTGTGAAAACCACGCAAAGCTATAGTAGCGCAGTGGGTAACAGCCACTAAGACACTCTAACTAGATCGGCTTCAGCTGAGCGCATTGCCATGGTGCCAGCAGCTTCAATGAGGACATCAGAAACTGAGGTGCCAAGCGCATGACATACAGAGGCAAGGAGTTCCGAAGAAACCTCTTTACGCCCACGTTCTAACTCCGACAGATAGCCAGGAGACACACGTGAAGTTTCTGCCAGTTCACGAAGTGTAATCCCTTTGTCTGCTCTAAAAGCACGCAGAGCAGCACCTAGAGCCTCACGAAGCAAGGGTTCCGGTAAAGATCCGGTTGTTTCGTTCCCTGTCACAGGCTTGTCAAGTACCGCAGTGTATTTCATCATCAAATAGTCAAACGCCGATCGTGTCTAGTTTGTTCCCAACATTAATCAATGTACACATCATGCCACGGAATCATTGAGTCTTATAAGCTCAATTTTCCTTCGTGTACTCGAGTCGTTAACAGATCTGTTATCCACATCGCAGCGGCCCGCACAGCTGCCAATCGAATCGTTTGACGGTCACCAGCAACGACTTGTCTAGGACCACATAAAATATCAGCAACCAATTTTGATTTCACTGTTCCGTTAGGCAGCGCAACTCCAATCCACCCGGTTCCTACAGGTTGTCCGCATTGTGTAGCTGGTCCAGCTACACCTGTTAAAGAAACAGCCCATTGCGATTGAAATTGTCGCTTAGCTCCGATCGCCATAGCTTCAGCGCATTGCCAAGAGACCGGACCATGTTCCTCTACAGTAGCGACGGGTACACCTGCTACTGAGACTTTCGAATCTGTAGCATAGGTAATCAATCCACCTCGCAGTACTTGACTGCTTCCCGGTAAATTGGCGATAGTTGCCGCCATAAGCCCAGCAGTAAGCGATTCGCACGTAGAGATCGTGCAATTCTGCTGTTTTAATTTATCGACCATACGGGTGACAGCAGCTTGGGTGGCGTCGTCAAGCATTTTTTAGCTTCTTAGCATCGATTAGATATTGAACTCCCGTTACGACAGTCACCACAACCGCACACAGCATTACAAAGAACTGAATCGGCTGCACCGCATCAGGCAACGGCAAGAGATAGAGTGCCACGGCAAAAGCCTGCAAAGTGGTCTTAATTTTACCCCCCTTACTTGCCGGCACCACGTTGCCTTTCTTGAGCTCAAAGAAACGCCACAAAGTAATACCGAGCTCACGTACGACGATGACAATCGTTATCCACCACGGTACTAAACCGATGATATTGAGAGTTACTAAAGCGGTAATCATCAGGGCTTTATCGGCAATCGGATCCGCAATTTTCCCAAAATTTGTGACTAGATTTTTGGCGCGTGCTATATCTCCATCAAGTTTGTCAGTGATCATCAACGCCACAAAGGTTCCAAAAGCCCACCATAACCATCGCGTGATGTGACCATCACTTTGAAGAACAAACCATGCAAACAACGGAATCACAATGATTCTCAAACTCGTTAGCACATTAGGAACGTTCCAATTAGATGGTGTGCTGTGCTCTGACGTATTTTCGCGCTCCTGTTTCACACTCACTCACACTACCCTCAAAACAAAATCTTATGTACTACCACACATCGTCTTCGGAGTACTCTCCCCCTTTTTCTTCTCTGCCTACTACCATGTTCGCTATGACCACATATGCATTTCTCTACGAATACGACCCCAGTAGCCCCAAAATTGCGGAGCATCGTCCACGCCACCGCGAATTTTGTGCCGAATTAAAAAACGACGGTGTTCTTATTGGTTCTGGACCATTTATCGATGGCAATGGTGGAGCACTGCTCGTCATCTCTTTGCCAGAATCTGCAACTATCGACGACGCCCAGGCACTCATGGACAAAGACCCCTTCTACTCCGAAGGGGCTATCTCAAAGCGAACGGTTCATACATGGAATCCAGTGTTAAACGTTTTTGGTGCCTAAAATTTCAATCGAAATAGTTGAAGCCGTTGATCTGCCTGCTCCAGACAGCGGTCAACGGCTTCAACTGTCAAGCGAGTAGTACTTATCGAACAACACCTTGAGTATCATCACGCTTCGACTTAATGATTGAGGCAACAATCGTGATCGCCAAAATGCCTACAATCACAACAAGCGACCAGTGTGTGGCAATTTCTGGAACAGCAATGGGCTCTCCACCATTGACGAATGGAAGCTTATTTTCATGCATTGCATGTAACAACAACTTGGCACCGATGAAAGCCAGAATAAGTCCGAGGCCATAAGCCAGATAGACAAGACGATCTAATAGCCCATCCAGCAAGAAATACATTTGGCGCAATCCCAAGAGCGCAAAAGCGTTAGTAGTAAACACAACGTATGGCTCTTGAGTAATACCGTAAATTGCGGGAATCGAGTCGAATGCAAACATCAAGTCGATCATGCCAATCGCAACGAGGGCGATAAACAACGGCGTTAATGCAAACTTACCCTTTTGATGAATGTAGAGATGATCCTTCTCATAATTCGGGGTAACATGCACGACTTTGCGCAACCATTTGATAATTCGCATGTCACTTGGATCAGTCTCCGGCTTATCGGTTACCTCGTCCCAAATAAGCTTCAGTGCGGTGTAAAGCAAGAAGATGCCGAAAAGATAAAACACATCCGACCATGCTTGGATGACAGCGGCTCCGAGCAGAATAAACACAAGCCTAAAGACCAAGGCCAAAGCAATGCCAATCAACAGTACTTTCTGCTGATACTGTCGCGGAATTTTAAATGCGCCCATGATGAGCGCAAAAACAAAGAGGTTATCAACACTCAGAGCCTTTTCGGTTACATAACCGGTGAAAAACTCGATTCCGTGTTGATGAGGGTTGCCAGGTTCTCCCCACGTCAGCCACAAAAACACGCCGAACGCACAAGCGAGCACGACATAAAATACAGACCACAGTGCTGATTCTTTAAGCGTTGGTTCGTGTGGGGTACGTACATGAGAAAAGAAATCAAATACGAAAAAACCTGCAATCACCGCAATGGTGATCACCCATGTCACAGCATTTACTTCCATATAAAAGACACCTCCGGTCTCAATCGTTGAGCAGATGAACCGGAGGTCTCCCCCGCTCACTCTGATCCGGCCTGCTTGAGCAAATAACCTAAAATCAAAGTAAACCGACATGACCGGGATCGTACGAGAATTCTCGCATGGTAACCGTGTTGACGATCAATGCCGTGGGTGGGGTACTCCCCTCCAACTACAGTCCGACAGTGTAGCCGATCACATCATCCCACCGCACCTAGGGAATCATCAGTGCATGTCATCGCAGCACTACAGTTAAAAATCCGACTTAAAAAGCATTACTTGAAGGGTTATACGCAGCACGTTCGCCATGCGATGGATCCGAAGCATCAGAAACTCCTGAGTCTGCTGATTGCCAATCATCCTCCTTTGGAGCATCTTCTGGCTTAGCACCTTTAATCATCCACAGAGTTGTCTCTAACTCTTCAGGTTTGACCAAGACCTCGCGGGCTTTTGACCCCTCGGATGGTCCCACAATGCCACGTGTTTCCATCAAATCCATAAGGCGACCGGCTTTGGCGAAGCCAATACGCAATTTACGTTGCAACATCGAAGTTGACCCTAATTGCGCAGTAACAACCAATTCCACTGCCTGCAATAGATCTTCTAGATCGTTGCCAATATCGGCATCAATATCTTTTTTAGCTTCAGCGGCTTTATCTTCGGTTACACCTTCGGTGTAGTTTGGCTCGCCTTGAGCCTTTGCAGCATCCACGACTGCTTGGATTTCTTCATCAGTTACAAACGCACCCTGGATACGCTGTGGACGTCCGCCCTGCGGGATAAACAAACCATCACCCATACCGATCAGCTTTTCAGCACCAGCCTGGTCCAGGATCACTCTAGAGTCAGTCAAAGAGGACGTCGCGAAGGCGAGTCGCGACGGAACGTTGGTCTTAATCAAGCCCGTAACGACGTCAACTGAAGGACGCTGGGTAGCTAGGACCAAGTGGATACCTGCAGCACGTGCTTTTTGCGTAATGCGAACAATGGAATCCTCGATCTCCTTAGGTGCGGTCATCATCAAGTCGGCAAGCTCGTCGACCACGCAGACGATATAAGGATAAGGATGGTATTCCCGCTGAGATCCCAAAGGTGCTTGGATTTCGCCTGACTTAACTTTTCGATTGAAGTCTTTAATATGGCGCACGCGCGTGGACTTCATGTCCATGTAGCGCTGCTCCATTTCTTCGACCAACCACTGAAGCGCTGCGGCCGCTTTCTTTGGCTGAGTGATAATTGGCGTAATCAGATGTGGAATTCCCTCATAGGGTGTCAATTCCACCATCTTTGGATCCACTAGGATGAGACGAACGTCTTCCGGTGTGGCCCTAGTAAGAAGTGACACCAGCAAGGAGTTAACAAATGCAGATTTACCCGAACCAGTAGAACCTGCAACCAATAAGTGAGGCATCTTCTGCACTGAATGTGCTACGAAGTCGCCTTCAATATCTTTACCAAGTCCAATCAACATCGGATCATGATCCGAATGCACGTTCTCCGAATTTAGAACATCACCCAAGCGGACCATTTCGCGATCTGTGTTGGGGACTTCGATTCCCACCGCTGACTTACCAGGGATAGGTGTCAAAAGTCGAACGTTGTCAGTTGCAACTGCGTAAGCCAAGTTCGACTGCAAATTCGTGATCTTTGAAACCTTAACACCAGGTCCCAGCTCCACTTCATATCGTGTCACTGTTGGACCACGAGAGAAACCGGTGACATGGGCATCAACTTTAAACTCAGCAAACACATCAGAAATAGCTTCGATCATCCGATCATTCGCCTCTGAATGGGTCTTTGCTTCTTTTCCAGGAATTAATAGCTGTGTACTTGGCACAGCATAATGCGATTCCGGTGCCTCATATGGTTGAGCCGGAGTAGAAGGAGCCGGCGCTGCACTCACGTTGTGGGCTTCTCGGGCCTTAACAGCATCTTGAACGGCTTTTCGCCCAGCCGCAACCACATCTGCTGCAGCTTCCACATCAGTAACTGGGGTCTGTGGAAGGCTCATCGGCGGAGCGCTCGGCTTTCGCGGAACTACAACAGTAGGCTCATCTACTGCAGGGAATTCGTCGGTCTCAGATACATCTCGCGCAGCACGCTGAGTTTCAACAGAACTCTTTTGTGGCTGCGCTGTGCCGGGGGCGTCGAAAAGCGGGCGAGAATCCACGTCTTCGTCGACGTCGTCGACAAGCGGCGCACTCATTCGTCTCCGCTCTGGAGCCGGGCGGGGTTTTTCGCGCCGTGGCTGTGGACGATGCAGTTTTTCTCCACGGCTTCGAGCCTCGATCTCTGCGTCGGCATCGGCATAAAGTGGATCGTCTTCGTCCTCTGAGTCGTCACGAAGACCTTGTACGGTGTTTTGAATAGCTTCAAAAAGCTCTTTCACCGTGACGTTATTAATGCGCAGCGCACCATAAATAATCACGAGCACCAAAAGCGGAATAGCAAGATAAACAGAAAATCCGCGAGCGATCATTCCACCCGAATAGGCACCTACAATTCCTCCCGCATGCGTACGCCCCTGCCAGTCCGCAGGGTCGCCCGCAAACAAGTGAATGAGGCCAAGCATGGAAATGACGATCACGCTTGTCCCTAATACCAGTCGTGGCTGATGATCAGGCTCGGGCAACTTGCCCAGCATCAAGGCAATGGCTATCGCGACAAGCGCCAAAGGCAGAATTAATGCCCCCGCCCCAATGACGAAGTGAACGCCTGCTGCAATCGCAGCACCAATTGGGCCCGCGATATCAAACCACACCGAGGCTCCCACGATGAATGCCAATGCAATAAGGATTAAACCAATACTATCGACGGATTCATCACTAAGCGCTAACGTAAAACGCCCTAAGCCGGCTTCTTCATCAAAATCATCGTGCTGATCTTCGATGTCGTCATCAAAGAGATTTTTTTTAGTCTTCGTCATTCTTGACGGTTTTCTTTTCCTATTTGTGGCAACAGTTTCTTCAGAAGAGAACGCATCGTCCACGGCGTCGAATTCTTCATCGTCGTGTTCCCTATGCAGCGTCCGAGCCACCGCACGCGTTACCGACCCCACGCCATGTGCAGTAGCAGAAACTAAAGTGCCGAGGCCGGAGCCGACAGCACGAAAGGCACTGCCCGTACGTTCTTCAGACGTTTCCGATGCACGTCGAGCCGAACTAGTTGGATAACTCACTGCCGAAGTAGTTTTTCGACTGTGCCCAGCGGGACCACTACCAGAACCTCTACGCGATTTCGAGCTCGGTGAACTACCGCTCGTACGCGGTCGCTTATTCGAGGAGGTCCCCGAGGAAGAGGAATTGCTTCTGGCAGTCATGGTCTCCAGCTTAGACGGTTAAGTCACATTCATCACATTCACAACACTAAACTGCAAAAGATTTTTGAATCTATGCTATAGACTTGACTTTTTAAGTAAGTGTGTGGGTCCATCAACGAACAGATCCACTTGGTTACGGCCTAAAATCCACAAAACCACTTCCCCGATATCCCCACGGACATGAACCACACAATCCCCTCGCGTCGACACAACTCCTGTGTCAGCAACGACCAAACGCGGGAATCCTATCGGTTCAATGACCACCGGACAGGCAGAACGGCGCAGCAAGAGTGGGGCAACCCATCGCATAGCGTCATAAAGTTCTGCTGAATGCCGCTCGGATAAGACACGCGGCTTTGCGTTACAGGGCAATAGATCTAGATTTTGCCACTGCCCTACCGTGGTTTCGCCACGGCGCACGTCCTCATGGTGCACAAAGTGCTCGATCCGATTAGCGACCGAATCAAGGTATCTTCCTAGGTATCCCCATTTCGGCCCCTTCATCCATTGCGCAACTACATGCTCAAAGGGTTGCTGAGTTATTTTTCCCATCGCATCGGCAACAATACGGTTCCCACCTGGAAGGAACATTCCGGCGGCAATCCAAGGACGACTTTCTCGTATAAGGAGGTGCGCTGCCAATTCTTGAGTATTCCAATCATCACACAGTGTTGGAAAATTTGGCCCTTTTTCTAAAAGTAAAGTAGCCAATTGGGCGCGTTCGCTAGTTGCTAGGTTCATTTGATCCATTGTAGAGATAAAAAATCCCCCAAAAGTTGCCTTTAGCAAAGCGACAACCTCCGAGGGATTAATCAGTAACTAGGAACTACTGACTTTCGCGGCTCGCACGCACATCAGCGTCATCGATATCGATGGTCGCTGATGTAGTCGGGATGACCGTTGGCATAATCATTGGCTTACGACGCCACTTCTGCTCGACGAATCGTGAAACACGACGGCGCAACTGCTGAACCATACGATATGGATCATTTTCGCCTTCTGCAGCCAGATCGTTCATCGTCTTTTCAACCAGCTCAGTTACCTCTGGCATCATCGCTACTGCGTCTTCAGAGAATCCCTTGGCTTGGACTGTCGGACGTTCAAGCAATCGAGCAGTACGCGAATCAATAACTGCGGTAATAGCGATCAAGCCGCCTTCACCCAAGGAAGTACGTTCTTCCAAAACTTCAGCATCAATATCGCCCATGGTCACACCATCAACATATAGGTGTCCAACCTGCATCTGACCAACAACACGAGCACGACCATCAACAAGGTCAACTACAACACCGTTTTGAGCTAATACAACTCGGTCTGCTTCTACACCGGTGGAAATAGCCAGTTCCTTGTTAGCCCGCAGGTGTCGCCATTCGCCGTGAACCGGCATGACGTTCTTAGGACGAGCAGCGTTGTATAGGAACAACAGCTCTCCGGCGAATCCGTGTCCCGAGGTGTGGACCTTGGCATCACGGCCAGTTACCACAGTCGCACCAATCTGGGACAGCATATTCATTACACCGAAAACTGCTTCTTCGTTACCTGGAACCAATGAAGACGACAGAATGATCAAATCACCATCGCGAACAGTGATTTGTCGATGCTCACGACGTGCCATACGCGACAAAGCTGCCATAGGTTCGCCTTGGGTACCAGTTGTGATCAGTACAACCTTGTGCGGCGCCATCTTGGCTGCATCATCCATGCTGACAATGGTGCCGCGAGGTGCTTTCAAATAGCCCATCTTCTCGGCGATTTCCATGTTTCGAATCATGGAGCGTCCATTGAACGCTACCTTACGACCCGCAGCAACAGCCGCATCAACGGCTGCCTGAACGCGATAGACGTTTGATGCGAATGACGCCAAGATAACACGTTGCTTTGCATCACTGATCAGGCGCTTCAAAGTTGGAGCGACGTCTGCTTCAGAACCGGAGAATCCCGGAACAGTTGCATTGGTTGACTCACAAAGAAGCAAATCCACTCCCTCATCACCGAAGCGAGAAAGTGTAGGCAAGTCGGTTGGGCGACCATCTGGTGGGGTCTGATCAAGCTTCACGTCGCCAGTATGAATAACCAATCCGGCACCAGTCTTAATAGCAACGCCGAGGCAATCAGGAATCGAGTGGTTGACTGCCCAGAAGCGAATGTTGAACGGACCGCGGTTGATATCCGATTTCTCGTTCACTTCAATGAGCTTCGGACGCTGACGATGCTCACGGCACTTTGCAGCAATCAATGCCATAGTGAACTTGGAAGCCAAAATCGGCATATCCGGACGCATCTTAAGCAACCATGGAATTGCACCGATGTGGTCTTCGTGACCGTGAGTAATCACCAAAGCATCAACTTTGTCGAGCTTATTCTCGATCGGTCCAAAGTCCGGAAGAATTAGGTCCACTCCCGGCTCACCCGATGACGGGAACAAAACGCCACAGTCAACGATCAACAAACGATTGTTGTACTCGAAGACGGTCATGTTACGACCAATCTCAGAAATACCACCCAAGGCATAAATGCGCAGACCATTCTTCGGAGCCTTAGGTGGCTCAGGCAGCCTCTGCGTAAGATCTGCACCCTGCATCGATTTCACAGGGGTGCGTCGTCCTCTATTGTTGGACTGGTTGTTCTTCGATTGTGAAGAACGATTAGAAGAACCATTTCCGCGACGATTACGACCACCGCGCTGAGCGTTGCGTCCGCGGTTGTTTCGTGAAGACTCCGCAGAAGAATCTTTTTCAGCCTTTTCGGAGTTCTTTACGGCAGAATCTGCCGGCTCAGCCGTCGCAGTAGAATCAGGTGCTTGGAAAACTGGCGTCTCCGCAGCTTCCGGAGGTCCAGCTTTACGGGTAACCTTGCGCGCACGGCTACGAGGTTCAGTCATATTTACAATACTCCAGTTTTATTCATATCACGGCGAAGATCCTCAATCTCGGACTCACTAGGAGCCACAATAGGAAGACGGGGATCTCCAACCTCAATTCCTTGCAAACGCAAACCTGCTTTTGCCAAAGAAACGCCACCCAAACGAGCTTGAGCAGCAACTAATGGTGTTAGTTGGGCATTAATCTCTCGAGCTTTCTCAAGATTGCCCTGATTAAAGTTTGTGTACATCTCTCGCAGTAACTGTGGTGCCAAGTGACCAATCACCGAAATAAAACCAGTTGCACCTACCGACAACCATGGCAGATTAAGCGGATCATCGCCCGAGTACCATGCCAGTCCAGTCTCTGCAATAAGCGTCGTGGCAGCTGTAATATCTCCTTTAGCATCCTTTACAGCTTTAATCGTTGGCAACGCAGCCAATCGACACAAGGTATCCGGTGCGATGGGTACCACAGAACGTGGAGGGATGTCATACGCACAAATCGGCAGGTCTGTCGCCTCCGAAACTGTGCGGAAATGCTGATAGATACCTTCTTGACTCGGCTTAGAGTAGTAAGGGGTAACAACCAGCAAAGCATCAGCTCCGGCCTCTGCTGAGGCCCGAGCCATCTCGACCGAAGCTGCGGTGTTATTGGTTCCAGCGCCGGCTATAAGCTTGGCGCTATCCCCTACCTCCGCTTTGACGGCCTTGAGCAGGTCGATTTTTTCTTCCAACGATGTAGTGGGTGACTCGCCCGTCGTGCCAGCGAGTACTAAGGAATCAATGCCATTGCTCACAAGGTGAGCTGCCAGCTTTTGACCAGCTTTTATGTCAAGAGCTCCATTAGCATCAAAAGGAGTTACCATCGCCACTGCGATAGTTCCAAACTCTTCGATTCCGTTGTTCGCTGTCAAACCTGTGCTCATGGTGGTCAAGGTTACCCGTTTATAGGCGATAAGTAATCATTATGTCGACATTTCACCGAAATATCGACATTTTCTCACGATTTAATAATCAGTTACGTATGGACTCGTCGCCATAATCGATCCATCTGAGAGCACTGAAGTTTCAAAATCGGAAAATACCGTCGGCGCTTTTTCTTTTAAGATCTCGAGGCATCGAACAGCAAGGCTTCGGATTTCAACATCGGCGTGTTCGGTTGCACGCATACCGATGAAGTGACGCCATGCTCGGAAATTTCCTGTCACCACGATGCGCGATTCTGTCGCATTGGGTAGTATCGACCGTGCAGCTTGACGAGCCTGTTTGCGTCGCAAGATCGCATTAGGTTCATCGGCTATTTTATTGTCTAATGCCGTCATCAGTTCGGAATAGGCAAACCGCGCCTCATCAACGGTGCTAAGAAAGAGTTCTCTGAGCTGTGGATCATTATCGATCAATGGTGGTATGACCACATGTGTTTCATCACTATGCACAAACCGTTGTGAAAGTTGAGAAAACGAGAAGTGCCGATGCCGAACAAGCTCGTGAGTAGCAGAGCGTGAAAGCCCTCGAATGTACACAGTTGCTGTCGGGTGTTCTAACAACGCCATATGCCCTACCTCCATAATGTGCCGGATATAGGCGTCATTAGCTGCAGTTCGAGGATTAGGCTTGTCAAAAGTTTCATAACAAGCCCGACCAGCAAATTCGACTAGTGCTTCAGAATCTGTTGCTGCGGAATCCACTTTCCAGTCGACCCCAGATGGCGTAGTAAAAGTACTACATGCCACCAGCTGAACATCAAGCAAAGACTGTTGTGCCATTAGATGTCCAAGTAGTGCTCAAGTCCGACCGTAAGACCGAGATGCTGAGCAACATTTCGCACTCCGACCAATACGCCTGGCACAAAAGAGGTTCGATCGTAGGAATCTTGGCGAATCGTTAGCGATTGACCAGGACCACCAAAAATTACTTCTTCATGAGCTACCATTCCGGTCATCCTTACCGCGTGGACTTTCACACCATTAACATCTGAACCGCGCGCACCGTCAAGAGATTGTTCGGTGGCATCAGGCTGTGTTGGCATTCCGGCTTCACGACGCGCCTGCGCAATACCTTCAGCTGTGTGAATAGCGGTGCCTGATGGCGCATCCAATTTATTAGGGTGATGGTATTCAACTACTTCTGCGGAATCGAAGAATCGAGCTGCTTGACGAGCAAAAGCCATAGTGAGAACAGCTGAAATAGCAAAATTCGGCGCAATAAGAACACCAGTGTTGCCCTTTTCTTCCGCCCATTTTTTGACGATTTCTAAACGCTCAGGAGTAAAACCTGTGGTTCCTACGACGCAATGAATTCCGTGTGAAATACAGAACTCTAGATTGTCCATGACGGAGTCAGGAGTTGTGAAATCGACGATAACTTCCGCTCCCGATTGCACAAGCGCATCAAGACTATCGCCGCGATCAACCTCAGCAACAAGTTCCAAATCATCAGCCGCCGTTACACCGGCGACAATTGCTTGTCCGACTCGGCCTTGGGCTCCTAATACGCCTACTTTGATCGCCATATTCTCCTCTTCCTATCCTTAAAATTATCGGTCGCCTCAGCATGAGCGCATGCATCACACACGAATGCATTCCAGTCTACAACGACACAGAAATACTCAAGCCCCTTGCCCAGCTTTCCTAGGGAATCCCTCTAGAAGCTGAGGCAAGGGGCTTGAGTATGGTTTAGATCACCGAGAATTTAGTCCTCGTTTTTCACTGGAGCCAAGGAAATCTTGCCGCGGTTGTCAATATCTAGGATTTCAACCTCGAGTTTATCTCCCACGTTGACTACATCTTCAACCTTTTCGATACGCTTGCCACCACCAAGCTTGGAGATGTGAACCAGTCCGTCGCGTCCTGGCAGCAAGGATACGAAAGCCCCAAATGCAGTGGTCTTTACGACAGTGCCGAGGAAACGCTCTCCGACCTTAGGCAGCTGTGGGTTAGCGATAGCGTTAATCTTTTCGATTGCAGCCTCTGCAGCAGCACCGCTGGCGGCCGAAACATAAACTGTGCCGTCTTCTTCAATAGAAATGCTAGCGCCAGTTTCTTCGGTAATAGAGTTAATGGTCTTGCCCTTTGGACCGATAACCTCACCGATCTTGTTCACTGGAACGGTAATCGCAGTAATACGTGGCGCGTAGTCGCTCATCTCATCTGGAGTTTCGATTACTTCTGCCATCGTATCCAAAATGGTGTTACGCGCATCATTCGCTTGGGATAGTGCCTGAGCAAGCACCTCAGAAGGAATGCCATCAAGCTTTGTATCTAGCTGCAAAGCGGTAATGAACTGGCGAGTACCAGCAACCTTGAAGTCCATATCACCAAAGGCGTCTTCTGCACCCAAGATGTCAGTCAAAGCGACATAACGAGTCTCACCGTCTACTTCATCAGACACCAAGCCC
Organism: Corynebacterium diphtheriae; assembly: GCF_001457455.1. Lineage (NCBI taxonomy): Bacteria > Bacillati > Actinomycetota > Actinomycetes > Mycobacteriales > Corynebacteriaceae > Corynebacterium > Corynebacterium diphtheriae. The sequence continues at coordinate 1,481,240 of NZ_LN831026.1, forward strand.
ATCGCAATACCAGCAACGGGAGCCTTCAACGGTACACCTGCGTTGTACAAAGACAAGGTGGACGCACATACAGAGCCCATCGAGGTAGAGCCGTTCGAACCCAAAGCCTCAGACACCTGTCGGATTGCATAAGGGAACTCTTCACGACTTGGGATCACAGGAACCAGTGCACGCTCAGCCAAAGCACCGTGGCCAATTTCGCGACGCTTAGGTGAGCCAACACGGCCAGTTTCACCAGTGGAATACGGTGGGAAGTTGTAGTGGTGGATATAACGCTTCGAAGTTGCCGGAGTCAATGAATCGATCTGCTGCTCCATCTTGAGCATATCGAGAGTGGTCACACCCAGAATCTGAGTCTCGCCACGCTCGAACAAGGACGACCCATGAGCGCGTGGGATGAGGTCAACTTCCACACCTAAATCACGAATATCGGTGACACCGCGACCGTCGATGCGGAAGTATTCCGTCAAGATCATATGACGGACAATCTTCTTCATTACAGCATTGTATGCTGCACGAATTGCCTTAGATGCAGCCGCCTCATCATCAGATCCGAGCTGAGCAATCAGATCTGCTTCGATTTCTTCCATGTAAGCATTGGTTGCCTCATCACGATCTTGCTTGGACTTGATCGTGAGCAACGAACGCAGTTTCTTAGAAACCTTCTTCTCCACTGCATCGTAAACAACGTCAGTGTATGGCGGGAAGAGTGGGAATTCTTGGGTTTCCTTGGCTGCACGCTCGGCCAATCCAGCCTGCGCACGGCAAAGAACCTCAATGAATGGTTTAGCAGCCTCAAGACCTTCTGCAACCACAGATTCTGTAGGAGCTGGGGCTCCAGCTTTAACTCGATCTACAACCTGCTCAGTAGCACCAGCCTCAACCATCATGATGGCAACATCATCAACGGTCTTTTTACCTTGCTTCTTCGAGACAATACGTCCTGCTACGACGAGCTCAAAGAGTGCTTGTTCATGCTGTTCATGAGTAGGGAAAGCAATCCACTGCCCCTTAGGGTGAGCATCGTCTGCGATCAGTGCCATTCGGACACCGCCAACAGGACCAGAAACCGGCAAACCAGACAACTGAGTTGCTGCAGAGGCACCGTTAATTGCCACGACATCGTACATGTCTTGCGGGTTTACGGAAAGAACAGTGATAACTACCTGAACCTCGTTGCGTAGCCCCTTAACAAAGGTGGGGCGCAGCGGGCGGTCGATCAAACGGCAAGCCAAGATTGCCTCGGTGGAAGGGCGGCCTTCACGACGGAAGAACGATCCTGGGATCCTACCAGCTGCGTACATACGCTCTTCAACGTCGACTGTCAGCGGGAAGAAATCGAATCCTTCACGTGGCTGATTAGATGCCGTGGTCGTTGCCAACAACATCGTGTCGTCGTCAAGATAGGTTGTAACTGATCCGTCTGCTTGGCGTGCCAACTGGCCGGTCTCAAAACGGATGGTGCGCTTTCCAAAATCACCGTTATCGATAGTTGCGATTGCCTCGGTGATTCCAAATTCCTCGTCAATGTTAAAGACGACGTTGGAAGGCTTTGTGCTCAAAGTGGGCTTCTCCTCTTAATTTTTCGTGCATGCGATCATCGGTGTCGCTTGCTTGCCGAAAATTCATTCTTCTTATGGCAACGATCAAACTCTAGCATGAACAAACTAAGAAAGCCGCCTAAAATCTCAGCACACTTGCTAAGACCTCAGGCGGCAAGGTTGTTAATACAACCAGATAACAGCAAAGCTGATTATCGACGCAGACCCAAACGTGCGATCAGGTCACGGTAACGATCAACGTTGTTGTCAGCCAAGTACTTCAGCAGACCCTTGCGGCGACCAACCAACAACAGCAGACCACGACGAGAGTGGTGATCGTGCTTGTGGAACTTCAGGTGCTCGGTCAGCTGGTTGATGCGTGCGGAAAGCAACGCAACCTGAGCCTCTGGAGAACCGGTGTCGGTCTCGTGAAGGCCGTACTCAGCCAAGATGGATTTCTTCTGCTCAGTGCTCAAAGCCATGAGTAAAACTCCTAGTTAATATTTCAGTCCACATAAAAATCAGTGCTCTAGCTACAAAATAATCATAAAAAGAACACGGAACCTCACTGCTGTGAACCGCAGTAAAAGAACCTCGAGCAGCTTAGCACATAGTGTGCCGCTGCCGTATCATTTTTCTAAATATCTATTTCATCATCGCACATTGCTACCTTGAGCAACCCGAGTAATTCGTTCCATGAATTCCTTGAGGAATCGATCGACGTCTACCCCAACAGCAACCTTGCAGTTCTTATGTGGATCGTTAAGGCGGACTTCGTCACCAATGGTACGTCCACGTGTGGGCCCCTCAGTGTCCACTTTGAGGTTAATAGGTACCAAGGTCACCAGCGATGGATCGATTGCGACACCCACAGCTAATGGATCGTGCAAACCACAGCCGCCAAGGTGAGGGGCTGTGGTGTCATATGCCTTGATGTAATAGTCCGTCGCATCAGCCAAGAAATTGCCAGCAGGTGTACCAAGCGCTCGCCACGTAGCGGTTTCCGCATACGTGAGAAGCGTTTGCAGAGTCACATCAAGGCCCACCATCGTAATATCTCCGGCATTGCGCACCATGATATCCGCAGCCTCAGGGTCTTGATTGACATTTGCTTCTGCCCACTGACTGACATTGCCAGGAACCGTAAGCGCACCACCCATAAATACGATCTGTGCATCCCTTGCAAAAGTCTCACTCTTTTTCATAGCTGCAGCTATGTTGGTCATTGCGCCAGTGGGAACAATGATGAGTTCATCTCCGTAACGCTCAACGGATTCAATCAAGAAATCGACCGCGCTGAGTTCCTGTACAACACCAACTGGTTCCGCAACCTCGGCCTCACCAATCCCATTTTTGCCATGGATGAATGCAGAGATTTCCAGAACTTCAAAGCCATCTTTCGCCAGCGCATGCGGTTCACCAGCAAAAACAGGAACGTCGCTACGCCCGAAAAGTTCAAGAAGAGCAAGATCGTTTCGTACGCCTGTTTCTACCAAGACGTTTCCATAAGTGGCGGTCACACCGATGAGATCAAGTTCAGGAGAACCTAACGTATAGGCCAATGCCAGAGCATCATCGATACCAGTGTCCAAATCAAGGATAATTTTTTTCATCTCGACGGTCCTTTAGCTGCGTTCGGAGGGGATGGATTTAGATATGCAATATGGCACGCGTTTGAGTTACATCATTTTCAATGGCAACAAGCAACTCATCAATGCCATCAAATTTGACCATCGGACGAATCCGATCAACGAACTCTACGACTATGGAATGCCCATAAAGATCGGCATGGCGGTCGAGTACAAATGACTCTACGCTGCGACGCTTATCGCCGAACGTAGGATTGTGTCCGACTGAAATTGCAGCCGGATACCGCACTCCACGCACCATGTCGCCATCAATGGGCGCCGAAGACGTGACAGTGAGCCAACCTGCATAGACACCGTCTTCTGGCAACGCGATACTATCAGGAAAATAAAGGTTGGCAGTTGGAAAACCGAGTTCTTTGCCGCCACGACCGGCTCCACGCACCACATCGCCGTGGACAGAGAATTCACGGCCAAGGCCCCAGTTCGCACGGCGAATATTCCCCTCCAGCAAATCCGATCGAATAGCGGTGGAGGACACTACATCACCATTTTCCGTCAGTAGATCCAGTACGTAGATCTCGACTCCGTACTTCTCCCCTAATGCTTTCAGAGTGTCTGTCGTACCTGCAGCTTTGTACCCGAAAGTAAAATTCTTTCCTACTACTACTGCTTGAGCATTGAGTTTGTCTTTGATCACAGAACAGAAAAATTCTTCAGGCGACAAGTGCGAGAGTTCCGCAGTGAAATTCATAGCGAACATGTGATCAACGCCTAAAGATTCTGCTAAATCTGCTCGCTGATTTACCGTTCCCAGCAATGGAGGCATCTTGTCAGGTCGCAGGACCGACAACGGATGCGGGTTAAACGTCACGAGCACACTAGGAACTCCCAATGCTTGTGCTCGATCAGTCGCTGCTGCTACAAGGGTTCGGTGACCACGGTGAACACCATCGAATACGCCAATGGTGATAACTGAGGCTTTCAAGTCTGCTGGAATATCTTCTAATCTGTGCCAAATGTCCACCTGATCCACTTTAAGCCATAGACTGTCATCTATGAATGATGCCCTCGCAAACTCAGGCCTTGTGATTGTCGACAAACCCGAAGGAATGACCTCCCACGACGTTGTTTCTAAAATCCGTCGGACCTTTTCCACCAAAAAGGTGGGTCATGCCGGAACCCTCGACCCTATGGCTACAGGAGTGCTCGTATTGGGACTAGAGCGCGGGACCAAATTCCTAGCACATATGGTTGCGTCCACAAAGTCCTATGCGGCCACTATTCGTCTCGGTGCTGCTACTACTACCGACGACCGTGAAGGCGAAACGATCGCTTCAGCTTCACCAGATCAACTGGCAGCAATCACCGAAACCAAGATCTCCGATGCCGTTAAGCAGTTTCGGGGATCTATCATGCAACGTCCTGCCGCAGTGAGCGCTATCAAGATAGATGGGAAAAGAGCGCATCAACGCGTACGAGAAGGTGAAAAAGTAGAAATTCCAGCACGGCCGGTCACCATTTCTCGGTATGACATTTTAGAGATTCGTCGAGACGCAGCTTTCATCGACATCGACGTAGAAGTTGATTGTTCTTCCGGAACCTACATTCGGTCACTAGCCCGTGATCTCGGCGAAGAACTCGGAGTAGGTGGGCACTTAACCGCGTTACGACGAACACAGGTAGGACCGTTTACGCTCGATAATGCTGTAACACTCGAAAAATTGGAAGAAAACCCACACGTATCTTTGACCCTTGACCAAGCATTAGCAGCGAGCTACCCAGTTCTTTCTGTTTCAGAAAAAGAGGCGAGTGATCTCGCCATGGGCAAATGGCTCACTCCACGCGGTCTGAAAGGAATCCATGCAGCGGTCGATCCTCATGGACGTGCTATCGCCTTGGTAAAAGAACAAGGCAAACGGCTAGCCACCATATTTGTGGCACGTCCATCGACTCTTTAACCCATCGCGGGGATGACAGTGGTTGCTACGACATAGCCATCATGTATTGCCCACTTTCCTTCGATAAAAGGAAACGGGGTGGGCCGAATGAGCAAATAAGAAATAAACGTGCCATCGGCCCTAATATCAATTTCTGCCTGATCAAAATCCAGCCATCGTTGAGTAATCGGGAACCAAGCCTTATAGGTGGCTTCTTTGGCACAAAACAACAACCGATCAGCGAATAATAAACCTCTAGCACGCAGATCATCCAACATGGCGATTTCATTGGGCCGCGCAATTGAACCCAAAATACCGCCAGGCAACTCCTCAGCGATCTCTGCATCAATGCCCATAGAAGCTACTTCAGTAGTCGGCGCAACAACAGCCGCCCTCAAACCCTCCGTATGCGTTAAAGATCCAGCAATGCCAACCGGCCACAAAGGCATACCCCGTTCACCGCGTAAAATTGCCGGATGATCATATAGACCCAACTTGCGCAAACTTTGATGTGCACACCAACGTGCGTCACCAAACTCAGCACGGCGAACGGCAACCGCATTTTTCACCTGTGCTTTTTCTAAAACATGCAATCTATTAAAATTTGATAAATCCGGTGTATGCCTTGGAACCAATAATGCAGTACTACGAGCTGATTGCGGGAACAACCTCGAATCCAGGGCATACTCGCTATTATTACCTGCTATCATGCCGCCACCTCCGAGGTCATGACGGGAAACGGCCACAAACGATCTGCGATATTTTGTGACCATTGATGCGGGTAACCAAGCGAGACTTCTACGTGACGAACTCCGTCGATAATGCGCTCATTCGGCACATGGAGGTGCCCATACACAACGGTGGTAGCGCTATACCGAACCGGCCACGAGCGTGTGTGCCGAGTGCCGCACCACAACCCAATCTCAGGAATCGGAAGTTCAGATACTGGTTCTTGGACCAAGGGCCAGTGATTAATAAGGATCTTCGGTCCGCGTTCCCTACTTAAGCGGTGTACCGAATACGCCAAACGGTCCCAACACCAAGCGCGAATATCCACAAAAGGCGCAATAGCAAACTGATCAGTTAGCACGAGTTGCTTGTCATGTGCAGATTGCAACGCAGCCTCAATCGTCAGGCCTTCTGGCCGAAACGAATAGTCATAGAGAGTAAAAAGCGGTACCACTGTTACGCCGTGAAAAACTGGATACGGATCCTCAGGCGTTAGCACATCAATTTGGCGACACCTCCGCACCAATTCGTCATACTTCGCCCTGCCCTGAAAGCGATCACTGCTACGACAAAAAAGTTCGTGATTTCCTGGCACCCAAATAACCGTGGCAAAGCGTTGCCGAAGCTCATGAAGCACATCAATCACAACCGACGTACGCTCAGCCACATCTCCAGCAACAATGAGCCAATCAGAAGGATCATGAGGCTGAATCGTATCGATGCGACCACCATTAGCTCGTACAGCAGCATGCAGATCTGCAACAGCCCACAAAGTCTGAACCATCGTCGATCAACCTCCTTCAACCCCGCCACAACCTATAGGAATGCTTTTAGGATACCCTCGCCCATTTCATCGAGCGGAAACGCCACCAACACGTACCCAAACGAATACATAGAAAAGCGATAAGACCCCACCACACGCCGACCAGCCCAGCATCAAAAATGAGCGCCAACCATACTCCTGGAAGGAATCCACAGACAACCGATGCGATAGAAACGGTACGCAAAAACGCAGCATCAGAAGCACCCAACAAAATCCCGTCCAGTGCAAAAACCACACCACCAAGTGCAATCAATGCCACGAGTTGCCACCACGGACCAGCCATAACGTTGAGAACATTCGTATCGCGTGTAAATACCTGTGGGATCACCGACCACCCGACCGCAAATACAGCAGCTAAAACAACGCCAAAAAAAGTTGAGTACCGAATCGATTTTTCGCCAACAGCTCGAGCAACTGCTGCGCTTCCAGCGCCTAAAGCAGCACCGGTCAGAGTTTGACCCGCAATCGCTAGTGAGTCGAGAACAAGAGTGAGGAAACCCCACAACTGCATAAGCACCTGATGTGCCGCTAACGATTCCGCGCCAAAACGTCCTGCTACCGCAGCAGCAGACAAAAACGACACTTGAAACGAAAACGAGCGAAGTATTAAATCGCGCCCCAATACCAGCTGTGTCTTCATACTTCGCCACTGCGGACGCCAGCTTCCGCGATGATAGCGGGCTAAACATCCCACAAATAACACTGCTGTGATCGAAGTTCCCATAAGGTTCGCCCATGCGGAACCTACCAGACCCCACCAATGCACAAAAAATGGCACCGCACACGCGCCGGGAATAACACCAGCCAGTGTAAAAACTAAGGGGGCTCGGGTGTTCTGGATCCCCCGCAACCAGCCGTTACCAGCCATAATGGCCAAAATCAGCGGCACACCGAAAGCAGTGATACGAAGCCAATGCCCAGCATTATTAGCAACTTCTCGATTGCCTGTGAGCCACCAAGCGAATGTGGGAGCACCAAAGAACAAAATAGTTGCGAGCACCGCCCCCACCAGCAATGCGATCCATGTCGCTTGAACCCCCTCATACACGGCTTCGCCCTGTTTTCCTGCTCCATACAAGCGCGCTGATCTTGCGGTTGTTCCGTAAGACAAAAAAGTGAGCTGCGTGGTTACTTGGGAGTAAATTACAGTTCCCGCCCCCAAAGCTGCAAGCGCGACTGTGCCAAGACCACCGACAACGGCAGTGTCCAATAACAGATACAGTGGTGTCGCAGCAAGAACTCCTAGAGAAGGAAGTGCCAGCGCAAGAACTGTAACGGCGGTAATATGCGCTGAGCGATCAGCGGTGTCGTTGAGAGATGTATTCATAACTTTGCTGTTTCGGCAGCAGCTGCAACTGCTGCCATAATGCTTCCAATTATTTCTTGTTCAGTCCCATGAAGGGTCATGCCAGCGGCGTGAACATGACCTCCACCACCACATTTCCTTGCGACCGCAACAACATCCCAAGAATCAGATCTTAAGGATATCGTCCACGTTTCCGGACTATATTCCTTCAAAACTACAGCAAGATCGACACCGTATAATCCCCTAACGTAATCAGCAATGCTTTCAACAGCATCTCGCGAATGCCCCTCGATCATCCAATGATGCACACAAGCAATCACAATGTTGGCGTTGCTTCTGGTCGATTTGTGTGTGGACTGCTCAGTACGCAGCGCAGCCAACACCTGACCGATCAGGCGCATATCATCCAATGAATACGCATCAAACAAATTGTGGTTAATCTGCTGAATATCGGCCCCATGCTCAACTAACGTTTGGGCTAGATCATGAATACGTGGCCGTCCCCACCGGAATCCGCCAGTATCGGCTACCAATCCCGCATATAGGCATTGCGCGATATCCGGTGTTATTTCTACGCCCAATGCTTGGCACAAGTCATAGACAATAGACGACGCTGACTCAGCTTGCGCATCAACTAGATTTATGTCGCCGAACCCTTGGTTCGTTGCATGGTGGTCCAAGACTATAACTGGTTGTTTGGCTTCCACAATAGATTTTTGTAGAGCACCCAACCGCGATAAAGCCGCACAATCGACTGTAATAATGAGATCACACGGTGGAAGTTCGGTTGCTAGATTAATCGCATGAGCACCCGGTAACCACATGAACGACGCCCCAATTGGAGCATCTTGCCCGATGAAACCCTGCGCGTGACATCCTGCTTGCTGCAGACCAAGTACCAAGGCGCACACACTACCGACTGCATCTGCATCAGGGCGTTCATGACCGGCTACACAAATATGGTGCGCCTTGAGAGTGTGCTGCGCTATCAGCTCGACATTAGTCATTCATCGCATCGTCATCTTTGTAAGGATGAGCATCTCCTGCTGGCTGGGCATTCTTTTTCAGCTCTGCGAGTTCGAGAGCGCGTGCTCGCGCACGAGCTAACAGATCCTCCATATGAGCACTTGCCTCAGGAACTGTATCAAGCTCGAAAGACAACGTCGGTGTAAAACGAACTGACAGCTGATCACCTACGATTTTGCGTAGCTGGCCGCGAGCACGCTGTAGTGCTCCGGCTGCAGCTTTGAGATCAGGTTGGTCATCAATAGTCCGGCCACGAACTGTGTAATAGACCGTTGCATCATGTAGGTCACCGGTGACACGAGTATCAGTAACGGTGACATATTCTAGACGACGGTCTTTGACCTCTCGTTCAATTGCAGTTGCCACGATAGTCTGGATTCGTTTTGCTAGACGTGCTGCGCGTGCATGATCGACCATGATGCGTGCTCCTTATTTATTACTGTATTTTCTTAAAAGCCTAGCCGAGACTACCACTTATATCGAAAGGGCACTGTTCCCAATGGAGTGACTCAACATTCCTATGAGAAACAGTGCCCTGATGATACGGATCTACCGATTAGGTGCGAGGAACCTCGACCTGCTCGAAGACCTCAATGATGTCGCCTACCTGGATATCTGGGTAAGACAGGACCATACCGCATTCGTATCCGGCCGCAACCTCAGTTGCGTCATCCTTTTCGCGACGCAAGGACTCAATCTTGGCATTGTCAGCCACAACGGTACCGTCGCGAAGCAGACGAATCGATGCGTTACGACGTACCTTGCCCGACTCGACCATGCAACCAGCGATAAGGCCAACGGCAGAAGCCTTGAAAATAGCGCGGATTTCGGCACGACCAATTTCACGCTCTTCGTAAATTGGCTTGAGCATCCCCTTAAGTGCTTGCTCAACTTCTTCCAGTGCACGGTAGATAACCGTGTAGTAGCGGATATCTACGCCCTCAGCATTAGCTTCTTCTGTAGCTTTGCCTTCTGCGCGAACGTTGAACGCAATGATCACAGCGTCAGAAGCTGCTGCCAAGCTCACGTTGGTCTGGGTGACAGCACCCACGCCACGGTCAATGATGTTGAGCTGGACTTCGTCATCAACCTCGATCTTGAGAAGTGCATCTTCCAGAGCTTCCACAGAACCAGCATTGTCGCCCTTGAGGATCAGGTTCAGGGTTGAAGTTTCCTTCAGGACGGAATCCAGGTCCTCGAGAGATACGCGCTTGCGTGTCTTCGCAGCCAATGCGTTGCGCTTACGCGCATTGCGTTGGTTGGCGATCTGTCGAGCCACGCGGTCGTCTTCAACGACCAAGAGGTTGTCGCCAGCGCCAGGAACACCGTTGAGGCCCTGCATTTGAACTGGACGAGATGGACCTGCTTCATCCACATCGTTTCCGTACTCATCGACCATGCGACGAACGCGGCCATATGCGTCACCTGCAACTACAGAGTCACCAACGCGCAAGGTACCACGCTGGACGATCACCGTAGCCACTGGTCCTCGACCGCGGTCGAGGTGAGCCTCGATAGCAACACCCTGTGCATCCATGTCTGGGTTAGCACGTAGGTCCAAGGAAGCGTCGGCGGTAAGCAAAACTGCCTCAAGCAGGCCATCAATGTTAATGTTTTGCTTTGCAGAAATATCCACGAACATGGTGTCGCCACCGTATTCTTCTGGAACCAGACCGTATTCGGTCAGCTGGCCACGGATCTTATCTGGCGAAGCACCCGGCTTATCAATCTTGTTCACAGCGACAACGATTGGGACATCGGCAGCCTTGGCGTGATTGATTGCTTCCACTGTCTGAGGCATAACGCCATCGTCAGCGGCAACAACGAGCACAGCGATATCTGTGGACTTTGCACCACGTGCACGCATAGCCGTGAATGCCTCGTGACCTGGCGTATCCAAGAAGGTGATCTTGCGGGAAAGATCATCGATGTTCACCGTTACCTGGTATGCACCAATACCCTGCGTAATTCCGCCGGCCTCATCAGAACCAACATTTGTCTTACGGATGGTGTCCAAAAGACGAGTCTTACCGTGGTCAACGTGACCCATGACGGTAACCACTGGAGGACGCTTAGCAAGATCCTCTTCAGTACCTTCATCTTCACCGAACTGCAGGTCGAAGGACTCAAGGAGCTCACGATCCTCGTCCTCAGGAGAGACGACCTCTACCTTGTAGTTCATTTCTTCGCCCAGCAGCTGCAAGGTTTCTTCGTTGACAGAGGCAGTTGCGGTCACCATCTCTCCCAAGTTGAACAATGCTTGCACCAAAGCAGCAGCATCAGCATTGATCTTCTCGGCGAAGTCAGAAAGCGAAGCACCGCGTGCCAAACGGATCGTTGCGCCGCCACCATCAGGAAGGCGTACGCCACCAATCACGTTTGGTGCCTGCATTGCCTCGTACTCGTTACGCTTCTGACGCTTCGACTTACGTCCCTTACGAGGTGCACCGCCTGGGCGTCCGAATGCACCAGCGGTACCACCACGGCGTCCGCCACGTCCACCAGCGCTACCGCCGCCACCTGGGCGACCGCCACCGAATCCTGGGCGTCCGCCTTGGCCACCTGCACCGCCACGTCCATTCCGGGAGCCATTAGAACGTGATGGCATCTGACCTGGGTTTGGATGCGTTGGCATCATTGCAGGACTTGGACGACGTCCGCCACCTTGACGCTCTTGTCCACCAGACTGCTGCGAACGAGAGCCTCCCTGCGGACGAGGTTGTCCTCCGCGACCACTTGGGCGAGGTGCACGCTCTGCAGGTCCACCTTGACCACCCTGTGGACGATTTCCACCTGGGCGTGGCCCGCCACCAGGACGAGGAGCATTACCGGAGCGGTTTCCGCCACCTGGGCGTGGAGCAGGACGAGGACCGCTAGAGAATGGGTTATTTGCTACACGTGGTGCACGTCCGCCGGGTTTTGGAGCCGGCTTAGCCTGTGGGCGAGGCATGCTGCCAGGAGTTGCAGTCGTAGACGACTGTGCTGCTGGCTTAGGCGCAGCTGGTTTTGGAGCCGCAGGCTTAGGAACAGAAGATTCAGCCTTTGCTGCGCTGAAACCTGGCTTTGGCACTGGTTTTGCGGCTGGCTTTGGAGTCGGCTTCTTTTCTGCTGCTGGCTTAGGCGCAGCTGGTTTAGGAGCCGCAGGCTTAGCCGCTTGTTGCGGAGTTGCTGCTGGCTTAGGCGCTGCAGGTTTTGGAGCCGCAGGCTTCTTAGCCTTGGGCTCCTGAGAAGCAGCAGGCGTCTCGTTGGTAACACCGAGCGACTCATAGTGCTTCTTCATTTTCTTTACCACTGGGGGTTCAATGGTAGAGGATGCTGTTTTAACAAACTCGCCTTGATCTTTCAGGGTTGCGAGTAATTCTTTGCTGGTTACACCGAGCTGTTTTGCTAGCTCATGTACACGTAGCTTTCCGGGCACTTTTCTCCTTGAGTTGCGGTAAGGAAGTCACAAGGCCCGGAAGGGGCTCGTTGTAGGACTTCCTACCTGATTGCTCTGACGTTCATCGCTGATGCTTCATCGTGTGCTCATCAGTGTTCGGTCTTCCTTACAATGTTGGGTCTAGCGGTCAGTCCCGCTAGGTACTCTCGTACATGACCGGTATCTACAACAGCAGATACCCTCAGCGCGCGATTAAACGCACGCCTTTTTTCAGCTAGCTCCAGCGCTTCTAACGTTGGAGAAATCCACGCACCTCGCCCACCCATCTTGCGCTGCGGATCGGGAATCACACGCACCGCTGTTGATTCATCGGGATCTTTGAGGGCGACAACGCGCAGTAGAGATGCTTCGGGTAACGGACGACGACGAGCGATACAAGTGCGAATGCGCTGTTGAGAGCGTTGATTCGAATCGCTGGGCATCCGTCTCCTTATCGATCTATCTATGTGCACTAGAAAAAGCATCCTTTTCTGGATTTCTCTCAACGTATGCGGTACGAACTTTGCGCTACGTTTTAGCCATGAATTGGCTGTTCCACGCATGCAAACAAATCGACCGTACGTTGGGCCGTTAGATAGTGTACGCCATGTTGGCTCAGAACAATAACCTGTTTAAAAAAAATTAGCCGTATCAACATCTTCCCTCTTGGAAGTATTGATACGGCTTAAGTACTACAGGCAATTAGCTTGCATCTGAACGGATGTCAATTTTCCAACCGGTCAGACGAGCTGCTAGGCGTGCATTTTGCCCTTCTTTCCCGATCGCCAATGACAATTGGTAGTCAGGCACAGTTACCTGAGCGGTCTGAGCTTCAGCATCAGTGACTTCTACATGAACAACTTTTGATGGTGCTAGAGCATTACCAACAAACTTCGCTGGATCATCGTCGAAGTCGATGATATCGATCTTTTCACCGCCAAGCTCATTCATGATGTTGTTGACGCGCTGCCCCCGTGGTCCAATGCAAGCACCTTTAGCGTTTAGTCCCTTGACCGTCGCCTTCACTGCCACCTTAGAACGGTGTCCCGCTTCACGAGCGATACCGATGATTTCTACAGATCCATCAGCAACTTCTGGTACTTCTAGTTCAAACAATCGTCGAACTAATTCTGGGTGAGTACGTGAAAGATTGATCTGAAGATCACGTGGGGTGCGGTTAATTCCTACAACGTAAGCTTTAACGCGATCACCGTGTTTAAAGCTTTCACCAGGAATTTGTTCTGCAGGGATCAAAATTCCGTCTTGGCCGTCAACCTCGGTTCCAAGGTGGATAACTACGATGCCTTTTTCGTTGGCGAAAATATCAGCTTGTACGATACCTGACACAACGCTGCCTTCGTATTCACTGTAAGCATCATATGCTTTCAGTGTTTCCGCTTCACGCAAACGACGAACAATGGCATCGCGAACGGCTTGTGCGCCTACGCGTCCAAAATTTTCAGGGGTGTCATCGTATTCAGTGGTGACTACACCGTCTTCATCAAGCTCGGAGACGATAACCGAAACGTGACCGGTCACCGAATTGATGTCCACGCGCGCACGGGAATTTTCAACCGTATTTGTGTCTTTGTACTCTTGGTACGCAAACAGAAGAGCCCGTGCAATTGTTTCAAGCAATTCATCAACAGCGATGTTTCTATCCGCTTCAATTGCTTTCAGCGCTTGGACGTCAATATTCACTTGTTTTCCTCTCCCCTATCAAGGGCTTGATCAAATTCGAGTGCGGTTAAAGCTAACTCATCTTCCGCAGGTTTAGCGAATTCAATTTCTACCACCGCTTGTGTGTTTTCTGCCAATTGAACACTACGGACGACGAGTTTTTTACCCCGACGCTTCACTACAATGACCGCAGTCTCGTCGTCGTTAAGGGCACCGATTCGCTCTACAGACTTTTTACCTTCAACTTCGAGAGCGACTAACCTGTGTCGATTACGGCGCCACCTGCGTGCACTAGCAAGTGGTTGATCTAAACCTGGAGTTCCTACCTCCAGAGTATATCCTGCACCAAAACTCAGCTCACCTGCGGCTTCACCAGCATCAAATACCTCAGATATTTGATTTGATACAAGTTCTAATTGGTCAAGGTCAGGGCGAAAATCAGAGTCAACGGAAACTGCAACGAGCGACTTTTTACCCGCTTTATTGATTCGGATACCCTCTAAGTCCATATTGTGTTGCGCAACAACTGGAGTAACAAGCTCAGTTAATACTTCTACCGTAGGAAACGCCATGGTGGTTATGGTAGCTGTTCAACGAAACTCATTCCACTGAAGACCGGTAGAATGCGTGAGGTGATTTTTCTTCAGCGATCAACAACAAGTGCGATCTCAGCAATCTGTCTGCTCGGTTGTGTAGTGGCCTGCGATATAAGCCCCTCCCCTGACCCAAACGCCACTTTGATAGATCTAGCGGCAATCGCACACAATGACGCTGCAGTACTCCAAAGCAAAAACTCCGCCTTAGCCCAGCAGCGCCACGCTGACTCCGAGGAATTGATAAGCGAAATTCAACGGCTTTGTGGTACCAATTCCGAGGGCAAGCTGCCCGAGTCTTGCTCGAATGAGATCGTCCAAGGGGCCGTCGATAAGCAGGCTGTATCGCTTAAAGAAACTGTTACAGAGTCTGATGCTGCTACTCGGTCCGCACAGGCTATTGTCTCCGCTATTGATTCTGCCCCTAGCGAATCATTAGGCCTACTTGGGCAACAGCTAGTCGATCTCGTCCGCGCTGGCGCAGCTGCCCCTCAATCTGGAATTGCACAATTAAATCCTCGAAATGAGATTAACAAGGGTACAAGCAAAGATGACCTCATCCATGATAGAGAAAGTCTCAAAAAGGCTCTCGATTGGGAGTATTCAGCAATTTATGGGCTAGGTGTCGCACTAGCCCATTCTCCAGCAGGTACTAGAACCGCAGTATCTGATGCCATCACCGCACATCGTGATCGAGTAGAACTTTTAGAATCCAGTTTCGCCGAGTCATTCCCCAATGAAACAATTCCACGACCTGAAGCAGCATACGAATTTTCCGGCTATCCAGAACCACATGACGCTCAATCCTCCCGAGCATTTTTTGATTCCCTAGAAGCAGATTCTGCAGCATGGTGGCTACATGCCCTTTCAGAATCACATTCGGCTACCTGGCGGGCCTTGTGTGCTTCACTCGCAGCACAAAGTGCAGCTCGACGTTAAGAAAAAACACTAGAGCCTCTCTCGGGACTACGATCTCGAGAGAGGCTCTAGAATTGCAGCTGCAGCGCCATTACGCTACTAACGGTTCAGTTTAGCCACGACCGTATCGACGATCTCATCTGCCGACACCAAGACTGTTTCCTGGCCACGTTCACGTAGCTCAATGTTGCCATCTTTGAATGCACGACCCAAGACCACAACAAATGGCATGCCGAGTAGTTCAGCGTCTTTGAACTTCACGCCAGGGCTCACCTTAGGGCGATCATCGAACAACACCTCAATGCCATGTGAGTCAAGAGCTGCCACAAGTGCATCGCCTGCTTCAATAGCTTCCTTGTCTTTGTTGGCAACCACAACATGCACTTGGTAAGGAGCAACCTCGAGCGGCCAGTTCAGGCCAGTTTCATCATGGCGCTGCTCGGCAAGAACAGCCATCAATCGAGAAACACCAATGCCGTAGGAACCCATCGTAGGGATGGCGCGCTTACCGGACTCGTCCAAGATCTGAACATCGAATGCCTCTGTGTACTTGCGCCCCAGCTGGAAGATGTGTCCAACCTCAATGCCACGCGCAAGTGTCAAAGTACCTTGTCCCTCTGGCGCTGGGTCACCCTCACGAATTTCAGCAGCCTCGATGTATCCATCAACCGTAAAGTCACGGCCCATAGTCAAGCCAACAACATGGTGTTCAACGGCATCTGCACCGGCAATCCATGAAGTTCCACTCACAACGCGGGGATCAGCCAATACCTTCACACCGTGGGCATTCAAAGCCCGTGGGCCAACGTAGCCCTTGACCAAGAATGGATTATTCTTGAAGTCCTCTTCGGAGGCTAATTCAACTTCAGCAGGCTCGACGGAGGCTTCAAGGCGCTTCATGTCTACTTCACGATCACCTGGCAATAAAATGCCCGCAAGCTCTGCTTCTTCAGCACCAGGCTGGGTGATCTTAACCAACAAACACTTCAATGTGTCTGCCGCTGCAACAGAACGATCTTCAACGGTAACGCCAGCAGACTGTGCCCATTGAACTAGCGCTTCAATGGTTTCAGCATGAGGCGTTTCGTACTCAACGGCCTCGGGTGCTTGTTCGAGCGGACGCTCTACTCCCGGCTGAGTAACTACGGCCTCGACGTTCGCAGCATATGGCCCTTCAGTGGCACGTACGAAAGTATCTTCGCCATTGTCACTTACAGCAAGGAACTCTTCTGAAGCCGAGCCTCCCATAGCGCCCGAAGTTGCAGCACAAATAACGTATTCCACACCGAGACGATCGAGGATTCGCTGATATGCCTCACGATGGCGCTGATACGAATCTTCTAGCCCAGCGTCAGACATATCAAAGGAATAAGAATCCTTCATAACAAACTCTCGGCCACGAAGAATACCGGCACGAGGGCGCTCTTCATCACGATACTTTGTCTGGATCTGATACAAGGTGACTGGGAAATCCTTATAGGACGAATACATGTCCTTGACAGCCGAGGCGAACATTTCTTCATGCGTTGGCCCGAGAAGATAGTCGCCACCTTTACGGTCTTTCAGGCGGAATAGGGAATCACCGTATTCGGTCCAACGATGTGTCTGCTCATATGGCTCACGAGGCAACAGCGCAGGGAACAAAAGCTCTTGTGCCCCAATGGCATCCATTTCTTCTCGCACGACAGTTTCTACTTTGCGCAACGTGCGAAGTCCCAGCGGCAACCAAGTATATACACCAGGAGCTGTTCGACGAATGTATCCCGCACGAACAAGCAACTTGTGGCTTGGTACTTCTGCATCGGCAGGGTCTTCGCGCAGAGTGCGAAGGAAAAGTGTAGAAAGACGTGTAATCATAAAGGCTTAATATACCCGTTAGGATGTAGGCATGCTTATTGTGTTGCCACCTTCCGAGACGAAGGCTGTTGGGGGAAAGAATCCAGCTATCGATTTCGATTCACTTCACTTCCCTACTTTGAATCCGATTCGTAAGGAAATCGCCCACGATTTAGCAAGATTAGACATATATCAGGCACAAGAAATCCTGAAGTTAAGTCAAAAACTACTTCCGGAAGCCCAGCACAACATCGAACTATTCCAATCTCCTACAATGCCTGCAGTATTACGGTATACGGGGGTGCTTTACGACGCTCTCGATGCCACCTCTTTACCCAGCAGCACATGGGAACATCTCGCTATCGGTTCCGCACTATTTGGTGTTGTCATGGCCAACGACAATATCCCCCATTATAGACTTTCTGGCACCACGAAACTGCCGTGCGCCGACGCAAGTGTTCCCACTTTAAAACGTCGTTGGGGAAATGCCATTAGCACAGCATTGTCTGACACAAATGAAGTTATCCTCGATCTTCGATCTGGAACTTATCAACAACTTGGAAAAGTCAAACATGCGATCACTGTCCGTGTCGAATCAGAAGATTCCGATGGAAACCGATCAGTGATCAGCCACTTTAACAAACACTACAAGGGGCAACTCGCACGTGCTTTGCTGCTTCACGACGTCACCCCTGACCCCGACCACGCCATTGAAGACCTCATCGGAATGACTCAGGAATGTGGCTTTGCCGTAGAACATTCAAAGCCACATGAGCTCACAGTAGTGATCACACAATGATTACTAGACAATCCAATGACTAGGATTGAAGGCCTGCCACCTCACCAATGACATAGACAGCTGGAGGCTTGATGTCATTATCTTTCATCGCTTGCCCCAACTGAGCCAAAGTCGTTTTAAACGACTTTTGGTTTTCTGTCGATCCTTCTTGCACGACGGCAACCGGAGTGTCAGAGCCTCGACCAGCGTCGATAAGCGCTTGAGCGATGGCACCAGCGTTTTTCACGCCCATGATCACAGACAACGTACCTCCTGTGCGGGCTAATGCTTCCCAATCATTTAGCGACTGCGGATGCTGCGGAGGGACATGCCCAGAAATAACGGTAAAGGAATGAACTACACCGCGTTGAGTAATCGGAATTCCAGCCAGCGCCGGAACCGACACCGCACTGGTAACACCAGGAACCACCTCGCACGCAATTCCATGCTTGGCACACGCTTGGAGTTCTTCAAAACCGCGACCGAAAATATAAGGATCGCCACCTTTGAGTCGCGCAACCTTCTTGCCAGCTTGAGCATGCTCAATCAAGAGTTCATTAATCTTAGATTGAGCCACCTGCTTACCATACGGCAACTTCGATACATCAATGATGTCCTTCGTGGATACATCGCATAATTGAGCAAGCTCACTAGCCGGCCCCAGATGATCTGCCAAAATAACATCTGCTTGTTGCAAACGGTGCATACCTCGAACTGTTATGAGGTCCCACGCACCAGGGCCACCACCAATGAGGCTAACCGAAGCGGTCCACGATTCTGAAGACGAAAACATACCTGCGAGTTTAAACAGCTTCCTATTCCGGCTTGAAATCTCCGTGAATTTTTTCATTATCCTGTAAACCATGCCACTTACCTTTGCTCACTCCTTCGCCGATGCTGTTCCCTCTTTATCAGTCCCATGGCGCGCTGAGCAGTGGCCTGATCCGCGTATTATCGTGTTTAATCACGAACTCGGCCAAGAATTAGGAATTGATGAGGCCTCCCTTCTTTCGAACATTACGCAACAAGGACATGCCCAAGCCTACTCAGGGCACCAATTCGGCCAGTTCAATCCATTACTCGGAGACGGTCGCGCGCTCGTTCTAGGTGATTGTGCACAAACAAATGCACCACATGGTCAGTTCGAAATTTCTTTGAAAGGATCCGGCCCGACCCCATTTGCGCGCCGGGGCGACGGACGCGCAACCCTTGGCCCCATGTTGAGGGAATATCTTATTTCCGAAGCACTCCACGGCTTAGGGATTCCCACGACACGATCTCTCGCCGTTATTACAACTGGTACCGATGTCCAACGCGAACGCTTGTTACCCGGCGCGGTTGTCGTAAGAGTCGCACAAAATCATCTTCGTGTGGGAAGCGTGCAATGTGCTGCAATGCGTGACGACGATTCATTGGCAGCGTTGGTTCGTTATGCCTTGTCGTCTCATGAGGATGGTGTCAGTGATGCGGAGGCTGCTGGATTATTGTTGCGGCGTGTGAGTACGTCTCAAGCGAAGTTAGTAGCGCAGTGGATGCGCTTTGGGTTTGTGCATGGTGTGATGAATACCGATAATGTGACTCTTTCTGGGCAAACCATTGATTTTGGACCGTGCGCTTTTATTGATTCTTTTCATCCTCAAGCGGTCTTTTCGAGTATTGACTCCCATGGTCGATATTCATTTGGCCGTCAGCCAAGCATCATGGGGTGGAATATCGCTCGGTTGGCAGAAGCTCTTTTACCACTCATGTCTATTGATGAGGCTCGCAATATTGTCCATGAGTTTCCGGATATGTATCGTCGTTCTTGGCTTGATGAGATGGCTGATGCAGTTGGTATTAGTCCAGATGATGATCACACTGCCGGTGTGCTTGATGATTTGGTGGCTTTATTAGATGTTCATCGTCCAGATTACGCGCAATTCATGCGGAGTCTGAGTGATGGAACGACTGTTTCTCTTTTCCCTTGGGCGCAGCAATGGGAGGCAAAGGTTTCTTCGCTACGTGTAGCAGCTCCTCGTAATCCGGTCTATGTTCCTCGGAATTATCTCGTAGAAGATGCTCTTGAGCACGCTATGAATGCGGATATGTCTGTGTTTTCTTTACTTGTGGAGGCTGGGAAAAACCCTTATCTTCGAGAGAGGCGATTTGAAAAATTGGAGAATCCTGCCCCTGAAACGTGGCAGGATTATGTGACTTATTGTGGCACTTAGGCGCTAGCTCTTGGCTGCATCGGCGGTGCTCAGCAGTTGTTGTACTTCGGAATCGCTGAGCATGGCGTCATTGAGAAGTTGCTGGGCTTGAGCGTGATCAAAATTTACGCCAATGACGACAATTTCGTTTGAGGGTGTAATTCCGGCTGATTGCCAGTAGCCTGCAGGCGCAATCCGTAGGTCAGGTCCGGCTTGGTGCCATACCTGTACCATATCGATGCGGTCGGAAATCCAGCAGTGTCCTTTGGAACGCACGATGCCACGAGTTGAGCGTAAGGCGGCTATGAGGCGCTGCCGGTCAAAGGGACGATCTCCTTTGAATACGAAAGAGCTAATTCCGTATTCCTCAGTTTCTGGGGTGTGTGGATTATCTAGTTCTGCAACATACCCCTGATAGGTTCGCGCAGTTTCTTCGTCGTAGCACATGGCTCCGAGGAGGTCATTGATGGCATTTCGGTTTTCACCGCTGGCAGTGATGACTCGACCGTCGACAAGTTTGTCGATACTTGCGCGGGGGTTCATACGACGCACGAGTGCTTCGGTGGCATGGTATCGCTCGTCATCGACGAGGTCTGATTTGGTGATGTAAATCTTGTCAGCGAATTCCACTTGATCAACGAGCAAATCAGCAATTGTTCGTTCGTCGTCTTCGGTTACACCTAGATCACGGTCAGTGAGGTAGGTTTTCTTGCCCATGTAGGTCAGGAACTGAGAAGCGTCAACAAGAGTTGCCATCGTGTCGATCGGTGCAATGTCGGCTAGGCGAGTTCCATCGTCCCATACCCATTCGAAGGTGGCGGCAACCGGCATTGGTTCGGATATGCCCGTTGATTCAATCACGATGTGATCGTAGTCGCCGCTTGATGCTAGTGCGCCGACGGACTGGACGAGGTCGTCGCGAAGCGTGCAGCAAATGCAGCCGTTGGTTAGTTCAACAAATTTGTCTTCGCCGCGTTCGAGATGCCCTTCACCTGTGATGAGAGCTGCATCAATGTTGATTTCTGAAAAGTCATTGACAATGACCGCTATTTTTTTGGATTCGCGGTTGGACAGCATTTGGTTGAGAAGCGTGGTTTTTCCTGACCCTAGGAAACCAGACAAGACGGTGACGGGAGTTGAATGCGACATTCCTTAATGGATACCGTTTTCACTTATTATGTGCAACTTCTCGCGTTAACAACGAACGCTTAACGGCAAGACCATAGCGAAATCCACCGTAAGAACCATCAGAACGAATTACACGATGACAAGGCACAAATAATGCCACCGGATTGTTGGCGCATGCCGACGCCGCAGCTCTAACCGCACCTTCATGTCCGCTCATCCGCGCCAACGTTGCATACGATACTGGCGAACCACTCGGAATTCTTCGAAGTGCAGACCATACAGACATCCGAAAATCGGTAGCCTGTTGCAAAAGCGGCACTGTGAGAATCCGTGCGAACCGGCCGTCATAGTACGCACTGATGACATTTTGTATAGATAACGAAACATCAGCCTCTCGCATACTCAGCGGTCGAAGGTCTCTATGGATCAATCCAACAAGTTCGCTCACATTTTCCGTCCACCCTGATGCCAAAATTTTGTGTGTCATCGAATCGGTCACAACACAAAACTGGCCATCAGGAGTGGAAACAAAACCGTACTCAGCGTGCACAGGCCTCGACAAACCTTCTCACCGCGGCGGGAACAGCAGCAGGATGGACATGAAGATAACTAGCATGAACATTGCCAGATACGAATCCTTCAACCTTGGGACTTCCATCCCAAGCACGCCAACCCCATGCGCTATCCCAGCCAGGAACCACTGAATCCGCAATAGCCGTGTGATGGAACTCGTGGCCCGTTACTCGTTCACCAGCGCGATAAATCACCGAATCATGTACCACCACTGCATCACGGTATCCCAGTGTGAGGCGACGCCCCATAGCCCCATGCGTAGGAATAACATCAAGCATCGGACGTCCATCAAGAGTAGATAGCAACCACAATAAGCCGGCACATTCTGCATGTACGGGGATTCCCTGAGCTATCACATCACGCACTTGTTGTTTAAGGTCTGCCCGCTGCTCCAGCACGTCACAATGTTCTTCTGGGAAACCGCCCGGAATGATCAAACCGTCACACTGCGGCAATTGTTCAGACAAAGGATCAAAAGCAACAACCGTTGCACCGGCAGCAGAAAGCATCTCAACATGTTCCGCATAAGTGAAAGAAAATGCCGGACCTCCAGCCAAAGCGATCACTGGTTTATTATCAAGCGCTTCAGCATCGCTCATCCCCATTGCCAACGCCGGATCCCACGCAGGACCGTTATAGGCACAATCGGCTAGCTCAATGAGGGCATTAAGATCAACGTGTTCTTCCACCATAGTTGCCATTGCTGCAACAGCATCTTCAGCCGCATCAAGTTCAACGCTAGTGATAAGCCCCAAATGCCGCGACGGCACCTCAGCGTGATCCACTCTCGGAATTGCTCCCAAAACGCGAACACCAACAGCCTCAACTGCTTCACGACAAACCTCCGCATGCCGATCAGTTCCAACCTTGTTGAGGATCACTCCCGCAATACGAACATGAGGATCAGCAGTAGCAAAACCACGAACAACAGCTCCCACAGACTGGCTCATACCGCGCACGTCGACCACAAGAACCACGGGCAGGCCAAGAGTTGCTGCGATTTCCGCACTTGAGCCTTGTGCTTGGGCATCCGCAGTATTTTGCCCCTGTGCAATTCGACCATCGAAAAGACCCATCACACCTTCAACGACAGCAATATCAGCGTTGGCGCTTCCATGTGCATATAACGGACCGATTAAATCGATTCCGCACATCACAGAGTCTAGATTTCGACCTTGATGCCCCGCAGCCATACCGTGGTAACCGGGATCAATATAATCTGGGCCTACTTTAAAAGGTGCAACTCGCATCTTTCTAGACAACGCGGCCATCATGCCTGTTGCAATTGTGGTTTTTCCCGACCCTGATGAGGTTGCAGCAATGACGAACCCCGGCGTTGTTACCATTCGATTCCCTTTTGCCCCTTGCGACCAACATCCATCGGATGCTTAATCTTTGTCATCTCTGTAACCAAATCAGCGACGTCGATAAGCTCCGGTGCAGCATTTCGCCCTGTGATGACCACATGTTGAGTTCCTAGTCGATTCTTCAACGTCTCAACGACATCGTTGACATCGATCCAACCCCACGCTATAGGATAAGTAAATTCATCGAGTACATAAAAATCATGGGTTTGGGACGCTAACCGCCGCTTAATCTCTTCCCATCCCTCGCGTGCATCACGAGCATGGTCTTCCTCAGATCCCCGCTTCTTTGACCACGACCAGCCATCCCCCATCTTGTGCCATTCAACAGGTCCCCCTACCCCACTATCGATGTGTAATTGGCCTAGTTGTTTGAACACGCTCTCCTCGCCAACACGCCATTTTGCGGATTTGACGAATTGGAAAACTCCGATGCTCATACCTTGATTCCACGCACGTAGCGCCATACCAAAAGCAGCTGTTGATTTACCTTTGCCAGGACCAGTATGAACAGCTGTAATCGGCAACAACCTACGTTGGCGAGTAGTTAAACCATCATCTGGAACCGAAGCTGGATCGAGTTTTCCTTGAGGCATGTGCGTCTCCCTTGCATCCAGTAGTTATATCGTTGATCATGCGAGCAAGTCATGCTTTTTCATATTTTCCGCATAAGCGAGTGAAAAAACGATAACCGCTGTGTGGCATTCTACCGTGAGCGCCTACAGCGCTTTGATCAAACCTGACACCGAATCAGCGTTAAGTTCGTCAAGTTTGACACATAAGCCTTGCAACTGCTGCGCCAGTTCACGAGCCAACCCCAATGTCACCCGACCACCAGACTCACAATCAACTACTACACTGCCGGTAAGACCTCGACGTGCGATCCCTTGAGCTGCCGTGCGTACCCCTGCGAGTCCCGATCCGCCGGTTGCACGTCCATCAGATAATACGACAAGTAGAGCACGCCGGTTCGGCTCCTTAATGAATTCTCTCTTGATAACCGAATGTGCCATGTTGAGTCCTTCGCCCAACGGAGTACGGCCACCCGTGGTCACATTCGAAAGTCTCCGATACGCCACATCGATCGAACCCGTAGGCGGAAGCACTAGTTCTGGTGCTGCACCACGCACACTAATAACTGCTACCTTGTCACGCCTTTGATACGCATCGCGCAGCATCGACAGCACAGCACCGGTGACCGATGCCAGACGATCTTGCCCAGCCATAGAGCCAGAGGCATCAACCACAAATACTATGAGGTTAGATTCCATACCTCTGCGTAACGATCCTCGAAGATCTTCGGGGCGAAAATCAATCATCGAACCGCGGATACGAGCACCACGTTCAGCAGCCGCAAATACTGATCCCACAATATTAATCCCGTGCCCGCCACGCACTGCACGCACTGTAGAACCGTTGGCTGAATATGCTTGCGAACGACGCCCTGCGGCGCCTTCATTACCTATTCCACTACGCCGAAGGATCTTAGGGACGAAAGGGGGCGCCTTGAGAAGCGCTGCCCTCCTGACCACCGGAATCAGGAGTCTGAGTTTCTTGATCGTCTAGATGATCTTCTTGATCAGAAGTTTCGTTTTCTATTTGATCCTCATGTGCTGATTGTTCAGCAGGATCATCCATCTCTGGGTGCTGGTCACGTGCTTCATCCATAACTTCATCAAGTTGGTCTTGATCAAGGCCGGGTTCATCAAACGGATCCCTACGACGTCGATGTGGCAGAGCAAGTTCTGCTGCTACTTTGATGTCCTCGTCAGTCACCAGCGAATCACCGCGCCATGCAGCATGGGCAATAGCAGTACGAGCAATAACGAGATCAGCACGCATGCCATCAACGTCAAAAGAAGCACAAATATGAGCGATACGTGCCAAATTTGTATCATTGAGCACAATGCTATCGACACGTTCTTGCGCGCTCTTGATTGCTTGCGACGTGTTCTCGTCTAGTGCATGCCAGCGTTGTGCAAAGTCAATGGGATCAGATTCAAAATCGAGTCGTCTGCGCATAATTTCTGCTCGAATCTGAACATCCTTCGATGCTGCTACATCTACCGAAAGTCCAAAACGATCGAGCAGCTGAGGCCGCAATTCCCCTTCTTCTGGATTCATGGTTCCTACGAGCACAAAACGAGCAGGAGCTGTATGCGAAATACCATCACGTTCAACAGTCACCTGCCCAGTCGCGGCCGCATCAAGAAGCGCATCAACGAGATGATCAGCCAACAAGTTGACCTCATCGACGTACAAAACACCACCATGCGCTTGGGACAGCAAGCCCGGGCGAAACTTAGCTTTTCCTGTTGTTAGCACAGTCTCCATATCTAACGAGCCAACAACGCGATCTTCCGTTGCTCCGATGGGAAGATTGACCAGTGGCGCATCACCTAGCAACGCTGCAAATGCACGAACCGTCGTCGTTTTTGCGGTTCCCTTTTCACCGCGGATTACTACGCCACCAATTCGT
The DNA here is from genome assembly GCF_001457455.1 of Corynebacterium diphtheriae. Lineage (NCBI taxonomy): Bacteria > Bacillati > Actinomycetota > Actinomycetes > Mycobacteriales > Corynebacteriaceae > Corynebacterium > Corynebacterium diphtheriae. The sequence continues at coordinate 1,507,147 of NZ_LN831026.1, forward strand.
GGTGAAATCGCCGTAAGAATTAACGCGAGTCGTAGTTGATCTTGGCCTACAACGGCAGAAAAAGGAAAAAGCGGAGACTGCTTCGTTGACATTATCTAATCCTTTGAGGAGACGATGAGCTACCGCGCAGCATGAAGTAAACGCTGTAGCTTCAACATGGTCGAACTTCCATTGAGTCTAGCTTAATGAAAATACCTCGCCGAAACGGGCATTTTCTGTGCACCGAACGACGAGGCATTGAGATCTAGGTTAATCCCATATACACCATTAAAGTGTGTACAAAGCAGCTTTACTTCTTATCAAGCCGCAAAGTTGCTTGGGTGTGATCCCAGATCTCGTTGAAGAGCTTCTGATCCGTTGCCAAACGGATACCGTATGAAGGGATCATGTCTTTGATCGTTGGACCCCATTCCACCATCTTCTGACCGAAGCAGCGCTCGAGCAGCTCAAGCATTGCAGCTGGAGCGATAGACGCACCAGGCGAGGCACCCAAGATTCCCGCTACGGAGCCGTCAGCAGAGTTGATCAATGAAGTACCAAACGCAAGAGTCGAGAATCGAGGACCAACAACAGGCTGAATTGCCTGCACACGCTGACCAGCAGTGACCAGCTCCCAATCCTCATTCTTTGCATTAGGCATGTATTCACGCAGCGATTCCATGCGCGCAGCCTGATCCTTCATGACCTCCGTGATGAGGTACTTGGTAAGGCCGAACTCTTGTGCACCAACACCCAAGTAGGACATCAAGTTGGTCGGACGAATCGACTTAAAGAGATCCAAATAGGAGCCCTTCTTCAAGAACTTCGGAGTCCAACCAGCATAAGGGCCAAACAGCAAGCCCTTTTCACCGTCGATCACACGGGTGTCAAGGTGTGGAACCGACATCGGAGGCGCACCAATTGATGCCTTGCCATAAACCTTGGCAGCATGCTGTTCAATAATGTCAGGATTAGTGCATCGTAGCCACTGACCCGAAACTGGGAAGCCGCCCCAACCACGGATTTCCACAATGCCTGTTTTCTGCAGCAATGGCAATGCCATGCCGCCAGCACCAACAAACACAAAGTTAGCGCGAATAACTTGGGTATCTCCGGTATGAACATTCTTGACCGTCACACGCCACTTAGCACCATCACGCTTGATGTCTTTAACTTCGTGCCCATAACGGATCTCGGTGCCATTTTTCTCTGCGGCTTTAAGGAATTGACGCGTCTGGGAACCATAGTTGATGTCCGTACCAGCGTCGGTCCATGAAATAGCAACTTTTTCAAACTCGCTACGACCATCAGCCATAAGCGGCAGCATTTCAGCGAACTTGGCACGATCATCCGTATATTGCATGTTCGGGAACAAAGGGTGCGCAGCAAGCGCCTCGTAGCGCTTCTTCAAATAAGCAACTTGATCCTCGCCACGTCCGAAGGATACGTGTGGAACTGGGTTGATCCACTCACGTGGCGAAGGCAAAACGCCTTCATTTACTTGGTAAGACCAAAACTGACGAGAAATTTGGAACTTTTCGTTAACGCCCAAAGCCTTGTCAATTTGTACCCGCCCCTTCACCTCAGGCGTGTAGTTCAGCTCGCATAGTGCCGAGTGACCTGTACCTGCGTTATTCCAAGGTGAAGAAGATTCTTGCGCGGGGGCATCCAAGCGCTCGAACATAACCTGGGTCCAACCAGGTTCTAGGGTGCGAAGCATTGCACCCAACGTAGCGCTCATAATGCCGGCACCGATGAGCGCAACATCGACCTCGTCGGTGACATGTTGCGCAGTGGTGGAGTCTGCCATTTTAAACTTCCTTGAGTATTGCCTTCGACGTATTTCCCAGTGTCCCATGAACTAAAATCAGCCGATCACTCGGCAACCGCTGTAGGAATTCACACATTTTGTTTTACGTGCTCATCGCCTACAGTTTGAAATATCAACCAAAATGCAAAATAGTTGACACATCCTTAAAAATTCAGTCCATCATCGGTTTAGTGTACGCCTGCAAAGCATTCGATTGAGCAATAACCCACCCATTTGTGGCTGGACCTGCATTTTTATACAGCAGACTTCCCCCTAAAGATAGGGTAAAACCAACTCATTGGGGGCTAGATAATTCCGATTGATTCATCTCAGGCTCACTTACTTGTGCACACCAAACAGACTAAATTTATTGGGTATGACTGCTTCTGATTACGAATGGCAACCCGACATTTTAGGGAAAGACTTTCAACAGCTCGTCATCCCGTTAGGTGCTGATCCCATCAGCGAAGGTGGCGAAGGCGATATATTCGCCACACTTGTGCGCTACGCTCCCGCCGACCAACCAACACCCACAAGCCGGCCCGCAGTCCTTTTTGTCCACGGAATGACCGATTATTTTTTCCAACGCCATGTGGCACAGTGGTTTCATCAGCACGGATTCAGTGTGTACGCACTGGACCTTCGCAAGTGTGGTCGTTCCCATCGCAATAACCAGTCGTGGCACTACATATCGGATATTTCTCGATATTTCGAGGAGTTAGACCGCGCTAAATCCATCATCGAAGAGCTCCACCCAACAATATTTCCTATAGGACACTCAACCGGCGGATTAATTCTTGCCCACTGGTTAGATGGCCTTCGCCAATGCGAGACTTTGCATCCTACGATTCCCGGCGCGATACTCAACAGCCCGTGGCTGGACATGATGACTCCGGCAACGTTCACCCGAGCATTGAGGCCCATATTGACTCGCGCCGCACGACGTTTTCCCCATGCTTCTTTTGGGCGTTCAAAAGAAGGTACCTATGGGCGATCCTTACACGCTAGCCGCAGTGGGGAGTGGGACTATGACATAAGTTTTAAGCCTTTGACCGGTCATCTTCGTAAGCTCGGTTGGTTACATGCCATAGATACGGCACAGTCATTGGTGCACAATGACGCAGTCGATTGCGGCATACCGCTTCTGATGTTGTGTTCTGACCATTCGTCATTACGCGGTAAGTTTTCTCCGCGTGCACAAGTTACTGACACTGTATTAGACGTAGAGCAAATGAAACGATGGGCACCCCATTTATCTGAATACGTCTCTGTGTGCACTATTCGCGGTGCTGTTCATGACGTATATCTCTCTCAGAAACCTGCACGTCTGCAAGCATTGGAGACGTCGGTACGCTGGATGAACAGAATTCTTTCTGAACACACAATCTGATCTTTGCTTCAGCTTCGAAATATATTTTGATACTGATAGTTTGTATGTCATCGTGGCTCACTGCTTCCGGATTCCCTGAAAGGACTCCTCTTTCCTTATGAATAATCAACAACCACGCCATTACGACCTGATCATTGTTGGCTCCGGCTCAGGTAATTCCATCCCAGGTCCCGAATTTGACGATAAATCCATTGCCATCGTGGAAAAAGGGAAATTTGGTGGTACCTGCCTCAACGTAGGGTGCATTCCGACCAAGATGTTCGTATACGCTTCTGAAATCGCCCAGGTCATCGCCGATTCCGAGCGCTTTGGCATTTCGGCTTCTATTGACTCCGTGCAGTGGCCTGACATCGTAGAGCGCGTATTTGCGCATCGCATTGATCCTATTGCAGCAAGCGGCGAAGAATATCGACGCGGGGACAAAACCCCCAATATCGACGTATACGACCAACATGCGCGTTTTATTGCACCTAAAACATTGCAGATTGGCGATGGCGAAAACGCCCCGATTATTTCCGGTGACACTATCGTCATTGCCACCGGTTCGCGTCCATTTATTCCTTCCTATATTGAAGAATCAAAGGTCACCTACTACACCAATGAGACGATTATGCGGATGCCCGATTTGCCGCGTTCCATGGTTGTCTTGGGTGGTGGTTACATCGCTATGGAGTTTGCCCATGTGTTCTCCGCACTAGGAGTAAACGTAACGGTGGTCAATCGTTCGCCTCAGCTTCTTCGTGTACTCGATGAGGATATTTCTCATCGTTTCACTGAAATCACCAAGACCAAGATGGATTGTCGTCTGGGGCGCACAGTGTCCAGCGTTGATCAGGACTCCAATGGTGTCACTTTGACGCTTGACGACGGCTCCACTGCCACCGGCGAAGTGCTTTTGGTGGCAACTGGTCGTATTCCTAATGGTGATCAGATGAATCTGGATTCAGCAGGAATCGACATGGATGGCAAACGCATTAAGGTTGATGATTTTGGTCGCACTACTGCCGACGGTGTGTGGGCGCTAGGTGATGTGTCTTCGCCTTATCAGCTCAAGCATGTTGCTAATGCTGAGATGCGTGCAGTAAAGCATAATTTGCTACATCCTGAAGATCTCAAATCAATGCCGCATCAACATGTTCCTGCAGGTGTATTCACACACCCTCAGATTGCAACAGTAGGCCTTACTGAGCAAGAAGCTCGTGACGCTGGATATTCCATCACAGTGAAGATTCAAAACTATGGTGACGTAGCCTATGGCTGGGCTATGGAAGATACCCAGCATTTTGCGAAGCTCATTGCGGATAAGAAGACTGGACGGTTGCTCGGCGCGCACTTTATCGGCCCTCAAGCCTCCACTCTTATTCAGCAGCTTATTACCGTCATGGCCTTCGATTTGGATGTGCGAGAGGTAGCAACAAAACAGTACTGGATCCATCCGGCACTGCCTGAGCTAACAGAAAACGCACTGCTCGGACTCGATTTCTCCTAATCGCATAAAGCGAAGGGCTGTACAACTATTTTGTTGTACAGCCCTTCGCTTTATTCTTTAGGTAAGCGCTGCAATGAGTTGGTCAAGATCCCAATGTTGTTCGATGGCATCGGCTATCACGTCGAGCTGCTTGTTGCGTTCCGCTTCAAAAGAAGTTGCGGGAGCGACTACAAAGCCTGGGCGTTGTGCGAGTGTAGACACTGTGCCAAGGAAATCACGTCGCGCTTCGTCATCTTCCAAATATCCATGTCGATGAGTACCAAAGTTGCTTTGCGTTCGTGCACCTTCGTTACCAATCCATGGCTGCTCGGTGCTTCGTTCAACACGACCATGGTGGACTTCATATCCACCGTTTTCGTGACGAATCAGTGTCTTTTCAGGATAGAACTTAATATCAACGTCAAAGATCCCCAGGCCTTCCACGGGCGTAGTACTTCCCGATTCCACTGGATCGTCAATGTGTGAACACATCATTTGAAAGCCGCCACAAATACCTAAAATTGGTCGCTGTGACCGTGCACGTTCCATTACTGCGTCAGCGACACCTGTAGAACGCAGCCAGGCTAAATCGCTAAGGGTTGCCTTAGACCCAGGGATGACCACTAAATCGGCTTCTGCGACCGAATCCGGATCAACTGTCCACGTTACAGTGACTCCGGGCTCACAAGCTAGGGCTTCAACATCTGTAGCGTTGGAAACGCGAGGTAGCCGAATAGCAGCGACGCGCAATCGTTGTGTACCCAGTGGCGCAGCTGCTGGGCCAACGGTTGCACCGATTGTGGACTGTAAAGAATCTTCAGCATCAATCCACAAACCATGGATAAACGGAAGTACGGCCACTGTAGGAACTCCGAGACGATCTTCTAGGTCTTGCAGGCCAGGTTCAAGAATCGACACATCGCCACGGAATTTATTGACAACAAACCCCTTGATGCGAGCGCGGTCTGCATCATCAACAATTTGATGAGTTCCATAAAAATGTGCCAGTACCCCACCACGATCAATATCACCCACAATATACACAGGCAGATCGCATTCCTCCGCCAGCCCAAAATTAGCGACATCTGTCGCCCTCAGGTTGGTTTCAGCAGGAGAACCTGCACCTTCACACACAACGACGTCGAAACGCTCACGAAGCGAGTTAAGCGATTCGGAAGCAATTTTTCGAAGCTCAGTGCGGTGCTCGATATAGCTGCGAGCGGATACATTGCCTGTGGCAATACCTCGAACAACGAGCTGTGACGTTCGATCTGATCCTGGTTTTAGCAAGATCGGGTTGAAATCAACGCTGGGGGTAAGCCCGCACGCATATGCTTGCAATGCTTGAGCCCTGCCGATCTCCCCTCCGTCAGGAGTAACTGCCGAATTATTCGACATGTTTTGTGCTTTAAAGGGGGCGACACGCAAACCTCTCCTCGTCAACGCACGACATAGCCCTGCAACAACAACAGATTTACCAGCATCCGACGTACATCCAGCGACGAGGAACGATTTCATGATGTAGCTACTCCCCCTTATTTAGGCAGAAAAACAACCGTCATGGTTATGCACAACTGAGATTAGAATACTTTAACGTCATCGTCTGGGATGCTGAGAATTTCATTTCCATCGTCAGTAATAACCAAAGTGTGTTCAAACTGAGCAGTGAACTTAAAGTCCGTATTTTGCACAGTCCAACCGTCTTCCCAAATACGGTAATCCAACCCACCTAGGTTGATCATCGGCTCGATCGTCAGTGTCATGCCTGGTTCTAAGACATCACGATACGCGTCGGAATCGTAGTGCAAAACTACCAATCCGTTGTGGAAAGTAGTACCAATGCCATGTCCGGTGAAATCTGTGACCACCGAGTATCCAAAACGCTTGGCATACGACTCGATGACACGACCAATGACGTTAATTTCACGACCAGGTTTTGCTGCTCGAATTCCACGCATCGTCGCTTCGTATGTACGCTCCACGAGCAACCGATGTTCTTCGGAAACATTTCCCGCCAAAAACGTCGCGTTAGTGTCTCCATGCACACCATTTTTGTATGCCGTGATGTCAATGTTCACAATGTCGCCATCTTGAATCACCGTGGTATCCGGGATGCCATGACAAACGATCTCGTTCAAACTTACGCACGACGATTTTGTGAATCCTCGATATCCCAAGCACGAAGGGTATGCACCGTGATCACACATGTACTCGTGGGCAATTCGGTCGATCTCATCAGTGGTAACTCCAGGAGCTACCGCAGCACCGGCAACGTGCAAAGCGTTTGCCGCGATCTTTGAAGCCTCGCGCATAGCCTCGATTGTTTCCGGAGTCTGGATGAAAGGCTCTCCAATTGCCTCTTGAACTTCATCTTTCCAAACGTATTCAGGTCGATCAATGTATGCCGGAACCTCACGAATCGGGGTGGGATGTCCAGGTTTTAAAGGTTCTCGAGTAATAGCCATAAAACTATGCTAACCCTAATAAGGCTCCGCCGGTACCAACGGGGTACTACTCCGATACTGCAATACCCGCGTTGAGATCATCAAGAGTAGTGAAAAAGTTATCCACTAGGGCAACTGAGGCTTCCGAACCACCGCCTAAAACAACCAAGCTTGCAAACGCGATGTCATCCCTATAGCCGGTAAACCATGCGTGGGATCCCCCATTGATTTCAGCCTCACCAGTCTTGCCGAAAATCTTGCCTCCGGCACGCATACCTGCTGCAGTGCCGCCCGGCGCGGTCACAGCACCCATGAGACGTCGTAGTTGCTCAACAGTTTCTGGTTTGAGGCCATTTGCGGTTCCAGAAACCTTTGTTGTAGTGCCAGAAACGAGCGTTGGTGTTGGGGTCTTTCCTGCCGCAGCGGTCGCCGATACTAAAGCCATTCCAAATGGGCTTACGAGCACTTCGCCCTGACCATAACCGGCTTCCGTTCGTGCAAGTTCAGTATCTCCCTGTGGGATGGAACCGGTAAGAGTATTAAGCCCTGGAATGTCGTAATCGATTCCGATCCCAAAATCGCGACCGATTTCTTTGAGTTGTCCTTTGTTAAGTTGCTCTGAAATGTTGGCAAATGTGGTGTTGCAGGATCGTGCGAATGCTTTTTGTAGCGGAACGTTTCCTAGGGAGAAGCCGTTGTAATTGGTTACCGTTCGGCCATAGATGTTCATAGTTCCAGGGCATGGCACGATTGAATCTGCGTTTAGACCTTGATCTTGGATACCAGCAGATGCTGTCACGATCTTGAAAGTAGATCCTGGCGGATACTGTCCGTTGAGTGCTAGGTCGCCTTGTTTATCTGCTAGATCTGACTGTGCAATAGCTAGAATTTCGCCTGTTGATGGCCGAATCGCTACCAACATGGTTTGTTTGTCTTTGCGAAGATTGACGGCACGTTCCGCAGCAACTTGCACATTATGGTTCAAGCTGATGCGAATTGCTGGCGCAACCTGAGGAGCATGCCTTTCGATGGTTTGCATGGAGGCACCGTCTTGTGTGACTGCGTCGACACTCCAACCATTTGCTCCTGCCAGTTGGTCGTTCACTAACGACGACACCCGCCGAATGACATCAGGTGCGAAGTTGGGGTCTTTGTTAACCATCGCAGCCTCTTTATTAAGTCGGATTCCCGATACTCCTGCCAGCGCCTGTTTTATACTGTCGCCTGCACGTTCGTTAACCACTGCAAGTGAATATGAACCACGATTGGTTTCTAATGCTTGCTGAATGTCGCTGGCAGATAGCTCTGGAACCGTCTCGTCAGCTGCACGAGCAGCACGGAGGTGCGTTGCGATAGTTTGTGCCGTAGCAGCTTTGTCGATGATGTGTTGAGTATCGGCGATCAAACGATACTGGACTCCTGGCACAAGAACCTCTGCCCCATCGGATGAGACAACGCTTGCGCGTTCGGCATTAATGGCACGTAGTTCAAGGTGCTGATTCGCAGCCAATTTGGGGTGTACTGCTGCAGGCTGCCACCGAATTGTCCACTGATCATTAATTCGGTTTAGCGTCATAGAGGTGTCATAGGACAATGTGCGGTCTTTAGGCAGTTTCCATGTCAACGTGTATTTCGCAGTCGCTACAGTGTCTTTGGCGTCGACCTTATTGAGGGATACGTCAAGCCCTTCTGCCTGCAGTCCTTCCCACGATCGTGAGAGCAATTCACGGGCTGAATCATCTTGGTCTGTAAGCTGCGCTGCAGCATCAAAATCTTGTGCTGCTACGCTGTGAAAGAATTCTTCCGCCACAGGTTGTGCCGATTTAGGCTTTGGCGTACATGCCGTCAAGCTGCTTCCTACAAGGCACACAGCCAAGGTGATTCCAGTTGCACGGCGAGCCAATCGAGCAGAGACGATGTCCATGGCGACAAGGCTAACACTGGCGTGACGTCACTCTATTGTGCAACGCCCGAGCACAAATAAGAAAGGGTGCACGGAAATATTCCGATGCACCCTTGAAACCTCCGAGAGGTCAATTACTATCGAGTAATTTTTACCTGAGGTCCAGCGCCCTCCTCAATTTCGAGGCCTTCTGCTTCCGCCAATCGAACGGCTTCTTCGATTAGAGTCTCCACAATTTGAGATTCCGGAACTGTCTTAATGACTTCACCACGGACAAAGATTTGTCCCTTGCCATTGCCGGAAGCAACGCCCAAATCAGCATCTCGTGCTTCGCCAGGACCGTTCACCACACATCCCATCACTGCTACGCGCAACGGAATACTCATGCCGTCCAAAGCGGCTGTAACCTCTTCAGCCAACGAATACACATCGACCTGTGCTCGACCGCACGATGGGCACGAAACGATTTCAAGCCCTCGTTTACGGAGGTTTAGAGACTGAAGGATCTGATCGCCTACTTTGATCTCTTCTACTGGATCAGCAGAAAGAGAAACACGGATAGTATCGCCAATACCTTGCGAGAGTAATGAACCAAAAGCCACTGACGATTTAATCGTTCCTTGGAATGCAGGTCCAGCTTCAGTAACGCCTAGGTGCAGTGGATAGTCGCTTTGGGCTGCTAGCTGACGGTATGCCTCAACCATGACCACCGGATCATTGTGCTTCACAGAAATCGCAATATCGCCGAAACCAGAGTCTTCAAACAAACCGGCTTCCCATAATGCTGATTCCACCAATGCTTCCGGAGTGGCCTTGCCGTATTTTTCCATGATGCGCTTATCCAAGGATCCAGCGTTGACACCAATGCGAATCGGGATTCCTGCGTCTCCGGCTGCCTTTGCCACTTCTTTAACACGACCATCAAATTCTTTGATATTGCCGGGGTTAACACGAACCGCAGCACAACCTGCATCAATAGCAGCAAAGATATATTTAGGCTGGAAGTGAATATCGGCAATCACTGGAATAGGCGATTTTTTAGCAATAGCAGGCAACGCCTCAGCATCAACAGTCTTGGGGCAGGCAACACGGACAATGTCACATCCCGAGGCCGTCAACTGCGCAATTTGCTGCAACGTAGCGTTGACGTCGTGAGTCTTGGTGGTTGTCATCGACTGAACAGATACTGGGTAGTCCGAGCCAACACCAACATTTCCCACCATTAATTGGCGGGTCTTACGGCGTGGGGCGAGGACGGGCAACGGTGCATCAGGCAATCCGAGTCCGATGGGCTGACCGGTAGGGGTGGACACTAAACATGCTCCTTGATACAGAAATGAACAATCGTTACCTAGGTGTAAGACAGATGATGAAAATTCTACCACCGTAGTGGCGCAGCCTTCGCCGCCACCTCTCTGCTACCCCAAAAGCCGGATGGGATTAACAACGTCCGCCACAATCACCAATGCACCAACGGCAAGAAGTAGACCCGCAACCGCAAAGGTCAATGGCATAAGTTTTGTGTAGTCCGCTGGACCGGCTGGTTGCAAGCCACGGCGCTTACGGAAGGCGTCGCGAAGCTTCTCATAAATCACAACGGCTATATGTCCACCATCAAGAGGCGGAAGCGGAATCAGGTTAAACAATGCTAGGAAGAAGTTCAGACTAGCGAGCATCATGAAAAATGAAGACCAATAAGAATGCTGAACTAGTTCTCCTCCAACTCGCGATGCACCAACAACGCTCATTGGGCTGTTGTGATCACGCTCGCCACCAACAATCGCGGCAGCAACACCAGGTAGCTTTGCCGGAAATTGTGCGAGTCCTTCAACAGTCGCACCGACCATATGCGCTGAAAATACCGCAGCACCTGATACCGCAGTCACAGGGTTGTACTGAATCACCGTGTTCTTCAACGGTGCACTGCTCACGCCTATGGCACCTGCTACCAGATCGTCACCATTCGTCGATAAGCGGTGAACTTCTTGAACATGAATAACAACGTCGCGGCGCACCCCATCGCGATCAATGGTGAAAGTCAAATCCTGGTTTGGTTTATCAAAAACATAGGAGCGGACAGCTGCGAAACTATCAACATTCTTGTGATCGATCGCCACGATAACGTCGCCTGTTTGAATTCCCGCCCGTGCTGCGGGTCCTTGCCCCTCACACGGGGAAAGCGTGGTCGCATCGAGCTGTTTACTCGGCACACAGGCAACTTCACCCACTACTGGCGTTGTATCCACCTTCAAATTAGGCAATCCCACAACACAAGCCACAAAATACAGCGTGACAAAGCCAACCAAGATGTTCATCAAAATGCCGCCAAGAAGCACAATGATGCGCTGCCACCACGGCTTATGCATCATCGCATGAGGAGCCTCTTCGGGCGTTACCTGATCCTGGTTTGTCATTCCGGCAATATCGCAAAACCCGCCGAGAGGAAACGCTTTAAATCCGTATTCCGTATTCCCTCGCCGATACGAAGCGATTGTTGGGCCAAACCCAATAAAAAATCGACGAACTCGCATCCCAAAAGCACGGGCAGCCATAAAATGGCCCCATTCATGCAGAGCAATAGTGATGGCAATGCCAGTCGCAAATCAAACAACGCCAAGTAAATATGAGGCCACGGGTGCACAAACTCCTTGCAGGGTACCTACAACAACGCAACTAATCAGCGAGAAAGCTTATCGACGAGCGCGTCTGCTCGTCTACGCGACTCACTTTCGTGCGCAATAATTTCTTCGACCGATGAGGCTACACCAGCAAACTGTGAAGATCCTGCCACCACTTCGCCGACAATATCGACAATCTGCGGGAACCTAATGCGCCCACGAAGAAACGCAGCGGCCGCCTGCTCGTTTGCCGCGTTATACACTGCTGGATACGTTCCCTGTTTCAAAGCCACCTCGCGCGCTAACTCAACTGCGGAGAAAGCCTCATTATCTACTGGCATGAAATCCCACGTACTTGCTTGAGAGAAATCCAAAGCCGGTTGCGCCTCTGGAACTCGGTGAGGCCATGCCAAGGCATGAGAAATTGACAGCAACATGGATGGTGGCGATGCTTGAGCAATTGTTGCACCATCACAAAACGTGACCATCGAATGAACAATCGACTGCGGATGAACAGTCACCTCAATACGGTCAGCTGGGATGTCAAAGAGCAAAGTTGCCTCAATTAACTCCAATCCTTTATTTATCAAAGTAGCCGAATTCAATGTATTCATCTGCCCCATCGACCACGTTGGATGTGCCGCAGCTTGCTCAGGAGTAACATCCCACATCTCCTCCCGTGTCCAGCCGCGGAATGGGCCACCTGAAGCAGTCAGAACCAACTTTGACACTTCCGATGATGCCCCTGATCGCAAACACTGCGCCATCGCAGAATGCTCGGAATCCACAGGCACGATCTGCCCCGGGGCTGCCTGAGATGTAACAAACGTACCACCGGCAACCAACGATTCCTTATTAGCTAAGGCCAGAACTTCACCTAGTTGAATCGTAGCCAAGGTGGCCCGTAGCCCCATGGAACCCACAAGGCCATTAAGTACCGTATCCGCTGGCACCGACTCAACGAGGTCGGTAGCGGCATCAGTTCCACTTAATACCGCTGCCCCAAGTGCACGACTGACTTGAGTTGCCGATTTCTCATTGGCCACAGCAACATGGTCTGCCGCCAAACCCAGCATCTGGGCTTGCTGGATAATTAATTGTGGCTCTCGGCCACCCGCGGCAATACCTACCACCTCAAATTGGTCTTGGCGCGAAGCTATAACCTCAAGCGCCTGAGTGCCGATGGAACCAGTGCTGCCCAGAATCAAGATTTTCTTTCTCACCTAATCCATTATGTCCCATGAAACAACCTGCGGGATTCTCAGCGCGTTTGTTCGTTGCTCGGACTATAGATTCCCCCCTTATGGGCGCCATCTTTAGGATGAAAGATAGGGGGAAAATGGTGAATTCACCTTGATTTACAACGCTGAATCTACTTATTTGTCAAACAACTATGCATAATCACACAGTTCAAATCGCTTTGAAACACTGAATGTGCCACAATAAGAACCGAATCTGACGTGCATTTACTTTTCCTCACACACCATTGCTTGCGAAATAACTCACTGCAACCAGAGTGTGCGATCGGCAAAGTTATAGATAAGGAGAACAACGTGGCTGGTTCCCACGAAATCGCCCCCGAGATCCACAACGGCGTATCCACTCTGGACGAACCTTCAGCAGCATGGGGTTGGCACAGCATTGGCACCCGTGCAATCCAGCTTTCCGGATGGGGATCAGTAGTATTCCTTCTCGCCTACAACTTTGGTAACCACAAGGGCCACGTTGAGACAATCTTCCTCTTCGTTTTCGCCGCAGTGATCGCCTTGGGTTTGATCCTTCAGATCGTAAAGCCACAGGGTAAGCAGGTACGTACTTTGACTGCACACAACCAGCCAGTAGGTTTCAAAGAAAAAGACTGGAACTACCTCCAGGCGACCTGCACTGGCCCATACGCAGAGCTTAGCGACTCAGAGCTTCGCGCTTTGAACATCGAGCCAGAGCGTGTTCGTCACCTCCGCACTCTCCCAGAGGCTTAAATCAAATTACTAAAAGCTTCCGCATCTATTCCACAGATGCGGAAGCTTTTTGCGCCCCTACATTTTCCGAAGAGCTAACGCTCTTCTGCAGCAAGCTGACCACACGCAGCCGCAATTTCCTGCCCTCGAGTATCACGCACAGTACACGTCACTCCTTGCGCAATAACACGTCGGACGAATTCCTTTTGACGATCAATGGGCGATGCGTCCCACTTCGACCCAGGTGTAGGATTAAGCGGAATAAGATTCACGTGTACCAATGGCCCAAGAGCTTTATGCAATTTCTTACCCAACATATCCGCACGCCATCCCTGATCGTTGACGTCGCGAATCAGTGCATATTCAATCGAGACGCGTCGCCCAGATCGATCAGCATAATAACGAGCCGCATCTAGAACCTCAGCAACCTCCCAGCGATTGTTCGTGGGAACCAAGGTGTTACGCAATTCATCGTCTGGTGTATGCAGCGATACTGCCAAAGTGACCGAAAGATCCTCATCCGCAAGCGTTCGAATAGCAGGAGCCAGACCCACGGTGGATACCGTGACATTTCGTTGGGAAATACCAAATCCTTCCGGTACTGGTGCTGTAATTTGCCGAACTGCTGAGACGACGCGCTTGTAGTTAGCGAGAGGCTCCCCCATCCCCATAAAGACAATGTTAGACAATCGCCCGCCCTCAGCCTGCATCGTCGCTGACGCAGCACGAACCTGATCGACGATTTCGCCAGTAGACAAGTTACGATCGAGTCCCCCTTGGCCCGTGGCACAAAACGGACAAGCCATACCGCAACCAGCTTGGGAAGAAATACACAACGTTGCGCGGTGAGGATAACGCATCAGCACTGACTCTAAGAGAGTCCCATCATGGAGTTTCCACAAAGTTTTTTGGGTTTCGCCATCATCTGCTTGAACAGCACGCACCGGTTGCATCAACTGCGGAAAAAGCGCATCTTTTACTTTTTCTCTTGCTGCCGCAGGCAAATCAGTCATAGTACTAGGATCTGCTTCAAGGCGACCATAATAATGCCGAGCAATCTGATTAGCACGGAATTTTGGCAAACCCAGCTCTTTGAGAGCGTCGATACGCTCGTCAGCAGAAAGATCAGCAAAGTGCTTCGGGGGCATGGACCGCCGAGGCTTATCAAAATTTAGCGGAATGGGCTTCGTTGGATTCGTCATATTGCTACCATCATGACACGTTACGCGCGATAATTGTGAACTGACCACTTAGTTTTGGAGTTTTCCCTTTTATAAAACGCCATGAAACACAATGCTTGCATACCTATGTGCTCAGATCGTTATCAATTTGAGCTTGGAATAAGCTCCATCTTCGCGTTCAATGGTGAGTATGCCTGATACCACGAACAATTATGAAAGCCGTTCAGAGGTTTTCGACACCCCTCACGATCATCTGCCTGATGTGACTCAATCTGAGTACTCAGTACCGGCTGAAATCCCTCAGACTACTAAGCCTGAAGTAAAAAGCTCATTCGCAGGCGGTACGTGGTTCGCACTAATCGTAGGCGCATTGCTACTTATCGTGTTGTTGATTTTCATTCTGCAAAACCAACAAGCCGTAGAATTGAACTTCTTTACCCTTCAATTCACTGTACCGGCAGGAGTGGGCTTTCTCCTCGCTGCGATCTTTGGAGCACTCATCATGGCAATGGTAGGTGTGGTACGAATGTTCCAGCTACGTCGACAAATTAAAAACTTACAGCGTTCGATTTAACCAACTTAGATAAAAGCGGAACCGGCCTCCTACAGATTAGGGGCCGGTTCCGCTTTTATTTTCTATACTGAAGAAATCACACTCAAGACTAACCATGTCACCATAGCCGATGGCAACATACCGTCAAGCCGATCCATCAGGCCACCATGGCCGGGCAAAATCGCAGACATGTCTTTGATCCCGAGCTCCCTCTTAAACTGGGATTCGACAAGATCGCCCAGTGTCGCGCAGATCACGAGTCCAAATCCGAGAACTAATCCCCACCACCATTGATGCCCTAATAAATAGGACACAGTGAGTGCTCCAACGGTCATGCCAAAGACTACAGAACCGATAAAGCCCTCCCACGATTTCTTTGGGCTTACCGCAGGTGCCATGGGGTGCGATCCGAACATCACGCCTGCAATATAACCGCCTACGTCAGAGGCGATAACGCACAACATGAATGTGACGATGAAGTACTTTCCGGGTGCTGTTTCTGTTTCAAACAGCGAAAGCATTGCCGCAAAACTACCAAAAAGTGGGATCCACGTTAAAACAAAAATTGCGACGGCAGTATCTCGCAGATAGTTTTTCGGTGGCATAGAACGACCATGATGGAAAAGCCGACCAAACATCGTAGCGAGTACAACGCCGACGAAACCAGCGACTAATCCCTTCGGACCGAATGGCCAACTAAGCCACAACATGACTTGTCCGCCAATAAGCATGACCCATCGTTGCAGAAGATAACCGGCTTCTATTAAACGGCGCTCTACCTCCCAAGTTGCCACTGCGATTGCGATAGCCACTAATGGATACCAACCAAAGGGGATAACAAAGATAGCGAGCAATACGAGGGCGCCCAAGCCGATTCCAACGCTGATCGCGGCTTTCAGGTTTCGACCAGCCGAATTCTTCGGTTTAGGCAAGTGCTCAAAAGCCGTTGATGAATGAGGCATCGGTCGGCGCTCTCCTTGGTGTTAAGATGCGGGAAAAGGGGCAGATCCTGCCTGTGCAGCGTCTGCCCCAAAACCCAACGGATGAAGTGTGTTTCGTTGTTGCTTAGCTGAAACGAGGAGGACTTAAACCTCCATCAGTTCTGCTTCCTTCTTAGCAACAACCTCATCAACCTGAGCTACATACTTAGCGGTAACTTTATCAAGCTCCTTTTCAGCAGCCTGAACTTCATCCTCGCCAGCATCGCCATCTTTTTGAATCTTCTTGAGCTGATCCATGCCTTTGCGACGAACATTGCGGATGGCGATCTTACCGTCTTCGCCCTTAGACTTTGCGAGTTTAGCCATGTCACGACGACGCTCTTCTGTCAGCTGCGGGATGGTAACACGGAGAACTTGGCCATCATTAGTTGGGTTAACTCCCAAATCCGAATTACGGATCGCGTTCTCAATTTCGTTCATCATCGACATCTCGTAAGGCTTAATCAGCAGCATACGAGCCTCTGGGACAGAAATGGTGGCCATCTGTGTAATTGGAGTTGGTACCCCGTAGTAATCGGCAATTACTCCATTAAACATTGCAGGGTTTGCACGACCGGTACGGATATTGACCAGCTCGTCACGGGTACGTTCCACCGAAGTGTTCATGTGCTCTTCAGCTTCAAACAGGATCTCATCGATCATTATGTTGTCCTTTGCAGTTTTTAGGTAAGTCAAGGAACACTCAACAGCAGCGTTCGATCACACTTAATCTATCAGGATTGAACCAAAGTACCGATTTGGTCACCCGCGACAGCACGAGCGATATTACCTTCTGTGAGAAGGTTGAACACCAAAATTGGCATTTTGTTGTCCATGCACAGGCTAAATGCTGTTGCATCCGCGACTTTTAGACCCTTTTCGATTACTTCACGAGGGGTAATCTGGTGGAACAACTGTGCATCTGGGTTAGTACGAGGATCGTCATCGTAAACTCCATCAACGGCTTTAGCCATAAGAAGAACTTCACAATCAATTTCTAGAGCACGCTGTGCTGCAGTCGTATCGGTGGAGAAATAAGGCATACCCATACCTGCACCAAAGATAACTACGCGACCCTTTTCTAGGTGTCGCTTTGCACGAAGAGGCAAATATGGCTCAGCAACCTGGGCCATATTGATGGCGGTTTGTACACGACAATCAATGCCCTCTTGTTCAAGGAAGTCCTGCAGAGCCAAGCAGTTCATAACAGTGCCCAGCATACCCATGTAGTCTGAGCGGTTACGATCCAAACCACGCTGTTGCAGCTGCGCACCTCGGAAGAAATTACCGCCTCCGATAACTACAGCGATCTCCGCTCCGGTACGAGCAACACTGGCGATCTGTCGTGCAACATTTTGGACGACATCAGGGTCAATTCCCACTGCCCCACCGCCAAACATTTCACCGCCGAGTTTGAGCATTACTCGCTTGTAGCCAGTACGTTCGTTTTGGACACCTTCAGTCATGGTGTGTCGCCTCTCCGACCTTTCGGCCATAGTGTTGCTCGCAGTAACGGTATTTTTAGTCCAACTAGAAAACCGCATAAATCGGATAATAGTCTACCGTTAATCTGCCACCTTTGTCTTATTCACACCCCGAGCAACTAACAAGGAACGCCAAATAACCCAATAATGCCCGTGCACGAATGCACGGGCATTATTACTAGCTAAAAGCTACAACACTGTAATTAGTGCTGGCCAACCTCATAGCGAGCGAAACCGGTCAAGGTAACACCAGCTTCATCCATGACCTGCTTAACAGTCTTCTTGCTATCTGCAACGGAAGCCTGCTCAACCAAGCACACATCCTTGTAGAAGCCGTTCAGACGGCCCTCAACGATCTTCGGAATTGCCTTTTCTGGCTTGCCCTCTTCACGGGTGATCTGCTCAGCGATGGAGCGCTCCTTCTCGATGACCTCAGCAGGAACATCCTCGCGGGTCAGGTACTGAGCCTTGAGAGCAGCAACCTGCATTGCAGCGGCGTGAGCGGCAGCCTGAGCTGCATCGCCTTCACCGGTGTAGGCAACCAAAACGCCCACTGCTGGAGGCAGGTCAGCAGAACGCTGGTGGAGGTAAACGGAGAGCTTCTCGCCTTCCAAGGTGATAGCACGACGCAGCTCGAGCTTCTCACCGATCTTTGCGGACAATTCCTGAATTGCATCAGCAGCGGTCTTGCCATCAAGATCAGCAGCAGCGAGTTCCTCAGGAGTGTTTGCCTTAACAGCTGCAGCTGCGTCAGCAACCTTCTGAGCAAATTCCTTGAACTCTGCGTTCTTTGCAACGAAGTCCGTCTCGGAGTTGATCTCAACCATGGTGTTGCCAGAAACAGCAATCAGGCCCTCGGTTGCGTTGCGCTCAGCGCGCTTTCCGACGTCCTTTGCACCCTTGATACGAAGAACCTCAACGGCCTTGTCGAAGTCACCGTTGGTCTCTTCCAGAGCCTTCTTGCAGTCGAGCATGCCGGAGCCGGTGATTTCACGCAGCTTCTTAACGTCAGCAGCAGTGTAGTTCGCCATGTTGTGGGCGACCCTCCTTGTATTGGAAAAATGTAAAAAGTTTTCTCGTAGACGAGCGTAGCTAACACGTGCCAATAATGCAGCTCTTTATTGAGTATGCGAGCGTACATAACGACATACCGTGTACTTGTACTCGAAAAATTCAGTCACCATATTCGAGCATAAAGCGACTAAAAGCTTTTACACGAGGCAAAAGCCCTCAAACCCGTACGCCCTGTAAGCCACATGAAGTTGTATAGCCTGCAAGTGTTCTATGGATTTGAGGGCTTGTAAAAAGCTATTACTTAGCCTCAGCTTCAGCTGCAACCTCTTCGGTTGCCTCAACCTTAGCCGCTACCTCGGTCTTGTTGGCATCGCCAGCTGCTTCTTTAGCAGCGGCAAGTGCACGCTCTTCGCGAGCCTTCTTGCCCTCGATAACTGCGTGAGAGATAACCTTGGTCAGAACGTCGATGGAGCGGATTGCGTCATCGTTGCCTGGAACTGGGAAGTTAACAACATCTGGATCACAGTTGGTGTCAAGAATTGCCACAACTGGGATGTTCAGCTTGTGAGCCTCGGAAACAGCGATGTGCTCCTTGTTGGTGTCTACAACCCACATAGCAGAAGGCGTCTTGGTCATGTCTGCAATACCGCCGAGGACGCGCTCCAACTTGGTGCGCTCACGGGTCAGCATGAGAACTTCCTTCTTGGTGCGACCCTCGTAACCGTTTTCTGCAGCATCCATAGCCTGGAGCTCCTTCATACGGTGAAGTCGCTTAGAAACGGTCTGGAAGTTGGTGAGCATACCGCCAAGCCAACGGTGGTTGACGTAAGGCATACCAACGCGCTCAGCCTCGTTCTTGACGGACTCCTGAGCCTGCTTCTTGGTACCGACGTACAAGATGGTGCCACCGTGTGCAACCGTCTCCTTGACGAACTCGTATGCCTCGTCAATGTAGGTCAGGGTCTGCTGAAGGTCGATGATGTAGATGCCGTTACGGTCGGTGAAGATGAAACGACGCATCTTTGGGTTCCAGCGACGGGTCTGGTGTCCGAAGTGAACACCAGCGTCGAGAAGCTCGCGCATGGTTACAACTGCCATGAGTTGCCCTCTTTCTCAAGTTAAGTTTCGGTTATATATATGCAGGTTTTCCCTGCTTCCTGGCTGCCCTCGCACATATCCAGCACTCTGAAGCTTTTTAAGGCAAAAGCCCAGAGACCATTGCTTTCAACGTTGTGTACTTAAAGCACTTCGGGACCGCGCGTAGTCAGCACACCGCATTGGGCGCACTGCTAAAGCAGAAGCATATACTTTTCCGTGCAGTTTTCCAAACTGAATTCTCAATCTATCCACATCTACCGGCAGTCACCGCTTCATTTAGTTCACACGAGTTTCTTTTACTCCACCAGCACCTGCGGTACCCCTTAACTGTGAATAAGTACTGAACTCAAGTTATCCACATCAGGTATGACCACAGATATGAAGAAAATACTTACAGTCATATCAAGTTTCCTTTTAGCACTTTTCATCGCCCAACCCGCTAGCACAACCCCTACCAACCCGCTGACCTCTACTTATATCAATCCCGCCACAGGAGATCCTTCAATAGCCCGCGTGATTCGTCCTTTTGATAAGCCTCAACACAACTGGCTCAAAGGACATCGAGGAGTCGATCTCGATATTCCCGTTAACGGTGCAGTACGGGCCGCTAACTCTGGGATCATCGCTTTTGCCGGCAAGGTAGCCGGTAAGCCTGTCATTTCGATCGATCATCCCGATGGTTTAAGAACCACTTACCAACCGGTAACTACAGCCCTCAACACTGGAGATTTAGTAGAGCGCGGAGAAATCATCGGCGTTCTAGCTCCAAGTGTCGACGGATTCCCCGGTCTTCACTGGGGCGTACTTCGGGGAAAGGACAACTACCTCAATCCCCTCAGTCTTCTCGAACCATTGCACATTCGGCTAAAACCACCTCAGATGAGGGTTCGGTCAAAATAACTCTTTGCCAAGCACTACAAGTTTTTTTGCGCACGGGGATGTGCGTTTTTATACGCTTCCTTAAGCCGTTGAGTACTTACATGTGTATATATCTGAGTGGTATTCAAAGAGGAGTGTCCCAGCATTTCTTGCACAACCCTGAGATCTGCTCCGTTATCGAGTAGGTGCGTTGCTGCTGTATGCCGCAGTGCGTGCGGAGCTAAGCCATCTATTCCGTGTTCTTGACCAGAGGTTTCCACAATTCGCCTTACTTGGCGTGGATCGATCCTTTTACCCCGCACCCCTACAAATAACGCATCTACTCCGCTTGTACATCCGGCAGAAATCAACATTTCGCTTCGCACCCCATTTAGCCAATGGGAAAGTGCCGCTGTAGCTTGGTCTCCGAATGGAACAACACGTTGTTTATTTCCTTTACCAGTTACTCGAGCAGTTTGACGTTTGAGATCGACATCACCAGTATTCAATCCGCAAAGCTCAGACACACGAATTCCCGACGCATACAACAACTCACAAATAGCACGATCACGAACAAAAGTATCTTCAGTCGTCGAAGCCGGCTTTTCGACGATATTCGTCATGGTGCGCTCGCTTACTACCGTAGGCAATGTGCGTTGCACCTTCGGCGCTACCAACCGTGCAGCCACATCTATATCGTTGTAGCCGTTTCGCAGCAACCATCCACTAAACGCTTTTATCGACGCAGTACGACGTGCGATAGTTGCACGAGATTTACCGTCGGCGACCGCTTGAGCCAACCACTCTCGCACATTGTCCAACGTAAATTGATCTAATGTGGCAAATCGATTTACAAAACCAAAGAGGTCACTTTTATAAGAACGGACAGTGGCCGGCGATCGCCCTAAGCCCAAATCCAGATACTCACAGAAATCGTCGACAAGTTCGGTTAGTTGGGCTGGCACGTTTCCCTCTCAGCTAAATACACAGTAGAGGTGAAAAGCCTGTGACAACTTTTCACCTCTACTACTGACTCACCCATAGTGCATAACCCTAGTTCCGAAGCGATAAGAACCAAAGTGGACATGATTGCCCACCTATGGAACCAGCCACTCGCCTCGACCCATCTCATTGAGGAACCAGCCCGAACCTCAAAAAGCTTTACTTAGGCTTGCCTTTGTTACATTAAGGCATGATTGTTCATCACGCAAGAGGCTACCGATAAAAAGTTTTAACATCTATGCCAGTGGGCCCCCTCCCGCATAACGAGTTGTTTCTTTTCTAGATCACGCAGAATATGAACGCAAAGCCCAATCGGAATACCAGCAGCCGCCGCAACCATGTCAGTGGCGTGAGGATTTGAATCCAACGAATCAAAAACTCTCATTTCATTTCTACTTAGGCTTTGAATCGGATCGGCTGCAAACTGCAATTCATATTGCCCATTGGGGTCAAACTCGCCCAAGGTTCCTACCAAAGCAAGAATTTCCTCAGCGCTACACACCAATTCGGCCTCTTTATTTCTAATGCGTTCATGGCAACCTAATGAACCAGTGTTCGTTACTGGGCCAGGCACGGCCATTGCTACTCTTCCTAAAGCACTTGCCCAGCTAAGCGTGTTAAGTGCACCGGAACGCCATGCAGCTTCAACTACTACGGTTCCTTGAGATAATGCAGCTACTAACCGATTGCGGGTCAAAAAACGGTGGCGGTGTGGTGTTAATCCCGGCGCGTATTCGCTGACTAAGCATCCGGTTTCAGCGATCGAGCGTAGCAGTTTTGCGTTTTTACGCGGATAAGGTGCATCAAGTCCACGTGCGCATACTGCTACTGTGGGTTTTTGTCGTTGCAGAGCTTCGGTGTGGGCTACGGTGTCTACTCCTAGAGCTCCTCCTGAGACTATCGTCCAATGATGATCGGCGATTCCCGCTGCCAACATTGAAGTCGCGCTCTTGCCATAGTGGCTCATAGCACGGGTACCTACGATGGCCACGCTGCGATCAACAGTCGTCGATAGCGGTGCACCACGAACCCAGAGGGCGTGAGGGGCAACTGCATCGGATTGATATGAGCGCACTAGAGAGCTGGTACCAGAGGCGGCAAAACCAAATGCAGTCTCGAATTTTTCCCGTGGCCATTCGTCATCATCAGGAGTGACAAGCCTGCCACCGAGATTCTTGATTGTAGTTAGATCCTCTTGTTCCAATGAGACTGAATAGCGCGAAGCCGTTTCAGACAAGATAGGCCCAAGCCACGCTTCTCTCTTTTTGATCCCCCATGCGATTTTTTCTACATCAGATTCTGTCTCTAAAAGTTTCTGGAGTGATCTGCTAGGTCCTTCAAAAACTCGAGACAAATATGCCCAAGCTTCTAGCCTGCTCATGCGGCATTCTCCCTAATACAATCATCGCGTAGCTCAAGTGCATACGCTGTGTGGCCTAAGTCAGGACGTGTTTTTCCTTCCAAATCACACAATGTCCATGCAACTTTCAGTGCGCGGTCAACTCCGCGTTGGCTCAATTCACCGTCGCCAAGATAGGAGCTAAGAAGTGCCATCGATGCCTCATCTGCGGGGAAATGCCGTCGAAGAAGGTACGGATCCATCGCTGCATTGGTTGTTACAGTAAAGCCCGCAGTGCGCCAACGATGTTCACTACGCTCACGAGCACTTTGAACTCGCTCTGCAATCGATTTACTGGACTCTTGGTTTGTATCTGAGATCACGGCACCTTGAGCATGTGTACGTACAAAAATGTCAAGTCGATCGCGCAGTGGCCCCGAAATATTGTTCAAATACCGTGCTCGTGTAGTTGCGCTACATCGGCACTCTGAAGGTAACTCTGCTGCACAGCGACACGGGTTTGTTGCCATAACTAGTTGAAAACGTGCAGGAAAGGTGACTTCGCGACGATGCCGCATGAGTTTAATTTCGCCGCATTCCAATGGCATTCGTAAGCAATCAAGAATATTTGCTGGTATCTCGCTTACTTCATCAAGAAACAAAACACCAGTATGTGCCAGGCTGGCAGCTCCGGGTTGGAGGTTTCCGGATCCTCCGCCTAATAACGCTGCTTTAGTAATGGAATGATGCGGCGCTACAAACGGTGGGTGCGTCATGGGCCCGTTGAAGGCTTGTCCCATGACCGAGTGGATCGCTGTCGCTTCTATCATTTCTGTATGCGTGAGAGCAGGTAGAAGGCCAGCCATGCGTTGAGCAATCATGGATTTTCCGGAACCTGGTGGGCCAATCATGACAATGTTGTGGCCACCAGCAACTGCGATTTCTGCTGCTTTCTTTGCATCACTTTGTCCCACAACATCTTGCATATCGCCCACTTTGTGCGGCTGCTTTTTCGTCGCATGCTCATCAAGTATGACGTCATGAGCAGCGATCAAGTCATCGTTACCCTTGAGCCATTCGGTTGCCTCGCTAATCGAGCGTGCGACAAGAACATTCATTGCGGAATCATCGATTACCGCCATAGCTTCGGCAGCGTTTCCCCACGGAATGACCACATTTCTTATTTCCGCGCCCCGTGCAGCCAACAATGCTGGAACTAATCCAGATATCGGTTTAATCACACCGTCTAGGCCGATTTCACCTAAAAACAAAGTGTTTTCGATATCGCGGCAATCGGGGTTATGCATCCCAGCGGCAGCCATGATGGCCATGCATATTCCGAGGTCGAATTGCGCCCCATTTTTTCGCAACGACGCTGGGGAAAGGTTGACTATTACTTTGGTTTTCGGCCACGGTAGCTCTGAGTTATTCACAGCAGTTTTAATCCGTTGACGTGCTTCTGCAACCGCAGCGTCGGCAAGTCCCACGATATAGGTGCCGGGTAAACCAGCTCCGATATTGGCTTCAACGTCGACGATAACGCCTGTGACCCCCGAGATTGCCGCTGATCGAGTTTTAGCAAGCCCCATGTTCCACCCCTTGGTAACGCGTCATATCTAGCTCACCATATTCATCGACGTGAACGGCAACGACGTCGAAACGGATATCTGCGAATGGTTTCCCTTGAAGCCATTTCGAAGCAGCTCTATGGATTTTCCGCATTTTGGTTGGTGTGACTGCCTCAGCAGCATCCATGAGAGAAGATGAACGAGTTTTTACCTCAATGAACACTACTTCCCCTTGAGGACTAGTAGCGATAATGTCGATCTCCCCCACCGAAAATGACACGTTGCGTGCCGTTATGTCATAGCCTTCGTTGGCATATTGTTGTGCGACGAAATCTTCACCGAGAACGGCTAAGTAGTGATTATGCGTAGCTGTCATCGTTGCCCCCTTTGTGTAGTGCGAGTTTTTCCTCTTCAGGTTGACGCCAAGTATGATTCCTTGGCAATTGCGATGAAACGAATACCTGCATTTCTGTGGATAACTGTCTGTCAAGGGATCACTTTGGGAGTTATCCACAGATGCGCATGCTGGATCCATATGCGAAAGCGCGCTTCATGGTAAGGGGGCTACCGTGAAGCGCGCTTCTAAGTTAATACGAAAGTTTTGTCTTATTCTGGGATTACGAGATCAGGCTTATCAAGTTCTTCGATGTTGACGTCTTTATAGGTTATGACACGGACATAGCGAACAAATCGCGCTGATCGGTACATGTCCCAGACCCATGCATCTGACATCCGAACTTCGTAGTACACATCCCCGCCTTGGGTATGCGGGATGAGTTCTACTGCATTGGCAAGGTAAAAGCGCCGCTCGGTTTCTACCACGTACGAAAATTGGCTAACCACATCTCGGTATTCGCGGTACAAGGACAGTTCAACTTCCGCCTCATAATTATCGAGCTCTTCAGCGCTCATCGCTTACCTCCCTTATTGTGTCTTTTCTTGCAGCCATTGATCGTGTGCTGCCTTCACATTGGAATAACTATATCGATGCTCAGGAGTTGCGCCGTGATGGCGCACCGCATCCATGTGACTCTTCGTCCCATAACCTTTATGATCTTCCAAACCATATTCGGGATATTTCTCACCAAGATCATCCATGATGAGATCTCTCGAATGCTTTGCCAGAACACTTGCCGCAGCAATGCACCGCGCCGCTGCGTCACCTCCAATAATCGGAAGCGAGGGGCACCGTAGCCCCGGCACTTTCATGGCATCCGTTAAAACATATCCAGGAGCCACATCAAGTTTTTCGATAGCTCGTCGCATGCCGAAAATGTTGGCATGCTGTATGCCTTCTCGATCAATTTCCGCGGCACTGATATGAATGATCGACCACGCCAGTGCGTATTTTTTTATCAGCGGATATAGTTCCGCACGTTTTGCTGCACTCAGTTTTTTCGAGTCTGTGAGCGCCTGAAGCTGAGCGATGGGACGCTGCGGCATAATACAAGCCGCAATCGTGATAGGTCCGCAGCATGAACCACGTCCAGCTTCGTCGACACCTGCTACCGGCCCAAGACCATGTTTATCCAAAGTAACTTCGAAGGTTCGAAGATGCTTCAGCGTCCGGATTTTGGGAGCTGGCAACGCACAGTAGTGTTCTTGAGTGATCACTGCTGGATATCGTAATCCTCGACTGCACCAATACGGTTAAATGGGAAAATCTTGAACTGAACTTTCCCCTTGAGGTTTTCTTTAGGGATGGTGCCTTGATACTGATCACCAATGTGGTAACGAGAATCCGCGGAGTTTGTCCGGTTATCGCCCATCATGAAGTAATTTCCTTCAGGTACCTTGATAGGTCCGAAGTAAAAGCCGCCGCACGCCTCTGATCCTGTGGTCTGGTCGACCGGATACGCTGGTGGCATCAGAGTATATGACGAGTCGATGACTTTACCGTCTACTTTGACACCTTCATCGCCTTCAAGGCACTGCACCGTTTGACCCCCTGTTGCTACGATGCGTTTTACAAGGTCGTTTTCATCTGGTGCTACTAATCCGACGAAAGCACCCGCATTTTGTACTCCACGAACCAGAGGATTTTCTGACCGTGAAGTGGTAAATCCGGTATTCCATGATTCTGTACCTGCAAAAACTACAACGTCGCCGGCTTCTGGTTCACCAAAACGATAAGCCAGCTTATCTACATAAATTCGGTCTCCGGTACACCCTGCACATCCATGAAGTGTCGGCTCCATTGACTGACTTGGGATCATATAGACTCGTCCGACGAATGTTTGAAGCAAGGTGATCACGAGAAGGGTCACCACTACGACCAAAGGGATTTCCACAAACCATGGCAGTGGCTTCTTGTCATTGTCGTGCGTTTCGACGCCATCCGTGAGGGACGCAGTCTCGTTATTAGCTGAACTCACCTTGAGAACTCTAGCAGCTGATTCAGCCATCGAATGAAAAAACGCCCAGCCACGCTTCTTGCGTCATGCAGGAAGAGAAAGCTGGGCGTTTGGTGCTAGAGCACTGAGCAAGGAAGCTATTAGCGCTTTTCCTTGATCTTGGCTGCTTTACCACGCAGGTCGCGCAGGTAGTACAGCTTCGCACGGCGAACGTCACCGCGGGTAACAACCTCGATCTTGTCGATGTTAGGGGTGTGTACTGGGAAAGTACGCTCAACACCGATACCGAAGGAAACCTTACGGATGGTGAAAGTCTCGCGAACGCCAGCACCCTGACGACGAATGACTACACCCTTGAATACCTGGATACGGGACTTGCTACCCTCGATAACCTTAACGTGAACGTTGAGGGTATCACCTGGGCGGAAAGCTGGGATATCGTCGCGCAGCGAAGCTGCATCGACCTTGTCAAGAAGGTTCATAAAACCAATTCCTTACTTTTATAGGACAGAGGACCCTAGCGGCTTTTCCCTCATCAGGGCGCTCGGCCGGTTCGTGCCCGAGACATGAAAGCAGCCGTCTCTACCAGAGACAGACAACTTGAAGGATTATGCCAGCGAAAAACTGATATTTCAAGTTAATCCGCGCAGAAAATCTAATGGCCAAATCCTGCACGTTTCAGCGCATCTGCAAGAGATCCGTTTGCAGCGGGGCTATTTTTAGCCTTACTACCCGATCGCTTCGGTTTTGCACCCGAATGTTCCCGAGTTTCGGAACGCTGACGCGGCTTTGCGGGGTCGTCGTTAAGCCTCATTGTTAATCCGATTCGCTTGCGTTGTGTGTCAACATCAACCACCTTGACTCGCACCACTTGACCGGAATGAACAACCTGATGGGGATCAGAGACGAAAGAGTCTGACAGTGCTGATACGTGCACGAGCCCATCTTGATGAACTCCGACATCTACGAATGCGCCAAATGCAGCAACATTTGTCACGGTTCCTTCCAAAACCATTCCAGGTTTAAGATCTGAAATCTTTTCGATTCCTTCTTTAAAAGTCGCTGTCTTAAATTCTGGGCGTGGATCACGACCCGGCTTATCCAACTCCGCAACAATGTCAGTGATGGTCGGAATACCAAAGCGCTCATCAGCAAAATCCGCCGGACGAAGCGAAGATAAAACGTGGGAGTTTCCGATCAATTTTTCCACAGAAAGCCCCGTAGCTTCGGACATTTTACGAACAACTGGATAAGCCTCAGGGTGAACAGCAGAGGCATCGAGTGGATCCTTTCCACCTGAAATCCGCAAGAATCCTGCGCACTGCTCAAACGCCTTTGGACCTAACCGTGGCACCTTTTTCAAAGCTGTACGGTTGACAAAGGCGCCATGTTCATCACGATAATGGACAATATTTTCTGCAATGGTTGGGCTGATACCCGCTACCTTGGCAAGCAAAGGAACCGAGGCAGTATTGAGATCAACACCTACTGCATTAACCGCATCTTCAACCACTGCTTCAAGCGTCTTCGCCAAAGCCGTTTGGTTTACATCGTGCTGATACTGCCCCACTCCGATCGCTTTCGGATCAATCTTGACCAACTCGGCCAGAGGATCTTGAAGTCTACGTGCGATAGAAACTGCGCCACGAAGCGATACATCCATATCTGGGAACTCCCGTGCAGCAGTTTCAGACGCTGAATACACCGAAGCACCTGCTTCAGAAACAACCACCGGCGTAGGGCGTGCTCCCCCAGCCTTTTTCAATAGATCCGCTACTTCATGCGCCAACTTTTCAGTCTCACGAGAAGCAGTGCCATTACCGATAGCCATCAGATCAACATGATGTGTCGCACATGCCGAAGCAAGCGTCTGCACTGCTTGGGTCCACTGGTTTTGCGGCTGATGCGGGTAAACGATCACCGTATCGAGTACTTTTCCGGTGGCATCTACCACAGCGCATTTTACTCCATTGCGATAGCCAGGATCGAGTCCGAGTGTCGCACGCTGTCCTGCTGGTGCAGCTAGGAGGACGTCGCGAAGGTTTCGCGCAAACACCTCGAGAGCGCCGGCCTCCGCTTTTTCCTTCAACCTCATACGAACATCTAAGGCAGCAGAAACCTGCAGCTTAGTACGCCACCCCCAGCGAATAGCTTGAGCCAGCCATGCAGAATTGGTGTCTAGCTTAAAGCGATCAGCGATCATGCCTTGGTAGATTTCATCATCTCCGGCATCCAGATCAAGCTGCAAAACGCCTTCGTTTTCACCCCTCAGCAGCGCCAAAATGCGGTGACTTGGCAGCGAGTCAAAGGCCTCAGAAAACTCAAAATAGTCTTTGAATGTCGCCCCCTCAGTTTCTTTTCCGGCGACGACTCCCGCACGCATGGTTCCGGTGGAGTACATACGTTCACGCACATCACCTACGAGATCAGCATCCGTGGCGAATCGATCGACAAGGATGGCGCGTGCACCTTCAAGTACCTTCTTGGGGTCCTCGAAACCAGCAGTTATATACGGCTGAGCGCACTGCTCGGAATCAGCGCTTGGATGCGCGATGAGCTCATCAACCAGTGCTTCAAGGCCAGCTTCGCGTGCATTATCAGCCTTGGTTTTACGGCGTTTTTTGTAAGGAAGATAGAGATCTTCCAGTCGCGCCTTGGTATCGCACTCAAAAATCTTGCGACGCAGCTCATCGGTCAGCTTGCCTTGTTCCTCAATTGCTTCCGCAATACTGTGCTTGCGTTCTTCTAATTCGCGCAAATACGAAGCACGCTCTTCGATGATACGAAGCTGCGAATCATCAAGTCCCCCTGTAGCTTCCTTTCGGTAGCGAGCAATAAACGGCACCGTATTGCCCTCAGCAAGCAATGTCAGCGCCGTTTCAATCTGGGATTGTTTCACACCAAGTTCTTTGGCAATGGTAGCTGCAATCATTCGAACAATCCTAGCAGCCGCCTAGTTACACATCTGCCTGCCATGCGCACGCAGCAGTAACACTTGGTTCGATCTCACCTACTAACGAGGTCCCGTACCAGTAGCTTCCTTCTGGCAGCTGACGCACAACACATTCGGTGGCTTTTCGCAGTTCACCATCAAATTCTCCGGTAATAACTACCCTATGAAGTTGCTCTGAAGTGGGAGTCGTCCCATGCTCCTGCTGCCACTGATTAACCAGCATATTGTCCGGTTCACAGGTCAAATCGATTACTTCGGCACGAATATCCGTAACGTTGTATCCCACAGCTGAAAGTTGTTGTGCAATTTCAGACGCCACCTGATCCCATTGCATAGGAGAAATGAGCAGCTGAAGGTCAGTGGAGATTATCACTGGTGTTTCCTCGCCACAGGCCTTCTACATAGGCTTGGTCGTGTCGATCCAGCTCCATACCCTCCAGCAATTCTGGGCGTACTTCCCACGTGCGTTTGAGGGATTGTTCTCGCTTCCAACGTTCGATCTTGGCATGATTGCCGCTAGTGAGCACTTCAGGTACTTCGAGTCCACGCCATTCACGAGGTTTGGTATAGCTTGGGCCTTCCAACAAGCCGTCGGAAAAGCTATCGTCTTGATGCGACTGAGTATTTCCAAGGACACCTGGGATGAGGCGAACTACGGCTTCAGTGATGACAAGAACGGCAACTTCTCCACCGATGAGAACATAATCGCCGATGGATACTTCACGTACTCGATAGGTTTTCTTAGCATCTTCGATAACGCGTTGATCGATGCCTTCGTATCGCCCACAAGCAAAAACAATGTGCTCTTCGTTAGACCACGCGCGTGCATCTTCTTGAGTAAATGGTGCACCGGCTGGCGTGGGAACCAAAAGCAACGGTTTATCGGCTTCTGCTACCTCTGCGGCATCATAACCTGCAAATTGAATTCTTTCTAGCTCATCATGACGAGGCTTATCGACGTGTACGCGTGCCGAATCTAATTGCGCACCCATGTGCGCTTTACCCGACATGGTAGCTACATCATCAAGCGCTGGTCCCCACACCGTTGGCTTCATCACCATGCCTGGCCCACCACCGAAGGGAGAATCGTCGACAGACTTATGCGCATCTTCAGCCCACAACCGCAGATCATGAACACCGACACTAAGCAAATCTTTCTCGATCGCTTTCCCTAAAAGTGCGTGTCTTAGCGGATCAAGATATTCAGGGAAAATTGTGATGACATCAAGTCTCATTAGAGTTCCAGCAGCCCTTCCGGTGGAGTAATCACACACGTTCCAGAGTCAAGATCAACTTCGGGAACGATATCGTGGACGAATGGAATAAGAACCTCTTTACCGCTTTCAAGGGTTACTTCTAAAAGTGATTGAGCTGGCCCATGTATAACTCCGGATACTTCACCAATTTTCTCTTCTCCGTAAATAACGGCTAGACCTTCTAGCTCATGGTCATAGAATCCATCGTCGTCATCGTCATCGAGTGGAGCTGCGAAAAAGCGCATACCCCGTAGGCTATCAGCAGCAGTACGATCGGCAATTTCTTTAAATTTCACGAGAAGTCGATTTTGATGTGGTCGCACAGATGCAATTGTGAGGGAATGTTCTTTCCCGCCTTGCCGCCCGTTGAGAACTTCACCCTGCGCGAACCGAATCTCTGGTTCTTCCGTAGTTACCTCAATGGCAACCTCACCACGAATACCATGGGATTTCACCACACGACCAATCATTAATTCCATGAGATCTAAGGCTACCGCATGCCAGCAATCTTCAGAATCTCAAACCTCGTAATGATATGAGAAAACCCCACGATACTTCCCCTACCCGCAGGTAGGATCATTAAGCATCGTGGGGTTAAAAAACTGATTTACTCAGCAGCCTCTTCAGCTGAAACTTCCTCAGCCTTTGCAGCAGCCTCAGCCTCAGCTGCAGCCTTAGCAGCAGCTTCTTCCTTAGCCTTCTTCTTCTTTTCGGTGATAGCCTCAGCGGTTGGGCCCTCGTTAGCCTCTGCAAGAGCCTGGTTGAACAGCTCGAGCTTGGATGGCTTAGGCTCTGCAACCTTCAAGGTGCCCTCTGCACCCTCAAGGCCCTTGAACTTCTGCCAGTCACCGGTAACCTTCAGCAGAGCAAGAACTGGCTCGGTTGGCTGTGCGCCAACACCCAACCAGTACTGTGCGCGCTCAGAATCGATCTTGATTACAGATGGATCCTGCTTTGGCTCGTAGATACCAATGTTCTCGATGACCTTACCGTCACGACGAGTGCGAGCGTCTGCAACGACTACACGGTAGTGAGGAGTACGGATCTTACCCAAGCGCTGAAGCTTGATTTTAACTGCCATGATGGCTCCTTTATGTGGGTCACTGGGAAGTACAGACGTTCACCTTTTAGCGAACCGGTTCATCCCTTGATTTACCTGCGGTGACTCACACCGGCCGACCGTAGACGGTGACGGTATGACGCAGGAAAAGAATACAAGCTGCCCTACTACAGACAACTGCAGTAAATATAGTCGGTGCCGCCGACACTTTCAAATCAGAATGCGTCAGCAGCACCGCTATAAAGCAAATCTATTACTTCTTGCCTTGACCGAAATCAAGGTTGTTGAGATCAATATTTTCCATGCCTTTTGGAAGTTTAGGCATTCCAGGGAATCCTCCCATCCCTGGCATACCGCCACCCTGCTCCATCTGCTGCTGAAGTTTTTGCAATTCCGCCATGTTCGGCATACCCGGCATACCGCCCATATTCGGCATTCCGCCACTGCGATTCTTAGCAGGCTTACGTTTACCGTTTTTACCTTTTCGACCTTTGGGCTTCTTCTTGGTAGCACTACGCGATCCACCACCCATACCGAACTGGCCAGCCATTTTGTTCATCATCTTCTTCGCTTCAAAGAAGCGCTCTACAAGCTGATTAACTTCGGCTACCGAAACTCCTGAACCAAGAGCAATACGCTTGCGTCGAGAAGCGTTCAAGATCTTTGGATCGTTGCGCTCCGCTGGAGTCATGCCGCGAATGATCGCCTGAATACGGTCGAGCTGCTTCTCATCAACCATATCCGCCATGTCCGACATAGCTTTTCCACCAGGCAGCATCTTCAAAATGTTGCCTAGTGGCCCCATTCGACGCACCATCAGCATTTGGTTCAGGAAATCGTCGAGAGTAAGTTCGCCAGTACCGAGCTTTTGTGCAGTTTCCAGTGCTTGTTGCTGATCGAGTTTCTTTTCTGCTTGTTCGATCAGAGTCAACATATCGCCCATGCCGAGAATTCGGCTAGACATACGCTCTGGGTGGAAAATGTCGAAGTCTTCAAGCTTTTCACCGGTAGAGGCAAACATGATCGGTTTGCCGGTGACTTCTCGAATAGATAGCGCTGCACCACCGCGGGCATCACCATCAAGCTTGGTCAAAACAACACCAGTGAAATCCACGCCATCGCGGAAAGCTTCTGCAGTATTAACTGCATCTTGACCAATCATCGCGTCGATGACAAACAGAACTTCATCCGGATTAATGGCATCACGAATGTTACGAGCCTGCGTCATCAAGGCTTCATCGATACCCAAGCGACCAGCTGTATCGACGATGACAACATCATGCTGGGTACGCTTGGCTTCTGCGATACCCTGTTGTGCCACTGCTACTGGGTCACCATGGGATGTACCCATTTCATGATCACTGGAATCGATAGAGGTACCTGGATCCGGCGCAAAGGTAGGAACACCTGCTCGCTCACCAACGATCGTCAGCTGCTGAACAGCGCCGGGGCGTTGCAAGTCGCAAGCAACCAGCATCGGAGTATGCCCCTGTTCCACCAGGTGCTTAGCCAATTTACCTGCGAGAGTGGTCTTACCAGCACCCTGCAAACCAGCCAACATGATCACCGTTGGCGGGTTCTTCGCTAGGTTCAATCGTCGTGTTTCGCCACCAAGAATTCCCGTTAGCTCTTCATCAACAATCTTGATAACTTGCTCTGCTGGATTAAGCGCTTTGGAGACTTCAACGCCTAACGCACGATCTTTTATCCTCGAGATAAATCCACGAACGACAGGTAATGAAACATCGGCTTCGAGCAACGCAAGGCGGATCTCTCGGGCAACGGTATTGATGTCAGCCTCAGTAACCTTGCCCTTAGAACGCAACCCAGAAAGGGCATTGCCGAGCCGGTCAGATAGGGATTCAAACACGAGACGTACTCTCCTCTAAAACTTTATTTCTCCAGCAACCATATGACACGTGGAGATCGGCGATGCAGCGCAGCAACACCCAGACCCATTATCTTTAACGTACCTATGCTAACCGTTGGTGAGCACGCGGGTCACATCACGCTCAACTTTGGAGCGATCAAAGCCATCTTTCAACTCGCATTGCACAATCATCGTGGCACCTGGATTAGACATCCGCGCCCACTTAAGGTCAGGTAGCACTCCTAATAAGTGGCCTAGTGCAGCTCGACGATCTGTCGTGCGCACTTCCAAGATATTACCGACCCAGAAACTCGCGCATTTTCCACGATCTAGCGGTGGTAAGGACGAGTACACGCCTGACTTGTACGCCTGCTCAAATTCCGCAGAATCGAAACGCGTACCGAGTCGGTTATATACCCTCATACGCGTTGAAACTCCCACCGAGCCGTTTTCAGATGCTGGTTCATCATCCGAAGACGTCACAACAATTTCTGCGGATTCAATGTTCCATTCCTTCGCAGCTATCAATGCTAAGACGCGCACTATCTCCCTGACATAGTCACCAGACCATTCCACTTCTGCCGCATAGTTCTTCCCTGTTGGCAAGGTGTCTTTAACAACTGTTAAGGACAGTGGCGAGACAGCACTCAGCGATGGTGGATTAGGGACGATAGCGGTAAGCCGTTGCCGCGCCTGCGCGCACAGCTCTCGTGTGCCGTATCGCAGTACTGCGCTCCACACCCCAGGGGCAGTCCCCTGGGCATCCGCCTCAACAAGTGCCTCTAGCAGATCAAGAGTCAATAGGTCATAGTTGACCGCATCAAGGAGTTTGTCTATCGCCTCCGTGCTTGTTGGGTTATAGCGTCCAACAATGTGCGGAATTATGGTGTGCTGTGCGACTAGTG
Source organism: Corynebacterium diphtheriae (assembly GCF_001457455.1). Lineage (NCBI taxonomy): Bacteria > Bacillati > Actinomycetota > Actinomycetes > Mycobacteriales > Corynebacteriaceae > Corynebacterium > Corynebacterium diphtheriae. Next base: position 1,542,192 of record NZ_LN831026.1, read on the forward strand.
TCTCTACGATTTGAGTATCAGAGGGGTTGAGCCGCAACGTTGTAGCCATATCGACGACAAATTCTGCGCCGACCTCTTCATGACGACGCCCATACCCCTTGCCAATATCATGGAATAAGGCCGCAAGGAATAACAGATCAGGACGCGCAACTCGAATACTTTGCGCTGCACAGTTGGCTGTTACCACCATGCTATGAACATCAATAGTGTGAATATGCACGGATTCACGAGGCATACGTCCCCTAATATGCTCCCATTGTGGGATCATTACTGACCAAAATCCATGCTCGTCTAGTTCTCGGATAACTCGTTGACTATGTACCGAAGAACTAAGCAATGCAAAAAAGTTGCTAGCAGCAGCACTCGGCCATGTAGGTGGCATGCTAGGAACAGTTTCGAGTTGTTTCCACGTTGATTCCGAAATCGTCATGCCTGTTCGCGCGCTTGCTGCAGCAACTCTAAGCACTAAGCTGGGATCCTCCAGATTTGGGGTTCTCGACAACGCAAGAGTCCCGTCAACTTCGACAACATCAATATCAACTGGTCGACGTACTGCTTTTCGTACGCTACTTCGCCGCGGGAGCAGATTGCGCGCTGTAGACAATGCGGCATTAGTGGCATCATCGATAGTGCGTGCAGCTTTTGCCAAGCTTCTCGATAAGTCGTATCGGTCTTCACATCCCAAGTCCAAAGCGACGTCAACAGCAAATTCTGGATCGAGCACATCACGTGCCCTGCCCGCATGTTGATGAAGCATTGTACGTATGTTGAGCAATAGTTGGCGTTCCTCACTAAGAGGACGTTTGTCACAGAGGTTTCCTAGAGCTAATGCTCTGATCAGCTCAATATCTCGTAGCCCACCCCGCCCATGCTTGAGATCAGGGTGAGTCATGTCCACAACGGATCCAGAACGATTCCACCGAGCAATCGCAGTATCAGTCACATCGTTGAAATTTTTCTTCAGTTCCCGACGCCATTGCTCTAGCACGACGCCGCGGGTTGTCGCCGTTAACTGTGGATCTCCGCTGCAATGAGAAATATCTAGTAATGCCAATGCTGCCGTAGGTTCGGCAGAAATCATATCGGCGCATTCTTTGGGAGTGCGCACGGTATAGTCCAACCGGATTTTTGCATCCCAAATGGGATACCAAAAGTGTTCTAGCCCTGAAGGAATACTGCCTTCCGGATGTAAAAGAATAAGGTCAATATCCGAATAACTTGTCATCTCGCGTCGCGCCAAAGACCCCGTAGCGGCGATTGCACAACTAGGGGGAATCTGAAGCTGCGAGATGACAGCTAATGCTTGCTCACAGGCTCGTTCTCGGATATCAGCCGGCGTGGCAGAAAAAGGCATCATTGACAATGAATCTAGACCGCGCTGTCGCCGCGCTCGCCGGTGCGCACACGGATCAAGTCATCGACCGTAGTAACCCACACTTTTCCGTCGCCAATCTTTCCGGTGTGTGCGGAATCAACGATTGCTTTAACAACGTCGTCTAGCAAGTCATCATTGATCACTATTTCAATTTTGATCTTTGGTACGAAATCAACTGCATACTCTGCACCACGGTAAACCTCAGTGTGACCTTTTTGCTGGCCAAAACCTTGAGATTCGGTGACTGTCATGCCATGAACGCCCACTTGCTCTAGGGCATCTTTAATATCCGTCAAGGTGAAAGGTTTGACGATAGCCGTCACCAGCTTCATAGGGGATCTCCTCACGATGTTGTACCTCGACATAAGGCAACAGTTTTCACTCCTACCTCGTGCATACGGGGACTAGTTTAGCGAAACTCTGAACCAGCATTGTCATAGGCGGTTTCGACGTGGACAGCTTTGAAACCAGATGGACGCCTACGATGTCTAGGGTGTCGTCGTAACGCAATCGATATTTTCAATCAACCCCAAAAGCTCGGCTACCCCTGCTGCAGTCGTATTCATCCATGCCAATGCGGCAGTTCCGTTGGCTCCAAACGCTGATCCACCATTAAAACTCAACCATGCAAACCATAACAACGCCGCGCCTAGCATCACCATCGGAAAATTGTGCGGACGTTGCGGAGAGCGCAGAAAACTTCGACGCTTGCCGACGACCAATGCAAGCACCACGCCCGATACACCTGAGGACACCTCGATGACCGAACCACCTGCAAAATCGATCGGCGCAATAGCTGCACGCCCATCATGAGTACCAAATAGATGTGCTGCTATGTCTTCAGACGCTGCTGAAAGTAGGTCATCATTCCACACCATACAAACTAATGGGCAATAAACCAGAGTGACCCACAAACCAACAAACGTAAGCCATGTACCAAATTTCACTCGCTCTGCATTGGCACCAGAAATCAACGCGGTAGCAATCGCAGCAAATGTAAGTTGAAACCCGATATCTATCACATTGGCATATCCGTGGCTGCCGTCAACGATGTTCCTGTCGTCTGTGATCACTGCATTGTGCAGTCCAAAGAACTCAAAGGGATGCGCAAAAACTCCCGCGACACCATGGTGTCTGAACGAGATGGACCAACCCCAGCCGATATACGCCACTATCACCACGAAAAACATCTTAAAAATAGACATAAAAATCCCCCTTTCAGCCGTTATTTGAACAATTACATGCTCATAGAAACAACGATAAAAGGGGGACATACAAGCTTAAGGTGCATTAAGCACCACGGCACATCAGCCTAGTAAAGCGTCGACGAACCCTTCGACCTCGAAAGGCGCTAGATCATCAGAGCCTTCTCCTAAACCAACCAATTTCACTGGTACACCTAATTCTTCTTGGACCTGGAAAACAATTCCGCCCTTCGCCGTACCATCTAGCTTGGTCAATACCACACCGGTGATATTGACTACCTCAGAGAACGTCCGTGCCTGAGCCAGACCATTTTGGCCCGTCGTAGCATCAAGAACTAAAAGAACCTCATCGACGACAGCCTTCTTTTCCACCACGCGCTTAACCTTGCCCAGCTGATCCATTAAGTTGGAAGAATTGTGCAAGCGTCCGGCGGTATCAATAAGAACGACATCAGCATGAGAATCTACGCCATAAGCCACGGCATCAAACGCAACCGATGCTGGATCCGCGCCTTCAGCACCACGGACAGTATGCGCATTTACGCGACGTCCCCACGTCTCCAACTGATCTGCGGCTGCAGCACGGAAAGTATCAGCTGCGCCCAGCACCACCGAGTGCCCCAATGACACCAATACACGAGCAAGTTTTCCGGTCGTCGTGGTCTTACCAGTGCCATTTACGCCTACAACCAATACAACGGCGGGTTTGCCGTCGTAAGGCATCGCTTTAATAGACCTATCGAGTTCAGGCTTACACGCATTAATGAGGCATTCACGTAGCATAGCGCGGGCTTGTGCCTCGTTTTCTACACCGCGTTCCGCGATCAGCTGACGTAGCTGATCAACAACAGCCGTGGTGATTCCAACGCCAAGATCCGCCTGAATCAACAAGGCTTCGATATCTTCCCAAGCCTCTTCATCCAAGTCGCCAGCCGATAGCATTCCCAAGACAGACTTACCGAACACGTTATGGGAACGCGCGAGGCGCCCACGCAAACGTCCAATTCGACCAACTGCTGGATCAATGGAATCCGTGACAGCCTCGGCAACCGGTGCCTCTTCTACATCCGATGGTTCTGATACTTCACGCGCCTCAGCTGCAGCCTCAGCTACTACGTCAGCAGCCAGAGCAGCCTCTTGAGCCTCAGTCTCTGCAGCGTTGTTCGTATCAGGTTGAGGCTTGTCAAATTCTTCGAGTGCATCGAAATTATCGCGAGCAGCTTGCTCAGTTTCTACGCGAAGCTGTTCTTCCTCACGCAGCTGAGCAGCCTCTTCTACAACTGCTTGAGCTTCTTCTGCTGCTTTGTCTGCATCAGATTCAGATTCCACTTGGTGATCTAAAGGTTGCTCGGAATCCACAATGGGAGCTTCTTCATGCGGCAACTCAGGTTCCTGAATCGAGCCCACGGGCGGCGTAGCAGGGACTGCATCTTTAACAGCCATAGGCGCCTGCGCGGGCGCGAACGAAAACTCTCCTTGTGCTTGGTAGTTTCCAGATCGCTGCTGTTGCGTAAGTTGTTTCTGCTCTGAATCTGCGGCGGATTCGAAGCTTACGGTCTTCGCTTTTTTATTTCGCTGGGCAATGATCACGCCAATAACAACGGCGAAAATCACAACCACGGCAATAATGACGACTATCGGGATGAGGTTCATACATCTAATAGTGGCAAATTGCCGTGGCTTTTACACCTTTTGGGGGCTACGATAGCCCCCCGCAGCACTGATGCTTTACGCAATTCCTGGTTTCTTCATGGCCAAAATGATGGCATCTGCGGCAATGAGATCTCCGGTGACAAGATCAGGAACGATATCAGCAAGTTTTGCCCAACCGGGTGTTGCGGAATCGAGCGTTTTGTTCGAAGAAATAAATCCATGGGCATGCATGCGGGCAGCTAGAGCCAACACCAAAGAAACAACAGGGGTAAGCGACCACATGTTTTCTGGCGCGTTCGTATCAACACCATCGAGCTTGTCAAACCTGATTCGTGCCAGTGAATAAAGGTTCTTATCTGTGCTCCGCAGGGTACGTAGCAATGTCACAGCAGACTTGATGAGTCCTTCACTTGCCAGTAGCTCGTTTAGCTCAACACGCTTGTTAAACGTTTCAAAAACAGCAAGAAGTCGGTTGCCGTCGTCCATGATTAAGCCTGGCACGATCTTCGACCGCGAGAAGAACATCTCAAGCAATGCTTCTTGTTGAGCTTTTGCCATACCTGCAATAGCAACCGTGGATTGGTCAATACATGCTGTGTCCAAAGTGGTATCACGAGCCGTTTTGACAATCGCTACCGCATTTTCGCCGGCCAGCTCCTTAATTTCGGCTAACAACGCACGCTTTGCGACGACCCCCTCGCTCAGCTTCTTACCAGCAGGCGCAGGGGCATCTGTTTCCAGTTCAATCGGCTTACCAGATTGATCAGTCATTGCGTCAAGGGAGCCCAAGAGCTCAAGGACTGCAATCCAAGGTGCGCGGTGATGCGAGGACCCAGATTCATCGTTGGAGGCGGTGAACTTCGCACGAACAAGTCCACTTTCTACAACCCTGCCAGGCTGTTTTTCCGCTGGGACTAGTGACTCCGACAGGCCAGTAAGCGCTGCGCTGGGATTGCTTACAAATGCAGTGCGAACAGCTCGGGCGGACTCACCTTGTGCAACACCGGTAGTCACCATGTCCCAGAGCACTGGCATGATTTCGTTGGCATCAGGGACCTCTTCGGTCTCCCCTGCCAAGAATGCTGACAATGCGCCTAGGTTAGGATCCGTACCTACATAATGGCCAGGTTGATCCAGTGTTACCGCTGTCACGCCACTAGCAACGGGCGTTACCAATGTCATGAACGGATCTTTAATATGCAGCTGTGCAACTAATGGACCGGCGTCACGCAACTGTTCTGGAAGCACCACGCGACCATCGATGACCGAGAATGCGCGAGCGGTTTCCCATGGTGCGGTTGCAGGCCACACCCACACTCCGAGACCGCGCTCCCCTGCACCAGTCACCGTGATAATTCCATCAACCAGCTCCATAGTTTCCGGCTCAGTCGATTGAATGTCTGCAAGAGCAACCGACACACGACGATCACTCATCGGGTCCGTCCATTCAAAGTCGATACGACCCGAAGGAACGCTATTAGTCGAGCTAGCGATTGCAGAAATCGGCGCTACATAAGTAAGACCGCCATCACAACTCGACAGCTTGGCTGTTTTAATCGGTGCACCATGGTTGTTTCGTACGGTTACTTTAGGATCACCTAGCATCCCTGTACCACGGATGCGCAAGGAAGCCTTCATATCAACATCGCGTGGACGCAACGTGACACGGCTTGCACGCCACATTGGTGGCTCCGACACCATAGGCAATTCGAAATTCAAACGTGGTGGTGTAAAACGAAGCGGCAGCTGGTCGCCTTCTTCAGTGGAAACGACAAGGTCCGCTGCTGGCTGCTGAGGTCCAACCACTACCTCGTGGGGCTCTACAGCAAATTCTTTAGCCCCAGAACGCAAAGTTAAAACAGTCTCGCTTAGTCCGCCACCTGATGGAATGCGGAAAGAACGGCAAGCGCCCACAATGTTGACGTTTGCTTGCACACCTTCGACGATCGCAAACTCATGGCGGAAACTCTCGTTACGCGGACCGCGCAAACGTACGAGGTATTCGCCCACCCACGGAGCGTCGTAAAGCTCTGGATCGAAAACAGCAAAAGCGCCGCCTTCTGCAGGAATTTCTAGTGGCTCGGGCGCAGTAATTTCATCGCCTGCAACTCCAGCACCAGCGAAGGAAGAAATAGACAAGAACCATGTTTCGGTGCGCCCAGAAGGAGTCGGTGGAAACTCAGCAATGAGCGATTCCGAATGAACAGGAAGCCCACCGGTAGTTTTCAGAAAATCCACTGGCTCACTGGGAGCTAGGAACCGAACACGCTGCCGTGGATCAATACTACGCAGCGTTTCCATATTGGCATTTTTGCCAGGTTCTACCGCTGACAACGACGTCACATGAGAAACATCAAGATAGCGAGCTACCCATTTGTCCCATCCCTCAACAGCTGTCTCGGAATCGGCCACGATGTCATCACCGCTCACCACATCTGTCAACGTCACATCTTGAGGCGTAACCACGATAAGACTCTGGTGATGCAAAGCCACCTTATCTGTAACATTTGTGCCACGGGAGCTAAAAACTAGCGCAGGATCATCATGTGCCAGTACGGGAACAGTCCACGTAATTTCGTTCGTCTCGTCTTGAACCGTCAGTTCACGAACAGGCCGCTCAATATGAACATCCAATGATTCGGCAAAGCCACTGGTATCTCCCCATGGACTACCGGTGTGATAGATCTTTGTCGTGCCTTCAATGCTCACACGCCACGTAATCTCGCCACGAGTACCGTCATCGGCAATCGGAAGGCGCTGCTCAGGCAAGCGGAGATACACTTTGCTTCGATCAGCATCGAATAGAATACGAGGGCGCATCTCACGGCTTGCCACACCGACTGAAGCCTCACGATCAACTGTGCCCACGGGGCGTTCACGAAGTTCTGACACTACAGAGAACTCAATGGGGCGCGGCAATTGTGGTGTGAGATGTTCGCGCGAACGGTCAAACCACGAGTCATGATGGTCCACCGCAAATTGTCGAACAGCTGCTACACCATCAATAAGTTCTGTGATTGCGGCAGGCGCAATCTGTAATGCAGTAGCCAACAATGGGAGGTTTTCTTGTTGAGCAATCGCTGCAACAAGATCTTCACTCGACACAGCTCCTTCGGCATTGACCGCGTCCAAGTACTCTAACAATGCCGGAACTTCGTTGTTCACAATTCCAGCTTGCGTGCACAAAGAAACAATGGCTGAAAGTGCATCCGTTGCCTCTTGTGCTCCAAGGAGCTCAAAACGAGCTAAAGACTGTGGAATTGCGGCCATGATAGCAGCTGTTGCTTCATCGATGTCGATAACCGAAGACTCATCGGTTGCAAGTCCAAGGCCACCTAGGAATTCAGAAACAAAATCATCGATTTCGACTACGCGACGAGCACGAGCCACCAAGGTGGTCAATGTCAACGCAGGACTTACACCAATCAGTGCAGCGAAATCGGCACCAGCGAGCAACTGACGGGTAAGAAAAATGCCGTAGAGACGCTCAATACGCTCAAGTTCATCGTCGCTAAGCCCCGCGGCGATGACGAGTCCGCCTCCAGCCAAACGTTGAGCCAGTTCCAATTCGGTTTGCGATGCCCATCCAAGAAGTGAGTCGGTGAGATCTGCAATTGGATGAACTGGCTCGGTCATGAATCCTCTTTCTTTCGGTGTCTTGACAGGTCGTGAGATGAAAAAGACAAGACAAAAACAATACAACGAATTCGCGTGCGATCTTAAATCGTTCGCAGGTTAGTCTACTCTGCGGGTTGAGGCTCAGGAAGCTTGGTGACGTCTGGTGTCATTCGCTGCGAAATTACCCGCGTAATACCGTCACCACGCATGGTCACCCCATACAAAACGTTTGCTACATCCATTGTCGGCTTTTGGTGTGTAATAACGATCAGCTGTGAGTCATCACGTAGTTCTTGGAACAGTGCAATAAGTCGACGCAGGTTGACGTCGTCAAGCGCCGCCTCGACTTCATCCATCACATAGAACGGAGATGGGCGCGCACGGAAGATGGCAACCAACATCGCCAATGCAGTCAACGACTTCTCGCCACCTGAAAGCAACGACAGGCGCTTGACTCGTTTCCCAGGAGGTCGAGCTTCTACTTCGATACCAGTCGTTAACATATCGTGTGGTTCGGTGAGCACAAGACGTCCCTCACCACCTGGAAATAAGGTGGCAAATACCCGAGGAAACTCGGCTTCTACGTCTTTCCAAGCGTCGGTAAAAAGTTGCAGAATTTTGGCGTCTACGTCGTTGATAACGCCATGAAGATCACGTCGTGCTTGTTCCACGTCAGCTAACTGCGTAGACAGGAATTCATAGCGCTCTTCTAGTGCTTTGAATTCTTCGAGCGCCAACGGATTGACTTTTCCTAAGGCATTGAGATCTTTTTCCGCATTTTTCAGGCGCACTCGTTGTGCTCCAATATCAAAGCCTTCATGAGGTGTGTAATCACGCATGAGATCTGAAATCGCAATGCCTAATTGCTCAACAATTTTCTCGTGAGCTTCTTCAAGGCGTACCTGCGCTTGTCCTAATGACAATTCCGCAGCATGAGATTTCTCCGTTAAACGATTCGCGTTCGTTCGAAGCGCGGAAACTGTATCTTTCGCCGCAGACACTCGAGCAGAGATGACTCCACGTTGTGCGATCGCATTTTCTTTCCACTGAGTTGCACGAGCAAGCGCATCGTCAACACGCTCAGCTACCACGAGGCATTGCTGCGCCACCACGCTCGCAATTTCCGCTTTTCGACGCTGCCGCGCCACAGCTTGATCATGACGTGCCCTCGCCTGACGCTCATATTCTGCTTGACGACGAAGCCCATCACCGCGTCCTCGGATATGTTCGGCTTTGTCTTGTGCAGTACGTAGGCTCAACCGAGCCTCTACTTCCATAGATCGCATATGAGATAACGCAGCTGCGGCTTCATCACGTTCGCTGGTTGAAGGTTCCTCTTCTGAGTTATCTTCTTCTACTCGCGACAATCGATCAGAAGTCTCTTCCCACAGCAGTCGTAGTTGGCTCAACCGGTCTTGGGCTTCCTGGACCCGCAACGCGTGCCGACGAAGTTCCTGTTTCCTAGCTTCTGCCTCATGCGAGACAGCTTCTACTCGCCGAGATAAGTTTTCAACGACAATTTCTTGTTCGCGGCACACTGCTTGCGCCTGAGCGGACCGCACGCGTGCCTCATCAGCAGCCTGATGCGCACCGTTGAGCGTGCCAGCAAGCTCCACCCGTTGCAGGCGAGCTACTTCTAAATCCTTTTCAGCTTGGTCGATTTCAGCAGCAATCTCGACAGCAGATCGCTCTGCAGACCCAACGGCAACCCAGCCATGGCCCCACATCGTTCCGTCTACACACACAGCACGCAACCGCGGATCGTGGTTGACCACTTCACGTCCGTGTTCATAGGAATCTACGAGCACCACATCTGCCAAAATTTGAACGATCGTTGAACTTACCTCTGGAGCTAATTCAACATAATCCAGCAGCCACGAGGCGTAATGAGGCAAATCCGTAGCGAGTCGCCAATCATGGTCTTCGCCTGGAGTTATAACGATGTGACGCGCCAGTGATTCAATATCAAGTGCTTGTAGTTCAGCTGTTGTAGTTTCTCCTACTAGCGCCTCAGCAACCGGCCCCAACGCGGCCGCAATTGCTTTTTCCATGCCGCGCTGAGGAATAATGTAGCGGTCGACCCCATAGAAACTTTGCAGCTTTTCCCATTGTTCGACCGCATTTCGAGTCATCCGATGCGATTCGAGCGTCTCAATCTTGGACTCCAACCGCGATATCGATTTATCGATGTCGCTTTGTTGTTCTCGTAGCTGTTCCAATCGACTATCTGCGGCACGAGATTCATTCAGAGCAGCATCACGTGACTGCGATAATGGTTCAATGCGTGAACGTGCTTCTTGCGCCTGCGTTTGACAGTCTTTGTGCTCTGCGTCCTTGCTCCGAGCTTGAGCAGCTATATCGGATTCCGCTTCACGCAACCGCTCTAGCTCTGCTTCAGCAGCAACAATGTGCTCCCGCTGCTGACTTTCAAGAGTTAGGAGCCGAACAATTCCTTCGCGGCGATCAGCAATAGCACGAACCTGGGCCAAATGCTCTCGATCCGCACGCTGTGCTCGCTCCTCAAGCTCAGCAACATTGTCTTGGATCGATTCCAACCGTTCGCTCAGAATGTCTACGGTTTCTTCTGCTTCTGCATATTCGGCATCAGCGCGTGCAGCTTTTTCTGCCAACTCATCTGGATCCGGACCCGAATACCGTACTTCTGAAAAGTTTTTCGCACGATCCGTAGCAATCCTTTGTGTAGCAGAAACCCGCTCAGCTAATGAGGACAGTTCAAACCACAACTGCTGGGATTTTTCCGCCTCAGGATTAATCTTCCCCAAAGCATCTTCCGCCTCAAGTTGTGCTCCTGTTGCTTCTTCTAATTGTTCGGTGACTTCCTCAAGTTTTTCCGCAATGGAATCATGATGCGACTGCGCGTCTTTTAACGAGCTCGCTAACGAATGAATCTGATAACCAGCAATGCGCAATCGAGCATCGCGGACTTCAGATTGGATGGTTGCGGCCTTGCGTGCTGCCTCAGCCTGCCGAGCCAAGGGCTTGAGCTGCTTACCAAGTTCTGCTGTGAGGTCACTAAGACGATCGAGATTCGCCTGCATTCCTACCAACTTGCGCTGAGCTTTTTCTTTTCGTCGTCGATGTTTCAGCACACCAGCAGCTTCTTCAATAAAAGCTCGGCGATCTTCAGGCCGCGATTCCAAAATTTGAGATAGTCGCCCCTGACCAACGATCACATGCATTTCACGGCCTATGCCGGAATCGGACAAAAGCTCCTGGATATCCATCAGACGCGCTTTATGCCCATTAATTTCATACTCGCCGCCACCATCTCGAAACATTCGGCGAGTTACTGATACCTCGGTGTACTCGATAGGCAAAGCACCATCAGAATTATCGATCGTCAAAGTTACTTCGGCGCGACCTAGCGGCTTGCGATCTCCTGCCCCAGCAAAGATCACATCTTCCATTTTGCCGCCGCGCAGGTTCTTAGCTCCTTGTTCCCCCATAACCCACGCGAGCGCATCCACAACGTTCGATTTTCCGGAACCATTAGGGCCAACAACTGCACAGATTCCGGGTTCGAATTTTAGCGTGGTGGCAGACGCAAACGATTTGAATCCCTTAAGCGTCAGCGACTTTAAATACACTCGTGGGATTCTAGCAAACCTGCACTAGCGAGTGCGGAACCCTACTTCCCCCTTGGGTGAAGACCAGCGCTCCACAACCGTATCAACTCGGCCTGGGCGCCCCGAATGATCATGCGCGGAAAGCCTGCGCAATAATTCTTCGCACAAATGCTTTGGGCCTTCGGCCACTACGCAGACGCGACCGTCGACAAGATTGGAAGCAGAACCAGCCAATGCGAGTTCCTTTGCTTGGGAGTACACCCACCAGCGAAATCCCACTCCCTGTACTGTGCCAAGTACCCACGCAGTGAGCCGTGCATTCGCATCATGCATTAGACTTCGCGCACAATCTTGTGATCGCGACGCGTGACCGGATCAGACCCGTCCCAGCATTCGACGTTACGAACATTCGGAAGCATATCGCGGTGGAATACTGGATCAAGTCCCTTAGCCTTTTGCTGGTTGTAGTTCTTAAGCAGAGCAACCGCCACGCCACCCAGAGGCACGATAGCGATCAGGTTAATAACCACCATGGTTGCAGCGAATGTATCGCCCAAAGCCCAGACCAACGGCAATGGACCAATTGCGCCACCAAATACACAAGCGACAACGATCAAACGGAAAATCGTCATAGTGATCTTCGATTGCGTAAAGAACTCAATATTGGACTGTGCCAAGAATGTATTACCGATAACCGATGAGAACGCCAAGAAGAACAAAATAACAGTGATGAAGTGTGTACCCCACGCACCGACTTCTCCGCTCAATGCCTGCTGGGTAAGCGTGGCACCTCTAACGTCTGCACCATATTCTGGATCGCTCAGCAAAATGATAAACGCGGTAATCGAGCACACGAGAATGGTGTCAAAGTAAACGCCCAAAGTCTGTACCAGTCCTTGCTTTACTGGGTGCGAAACATTAGCAGTAGCTGCTGCATTGGGAGCAGAGCCTTGTCCTGCTTCATTAGAGAACAAACCACGACGCATTCCGTTCATGAAAGCCGCTCCAACAGTGGCACCTGCGATCTCTTGGAAACCCAAAGCATGCGAAATAATGTCTCCGAACATGCCAGGAATCTTTTCGATGTTAAGTACCAGCACAATAATGCCGATGACCATGTAAGCCAGCGCCATGAGAGGAACCACAATTTGGGTGAAGTTCGCAATGCGCTGCACGCCACCAAAAATGATGACACCAGTCAGCAATGCCAATACTGCGCCAACGATAATTTTGAATTGATTATCGCTCGTACCCAGCGATTCTCCTACAGCCTCAGCAATAGAGTTCGACTGAATCGAGTTATACACAAAGCCGTAAGTAAAAGTGATCGCTACACCAAAAACGACGGCCAACCATTTCGCGTTCAGTCCACGCGTCATATAAAACGCAGGGCCGCCACGATAGGTGCCGTCATCAGTTTTAGTTTTCCACAGCTGTGCCAGTGTTGATTCCACGAATGCAGTTGCACCACCCAACAGAGCAATCATCCACATCCAGAACACGGCACCAGGACCGCCTAGGGTGATTGCCACTGCAACACCTGCAACGTTTCCGGTTCCCACACGTGAAGCAGCAGAAATTGTAAACGCCTTGAATGCAGAGATACCTTCTGCGTCAGTATGAGATTTTAGGGTGTCGTTCTTTTCCACGACTGCTCGGAACATATCCGGAATCATCCGAATTTGGACGAGGATCGTGCGCCACGCGAAATAAAAACCGGCTGCTATTAGAAGAAATGGAATGATCTTCCAATAATTATCGTTAATGTCATCTGTGATGAACGTCTGCAGGCTTTCCATAGAGTGAAATAGTACTGGCCCATGCAGCCATCACGTAAATTTACCTATGGTTTTGATAACGTTTTCCGCGACAATGCTATGTCGATCACTCATTGTGGCCTAGTGCATAAGCTGACAACGTGGGCAAAAATGACTCGAGCGGTTAGCAAACTTTTCGCGGATAATATTCGTACCACAGCGATCGCACGCTTGGCCTTGCTGGCCGTATGCATGAAGCGATACATCAAAATACCCCGATTGGCCATTGACGTTAACATAAAGAGAATCGAAGCTAGTTCCTCCTTTGTCTAAAGCCGCGTTCATGACTCGCTGACCGTGTTCGAGCAAATTACTTAATTGTGCGACAGACAAATGCGACGCAGAAGTTTGTGGATGGATTCGTGCAGCCCACAACATCTCATCGGCGTAAATATTGCCTATTCCAGAGACAATTTCTTGGTTAAGCAGAACTCTTTTAATCTCACTATTTTTCTTGCGGATCAATCGCGCTAGATTTTCTCTTTTAAGTTGAGGGTCCAAAAGATCACGCGCTATGTGAGTGATCTGTTCTGGAACGCAACCGTGAGCAGTTTCTACAAATGTGGTGGGCGCCCAATAACCAAAAGTGCGCTGATCGACAAACCAAAGTTCGAAGCATTCCTGAGCATCTGAGCGAACAATTGTGGTACGAATTCTACGATGAGGATGCAGAGTCGAGTTTTGAGCTTTTATCAGCATTTGACCGCTCATTCCCAAATGAACCAGTAGCCCTTGCTGGGGAGATCCGCATGCAGAATCACCATGGCTTGTAAGCTCAAACCACAAAAATTTGCCACGGCGACCTATGCGCGTGACCTCACGACCTCGTAGCGACCCTATGAGTTCGGCGGCCCCGCCTTCGACTGTCCTAATGCTGCGGGGGTGCTCAACGGCAACATCAGTGATAGTTGCGCCAAGCACATAAGGTGTAAGCCCGCGACGTACAACCTCAACTTCGGGAAGCTCAGGCATGAAGATCCTCCGAGTTGTTAGACAAACGCGGGATTATCTTGAAGGAAGCCAACCGCTTTGTGGGCTGCAGCTTGCTCCGCAAGTTTTTTGTTTGTTCCAACACCAGTTCCTAGCACAGTGCCATGAACTGCAACCTCTGCTGTGAAAGTTTGCTCATGCTCTGGACCTGTAACAGTAGAAGTATATGTTGGCATCTCAAGGTTGCGCTCTGCCAAACGCTCTTGCAAGGTGGTTTTCCAGTCTTGGTGAAGACCCGTAGCGCTTGCCGTATCAATTTTGTGCTTGAACAGACGAAGCACCGTGCCCCGAGCAATTTCAAAACCATGCGCTAGGTAGATAGCGCCGAGAAGCGCCTCCGTCGTATCTGCGAGAATTGAGTCTTTGCTGCGACCGTCGTGAAGCTGTTCACCTTTACCCAGCAAAATGTGCTGCCCTAGGTTAATTTCGCGAGCAATGTCTGCAAGCCCATAACGGCTCACAATATTCGCGCGCATCTTGGAAATATCGCTTTCAGGGCTCGAGGTGTACTGCTGATACAACTGCCCTGCGACAGAAAGTCCTAAGACGGAATCGCCTAGAAATTCTAGGCGCTCATTGTTGGGCAGCATGCCATTTTCGTTTGCAAACGAACGGTGTGTTAACGCCAGCACGAGTAGCTCACGTGGGATGTCAACCCCCAACGCATCAATCAGTGGTTGGTGATCAACGCTCTCGAATTCAAGTCGTAGCGCCTGCTCACCAGTGACGCGCTTTTTTCTCCTGCTCACAGGAACTTCTCCAATCCAGCCCAACGAGGATCAACTAGTTCTGTTTCTCCTGCAATACCATCAGGTTCTGGCACCTCAGAATCCGACTGCACACAACCGCCTTCACACTGTGGATTAAACGGCAGTGACATCCCCGCCTCATCGATAACAGCTTGCAGAATATCCACAGTGTCACCGGTAATAACCGTGACATCGTCGTCTTCACCGTCACCGTCATCTCCAGTGATAAAGTCTTCGGTCAACGCAAACACTTCGTTAATATGAAATTGCGCCTGCGGTGCCATGTGCTGGAGACACCGCACACACTCACCAGAGAGCTCCGCAGACACATCTGCATCCACCATTAATGCATCTCCGAGTGGAGTAATGGTGGCATTGACTGTAACGTCACCGTTTTCGGGAATCGCAATCATCGCAGGGCCAATTCGGACAGGGCTGGGGCCTGTCTGCTGCATCGACGCTGGAACTGCACTGCCGCGTACCAAAGTTCCAACGTTAAAAACAAAGGGAGAAGACTCAGTATTCATCGTTGCACTAGTGTACTCGCGTCACGATATCTTCGGTGAATTATGACTGTGAATGGTTCCCACCGCCGGACGCGCCGGCACCACGTCGCAAAGCTGCTCGATCACGAGAGATCGTCCGCAATGTAGACGACAAGGATTCCTCGAGATCCGCTAGCTTGTTTTCTACAAAGGTGTCGCATTCTTTGCGCAGTCTGTTGGAGTCTGCATGCGCCGCGTCTACTACCCTATGGGCCTCTTCGTTCGCACGACGGACCACTTCAGCTTCGCTCACCAGTCGCTGTTGTTCTGCAAGTCCATCGTCAACAGAGCGCTGGTATTGATCATTACCGCTTGCGATAAGTCGCTCGGCCTCAGCCTGCGCACGATTTACGGTATCGTCCGCTTCACGACGGGCACCGTCCACGAGACGATCTGCCTCGTCCTGAGCTTGGCGTACCACGCGTTCTGCGTGTTCTTCAGCGTCTGCGACTAATGCATCGGCTTCTTCACGGGACTGCGTCACATTACGATGAGCTTCCTCGTTAGCCTCATCAATTGTTGTGCGTGCGCGTTCTTGCGCACCGCGCAAAATCTCATCTTGTTGATCGATCACATCTTGAGCATCATCAATTTCATTAGGCAGCGCATTACGTGCCTCATCGATCAAAGCAAGCATATGATGCCGTGGAACCATACAGTTTGAGGTCATCGGGACGCCGGTGGACTTTTCTAGTATGTCAATAAGTTCATCGAAGCATTCGAATACGCGGTACATGATAAACATGGTAACCAAGTAACTGTTGTGTCGCTTGTTAATATCAACGCGTGTTGCCCCTTTATAGAGTTCTACCTCTTATTATTGCAACAAAAAGACCCCTCTGACACTAGTCAATTTTTTCGACCGACTAGTACTAGAGTGTCATGTCCATAAACTTCCTGGACTCCGCGTCAAAAAACTAACTGGACTCCGAGTCCAAGAAGTCACTAGACATCACAATAACAACCTAGTCGCGGTAAACCTCAGGGTCCTTGTTGAGCCAAGCGTAAACGCCACCAATGAGGAAGCCACCGCCGATGACGTTGCCGATCCACACCAGGGACCAGTTGGTCAGCACAGCACCCAAGGTGAAGCCGTCAGGCAGCGGGGTGGAGCAGAAGAAGGTTAGCGTCATCAGGCAGAAGTTTGCGATAACGTGCTCGAGGCTCAGGCCCACGAAGCAGGCGATAATCGGCACGATGACGAAGAACTTGGACACGATCTCCTTGGCAAAGACGGCACCAATAATGGCCATGTTGACCACGAAGTTGGCGAGCATACCTTCAACCAACAGGCCTGCAGGGTCTTTCTCCAGCTTGCCCATGGACAAGGTGGAAATGAGGTGGGTCGGGTCGACATGGCCCAGCTTCGCAGACATGCCCATTGCCGCTGCGAAGAGAGCCGCACCGACGAGGTTGAAGAACGTGGTCACGATGAGCAACCACAGGCCCCTTGCCCCAGCCAACCTGCTTATTGATGGCGCCGTAGACTACATACATCATGCTGCCGGTAGCCAGTTCGGCGCCCAGGATAACGATGGCAAAAAGGCCGAGGCCGAAGAACAGAGCGAAGACAGGAGCTCCGAGGCCCTCTGCATGCTTTTCGACGGCCTGTCCCAGAACCGGCAACGCCGTGCCGATGACTAGGTACACGCCCGTCAGAATCGAACGGACGGCAAAGCGGCCAAAAGACGCATCCAGAAGCGTGACTTTCTTGTTTACCGCGGCAGCCGCGGTTTCATTGAGAGACATGTTTTTAAAAAAATTACTCCGGCCGCGCCATCCAACTCAAGTTTCCCCACGACACCCCCACGTCCACCATGTTATCCCTGTGATTTTTGGGACACCCGTTAAAATGGGCATGTTCATATTCTCTACGCGCGCAAAGGAGCGTTTCCTCATGGGCCGCCACAGCGCTCCCGATGACGGTTCTAAGTCCCGGCGTCTGTTTTCTGAGCTTCGCCGCTACTCCACGGTCCGATCCCACAACTCCCAATCAGCTTTGGACGCTACCCGCAATCCGGCCCCGCGCCGCCGCTCGGACTCTGCTGTCGGCTCCGCCGACGCGCACGCCCGCCCGGTCCAGCACATGCCGCAGCGCCCTCGCCAGCAGATGCCCCGCCAGCGGCGACCACGTACCGACTACCCTTCCCAGGTCGCGCCGCAACGCAGCGCACAGCGTGGCCCGCAACAGACACAGCAGTTCGCACCGCAATCCCCCTATCGCGCCGCCACGAATCGCACCACAGCCGCTGGAGCCGCAGCTGTCCGCGCCGCAGGTCACTCACAATCCGCAACGCAGCGCGCCAAGAATGCGTGGTGGCGTTCCGGCAAGCTGCGCATCGCCGTCGGCGTTGTGGCCACGATTGCCATTGCCAGCACCATCCACCAGGCCGTCAAGCCGCCAGAGGGTCTGGAAGAGCGCCAAATTGTCGCCGAGTCCGCCCCGGTCATTGAGCCTTCGGCCGCGGTGGAGCTCTACATCCCGCACCTGCAACTCCACGCGGAGTTCGAGCCTGGCAATTGCCGCGTGCTCAACGGCTCCATTAATCCGAAGACCATGGATAAGGCGTGCACGTACACTGCCGATGACAAGCCGTATTCTCTCCCCGGCACCGACGCCCCCGACATCTCGGTTATCGCCGGCCATACCGGCGCGGGCGTGTCCGCCGTGTTCAATGATCTCTATGACGGTTCCGCCATGGAGCACAAGGTCACCATCGGCGACAAGCTTTACCTGCGCACCAAGAACTCCGGCGATGACTGGCTGGTCTACGAGGCCACCGACCTGCATGCCCCCGACAAGTCTGGACTTGCCGATGACGCCTCCGTTTGGGGCGACGGCCCCATGCCCGGCCGCCTATTGACTATTAGCTGTATCCAGCCAGCTAACCTTTTGGAGGCCGCAGTGAAGAACGCCGTGGTGGGCTGGCAGTACCGGGGCGTTGCCACCGCCGATGGCGGCTCCGGCCAGGAAACCCTGCCGGAGGAAATCGACCAATTCGCCCCGCCGGCCGACGCCCCCACCCAAGACCCCGCGAACGGCCCAGCCGGCGCACCGGCTGAAGCCCCCGCAGAAGCACCGATCCCAGCCGCCCCGGTCGAGGAGGCTCCAGTCCAGGACGCCCCCGTTGAGGCTCCTGCCGAGGCCCCGGTCGAAGCACCAGTCGAAGTCCCAGCAGACCAACCCGCCCCCGACGTCGCTCCGCACTAACCGCACTCCCTAGTCAAGCCTCTTCAACGCGGCCGATTCCGTCCCGTTGCATCGTGGCCAAACTCAGCGCCAGCGCCACAGCTGCCCCTGCCCCGCTAGTTCCAACGCTACACCTCACCGCGCCGCCCGCCAGCATTCAACTAGCCCCCCCGGAAAACGCCGAAGACCCCGGCCGGAGCCGAGGTCTTGGTGCGGTACCGCTTTACTTGAATGGGAAGCCGAGCTCGCGAAGCAATGCGCGGCCTTCCTCGTTGTTGGTAGCGGTGGTAACGACGGTGATGTCCATACCGCGTGGGCGATCGATCTTGTCAACGTCGATTTCGTAGAACATGGTTTGCTCGGAGAGGCCGAACGTGTAGTTACCGTGACCATCGAACTGCTGGTCAGACAGGCCACGGAAGTCACGAATACGTGGCAGTGCGACGGTCAGCAAACGATCCAGGAACTCCCACATGCGGTCGCCACGAAGGGTAACGCGAGCACCGATTGGCATGCCTTCACGGAGCTTGAAGTTAGCGATGGACTTCTTGGCACGGCGAAGCTCTGGCTTCTGACCGGTGATCAAGGTGAGGTCCTCAAGTGCGCCGTTGATCAGCTTGGAGTCACGAGCAGCGTCGCCGACACCCATGTTGACAACAACCTTGACAACACCAGGGATCTGCATGACGTTCTCGTAGGAGAACTCATCGTTGAGCTTGGTGCGGATCTCTTCGCGGTAGCGGGTCTTCAGACGTGGAGTGTAGTTCTCGCTCATGATTAGATGTCCTTCCCGTTACGACGCGAGATACGGACCTTCTTGCCGTTCTCATCGAAGCGGTAGCCAACGCGGGTCGGATTGCCGTCGGAGTCCAAAACCATGACGTTAGAAACGTGGATTGGAGCTTCCTGGGTGACGATTCCGCCAGACTCAGCGCCGAGCTCTGGAGCAGAGTTAGCAACGTGCTTCTTGATGCGGTTAACGCCCTCAACCAAGACCTTTTCGGTCTTAGGGAAAGCCTGAATGACTTTACCCTTAGCACCCTTGTCTGGGCCGGAGATCACGAGAACCATATCGCCCTTGTGGATCTTCATAACTAGATCACCTCCGGTGCGAGAGAAACGATCTTCATGAACTTCTTGTCACGAAGCTCGCGAGCAACTGGGCCGAAGATACGGGTACCACGTGGCTCGTTGTCGTTCTTGATCAAAACAGCAGCGTTTTCATCGAACTTGATGTAGGAACCGTCTGGACGACGGGTTTCCTTCTTTGCACGGACGATAACAGCCTTAACGACTTCGCCAGCCTTAACGTTGCCACCTGGGGTAGCTTCCTTGACGGTAGCGACGATGACGTCGCCAATGCCAGCAAAACGTCGGGTGGAGCCACCGAGAACGCGGATGCACAGAATCTCTCGTGCACCGGTGTTATCGGCAACCCGCAGACGCGATTCCTGCTGAATCACTATGGGTCTCCTGACCTGGATCGAATGTGTGGCAGATTTCCGTCCTTGCCGCACGCGGTCTACAAACTTGCGATGCTCAAGCCTTGACAACGGACTGCACCGAAGGGTCTCGGACCGGCGGTTCGGAAACGCACCACTACGAGCCGACCAGGTTTCGCAACCCATACACTCAGCCACACGCAAGCGCTTGTACCAAAACACTGCCTTTGCTTGCGGACGCCCCCACCTCCCTCACCCCCGTTACCTCCCCCTTCCACCCTCTTGGTGTTAGGTTTCGAATTCAAACCAGCACCCCACCTAAAGAAACTTAACCCTTCTACCTGCAGTTTCCCTCGCACGACGAGCAACTTTAGTGCGCTTTAAGGGGAGGGAACGCGCGTTCTAAAGAGCTCCTGCACGGCACCGAAAACCGGACTTAAGAGATGTTCATCAATATTTTTAACGTGACAGCTGTGAAAACGGTTGTTATTATGATTTTGTCCAGAAGTACTAGAACTTTCGGCAAGTACCCAAATTCCCTCAGAAGGAGAAACGCATGAAGCGTTTGCCACAGACCCTGACCGCTGCTGCCCTGACCGGCGCACTCACCTTCGGCGGCGCAGCTGTTGCTCAAGCTCAAAATTCGGATCCGGTAGAGACCGCCACCACCGACTATGCTGAACGCCATGATGTTGCTGCCGATCCGATTACCGTCGATGGTGTCGAGTACTTCAAACAGGAAGACGGTTCTTGGCTGTCCAAGCCGGTCGCAGGCAACCCTGTTCGCTTGACTGCTGAGCAGGCAGAAAAGTTCGTTAAGGAGCAGCAGGACACCTCCGCAATTCCTGCACCTGCCACCAAGGTAGACTCCAATCTCAACACTTGGTACCAGAGCATGAAGGATCCGTCGGTTTACGTCAAAGACCCGGCTCTGGTGAATGAAGAGATCACCCCCGAGATGCGTGACGCTTACGCAAAGGCATTCCCTTCTGAAGAAACGAAGCCTGAAGATACGAAGCCTGAATTCGACAAGAAGAAGCTGGCTTGGTTAGCGCTGCCCGCTGCATTGATCATCGGTGGCATCACCTGGTACTTGTCCCAAGATGGCAAGACCTACGTCAAGGACGAGGCACGCAAGAACCAGGAGCCGACCGCTGAGGAAAAGGCTGCTTCCGAGCAGTTGCTGAACGCTAACAAGGACAAAGTTATGGCCCAGGGCGGTAAGCTCGCTGACGGCGCGAAGACCACCGGCACTACCCGCGGTATGTCCGCTGAGACCGGCTCCAACACCGTTGCACGCGGCCTGGCTGGCTTGGCCGTAGCTGCCATGGTTGCAGCTGCTGCATTCGCTGCACGCCGCAAGTTCTTCGCCTAAGCGAGGACCTTCCTACCTCGTAGGAGCCTAAAGAGAGACTGGCTGCGCCGGTCGGGCTTGTGCCCGGCCGGCGCAGCTATCGTTTTACGGCCATTACAACGGCATAAGCACTAAGCCAGAAGACATACTCTGTCTGCTTCACCAAGGTATTTCTGCCCCATGGTCTGCCCCCTTATACAACTCATCCCCGCTCCGAACCCTATCTTCAGTAGCGGGGATGAGAGGTTAGCGTTTAACTGTTATGTCCATGAGGTTTTTGGACTTGGAGTCTAGGGACTTTGTGGACGCGGAGTCTCCCCGCTTTTTGGACGGGGAGTCCACGGAGTTTTTGTACTGGTGCTAGCTTGGCTTCTTTCCGGCGGCTTGACCGTGGCCCAGAGAGGTTGGATTTTAGCTCTAGGTGTTGTCGGTGCCACATGCCGACAACGTGGTTAATGTTGATTTGACCGCCGGGTGGACGCTGATTCAGTTGGATCGGTAGCGGAAATGAAAACAATTTCTCACCATCGTGATCAGTAAAAAATTCCACATAGTCATCAGCTACGCTGCTGTAGATGGCTCGATTTTTGAAGCGCAGCCCGACATAGAGACCGTGTCCCATGACGCGTACCACCCCGCTTTTGTTAATCCACAGCTTGTCTGGGATAGGCCAGAGTGCATTTACACCGGTAGAGCGTGGCATTACGGTTAAAGAATCGGCGTAGGGTGTATCTTGCTGGATCGCCTGAGTGTCGTTACCTGGTGCCCTGCCTGAAGCTGCCACTTCAGGCAGGGCATTATCTGTCGCGACCACCGTGTCGACTGCTAAGGCATCCACCCGGTTGTCGGGGTGAATCCGATGATAATGTTTCGCGATTTTCGTCCATAAAACATCTGGGTCAATCGGCTGCGTCGGTGGCTGGGCATGCGAGATAATCTCCCAAGCTTGGGCTGGGGTCATGTGCATCTTGCCCCTGAGAAGTCCTTGGTGGCGACGGCGTGTGTTGTAGAAGTTGCGGTAGTCGACAATCAGCTGTTGGGCCTGCGCCAGCGTCGTCGAGGTACGAGCATCCAAAAACTTGGTCATGGATTGGTGTGATCGCTCGTCTTTGCCTTGCGTCGTGGGAGCAAAGCCCGCACTTGATTTAACTTTCAGGCTGGCGAGCCAGCGTTCGGTGTGCGACAGCCGGCCGCGATGGTAGGTGGCAAAGGAATCACCGTTGTCAGAGAGGACTTCTTGGGGAAGTCCGTAAGCATCAATGGCTCCACTGAGCGTGATGCGGGCATCGGTGCCGTTTTCTGGAGTTCCAAAAGCTTGGGAGCCGACGTCGAAGCGGCTGGCATCGTCGACGACTTGGTAGATAGTCACGTGCGTGTGAGGCACAGCGAAGAGCCTGTAGACAAACGCATCAATCTGCCACAGTTCATTGACTTCGCCCCTAGCAAAGTCCTTGTAGGACTTACGTGGTCGTTTACGTGCATTGATGTCAGCGACGCCAGCCTCGTGCAACCATTGTGCGATTAAAGCTCGTGACGGTGGTTGGTCGTAGCCGAGTTCGTCGAGGAAGAAGTAGAAGATTGACCATGGGCCGCAGTCTTGGCCGCGGGCTTGTAACGTACCGCGAGCTTGCAGGACCTGTTGTCGAATCGTGTCATCGTAGACCCGTCGCGGGTTCAGCGGTGCCGTGCTGTCCGGCACAATGCCAGCCCGCCCGCGTTCGGCGATACGTGCTTTGATGTTGTAATACGTCTGCTTCTATACGCCGATGTTCTTGCAGAACTGCTGGACCGTGATGCCCTCACGGATGGGGTCGAAATCCGCTATCTTCTTGCGGAGCGTAATAGGAATTGCCATCCCCACATTGTCAAGAAGCCAGAGTCTAAAAAGTCGTTAGACATCCTGTCCATAAACTTCCTGGACTCCGAGTCAAAAAACTAACTGGACTCCGAGTCCAAGAAGTCACTAGACATCACAGACTAGTACTAGAGGGGGCCACTGCACACGTTAACAGAGCTTAGATGACACCTTGTGCAAGCATCGCATCTGCGACCTTCTTGAAGCCTGCAATGTTGGCACCTACTACATAGTCACCCTCATGACCATATTCGCGAGCAGTAGACTCACAGTTCTTGAAGATACCCTTCATGATCTCGTGAAGGCGCTGATCTGCATACTCGAAGCTCCACGAATCACGAGATGCGTTCTGCTGCATCTCCAGTGCTGAGGTTGCCACGCCACCAGCGTTAGCAGCCTTACCTGGACCAAAGTGGATTCCACGCTCGCGGTAGACCTCGATAGCATCAGCAGTCGATGGCATGTTGGCACCCTCTGCAACGAAGGCACAGCCATTGTCAGCTAGTTTCTTTGCATGCTCGCCATCAAGCTCGTTTTGGGTGGCACATGGAAGAGCAACATCACAGGTGAGATCCCAAATCGAGCCCTCAGTGTGTAGGATTGCGCCTTCAACTTCGTCGACATAGCTCGATACACGCTCACGACGGACTTCCTTGATCTCCTTGAGTTTGACAACATCCACACCGTTAGGAGTTTCAACCCAAGCAGAAGAATCAGAGAAACCAATCACGGTTGCGCCCAGTTCCTGAGCTTTCTCGATGGCGTAAATTGCCACGTTGCCGGAACCGGAAACAATAACTTTCTTACCCTCGAAGGACTGGCCGTGATGAGCAAGCATCTCAGCAGTGAAGTACACCAATCCATAACCGGTAGCCTCGGTACGGACCAAGGATCCGCCCCAGGTAAGACCCTTACCGGTCAAAACACCGGACTCATGCTGGTTTGCTAGTCGACGGTACTGACCGAATAGATAACCAATCTCGCGGCCGCCAACTCCGATGTCGCCAGCAGGAACGTCACGGTACTCGCCGATGTGGCGGTAAAGCTCTGTCATGAAGGACTGGCAGAAGCGCATAATTTCTGCATCAGACTTACCCTTAGGGTCGAAGTCGGAACCACCCTTGCCACCGCCGATAGGAAGACCGGTCAAAGAGTTCTTAAAGATCTGCTCAAAGCCTAAGAACTTGATGATGCCTAAGTTAACGGATGGGTGGAAACGCAGACCGCCCTTGTAAGGACCGATGGCCGAGTTAAATTGAACGCGGAAACCACGGTTAACCTGGACAACTCCGTTGTCATCTACCCATGGAACGCGGAACATAAGCTGGCGCTCAGGCTCACACAAGCGCTGAATCAAGCCATAGTCCGCGTAGTGAGGATCCTTTTCCAAAACAATTTTCAGAGAGTCAAGGACTTCGCTAACCGCCTGGTGGAATTCCGGCTCCGCAGGGTTTCGCTTCAAAAGCAGCTCGTAGTAGCCCTGCACCTTCTCATCGATAGACGACATTTTCGTACCTCCTCAGGAACGTGGTCTCCGAAATTAAGGACTATGCCCCTGCAGCTATCTAGCCGCTTGAGCTATGTCCGTTTTCGGCCGGTGTGTTATCCAGCAAGTGAGACTCTACACAAGCAAAAACAAAATTCCTATTGAACTATCGAAAGTTAACCAAATTCTTTCCCCACCCCACTCCCCTACGCGTAGATATAAATGCATTTAACTGCGATAATAGCGAAACCCTTGAGGCTAAAAATTTTTGACCGATAGCCTCAAAAATCCAAAAATCTTCCAAAAAATCAGGAGGTTTCAATCGAATAGTAGAAATCTTGTCGGCTTGGTATCTACAAGCGTCCCCGTACAATGTTTAGGATCAATACTCCACAATTCTACTACTACTGTCACCCCAAAATGCACAAGGATAGGTATGCCCCACCCCAATCGCACGTTCAAGATTGTGATCGCTCCAGATTCTTTTAAATCCACCGCTACCACTTCACAAGCTGCAGCTTTTATTGCGGAAGGCATTCAAGCAGCCGCTCAAAGCAACGAGTGCGAAGGCATAAACGTTGAGATAACAACGGTTCCCATGGCGGACGGTGGCGAAGGTACGTCGTCATGCTTCGAAGGAATCGACATCACGCTTCCGACAACAGATGCCAATGGCCGACTCACCGAAGCGACTTATCGTTTCGACCCACAATCGGAAACTGCGTACATTGATGTGGCAGCAGCCTCCGGATTACCTGCAGTAGAAGATGAACTTCGCCCGCTTACTGCAGATACTTACGGCACCGGTGTCCTTATTGCGGATGCACAAACTCGAGGTGCTCGACGCATTGTATTGGGACTAGGCGGAACTGCCACCACCGATGCCGGAACCGGAATTTTAGTGGCATTAGGTGCAACACCTATGAATAAGCAAGGCCTGCCCCTACGCCAAGGCGGTGGAGCCCTCGGCGAGCTTGATTATCTCGACACCGCCCAAGTAAACATCCCTGCGGCTGCCATGTCGTGGGTACTGCTTACCGACGTTAACTCCCCTGCAACTGGTCCTGAAGGCACAGCACATACCTTTGCTGCCCCAAAAGGAGCCTCCGCGGAAGACATAGCCATGTTAGAAAACGGGATCGCAACAATCTGTGCTGTTTCCGGTGTTGATCCAACAACCCCAGGTCTAGGTGCCGCAGGCGGACTTCCCATTGGAATCACATGGCTTTCTAGCCTTATCCATGGCAACAATAACAATGTGGTTATCATGCCCGGCGCGCAGGTGGTTGCCAACGCATGCAATCTTGAAGAACACATTGCGAATGCCGATCTCGTGATTACTGGTGAAGGCCGCTTGGATCATACTTCGTTTAATACCAAGGTCGTTGGCACTATCGCCCGTCTCGCAGCACAGCATGACGTAGACATGATGGTTCTTGCCGGTAGCGTAGAGCCTAGTTGCTCTCAACAATTCGATCATTTATCGATGACAGCAGTCGAGCTACCTGACTTCAAGGAGCATTTGAGCGTGCGAGATCAGATCCGTTCCGCAGCGCAACAGGCCTTTACTACTTATGCGCTGACAAAAACGGTCCAAGGATAAGCTGCTGGAACTTCGTAGCGTTGCTCGTCTGTGAAGTCGAGTGCATCGTTACTCAAGCGTGCGGCGGGGGTGAGCAGGCGCGAATATGTCATTGCCGTCTCGTTGAGTGATCCGTTCAAACCATCAACCACGATGGTAAATCGCTGGAGGGATAACTCATCGAGCGCTACGACGTCATCGCTGAGCTCATCTGCGGTTTCCGCACCTCGATCGCGCAGATATGTAGTGGTTAGTTCTTCGCGAACACTGTCTGGTTGAGGAGATTGCGGTTGATGATCCACGTGCGCGCTGTGCACTACGTTGTCTCGCACCAGCAGCGCTGTGAGAGCGTCGATACGCTCGATAAGATGACGGGCTGCAGGTTCGTCAATTAAACAGTCAAACACAATCCTAGGCATGTGCTTAGCCTAGCGAATATCCTTGAAAGATATGAACGGCCACATGTACTCTCACCCCACCGCTATCCAGACAATGTCTGATGGAACCATAAAGCAGGTCAACCCGTTTTCGGGCACGGAGGTGTGGACAGTCCCAGGCCGTGGCCATAGACCACTATCTACGCCACAAGGGAATATCACTCCGATTACACCAAGTGATCACTCAAATACTTGCGCTTTTTGTTCGGATCGTTATCTCGATACTCCGCCTGAAAAGGCTCGTATCGTTCGTGACGATGACGGCTGGACAATACTTCGAGGAGTGTTGCCGGATCGTTTGCACGATTCAGTTCCTGCGTTTCGTAGGGTTTCTAATCTGTTCGAAATTGTTTCTTATGATTACTGGCGCAACAACTACGGCTTCAGTATGGATCTTGAAACCACAGATTGGATGCAGTCCTATATCAGCACCGAAAAAGGCCGAGAGCATGTGCTTGCCACGGTGCGCACAAAACTCCAGGCCGCAGGAATACAGGAAATGCCTGACGACGCCACCTTGTTCCCCCAAGGCGAAGCATTTTTCGGAGGCGGCCATGACCTCATCATCGGACAACGTCATTTTGTCCCTGATGCAACACAAAGTGATCAGCTCGCGTCTGCTGGGACGCTGAGTCCGGACGAGCATTTTGCCTTTATTTTCTTTACTGTCGACGCACTGCGCGAAGCTTATCAGCGCAATAGGTATGCACCCTATGTGGCAGTATTCCAAAACTGGTTAAAGCCAGCTGGCGCATCCTTTGACCATCTGCATAAGCAGCTTGTTGCCATCGATGAGCGTGGCGTGCATGGGGAAACGGAAATAGCCAAACTACGCAATTACCCCAACATGTACAACGAGTGGGCTGTTGACTACGCAGGCCAGCGCAATTTGATCATCGCGGAAAATGATCATGCAGTCTGCTTTGCTGGTTTTGGTCACCGTTATCCCACATTGGAAGTTTTTTCTCGTTCGGCTACCCCTGAGCCATGGTTACAAACGAATGAAGAAATTAAGGCGATGAGTGATCTCATTCATGCATGTCATGCTGCAGCTGGCCCACACGTTCCGTGCAATGAAGAATGGCACCACAAGCCTATCGATCTTGATATCGCAATGCCATGGCGAGTGATGATCAAGTGGCGCGTATCAACACTGGCAGGTTTTGAGGGAAGTACCAAGGTGTATCTCAACACTTTGTCTCCGTGGGATGTCCGTGATCGGGTCGTGCCTCGACTTTATGAGCTCAGAGACAGTGGTGCCATCGATGGTTCTATTCGGATTGCCACCGAATGTTCCGTGCGTCGAAATAGTCTTTTGTACAACAAAAATCTCAACATGTAGCGCAACTACAGCGAGTTATATGCTTTCCCCTATGGTGGAGTTTATGACTTTTAACGAAGCCAAATCTTCCACTATGAAAACAGTGCTCGCACACAGTATGGAACGCTTAGAGTGGCAGCGCGACATATATAAGCGCATGCACCAGCATCCAGAATTATCGGGCACCGAGCAGTGGACCGCCCAAATGATCTGCAACGAACTGGATCAATTTGATTGCAAGGTCACTACCCATATTGGTGGCTATGGAATTGTCGCTGTTTTTCACAATGGCGACGGCCCTTGCGTTCTCATGCGCGCCGATTTCGATGGTTTGCCAGTACTAGAGCTCACGGGTGCCGAGTTTGCGTCGACACGCAAACAAGATCGCAATGGCACTTTGGTGCCCGTCATGCATGCTTGTGGTCATGACATGCATACCACTGCGCTTTTGGGATGTTGTGCAGCCCTGAATGCTCATCGCGATGCGTGGTCAGGAACGTTTGTGGCATTGTTCCAACCATCGGAAGAAAATGGTCAAGGTGCCGCAGCCATGGTCGCCGACGGATTAGGCCGCGCAATCCCGCGCCCCGATGTCTGCTTTGGTCAGCACATTGTGCCAGGACCTGCTGGCCAAGTGATGACAATGCCTGGACCTGCACTCGCGGCCTGCGATTCTATTGAGATAATTATCACGGGCCGCTCCGCACACGGTTCCATGCCCCATAACGCCATAGATCCCACATATATTGCCTCGATGATCGTGATTAGATTGCAAGGAATTGTCGGGCGTGAAATCCCACCAGACCAATTCGCAGTCGTGTCTGTGGGCACGTTAGAGTCAGGAAATTCGAATAACACCATTCCAGGTACAGCCCGCATTGTTGTGAACTGTCGCATGTACGACGAGGGGGTACGCGATACCCTCTACTCCGCAATTGAACGCGTCGTACGTGCCGAGTGCGCAGCCCAGTCGACAACCGTCGATCCAACATTCAGGTACTTCGCACACGGCCCCTTGACCAGTAACAATAGTGAAGTCTTTGCTGCGGTTAGACCACAACTCGACGCCCACTTTGGCGATAAGTCAACACAAGCAGAAAAGTGGACAGCGTCGGAAGACTTTTCCAACATTCCGGACGCATTTCAGGCACCATATCTTTTTTGGACAGTCGGTTGTACCCCTCAACAACAATGGGAAGCTGCGTGTGAAGCAGGCACCATCGATCAAGACATTCCTGTGAACCATTCAGGAACGTTCCTGCCAGATTTTGTCCCGACAGTCACCTCGTCAACGCAAGCTGCAATTATTGCCGTACTCAGTTATCTCACCCCAGATACTCACCCTCAAAGTGACTTAGCCCATAATTAGGTTCCGATCGGAATGCCCATTTGGCTCCGAGAACACAAAACAGACAAGTAAGATAGCACTTCGAATAAGTACATCGTAAGTGTCGTACTTATAGAGCATAAGAAATACTTTTAGGAGTAGGTATGAGCAAACATCGCTCCCCCGAAACAGGACACGTGTCCACCTCGGTTTCCCACCCTGCCTGCGCTGATATGAACATCGCCGGCTACGTCCGTGCAGCATCAGGCACTGCCCCCGCAGATGCAACCGACCGCAAGTTCTGGTTCGGACTCTCCGCTGCAGTCATGCAGCAACTAGCCGACAATTGGGATGCCACAACCAAGGCATATAGTGCAACGCGCCAGCAGCACTATTTTTCTGCGGAGTTCCTCATGGGACGTGCACTTCTCAATAACCTCACCAACCTAGGCTTAGACGAGTCCGTCGCCGAAGAGGTTCGTAACAACGGCCACGAACTCGCCGACGTACTCGAAGCAGAAAACGATGCAGCACTAGGCAATGGTGGTCTTGGACGCCTAGCAGCATGCTTCCTCGATTCATGCGCTACCCAAGACTTCCCAGTTACCGGCTACGGAATCTTGTACCGCTACGGCCTGTTCAAGCAGACCTTCGACAACGGTTTCCAAACCGAGCACCCTGATGCATGGCGCGAAGATGGCTACCCCTTTACCATTCGCCGTGACGATCAACAGCGCACCGTCACATTCGACGACATGGTTGTCCGCGCTACCCCATACGACATGCCAATCACCGGCTACGGCACCGATAACGTAGGTACACTGCGCCTATGGAAGGCCGAACCAGTAGAAGAATTCGACTACGACGCCTTTAACTCACAGCGCTTCACCGACGCAATCGTTGAACGCGAACGAGTCATGGATATTTGCCGTGTCCTCTACCCTAACGACACCACTTACGCCGGCAAGGTGCTGCGTGTACGCCAGCAGTACTTCTTCGTTTCTGCATCCTTGCAGCAGATGATCGACAACTACATCGAGCATCACGGCACTGACCTACGTGACTTCCACAAGTACAACAGCATTCAGCTCAACGACACCCACCCGGTGCTCGCCATCCCTGAGCTCATGCGCCTGCTTCTTGATGAACACGACATGAGCTGGGACGATGCTTGGGCAGTAGTTCAAGGCACGTTTGCTTACACCAACCACACGGTTCTCGCCGAAGCACTGGAACAGTGGAATGTTTCCATCTTCCAGCAGTTGTTCTACCGCGTGTGGGAAATCACTCAGGAAATCGATCGCCGCTTCCGCGAGGAAATGCAAGCTCGTGGCGTTGACCAAGGCCAGATTGACTACATGGCACCCGTCCAAGACGGCAACGTTCACATGGCATGGATCGCCTGCTACGCAGCATTCTCCATCAATGGCGTGGCAGCGCTGCACACCGAGATCATCAAAGCCGAAACGCTGCGCGATTGGCATGAGTTCTGGCCAGAAAAGTTCAATAACAAGACAAACGGTGTGACACCTCGCCGTTGGCTCAAGATGTGCAACCCACGTCTGTCTGCGTTGCTCACCCGCCTATTGGGCTCCGATGCTTGGGTAACCGATTTGTCCGAGCTGCATAAACTCCGCGAATTTGTCAATGACGACGCGGTGATGAAGGAGCTACTGGAGATCAAGACTGCCAACAAGGTTGATTTCGCCCGCTGGATTGAGGATCGTCAAGGAATCACCGTAGATTCCGATTCCATCTACGACACTCAGATCAAGCGACTTCACGAGTACAAGCGCCAGCTCCTCAATGCCTTGTACATCATGGATCTCTACTTCCGCATCAAGGAAGATGGTGAAACCAGTATCGCGCCACGCACCTTCATCTTCGGTGCAAAGGCTGCACCTGGCTACATCCGTGCAAAGGCTATTATCAAGCTGATCAACGCCATTGCTGAGCTAGTAAACAATGATCCTGAGGTTTCCAAGACGCTCAAGGTAGTGTTCGTAGAAAACTACAACGTTTCGCCCGCAGAGCACATCATCCCGGCTTCTGATGTTTCCGAGCAGATTTCTACCGCAGGTAAGGAAGCATCCGGCACGTCCAACATGAAGTTCATGATGAACGGTGCACTAACTCTCGGTACTCTCGATGGTGCCAACGTGGAAATCCTCGATGCGGTTGGCGACGACAACGCCTACATTTTCGGTGCTAAGAACGAGGAGCTTCCGGAGCTCAAGGCTCACTACAACCCTTACGAGAAGTACGAGACTGTCCCAGGCCTCAAGCGCGTTCTCGACGCATTGGTCAACGGTACTGTCAACGACGACAATTCCGGTTGGTTCCACGACTTGCGCGGTTCGCTTCTCGACGGCAACGGCTGGGAGACTCCCGACGTTTACTACGTCCTCGGCGACTATGCCTCCTACCGTGAGACTCGCGATCGTATGGCCAACGATTACATGTCTGATCGTCTGGCATGGGCTCGTAAATGCTGGATTAACATTTGCGAATCCGGCCGCTTTTCCTCCGACCGCACTATCTCCGACTACGCACGTGAGGTATGGAAGATCGACGCAACGCCGATTAACCACTAGTGCATAACAAATCCACCGTGGAAAGGTTTATCCCCTGACCACGGTGGATTTTTATTATCCAAGGTTTATAGACCGTTGAGGTCCTCACCTAGGTGGTGTACATGGATCATGTTGGTATTGCCTTGGACTCCTGGAGGGGTTCCGGCTACGAGCACGATCATATCGTCTTCGCTGTAGGTATCGAGAGCAAGCAACTGCTCATCGATCGTACGCATCATCTCGTCTGTGTCCTTAACCTCGTCGGTAAGGAAGGTTTCTACACCCCAAGTCAAAGCCAACTGAGAGCGGACTTCTTGGTGAGGGGTAAAGACCAATAGCGGCAGCTGCGAGTGCAAACGGGCAACACGCTTTGCGGTATCACCTGAAGAGGTGAATGCTACAAGTGCCTTTGCATTCAAACGCTCTGCAATGTCGCGTGCAGAGTAGGAAATCACGCCACGCTTGGTGCGTGGAATATGAGCCAAGTTTGGTACGCGGCCATCAATCTCAGCGTAGGAAACGATACGTGACATTGTACGGACAACGTTAGCTGGATCGATACCGACTGAAGTCTCACCGGACAGCATAACGGCATCTGCACCGTCAAGAACAGCGTTAGCTACGTCAGAAGCCTCAGCACGGGTTGGGCGTAGGTTCTCGATCATGGAATCGAGCATCTGGGTTGCCACAATCACAGGCTTAGCGTTTTCACGAGCAATCTGGATGGCACGCTTCTGGAACAGCGGCACCTGCTCCAACGGGCACTCAACACCCAAGTCACCGCGAGCAATCATGATGCCGTCGAAAGCCAATACGATGGACTCCAAAGCGTCCATAGCTTCTGGCTTCTCAAGCTTTGCGATCACTGGGCAACGGCGACCTTCTTCATCCATGATGGCATGAACAAGTTCCACGTCTGCTGGGGAACGGACGAAGGACAACGCGATAATGTCAACACCGAGCTTGAGAGCGAATCGCAAATCAGCAATGTCTTTTTCAGACAAAGCTGGAACAGAAATATCCATTCCAGGAAGGGAAACACCCTTGTTGTTAGAAACTGGGCCGCCTTCTACGACCTCACAAACAACATCGTTTCCATCTACTTCAACACAGCGCAATGCAACCTTGCCGTCGTCGACCAAAAGACGATCGCCAGGCTTCGCATCTTTAGCGAGGTTCTTGTAGGTGGTAGACACACGGTCGTGTGTACCTTCAATGTCATCAACAGTAATACGAACGATTTCACCGTTCTCCCACACCGTTGCGCCATCGATAAAGCGACCGAGACGAATCTTTGGTCCCTGCAGATCGGCAAGAATACCAACAGCGCGTCCGGTTTCATCCGTAGCTTCGCGGACCCACTGGTAATTCTTCTCATGATCTGCGTGGTCGCCGTGTGACATATTCATACGTGCGACATTCATGCCGGCTTTAACCAGTCCAAGAATTCCCTCACGGGAAGCGACTGCCGGCCCTAATGTACAAACAATTTTAGTTCGACGTTCCATGCCCTAAACACTAACCCTGTTAGCGGATCACCGCTAGGAATCGGGCCGTGTGAAAGGCAACTAAATAGCCAGTTGGGTGCCATCACACGCCAAAATCACACACCATAAATGCCCACAAGCGGGCATTTTCGGACATATTCGGACAAAATTCAACGTACCAAAAAATTGAAAGCGATTTCAATCACACTTGACGAATCAGATGTGAAGCTTTAGCTCGAAATGGATTCACGCCCACGTCGTAACGCGAACAAAGCCCCCACTGCTATAGCGCAAACAACCACCGAAACAATCACGTTGATTCGAAGTCCAAACACCATCGTGGCGTCGTCGGCACGCATATTTTCAACAACAAATCGACCCGCAGTGTAGCCAGCCACGTACAGCGCAAATACCCTGCCATGCCCCAACTGGAACTTCTTATCGGCCCACAACAGCACCGCGAAAACTACAAGGTTCCATATCATCTCGTATAAAAACGTCGGATGAACAGTAGCCATCACCTCGCCCGTGGAATGCCCCGTTAGCGGCGCAAATTTCCCCGATGCGTCTACGCGGTAATAGATCTCCAGTGCCCAAGGCACAGAGGTTTCACGGCCATAAAGTTCTTGGTTAAACCAGTTGCCTAATCGTCCAATGGCTTGCGCCAAAATAATTCCAGGTGCGACAGCATCTGCGAACGGAGCAAAAGCAACACCTTTTTTCTTGAGATAGACGTAAACCGCAATGGTGCCAAGCGCTACCGCTCCCCAAATTCCCAAACCACCATTAGTAATTTTAAAAACATCAACTGGGTTGCAATCAGCACAAAAATACTTTTGGTTATCCGTCAGGACGTGATACAAACGACCACCAATGATTCCGGCAATTACAGCGACAATACCCGCATCGATGACCAGATCAGGGTTACCGCCTCGTTGCTGGTAGCGAACTGAACCAATCTTCATCGCAACGAAAATACCAACGATAATGCACAGCGCATACGCGCGAATCGGTACTGGGCCAAGGTGCCATACACCTTGAGGAGGCGATGGAATAGCCGCAAGATATTGGATGTTTCCCACTAATTTTTCTCCACAGTATTTTGGTCTCAGGACAAAGCCACACTGTGGACCATCTTAACCGTTGCTTTCGCTAACGTGAGGGACACGAGGGATGCTGGCCTGCAGCAACCAAGGCACGCGTCGCCCCTCGAGGCGATTGCGCCGTCACGATGCTTTGACCAATCACCACGGCGTCTGCCCCAGCCGAGGCGTAGTCTAAAAGCTCTTTAGCATTACGAACCCCTGAAAGCGCCACTCGGACCACGTCGCTAGGAAGTCCTGGAGCGATCTCACAAAAAGCCGCTCGGTTAAGGGTCATCGTAGAAAAATCTCTCGCATTAACACCGATAATTCGAGCACCAGCATCTAAGGCACGAGATGCCTCCGCAGTATCACGTACCTCGACAAGCGCAGCCATCCCCAGGGACTCCACCCGATCAATCAATGCAACAAGTCGTGACTGCGCAAGCGCAGCTACCCGAAGCGGCACCATATCAGCTCCATAGCAGCGAGCTTCATGAATCTGATAGG
This sequence comes from Corynebacterium diphtheriae, assembly GCF_001457455.1. NCBI lineage: Bacteria > Bacillati > Actinomycetota > Actinomycetes > Mycobacteriales > Corynebacteriaceae > Corynebacterium > Corynebacterium diphtheriae. Next base: position 1,577,377 of record NZ_LN831026.1, read on the forward strand.
GATCAACAATAAAATCGCGACACATAACTGGAACGGACACGTGACGACGAATCTTCGCCATCTCCGTCAAAGACCCATGAAACCGCCGGCGCTCTGTGTGACAAGCAATCAACGCCGCACCGCCGGACTCGAGCTCAAGAGCCAGATCTACCGGCGAAGGAATCTCCGCAAGCAAACCTTGGCCAGGTGCTGCCCTTTTGATCTCCGCGATGATTCCACAGCCACTTGCTAACAATGCCCCACAAGCATCCCTAGGTGGCGCGCACAGACGAGACTGCGCTTTGATGTCCTGGAATGAAACCTGCGCTTCGCGCGCGGCAACGTCTTCCACAACACCAGCGATGATCTCATCGAAGACTGTAACCATAGCCATCCCACAGGGTCTCAAGCGACGTTTGCCACTTCTTAGGCTACTTGTTTGCCTACCAAGTTAAAAAATCATTCGGGTACACGGTCACAATGAAGCATTACCGTAGCCGAATCTACTAGCGATCAGTCGGATCAATATCTGCGTCGATAGCGTCCCAAAGCACGCGCCCCGAATCCGGAGCTTCTTCCAACTCCGACTCGATTTTTTCGTTCCGAGCCTGCTGGCGTTCAAACCGCGATTTTTGCACAGAATCCTGACCCGGATTCATAGTCGCAATAATCGCTGCAATGAGTGCGAAACCCGCACCACACATTGCCAAAATTACTGAAGGCGCCTGCACAGAAATATGTGTGATTTCTGCCCATCCGGTGAGCGCAGCACCGTCTTTCGCATGACCCGTCGCTGCATGCGACGTCAAGATATTTAGCGCACGAGTTGCATCGGGTTCATTGAAAAGTAATTGAACTGGCGCCCACAACCCCCCAGCTGCGGCCACAGCTGAAACTACGGCCACGAAGCGTCGCCCAGCGCTACGCAAGACAAGAATAGCGGCACAAGCAGCTATAAGCACTAAAGCAACAGCTGTCGTCTCCGTGCTCCATGTCGCTCCCAGCATGTCAACTTGTTTTGCACCCGATTTGTCATCAAATGCTTCAACATGCAGCCACGGCATTCGCGAGGAGCCCCACAATACGATTCCTCCGAGTCCGATAGCCAAAGCCGAGACTATCTTCCTACCAGCCATGTGCGTTGCCGCCCTTCCAGCTCACGTTTTTGATCCGTACCAAAAATTAAATGATAACGTCAGCGTCAAAGCAGGTGCGGTCACCTGTGTGACATGCTCCACCTTGCTGAACCACTGTCATCAACACGGTATCGCCATCACAGTCCAATTGCAGACCTGTAACCTGCTGAGTGTGACCTGAAGTAAGGCCTTTAATCCAATATTCGTTTCGGGAACGAGAAAAATACGTGCCCTTCCGCGTAGCAATGGTATACGCCAACGCATGAGCATCCATCCAAGCCAGCATGAGAACTTCCCCATCTGTGGACTGAACAACTGCAGGCACTAACCCAGCACTGTTGAATTTGACTCGCTGCGCGATGCTGGGATCGAGCTCATAGGATGCTGGATCGTCCATGTGATATTCCTTCCTTATGTACTAGCTTCGAACTTCGTAGCCAGCAGCCGCTACCTGCTTTTTCACTTCAGAAATTGTGACTTCACCGAAATGGAAAATTGAAGCTGCAAGAACTGCATCAGCACCACTAGCTATTGCTGGGGGAAAGTCCTCAGGTTTACCTGCACCACCTGAGGCAATCACGGGGATAGATACCGCATGGCGGACTTTTTCAATCAGTTCCAGATCAAATCCACGCTTTGTTCCGTCGCCATCCATAGAGTTCAACAAGATTTCGCCCACGCCCATCGCCTCGCCTTTCTTCGCCCACTCAACAGCATCGATTCCAGCGGAACGAGTTCCGCCGTGTGTGGTTACTTCAAAGCCCGACGGCTGCGGCTTGCCTCCTTCTGGGACTCGGCGAGCATCCACGCTTAAGACGACACACTGAGCACCGAAACGCTGAGAAAGCTCTTGAAGTAACTCAGGACGAGCGATCGCAGAAGTATTCACACTGACTTTGTCAGCACCTGCACGCAGTAGTTGGTCTACATCCTCGGCGCTGCGAACACCACCGCCAACAGTTAACGGAATAAACACTTGGTCTGCTGTTCGCCTCACAACTTCAAGCATGGTTCCTCTGCCATCTTGAGATGCTGAAACATCGAGAAATGTTAGTTCGTCGGCACCCTCGGCATCATAACGAGCAGCCAACTCGACTGGATCGCCGGCATCTTTAAGCCCTTCAAAGTTAACTCCTTTAACCACGCGACCGTTTTTCACGTCCAAACATGGAATGACTCGAACTGCGACTGGCATGGTGTTAGCTCCTTGTGTGAAACAAATTCATAGGGACTTAAAACTGCGTAACTTTTGTCAAACAACAGCCGGAAAAGTAACGCGAGATAGCTATCTCATTGTGTCAATGGTAGCCATCAACACTTCATGGGATTGGGCCGAACCTACAATTACCCCCTGTGAGGTAGGAGTCCACTGATTGCCATCAAGGTCAGTAACTACTCCCCCAGCCGCACGAACAAGCATGATGCCTGCAGCGTTATCCCATAGATTGGGGCTTAGGCTCAAAGCCGCATCAAAAATGCCTGCAGCCGCATACGCTAAATCAATTCCTACTGATCCTGTGATACGCGGCCGTAGATATGTTTGTGCTAGGGCACCTAATAGACCTTGGCGAACAACCGTAGGAAACGACGATTCTCGTGGCGAGGCGATCGATGTGAATCCAACGTGGGAAACATGGCGTTGGTCCCGAGCATTCATTTGGGGTTGAACCTGGCCATTCAGTAACAATGGTGAATCAGCGTACGCACCGAAACGCTGTCCGACCATAGGAACTGAGGTCAGCCCGATAACGGGCTCCCCATCCGCAATGAGACTTATCAATATCGATGACATAGGATTGCCTGCCGCATAGTTGGCAGTGCCATCGATAGGGTCAACCACCCACATGGGTGTTCCTAGCTTTCCACCGTATTCCTCACCAAAAACAGGAATTCCAGTCATCATGACCAGTTGGGTGCGCAGATATTGCTCGATTTTCAGATCCATATCGGTGGCAAAATCACCGCCGTTTTTAAACGTTGTAGGAGCTGAACCTATGCCCTGAATGAATAGACGCTCGGCATCATCGAGTATTGCCTCTGCAATATGATAAAGGTCCCGAACATCGGTCATAGCGCGGCGAGCGCCTCCTTAAGGGTAAAACGGCCTTCATACAGCGCTTTGCCAATAATGGCAGAATCAATACCTTCGTCTTCATATCGCGCAAGCTCCAGCACATCCTCCAAGGTAGAGATACCACCAGAGGCTACAACCTTGGCATCGGTTGCCGCGGAAACGTCGCGAAGCAAATCGATATTTGGACCGCTTAGCGTCCCATCCTTAGATACATCGGTGACCACAAATCGTGTGCATCCTTGGCTATCAAGGCGCTCGAGTACCTCCCAAAGATCTCCACCATCAGAGACCCAGCCATTGCCACGAGTACGCCACTGGCCATCGATATTTCGCACTGCTATATCGACAGCGATGGCATCTCCGTATTCGCCTAGAACTTTCTCGATCCACGCTGGTTTTTCCAAAGCGGCAGTTCCGATGTTGACACGACGCGCACCGGTAGCAAGTGCTCGCTTAAGCGATGCGTCATCACGAATGCCGCCGGTTAGCTCAACGTTAATATCTAGGATTTTCACAACTTCCGCCATCAACTCATGATTCGATCCACGGTTGAAAGCTGCATCTAAATCCACGAAATGTAGCCACGATGCCCCCTGTTCCTGCCATTTCAGTGCAGCCTCAATTGGGGAACCGTACGACTTTTCGGTTCCGGCTTCACCTTGATCCAAACGAACCGCCTGACCATCGACAACATCGACGGCGGGGAGAAGTGTGAAAGTCATAAAGCAATAGTGTAGACGCTTATCCACAACAAGGCTCACCCTAGCGGGGTTGAAGCCCTACCCCACCGAATCCTCAAGCTGTCCCGCATTGCCGGTTTTACAGCAGATCAATCCAATTCCGCAGGAGTTGTGCACCAGCATCCCCAGATTTCTCTGGGTGGAACTGGGTAGCCATCAACGCACCGTTTTCCACAGCGGCAACAAATCGATCAGATTCATGCTGAGCCCACGTTACTAATGGTGCACGTGTTAAACCGTCGCCATCGAACTCCCACCAACGCACACCGTAAGAGTGCACAAAATAAAAACGCGTATCAGCGTCGAGTCCAGCAAAAAGTTGTGAGTCTTGCGCTGCTTCCACCGTGTTCCAACCCATATGCGGTAGAACACGAGCCTCAAGCTTTTCGACGTTTCCTGGCCACTGCCCACATCCAGTAGCAGAGATGCCGTGTTCGTTGCCAGAATCAAACATAATCTGCATACCTACACAAATGCCCATCACAGGGCGTCCCCCTGCCAAGCGCTGACCAATCATTCGGTCACCTTGGACCTCTTTTAGTCCCTTCATGCATGCATCAAAAGCACCCACTCCTGGTACGAGGAGACCGTCCGCAGCCAGTACTACATCCGGATCGTTTGTTACCTCGACTTCTGCGCCAACTCGTTCCAACGCTCGTTGCGCTGAACGTAGATTCCCAGAACCGTAATCGAGAAGTGCCACTTTCTTCATGGTTTCTCATCCTAACTGGTTATCAACCACCATTGCGGGGTGCTCGTGCCGAACTACCCCCACACGTTAATCTGCAACAGACGCCGCTACACGACGCGCACGATGCCGACGTTGCACACCGCGATCAGTTAGCTCTGCGATGAATCCAATAGCTACAAGAACCGTTCCTCCAGCAAAAGCCATGGCATAACCAGCGTGTGCCGCCACCATTCCCAATATGATGGCACCTACACCAGTGCCCGAATCGAACGCCGCATTCCAAATAGTCGATGCCTGTCCAATTTTTTCTCGAGGGACTCGCAGAAACATTTCCAGCAAAGCTTCATTTTGCACCAGCCCGAAACCAGCACCGAACAAGATGGCGGCACAAATCAGTGTTGCCAGTGGCCACCCCAGCGCGAGTACGGCAACGAGCCCAGCTAGGCCTAATGCCGATAAAATCAGACCAGGAATCATCGTTGTTCCTGGACGATTCAATTTGTCAGCTAGCATGCCTGCGAAAAAGCGGAAAATCATTTGCGCAGCGCCCACGATAGAAAGCATGATGCCAGCTAAGGCAGCTCCACGAGCTGGATCGATGTCGCGTACTGAAGCCGGTAAGAAGCTCGAAACTGCTCCATACCCCATAGAAACACTGGCCAATGCCAATGCTGGAACAACTGTCACGATCAAACCGTGTGGCCGTGGACGACGATGAATACGCGCACTGATTTTTGCCCGCGGCTTAGCAGGAATGGCAAATTTTGCTTTTTGGACCACCTTAGAATGAATAATCCGTTGCCGGCGCTCATACTTTAACTCAGCACGTCGCCAAGCAGGGTCGTTGATAGCCACTCCAGCTTCGTCATTTCCTGCCGCATCTGAGCTAGAAGCATCAGATTCCACATTGGGAATTGCTACAGCCATGAACGCAGCAATCAAGGCAATGCCGCCGCCTATAAAGAACACCACATCAAAGCTGTATCCAGCATTAACCAGCAAAAGGCCTGCAGGAAGCGCCACCATTTGAGACGCACCTACTGCAACGCCGAGTAACCCCGAGGCTTTGCCGAGCATGCCTGCTGGAACTATTTCCCCAATAAGCGCATATTGAGCAACACACAACGAACCAAATCCGATACCACGAATTGCCGCAACGATCAGTACAGAAGCTGGATCGAGTGATACTGCATACCACAACGACGGCAAACCGAGAAGTAGCGCTGCAACAATCATGACCGCTCGATACCCAAAAGCATGGATCAAACGAGAAGTGCATATTTGAGTCAGCACTGTAATAGCCATGAAGGTAGCAGTAGTCGCTCCCGCAAGCGCATCCGACTGCCCTGAGGCAATCACTGCCAAAGGAATAACTGGCAGCATGAGCGAAAACGCCGCGAAAGCTGCTGCAACGGCAATAAGTGTTGAGGTAAAACCTGGAACTTTCCATGGTTGTGTAGGCGCTGCAGGCTGGATGGAGGTAGCTTCGAGTGTTTTCACAGGCTCCTTCCTTAGAGGTCGACGAGGATTAAAGGACTATTGAGTATGGGGGAACAAAATAGAAAGGCTGAGAAGTTACTTCCCAGCCTTAACAAATTTTTATCGCTACTTCGAGCCTAGCGCGAGGTATATAAAAGTCAACCGAGTCCCCCTACTACAGCCTACTGGCTACTGATAGATACCTACCGCCCACACGACGCCACCTGCTGCAGCCATTGCAGCGAGAACTCCGAGAACAATCACCATGAGCCTGTTATCGGCTTTATATGCGGCCCAAGCTCCACCAACTAATAAGCCAGATACCAAAAACAACACGTACACCATCAAAAAACTTGCTGGTGGGATTGTAGACTGAGCTACAACCGAAGTGTGGATTGCGGTCACGTTTATAGCGCTCCTTTAGTTGAGGGGATTCCAGTGAGACGGTCATCGGGACCGACTGCTTCACGGATCGCTCGTGCGACAGCTTTAAATTCAGCTTCGGTGATGTGATGCGGATCCCGACCGTAGTGGCATAATACGTGCAATGTAATTTTTGCGTTAAGCGCCAAAGATTCAAAAAAATGCTCATTTAAGACGGTCGGATAATGACTACCGATAACAGAATGCACTAGGTAATCAGGTTCGCCTTTGGTGACAAAGTAGGGACGCCCAGAAAAATCGACGATGGCTTCACACAACGTCTCATCCATTGGTAGCTGGAAAGAGCCGAATCGTTTAATTCCGCGTTTATCTCCTACAGCTTGTGCTATTGCCTGTCCCAGCACAATCGCGGTGTCTTCCACTGTGTGGTGGGCGTCGATGTGTGTGTCTCCTGTGGCCTTAACCTTCAAATCAAATGCACCATGGACTCCAAAGGCAGTAAGCATGTGATCGAAAAAAGGTACACCAGTGTCAATTTCGACCGTGCCTGTTCCATCGAGATTTATTTCGACGCGAATATCTGATTCGCTTGTGACACGAGAAATTGAACCAATTCGAGGTTGGGTTGCCATAGTTAAAGGTCACCATGCTTTCTGCGTTTTAGAGTCTAAAATGTTTGTACTGCATAAAAGGTAAACCCCACTTTTATGCGATTACAGGAATTGTTGGGCTACCTCTCCAGCAGCTTTGAGGAAAGCATCGTTTTCTTCCGGCAACCCGACCGTGGCACGAAGATAACCAGAAACAGACACATCGCGGATAAGCACTTTACGATCGAGAAATGCCTGCCACACGGCGTGCTGATCTTCAAAATGCCCAAAGAATAAGAAATTAGATTCGCTAGGCACAATTTCAAATCCGAGTTCGAGCAAACCTTGCTGGACTCGCTTTCGCTCCGCTACGAGTTTTGCCACGGTGGCTAAAGTTTCTTCGCTATGCCGCAACGCTACAATGGCCGCTGCCTGCGATAGCTGCGAGAGGTGATAAGGAAGTCGAACGAGCATCACGGCATCGATGAATGCCTTATGAGCGACAAAATACCCTAATCGACCACCAGCAAAATCGAAGGCTTTACTCATTGTTCGAGAAACAACCAACTTGGTGGGATAGTTTTCCAGCAAGGAAATAGCACTAGGCTGTTCCGAAAATTCTGCATATGCCTCATCCACGATGACGATTCCCGGCGCGACATCTAGGATCTTTTGGATCGTATCCAGCGAGGTCACATCGCCTGTGGGATTATTCGGGGTAGTCACAAAGACGATATTGGGCTGATGAGTAGTAATCGCCGCCAGTGCTGTATCTACATCGATGCGAAACTCCTTATCGCGGGGGCAGTTAATAAATGTAGTTTGAGTTCCTTGCGCCAAAATAGGGTGCATTGAATAACTTGGCTGGAACCCCAAAACAGTTCGACCGGGGCCGCCGAATGCTTGTAACAATTGTTGCAAGACTTCGTTTGAACCATTGGCAGCCCACAATTGCTCATAGGTCACTGGTACGCCAGTGCACTTTGTAATGTATCGAGCAAGCTCGGTACGAAGTTCTACAGCGTCGCGCTCGGGATAACGGTTCAGGTTACTCGCTTGCTCAGCAACGACTCGGGCGAGTTCTTCGACGAGCGCTTCAGAGGGCGGGTAGGGATTTTCATTTGTATTGAGGCGAACATCAACGTCAAGTTGTGGTGCACCATAAGCGGATTGGCCTCGTAGTTCTTCCCGAATAGGAAGATCATTCAGCGTTAGATCTTTCATGGGTTTACTGCATTCTTTCCGTAGTTTTTCAGTGAGACCTAGTTGCCAAGATTTTCAAAGCGCGTACGAATTGCTTCGCCGTGTGCAGGAAGGTCCTCGGCATCAGCCAAGGTGATCACGGTGTCGGAAATTTCTTTAAGTGCCACCTCGTCGTAGTAAATAATGTTTACTGGCTTGAGGAAGGTATGCGTAGAAAGTCCGGAGCTATAACGAGCGCTTCCAGAGGTTGGCAGTACGTGGTTCGAACCCGCTGAGTAATCCCCTAGCGGTACCGGAGAATATCCGCCAACAAATATTGCACCAGCATTTCGAATTTGTTCTGCCACCTTGTGGGGCTCTGCAGTGTGAATTTCCAAGTGTTCCGCAGCGTATGCGTCTGCCACTATAACGGCGGTCGGAAGATCGTCGACAAGCACGATGCCTGATTGCTGGCCTTTGAGCGCCTCAGATACGCGATCTGCGTTGCGAGTGACACTGTAGCGGGCAGCGACTTCCTCATTAACGCGCTGTGCCAACTCTTCGGAGTCCGTGATAAGGACCGAAGCAGCAAGAACATCATGTTCAGCTTGGCTGATGAGATCATAGGCGATCCAGACTGGGTTCGCCTGCGCGTCGGCAACGATAGCGATTTCTGTTGGACCAGCCTCAGAGTCGATGCCCACTACCCCGCGCACCAAACGCTTGGCAGCGGTGACAAATATATTGCCAGGGCCAGTAATCATATCGACCGGTTCTAAGACTTCAGCACTATTTTGCTGGGTATCATCGCCATAAGCCAACAATGCCACTGCTTGAGCACCGCCCGTAGCCCAAACCTCAGTTACTCCCAAAAGCTTAGCTGCGGCCAAAATAGTGGGGTGAGGCCATCCACCGTGATCTTTTTGTGGAGGAGAAGCCACAACTAATGATTCCACTCCCGCTTCTTGAGCGGGGACGACGTTCATAATAACGCTGGAGGGATACACAGCATTTCCACCAGGAACGTAGAGGCCAACACGAGATACTGGTATGAACTTCTCTGTAATTGTTGCGCCATCACCAAAGGAGGTGGTGTGTTGGGCTGGAAATTGCTCGGAGTGAACTGCACGCACTCGGGCGATCGATTCTTTCAGTGCCTCAATGACATTGGGGTCCAAGCTGTCCAGTGCCTGATCGATGACATCTTGCGGCACTCGAATTGATGGTGGGCGAACGTGATCGAATTTTTCTCCATAATCAAGTGCGGCAGCAGCACCTCTATTCTTAACGTCGGTAACCACTGGCTCGACGATCGGTAATACCGAATTAATATCCGTTCCGCCTCGTGGCAATGTTCTACGCAGCTCACTTGTGGTGGGAACGTGTCCGCGGAGATCAATCACATTCAACATAATTTTACGTTTCCTCAATATTTTTCGATGTTTTCCGTAAAAACACCGCCTACGATGGGACTAAAGCACACATTATATGCAGCCATCTCCACAACAAGGCGTATGGAGCACCCCCGTCATGGTGAAAAGCCATCACGAGGCCACACTCCATGAAAGTTTTCACGGCCATTTTCGCCTCACTCGTTGTATTGGGTCATTCTATCGTTGTAGATGCACCTGCATAGAGATATTTTTCTGCTTCTACCCCCTAATCTCGGTAGCGCATCCCTTCATGTTTCAATGATCTGCCAGCTGCTAGACTGCTAAAGTTCTCACGGATTATTCAATACACAAGGAAAGAAGGTGCAAGGGGTGGGCACACATTCAAACGATCCAACATTAGGGGTTCAATTTTCTTCTGTTTCCTGCAATCCCATCACTATGCACAGTGTGGAAAACATCCTGACACGACTTGGTTTCGTCCATCGCCGGATTATGGTGCACCACAGCAGCGTGATCGAAATCGAATGGCGCGAATATAGCCTCATTGTTGGCCTCGTCAATGAAAACGCTTGTGGAACAATCACTGAAGTAGACACTCATCATCAGGATTCAGCACAGGCTAATCCGCAATTGATTGTCGAGGGCTTTTTAAACGGCCAGTTACCATTAGATGAGTTTTCTCGGGTTGCAGAAAGTGTGAACTCGTGGAACAACGAGCGCGTCAGCCCGTCGGCACGCATTCGTGTTAATGATTCTGGATCGCTTTCTGTTGCTTTTAGGTCAAGCAACTCTGTTTCACTTCCGCAAACTGACTTGCAATTGGCAGAGTTTTTGCAGCTTGCAAGCGATGCCACTGCCCTTGCAGTTCGCACGTTCCTCGATGATTTTGCTGCATTGTCAGTAGACCACCAGCAGTTGTTCAATGCGCATCTCTATGAGGATGCTTCTTCTGATTTTTTCGATCTGGGAGACGGCACTTCAGATGTGCCCTCTTTGGTCACGATGGACAGAATCTCTCCAATTATGGAAGAGATCACTTCCACTGCAGATTCTTTGGAGGTGTTATATGCACCAATTTGGCATTCCGAAGCCATGATTGCCTGTGATCTAGAGTCCGGCCCTACCATCATGATGTGGGCGGAGTGGGATTCTGGGTTACAGCGCAGCGATTTTATGCGGATATTTCTTATTTGTAATCGTTGGAATGATGAAGCGGTTGCCACGAAAGCTTTCATCGCGAATAAAGACGAGACGCTTAGAATTCGTGTAGAAACTCATATCGATGCTGGTGGCGGCCTTACCGACACGCAGCTGACTACGTTTCTCTCCGAGGGGTTTAACGCATTGATGCACAGCATCTCACAATTAAAAAGCCCCAAGTACGGGCTTTACGACGCCCCTCCGCATCAGGAATAACGCTTAGCTATCGGTATTACGGTTATCGGCTGAAACATTGTCATCGTCGCTTTGGTCATCGATATTAATGAATAGCGATAGCCAAAAAGCACACCCGGCAACGAAAGGTGGCCACATCACTGCGTTGGCCCCTAATGCAACAGGCGGCGCGAAACGGATGACTGTTCCGGGGAGGAGCTGGTCAGCATCAGTCGTGTGATGGATGAGCGAAGCAACCATGTCTCCGGTGGTGGCGAGGATCAATCCGCCGATAAGTGTCCATAACAAGAGCCACATCATGATGCGCACTTGATGGTTATGCGAACGCACTTTCCGCGCAAGGATATACGTGATGGCTAGGGAAAGAATTCCCGAAATGACAATAAATTGCGCGAGAGAAAGAAACTCCACGTTTACTTCCGTGCCAACGCGCATTTGGTTATCTTCCACGATTTCCGCTGAATATGTGGGGCGAAACCATGCCCATACAACTCCTGTGCCGGCGAATAACAAAGACACCATCACGACAATCGCTGAATACCACTGCGCCGAATGAAGCCACGGGCGAAAGCGTGATGTGACCACGCCACTTCCTTGTTTTTCTGGGAGTGGATCAACATTCTCCGAAATGTGCGGAGCTGTCGAGGTGGTTGAAGTTTTTCGCATGAGACACAGGGTACCGTGCCTGCCGGATCGATCAAGAATGTGTATGCGTGCTCTGTACCAATCAGGTGACAGAGCACGCGTGCACTGCGGGGATTAGTCGCAGAACGTCCATCGGCCGTTTTCGCGAGCAAAGCGCTGAACCGCAGAATTTGTCTGGCCATCTGCCGTCGAGGTCACTGTCGCAGATGCAGAATCACCATTGACCTGAATATCAGTCACGGAATCGATAGTAGGACGTGCGTGAGCGTACTGAGGGAAATCCGCCAATGGAACGTCAGGGATCTGGTCGATATTCATCGCTGCAAGCCCGCCATTAGCTTCAAGGTAACGTGCGCAGGTGTTCTGAGGAATGTACCCCATAAACTGACGCACCGTGGTGGCGTTCATTATGCCACGCACAAGACCTTCGATGGCCTGTTGATCTTCAGCACTCGCAGGTGCGCCATCGGCAACAGGGGCTTGCGGAATGAATGAAATCTCTGGGTTGTCGATCGGTCCAGGAGCCGGCTGTCCAGGCGCCGGTTGCCCGTTTTCTGGCGCTGGCGCAGGCGCAGCTGATTCTGGTGCAGGCGCATCAGATGGCTCGCCAGGTTTTGCGCTTGCAGACTTTGAGGTCGACGCACCGGTTGAGGTCTTATTTGCCGACGAATCCGAGCTATCTCCATCGGAACCACAAGCTGTTAGCACCATGACACCGGCGGTAGCACAGGCAAGAACGGGAAGCTTAAGGATGGAAAGGTGAAGACTAATCGACACTGAGTATCTCCTCTGTGATCTGGGTTTCGTCGTGGGGTGCCACGAAGATTTGTATTCGACTCTAGCTTTTAATACAAAAGTTGGCCGATCGATGTATTCGTTACGATGTTAATCGGATGATCATTCACATACATTACGGTGTTAGTATCGCCTACGACACGTTGTGTCATACATGGACCGCGTTCCCCCATCACGAGCAACCGAATCAGGATAGGCTGACTGCTGTGCAATTAAGTAAAGAGTCCATCATTTCTGCAAGCCTCGATATTTTGGATTCCTATGGTCTAGCCGACATGACAATGCGAAGGCTTGCAACTCACCTAGGCGTTGCCCCTGGAGCTTTGTACTGGCATTTTAAAAACAAACAGGCATTAATTGATGCCATTGCTCGCCACATCATGGCACCGCTTATCGACGCCTCCCCTTCGGCTTATCATCATGACATCCCTTCGTTAGCATTCGACGTTCGATCCTTGATGTTGCGTCACCGAGATGGGGCCGAGCTTTTGAGTGCCGCACTGACAGACGCGTCGTTACGCAACGATATTATTTGCGTCGTTTCGGCCATTCTCGGCGGCTGCGACAAAGCCTACATCGGCGCATCAACATTGCTGAATTTTATTCTTGGTTCCTGCCTCATCGAGCAATCCGAGGTACAGCGTTTGGAAGTTGAATCTGGGACAGCTACAGCCGTTAAGAACCACGATCAACTCTTTATGAGCAGCCTTGAGATTATTATCGTTGGATTGAAAACACAGGGGTTTTCCTAAAAAGCAGTAGAGTGAGTAGCTATGAACGACTCCCCTGTGACGTCCGATCGTCAAATCTGGCCCGGACAAAGCTACCCACTGGGCTCTAAATACGACGGAGCAGGTACGAACTTTGCTATCTTCTCTGACGTTGCCGAAAAAGTTGAGCTCTGCCTCATCGACACAGAGTGCAATGAGGAAAGAATCCTCCTCGACGAAGTCGATGCCCACATCTGGCACTGCTACCTCCCAGGCGTCAAACCTGGCCAACGCTATGGCTTCCGCGTCCATGGCCCCTATAACCCTGCTGAAGGCAAACGTTGCGATCCCAGCAAACTACTAGTCGATCCATATGCACGCGCTTTTGACGGTGAATTCGATGGACATCCATCGCTGTTTAGCTATGACATCAACGATCCAGAAAATCCCGAGGGTCGCAATACAGAAGACAGTCTCGAACACACCATGAAGTCGGTTGTGGTGAATCCCTTCTTTGACTGGGGTTCAGACCGCAGCCCAAACACGCCGTATAACGAGACCGTAATCTACGAAGCTCATGTCAAAGGCATGACGATGCGCCACCCAGACGTACCAGAATCCCTCCGTGGTACTTATGCTGGTCTAGCGCATCCTTCGATCATCGAACATCTCAAAGACCTTGGCATCACTGCAATCGAGCTCATGCCAGTGCATCAGTTCCTGCAAGATGACCGCCTCCGCGACTTGGGATTGCGTAACTATTGGGGCTATAACACCTTTGGTTTCTTTGCACCTCAACAAGATTATGCGGCGGCCCAAGAGCCAGGTGGCGCTGTCTCCGAGTTCAAAGGAATGGTGCGTGCCTTCCACGAAGCAGGCATCGAGGTCATCCTCGACGTGGTCTATAACCACACCGCGGAGGGAAACCACATGGGTCCCACGATCGCATTCCGCGGCATCGACAATGAGGCATACTACCGCCTCGTTGACGGAGATAAAGCCCACTACATGGACTACACGGGCACCGGAAATTCACTCAACGTCCGAGATCCGCATCCATTGCAAATGATCATGGATTCCCTGCGTTACTGGGTCTCAGAGATGCACGTTGATGGTTTCCGATTCGACTTAGCTTCCACTTTGGCTCGTGAACTACACGACGTGGATAAGCTCGCTACATTCTTCGATCTTGTCCAACAAGATCCGATTGTTTCTCAAGTCAAACTCATCGCCGAGCCTTGGGATGTGGGCGAGGGCGGTTACCAAGTGGGTAATTTCCCGCCGCTTTGGACTGAGTGGAATGGAAAATACCGCGATACTGTCCGTGATTTCTGGCGTGGTGAGCCGTCGACACTCGGCGAATTTGCTTCTCGTCTTACTGGCTCTTCAGACCTGTACGCCAATAATGGTCGCCGCCCTACGGCTTCTATCAACTTCATCACGGCTCACGACGGCTTCACGCTCAATGACCTAGTCAGCTACAACCACAAGCACAACGATGCAAATGGTGAAGACGGTCGAGATGGGGAAAGCCACAATCGTTCGTGGAACTGCGGCGAAGAAGGCCCCACCGAAGATCCTGAGATCAACAAATTACGTGCACGTCAACGACGTAATTTCCTCACAACGCTTTTGCTCAGCCAAGGCACCCCCATGATTGCCCATGGCGATGAAATGGCGCGTACTCAAGATGGCAATAACAATGTTTACTGCCAAGACAATGAGACGTCGTGGATGGATTGGGAGCTAGCAGACAAAAACGCTGCGTTGATGGAGTTCACCAAACGGCTCATCACGATCCGCCGTAACCATCCTGTGTTTAGACGCCGGCGCTTCTTGGCTGGGGGTCCGTTGGGATCAGAAGTAGGCGACCGCGATATTGCGTGGCTGGTTCCTTCTGGCAAGTTGATGGGTCAAAGCGACTGGGATTTCGCCTGTGGCAAGTCCCTCATGGTCTACTTCAATGGCAAAGCCATCCAAGAACCCGATGCGCGCGGCCAACGCATTGAAGATGACTCCTTCATCATGATGTTCAATGCCTATCACGAGCCGATCGACTTTACTCTTCCTGACACCGAGTTCGGTCCAGCGTGGAAACTTATCGTCGATACCAATGTTGATACTGGCTACCCTGACGAAGCAAAGACGCTTCGCGCAGGCGACTCGATTACCGTCGAAGCACGCAGCACGCTGATCCTTCGACTCGTCGACACCACACATAAGTCCCAAACTGTGGAAAAGGATCGTCGAGACGACGACTACAGTGACTAGTTAACGTCGACACGCACTGCGGCGCCCGATCATGCGATGACACGTTCGAGCGCCGCAGTGAGCATGTCACTGCACACCTGTAGTGTCAGACATCTGAGCAAGCACAAACCATAGGAATTCAAGGAGCACAGCACTATGTCCGGCCTCATCCCAGCACACGGTTTAGGCTTCCGCGTTGATGCCTCGACGCTTACAGGTCAGTCGTCGCTACTGCGTGCAAGCCTAGGGCTTGACGACGTCCACCTGCAGGTTTCCGCCATCACAGAAGTAAAATCGGTGTCTGTAGCTGACGCCTTTGACCGCGGACTAGTTACTGTTACTGCAGACAAAGAAATTGCTATTTGGTTCCCGCCTAACAGTGCAACCGAACAAGAACTTTTTGTTCGTACACTGTCAGCAGCAATGAATGGCGATGGCCCTATTCCCCAACCCGTGCCCCACTTAGATTTTGTGGCGGTCGATGTGGAAACAGCTAATAGCGACTGGGGTTCTATTTGTCAGATCGGTGCGGCTAAAGTACGAGATGGTCACGTTGTAGAAACCAAAGAGTGGCTATGCACCCCACCAGGCGATTTGAATTCCTTCGACGAAGCTAACATCGCCATTCACGGCATTACCGCAGATATGGTCGCAACTGCGCCTAGCTTCGCTGAATGCTACAAGCAATTTGCTGACTTCGCAGGAGATCTTCCTCTGGCTGCACACAACGCACAATTTGATATGACTGCTTTCCTGCGTGCTACCCAAGCTGCTGATATTCGCCTGCGCACCACCAATTTTGGTTGTTCTCTCGCTGCCGCGCGCGCAGCACACCTACCTATTGCGAATCATAAACTTCCCACTGTCTCACAACATCTTCATGTTGAGCTTCGAAATCACCATAACGCTTGTGCGGATGCCGAAGCCTGCGCCGGAATTCTCATCGCTCTTACACAACGTCTGAACACCGAAATCACTGATTTTGCCTCCGCATTTAACATGCTAGGGTTCCACACTGGTCAATTATCCGACGCTCGTGTGTATCCAGTTCTCAAAGTTCGTGGTGCCTCGAGCGCTCCAGCTTCACCTGATTCCGCTGCCGCTGCTATTCAAACCCCACCAGCAGAAAAACCCCGCAAAGCAACCAAAGCAGCACGGGCGCCGTGGTCGAAGGTGGCAACTCCAGAAACAATCCCTGACCCTAATCCTGATGCCGATCCTCAGGGCCGGCTCTTTGGGCAATCTGTCACGCTTAGCGGCGATTTCGCCCCCTACGACAAAGGCGAGCTGTGGGCTGGAATTGCGAACCAAGGAGGCATTATTGGCAAAAACGTCACGAAAAAGACGACCATCCTTGTATGCGGCCCATGGGACAAACCGACTTCTAAACAAAAACGTGCCGAAGAACTGCGCGCCAAAGGCCAAGTAATTGACCTATGGACTCAAGAAGACCTGTTTGCGCAACTAGGTCTTAATCCCGAGGACGAACAACCACCGTTTTAATATCCCACGCAGAGGCCACAAAGGGGCCACACAAAGGGGGTAAAAGATAAATCTTTGGGAACCAACCCCCGTGCTCGTTACGTCTGAATATGTAGAGCTTTCATATCAACAGACAAGGAGCACTGGGGATCAACATGCAGTCTGACACCACTCCCAAGCACACCGACATTCTCACGTCCATTCAATTGTCGCTCACGCCACGCCGTGACCCAGCTTTTGAAGAAACAACCACCGACGAGCAAACGAGTGTTCAGATCGCACTATCTCCATGCCTTAACGCCACTATTGCTAGTAGCAAGTATTCACTGGACGACTTAGACGTAAGTGCGCAATACCTGTGGGATACCGCAGCAGATAATCTGATCTATACCACGAGTAATGCACGTGGAATCCCTATCAGAACAAGACCCACCACTTTTCTTACCAAGCGTATGACCGAAGGTCTTCAGGTTGACGTCACCGGCGCACCCACGAGTGCATGGATCGCGCATCCACTTACCTTCGAAGTCATTTATCACCACTTGGCCAACATCTTGTGCGCAACCCCAGTTTTCTACGTGCCACATCCCCAATTATTAATCGCGGTTGCTTCTCACATTGTGAGCCCGCAATTGGAATCATGGCTGTCAACCTTTTCTACCCCGCTCGTCAAAGACGCCTTGATCTACCACGAAGGATTCCCCGCACATATTAAGTCCACAGCTTGGCAACAACCGTTGCGTCACATGTCCAGTGATCAGTTATCGGCCTAACAGTGCCGCTTAGTGGTAGTATGTAGCGCCGATCATGGTCATCACTTACAAAGATCTTTCCCCGTAGCACCAAGGAGCATCAATGCCTCAGTCACTGATTTCTGAGCTACATACTCAGTACGCTCAGTTCGTTCGGAAACATCCCCATGCCGAACGAGACTTCAGTGATGCGCTCGAAGATGTCCTGACCGATGCTGGTCTTACGTACGATCGCGTCAGCGCTCGCATTAAAAGTTGGCATTCTCTGAAAACCAAGGCCCGAAAGAAGAACGCGCAGGGTGCGTTTATTTATCCTCACCCATGGGACGATGTCCACGACATCATCGGTGTGCGGATTACAACTCTGCATTCCACCGAGATTCCACAGATTATCGAAGCCCTCGCCGATGTTTTCACGGTGGAGCGCTCCGTCGATAAGACTGCCCTTACTCGCATTTCGGGAAGCTTTGGCTACGGATCGCATCACCTTATTCTCAAAATCGACGATCGCGTCAAAGATCTCAACAATTACGTCGGCATGGTTTTCGAAGTTCAAATTCGTACCGTTTTGCAACATGCTTGGGCAGAATTCGAACACGATATTCGATACAAGCGTTCAGGTGACCTTGATCCCCAAATCGACAGAGCCTTTACACTAGCCGCGGGGCTTATCGAATTAGCAGATCAACAGTTTGATCTCATCGCAGCAATCCAAGAACCTCAAAAGCACAGCCCCAACCTTGAGGTCGACATTACTGCCGAAACGTTGCCGGGAGTTATCGCAATGCTTGTAGGTTCCCGTTTCCCACAATCACGCAGCGAGCACTATCGTTGGCTCGAAGAATTACTCTTCGCACACTCCATCACTACTGCAGCTCAGCTGAAGGATTTGCTTAACGATCGCGACATCGAAGCAGTACGCAAGGCCTTGAACTACAAGTTCAAGCCAGGACAAGTACGCATTATCGACGACCTCCTGCTATACCGTTATGGCACCAAGCATATTGAAGCCACTGGGGAAACCGGAAAGAATCCTCGCCTCCGTCTCCCCCGACTTAACGAACGCCTCCGAATTCTTAACAAACATGCCCCTCGAAACCGCTCAGATTTACAACAATCCTGAACAAACGTATCGTGGAAACAACATACTTCAACGTTGAGGAGAATACGGATCGATGACTTCATCCATTTTGGTGTTTCCAGATCTCGCAGACTTTATTGCCACATGGGCGCTAAGCATCGCGGACTTCTTCCGCAAATTTGGAATTGATTTTCCACCACCAAGCTGGGGATTATCCTAATTCACCCGTAAATAACGAAAGTCTTTCGCTCCTTATAGGTTTAAGGAGTGAAAGACTTTCTTCGTTTCGCATGAACGCCCACTATCAGCGCCTACCACGCAACCGATCGATGTCTCGGCGTTCTTTCTTCGTTGGCCGCCCCGCGCCTTTGTCACGACGTGGCATAGAAAGCAGAATTTCTTTCGGCGGCGGTGGCGGAGAATGATCAATGTAGCAGGCTTGGGCAATTGCAGCACCTACACGTTTACGAACTGTGCTAACAACCTCTACATCACGCTCGCGGTGATCAGCCCATACCCGTACTCGGTCCCCCGGAGTAACCAACTGCGAGGGTTTAACTGCAACCCCGTTGAGTTTGATATGTCCTGCCTTGCACGCCTGCGCTGATAACGACCGTGTTTTGAGCAAACGAACAGCCCAAACCCACACGTCGATACGCACAGGTGCCGCATCCTCTGCCATGGGTGCTATACGTCCTTATGATTGACTATTTTTTGAACCTTAGACCAATTAACCCAACCACCCACCACGGCGATGACAAGGCCAATGAGAAGCCATGTTGCCGACTCTGCAATGAGTGCGAGAGCAATGCCGCCGACTACTCCACCGGCTATGGACACCACGGCGTTGCGAGAATACTTACGCACTTCTAATTTGCGCTGTTCAATGCTATTAATAGGACGCCTTTGCATAGTCATGGTGTAGATACTAATGCAGCACAGCTTAGGATACCGATTCGATCCATGACACCCCAGCTTCTCGCAAAACCGCCGCGCCCGAAGTAAGAGAAGACAACAATCCCTGGGTCTGTTCCCGTTGCCCAATTTCAACGGCGATCGTCATCGTCACTCGGTTGCTATAGGAGACATCAACAATATCAATATCTCGGCGCCGTAACTCAGATTCCAACCTGCCAGCATCGCTATGGTTGGCCTCGATGGTATAAAGCTCTCGACGCCTACGTTGTACGCTGCGAACCAATTCAAGGCACTGTGATACCGAATCAGAGTACGCATGGACTAGCCCACCTGCGCCCAATTTCACTCCACCGAAATAGCGGACTACGACCGCAACGATGTCTAGCAGACCACTACCACGGACGACGTCGAGCATGGGAGTTCCTGCAGTTCCCGAAGGTTCACCATCGTCGCTTGAACGTTCTACAGGAACTGCATCGTCAACATGGACTATGAATGCGCTGCAGTGATGACGTGCATCAGGGAACTCATTTTTCAGTTCATTGATAACGTCTCTAGCTTCTTGTTCCGTCGTAGCCCGTCGAATTACCGTGATGAATCGTGACCGTTTAATCTCGATTTCGTTGCGAAATTCCTCGTGGGCAACAGGCCTACGGTAGAGGTCCACCGCTCTCCTTTTCGTCCGAGTCGTTACAAATTAACGAGGTAACTATACTCTGGCGTTCCAGGTTCTAGTCGCCGGCAATCAATCCGCGAAGCATTCATTCGCTCGAGCAAACCGTCAAGTTCGGAAGCAACTCCGAGTTGAAGTCCTACGAGCGCTGTTCCGGTTTCACGGTTGTTGCGTTTGAGATATTCAAACAAAGTGATGTCATCATCTGGGCCCAAGATGTCGTTCAGGAAAATACGTAGCTGCCCTAGCTCCTGTGGGAAATTGACGAGGAAGTAGTGCTTGAGTCCGCGATGAACGAGGGAGCGCTCCATGATTTCCCCATAACGCAGCACATCGTTGTTACCACCAGAGATGATGCAGACAACTACGTCCCTGCTTCCAAGTGACAGCTCTTTCAATCCAGTAACTGACAGCGCCCCTGCAGGTTCTGTAATGATGCCCTCGTTTTGATACAAGTCAAGCATCTCAGTACATACAGCACCTTCATTAACGCTGATGGGATGAATACGGCCTTGGTTGTGTTCGATGATGTGATAGTTAAGATCACCGATACGTTTCACAGCGGCACCGTCGACAAATGGGTCAACATTATCCAAGGTCACAGGACCGTGAGCATCCAGAGCGGCGCGCATGGATGCCGCACCTTCTGGTTCTACTCCAACGATCGCGGTGCGTGGCGCCATATCAGCAAGATAGCTGACAACGCCGGAAAGCAATCCACCACCACCAACGGGCACGACGACGGTATCAAGTGTTTTACCCAGCGTTGTTAATTGTGCCAAGATCTCTGCTGCTACAGTTCCCTGGCCGATAACGGTATCGCGGTTATCGAATGGTTCCACCATCGTTGCGCCTTCGACGCGAGCGTACTCACGTGCAGCAGCTGCCGCTTCATCAAAATTGGCACCGGTGACTACGAGTTCTACAGCGTCGCCACCATGGACCATGATACGGTCGCGTTTTTGCTTAGGCGTTGCTGCCGGAACGTAGATTCGACCTTTGATACTCATGGTTCGGCAGGCGAAAGCCACACCTTGGGCATGATTGCCTGCCGACGCCGCCACGATCCCAGCCACTCGTTGTTCCTCTGTCAGTTGCGAGATCGCATTGACAGCACCACGGATTTTATAGGACCGAACGTCTTGAAGGTCTTCGCGCTTGAGATAGACTTCGCATCCCGTCATTTGCGACAACCGTGGGCAATGCTGCAGGGGCGTCGGTGCAATAGAAGCAGAAATTCGAGACTGTGCCATTTGAATATCAGCGGCGTGAATTGCGCCGAAAGTGACCTGCTGGTTTTCTGCTTCTTTACTCATGGGCAACAATTTTAACCACGGGGTACTACTGCTGCCTAACACCTACCCCAAAATGCCCGGCCCCATGGTGGCTTTCAGGTCACCCATGAGATTTCCACTGCGATTAACTCGGAGGTGTTCGCCCAAAATCATCACTGTTTTTTCTTCTCCATGAACCACATTCAGGTACACGTCGGAATCTCCTTTGTTATTAGAGAGCACCTGTTTGAGCTTGGCAATATTTTCCATAGTGCACTGATCGGTTCGGAGGGTAAGACGCAGCGGTAGACCAGCACCATTGCCTGGTCCCAATTCTGGAACTTTGAGGTCGTCACAGAATAGCGACATTCGATCGTCACGAATGCTGACATGTGCCTTAGCAAGAATAATGTTATCTTCCACGATCTGCGGACCGACAATGGCGTAGATCTTGTTGAACACAAGCAGATCCACCTGTGCACCATGGTGGTCCTCCATCGTAACGATTGCCCACGGAGATCCGTCTTTCTTGGAGTAGCGACGATCTACGCCGGAAATGATTCCGCCAATGGTAACTTCTGCACCATTACGCAGCTCACCACTCAAAATGGTGGTCAATGGAGTATCAGTTTGCGCCTCTAGTGCTTCTTCATAGCCATCGAGCGGATGGCCAGAGACATAAAGACCAAGCATTTCACGCTCGAGCGCAAGCTGATGCTTTTTGTCCCACTGTGCATCTGGAATTTGAACGGCGAAGACATTATTGACTTCTTCGGCGTCTGCACCAAGACCTGCAAAAAGATCAAACTGGCCTTTATCGGCGGCTTTCTTTGTACTGGTGACAGCATCCACTGCATCCTCATGGATCAGCAGCAATCCTTTGCGAGGATGATCCATAGAGTCAAAGGCGCCTGCCTTAATTAAGGATTCGGTCACACGCTTGTTACACGCAGTGATATCGATCTTGTCTAAGTAATCCGAAAAATCGGTGAAAGCACCTTTTTCTTCACGCGCCTTAATGATCGCAGCCACAACGTCTTCACCCACGTTACGCACTGCGCCAAGACCGAAGCGGATGTCCTCGCCAACTGGCATGAAGTTTAGGTGGGATTCATTCACGTCTGGCGACAACACCGAAATATCAAGATGCCTGCAGTTGGAAAGATAGATCGCAGACTTGTCCTTCTTATCTGCCACCGACGTCAACAACGCCGCCATATATTCCGCGGTGTAGTTAGCCTTAAGGTAGGCGGTCCAATAAGACACCAACCCATAGCCTGCCGCGTGAGACTTGTTAAACGCGTAGGATGCGAACGGCTCAATTGTTCCCCACAGTGCGTCGACAGCTGCTTTGGAATAACCATTGGAGAACATACCCTCAGAGAACTTCTTATACTCCTTGGCAAGAACTTCAGGTTTCTTCTTACCCATGGCTTTACGGAATCCATCTGCTTCGCCAGCAGTGTAGTTTGCTAGCTTGCGAGAAATCTCCATGATCTGCTCTTGATACACGATCAGACCATAGGTTTCTTCAAGGATTTCCTTGAGTGGTTCTTCGAGTTCGGGGTGGATTGGCTCAATAGGCTTTCGGCCATTTTTGCGATCTGCATAGTCCCAGTGCGCGTTCACGCCCATCGGACCTGGACGATACAGTGCGAGAGACGCCACGATATCGTTGAAGCCAGTTGGTTGCATACGCTTCAGCAATTCCTGCATGCCGCCGGAGTCAAGCTGGAACACGCCTAGGGTATCGCCACTAGATAGCAGCTTGTACACATTGGGATCGTCGGTTTGTAGGGCTTCAAGATCAAGCTCTTCATTTCGATTGATCTTAATGTTTTCTAGGCAGTCACCGATCACGGTCAGGTTACGCAGACCAAGGAAGTCCATCTTCAGCAAACCGATGGCTTCGCATGCAGGATACGGCCATCCGGTGATCAAGGCACCGTCGTTAGCACGCTTCCACATAGGAATATGCTCAAGTAGCGGAACGCTGGCCATAATCACAGCACAAGCGTGCACACCAGCTTGTCGCACAACACCTTCAAGGCCACGAGCGGTGTCGTAGATCTTGCGCACATCTGGATCAGTTTCAATCAGATGACGCACCTCACCTGCCTCGCCGTATCGAGGGTGTTCTGGATCCATGATTCCGGATAATGGAATATCCTTCGCCATGATTGCTGGCGGAAGTTCCTTAGTAATACGGTCGGCCATTTTGTAGCCTTCTTGACCATATTGCACGCGCGCTGAGTCCTTCAACGCCTGTTTGGTTTTCACGGTACCGAACGTAATCACTTGGGCAATCTTGTCTTCGCCCCATCGTTGAGCCGCGTATCGGATCATCTCACCGCGTCGGCGATCGTCGAAGTCAATATCGATATCTGGTGCAGAGGGACGCTCTGGGTTCAAGAACCTCTCAAAAAGAAGTCCATGCTCCATAGGATCGATGTTGGTGATGGTCAATGCGTAAGCAACCAATGCACCAGCCGCGGAACCACGACCAGGCCCCACTCTAATGCCGATGGAACGTGCATGTTTGATGAGCTCAGCCACGATAAGGAAGTAGGAAGGATAGCCCTTCATATCGATAACGTCGATTTCAAATTCGGCGCGCTCGAGATAGTTCTGCGGTACTGCTCCCCCGTTAAACCGCATACGCAATCCTTCGTGGACTTCATGTCGCAACCACGATGTTGGGGTGTGGCCTTCAGGAACATCGGCAATAGGCATGCGGTCGTGGGGATGCGGTTCCCAGATCTCGCCGTAGTCTTGAACACGCTCTGCAATCCATAGCGTGTTATCGCATGCTTGTGGAACCAGTGAATCCCACGTTTCCCGCATTTGCTCAGCGGTTTTGATGTAATAGCCCGATCCGTCGAACTTGAATCGATCGGGGTCGCTCAAGGTTTTACCTGTTTGCACACACAGCATAGCTTCGTGCGCAGGAGCCTGCGATTCCAGCACATAATGACAGTCGTTGGTCACCAACGGGGGCAAGTCGAGCTTTCGGCCAATTTCTAGGAGCTCTGAGCGGACTCTATTCTCAATCTCGAGGCCGTGATCCATGAGTTCAAGGAAGTAGTTTTCTTTGCCGTAGATGTCTTGCCACATGGCTGCGGCTTCCAAAGCTTGGTCAAATTGCCCGAGGCGAAGACGCGTTTGCACATCACCTGATGGGCATCCTGTCGTCGCAATGATTCCAGTGGCGTGCTCTGCGATCAGCTCGGCATCCATTCGAGGCCATTTACCTAATTGGCCTTCATACGATGCCATCGAAGACAAGTAGAAAAGATTGTGAAGCCCTTCAACGTTTTCGGCCAGCATGGTTTGGTGGAGATAGGCACCAGAGGCTGAGACGTCGTCGGATTTTTGATGGGGTTCACCCCAGCGCACACGTTCCTTGTGCAAGCGCGATCCAGGTGCCATATAGGCTTCGATACCGATGATCGGTTTTACCCCGGCAGCTTTCATTGCCCGATAAAATGCATCGGATCCAAACATGTTTCCATGATCGGTCATACCTACTGCAGGCATGCCCTGCCTGACAACTTCTTCTGCCAACATGTCCACTTTTGCCATTCCGTCGAGCATCGAATACTCGGTGTGATTATGTAAGTGAACAAAGGAAGATTTTTTGGCCATAGGCAGACAGTCTAGTGGTTCTACTTCGCCAAAACGAGTGCCCAGCACACAGCATATTGGAATTAATTTCCATTAATATTTTTGGGTGACTTATCGGGGGCGAAACTTGCCCCTAACGTCACATGAAGAGTAAGTGTTCCCTAATGATCTACGGAATTCTGGCGTATTTACTTTGGGGACTCTTCCCAGCATTTTTCCCGCTGCTCCTTCCCGCCGCACCGCTAGAAATCATCGCACACAGAATTCTTTGGACAGGTGTATTCATGGCCATCGCGGTCGTGATAACCCGCCAGTGGCGCGAGCTGCTATCTGCAGGAAAAGGTCAATGGTTACGCCTAGCGCTCGCCTCGGTTCTCATCGCTGCTAACTGGCTCATCTACGTGATTGCCGTGAACACAGGCCACGTTGCTGATGCCGCTTTTGGGTATTTTATTAACCCAATTGTCAACGTTGTTTTGGGTGTTGCTTTTCTGCGAGAACGCCTACGCCCTTTGCAATCGCTGAGCGTGGTGATCGCTGCGGCTGCCGTGGTAGTTCTGTCAGTTTTCGGTGGCAGCGCTCCTCTGCTTTCTTTAAGCCTCGCACTCTCCTTCGGCTTTTATGGGCTAGTAAAAAAGAAAGTCACAATCTCTGCAGCTGCTTCACTGACCGCCGAAACCTTTGTGTTGCTGCCATTAGCTTTGGGCTACATCATTTACCTCGAAATAACAGGTCCGGGCACTTTCGTTTCCCACGGCCCAGCCCATGCAGGATTACTTATTAGCGCCGGTGCCATCACCGCAGTCCCACTTCTACTTTTCGGATTAGCCACGAAATTCATTCCGCTTTCAACGATCGGCATGTTGCAATACATGACACCCACATTCCAAATGCTGTGGGCTGTCTTTGTGGTCAATGAGAATATCGAACCGCTGAAATGGGTAGGGTTTGGCATCATTTGGATTTCTGTCGCCATGTACATTGGCGACGTCCTCCTGCAGCGTCGCCAAAGAACGTTACGGCTCCACAACAGGAGCAAGTAGACCGATTCTCCCCCATGCAGCGTCAGGTGGAAGAACCTCCACCGTCGCAACGCGTTGCGACGCAGCCACGCGCCGGAGTTGATCACCCGGCGCATGCACCACGAGCGCCGCAATAGTTTCCGGATCACCGCCACGCATCCGGCATTGCTCAGCAATAACGCGACCACGGTTGGCATTTCCTGTGGGCTCGGGCAGATCTAATGCGGGTCCTTGTCCGAGAAGTACGGCATTGACCCGCATGATACCGGCTTTTTCTGCTATATCCCCTGCCGTGTTGGCGTCGATAAGCCGTGGAAACGCAACGAGCGCAAAGGCTGGTTCCGATGCCATCTCGAGAGATTTCTGTGCTCGAATGGCATAGTCTTGACTCGTTTCGTCCCGATTTCGCCCTAGTTGATCGCCGTTGATGTTCATTGGCTTCGCTGTTTTATCTGAGGTAGACAGCACCACTACCCCAAGCATTAACACTGCAATGCTCAACAGCGCTACAACGATGCGACGGCGATCAAAGGAATCCACGTCTGTATTACTCGCTTCTTAGCACATCGAGGGCATGCTGCAGATCTTTCGAATAAGGCGACTCGATCTCAACCCATCGGCCGTCCGCTGGGTGATGAAAGCCCAAAGACACGGCATGCAGCCATTGACGATCAAGACCTAGGCGTGCAGAAAGCACAGGATCCGATCCATACATGGGATCGCCACAACAGGGATGATGCAGGGCGGACATGTGCACACGAATTTGGTGAGTGCGTCCTGTTTCTAGATGAATGCGAAGTAACGACGCCTCGGCAAAAGCCTCAATCGTTTCATAGTGAGTAACAGCGTGTTTTCCGTCCGTTGTTACAGCAAAGCGCCAGCCAGCCGAAGGATGACGCCCAATAGATGCATCAATCGTGCCGCTCAGCGGATCCATATGTCCTTGCACTAGCGAGTGATAGGTCTTGGTAACCGTGCGTTCTTTGAAGGCTCGCTTGAGTACGGAATATCCGCGTTCCGAAGCAGCGACAACCATCACGCCAGAGGTACCGACGTCAAGGCGCTGCACGATACCTTTACGCTCCGGTGGACCTGACGTAGAAATACGGAAACCAGCAGCGGCCAAGCCACCGATGACAGTTGGACCTTCCCATCCCAGGGTGGGATGCGCTGCGACACCTACTGGTTTATTAACAGCAATCACATCATCATCGGAGTACAGGATGTCCATACCCTCAATGAGTTCTTCGCGTGGCGTGAGATCGCGGACTTCAGGAAGCGTGACATCGAGCCATTGCCCCTCAGACAAGCGGTCTGACTTTCCGACGCAATGCCCGTCGACAACTACATCGCCGGCAATAGCAAGATCCGCAGCTGCGGTTCGAGAAATACCTAAAAGTTTGCTCAGGGCGGCGTCGACACGCATGCCTGCTAGCCCCTCAGGGACCGGCAACGATCTTTGTTCGCGGCTCATTCCTTCCCCTCCTTACGGCCTTCCAACAGCATTGCGATCACAACAAGAACCACACCACAGCTAATGGCACTATCAGCGACATTAAAAACTGCAAAATTTCCTACCGAAATAAAATCCACAACGTGGCCGATAAAAAATGCTGGTGCTCGAAATAACCGATCAATAAGGTTGCCTAACGCACCCCCCGCAATCAACGCGAGGCCGACAGCCTGCCATGGATCTTTGATTTTACGCATCGTAGCGACGATTCCAATGACAAAAATCAATTGGATACACGTGAACACCCACGTAGCGTTTTCTCCAATTGAAAACGCCGCTCCGGAATTAAACAGCAACCGCAATCGGAACCAATCCCCCACGAGGTAGATGATGTTCCCATCACGCAATGCCGAAAGCATCCACGTTTTTACCAGCTGATCAACAAGTGCCACGAGCGCGATGATCGCTGCCATAACACCAACCCACGTCTGGCTTTGTTTTTGACGTCGTGCCTCTGGATTACTCCTGTCCGTTAGACTCACGCCTTATATCTTGGCAAAAATCCACCTCAAACTAACAACCGACAGGCTAACCCCGCTAAAATGACGCTGGTGCGCCTACAAAAACGATCAATTTCCCGCAATCGTCATCACACCAGAATCGGTCTCTGCTGCATCACCGTTGCCGCGCTAAGCCTAAGCGCCTGCAGCTCTGAGAATTCCTCCTCGAAGGAGACTCGCCCCAAAATAGAACAAGCAATCGGCGCACAAGTAGACACTCCACGAGTCACACTTATCGACCACGGAAACTCACCCCAACAGTTGGTGACCTATCGTGACGACGGCGCCCAAACAACCCGACGGATTAAAATTTCGGACGGATTAACACACCACACTGAAAGCGCTGCACAGCTCGATACCACAGCGCCACATGGCGGCGATGTTACATCCTTAACTACCGATGCCACGGTGTCGACTACCCGTAAAGATTCCCAGCGTTCAGTTACCGCGATCATTGATCACCCCACCATTGACGACCTAGAGCGCTCTAGAGATATCGATTCCACACATGGATTCCAACTCGGCTGGTTTGGCGCCGATAATGGGCGCATCAGCTCCGTGAATCTCGCTGCCCCTGTTGATGCCAGCGACGATGGCCGCGCCCTCATGGAACGCTTTCTCATGAAGATGGTCAACATCCCCATAATCTTCCCCGAAGAACCAATTGGCCCTTCAGCCCGTTGGACCGTGGACTCACGTGTGGCAGGCGAAGCAACAATGCTGCAGACCACCACGTTTACGCTCACATCGATCAAAGGCAACAACGTTGAGTTGGATGTCTCCATCACCCAACGGCCAGCATTAGGCGCCATTGAAGCCCAAGGCACCACGTTGCACGTGCTTAATGCGAACACCACCAGTAACGGCAACCTCCGAGTTGATCTGTCACAGCCGTTACCGACTGAAGGTACGCTTCGCTATACCACCCGAGTGATTTATGGTGAGCGTGAAAAAGATGTTCGCGTAGTACAAGACTCGACCACTTCCATCGAGTTTTCAACCCCATAAAACAACAACATCGGGGCTTCTTATGGCCGCTCTCCTTCTAGAAGAGAAACCTCATATAGAAGCCCCAGATTATTGTTTCTACTCATTTTTACTGAGGAGCTGGCGCCTCGGGTGCAGGTGCTTGTTCAGGCGCAGGAGCTTCTGGTGCCGGAGCCTGCTCTGGAGCCGGTTGTCCCTCCGGTGCTGGAGCTGCTGGATCAGCACACATCGCCGGAATCTGTTCAGGCGCCACAGTGTTCTTAATCAAGGTACAAGCCCACGACTGCGAGAGCTTCCACGTGCCATTTTCATAAATAAACTCAACATTTTCAGCCGGTTGCGCTTCCTTGCCGGGCAACGTGAAATTCACGGTTGCCAGAACAGAATTGGGAGTATAACCAGGCAGAATTGGTGGCACGACTTGGAAGTTAGCGCCAGATTCCTGCTTAGAAGCAGTCATGGTTTCAAACAACTCGGGGGCAGTTTCTCCGCCCTGAACTGTGGCAACTTTTTGTTCCACAGGAGCAGCCGGATCAGTTGCCACTGCCAAAATTGCATTGAGTTCTTCAGCAGTTGGTAGTTCCGCAGGAGCTGCTTCAGCGGCAGACGAGGCTTCGCTGGAGGTTGCGCTCTTCGAGGTCTTGGGATCCGACGAATCGTCGGAACATGCAGCAAGAGAGATTACTGCTGCTGCAGTAGCGGTCGCTGCCACGATCTTAGATAGCTTCACAAATACTCCTCTAGTCGGCTCGTTGCCGTGATGATGTCAATCAAATTCTTCGGTCCACCACATGCACTCGAGCAGTCGGTCTACTAAGGCATGGTAGCCGTCGAAATAGCCATTCTCACATACGGCTCCCCTTATTGCTACATTTCTCACCGGAAAATATGGCAGTGTTGTAAATCATGAGCAGCGGAACTGAATCATTGCCCAAAGTCATAGTCCTTACTACCGGCGGCACACTATCGTGCACCGCAGACCCCAATGGGGCACTTATCCCTACTGTTTCGGGCGACGAACTTGTTGCACCAATTCGTCAGCGCTTTGCCGGAGCACTCGATATTGAGGTTCGTGAATTACATCGACTTGATTCTTCGTCGATGACTCTGCGCGATATTGATGACATTGTCACAGCAACGCACAATGCTTTAGAAGATGACTCTGTTGTCGGTGTGGTAGTCACTCATGGAACAGATTCCCTCGAAGAAACGGCCATTGCTGTAGATACTTTCCACAGCGATCCTCGCCCCGTGGTGTTCACCGGAGCACAAAAACCGTTTAACCATCCAGAATCTGATGGCCCTGGAAATCTGTTTGAAGCAATCATGATCGCATCTGATACCTCAGCACGAGGCATCGGCGCCTTGATTGTGTTCGGCCACGCAGTGATCCCAGCTCGTGGCTGCATTAAATGGCACACTTCAGACGATTTAGCATTCGCAACTAACGGCCCAGAAGAACCGCGGCGCGCCGACCCCATTGCGCCTATTGCACTAGGCGATATTGTAGTCGATATCATCCCCGCCTATCCCGGCGCACCTCGACGGCTTATCGACGCCGCACTCGCTGCCGGCGCCCAAGGTCTTGTCATTGAGGCGATGGGGTCTGGCAATGTCGGAACGGACATTGGGGTTGCGCTTGGTGAGGCACTCGATGCGGGGATCCCCGTCGTCATATCTACGCGAGTCCCCCGAGGGGAAGTATTTGGTGCTTACGGCGGTGCTGGTGGCGGCAAGACACTTGCATCCAAAGGGGCTGTCAGCTCAACATATTTCCGATCCGGCCAAGCTCGTGTTTTGCTGGCAATCGCCATTGCCAGTGGTGTGCATCCCGCTACGTTGTTGTAGTTAAGACCAATCTAGACTGTTGATAGGATCTGCGCTGCTCAAAAGGGCGTCGTTAGTGTCAAACGTACGCACTTTGCCAGGTCCTGTGGTGCGGGTTTCAAAACGAACTGTGATCTTTCCGTGCCCTAGCCCTTGTACCCAGCCGTGCCCATAGTCGGGATGCCAAATATCTTGAGTTGCTCGCCATCCGATTGCTGTGGGTGACTCCTCAGTCGTAGAGATCTCCAAGTCAGAATCGTGGGGGTCACTTACTCCTACCTCAAAATCGGTGTCTTTTACAGGAACTACTCGATCTAATTCGGGGAAAAGTATGTCTTGGCGGGCATCTTCAAGCCCAGAAAGACCAACACCGACGAGGCGTATTGGACCAACCTCATCGGGATATCGTGCCAGCTTTAATGCGGTAGCTGTAACTGTGTCTAGATTATCGGTCGCATAGGGCAATGTTGCTGAACGCGATTCGATCCTAAAATCCGCCATTCGGAGTTTTACGCTCACAGTTCGCGCCCCACGACCGTCGTCAAGCAATCGTCGATGACTTTCCCGTGACGCCCGAATGATGGCGGTATCCACCGCCCGCGAAGTAACAAGGTCTTTTGGGTATGTGTGTTCTACAGAGATCTGTTTTGCGATAGCACGTGGTGCCACTTCACGATCGTCGTGACCTTGGGCTAGACGCCATAAACTTCTACCCACCGTTGTGCCGAGGCTAATATCGATTTCGCGTTCGCTCATACGAGCTAGATCGCCAATTGTTTCCACCCCAAGCTGCTGCAACTTCGTCCGCGTGACCGGACCTACACCCCACAAACGGCCTACGGGTAGCGGATACATTTTTTCTTCATGCTCCGACGCAGCACACAAGTAAATACCGTCAGGTTTAGCCAGATCGGAACAAATCTTGGCAACCTGTTTTCCCGCACCCCCTCCTACAGAAGCGGGCAAACCTGTCTCATCGCGAATTACTGCTCGCAATCGCTGCGCCCATGTATCAACTTCACTTGCGCTTGCACCGTAAAGCTCAGGCGGCTCGACAAACCCCTCGTCAATAGAAATCTTTTCAACGGTGCCGCCCATACGCTCCAAAATGGAAAAGACTCGTTGCGACGCCGCTCGATACACCGCGAACCGCGGACTCACCACAACTCCTCGCATACCAATGAGCGCTTTGGCCTGATACATTGGCATAGCAGATCGGGCTCCAAAAGTGCGCGCCTCGTACGATGCCCCCGCAACCACTCCGCGACCACTCGCACCGCCCACAAGCACCGGCCGCCCCCGAAGCGTTGGACGAGTCAGTTGCTCACAAGACGCAAAAAATGCATCCATATCAACATGAATCACCCACCGTTGCATGCACCAAACATTAGTTCGACTTACTGGCTACTGTCTAATCCTCTACTTTTCAACGAAATAACAGATGAGGGCAGTGCCACTTACCGCAGCACTGCCCTCATCTGTTTGGTTACAAAGTAATTATTTTAAACCTTTTGAACCGTAGCTGTAACACCTGCCACAATATCGTGCTCCGCAGGCTCACCAGTGACAACCTCAAAAGAGGTAGCAAGCACTTCGCCAGCAATCATATCAGTGTGACGCAACGCCCATTCCTTCTTTTCTTCAGGAACAACAAGCTTGACCTCGATTCGGTCGGAAACCTCAAATCCCGAAGCCTTTCGAGCATCCTGCAAACCACGGATAACATCTGCAGCCCAGCCCTCAGCTTCAAGCTCTTCGGTCAAGGTCATATCCAAAACCACGAGGCCATCAACACCGTCGATCTGAGTGGTGGAATCAGGATCAGCAGCCACGAGACGCTCCGTAAACTCACCAGCAACAAGCTCAATGCCATCAGCTACGACAGCATCTCCACGGCGTTCATAGTTTCCAGACTTGACAGCCTTGATAGCACGCTGAACATCCTTGCCTAGTCGAGGACCTGCAACCTTGGCGTTGACCACAACATCAAAGCGGCCGACGCTATCAACGTCAGAGGTAAGAGCAACTTCCTTTACATTGACCTCATCGCGAATGATATCCGCGAAATCTGCCAATCGTGCCGATTCCGGCAACGCAACGGTAACCTTCGGCAGTGGCAAACGGTTACGCAGCTTATGCGCCTTACGCACCGAGCTCGTAGCCGAGCAGACGCCACGAACCTCATCCATTGCGCGAACAAGATCATCATCCGCTGGGAATTGATCGGCTTGAGGGAAATCGGCCAAGTGAACCGAACGCTCCCCTGTGAGTCCACGCCAGATGACCTCAGACACCATAGGCAGCAGTGGCGCTGTCACACGGGTGAGAGTCTCAAGGACTGTGTACAAGGTGTTAAACGCCTCTGGATGCTCAGTATCACCTGCCCAGAAACGATCGCGAGAACGACGAACGTACCAGTTGGTCAATGCATCGCAGAAAGTACGAACCTCATCACATGCACGTGCAATGTCCGTGTTATCCAAAGCATCGCCAACAGCCGCTACAACATCGTGCAGTTTAGCGAGGATATAACGATCCAAAACGTCAGAGGAATCAACTGACCATTGTGCTGGCTTAGAAGAATACAACTGCAAGAAGCTATACGCATTCCACATAGGCAACAGCGCCTGGCGCACACCTTCACGAATACCCTGTTCGGTGACAATCAAGTTACCGCCGCGCAGAATGGGAGAACTCATCAGGAACCAACGCATAGCATCGGAGCCATCTCGGTTGAAGACCTCATTAACATCTGGGTAGTTGCGGCGCGACTTCGACATCTTGGTGCCGTCGTCTCCCAGCACGATTCCATGCGCTACGACCTTCTTGAACGCAGGGCGATCAAACAACGCTGTGGCAAGAACATGCAGGGTGTAGAACCAACCACGGGTCTGACCGGAGTACTCCACGATGAAGTCTGCAGGTGAATGGGTATCAAACCAGTCTTTGTTCTCAAAGGGGTAATGCTTTTGAGCAAAAGGCATCGAGCCAGATTCAAACCAGCAGTCCAAAACCTCTGGAACACGACGCATCGTAGATTTACCAGTCGGATCATCTGGATTCGGACGCGTAAGTTCATCGATATGCGGCCGGTGCAAAGATTCCGGACAAACACCGAAATCACGCTCTAGTTCTTCCAAAGAACCATAGACGTCTACACGTGGGTAGTTTTCATCATCCGATACCCACACTGGGATAGGCGAACCCCAGTAACGGTTACGGGAAATGTTCCAGTCACGCGCACCTTCAAGCCACTTACCAAACTGGCCGTCACGGATATGAGACGGCATCCAGTCGATCTCTTTGTTCAACTCGACCATGCGATCGCGTATCTTGGTGACCTCCACAAACCACGATGGCAAAGCCATGTAGATCAGTGGTTCGCCAGAGCGCCAAGAGTGCGGATAGGAGTGCTCAATGGTCTGATGGCGCACAACGCGACCTGCTGCTTTAAGATCAGCAATGATGCTCTTATTTGCGTCAAATACGAGCTGTCCTTGGTATTCCGGCACCAAAGATGTGAACTTTCCGTCCATATCAACCGGAATGACTACCTCAATGCCATATTCCTTACAGGTATTCATATCGTCTTCACCAAAAGCAGGCGCCTGGTGGACGATACCCGTACCATCTTCGGTGGTCACATATTCTGCTGCCAAAATCTGGAAAGCATTTTCATGATCAGCGAAGTAATTAAAGATTGGCTGATATATCAAACCAACAAGCTCACTACCTGGACGAACCGCGAGCACTTCATGGTCTTCGCCCAACTCCTTGGCATACGCACCGACGAGAGCCTCAGCCAGCAACACGCGCTGACCGCGAATGGCCTCAGCGCCCTGATCGCCTACCTTCACCTCAACGTAGTTAACCTGGGGGTTAACAGCCAAAGCCAAGTTCGATGGCAAAGTCCATGGTGTAGTGGTCCAAGCCAGCGCATATGCACCCACGAGAGAGGCATCAGCTGCACTGTCATCTTTTACGCCAGTGATAGGGAACGTGACTGTCAGGGTTGGATCCTGACGCATCTTATAGGAGTCGTCGAGTCGCGTTTCTTGATTAGACAAAGGCGTGTGCTCAGCCCAAGAATAAGGCAAGACACGAAAGCCTTGATAAATCAAACCTTTGTCATAGAGGGTCTTAAAAGCCCACATGACAGATTCCATGAAGTCCATATCCATGGTCTTGTAACCGTTATCGAAGTCCACCCAGCGCGCCTGACGCGTCACGTAGTCTTTCCACTCTTGGGTGTACTCCAAAACCGACTTCGCGCAGTAATTGTTAAAGGACTCAAGACCCATTGCCTCGATCTCGCCCTTGTCTTTGATGCCGAGCTGCTTTTCAGCCTCCAACTCAGCAGGAAGACCATGGCAATCCCAACCGAATACGCGATTAACTAGTTTGCCCTTCATGGTCTGGTAACGAGGCACGATGTCTTTAACGTATCCGGTAAGCAGATGGCCATAGTGCGGCAAACCATTGGCAAAAGGAGGACCATCGTAGAACACGTACTCAGGATTTTCCTGGCGGTTAGTCAACGAAGCTTTAAAAGTCTCATCGTCTTTCCAGTACTCCAAGACTTGGCGTTCCATATCTGGGAACACATTTGTTCCACCGGACATATCTACGCGTGGATATACTCCACCAACTGCGTTTGACATTTTTCTCCTTCACTTTCGCAAGCATTCTGCCTTAAAGTGCGGGGACGCGTTTCCGCGCGGTACCACCCCGCTTGAGCATTCCACCAGAGGCATCTGATGTAAGCTCCGCTTCGTTCGTGAAGGAGATGACGGTCCCACCCGTTCGGTTCTACTGCACTTCAACAATGCTGCAAAGCACTGATGAAAAGTGGTTCTTCCGAAGACTCCCCAGTGATAGCTGGATCAGCGTCGTCTATCCCGAAATTATACCCAGTGAAGTCAAATTAGAAACTCTTGCCCCCAACAGGGTCATTCTCAATCTTGTTGTCCCTTGGATTCTAGGTGGGAAAATAAAAACACACGCACTGTAGGCAGTAAACCCTACAGTGCGTGTGCACTACATTGATTCAGAAGAGAACTAGACGTTCTTGTCTTCTGGAGCCGATGTACCACGGCTTTCTAACTCGTCGAGCTGCGTCTGTAGCAGAGTCTTGAGGCGAGTACGGTACTCGCGCTCGAAGGTGCGCAACTCGGAGATACGGCTTTCCAATGCATTTTGCTGCTGCTTGACGGTTGCCATGATTTCTGTGTGCTTACGCTCGGCATCTGCCTGCAAAGCATTAGCCTTCTCCTCAGCCTGGCGAACCTGCGCCTCAGCGCGAGTATTAGCATCCGATAGAGTCTGAGCGGACTTCTTCTCCGCATCATAAACGAGTGCCTTGGAACGAGCATCAGCATCAGCCAACTGCTTCTCAGCCTTCTGGCGGGCGTCTGCCAAGGTGGTCTTTGCCTTAGCCTCTGCATCGGAAACTTGCTTTTCAGCAGCTGCTCGAGCTTCGCTCAGCATCGACTTGGAGTTGCTGTCAGCTTCTGCGGTGAGACGATCAGCCATTTCCTGAGCCATGCTCAAGACCTTGGCTGCCTGCAGATGGGTGTCAGCAGTTGCGGAACCACCATCGGTTCCAACCGGAGCTACAGCTGCGACTGGCTGCGCCTTAGTAGCAGCAGATGCTGCTGCACGTGCAGCCTCTTCAGCCTTCTTAGCAGCTGCCTTTGCAGAGTCAGCCTCTTCCCGAGCCATCTTTAGCTCTGCCTGAGCACGCTCAGTAGCCTTTTGAGCATCAGCCAGCTTGGCCTGGTACTCAGCAGCGACCTTAGCCTCAATTTCCTTACGCAGCTTAGTCTCATCCAGGGAGCTCACTGCGGCAGGAGCAGCAGCTGGCTTCGAGCCTTCTGCGCGAGGCGAAGACTGCAACTCTTCAATCTGCTGACGAAGATCATCGTTTTCTTCTTGAATCTCAGCGAGGGTATCCTCCACCAGATCTAGGAACTGATCGACCTCGTCCTCGTTGTAGCCTCGCTTGCCGATTGGCGGCTTGCTGAAAGCGACGTTGTGCACATCGGCTGGAGTCAGCGGCATGGAACTCTTCCCTTCGAGATTCATCTGCGTACATAAACTTCTTTCACGTACGCGGGCTTATCTGTTCACATTACGTAGTTCGCGGCATATATGCCAAGATTTTTGCGGAATTTACAACAACAATTCCGTGTGTATCTATTCAGATACTACCGGTTCCAGAAACTTTTTCCGTGAAGCAGGCCCTTGTACGCGGATTTTTTAACAAAAATGCCCGATCGCGACAATTTCGGACATAAGTAGGGCATTCTCACCAAGAACACCCCCTATTTTGGGTGGACTTTTCGACCCATCTCATTACCCCATCACTCCAAAAGCATGAACTCGCACAATTGCCAAGGCACTACATCGCTGCAACGATCGCATACTTGATAAAGAAGAGGAGGAAAAACAACACCAAAATGGATACGTCGAGAGCAACATTGCCCATTCGCATTGGCGGAATCCAACGGCGCAGGAATTTCACTGGCGGATCTGTGAACACGAATAAAAATTCGGCAAAGATCATGAACCACCGTGGTGCTTGGAAATTACGGGAAAAGGATCGAATCATCTCAACGATAATTCGTCCGATAAGTATCAATTCATAGATTTGAATCAATATAAGGAGAATGCCTAGGACTTCGCGCACAACGCACCTTTCACATCAGCAGCATTGACAACTCCCACCGCGAACTGGCTAGGAGTAGGCATAGAAAAACGCCTTCCTCCATCTAAACCTAAGCCGAGGGACAATGGCAAAGTTTTAGCAAAGAAAAGGCGTTTTACTACAAGGTATGATGCCCGTTGAGTGCGCACTCTTTGCAAGAGATACACACAAAAACCACTTAGTGAATCAGACCAGCAGCATGCTTGAGGTCGTTTTCATCCACAGAGGCTGACTCTGGTACGAGTGCAAAGATACGTCCGTCCAATTTGCGCATCTGGCCACGTAGAGCAAAGCACAGACCAGCAGCGAAGTCGATAATGCGCTTTGCTTCGCCCTTATGCATGTCGCTCATATCAAACACCACTGCATCACCATCGCGGAAGGGGTCGCCCACCTTGATCGCAGCATCGGAGTAAGTAAGAAGACGGACTGGCACGATGTGAGTGGGCATGGGACGAGCAGCTCGTGGACGCGCTGAAGCGTAGATTGGCTCCTCGTAACGAGGCGCAGAATATGCTGGAGCCGGTTCATAGCGTGGCTCGTCATAGTACGCGTCAGAATGCTCCATGTACGGATCCGCTTCGCCATCGAGGCCGAAGAAATTCTTGGTCTTCTTTACAAACGACATGTTGGTGTCCCCTCTTAAACTGAGCTGCTTCTCATTGATTAAACTACGTGGATTTTTGTGTATGCCGATAGAGCGACACAGACAAATGACAAATCAGATGATTTGATATTTATTTTTGTTTTTCGGGGAGCCAAATAACTCCCGCCTGCCTTCCCGTTTTACTTTCACGGCGATACGAGAAAAAATCTTGATCTTCAATAGTACAGCGAGGGTCTGCGTCAATTGCTCGCACTCCTAGCCCAAGCAATTGCCTAATGAGCCCTTTTCGCACATCGATACCCGTGGTCCCCTTGTGCGTTGTGCATTGGGAGCCCGGCAGATGCTTTTCAACGTCTTCCGCCATCTGCGTGGGCACCTCGTAGTTTTTCCCCGAGGCCGCAGCCCCCATCAACACGTGCATGTTGCGAGGATGTGCGCCCAATGTTGTCATGGCTTCCACTGTTTTTGCGACGATCCCGTTACGAGCGCCCAGCCGCCCAGCGTGGACCGCCGCAATGACACCGGCTTCGGTATCCGAGATAAGTACAGGTACACAATCGGCCACCAAGACACACAATGCAAGACCACGCTTCGTGGCAATTATTGCGTCGGTAGCAGGTATAACACCGCTGTTTTTATTAGCCTCATCTACCACTGTCACAGTGTTGGAATGGATTTGTTCCATCCACACCAATGAAGTTTCCGGCAGACCAATAACCGAGGCGAGACGCTTACGATTAGCAGCCACAGATGCTGGGTCATCACCCACGTGATCGCCTAGGTTAAAAGAGCTATATGGCGGTTGCGATACCCCTCCTAATCGATTGGTGAAAACCTTACGAACAGGACGGTTGTGCACAGATGTACTCATTAGCGTAGGAAGTCTGGAATATCGAGATCGTCATCAAAGTCATCAGAACGCTGATCGCGATAGGACTCACGAGGCACCGACCGGCGCGTGTACATTCCCTCAGAATCATGGGAAGTCCGTCGCGCAGCAGGTTCCTCATTCAAGCGATGGCGCGGAGCACTATCTGAATCCCCAAACAACGACGTCGACGTAGAGCGATCAGGCGCAGGAGTTGGATTGGTTTCCATTGCAGGTGCTGATTGTGAAGCAGCTGGCTGCGCAGCTTCGCGTTGACGATCGAGAGAATTCTTCTCACCGTCAAAACCAGTAGCGATCACGGTAATACGAACCTCGTCTCCGAGGTTGTCGTCGAAAATGGTACCGAAGATGAGGTTAACGTCCTCATCTGCTTTTTCCTGGACCATGGATGCGGCCTCGTTGACTTCTTGCAGACCCAGGTCTGAGCCACCTGCAACGGAGAGCAAAACTCCCTTGGCACCTTCCATCGTGGATTCCAACAGTGGTGAGTTAATTGCCTGCTCAGCAGCAGTAAGCACTCGATTTTCACCAGATGCAGAACCAACACCCATCAAGGCGGAGCCAGCATCGTGCATAACAGAACGAACGTCGGCGAAGTCAACGTTAATCAGACCAGGAATGGTAATGAGATCGGTAATACCTTGGACACCATTGTGAAGCACGCGGTCTGCTTCGTGGAACGCATCAACCATGGTGATGTTGGCGTCGCCAAGCTGAAGTAGGCGATCGTTTGGAATAACGATAAGCGTGTCACAAACTTCACGCAGTGCATCGATACCTTCCATTGCTTGGCGGGTACGGCGTGGGCCCTCAAACTTGAATGGACGCGTAACCACGCCGACGGTAAGTGCGCCCAAGCGTTTAGCGATTCCCGCAACGACTGGTGCTGCACCTGTACCAGTACCGCCGCCCTCACCGGCAGTAACGAAGACCATGTCCGCCCCTTTAAGGGTTTCTTCGATCTCGTTTTTGTGATCTTCTGCTGATGCGCGTCCAACTTCAGGGTTTGCACCAGCACCAAGGCCGCGAGTAGCTTCTCGTCCAATGTCGAGCTTGACATCCGCATCAGAGAACATCAATGCCTGAGAGTCGGTGTTGACCGCAATAAACTCAACACCTTTTAGACCCTCTTCGATCATTCGGTTAACAGCGTTTACACCGCCGCCACCGACACCAACAACCTTGATTACGGCGAGGTAATTATCTGGGGAAGTCATTAAGAGACTCGCCTTTCACTTTTGTGGGAAAACGTTCACTTGCGATGCACCGATTGCCCCGCCACACCCCACTGACACCATGGAGAGCAGCATTGCTTCAACAACAACGCACTTCCATCTATCTTGAGGGAAAAATACGCCAATGTGGCGGACATTTTCGGCGGCGTGTCTAGACCCTAAACCTTTACTTTAGGGTTTTGACATGCGGAAACATGCATCACATGAGGCTCCACACTACACCACTTACGCCTCACCTTTATCTTTAAGAATCATCTCGTCGGAATACATAAAAACAGGCGTGGCACCATGGCTACACCCGTGCAAGACTAAGGAAAAATCCTCCTTTTGAATGACCCCATAGATTCTCTGTGCGACAGGGGATTACGATGATCTATCGGACGGCAATCACCGGTGCTCCACTAATATCAAGACGTTGTTCTGCCCTACTCAAAGCAATCATTAATGTTGCCGCTTTATCATGAGCAGATTCCGAGGAACCCCAAAAAATCTGGCGCCCATCGTGCAACACCAAATTTAAAGAATAACGATCTGGGGCCTCGATATGGTCGATTGTGGAACGAATCCCGGGATCAATAGCAGAAATAGACTCCGCCACAGCAGAAAGAACCTCGGGGTCATCCTGCGAAGGACCTGTGACTTTTACTGAGCCTTCAGAAGGTGAATCAATAACAAAAGCACGTCCTTTTTCATCAAAAAGATGTTGACCATCACTACGATCCACAAATCCCACATCGGTTCGTTCTACGACCTCAATACGAACCGTGTTGGGGAATGACCGCGTTACCGTAGCCGAACGAACCCAAGGAAGTTGAGTAACGCTTCCTGCAGCATCATGAGCAGCAACTCGAACTATGTTAGTGCCTTTAGCTATTCCGCTTGCGGTTTCAACCTCTTCAGCTGAGCTACGCACAGCGCCATCAATCTCGAATTTTTGGACGGTCATGACGGGAAAAGCCCACAGACAACCGCCAGCAATCGCCACAATAAGCAGCACAATGCTACTCACAATGGCAATACGCTTTTTCATTCGCTCTCCCGTAACGCAGTAAGGATTTCGTCGGCAAGCAAGGTCACGCTACCCGCACCCATAGTGACGATAATATCGTTGGGCTGAGCAATCTTTTTTACCTGTGCTGCAACTGCTGAAAAATTGGGCTCAAAGACTACAGGTATTGTCATTTTGTCCGAAATAATACGGGAATCCACGCCTTCAACAGGCTGCTCACGTGCACCAAAGATATCGAGGATCACCGCATGATCGGCAAGCGATAATGCCTCAGCAAATTCAGCTGCAAATTCCATCGTACGAGAATATAGATGCGGCTGAAAAGCAACCACTACTCGCCCAATGCCGCGCGCTTCCTGCTGTTGACGTGCAGCTTTAAGAACAGCTGTTACCTCAGTCGGATGGTGTGCGTAGTCGTCATAGACTTCTGCATCGTGAAATGCTCCGCCGGAAACACGACCATGGAATTCAAACCGCCGGCGAACACCACTGAAGTCGCTAATACCAGCAGCAAGTCGTTCCAATTCGGCACCAGCGGTCACACCAGCAGTCAAAGCTGCGCATGCGTTGAGCACCATGTGGTGGCCAGGAATACGCATGATCACATCGACTGTATCGTCACCAACTGTGATTCGAGCGCTGGTACCAGCGGGCCCAACTTCCGTGTGCTCAACAACGGTAAAGGCCACATCTGGATGCTGTTGCGCTGCATCAAGTGACCCATAGCCGCGAACCGTCATGCGATCTTTAAACTTCTCCCCCAATGCCGCAGCGTGCGGATCGTCCAAACACACAACAAGTGTTCCACCTGGCTGCACACGCTCAGCAAAGTCATCAAACACCTTGAAATATGCTTCAGATGTTTTGAAGAAATCCAAGTGATCCGGCTCGATATTAGTAACTACTGCAATGTCTGGCTTGTACCGCAGCAAAGAAGCATCCGATTCATCGGCCTCCGCCACAAAGGCTTTGCCGGTGCCATCATGCGCATTCGTTCCTGCTTTGTTCAGCTGCCCACCAATTGCAAAGCTAGGATCTTTCCCAGCCGCTTGAAACGCAACCACAGCCATAGATGTCGTCGAAGTCTTGCCGTGAGTACCAGCAATAAGAACCTGCTGGTGGTCTTCCATGAGCTCGCCCAAAAGGTCCGATCGCCGAATAACGGGAATGTTATTGGCATGTGCTTCTTGCAGCTCAGGGTTATCTTGGGGGATCGCAGCAAAGGAAGTAACAACTACCGTCGGCATAGTACCAGAGATTGCTAGGTTTTCAGCTTTATGCCCTACCGCAATCGTTGCTCCCATTGCACGAAGCGCAGCTACCGGACGAGATTCCTTAACATCGGAACCGCTCACAACGCTGCCGCGAGACAACAAAATGCGCGCTACTCCCGACATTCCCGCTCCACCGATTCCGATCATGTGGACACGGCTTAAGTCGATTGAATTCATGTTCTATCTCTTCTGTTTTATTTGTTGCGATCGTGATTTTTCACAATGGAATAGATGATGTCAGCAATCGTCTCCGCAGCGTTAGCGGTGCCAGATTCCTTAGCTGCGATGACCATCGTGTTGTAGGTTTCTTGATCGCCTAAAATTTTGGCGGCCAATGAGCTAAAAGCCTCGCCATTAAATTCAGAATCCGCAACCAATACCGCTGCGCCTTCCTCCACTAACGGTTGTGCATTAAGCCCTTGCTCACCATTACCGTGTGGCAATGGCACATAAATAGCAGGAATTCCGGCAGCCGTATTTTCCGCTACCGTCATTGCTCCACTGCGACCGATCACGAGATCAGCAATGGCATAGGCGGCGGCCATATCGTCGATATATGCCACTGGTACATATCGTTCTTGTGCCTCGGGAGCAGAATTCTTACGCCCATATGCGTGAAGAACTTGAACGTCTGGATCAGCTAATACTGCATCGATGCCTTCTGCCACCGCAGCGTTGATGGAACGGGCGCCTTGGGAACCACCGGTGATCAAGATGGTCTTTTTCTCTGGATCTAGCCCCCACAGTTGTTGTGCTCGATCCAGTGCGGTGTCATCGCCAGACAATGACGATCGGATAGGAATTCCTACGACAGTTCCTGGCATGCCGGAGTTAGCTACCGCGTTAAGTCCCATACCGCCTAGCCGAACACCAAGTTTGTTGGCCATACCGGAGCGGGCGTTTGCCTCGTGAACGATAAAGGGAATTTTTTGAAGTTTTGCTGCAATATACGCAGGCGCTGCTACGTATCCGCCGAATCCGATAACCACATCGGTATCGAATTCTTTTAAAATCTTGCGGGTTTGAGAAATTGTTGCCAATAGCCGAAACGGCAACTTGAACAAATCTGCATTTATTTTTCGTGGAACTGGCACTGGGTTGATCAGTCGTAGTTCAAATCCGCGTTCAGGGACAATCGACGTTTCCAGTCCTTTTGTCGTGCCAAGTGCGACAACCTCTGTACCTCGGTGACGTAGCGACTCTGCCACGGCAAGAGCTGGCTCAATATGCCCAGCTGTGCCGCCACCTGCGACTACGACTCGTGGAGTGTTCACTTCATCTTCTCCTGCGTTTGTTGTCTTGTGGATAATTTCGACGTCG
Organism: Corynebacterium diphtheriae; assembly: GCF_001457455.1. Classification (NCBI taxonomy): domain Bacteria; kingdom Bacillati; phylum Actinomycetota; class Actinomycetes; order Mycobacteriales; family Corynebacteriaceae; genus Corynebacterium; species Corynebacterium diphtheriae. The sequence goes on from NZ_LN831026.1 coordinate 1,621,514, forward strand.
AGGTTGGCGCTGTGCTCCCCGCTGCTTGTCGACGCTACCAGTTCTATCGCGGTCACTCGAACCCCACGTGCCTGTTGAACTTTGACGGTAGCTCACTCGCTCATTGCGTTCGATCTTCGGCGGTTGCCTCTTGGGAGCACCAGATTGGCGTGTTCCCTGTGAAGATCGCCGTGTAGAACGACGCGTACGAATATCGGATACATCCGGCTCCCGCAAGAACAGCACTCGGTCCAAGGCTGGCCTTCCATAGGACTGCATCGCTGAAATCGCTTCTGGCTCATAGCGTGCACAGTTTGCGATCAACCCCAGCGCCGCCAGCGTAATCACCGCAGAACTGCCACCGGCAGAAATCAAAGGAAGTTGAATACCAGTAACCGGAAGAAGACCAATTACATAGGCCATGTTGATAAAAGCCTGCAAAGAAATACCTGCGGCAAGAGTAGCAACAGCAAGAGAAAGGAAACTGTCTTTAATTCTCAGTGCAATTCTTAACGCAATAAGAAGGAGCGCGGTAAATAACCCAATGATGATGGCAGCTCCGACAAAACCAAGCTCTTCTCCAACAATGGCAAAAATGAAGTCGTTTTTCGCCTCTGGAAGATAAAACCATTTAGCTCGTGACTGACCGATCCCCAATCCCGTAAAGGATCCATCGGCAAGAGATAATATGCCCTGATAAGACTGATATGCTACGCCATCGATATCATCAAATCGGCCAAAGAGCGCATCTATAAAAACAGTGATGCGGTGACCACGATACCCATGCATCGTGACTGCCAAAACAAAAGCCACGCCAGAAATTGTCAACGCTGCAACAATTAAACCTCGTGGTAGCCCTGCGAATACGAGCATAATCAACGTGAGAAATCCGAGCATCGCCGTCATACCAAGATCCCCCTCAGCCATGACTAATGCACAGGTTAATCCAGCAATAACGGCAAACATCGCACGGCGATCGAAATCAATCCCATAAAAGCGGAAATACACTTTAGGTTTACGGGTAAGAAAACTTGCTCCCCAAATCGCTAAGGCCACACGCGCGATCTCTGATGGCTGAATGTTTACAGGCCCAAGCGGGATCCACGACTGCGAACCGACTTGTTCTTTACCGGTACCGATGCCAGGAATAAGCACCACGATGAGAAGGAGAATCGAAATACGCATCAGCCACACGGCGTATTTTCTCACCTTCCGCGGTGGCATCTGCATGACACCAATCATGGCAATAAAACCGATAACAATCAGCAAAATCTGCTTGGTCGCGTAAGTCCATGCACTACCAGTTTCTGAAACAGAGGTTGCCATCGACGAGGTAACCACCATCAAAACGCCAGTGAGCACCAACAAGGCGATAACGAACATGACGATGTAATAATCCGTCAGCGGTCGGCGCATCATTTCGCCCAAAAAACTCGCTATCCGGTCACGAACCCGAGAGCCACGATTCGAAGTGTTGGTGCTCATTGTGGTGCTCCTCACCGACAAAAATGTTAGTCGTGTAAATGTTGTGCAATCGCTGTAGCGAACATGTCTCCACGCTGCCCCATGCCGGTGTACATATCAAGACTAGCTGCTGCAGGAGCCAATACGATCGCATCGCCTGCCTCTGCTTGGGATACCGACCACGCTACCGCCTCATCCATTGCGCGACGTGGATCAGTCTCAGAAACGCTCAGTACCGGAATACCAGGAATATGAGTCCGAACAGAATCTTCTATCACATCACGATCAACGCCCAACAACGCTACTGCTTTGATTCGTCCGGCATGTCGAACAATGAGCTCATCGATTTCTGCTCCCTTGAGCTGCCCACCAGCAACCCACACTACTGAAGAGAAACCAGCAAGTGCGCTATCAGCAGCATGTGGATTCGTTGCTTTCGAATTATCAATCGCAACTACTTCCCTATGACGCCCCACGCATTGTCCACGGTGACCTGCGACTTCAAACTTAGACAGGGCTTCTTCAACACATATGGCACTCACTCCCATCGAGCGCGCTGCGGCAGCCGCAGCAAGGGCGTCGTTAAGCCCTGCCGGACCTGCAGGTTCGATTCCTTCAGCAGATCGCAACACCACGTTATCGCCAAATGCACAGTCGAAAAGTTGTCCATCGCGCACGCCTACCATGCCTTTAGCTGGCTCGCCTAATGTGAATCCGATGATGGGATCAGCATCTTCGGCACGTTGGATGCGTCTCATTTCCGTCGTCACATGTTCGTTGTCAAAGCCCGCAATTGCAGTGGGAGCGGCTAATACTTTCGCCTTATCCTGTGCATATTGGGCGAAACTACCGTGCCAATCAATGTGATCATCAGCAAGATTGAGCAAAATTCCAACGTCAGGGATCAAAGTGGAAGACCAATGCAGCTGAAAACTCGACAGCTCCGCAACTAACACATCAATACGTGGTTGGGTACTCACAGCATCTGCAACCGATACACCGATGTTGCCGACGGCAGCAGCACGCGCACCAGAATGTTGCATGATTTCTGCGAGCATGGCCGTTGTAGTGGTTTTGCCGTTAGTACCGGTAACCACCATCCAGGTTCGCTTCGGGCCAAATACCTCGGCGCGATCGAGTCGGTACACCAGCTCAACATCGCCAATCACCTCAAGGCCAGCGCTTTGAGCAGCAACGAGAAGCGGCGAATCAGGTCGCCAACCCGGAGAAGTGACCACCACTGTGTAGTCTTGAAAACCATCCGAAACCACATCAGCTGGGCTAATAATCTGACAACCAGTTTGTTGAGCAAGCTTATCCAACTGCGCAGAATTGGAATCTGCAACGGTGACAGCACATCCCATTTCTCGCAGCAGCTGAGTGATTCCAACTCCGGAAACACCGGCACCTGCGACGAGTACGCGGCCCGCTAACTCAGGAAGCAAAACCTTGAGCTCTTCAACACTTACTGTCATTTTGGCGGCAGACATATTTTTATACTCCTGTAAGAGATAGCCACTCACCATAGAAAATGGATGCACCGATGAGCGCAGCCACCGCTGCGATCAGCCAGAATCGAATCACTACAGTTGTTTCGGCCCAACCACCGTTTTCAAAGTGATGATGGAACGGAGCCATTCGGAAAATACGAATCTTCTTTGTTCGGTAACCCGCGACCTGGATAACCACCGAAGCAGCTTCGAGTACAAACAAAGCACCAACAATAATCATGAGAAGCTCTGTACGAGAAGCCACGGACAATCCCGCAACGAGGCCACCGAGCGCGAGAGAACCGGTATCTCCCATAAAGATCTTGGCGGGAGCAGCATTCCACCACAAAAAGCCCAAACACGCGCCCAAACCAGCAGCAGCCAAAATTGCAAGATCTAATGGGTCACGGACGTCGTAACAGCCAGGTTGTGCTCCTGCCGAGCATGAGTTCCGGAACTGCCAGAACGTAATAACGGTGTACGTACCCATCACGATGGCAGTTGAGCCCGCTGCCAAGCCATCCAAGCCATCGGTTAGATTTACTGCGTTAGACCATGCAGAAATCAGAATGTAAATGAACAGAAGGAAAATTGCGATTCCTACTGCCTTAGGCCCAATGGCAAGGTCAACTGTGGGCAAATCACGCAAGAAGCTTAAGTGACTAGATCCTGGGGTTAGTCCATCAGCGTTAGGGAAAAGAAGAATGAGCGCACCAAAGATAAGTGAAATCGCCAACTGTCCGATCAACTTAGCTTTCTTGTTCAAACCAAGGTTGCGCCCCATGTAGAGCTTGATAAAGTCATCAGCAAAACCAAGACCACCGAGTGCAAGTGTCAAGCCTAAAACCAGCAAACCAGAGGCTGTGAAACCACCAGTTCCGGTTACTTGACCCACGATCCCCGTGACTGCATAAGCAACGGTGATACCGATCAAGATTGCGATACCACCCATGGTGGGGGTGCCGCGCTTGCGCAAATGCGATTTAGGACCATCTTCACGGATCTCTTGCCCCAGCCCCTCGGCGCTAAAACGCCGAATCAAAATGGGTGTAACAAAGATCGACGCCAAAAGGCCCACAGCGCCCGCAATAATGATCTGGGTCATTGTTGATTCACCTGTCATTCTTTCTTTATTTTGAAGCTAAAATCTCTGCGGTTTCCCACAAACGATATGCATTAGATGCTTTTACAAGAGCTACGTCTGCAGAACCCATATTCTGATCAAGGAGATCTGCTGCTTCTGCGGTATCGCGAGCCATAAGTGTAGTCACATTGCTGCGTCGGGCTCCATCTGCCAATGCCAAAGAATCAGCAGAGTCTCCGACAACGATTAATCCATGCACATTCAACTCACCGAGGAGCCTGCCAATCTCTTCGTGTGCCGCAACCGACTCCTCCCCTAGCTCACTCATGGGACCCAACACTGCCCACGCGTGCGAGGCTTCGCCCTTGAATGACTTGTTGTGAGCAGTAGTGGAAAGCGCCGTAAGACCGGCACGCATCGACTCAGTGTTGGCGTTATAAGCATCATCAATGATGGTTGCGCCATCGCTACGGTGCATAAGAGCCATACGGTGCGCAGAAGCGCCAAGGTGGCTACTCAATGCTTCGGCAATATCGTCAATGGTTATGCCTGCCGCATATGCCGCCGCTGCAGCTGCCAGTGCATTGGAAACTTGATGCTGGCCAGCAACTTGGAGCGTTACGACGTTCTCCGCTTCGCCGATGTGGAGGGTAAAACGAGCACGCGCATAATCGTCAAGTTCAATATCGGTGGCATAAACATCCGCGTCCTGCGAATTCGCGGAAAAAGTGATCACCTTCGCATCAGTTCGAGTACGCATGCCTGCAACGAGATCATCATCTGCATTAAGTACAGCCACACCGTCGTGAGGAAGTGCCTCCGCTAATTCGCCTTTGGCTTGAGCAATAATTTCGCGCGAACCAAATTCGCCTAGATGCGCGGTGCCAACATTGAGCACAACACCGATTTTAGGAGGGGCAATCTGTGCTAGATGCGCTATGTGGCCAATGCCGCGGGCAGACATCTCCGCTACTAGATAACGGGTCTGTTCGGTACAGCGTAAAGCTGTATACGGATGCCCGATCTCGTTATTGAAAGATCCAGGAGGAGCCACGGTAGGGGCCTGATTACTCAGAATTGACGCCAACATGTCTTTGGTCGAGGTTTTCCCTGCCGAACCAGTAACACCCATGACGGTTAACCCCTGAGCAGTCAACGTATCGATGACTTTTCGCGCAATAAGTCCCATACCTTGGAGAACAGCCGCAATTGAACCGTCTTCATCATGTTCAGTTGCGTAACTGTTGGCCGATTGCTGTTGACCAGTCGCAGGTGGCACCACAATAGCGGGCGCTAATCCAGAATCGATCTTCACAGGATGCGCTACCAATGCTGCTGCAGCGCCACTTTCTAACGCAGCTGGCACGAAATCATGGCCGTCGACACGCGATCCGGCCAACGCCACAAACAAAGAACCTTCCGATACCTTACGCGAGTCAAATTCCACAGGCCCCGTCACTACGGTTTCTGGATCAGTGCCTTGTGTGAGTGTTCCACCCAAGATACCTGCGATCTGTTCAACAGTCAGATCAATCATTTTCTCAAGTCCTTAAAAACAATGAAGTGCGATGAAAACCGGCTATTCATCCATTAATCGAGGTCGAACCCTTGATCATGCAGAGCAGCTGCTACTTCCTCACGATCATCGAAGTGATGATCGACTCCGTTAATGAGCTGACCAACTTCATGGCCTTTTCCAGCAACGATGACGGCGTCGCCGGGCTGAGCCCATTGCACTGCAGTACGAATTGCTTCCCTACGATCTCCGATTTCACGAATATCTGCTGATCCTGCAACACCATGGGCGCCTTCTAATACTGCCTCACGAATTTTCGCAGGATCCTCCGACCTAGGGTTATCGTCAGTCACAATGACCAAATCTGCTCGACGCGCTGCTTCGGCGCCCATAATTGGCCGTTTGCCGGAATCACGATCGCCGCCTGCTCCTACGACGACCGCAATCCGTCCTGGAACTTGGTCACGGACCGTATCTATAACTGCAGCTACGGCTGCTGGTTTATGGGCATAGTCCACGACAGCAAGGAACTCTTGACCTCGATCGATGCGCTCCATACGTCCTGGAACTGCAACGTCGGCAATGCCACGAATAAAGGCGTCTTTATCAACACCCACGGATTCTGCCAAAGCCAGCGCAACGACTGTATTCGCAATATTAAAGCCGCCAGGCAGTGGCAAATGCACATCCGTTGACTGTGCGCCATGATGCACGATAAATGACTGCGCGCCGACAGGGTTAACGTCGATATTGCTTACCCAGTAATCAGCTTGGTGGACAGCTGCCTCTTGTTCAGCGCACACAGTGATGGCGTCTGCTCCAGCACGCTCAGCCATGTTTTTGCCCCAGAGATCGTTTACGCACACAACAGACTTTTCAGCGTGTATCGGCGAAGCTGGGTCAAAGAACAGCGCTTTAGCCTCGAAATACTCTTGCATCGTAGGATGAAAATCAAGGTGATCCTGTGACAGGTTGGTAAAGCCAGCTGCACTAAACCGCGTCCCTGTTACACGCCCCAACGCCAGCGCATGGCTAGATACTTCCATCACCACGTGGCTTACGCCTTCTGCCTTCATTTGACTAAATAGCTGCTGCAGCGTGGGAGCTTCAGGGGTTGTCAATTTAGTAGGGACTTTTCGTCCATTGATACGAGTTCCAGTAGTGCCGATCAACCCGACGTGTAAGCCGGCTGCCATCAAACCGCGCTCAAGGATATAACTCGTCGTGGTTTTACCGCTGGTTCCGGTCACACCAATGATGGTCATTTCGTGAGAAGGGTGCCCATAAATCTCCGCACTGAGTATTCCTAGGACTCTGCGAACATCATCTACCTCGATAATGGGACGTTTCTCACCGGAATCCACAAGTATTTGGGTTCCCTCGTGATCGCTTAATACAGCTAGTGCTGCCGCTGCTTTCCCTTGGCTAGCGTAGTGAGCTCCATGAGTTTTGGTGCCTGGAAGTGCAGCAAAGATTGCGTCGGCTGGTAGCTGCGATGAATCCAGTCCAATCGCCGAAATCTCTGTTGCACCCGCTGTAGTTTCTCCCACTAGACGTCCACCAGCAAGTTCAGTAAGACGTTCGAGAGTACATGAATGCGGAGATTGAGTAGGCAAAACGGCCCCTTTCTACACGCTCTCGCCGAGGATAGGCAGGAGCTTTAATTCCAAAGTGAACACGAGGTTGTGTGTTAAAAAGCTGAACGACGTTGCATCTTCTCTGGTTATTGAGCCTGCAACACAAGTTGTCCCTCCATTGGTGGCGAAAGTGGAACATTATCACGATCAAGGATCCACGATGCGATATCGTGGAACAATGGCGCAGCCGATTGACCTCCTTCGCCATGGACACCGCGATGAGGCTTGTCGAGCATAAGCGCTACTACAAATCGCGGATTATCCGCTGGGGCAATTCCCGCAAAAGTAATCCAGTAATTCGAATTCGAATAAGCACCCGTGTTGGGATCTACTTGCTGAGCAGTGCCGGTTTTACCACTGACTTGATAGCCATCAACAGCTGCACCTGCGCCAGTACCACTATTGATTCCAGTGGGATCTTTTTGCACTACACCACGGAACATATCAACAACAGTACGCGCGGTTTGAGCAGACACGACTCGGGTTTCTGCAGGCGGCTGTTGTTCGACTTCGTTTCCAGAGGAATCCACTACTTTTTCAATAATGCGTGGTTCGATTCGCTGCCCATCATTGGCCAAAGCTTGGTAAATACCTGCCATTTGGAGCAGCGTCACAGACATGCCCTGTCCAATAGGGAGGTTTGCAAAGGTTCCGCCAGACCACTGGGAAATGTCGGGTAGGAGGCCCTGTGACTCTACGGGAAGTTCGATACCTGTATTTTGTCCGATTCCAAAGCGATGAAGAAGATCGTTAAATCGTTGCTCTCCTAATCGCTGCGCGAGCATAAGAGTACCGACGTTCGAGGACTTACCGAAGATGCCAGTTGTGGTATACCCAACTGTTCCATGCTCCCACGCGTCCCGCACGTTTACGCCCGACATCTCGATGCTGCCAGGTACTTGCAAAACTTCATCTGGGGTTGATTTGCCGTCTTCAATAACTCCCGCAGCGGTAATGATCTTGGCAACAGACCCAGGCTCAAATGGTGAAGAAATGGTGGTGTTTTCAAAAGACTTATTGTCTTTGAGCTGCTTTTCAATATCACCATTTGGGTTGATCGTTCCGGAATTTGCCATGGTAAGAACTTTTCCGGTTTTCACATCTAGCACTACTGCAGAGGCACTTTGGGCACCGGAATTGGACACTGCTTGTTCCAATTGCTGCTGCACATAGGTCTGCATGTCTAGGTCTAACGTCAAAGTGACATTGGCCCCGTTAGTTGCGGGGACTTCATCGCGTAGCGAACCTGGGATTACTTCTCCACTCGCAGCGACATCAAGAGTTTTGCGTCCGTCAATCCCCGAAAGCACAGAATTATTCGATGACTCGAAACCAAACTGGCCTTGTCCATCTTGACTAATCTTGCCAATCACGTTTTCCGCGACAGCACCATTCGGGTACTGACGGATCTGTTGGAGATCGGCAGCGATACCATGAAATTTCTGCGCAATATTTTCGGCAACATCTGGGTCAACGTTTCGTACTAAAACCTCATAGCTAGTATCAGCTTTTAGTTTTTTCAGAATATCTTTTGACTTGATGTCGTTAGCAGATGCTTCCGAGTCTTTGATGATCTTCGGAATTTCGTTTGAATACTCTTCTAGGTAGCTATCTACCTTGTCTTCAATCTTTTTCTTCCTCTGATTTTCATCCCAACTGGAATACTCTTTTTCGTCCTGCAGCTCGATCTTGGCAGTGTATTCAAGCTCTTTGCGCAATTGCTTTGGCGACGCCGTCAGCGATCGAGCTTGCATTGTATATGCCAACAATTGGCCCGTGTTGTCATAAATCTCGCCACGACGTGCAGCATCGACAAATACTCGAGTGCGCTGTGCAGATGCTTTTTCTGAAAGATCCGGTCCCCAAACGAGTTGTACCCAACCAAGGCGCGCGATAAGTATGGCCGCTACCAGCACAACTAGTAAACGAAAAACTCTAAATCGATGATGCGATACTACGGAGTCTTGAGTACTACGCTGCCGGGCATTGACCTCGCGCTTAATTTTCAGATCCTGATTTTTCGCACCTAGAGTCGTGGAGAACCGATGCGAATGGTCCCGACTCGACCACGAAGGTCTACCGTGGAATCGATCAGGGTTGCTCGAATTCACTCCTAGATCCGCCTCACTAAATTGGTTGGCTTAACGATGAACAGTCGGTGCGTACGGTGCAACGACTGAACCGTTCGCAGATTCATTTGCGCCCGTATTGACTCCGTTCGAGGCTACCCCAGCTCCACCGTTAGCAGCGGGTGCGCCATTACCAACCGGCGGGACTGCGTTGAGATTTCCGGCAACTTCACTGGTTTTATTGGGATCACTCGATGCACCCTTAGGCGCAATGCGATCACCATTGACGTCAACAACTGGGTGAGTTTTCTCGCCCGGTTCTCTTTGAACTATCACTTCGCCCTCAGGCTGTGGAAGTAAAATTCCCGCCTGATCCGGTACAACTAATCCCATATCTTGAGCGCGTCGCGCGATGTTGGCAGTCGAGGAAGCATTTTCGACGTCCCGATTAAGCGTCTCAATCTGGTTAGACAACGTGTTTTCGTTTGCACGCAGCTGCGTCATCGCAAAGGTTTGTTCCGTTGAGATTCCCGAAAGGTACAGTGAAACCGCAACACTTGAAACCAGCATCACGATGATTCCCACTACCCTTCTAACATTCGCGGGCGCTACTGCAGCTCGGGGAGCTTCGTTACGACGTCCTCGATGCGAGAACACCTGACGAGAACCAGCGGTGTTTCTAAAACTACGAGAACGAAGCGGGCGTTCTTCTACTCGCTGCGCATTGTAGCCGGCTCGAGAACCAGAGCGATTGTAGGTTAACGTCTGAGTTCCGGTTGTCGACCCCGTACTCAGATCTCGAGAACGGTGGCTGGCCTCCCTACGCGCACGGTCGGTCATGGTCATCTCTAGGTCACCCCAAAACTACTGCGTTTGTTTGTGTCATTGCGTTTTTGATTTCTCTACAGAGCTTCGATTGCTCGAACTCTTACTGATGCAGCGCGAGGATTTTCCTCGATTTCCGCGTCAGTAGCTTTTTCTGCACCACGGGTCACTACTTTGAATTTGGGCGCATATTCCGGTAGCTCCATGGGAAGCCCTGGCGGCGTTTTCGAAGTAGAAATGTCTACGAAGTAACGTTTGACAATTTTGTCTTCCAACGACTGGTACGACATGAACACTGCTCGTCCACCTGTAGCCAAACGCTGCGTAATCTCAGGAAGTACTTTCTCTAGAGATTCCAATTCTCGGTTGACCTCGATCCGAAGCGCTTGGAATGTTCGCTTGGCTGGATGACCACCGGTACGACGCGTAGCTGCAGGAATCGTCGCATAAAGCAGCTCAACTAGCCGAGCCGAAGTGTCAAATGGTTCTTTTTCACGCTCTCGGACTATTGCACTTGCAATTTTTCCTGCGAAACGCTCGTCACCATAGGTTTTAAGGATTCGCGCTAGCTCGCCATGGCTATAGGTATTCAGCACATCAGCTGCAGTGATCCCGATCGTGTTATCCATGCGCATGTCTAGTGGCGCATCAACACGGTAGGCAAATCCTCGCTCTGCTTGATCAAGCTGCATTGATGAAACCCCGAGGTCGAAAAGTGCACCGCTGATACCTTGCTCCAATGCAGTAGCTGCAATGGGGTTTCCAGATTGAGCCAGTTCCTCTAATTTCGGGGCAAATCGATCGAAACGGGTGTGAATACCGAGGAATCGATCTCCAAATTCTTTTAGTCGTTCGCGCGCCGAAGCTAAAGAGTTAGTATCACGATCGAGGCCTATAACTCGAGCTTCTGGGAAGCTTTCAAGAAAATACTTGCTGTGCCCACCAGCGCCAAGAGTGCCATCAATAATGACAGCATCTGACCCCATCGCTGTAACCTTAGGCGCAATCAGCTCAGCCATTCTGGCTCGAAGAACTGGGACGTGACCATGGTTTTCCTCAACATCGAACGAAAACTCTTGCGGCTCACCGTGAGTCATTTATCCCCTTTCTCGAGCTTATTCACATGCCCTGAGACACATGTTGTTGGGTCTTTAGGTAGTAAAGGCGGGGTCTACACAGAGCCCTGACTGGTACGCTCCATGCTCTGATATCGGGGAAGTACACCAGAGCACGGCGTCCAGTCAGAGTTCATGCGTATACTCCGCATACTCACACTGACTTAAAGGAAATCACCGAGGAACTCACCTTCCGCAGAAGAGAAAGCAGCCTCTGTTTCCTCTTGGTATGCAGCCCAAGCAGCCGCATCCCAAATCTCTAGAAAGTCCACAGAACCAATCACCACACACTCTTTAGACAAGCCTGCGTACGTACGATGCGCGGCAGAAAGAGTGATTCTTCCTTGCCCATCGGGACGCTGTTCGTCTGCACTCGCCGCGAGATTACGAATAAAGGCTCGTGCCTCAGGATTAGTCCTTGACACAGCAGCAGCTTTCCGAGCCCGTGCAGCAAACTCTTCGCGAGGGTATACAGCTAACGAATGATCTTGACCCTTCGTAACCATTAACCCTCCAGCTAATTCCTCACGAAATTTCGCTGGAAGAGTGAGACGACCTTTGTCATCAAGCTTGGGGGTGTAGGTACCCAAAAACATGGGATACGGCCACCTCCCTTTTGCAGCTCCATGCCATCCGCGTCGTTAATCAGCAGTGGTATTTAATTCTGTTTTCCATCTACGGTTCACACCACAAAGTTCGATAAAACTTCGCGTTATGAACCTTTTCGGCCAAGTACCTTTTGGTTAAAAAGAAAACCCGACCTCGCATCACGGCATGAGCTAAAACACACCACACCGCTTCACTGCAGCCCACTCTACCCCACTTTCCCCCACTTTCTACACCACCATTTTGTAATTCCTCAACAATCTACCAAACCAAAACTTCCACTACCTGCAGGTTTTACGATGGGGAACGCTCCCTAAACTTCCAAAAAAATATTGAACTATGCCAAAATACACCCCCTCACACCCCAAGAAACACCCAAAACATCAATAACTTAGCCCCCAACAAACACATTGATAGCCTCTTAAAAAGTAGATGTGGGGAAAAGTGGGGAGATTTTGGGGAACCTCCCATTACGTTGTTGGCAGTTCCGCTTAAAGGAGCCCAGGATTCGTACTCCTAGCCCCATGCTGGGGCAGGCTATGTTTATCTGCGTTCCTTCTGCCTTGTGGCAGCGGAACTAGTCGCTGGCTTCGGTATGGCTTATTTTCGTCCCTGTTAAGAAAATGATCCGGGGGGGTGATGCCGCCGAAGGCAGTGACATACTCCAAACTGCTAATAGGAACCTGACCCGCACACAATGTGCGAGGTCTCAAAGTAATGTGGATGCCAGCGTGAAGTATGTCCGACCACCAGCGATGAAATAAGTCCCATACTCATTCAATTCGCTAGGAGGTCAGACATGACCTACGACTATGTCATCGGCATGGACGCCTGCAAATACTTTCACCACGCTTGCGTCTTAGATATCGACGGCACCCAGGTGCTATCTAAGCGCATCAATCAAAATGAACAATCCCTGCGCGCACTGTTTTCAGCGTTCAGCGCATACGACCACAAGGTCCTTGTCGTCGTGGACCAGCCCAATAACATTGGGCGACTAACTGTCGCAGTTGCCCAAGATATCGGAATCGACGTGCGCTACCTTCCAGGTTTGGCTATGCGTCAACTCTCACGCATCCACGCTGGTAATGCCAAAACTGATATCCGGGATGCATATATCATCGCCCACGCTGCAAAGAACCTTCCGGAATCCCTCCGCAGTGTCGACCGCGTCGAAGAAGCCTTCCTCCAGTTGAAAGTCCTCAACGGCATCGACGAAGACTTAGCGCGCTCCTACACCAGGCTCATCAATCAGATTCGAAGTGCATTAGTTGGCTGTTACCCGCAATTCGAACAAGCCCTTCGCGGCCAGATAATCCACCGCAAGTGGGTTCTGCACCTACTTGCACGCTACGGCGGGCCCACCAAAATAAAGCGCTTAGGTAAGGCCAAGGCAGCCGCCTTTGCTCGACGATATAAGGCACGAAATCCCGAACCTGTCCTCGATGCCATATTCGCTGCCATCTCTGAGCAAACAGTCACTATTGCAGGTGCACACTATGCCGAAATGGGCGTAGCAATGTCGGCGAAGGACGCACTTTTAAAGCTCGAGCACCGCCAACAAATCGAAAAGGAAGTCATCGAGCTCATCAACGACATCCCCCACACCCAATTCCTGCTATCCATGCCGGGAATCGGGCCAAAGACAGCTGCCCAAATTCTCATGACCGCGGGCGATATGTCCGACTTTCCGTCAGCTGGGCACCTAGCCTCCTACGCTGGCTTATCGCCCCGAACGAATCAGTCCGGAACCTCAATCATGTCGAACTCACTGAACCGAGCCGGCAATAAAAAATTAAAGAACGCCCTATGGCAATCATCTTTTGCATCCATCAGATTCCACGAGCGTTCCCGGCAATTCTATGAACGAAAGCGCCGTGAAGGCAAAAGGCACAACGCCGCAGTAGTAGCACTAGCCCGCAGACGACTCAACGTCCTCTACGCCATGATGCGCAACCACGAGCACTACCACGATCCCGCACCATCACAGGAAGACCTAGCAGCCTAGACACTAAGAGTAAAGCTAGCCGACCGGGTAAAATCCCAGTCGGCTAGCTGTCATGCCCGAAAACAAACCCGTCCACACAACCCCACAGAGAGAATCCGCCCCCGATTTCTCCACCCGCGAGGTTGACAACCTATATAGGAACACCCCCCATAAAAAAACTCGGGTGCCATCACTTTTTCAGTGATGGCACCCGAGTGGTGCGCGCTACCCGATGAATTTATCCTTCAAAACGCTTACGGAAGTTCTCTTCCATCCGGTCGGCGATTCCGCCTTTAGTTTTCTGCGACATGTTCTTAGATCCTCGCGGAGCCGAAACAGATAATTCTCCTCCACCCCTAGAACCACGAACAAACCAGATACCTCCCGCTAGCATCACGATAAATCCTGTGATCGCCAATACAATAAACCAGAGAGTGTGCTGACTAAGAGCCACTCCACCAACCAGCATAACGAGGCCCAACACCATAATGGACACAGAGCGCAAAACTCCGATGCCTAGACCGCCATTAACTCCTACCCCATTAACAGAGGCGCCAAATTTGGGATCCTCAGCCAAAAGAGATCGTTCAATCTCCCTGAGCGCACGCAGCTCATGATCAGAAAGCGCCACCGTGACCTCCAAGTCTTGGTTACAAGTAAAAATAAACCGCTTTACTAGGTACTAACGCTCACTCTAGTAGGTAAGTTCCCCACGAGGTAAGAAACCAAGAATCGAAACACCCCTAGATGGTCAGGCAGCCTCTTGCCCTGGATATTCACCTGTCAAAAGATAATCAATGAACTCATCTACGAGGAGCTGTAAGCGATGCACTACCTCAACAGAAACCCCTGGATCTATACCATTAACCACACGAGAACGAGTGCGCGAAAACTTTTGAAATCGATCGGCCCATTGAATACCTTCTGGGCCAATCATCCGAAGCTGATCCCATACATTAGATGACTTACGCTTCCGAGAAGCGATTCGACTGCACGCGACCATCGCCCCCGCGGCACGCAGCCCCGCCCTGTACGCATACTCCAACGCGGAGGCGTTATCTCCTTGCGCCTCCCACTTCCGCGATTCATTGAGCATCAATTCAGCCTTAGCTAAAAAGTCATGCCCCTTGCCACTTTTACCGGCAAACCGTGTTGTTGCAGAAATAATGACCGACATGACCATATCCCCTTCCATCTTGAAGCTTTGTGTCGACCATAGAAAACAGTTCCAACATCTAAAGCTCATCCTACCACCATCATGGAACGTTTGTTCGAAATTGGTGGTAAAAATATCCAACGCTACCAAATCTTGCGAAACCGAAAAGATACATAATCAACATCCCTACAGTCCCCTAAATGGTGTGGTTTGATGGTGTACGTGGCCATCACTATCGTTCGAGTTCCTGGACCAGCCTTTAGCTACCATTGCCCTGATTTCGTACGACTCTATATCGAGGCAATGGGTTATTCACCGACAATTGCTCCAGCACGAATTCGAGTATGGCGCAATGCCATTACCGAACAAGGCTTCGTCGCCGTGTGTGCCATTGATGATTCTTCTGACAATCCTGCAGCAATTGGTGAAGGCATCGTAGGAATCGGTTATGGCTTCACTGGCCGATCCGAACACTGGTGGGATCGACAAATCCACCGTGGTTTGGCTGAACAAAAATGTCCCCCTGTTGCTAGGCCATATTTCGAGCTTGCAGAATTACATGTATCTCCCCGTGCGCAAGGACAAGGAATCGGCCGAAGCTTACTCCATGCACTCATCAAGCACTGCGGCCATGAGCTAATACTGCTATCTACCCCTGAAGTACCTGACGAAAAAAATGCTGCGTTTCACCTCTACCGCTCTTGTGGTTTTGACGACCTCCTTCGGAATTTTATGTTTGAAGGAGATCGTCGCCCCTTCGCCGTTCTACAGCGGAAAGCCCATCGCAATTAGCGAATAGCGTCGTGGCCTTGCTGTGTTCCCCACGCGGGCGCCATGCCGAGATTATGGAGTACTTCTTGGGTCGCTCGAACATAATTCATGGTCATGAAATGGATGTCTGGGATCCCTTCAGAAATAAGACGCTGTGCCATCTCAGTAGTGACTTCGATTCCTACTTTGCGAATATCGCCGCGATGAGCTTCCTCATCGCCGCGCGCTGCGTCGAGAAGCCGTTTTTCTAAAGCCTTAGGCAAGGTGGCACCTGCTAATTCCATCTGCCTACGAACCGACCTCAAGCTGGTAATGGGCATAAGTCCTGGGATGATCGGCTTTGATCCATGTTCGGGATCCGCCTTAACCAAGCGATCTCGCAGTCGTAAATAGTGATCGACATCAAAAAACATCTGGGTAATCGAAAACTCTGCGCCAGCTCGCAGCTTTTCCAATGTAAATTGCGTATCCGCCTCAATGCTAGGCGCTCGGTAGTGCCCTTCTGGGAAACTAGCAATTCCTACCTGAAAGTGTGAGGTCTGCTCAGTCTTGCGCACGAGGTCGATCAAATCTTTGGCATAATCTAGGCCGCCTGCGGTAGGGACCCACGGAGCCATCGGGTCAGTGCCAGGGGGATCGCCTCGCAAGGCAAGTAAGTTAGACAACCCGTGGGACGCATAAGTGCACAGAATTTCTTCTAATTCTTCTTGGGTGTGTTCCACAAGCGTGAGATGAACGAGCGTGGTCAACGGATGACGAGAAAGCTTGTGCGCGACACGCATTGTGCGCTCGCGGCTAGATCCGCCTGCACCATAAGTAACGGAGACAAAAGAGGCTCCTAAGTCGTGAAATGCTTCGGCAGCTTTCCAGAGTCGCTCTTCTGCTGCCTCATCTCGTGGCGGCATAAACTCTACAGAAAACGGAACCTGGCCCGGTGTTGGCATGGAAATGACATCGGTGATTGTGCGCTGATACGCAGCAGGTAGCGGTTGTGCAGACATACGGGCGTATTTTATGGGAAAAATTGAAGAATATTGCCACCTTGAGGAATTTTATTCATTTTTTACTGTAGGTTGCCGTTATTGAACAGCGTCGATACCACTATGTCCCCTAGTTTTCTTAGCTCTTGGCTTAGCTGCGCCCCCACCCTCTAATATGGGTTTAAAGTCTACACCGAATTTACAGTTTTTAAGGAATGTGAACCAGTTGTCTACGCACCCCGCCGGTATCTCTGCATGCCATCACTCACTGCCTTCGTTTTCGGAGGTCCCAGCAGCAGTAGAAGAAATACTCGCGGAGTTTTTCGAAGGCCGTAAACGCAAGGTAGCCAAGATTGGTGTTCCAGTGAGCAATGCGGTTGAGCTGCTGGTCGAATATGTCCTTGGCGGTGGAAAACGGATTCGTCCTACGTATGCGTGGGCGGGTTTTGTTGCTAGTGGCGGATTAACTAATAAGACGGAAGATCCCGGCGCGGTACTCACAGCAATTGGCTCTCTGGAACTGATCCAAGCGTGTGCGCTTATCCACGACGACATTATCGACGCTTCCGATACGAGGCGTGGTAATCCGACTGTGCACCGTGTTGCAGAACGCACCCATGCAGAATCCCATCGCTTGGGCGATTCCGCACGTTTTGGCGAGTCGATCGCAATTTTGGTTGGCGATCTTGCGATGGTGTGGGCAGATGATATGTTCCATAACTCTGGGCTTAGTGATGCTGCAATTCGTCGTGCTTCGAATGCGTGGCGTGGCATGCGCACTGAAGTTATTGGCGGACAACTTCTTGATATTTACATTGAATCCACTGGTAGCGAGAGCATCGAACTAGCGGAAACCGTCAATCGTTTTAAAACTGCCGCCTATACGATTGAGCGCCCTCTTCACATTGGTGCGGCGTTGGCGGGCGCTGATGACCAGACAGTTCATTGTCTACGAAATTATGGCCGTGATATCGGCTTGGCGTTCCAGCTTCGCGACGATCTTTTAGGTGTATTTGGTGACCCAAGTGTTACGGGTAAGCCAGCTGGCGATGACTTGCGTGAAGGAAAGCGCACGGTATTGGTGGCCAAAGCATTAGAAATCTTGGAGTCTGCGGGCTCGATCCACGAGGCGGAAATGATTCGTCGTGACTTAGGTGCAGTGTCGGGGGCCGAAGATATTGCACAATTGGCTTCGATTATTCGCTCCTCTGGTGCCGCCGATGCGGTGGAAGAGCGCATCGCAACCTTGCGAACTTCTGGCCTTGCGCACATTAGCAATGATGTTATTGATGCAGAGGCCCAAGATTTTCTAAAACACCTAGCTATCAAGGCTACGTCGAGAAGCTTCTAATTCCCCGGAGATCACACACCTATGGATTTTTTGCAGAAACTTCTGCGTACTAGCTCAACATTATCGCCAGTGGGCGTAGGAATCTTCGCATCAATTCTGATAGCTTTGGGTTCTTTTGGCGGCGGTGCCATTCGAAATCGCGGCGGGTTGCTCGAGTCTTTGCACGTCGAGTTTCTGGCTTATGGCCACGGTGCTGGTTTTTCCAATATCACGTTATGGATCGGAACAGCTCTGTACATTATTGCGTGGTATCTTTTGGGCCGCCGCGTCATGCAATCAGCGGTTTCCCTCAGGTATGTCACACACTGTATTTGGTTGTGGATTACTCCTTTGTTGTTCGCGGCCCCAATTATGTCTCGTGATGTTTACTCCTATTTGATTCAGGGAACTTTATTACGTGATGGTTTTGATGCCTATACGCAGGGAGCTGCGGTCAATCCCAGCCCTATTTTGTACGAGGTATCTCATGATTGGCGTAATACGACGACCCCTTACGGCCCTTTGCACCTGTGGTTGGGAGAATGGATCACCACGGTTACCGGCAACCACATTTCGATTGGTGTGTTGTTATTTAAGCTCGTTTCGCTTGTAGGTTTTGGAGCGATCGTATGGTCTATACCTAAGATTGCCGCAGCTATTGGCGGAAATCCGACGTTCGCTCTGTGGCTCGGCGTGGCTAATCCTGTAATGGTGTTTCATTTGATTGGTGGCATGCACAACGAGGCACTCATGGTAGGACTGGTCAGTATTGGCTTTGTTTTTGCGTTACGACGTTCTCCTGCGTGGATCTTCGCTGGCATCGCTGTAATTGCTGTAGGCATGGCGCTGAAAGCAACTGCTGCTTTTGCACTTCCTTTTGTCGTTTGGATTGCTGTGGCACAAGCAGGACCTACGCTGCGTTCCCGCATTGTGCGATTTATGATTTTTGCTCTTGTGGGAGCAGTAGAAACAATCGCCATCGTTGCACTCATTACATGGGCATCGGGAGCATCATCGGGATGGATCGCAGCTCTTAGTGGTAACACTAAGGTGATTAACCCGCTGGCCTTCCCTTCCCTGGTAGCAACGCTGATTTCAGGTGTGGGTTCTTTGTGGCTCGACCCGTTCCCGTTCAATGCCGTCGTCGCAGTTATCCGCAAGATCTCCATGGTCTTCATGGGACTAGGCGTTATCGGCTGCTGGTGGTATTTCCGTAAGTCGGAACGCGCAGCTGTCCAAGGCACGGCTGCTGGATATATGGTGGCGTTTTTCTTTAATGCGGTGACACTGCCGTGGTACTACACGAGCGTCGTCTCGCTGATCGGAACGTTTACACCGCCTGTGTGGTTACAGAAGCTAACAGTGATGGCATCGATAATCGTTGCTTTTGCTTTTACGGGCAGTGGCAATCATCAGCTCTACAATCCTGTATGGATGCTTGCTACAACTGTGGCAGCGTGGTGGATGACGCGTTCTATTTTTAATGCAAGCACAACGTCATCCCATTCCACGGCCGAATCAGTGCAGTAATTAGAAGCCCATTGCTTGGGCGCGTCGCATGACTTCGCGAGCTAGGTGCCCATGGATGGCGTCGATAGGCCGACCTGGGAGGCTTTCGTCTTCAGTAAAGAGGAACTCGAAGATTTCTTGGTCGGTATATCCACCATCGGAAAGCAAAGCGATAACGCCAGGGACGAATTTGTTCGTTGTGCCCTTTTCGGAAAGGAATGCTTCCGGAATTTTTTTAATGCCGTTATCCAGGACACAGATCAGCTTGTGCTCACCAATCTGGTCGAAAACTCGAGTGACTGGCTGGCCAATGCGCTCAGCGTAATCCGGAACGGTAAGAAGGTTTTCTCCGGCAAGGAGGACAGAACTTGGAACAATATTGTTACTCACCCTGCCTAATCTATCGTGAATCTGGCCAATAGTGTTGTTTTCCCTCGCAATGAGGCCCCCTGAGTTAGCGAATCACCACCTCAGTCAGCCATACTATGTGCTATGGCAGATCTGAAAATCGGCGACGTGCTAGAAAACCGTTATCGCATCGAGGCTCCTATTGCTAGGGGTGGGATGTCAACGGTCTACCGGTGTGTGGATACCCGCTTGGGTCGGCTTGTCGCTGCGAAGGTAATGGATCAGCGTTATCTGGACGACCCGATTTTCAAAGACCGCTTCCGTAGGGAAGCTCGCTCCATGGCCCAGTTGAGTCACCCATGTTTGGTGGGAGTCTATGACTTTTCTTCCGATGGCGACAACATCTTCCTCATTATGGAGCTGATCACCGGCGGCACTTTGCGCGAGCTTTTGGCCGAACGCGGGCCTATGCCTCCTCATGCAGCGGTCGCCGTCATGCGTTCGGTTCTGACTGGTTTGTCCGTAGCCCACTCGGCGGGCATGGTTCATCGCGATATCAAACCCGACAATGTGCTAATCAACGCCGATCATCAGGTGAAGTTGGCGGACTTTGGTTTGGTGCGGGCGGCGTCGGCTAGCCAAGCGACTTCCAATCAAATCGTCGGCACGGTGTCTTATCTCTCCCCTGAGCAAGTTTCTGGCGATGACATCGGCCCCGAAAGCGATGTGTACTCCGCCGGCATCGTGATGTTCGAGTTACTCACCGGCACCACTCCGTTTAGCGGCGACAATCAAATTGCGCATGCTTACGCGCGTCTCGATAGTGCAGTGCCAGCACCTTCATCCATGATCGCAGGAATTCCACCGCTTATCGACGCCCTCGTTGCTTCTGCTACAGCGCTACGCCCCGAAGAACGCTTCGCCGATGCAGCAGAGTTTCTCAATGCGCTAGACGACGTAGCTCAAGAACTACGTCTCCCAGAATTCAGAGTGCCAGTACCTGCCAATGCTGCAGCTTATCGTTCCAATGAACATCTCACTGGCCATTTCACAACGTCCGACCTCATGACTACGGACCTGCCGAGAGAAACTGAAGGCCTGTTCCCTATCGAAGACGCCAGCACTCATACTCGTGCCTTCCAGCCAATTACGCCACAGCCTGCTACCCCCGTCGGGCCTGTTGCACAACGAAAACCAGACTATTCTCCTGAACCAGTAGCACCACAACATGCCCCAGCTGCAACGCATGAGCCCGTCACCAATCGCTCCAAAATCAGTTTTGTTTTGTGGCTCATAGCTGTCATTACCCTAGCCACTGCGGTAGCCCTTGGCGCATGGTGGTTTGGTTCTGGACGCTACGGTGAAGTCCCCCAGGTTCTTGGCCTCGACCAAGTACAAGCCGTAGCCGTTACCGAGGAATCCGGCTTTGGCGCAGTCACCGAGCCTGTATATAGCGACGACGTTCCTAAAAATGCCATCGCTGGCACGAAACCAGACCAGGGCCAACGTGCTGTGAAAGGTGACGACATCACGTTGCTGGTATCCCAAGGACGCCCGACCGTTCCCGATGTTCCTCAAAGTCGTTCAGCTTCCGAGTACCGTCGCCTGCTCGAAGAGCGCACACTTGAGTACCGCGAAAGCGCCCCCGAATTTTCTGATTCCGTGCCCGAAGGAAAAATCGCCCGTGTTGTACCAGGTTCGGGCAACGAAGTCGCAGTCGGCAGTGCCGTATCAGTTGCACTTTCCCAAGGTCCAGCGCCTGTGACCATCCCCAATGTTTCTGAACGTCCCGTTGATCAAGCGCGAAACGAGCTGGAAAAACTAGGATTCGACGTCACCATCGCCAAAGAATTTAGTGACACCATCCCTGGCGGTGACGCAATCGGTACCGACCCCGCAGCAGGCACAACTCTCCCCCGCGGCAGCTCAGTAACTCTTAAAGTTTCTACCTCTGTAGAAATACCTGATGTTCGTGGAAAATCGCGCCATGCTGCCATCAGCGCTCTTGCTGATGCAGGTATTACCGTGGAGTCGATTTCTCGTTCCGATAATGAAGTAGGCAATTCTGCAGACGAGGTCACATCGATTACACCAAGCTCTGGTAATCTCATCGATCCTGCACATACCAAAGTCTCGTTGATTCTTGCGGGCAGAGTCGAAGTGCCTTCTGTTGTAGGTAAACGCTACGCTGAGGCTAAACGCGAACTAGAGGCAGCAGGCTTTAGCGTGACCACAAGCGGGACGAGCAAGTCTTCTGCACGAGTGTATTGGCAGACTCCTGCCGGTGGACGCGCTGAACCAGGAGCTACCATCAAACTCAAAACCCTGAGCTCTTAGAAGGCTTCAATGAAACGCTAATGGGCCCGAAGCGACGGTGTGCTTCGGGCCCATTATTTTATATGCGTTAGTTACGCAGCATCTCGGCAACCAAGAACGACAGCTCCAAGGACTGCTGGGTGTTCAGACGTGGATCGCATGCCGACTCGTAGCGACCTGGCAGATCAACGTCAGTAATATCTTCGGCACCACCAAGGCACTCTGTGACATTTTCACCGGTGAACTCTATGTGGATACCACCTGGATGAGTACCCAAGGCGCGGTGTACTTCGAAGAAGCCTTGTACCTCATCAATGACCTTGTCGAAGTGTCGAGTCTTGTAGCCATTTGAGGAAGTAAAGGTGTTGCCGTGCATAGGATCAGACTGCCAAATCACTTTGTGTCCGGATTCCTCCACCGCTTTGACAATGCCAGGTAGCACGTCACGAACTTTGTCGTGACCCATACGAGCCACAATCGTCAAACGGCCTGGTACGAAATTCGGATCCAATTTGTTAGCGTAAGCGACAACTTCTTCAGGAGTAGCTGTAGGACCAATTTTGATGCCGATGGGATTGGCGATCATGGCCGCGAAATTCACATGGAAATCATCGAGTCCACGAGTACGCTCACCGATCCACAGCTGGTGCGCCGACAAATCGTACAGTTCTACGTTTCCTTCTTCGTCTTCAGCCAGACGTAGCATCGCACGCTCATAATCCACCACAAGTGCCTCGTGAGAGCAGAAAATATCCGCCGAATGCAAGGTATGGTCATTAACGCCGCATGCACTCATGAAGCGCAGGCCACGTTCAATTTCTTGAGCCAATGCCTCGTAGCGTGCTCCGGCTGGGGAGCTGGCTACAAATTCTCGATTCCATCCCGTGAGACGATGCAGATCTGCAGTACCTGAGCTAGCCAATGCACGAACCAGGTTGGAGGCTGCAGAAGAGTTTGCGTAAGCGCGAATCATGCGAGCTGGATCGTGTCGGCGCGCTTCTTCTGTCGCCTCCACACCGTTAACGATATCGCCACGGTAATTAGGCAAGCCGTTAGCGTCTAAGTCAGATGATCGCGGCTTTGCATACTGGCCGGCAATACGAGCCATTTTAACGACTGGGGTGGAAGCACCATATGTTAGAACGACTGCCATTTGCAGAAGTGTCTTGATATTGGCGCGAATATGTGGTTCAGTGTTGGACTCAAAAGTCTCAGCACAGTCGCCGCCCTGAAGCAAAAACGCCCTACCGTTTGCTACATCAGCTAGGTGTTGCTTGAGCTCGCGTACCTCTGGAGCAACGACGATTGGCGGTACAGATTCAAGAATCTTACGCACAGTCTCGGCAGTTGCTTTATCCCAATTGGGCTGCTGCTTCGCATCGCGAGCAATAACGTTTTCAAACTGCTGCTGAAGTCCATCCGGCAATGGTGGAAGATCAGGCAGGGCTTCTTTAGGGATATCTACTGTCCAACTCACATCTTTATGTTTAGCACGGAACAGGAAGAAGTAGCGTCTCGGCTATGGATAGATTCACTACAAAGCCAAATTTTCCCATGTGACGGGAAAAAGATTCCCCCATATGGACATTTTATCTGTTGACTACATTACGTTTGTTCAACGGCAATGATTCGGCACAAATCTTGAACTTTTGCAGATTATGGCGAGCGTCGACAAGCGCGTCGTGATTTCCCTCCGGCAACTTAGGTAAGCGCGGACGACCGGCCATCTCCCAGTACTGTTTCAACTCATGCGTATATCGGGGCAGCTCCTTGGGCAACCCACGCATATCCCCCCACAACTGAGCCAAAACCACATGGTCATATGCCCCCACCCATGCCCACAACTCAGTGTTACCAGGTGTGGAAGTCAAAAACTCATAGACTTCCTGCCGAATTGTCGCATTACTTTTCCACAACGTACTCGACGGATTAGGCATCTTATCTAACACATTATCGCGGACCCATTTGTTCGCACGTGAATGATCTGCGTCAGTCGACACCGCGTAATACTCACGGCCGTCCTCACACACAATTCCAATCGAGACAAGATCGATCGTCTCTCCGTCTTCGATAAATTCAGTATCGTAAAAAAACCGCACAGATGCTCACATTCACAAAAGGTGTTGGATAGCTCTCAGACTCTAGACTATCCAACACCCACAACACTAAGCCCCTTCGGGGTATCCCTTACCCGCAGCAAGCGACTTTTTAACATCGGCCGCATACAAATCGACGTACTGCTGTCCTGTCAGATCCGCGAGAACCTTCATCACATGATCCGTAAAAAAGCGCATAGCTTCATAGGAATCAGGATCATAACCAGCATCGCTTACAAAGGAGCGCGGACTAATAGCCTCACCGACCTTGATGACTACTTTGTGCGGACGAGGAATCCAAGTACCAATAGGATTGGCGTCTCTCGAACCGATCATCGCAATCGGCACCACGGCCACGTTAGTGTCAAGAGCGATACGAGCCATGCCTGTCTTACCACGATAGATACGTCCATCAGGAGATCGAGTGCCTTCTGGGTAGATTCCAAAAAGATCACCGCGGTCAAGAACCATACGCGCCGTTTTTAGGAGATCATCACTCGCGCTTTTCGACGTCCTGTCGATAGGCACCTGCCCTACCGCAGTAAAAAACCAACGCTGCAAAGATCCAACAAATCCAGGAGTTGTAAAGTACTCTTGCTTGGCGGGGAATGTGATCTGCCGTGGCGACATCAGTGGCAGATAGAACGAATCCATAACAGCTTGATGGTTTGAAGCAAGAATTGCCGAACCCTTATCAGGAATATTTTCCAACCCATGAATCTCAGGTCGGTTGTACACCCGAAGAATAGGCCCCCACAAAATATGCTTAAACGTCCAAT
The DNA here is from genome assembly GCF_001457455.1 of Corynebacterium diphtheriae. Classification (NCBI taxonomy): domain Bacteria; kingdom Bacillati; phylum Actinomycetota; class Actinomycetes; order Mycobacteriales; family Corynebacteriaceae; genus Corynebacterium; species Corynebacterium diphtheriae. The sequence continues at coordinate 1,646,571 of NZ_LN831026.1, forward strand.
ACCATTTGTTATGCATGGCTTCATCCTTATTTTTCCGAGCCGAATGTGCTAACACGATGAACTCAAGCTAGACGCGACGCCGAGCCAGATCAGATACCCCGATCATACCGGCATCGCCACCCAATTCGGCACACACCACCGTCGGAAGGGGGCGATACCCAGCCCCGACAATCTGCTGTGCCATGTGCTGAGTAGCCTTTTCCAAGAACAAATCGCTTGACGTGGACAACCCGCCACCAATCACGATCTGTCCCGGATCTAAAACATCACACACGATAGACAAGGCGCGGCCCATCCATTCAGCAAAATCATCAAAGACCTCGATGGCAAAAACATCACCCTGGCGGGCCGCTTCGGTCACAGTTTTCCCACTCAATGTGCCCGAATGATAGGCAGCAGCAACCATCGAGTCGCGGCCACGATCGGCGTCGAGAAGCTCACGCGCTGTCGCTTCAATAGCAGTGCCGGAACAATAACGTTCCAAACAGCCACTCTTGCCACAAGAACACTGCCGACCTTGAGGGACAACGGTAAGGTGGCCGAACTCAGGAGCTGTACCAAAAGCACCACGGTAGATCTCACCCTCGTGCATCAGTGTGGCACCGATACCAGTGCCAACCGCAAATAAGACCCAGTTTTGCGAACCACGTGCCGCTCCGAAGCGGTATTCTCCCCACGCTGCAGAATTCGCATCATGTTCAAGACGAACAGGAAGTCCCAACGCGTCCTCTAATTCCGCACGCACTGGGCGATCACGCCACGGCAGATGAGGAGCAAAGCGAACGATTTCGCAATCAGGATCCAAAAAACCTGCAACGGCAAGACCTACAGCCGAAACCTCATGCTTTTCCCGCAATTGAGCTACCAGAGAAATAATGCCTTTTTCCAGAGCCTCAGAAGATTTAGGGGTAGGAACCGAAACGGAGTCGATGATCAAACCGGAATCCGTCACCGCCGCTGCTCGCATATTGGTTCCACCGATGTCGAATCCGACAGTGACAGATTCTGACATATTCGTCATTGTTTCGCCTCGTTAATGGTAGACAACAGCGGTCGCCACAATGGCACAAGCCATAGCTTTCCAAGTATATCGACGACACGGCAGAACTTCACAACGCAGCAGCCACTAGGCTCGCACAATTTCATCACACTTAGAGAATTAAAGACTTCAACCGAGCACCCATAATCTCCCAAGTCCAATGGTCAACTACATGTTGACGGCCGGCATGCCCCATCGACATAAGCGCAGCTGGTTGTTGCACAAGGTCGACGATGACATGAGCTACACCCGACGAATCTCGACCATTAACCACAACACCGGTTGCAGGTGTCACAGTTTCGGGTGCTCCCCCCGAATCACCTGCGATCACCGGAATGCCACACGCTTGAGCCTCCAAAAAGACAATACCCAGTCCTTCAACATCAAGGCCACCTCCGCGAGTACGACACGGCATAGCGAACACATCAGCGCCGCGCAGCATCATGCCCATCTTTTCCTCAGATACCCGCCCCTCAAAAGAGATACGAGAACTCGCCTTTTGATCACGCGCTGCTAATCGACGTAGCTTCCCCTCAATGCGCCCCTCCCCCACAATCACCAGTCGTGCCTCAGAACAACGCTGAACAACCTCTGGAAACGCTTTAATAAGCGTATCTTGACCTTTACGCGGCACCAATCGAGAAGTACACACGATAACTTTGTCTTTTTCCGCCCACCCCAATTGATCGCGCAGTTCGAACTTCTGTTTTTCGTCCACAGGATAAAAGCGTTCAACATCAACCCCCGAGGGCAAATGAACAAATTTCGGATGCTCACCAAAAGCCCTCCGGAACCTTCGCAATGTGTAGTCCGAAATGTAGGTCACCACATCGGAATGTTGACCAATAAAACGCAACACACTACGCGCACCTGGAACCATCGACCACCCAACCTCATGACCATGAGTGGTAGAGATAATTTGAATTGCCCCCGCAGCCCTAGCAGCAGGAGCCATGACAGCTAACGGTGCCGCAGCCCCAAACCAAACCGTCGATACGCCTTCACTTTTAATCAGATCGACCATCAGCTTTTTCACCTGCGGTGTTGGCAGCATTAGCTTACTCGAATACCGAACCACCTTATAAGGAACACTCTTATCAAATTCCCGCGCTGCCACCGGATCTTGTGTAGACGCAAAAACCACAACGTCTTCAGGCGGCAAAAGAGCCACAAAATCCCGCAAATAGGACTGAATACCTCCCACAGTCGGAGGAAAATCGTTGGTAACTAATAACAGCCTTGGCACGCCAACACTGTAGCAAACAGCTAGTAACGACGCGCCCCATAAATCGGCATAGAGTTAACCGGCACAACTTGCACTGGAATTCCATAATCCGAAGCATGAACCAACATGCCATTACCAGCATAGATACCCACGTGCGTAGCACCGGGGAAATATCCAACAACATCCCCAGGCTGAAGATCATTAATCGACACTGGCGTACCACCAGCCATTTGAGCCTGCGAAGTTCGAGGAAGAGTCTTTCCCTGCTGCTGATAAGACCAATACACTAGCCCCGAGCAATCGAACTGCGATGGCCCAGCAGAACCCCACCCATAGGGCGAACCCAACTTCGACATAGCCGCTTCAAGCGCGCTCATCCCCGAAGGCGAGCCCGCCACACCATCCAAGTTGTAAGCAACTGGACCATTTTTATCAATCCACCGCTGACGATCGGCAGCGTTCAATGATTCCACACGGCGACGAAGATCCTCAGAGATTCGCTTGAGTTCCTCTTGTTCTTGCAGCAACTCACGATGCTTCTTTTCCAACTCAGATTGTTTGAACTTAGACTCCGCAATAGCCATTGTGGCCTCATTACGACGATCAGCCGCATCCTTAGTAACTGCCCCCAAGCGAGCCACCGTATCATTCGCCTTCTGAGACAACGTAGCCAAATACGCCGTACGATCAATCGCATTCTGGGGATTTCGCGCAGCAAATGCACTCGTAAGCGGATCCGTGAGCGCGCCCCGATAACGTGATAAAGCCAAGCGATTAACTACCTGTCGCGATTCACGTTCAGTAGCGGCCGCTTGCTCTGCCTGAGCAGTCAGGTCAGCCGCCCACTGATTAAGCTCCCCTAGCTTGGCCTGGCCGTCTTCCAAGCCAACTTCTAACTGCTTAACTTCTTCGTTTTTCTCATTAGCACGCCGAGAAGTATCCGTCATCGATGCAATGAGCTCATCCACAGGATCCGCTTGAGCAATCCCCTGTGGTGCAGCTATCTCTGCCACGCCACCCAACAACAAGGAAGCCGACACAAAAGTTGAAAGCATGACCCTATGGGTCATTTTTGAAAAAGCCACGAACGGTCCCCGATATCTACACAGTCTTAAGCGATTATCCTACTATAGACATGCCATCATCGATGTGGCTAGTCCCAAGAGTTCTACATAAAAAGATAGAGGCCTCAGCATGTGCTGAGGCCTCTAATCTCTTCGTATTTTAGTAACGCACTGCGTTATAGAAAGGCATGTAATCGATTGGGGTTTCCGACAAAGGAGTACCCTCCGTTAACGCATGGATAACAGTTCCATTACCGGTGTAGATTCCCACATGGGATGCGCCAGAGTAGAAAGCGATAATATCACCTGGCTGAAGGCTTTCACGAGAAACCTGCATACCACCAGCAGCCTGCGCGTAGGAGGTACGAGGAATGCTCTTACCAACCTGAGCATAAGCCCACGAGGTCAAACCGGAGCAGTCAAAAGCGTTAGGGCCAGCTGCGCCCCAAACGTAAGGGCTGCCGATGCGAGAGCGAGCAGCATCCACAACTGCTTGACCATTGCTTGCCACTGGAGCTCCGACGAGCGCCGAGTAGTTAACAGGCGCACCCTGACCAGCCAAGGATGGGATCCACTGATCAGCACCAGGAACGTTTGCAATTCCAGGAACGTTTTCAATACCAGGAACCTCGAAACGGATATCAGTGTTTGGAACAACAACCTCAGCCGCTTGAGCAGGCACTGAAAGCGTAGCTGCGGCACCTACAACTGCAGCGGAAGTAGCCACTGCCTTGCGTGCGGTTGAGTTGTCGTTACGGCGATGCTTAGCCACGGAGATTCTCCCAATCTTCGAGGTCGTCCTTTTTAACGGACCCTCCAACGATTCTAAAACCATCGGAGGTATTGACCTTTTCAAATTATGTAAGTAGTGCGGCCCATCGTTCGGGCTCAATTTCAATGTCTCGATTAGGTTACGAAAGTACAACGAGCTTGTCTAGCAAAGATACGCTACGAGCTGTTATCAAACCGTAATTTAAAGAAATAGAGACTTTCCTTAACGTTTCATAAGCGCTCACCACTTTGTAACAATTTGTTATAAAAATAGCCGAACTTTAACTAAATGACCTGCACAAACAGAAATCGACATCACAGCCACCATCACCACCAAAACACCCACAATCAGGACTATCGCTGATCTAAAATAAGTTACTGTGCGTTCAGTCACATTTTTGTAATGTAGCGCGAATTCGAGCTCACAACGCACGATTACATACCTATAACAACGCCATCTCCGATGGACTTTGCCACCAAACAACGCTGTTTTTGCGCGCATCATAAGAATCATCGTCACCATCAATAACGCTTGATGTTTTTCACAGCTATGAGATTGTCCTCATTTGTACAGCGAGAACCCGTCGTATATATAAGGAGGCCGCACATCCCTAACCAATGGAATCAAGACTTGTGAAGCGCTCACCACCACTAAAAACGACGCTACATACCTATATATAGGAAGAGAAAATACAAAGGAGGGGCGTTGGTGGATTCCACTTACGTGAAATTTTGCACCAACGCCCCTTTTTCGAGACTCTAGCGAAACAATCTACACAGGCTTAGTCTTCTTCGACTCCATCTTGTGCACGGTTGTTTTTCTGCAGATTCTTGTACATTGCCATTTCTTCCAAATGGTTTTCGTGCTCGATCTCTGCATACTTAGCAGCAAGGCTGTCATTGTCTGGGGTGAAGTAGCCACCGCGGCCTGGTTCGCCACCGAAGCCGAGGTCATTGAGCTGCTTCGGTACTGGAGCGCCGGCGTATGGCAGTGGTACAGGATGACCATGCTCGTCGACTGGTCCAAGTGGCTGGTGTACCTCAACAAATGCACCATTTGGCATGATCTTGATAACGCCAGTCTCAATACCGTGCTCAAGGACTTCACGGTCAGAACGCTGCAGGCCAAGGCAAATACGGTAAGTGATGAAGTACGCCAATGGAGGCAGCACGATCAAGCCAATACGACCGACCCAAGTCATTGCGTTCAGTGAAACTTCGAAGTGATAAGCGAACAAGTCGTTACCGCCAGACAGCGTGAGCAAGAAGTAGAAGACAATAGCCATCACACCGAGCGATGTACGTACTGGAACGTCGCGTGGACGCTGCAGCAGATTGTGGTGAGCGTCGTCGCCAGTGATCTTCTTCTCAATGAATGGGTATCCAACCAGCAAACCAACCAGAACACCACAGAGAAGTGCAACCCAGAAAGCGCCAGGGATTGTGTAGTTGCCGATGTAAAGCTCCCATGCAGGCATGACACGAGCAGCACCGTCAGTCCACAGCATGTAAATATCTGGCTGGGAACCAGCAGAAACCTGAGATGGGTTGTATGGACCAAGGTTCCAAATAGCGTTGATGGAAGTAAGACCAGCCAACAGTGCCAACACGCCAAAGGTAACCAATCCGAATGAAGAGGTTTCCAGGATGAAGACTGGGAGGATTCGAACACCTACGACGTTGTTCTCAGTACGACCTGCTCCTGGGAATTGGGTGTGTTTTTGGTACCAAACAAGAGCCAAGTGAGCTGCAATCAAACCAAGGATGATGCCTGGGATGATGAGAACGTGAGCGATGTAGAAGCGATCGAGCATCAAATCGGATGGGAAATCGCCACCGAAGATCAGCCAGTGGAGCCACGTACCGATGATTGGCAGAGCCAAAATGATCGCAGACATAATACGCAAACCAACGCCAGAAAGCAGGTCGTCTGGCAGCGAGTAGCCCATGAAGCCCTCAGCCATACCAAGGAACAACAGCACACAGCCGATGATCCAGTTCGCTTCACGAGGACGACGGAAAGCACCAGTAAAGAAGATGCGGAGCATGTGGACCGTCATGGAAACCATGAAGGTCAGAGCTGCCCAGTGGTGCATCTGACGGATGAACAATCCGCCGCGAACTTCGAAGGAGAGGTTCAGTGCAGTCTCGTAGGCACGAGACATTTCGACACCGTTAAGTGGCAAGTACGCACCATCGTAAATCACCTTGGTGATTGATGGATCGAAGAACAAGGTCAGGTAAACACCGGTCAGCAGCAAAATAATGAAGCTGTACAGTGCGATTTCACCAAGCATGAATGACCAGTGCGTTGGAAAAACCTTGTTGATCTGTCGACGGATACCCGAAGCCGCGGTGTAACGCGAATCAATGTTATTGCCGATTTCGGCTAGTTTATTGCTCATGAACGACGCTCCCAGAATGCTGGGCCGACAGGCTCAATGAAGTTGCCTGCGGCGACGAGGTAACCCTCTTCGTCAACGGTAATCGGCAGCTGTGGCAACGCACGTGCGGCTGGGCCGAAGACTGGCTTGCCGTAGTGCAATGCATCAAACTGCGACTGGTGGCACGGGCACAAAATTCGGTTGGTTTGAGCTTCGTACAAAGAAGTTGGGCAACCAATGTGCGTGCAGATCTTTGAGTATGCGTAGTAATCGCCGTAGTGGAAGTCTTCCTGCCCCTCACGTTCGATCACTTTATTTGCGTCACTGTTACGCAAACGGATCAACATAACAGCGTTACGTGGACCGTGGATAGAGTGCATCTGCTCTTCGTAAACATCAGCGCTGGCATCGTACTTATCACCATCGTTGACGAATTCTGCTGGCAATGGGAACACAGTCTCCATAGCCGCTGCAGCCAAATCTTCAGGACGCATACGAACCAAGCGGGACACACCTTGGGTGCTGTAATGAGTTCCAACAGACGTTTCGTGCTTCTCAGCTGTAACACCGGTGTCACGACCCAGGTAAAGCTTGACGCCTTTTTCATGCAAGGTCCAGCCGGAGGTCCACAAGGTTCCATCACCTTGAATGCCGAGTTCACCCTTCTTCCAAGGGTTCTTCACCATGCCACCAAGTGGGGCGATGATGGTAAGACCAGCGAGAACACCGCCGATGCCGAGCATGGACTTCAATACCTTGCGCCGACCCAAGGTGGAAGTTTCCCAAGAGTCATTCAGCAAAGCTGTGATGGTGCGACGGTCGATTTCTTCGGATGGACCGTCGTGACGACGCTGAACCGAGATTTCAGAAGGAATGATCTTCTTAATGTAGAAGATCACGCCGATGCCAAGCGAAAGAATCGCAAGACCAGAGGTAAGGCCAAGCAACGGAGTGTAGAAGGTGTAAATCCACAGACCATCTTCGCCTAGCCCCTTGTATTCCCATGGCATGAAGAGATAAACAGCGAGGAAAGCAAGGGCAGAAACGATGCCAATACCGAACCAAATTCCAACGGTGCGAGATGCACGCTTAGATGCTGGGTCGCCCTCAACTGGGAAGCGCTCCTTGCGGTAAGCAACGGTAACGCCATCAAGTTCAGTGCCGAGACGAGCGAGTTCCTCGTTCGACATTGCGTCCAATTCTTTGGAGGTGTAATTCATTTCAGGGTTATTGCTCATGAGCGCGATCCAATCCACATGGCAGCGGCCACCAGGACCACGATTCCAACAAGCCACATCATCATGCCCTCAGTCACAGGACCAAGACCACCGAGGTTCCAACCACCTTGACTAGGGGTTTCTTTTGCCGACTTGATGTAGGCAATGATGTCTTTCTTCTCGTCTGCAGAAAGCTGACGATCCGAGAACTTCGGCATGTTTTGTGGGCCGGTAAGCATGGCTTGGTAGATTTCCTGCTCATTAGCTGGATCTAGAACCGGAGCGTACTTGCCACTGGAAAGAGCACCACCACGACCAGTGAAGTTGTGGCAAGATGCGCAGTTCAAACGGAAGAGATCGGAGCCGCGAGCGACATCGGCTGGATCGATTCCATCTTTGTAGTTGGCGCCACGTAGTGACTCCATGGCTACCGAACCATCTTTGTTGTAAACGATAGATGGGCCGCCACCATTAGCTTCGACGTATGCGGCAATCGCTAGAGTCTGAGCCTCGGAGTATCGAGGTGTCTTTCGCTTTGCTTGTGCCTCATTACGGAGCATTGGCATACGGCCAGAGTGAACCTGGAAATAGGTTGCACCGGAGCCAACGCCGATAAGTGAAGGACCGCGGTCCTTCACACCTTGAAGGTTTGCACCGTGACAGGTGATACACGCAACGTCGTAGAGATCCTTACCTTCTTGGATAAGGGCCTGCTCGTCTTGTTGCGCAGTAGCAACCTGTGCGTCTGGAGTTACTGCGTTGACCAAAATGCCTGCACCGGTCAAGCCGACAGCAAGAGCCATAGCACCTGCAGCGGTACGACGGAATTTACGACGTGCCCTGACTTTCTTGGCGTTGGTCATCGACTTCTCGGCAGCGCCTGAGTCGATTGGGTTAGGGGTGGTTTCCATCATTTCCCTTAGAGTCTCGAATACGGAAATTGAGGGTCTTATTTTTTCTTACGGTTATGCAAGGTGATGTTGCAACAACGGTGAGTTACTGAATGAAGTAAATCGTGATGAACAGACCGATCCACACGACGTCAACGAAGTGCCAGTAGTAAGAGACAACCATGGCTGCGGTTGCCTGCGCTGGCGTGAACTTTGACTTAGATAGTCGAAGCAAAACCACGACGAAGGCCAATGCACCGGCAAGAACGTGTGCCGCGTGGAAGCCAGTCGTGATGAAGAACGACGATCCGTAGACACTGCTCTGGATGGTCATACCGTGCTCTACCAAGTGGAAGTACTCGTATGCCTGACCAACCAAGAAGATCGCACCCAACAGGATGGTCAAGGAGAACCAGCGGCGGACACCGAACACGTCACCACGCTCTGCTGCAAATACACCAAACTGAGCCGTCACAGACGACGAAATCAGGATGATCGTAATCACCAAAGCATAAGGAACGTTGAGGTGGTGTGCACCCTCCTTCCACGAACCATTACCAATACCGTTTGCACGCGAGGTGAAATACATCGCGAACAAGCCAGCAAAGAACATCAATTCCTGAGACAGAAACACAATCGTGCCGACACTGACCATATTGGGTCGATTAAGTGCCGCAACACGTTGTGGTGCTGCCATATCTTTATTTCCAATTGCGCTCGTCACGCTAATAAGTATGGTCTTTTGATTGGCCTAAGTCACTTTTTGCCCCCGCAACTTTAGTTTGCTGGTAGGCGCAATAATTTGTTAACAGCGCAAACTTGACAGCAAAATATTTTAGAAATTTTCGGGAACTTTTTATTACTGACATCCGACGCACTATTTTCGCAGGTCACAGTGGCCTAATTATGACCCACAATTTACCAATGTTTCCCCTATGTCCCATCAGTGCAATTGAGTGTGAATATTTTGCAAAAATCCACAAGTTCACATGTGGGTTATCTCACACCAAGAACGGCGGATTATCGGCCAGTTACAACTTTTGATCGAACCCCCGTCACCTGCATAAATCCTATGACTAAAAACCGGTAGATACCCATTTCAAATACTGTGGGAAATATTTCTACAGATTCTGGGAACTTTTTACACTACCCCACCGACTATTACACTTCATGCTATTTCGTCACTATACGAAAATAGAAAAGGGCTAGTGCCCCCTCTTCCGAGGATGACACTAGCCAGAACTAGCGTTAAGAAAAACTCTTAGTGCTTTTCCTTAGGAATTCCGTACTGCAGGTTCAACATGGTGGTCGTGTAGATCAACAAAACAGCACCGATCGCAATCAACCAGTAGTGCATGTAAACGATGCCGAAACCAAGCACTGCAATTGCACCACTCATAGCCAATGGCCAGATGGAGCTTGGGCTGAAGAATCCCAATGTGCCAGCAGCGTCAGCAACTTCAGCCTCTTCCCAGTCTTCAGGAAGAACGTCAATTCGGTTCTCAGTGAAGTGAAGGTATCCGCCCAGCATGACTGTAAGCAAAGTACCCAAAATCATGCAGACTCCGCCTGCCCACTCGTAGCCAACCATATAGCCTGAGTCTTCAACGTGCATGGTGGCGAAGAGGTAAATGATCGCCATGATGGCAAGGAAGGTTGCCATCGAGTACATGATCTTTGATGTAGCCTTCATGTTCTCTTACTTCTCCTTATTAATTACGCCGCAGCGGTATCGTCGAAGTTCGCACCGTCACGCGTAGCGCGCTCCGAGTTGAATGGGTGGGTGCTGGTTGCGTATGGAGCCTCACCGATCGACTTCAATGCGTCCGAGTTGGTTGCCTGTGGATTATCGTTACGGAACTTGAGGTACTGAGCAAATTTCTCAGGAGATACAACGCGGATTTCGAAGTTCATCATTGCATGGTAGGTACCGCACATTTCTGCACAGCGGCCCACGAATGCGCCTTCTTTTTCAATCTTTTCGATCTGGAACCTACGCTGCTGCTTGTTCTGCTCTGGGTGGTTGTATGCGTCACGCTTGAAGAGGAACTCAGGAACCCAGAAAGCGTGAGATACGTCTGCAGAAGCTAGATCGAATTCAACTGGAGTATTGGAAGGAAGAACCAAAACTGGAATTTCTTCAGAGGTACCCAAGGTTTCAATCTTGTTGAAGTGAAGGTAAGAGGTATCCGTCTTGGAACGACCGTTAATCGGGTTCGGATTGTCGCCGCCCTGATCAAACTTGGTCTTCTCAGCTGCTTCCTGACGCTTCTCATCGGTGCCAACATAATCGGAACCGGTTGGGGAAAGCTCACCGGCAACCTTTGCATATCCGAACTTCCAGTTCCACTGGTATCCGGTGACGTCAACGGTAACCTTTGGATCCTTGTCCATTGCCGTGACTCTGTCCTGGGTTTGCACCGTGAAGAAGAACAATGCCATAACAATGATGATTGGCACGATGGTCAGTACAAGCTCCAATGGGATGTTGTACTGAGTCTGGCGCGGGAATTCATCCTTGCCAGCTTTCTTTGCGCGCTTTGCGCTCCACGAGAACATGCCATAGATAAACAGGCCCCACATGATAAAGCCGATAATCCATGCCGTTACCCAAACCCAAACCCAGAAGTTGTACATCGAGGTAGCTTCTGGGGTAATGCCCTTTGGCCACCCGAATCCCAAAGCGGTACCCAATGGGCCACCTGGAGCCTCAACGTCACAACCCGCAAGAGCTAGGCCACCAAAACCGATGACGCTGCCAAGCAGAGCCTTACGGACTGTGCCACGCTTTTCCTGCTGTTCCACGCGCGTTTGCCTTCCTGTCGCACTAGTTCTTGAGACACTCCACCACTCTCCCCCGCACAGTAAATGCGCAGAAAATCACACGGAGGTCTATCTATATGTAGCGAGGATAGTCGATAGTCACTTCTTTTCCTTAATAAATAACAACGGCTTCCCCCGCCATTTTCGTGGGATTTTGCCGGAAATCGGCTGTTTTCACCTCTTTGCCCTAACGCAGCGAAGTTTCACCCACTTTTTACGTGATAGATGTCACATTGATTTTCGCTGGTATCATCCAAACGTATAACCACCCCCGCGGGATCACCTACTTGGTTGAATTATTCACTAATTGTTCCCTCGATACGCGGTAGCGATTCAATCCCCCATCGTTGTTTCGGGGTAACGTAAGACAATCCGGAAGTTACCAATAGACGAGGAGGATCTGCTCACATGTGTGGACTTCTAGGCATGCTCTCCAGCACAGGACAGGCCAGTAAGTATGCAGCTGCTATAGAAAGTGCTTTGCCGTGCATGCACCACCGAGGCCCTGACGAAGCAGGTACTTGGCATGACGACCATGCAGTTTTTGGCTTTAATCGCCTATCGATCATCGATCTCGAGCATTCTCACCAGCCCTTGCGATGGGGGCCTGAAGGCGAGCCCGACCGCTATGCCATGACTTTTAATGGCGAGATCTACAACTATGTAGAGCTACGAAAAAAACTTCAAGACCTCGGCTACACCTTTAACACTTCAGGCGACGGCGAAACTATTGCTGTCGGTTTCCACCACTGGGGTGCAGATGTAGTGCTTCACTTGCGCGGAATGTTTGGCATAGCCATTTGGGACACCAAGGAACAACGTCTTTTCTTGGCCCGCGATCAATTTGGCATCAAGCCGTTGTACTTTGCTACTACCGAAGCTGGCACCGTTTTCGCCTCGGAGAAAAAGTGCATCTTGGGTATGGCAGATGCTATTGGTCTAGATTTAGGGCTTGACCAACGTGCTATCGAACACTACATCGATCTTCAATACGTTCCAGAGCCTGAAAGTCTTCATCAGCACATTCGACGCCTGGAGTCTGGCTGCTTTGCTTTCGTTTCTGTGGGAGGCAATGTCGAGCAGACTCGTTACTTCCGTCCTCAGTTCCCCGCACAAGAATTCCCAAAGGACAAGGAACAGGATCTCTTCGATCGAATCGCCAAGGCCCTAGAAGATAGCGTCGAAAAGCACATGCGTGCCGACGTCACTGTCGGTTCTTTCCTGTCTGGCGGCATCGACTCCACTGCGATTGCAACTTTGGCAAAACGCCATAATCCGAATCTGTTGACATTCACTACAGGATTTGAACGCGAAGGATATTCGGAAGTCGATGTGGCTGCAGAATCCGCTGCTGCCATTGGAGTAGAACATATCGTTAAGATTGTCTCTCCCGAGGAATATGCCAATGCCATTCCTCAAATCATGTGGTACTTGGATGATCCAGTAGCTGATCCCTCCCTAGTCCCACTATTCTTCGTTGCTCAAGAAGCCCGCAAGCATGTCAAAGTGGTGTTGTCAGGCGAAGGAGCAGACGAACTATTTGGTGGTTACACCATTTACAAAGAGCCGCTTTCTCTTGCTCCATTTGAAAAGATTCCTTCCCCGCTACGTCGCGGTCTTGGCAAAGTAGCCGAAGTTTTCCCTGACGGAATGCGTGGTAAATCCTTGCTCCAACGCGGTTCGATGACGATGGAAGAGCGTTATTACGGAAATGCTCGTTCCTTCAATTTTGATCAAATGAAGCGCGTTATCCCATGGGCCAAGAAGGAATGGGATCACCGCGAAGTCACCGCACCGATCTACGCCCAGTCTGAGCACATGGACCCCGTTGCGCGAATGCAGCATTTGGACCTTTTCACGTGGATGCGCGGCGATATCCTCGTCAAGGCCGACAAGATCAACATGGCTCACTCCTTGGAGCTTCGCGTCCCGTTCTTGGATAAGGAAGTATTTGAGGTTGCTGAAACCATTCCTTATGACCTCAAGATTGCTAACGGAACGACCAAATATGCGTTGCGTAAGGCCATGGAACAAATCGTTCCGCCGCACGTGCTACACCGCAAGAAACTCGGATTCCCAGTGCCTATGCGCCACTGGCTAGCTGGCGATGAGCTGTTCGGTTGGGCTCAAGACACCATTAATGAGTCGATGACCGACCAATACTTTGACAAGGCAGCAGTCTTAGCAATGCTCAATGAGCACAAGAATGGTGTATCTGATCATTCCCGCAGGCTATGGACAGTCCTTGCCTTTATGATTTGGCACGGAATTTTCGTCGAGCACCGCATTGATCCAGGCATCGAGAAACGCGATTATCCTGTGTACCTATAGGCGATTGCTTGCTCAGCAACTCCATATAAAAAGATCCCGCTAGTTCTCCTAGAAAAACAACGGAGAACTAGCGGGAATTTTTATTTACGTTTAGTTAAATGAATCACCACAAGCGCAAGAGCCTGTGGCATTCGGGTTATCAATGGTAAAGCCCTGGGATTCAATCGTGTCAGCAAAGTCGATCGTCGCGCCAGCAAGATAAGGCACAGACATTTTGTCAACGACTAGACGAACGCCACCGACCTCATCGACCTTATCTCCGTCGAGGTCACGATCGTCAAAATAAAGCTGGTAACGCAAACCAGAGCAGCCACCTGGCTGAACCGCGATGCGCAGCGAAAGGTCGGTGCGACCCTCCTGCTCCAGCAAAGCTTTAGCTTTTGCAGCAGCAGCATCGCTCAAAATAACGCCTGTATTGGAAGCAGGTGCAGTCATGTTTCTCCTTCAAATTTTTATAGCTCCGGTGTCGCACAATATTGTGAAACACCGTGGGTAGAACCTAGGGTATCGCACCTTAGTGCGTGATCGCATAATGCGGTTACCGATGCTGGTACTAACGGCGTACCCCCAATGTTTATTCCGCAGTCATTCTATGCCCTCATATCTGGCTGGTCTGTTCCACTTTTCAGCTGATTCCTTGTAGCCTAGAACTCGTGAAAACCCCAAGTGACAATTCCTCTGAATCGCCTAATACTCAAAGCGCTTATGCCTCGCATGCTTCCAAGGCATATACCCCAAAGAAGGGGCGACCTACCCCAACGCGGAAAGAAGCAGAGGTTCACGCTGGATCTTTCCGTTCTCGTTATTCGCCTAACGAATCATGGAGCGAGGATCGCAAAAAGCGTAAAGAACTCAAAGCTTCTATGAGCAAAGAAGAATGGAAGGCTTACAAGAAGAAGCAAGCTGATGCTTCCAAGCAGAGGCGTCGCGAAGCCCAAATGGCTATGGACAGCGGCGATGAGCGCTATCTGTTACCTCGTGATCGCGGTGAAGAGCGCCGCTATATCCGCAACCTCGTCGATTCCAAGCGATACATCAATAACCTAATGATGCCTCTCGCTCTAGCTTTGCTCGTCGTTATGCTTTTCGGCAACAAGTTCCCCGCCGTCGCCGCAATGATTTCCACCGGTGCCCTCGTCGTGATCTTGGTATTCCTTTTGGAAGGTATTTTGCTTGGTCGCAAGGCAGCACGCATGGCTCGTGAGAAATTCCCACACACCTCTGAATCCGCTTTCTCTCTCGGATTCTATGCCTACGGTAGAGCAACACAGCCACGTCGCTGGCGTACGCCAAAGCCACAGGTCAATATCGGAGATAAGGTTTCCTAAATGCTCACGCTAGTGTTGGGCGGAGCACGCTCGGGAAAATCAGTGTTCGCTGAACAGCTCGTGGGGGCACAATCGTGCCTCTACGTAGCCACGGCGCGTCCGTTTGAAGGGGAATTCGACGCTGACTTTCGTTCTCGGATTGCAACACATATCGAGCGACGACCTAAATATTGGGACACAAATGACCAACACGACCTCATCGAAATTCTTAAAAACGAGCAGCTAGATCACGACACGCTATTGGTCGATGATCTCGGCACATGGCTCACTCACATTCTTGATACTCAAAAAGCATGGGACGACCCCACTCAGTTAGTTTCTACTGTGTGTGACGACCTCGTTGCAGCGCTTTCCGCTGCTGGCAAGAACCGCAACATCATAGTGGTGAGTCCAGAAGTTGGAATGGGCATTATTCCTTCTCACCCAGCTGGCCGACGCTTCCGCGACTCTATTGGAAAAGTAAACGCTGCTGTGGCAGCTTGTTGCGACCGAGTGGTGCTCGTTGTTGCGGGATTGGCACTAGAGTTGAAACCCGTAAGTGGCGACTAGTGCCAACAGCCTTTGTTACCTATTGCTCCATGCTTCAAGGAGATACCTGATGCAGCCTTCGGATTTTTTTCCAAAGATTGACTACCCAGATGAAGACCTAGCTCAGCAAGCTCGCGAGCTACAACTTAATCTGACGAAACCTACGGGGTCATTATCGCGGCTTGAGGATCTTGGTGTGTGGTTGTCGTCATGCCAAGGTCAGGTTCCGCCGCATCAAATTTCCCGCCCTCGCATGGTCATTTTTGCAGGTGACCATGGCATCGCATTAAATAGCGTATCGCCCTACCCCATCGAAGTATCGCTACAGATGGCCGAAAATATTCGCAATGGTGGTGCTGGTATCAACGCAATTTCGAATGCTTCCGGAATCGGTGTACGAGTTGCCGATATTTCGCTGAACCACGATGTGGACGGCCCAGAGCGCGTTTCTCGGTCATGCGGTTCTATCGATCATGAAGATGCGATGACCGAAGAACAATTGGTGCGTGCCATTGAGATCGGTAAGCGTATCGCCGACGAGGAAATCGACGCTGGAGCCGATCTTCTTATGGCTGGAGATTTGGGCATTGGTAACACCACACCTTCTGCTGTCATCATTGGCCTTTTTTCACACCAGGAACCTGTCGTGGTTACTGGTCGCGGTTCTGGAGTAGACGATGAAGGATGGAAGCGTAAAGTCGCAGCCGTTCGCGATGCGATGTTCCGTGTGCGCAAATATCGCGATGATCCACTAGCAATTATGCAGAAAGTAACTTCCCCTGAGTTGGTTGCTATGGGAGCTTTTATCGCTCAAGCTGCAGTGCGTCGCACCCCAGTTATTTTGGATGGAGTTGTAGTTACCGCATCGGCAATTTTGGCTGAGAACTTAGCGCCTGGTGCGCGTAAGTGGATGCAAGCCGGACATCAATCAGCCGAGCCTGCTCATAAGTTCGCTTTAAGCTACCTAGGTCTAGAGCCCCTGCTTAAATTGGGACTTCGTTTGGGCGAAGGATCGGGCGCGGCTGCAGCATTCCCTCTGGTTCAGATTGCTGCTCATATCATGACGGACATGGCCACTTTTGATACTGCGGGTGTTTCTGGCAAAGGTGCAGTCCCTGCCAATCGCTCGATGAAACAGTAGTTTCTATATGTCTGGAAAAGCATATTTTGTCAACGGTGAGCATGGGCCTGCGATTATCGAAGGCCCACTGACTGCACTGAATTGGTTGACTATTTTGCCTGTTCCCAGCGCCACGGCATTCGATCGTGTCACAGGCGGACGCGTTATGGCATCTGTGCCCTTTATTGGCATTGTGTTGGGAATTGTTGGCGGTGCTATTGCGTTCGCTGCAACGTCGCTCGGGGTGGCGTCGATAGTCGCTGCGACGAGCATCGTGTGTTTTTGGGAGCTATTTACACGATTTATGCATCTCGACGGGCTTGCCGACGTCTCCGATGCCTTAGGTTCCTATGCACCACCCGCGCGTGCACGTGAAATTATCGCGGACCCGGCAACAGGACTGATCGGTATGGGCGCATGCCTGATTTCAATTTTGATCCACATCAGTTCTTTCACTGCACTTCTCGATGCTCACCTCTGGTGGATGGTGATGATTACCCCGATGATCGGACGGTTTTGTGCCATCTTCGGGGCTCATTCACGGCTCAAACCCATGAACCCTACTGGTTTTGGTGCAATGCTCATTGGCACAGTGAAAACTCACACTATTATCGCGTGGTTATGCGTGCTCCTTGTAATATGCATCGGCGTTCCCCTCGTAATGGATCGCGGTGAGCTGATCACTATAACTATCCTGGGGCTGCTGTGCTCAGTAACTTTAGCTTTAGTAGAAATTCACCATCTTCATCGCCGGTTTGAAGGCATGAATGGCGATACCACCGGCTTTATCATGCATTCTGCGACTGCGCTTTGCGCATTAGTCTTTGCTGTAGGAGTGGGCATAGTAGCTTAAAGCCGCAAAACTCCAGAGCCGACTCCCCCTGTTTTCAGAAGGAGTCGGCTCAATCTCGTTATAGAAGAGAAATAATTTACGCCTCTACGAGAGTGTGCATCCATCCGTGAGCATCAGCAACACTTCCGCGCTGGATTCCAGTAAGTGCCTCACGAAGCTGCATGGTGATCGAACCTGCATCGTTGTTGTTTACCAAGAACTCACCATGGGTGGACTTCACAGATCCAACTGGGGTAATCACGGCCGCAGTACCGCAAGCAAATGCTTCGCTCATAGCTCCGCTCGTAGCGGTTTCTTCCCACTCGCCCTTAGACACCAAGCGTTCTTCAGTGGTGTAGCCAAGATCGCGAGCAACCTGCAACAAAGAATCACGGGTAACACCAGGAAGCAGTGAACCGGACAGCTTCGGGGTAATCACGTGAGCCTGATCCCCTTTGCCCATGACGAAGAAGAGGTTCATTCCGCCCATCTCTTCGATGTAGTTGTGCTCGATTGCATCGAGCCATACAACCTGATCGCAGCCTTTTTCCGCTGCCTGGGTTTGCGCGATGAGCGATGCTGCGTAGTTACCTGCGAACTTAGCCGCACCAGTACCACCAGGAGCTGCACGAACGTAATCTTCAGACAGCCATACTGACACAGGCTTGATGCCACCAGAGAAATAGGCACCGGCTGGCGAAGCAATAACAAAATAGCGGTAAGACTTCGAGGAATGAACACCCAACGTGGTCTCGGTAGCGATCATGAATGGGCGCAGATAGAGCGATTCCTCACCACCGGCAGCTGGAACCCAGTCGTGGTCTACTGAGACGAGCTGCTGAATTGACTCGATAAAGACCTCGATAGGAAGCTCTGGCATAGCCAAACGCTGAGCGGAGCGCTGGAAACGCGCCGCATTTGCTTCCGGACGGAAGGTACGGATGGTGCCATCAGCATGGCGGTAGGCTTTCAGGCCTTCGAAAATTGCTTGCCCATAGTGGAACACCGAGGCAGCAGGGTCCAAGGACACTGGCGCATATGGCTGTACCTGTGCATTGTGCCAGCCTTCAGTTTCGTTCCAATCGATAGTGACCATGTGGTCGGTGAAATACTTGCCAAAGCCGGGGTTGGCAACAATTTCTTGTACTTTGTCTGCTGGAGTTGGGTTCGGATGATCGATTTTCTTAAACGTAATAGAGCTCATGGACTTCAACGTACACCAGACATCCTCGCATGCCATTGGCTAAGCTGGACAACACTAAAATTTTTCCTTGGCTTTTGCGCCAACTACCAACTTTTGGAGGTATATACCTGTGAGCGCACAGTTCTCACTGCCGGCGACCGGACTAGCTACTCAACTCGAGTTGTCTAAGAAACTCCCCGAGGATATTGATGCTCTTGTCGTCCCAACGTTTAAGGGCGAGGATGGTCTTGAACTCGCAGCCAGCGGTTTGTTCGATGAAAACCTTGAGATTGCCATTTGGGATTTACTCGTAGCAGTCGGAGCCACTGGTAAGCAGGGCGAAGTTGTACGCATCCCATCCATCGAGGGCATTGAGGTCGACTTCATCGTCGGCGTGGGCTTGGGGGATAACGATTCGCTTGACGACGACACCCTGCGTCGTGCAGCTGGCGATGCAGCTCGAAGCTTGGCGGGTGTTCAGCATGTTGCTACGACGTTGGGAGCTTTCGGTCTGCAACCTGCTGTTGAGGGCTTTGCACTGGGTGCTTATAACTACACCGGCGTGCGCTCGAAGCAAAAGAAGCCGCTGCCTTTGGAAAAGGTTACGTTCATTTCCCTTGGTGATAAAAAGGCTGCGAAAGAAGAATTCACCGTAGGCCAGATTATTGCGGAATCTGTGGCTTTGTGCCGCGATCTAGTCAATGCGCCTTCCTCTCATCTCTACCCAGAGTCCTACGCGGCGATTATCCGAGACACTGCCGAGAAATTCGGCCTCGGTGTAGAAATTTTGGATGAAAAGAAGCTGGAGAAGCAGGGCTTTGGCGGCATTTTGGCCGTGGGTACCGGCTCCTCCCGTAAACCTCGTTTGGTCCGGTTGACTTGGGCACCAAAGAAGGCCAAAAAATCCATCGCGCTGGTGGGTAAAGGCATCACCTTCGATACCGGTGGAATTTCTCTCAAGCCAAGCGCTGGCATGGACGACATGATCTCCGATATGGGCGGCTCTGCCACCATGGTGGCCACGATCATTGCTGCGGCTCGTCTTGGAGTAAAGCTCAATGTCACAGCAACTATCCCGTTGGCGGAAAATATGCCAGGCGGCAATGCTTTCCGCCCAGGTGATGTGATTACCCACTATGGCGGAATTACCTCGGAAATCCTTAATACTGATGCTGAGGGCCGCTTGGTGCTCGCGGACGCTATTGCACGCGCCAGCGAAGACAAGCCCGACTATTTGCTGAACGTCGCAACGCTGACGGGTGCACAAATCGTTGCACTCGGTGATCGCACCTCCGGAGTTATGGGATCCGATAAATTCCGTGATTCGGTAGCTCTCACCGGTCGTACAGTTGGTGAACCAGCATGGGCAATGCCGCTGCCAGAGGAAATTGGCGAGGACGTAAAATCCCCTGTTGCCGATATCCGTAACGTCACCGGTTCTCGTTCCGGCGGCATGATGGCAGCTGGCTGGTACCTCAGCCACTTCGTTGGCGAAGGCATCGAATGGGCTCACGTCGATATTGCGGGACCTGCCTACAACAAAGCGGGCGTCTACGGATACATTCCTAAGCGCGCCACGGGTGTACCTGTACGTACATTCGTGCAGGTGCTCTCTAACCTCGCTGAGCAGTAACACCTAATAAGAATAAAGTGGTCAAGGATCTCTAGTCCTTGACCACTTTATTTTATTTATTTGCTATTGAGATTCCCCGCGTTCTCTTTGTAATTTTTCGCGACGTTCACGTTGTTCTTCGCGTTTACGCAAGATTCGATCCCGCTCAATTTTTTCGCGCATCCGCTGAGGGTATCCGGTTTCTTCTACGTCATAGACTGGTACTCCCAAAGTGGAACTAATCACATCTATGCCTTTAGGGCCTCCGATGCGGCGACGTGTAAATTCGCCAGTGATATCAACCAGTACTACGGACATTTCATTCACAATTGTTTCCGGTTCGACAAAAGCTTCCACAACAGCATGTGTGCTTACCCACTCTTGGAGGTAGCGAAGGTCTGCTTCCCGCACTGTTTCTCCAGGACCACGGGCAGGCTTAATGTTGGAACGAGGAGATTTTCTGCCAAAAAGGTTGAACACAATCCACAATTCTAGGGGCAAAATCGCAATCTTGGGGCCATCCGAGTCACACTGTGCCGGACAAAACGGTATCCTCGTATGTTATTAAAGTTCTTAACACTCGACTTGCGAGGAGTCTTTACACAATGGCGCACTCCGTTGTAATGCCTGAACTGGGCGAATCCGTCACCGAAGGTACCATCACCCAGTGGCTGAAGTCCGTTGGTGACACGGTCACTGCCGACGAGCCGTTGCTCGAGGTATCTACTGACAAGGTCGACACTGAAGTTCCTTCGCCTGTCTCCGGTGTCTTGCTTGAGATCAAGTTTGAGGAAGATGACACCGTAGACGTCGGAGACGTTATTGCGATTATTGGCGAAGAAGGCGACGCTCCAGCTGCCAAGGAAGAGCAAAAAGTCGAGGAGCCACAAGCTGAGGCACCAAAGGCTGAAGCAGCTGACTCCACCGACGTAGTCATGCCTGAACTCGGCGAGTCCGTCACCGAAGGCACCATCACCCAGTGGCTGAAGTCCGTTGGCGACACCGTCGACGTTGACGAACCACTCCTCGAAGTCTCCACCGACAAGGTCGACACCGAAGTCCCATCCCCAGTCGCTGGCACCATCCTCGAAATCCTCTTCAACGAAGACGACACCGTCGACGTCGGAGACGTAATCGTTCGCGTTGGCACCCCAGGATCTGCTCCAGCAGCCAAGGAAGAGCCAGCCGAGGAGCCAAAAGCCGAGACACCAAAGGAAGAGCCAAAAGCTGAGGCACCAAAGGCTGAAGCAGCTGACTCCACCGACGTAGTCATGCCTGAACTCGGCGAGTCCGTCACCGAAGGCACCATCACCCAGTGGCTGAAGTCCGTTGGCGACACCGTCGACGTTGACGAACCACTCCTCGAAGTCTCCACCGACAAGGTCGACACCGAAGTCCCATCCCCAGTCGCTGGCACCATCCTCGAAATCCTCTTCAACGAAGACGACACCGTCGACGTCGGAGACGTAATCGTTCGCGTTGGCACCCCAGGATCTGCTCCAGCAGCCAAGGAAGAGCCAGCCAAGGAGCCAAAAGCCGAGACACCAAAGGAAGAGCCAAAAGCTGAGGCACCAAAGGCTGAGCCAAAGAAGGAAGCTCCTGCCAAGACCATCAACAACGAGAACGTCCCTTACGTCACTCCGCTGGTCCGCAAGCTGGCTGACAAGCACGGCGTTGATCTGACCACTGTTGAAGGCACTGGTATTGGTGGACGCATCCGCAAACAGGATGTTTTGGCTGCTGCTGGCGTTGGCGCAGCCCCTGCAGCACAGGTTGCTCCTGCCCAGCCAGTTTCTGCAGCATCCACCAAGTCCGTGGATCCAGAGAAGCAGAAGCTGATCGGTACAACTCAGAAGGTCAACCGTATCCGAGAGATCACCGCGCGCAAGACTGTGGAGGCTTTGCAGATTTCTGCTCAGCTCACCCAGCTGCATGAGGTCGATATGACTAAGGTTGCGGAACTGCGTAAGGCCAACAAGCCAGCCTTCCAAGAAAAGCACGGTGTGAACCTCACCTACTTGCCATTCTTTGCAAAGGCAATTGTTGAGGCTTTGGTTGCTCACCCGAACGTCAATGCGTCCTACAACGCTGAGACAAAGGAGATGACCTACCACGCTGATGTCAACCTCTCCATCGCCGTTGATACCCCAGCTGGTCTGCTTACCCCTGTTATCCACAAGGCTCAGGAGTTGTCCTTGCCTGAGCTCGCTAAGGCAATTGTCGATTTGGCTGACCGTGCTCGTAACAACAAGCTCAAGCCGAATGATCTTTCCGGTGGCACCTTCACCATTACCAACATTGGTTCTGAGGGCGCTCTCAGCGATACCCCAATCTTGGTTCCACCACAGGCAGGTATCTTGGGTACCGGCGCTATTGTTAAGCGTCCAGTAGTCATCACGGAAGATGGCATCGATTCGATTGCTATTCGCCAGATGGTCTACTTGCCACTTAGCTACGATCACCAGATCGTCGATGGTGCCGATGCAGGTCGTTTCTTGACCACCATCAAGGATCGCCTTGAGACTGCAAACTTCGAAGGCGACCTCGAACTCTCCTAGTTCGTAGCACGCTTTACAAACGCCTCGTGGCAGACCTTGCTTTCACAACAACGCCTGCCACGAGGCGTTTCGTTTTGTCCTCGTTGCTTTAGTAATGGCGGACTATAGTGTGATCCATGACTGCTGTTCGAGATCCGTTCTTTCCAGCCGACCAATCCATCCGTGCTTCCCACAACCCCATAGAAGTGCGCGAACTCGGCATGATGGATTATCAACGCGCATGGGATCTCCAAGCAGAGCTAAATAAGCAACGCCAACATGACGAAATCAATGACGTCATTTTGGTGCTGGAGCACCCCAGTATCTACACCGCGGGCAAGCGCACGCAGCCTTCTGATCGCCCCCAGAACGGCTTACCGGTTATTGATGTGGATCGCGGGGGCCGGATCACGTGGCATGGTCCGGGGCAGCTGGTGATGTACCCGATCATCAAACTTGCCGAGCCCATCGATGTTGTCGATTATGTCCGCCGCGAAGAAGAAGCCCTGATTCACGTCATCCGTACTCATGGGATTCCTAACGCAGGGCGTATCGACGGCCGCTCAGGAGTGTGGGTCCCAGGAAAAACTCCGGAAGAACACCGTAAGGTTGCCGCTTTAGGTATTCGCATTGCCGGTGGCGTGACCATGCATGGTTTAGCTCTGAACTGTGACAATACGGTGGAGTTCTATGATTACATCGTTCCGTGTGGCATCTCCGATGCTGGGGTGACCACGATGTCACAAGAAGTGGGAAGTGATGTCACCACTCAGTCGATGACAGCTCCCCTACTTGCCGCCCTCGATGATGCGTTTGCTGGTCGGCTCGTTGTCGCCGATCATAGCTTTGCTTCGGCTCCGGACCCTACGAAGATTCCTCAACGCCCCTAATTGCAGATACGACAACAAATTAAGGGGTGCTTCTTGCTGGTTGTTTACGTTCGTGTCGACGACCACAGCAATCACGAGTACTCTGCAAAGGGTGACTAAAGCACCCGAAGGACGCAGAATGCTCAGAGTTGAGGCGCGCAACTCGCAGACCCCCATCGAGAGCAAACCACGTTGGATCCGCACCGCTGTTAAAACCGGCCCTGAATATCAGGACATGAAAAAGAAGGTGTCGGGTGCAAGCCTGCACACCGTATGCCAAGAAGCCGGCTGCCCTAATATCCACGAATGCTGGGAGTCGCGTGAGGCTACCTTCTTGATTGGTGGCGCTAACTGCTCGCGCCGTTGCGATTTCTGCCAGATTAATTCTGCTAAGCCCGAACCACTTGATCGCGACGAGCCACGTCGCGTTGCAGAATCAGTACGCGAAATGCAGCTGAATTACTCGACCATCACTGGTGTGACCCGTGACGATCTTGAAGATGAAGGCGCTTGGCTATATGCAGAAGTTGTTCGCAAGATTCATGAGCTCAATCCCAACACCGGCGTAGAAAACCTCACCCCTGATTTCTCCGGCAAGCCTGACTTGTTGCAAGAGGTTTTCGAGGCTCGCCCCGAAGTTTTTGCTCACAACCTCGAAACGGTTCCTCGCATCTTCAAGCGGATCCGCCCCGCTTTCCGTTACGAGCGCTCCTTGGATGTGATCCGCCAAGCCCGCGATTTTGGATTGGTTACCAAATCCAACCTGATCTTGGGCATGGGAGAAACTGTCGACGAAATCCGTGATGCCTTGGTTGACCTGCACTCGGCAGGTTGTGACATCATCACGATTACCCAATATCTTCGTCCTGGCCCGATGTACCATCCCATCGATCGTTGGGTAAAACCTGAGGAATTTATCGATCACGCTGATTTTGCGCGTGAACTTGGATTTGGTGCTGTTATGTCGGGGCCATTGGTACGTTCTTCTTATCGTGCCGGAAAGCTTTATGCCGAGGCTCTCGCGGCTCGCGGTGAGTCCTTGCCAGAAAACTTGGCTCATTTGGCCACGACTGCCGATGGCAGTACTGCGCAAGAAGCAAATACCTTGTTGGAAAAGTACGGTCCTTCCCAAGACACCCCTGTAGTGTCGTCGAAGGCTTAAGACTGGGGCGTAGCCGGTGGGTTATTTAATGAATCCTGCCTTGCCCCGCTAAGGTGGTATGCATGGCTGACGTGAACAAGCAGGCCGCAAAGGCCGCAAAGAAGGAGCAACGCGCCGCTAAGCGTGCTCAACGTCGCCAGAACTGGGCACAGATCTGGCAGGCGTTTAATATCCAGCGCAAGCAGGATAAAGCGCTGATCCCTATTATGCTTGCTGCCTTCTTGGGCACCGGCTTGGCGTTCTTCCTCATCGGTTTGTTGTGGAACGGCCAGTGGTTCATGCTGGTTACCGGCTTGATCCTCGGCGCTGCATTGGCAATGTTCTTGTTTAGTCGCCGTTTGCAGGCCAGCGTGTACGACCGTGCAGAAGGCCAGGCAGGTGCAGCAGGCTGGGCTTTGGAAAACATGCGCTCCGGTTATGGCATGGCATGGCGCACTAAGACTGGTGTTGCTTTTACCAAGAACATGGATGTACTTCACCGCACCATTGGCGTGTGCGGCATCGTACTTGTCGGCGAGGGCAACAAATCCCACCTTCGCCCGCTGGTAAGCCAGCAGCGCAAGCGCTTGGAGCGTCTCGCACCAGGTGTGCCAGTGCATGAGATCTACATTGGTTCCGGTGAGGGTGAAGTTTCACTGAAGAAGCTTCAGAGCACTTTGATGAAGTTGCCTCGCGTGTACAAGAAGAACGACGTGTACAGCATCGCTAACCGCATCGAGTCCATGGACAGCATTAATGCCGGTGGCGCTGCTCTTCCCAAGGGGCCAATTCCTAAGGGCGGCAAAATGTCGGGCATGAATCGTCGCGCTCGTCGTTCGGCAGAACGCAATAAGTAAGAAGATAGAAAAATTCCCACGCACGTGTGCGTGGGAATTTTTTTGCTATCCGAAAACGACTGCGGTGCCGGTAGCTCGGTCATGCATGCCGCGCCCGTCGGCGTCGACAAGCACTGCGGGGAAAATGAAGCACGTAAACGCAGTACGCGCAAGGGCACGTAGGAAGCCCACATGCGCATCGCGAGCGTCGATACGCGCAACTCCAATGCCTACCGATGCTTGTCCTGGGGTGCGTGCAAACAGCCACACGCTCACGACTCCGAGGATAAAAAAGAGAATCAGTGCGACAGTCGATGTGCCGCCAAGACCGTCGGTTACGCTGGTAATCAGAACAGCGGCGATAAGACATATGATCCAGTCAATCGCTACTCCCAAAGCACGGCGCATGACAGAAGCCAAGGCTCCTGGCCCTTCTTTGGGGAGGCCGAGGAATTCACCTGGCCAACGAGCAATACGGTTTCCATCGAATTCTGCAGGGATCTGTGGGCCATCGAGCCAGCTGCGCTTGGGGTTTGCCATGTCCCCTACCTTAATATGGATGACAGCAATCACACGAACGTGGTTTCTGGCATGATCGTTGAAGTAACCGCCGTCACTATTTTTTGATAGCTCTATAGATAATGGGTTAAGCTATTCGCGCATATAACCTACGACCGACTATCAATGTGTCAGCGTTCGCGCTGTAAACCCATACACCTTATAACGAGGAGTCAACGTGGCTTTTACTTCCACCGAAGACGTCATTAAGTACATAAAAGAAGAAAACGTCGAGTTTCTTGATATTCGCTTCACCGACGTTCCGGGCCGTGAACAGCGCATCACCATCCCTGCATCGATGTTCACCGAGGAAGCTGCTGAAGATGGCTTCGCATTCGATGGTTCCTCCATCCGAGGATTTACCACCATCGATGAATCCGACATGAACTTGCACCCCGACATTGCTACCGCAATGGTCGACCCATTCCGCAAGGCTAAGACACTGAACATGAAGTTCTTTGTCCACGACCCATTCACCCGCGAGCCATTCTCCCGTGACCCACGTAACGTTGCCCGCAAAGCCGAGCAGTACCTGGCTTCTACCGGCATTGCTGACACCTGTTTCTTCGGCGCAGAAGCTGAATTCTACGTCTTTGACAAAGTCAGCTACGAAATTGAAGGCAACCGCTCCCACTACGAAGTCGACTCCGACAACGGTTGGTGGAACCGCGGCGTAGACCAAAACCTCGATGGCACCCATAACCGCGGCTATAAGACCCCATTCAAAGGCGGCTACGGCCAGTGCGCACCATACGACACCCTCGAAGATCTTCGCGACGAGATGACACTCACCTTGCGCGACGCAGGCTTTGACATTGAGCGCCAGCACCCAGAATGCGGTACCGGATCACAGCAAGAGATCAACTACCGATTCAACACCCTGCTCCACGCTGCCGATGATCTACAGACCTTCAAGTACATCATCAAAAACACCGCTTTCCGCAACGGCAAGACCGCAACGTTTATGCCTAAGCCACTAGCAGGCGACAACGGCTCCGGCATGCACGCCCACCAGTCACTGTGGAAGGACGGCAAGCCGTTGTTCCACGATGAGGTCGGCTACGCAGGCCTTTCCGACATGGCCCGCTACTACATCGGTGGTATCCTGCACCACGCAGGCGCAGTTTTGGCGTTTACCAACCCAACGCTTAACTCCTACCACCGCCTAGTCCCTGGCTTCGAGGCTCCCATCAACCTCGTGTACTCCCAGCGCAACCGCTCGGCTGCGATCCGCATTCCGATCACCGGCTCCAACCCAAAGGCAAAACGCATCGAATTCCGCGCACCAGACCCATCAGGCAACCCATACTTCGGTTTCGCTGCCATGATGCTCGCAGGCCTCGACGGCATCAAGAACCGCATCGAGCCACACGCACCCGTGGATAAGGATCTCTACGAGCTACCACCAGAAGAAGCCGCTTCCATCCCTCAGGCACCAACCTCCCTCGAGGCATCCCTGAAGGCTTTGGAGGAGGACAACGAGTTCCTCACCGACGGCGATGTCTTCACCGACGACTTGATCGACACCTACATCAAGCTCAAGTACGACAATGAAATTGCACCTGTTCGCCTGCGCCCAACCCCGCAGGAGTTCGAGATGTATTTCGACTGCTAAGAGTTTAGAGTCTAGGGCGTGGTTCCGATATTCTTTCGGAGCCGCGCCCTTTTCTTATCCTTCTTCTACGGCAGTATCTGCCACCAGTTGCTCCATTGTCCCGCTCAGAGCTGCTTCGAGAACGTCACTGTCGGGCATATCAAAGTGGTCGTGCCCAAGCAGCAAGCTAAACGACGTCTGGGTATATCCCTGCGTGGTGTAAGCACTGTAGCCTTTGAGAGCGGCACCAACGGCATCGAAGTTTTCCAGTGTCGCTTCGGGGACGTCGTCACGCCCTACTACCCAATAAAGCGGTAGCTTATGCGGAAGTTCAGGAATAACCTGTGATTCTGGCACTTCACCACCGCTGACCATGACCGCGCCACCAGTAACCAAGGGGCTTAGCTTCGGCAGAACTTTTTGCGCTAGATATTCTGCGCCGCCGGAATAGCCCATCCACCAGATTTTGTGCTGGTTAATGTAGGGATGGTCACTTAATTGTTGTTCAATGAGTGCTCTGAGCCATTTGGTTTTACCTTCCGAGGGTTTCCACCATGCGTGGTCGTTGTCCGCAGAGGGGTCTAGTGGAGCGATGAGAATCATATTGTGGCTACGTGCCACCTCCGCCATAGAAGATAGCCCTTGGCCAGGATCATCAAACTCATCTTCGCCGTCACCATGTAGGCGCACCACGAGTCCAATGATTCGCGAGTAGTCCAAGCCCGTGTCGTAGATTCGATAATTGCTTGTCACATTATCGTGGGTAAAACTGTGCATCTCCCCGTGGTCGATGTCGCCATCGTGGGACGTGCTAGAGAATTTTTGTGTAACGGTATCAATTTTTGCAGGTGCACCTGGGAATGCGATAGCGCCGCCGAGGATACCGAGGACAATGCCCACTGCAGAAGCGATGATGATCTTGAGCTTCGCAGGAACTCTGCGTTTCATGGGGTTTATAGTACGCTTCGTTCTTCCACTCCCGAAGCCATTTCAGACGCTATCGACCACCCAGAACACGCAGCAGGCCGTTTTCTCCACAATTTCATCGGCGACTTCATCACGAAAGTCTTGAACGGCATCTCCATTGCCGTAGTAGTCACGCTGTCGTCGTCAATGCTTTCCATCCTGATCGGAGTGCTCGTGGGTATGCAGTTCAAGCTCACCCCAACCCAGACAGCAAGCATCGGCATTGCAACAGGAACTGCCAATCTCGGCAGGTTTTGGAATTTCAGGGATTGTGGCACCACTTGCTGCGCTAAATGCCGAGGGCGCTGGGACTCGTGCGTTCAGAAAATTACACTCTTGATTTTGAATAAATCCACATAGCAAAACCGAGACATTCCCTCCCTCAAAGGAATGTCTCGGTTTTATTTTTACTCAAGTGTTAAGCGTTAGTTCTCTTCATCTTTTTGGAAAGATCCAAGGACCTTATCTGCAGCGCCCTTGATCTTATCGCCGGCATCGCTAACGGCCTGCTTAACATCGGCTTTGGTCTGATCGGCGCGACCTTCGTCGGCAAGCTGCTCGTTCTCAGTAGCCTCTCCTACTGCCTCTTTTGCTTTGCCGCCCAATTCTTCGATCTTGTTCTCAAAATCACTCATGGTGACGTGCCTCCTTAAGGCGTAGTGGGATTAATACCAATTCCCACCGTAGGTCGCCTTAAAGATGCCCGCCACCATGTGCACACATTGTTATCAACCCGCAAGGTAATTGTTACAGAACCATCGCTGCCACCCAACCAGCTGCTATAAGCGGGAGGTTGAAGTGGAGGAAGGTCGGAATAACTGAATCTCGAATGTGGTCATGCTGACCATCCGCATTCAAACCTGCTGTAGGACCAAGTGTGGAATCCGAAGCTGGGGAGCCCGCGTCACCCAAAGCGCCGGCGGCACCAATGATCGCAACCGTTGCTGCTGGAGAAAATCCCATGGTGGCACACAGCGGAACATAAATCGTTGCGATAATCGGGAGCGTGGAAAACGAAGAGCCAATGCCCATAGTCACCACAAGACCCACCAAGAGCATCACAAGAGCACCTGCAGCTTTGTTTTCACCAAACATGGCAGCGGAGGCGTCGACAAGCGATTCAACTTCGCCCGTCTCACTCATAACCGAGGCAAAGCCTTGGGCCGTAATCATAATGAAGCCAATCATGGCCATCATCTTCATACCCTGGCTAAAGACATCATCAGCTTCTCGCCAGTTCACCGCACCAGTGAGCATAAAGATAGCCAAGCCAGTAAGAGCACCGATCAACAAAGAATCCGCTTCGGTATCCAGCGACTGCATAACGATCTGAACAGCGAAAGTGGCAAAGATTGCGACTAGAGAAACAATAACCTTGTATCGAGAAACCGGCTTTTCTTCCTCATCAGTCTCCACAATGACCACAGTCTGATAATCACGTGGCTTGCGATAGCTAAAGAACACAGCAATTAACAGACCAACAAACATACCCAACGCGGGGATTCCCATGACCTGCATGATGTTAATGCCGCTGGTGTCCATTCCAGCTTTGCGGATGTTACCGAGCAAAATCTCGTTGAGGAAGATTGAACCAAATCCCAGCGGAATCCACATGTAGGTAGTAACCAAACCAAAGGTAAGCACACAGGTAACAACACGACGATCCAACCGCAGCTTATTCATCACACTGAGAAGAGGTGGCACGATCAGTGGGATAAAGGCGATGTGAACTGGGATGAGGTTCTGACTCATCACACTCATAGCAAGGATTCCCATGAGCATGAGCCATTTGGTTACAGCAACTGCTTTTTTACTTGCGCTTTGTTCTTCACCACTAATTTTTTTCATGATGAAGTCGGCTAAAAGCTTGGGCAAGCCCGAGCTTGCCACCGCCATGGCAAAGGCACCGAGCATGGCATAACTAAGCGCAATTTTCGCACCACCAGCTAGGCCTTCTTGGAAAGCAACCATCGTTGCATCAAGGCCAATTCCACTGGTCAGACCGCCCACAAGGGCACCGATAAAGAGGGCCAAGACCACGTGAACTCGCAAGACCGCGAGTACCAGCATGACAACGACCGCTAGTAACACTGCATTCATAGCGAATAAATTACGCTATTACGCAATTTATTAATAGCTGGATAGAAATTACCCCCGCACTCTGTACGTATTAAAACACCAGTTGACTATCCATACTTGTGTTGGATCCATGTTAGATCTAACTTGTATCTATGTCGTATTCACAGCATGATCCTCATGTCGCAGCACTCTTGGATCACACATCCGAGTTGCCCGCCGCCGAGCGCGCCTATCTCTATCTAAAACAACAGATCACTCACGGCCACCTCAGCGACAATGACATGATCAGTGAAGGCGACATAGGCAAAGTACTCAGTTTGAGCCGCACGCCTGTACGTGAAGCATTTCTCAGGCTAGAAACCGAAGGGTTCTTGCGTCTCTATCCAAAACGTGGCGCCTTGATCGTGCCACTCGGAGCAGAAGACATCCGCGACATTTACGAGTCCCGTTACCTCATCGAGGCTCACTCAGCCCAAAAAGTTGCGCAACTACCAAGCGCACAACGAACGGCGATCGTCGCAGCGCTAGAAGCCACCATCGAAAAGCAAGAAGAGGCCTTAAGCCGCGAACGACTCGACCTCTATACCGACTTCGACGCAGAGTTTCATCAACACATCATGAAAGCTGCTGGCAACGAAATTCTGGCGCACCTCTACAACAGCTTGCGGGATAAACAAGCACGCATCACCTCACGTATCGTGACCCGCAACGCTGACAACGCCCAAGTGTTTGTCCAAGGCCATAAACAACTAACTTTGGCAATCCGCGACGGCAATAGCGACACCTACCAACAGGTTCTTTCTGAACACCTTGCCACTTCGCAACATCAGTTTTAACGACACACAGTAAGAAGAGCTATGCCTCAAAAGCAGCAATCGGCCGTGCATCCACGCGACTGGTTCCCAGTAGCAGCCACAATGATCGCCATCGCTTGGGGAGGCAACGAATTTACCCCCTTGCTCGTCATGTACCGCGCAACCAGCCATTTCGAACAAGTCGTGGTCAACGGACTCCTCGGTGCCTATGTGATCGGCATCGTCCCCGCCCTGCTTATAGCAGGACCCCTATCAGACCTTATCGGTCGACGCCCCACTCTCCTACCCGCAATACCTATCTCATTATTCGGATCCGTCCTCATGTCCTTGGCACCACACCATCCCGTGGTCATTGGTGCAGGCCGTATCTTTTCCGGAATCGCCCTCGGCCTCGTCATGGCCGTAGGTTCTACATGGATCACTGAACTTTCCGCCGCTAGTGGCACCGATGCCACAGCAGGTCCCCGGCGCGCCGGATTATGCCTGACCGGTGGTTTTCTCGTTGGCGCCGGTGTGGCTTCAATTCTTGCCCAGTGGGCGCCAGCTCCTGCCCACACGCCTTATGTGCTGCACATTATCCTGACCGTATTCACTGGTTTTTGGCTCTTAAAGGCACCAGAAACCAACGCCCCCGAGCTAGGTACGGTCAAGGCAGCGTGGCAAACAGTTGGCTTTCGACGTTTCTTCCAAGATCTGCGTATCCCCGCTGCTGCACACAAGCGATTCTTACGCGTAGTTGTTCCCGTAGCCCCCTGGGTTTTTGGTTGTGCGGGCGCAGCCTATGCGATTCTCCCCCAGCTACTTGCTACTTCAGCAGGAAATATCCCTATCGCATTTTCTGGGTTGATGACGGTTCTCACTCTTGGTTGTGGTGCTGGAATTCAGATCGTCGGCAAGCTGATTGATACCCGCGAGTCTGCGCGCGCATCGGTCGTTGCCATGGCGATTATTACTGTTGGAGTTGCTATTGGAGCCGTCGCAGCCTCCGACCTTAACATTTGGATCGGAATTCTCTCGGCCATGCTGATGGGTATGGGCTACGGTCTAGCATTGGTGGCTGGCTTGTCCGAGGTACAACGCATTGCCCAAGCAGATGATCTTGCAGGCCTCACAGCAGTCTATTATTCGGTTGCTTACCTAGGCTTTTTCATCCCGATGGCCTTCGCAGCATTAAATGCACGTTTTAGCTACACGGTGCTGTTTTCAGTAGGCACCGTGCTCGCACTCGCATGTTTGATTGCGGTTACCACCGCATGGCGAGCCCATCTACCAGGTGTTCGCCATATCGCGGTAGCTGCCTAGCGGCGTCGTTCTCGTTTTTCGTATCCCATGCGCGGCCGGAAGCCTTCTGGCCGCCGCAACTGGGCTACGGCGTCTCCGACAACCAACCTAAAACGTGGTTTCATCGGAGGCATTTGCATCACAGAGAACCATCGCACCTCGGTGTTTTCGTCGTCACCGATACGTGGGGTGCTGTCTCCTACAACTTCACACCGCATGGCGGTATCCATGTAGTGCGAAACATCCCCATTAGGGTAGGTAACTGGCCCTACAGCACCTACTCCAAGCAGTGCTTCCACGGTGACGTCAAGGCCAGTTTCTTCCTTAACTTCGCGTACAGCTGCACTGTGTGGTTGCTCGCCGGGATCGACGATTCCGGTTACTGGCGTCCATTCGCCATTATCAGCTCGCTTAACAAGCAGCACTTCTGGGACAGCGGTAATTGGTGCTCCTTCTGGAACATCCTTAATAACAACGGCGGTAACCCCAGGTAAAAATAGCGGATCGTTGCCGATCTTTTCCCGCAGTTGAAGTACAAAATCCGGTGTAGGCATCGTGGAAATATTCCTTCA
This sequence comes from Corynebacterium diphtheriae, assembly GCF_001457455.1. Classification (NCBI taxonomy): domain Bacteria; kingdom Bacillati; phylum Actinomycetota; class Actinomycetes; order Mycobacteriales; family Corynebacteriaceae; genus Corynebacterium; species Corynebacterium diphtheriae. Next base: position 1,680,166 of record NZ_LN831026.1, read on the forward strand.
ATTCTTTAAAAGTTATTGTTTCTCTGGAGAGTCTGCCTCATCCAGTGCATTGGTTTCGTTCTGCTGGCGTAACGCTGCTTCTTTTTTGATCTTTTCGGCAAAGGCCTTGGGATCAAAGTCAGTGAAGTATTCCGGTCCAGCGAATTGCTCTTGTGCCATGGGTGTCAGTCTAGCTATGAAAAATCCCCACTTCATCCGTGAGTGTGTCACAGTACCAGATGGCATGGGGATTGTATGCGTAGTCAACGACTACAAAAAGCACTACTGAGTTTTTTCGGTTTCCTCGATGCTAGTCACAATGAAGTCTTTGACCACTGCTACGTCATTAGGAAGATCAGTTACACGCCGTTGAGCATCCATGATGTTGGCAAAGCGCTCTGGCATCTCAGGTTCGCGTCCTGTTGCCTCGCAGATAGTGTCAGCGAACTTAACTGGAAGCGCAGTTTCAAGGCAGACAATTGGCGAATCAATATCGCAGGCCCAATCTCGTGCTACTTTCACACCGTCCGCGGTATGAGGGTCGATCATCATGCCACGATTTTCGTAGCAGTCTGCAATCGTGGCAACACGATCAGCATGGGTAGATTTACCGGAGGCAAATCCGTAACGATTCGCGGCCTCGGCGAATGCTGGGTCCTGAGCCAAGCTGAATCCACCCTGCTTGACTTGGGTACCAAATAGATCAGCTACTCTGCCTGCATCTCGTCCGAGAAGATCAAATATAAAGCGTTCAAAGTTAGAAGCGCGCGAAATGTCCATGGACGGAGAGGATGTTTCATACGTATCTGCAGAACTGCGTACACGGTAATCGCCGGTGCGGAAAAACTCATCGAGTACATCATTTTCATTCGTTGCAACGATAAGGCGATCGATAGGAAGACCCATCTGTTTTGCAATATGCCCTGCGCAGATGTCACCGAAGTTGCCGGTTGGTACACAAAAGCTCACTTTTTGGTCGTTGCTATCGGTAACGCGAAGCCAAGAAGAAATGTAATACACAACTTGTGCTACAAGACGTGCCCAGTTAATGGAGTTCACTGCTCCGATTCGGTAGTTCTTTTTAAATTCCGAATCCCCCGACACTGCTTTAACTACATCTTGGCAATCGTCGAATACACCATCGAGCGCGATATTAAAGATATTTGAGTCATCAAGACCGAACATCTGTGCCTGCTGGAATGGGGTCATACGCCCCGCAGGGGTGAGCATAAAAACGCGGATCCCCTTTCGGCCACGCATGGCGTATTCCGCAGACGATCCGGTGTCACCGGAGGTTGCACCGAGGATATTCAGGGATTCGCCGCGACGCTCTAGCTCATATTCGAAAAGTTCGCCGAGCAACTGCATAGCCATGTCTTTAAATGCCGCCGTTGGGCCTTCTGAAAGATGACCGATATAAATGTTGTTCTCCAGCTTGGTCACTGGAACGATGTCCTCGTCGGAAAATTTTGGCGTGGTGTACGCACGGGCGGTGATTTTTTCAATATCGGCCGCAGGGATGTCGTCGATAAATAGCTTTAATACTTCAGCTGCGAGTGCCGCATATCCTTTGTCTTCTAACAACGTACGCCACTGCTCAAGCAGCTCTTCGGTCAGTTGTGGATACTGTTCCGGCAGGTAAAGGCCGCCATCGGGGGCAAGTCCACCAAGCAAGATATCGGTAAATCGAGCCGGAGTCGATGATGCGTCGCGCGTTGAAATATATTTCATCTCTCCTACCCTAGCGGTGACACCGCGCACACTACGACAATTGCGCCCACATATACCCCCATACTGCAGGTTTTATTCGAAGAACATCTCATCTGCCCAGTACCTAGCGCGCCACTCACCACCATTTTTGATAGCGTTAGGGCTTACAAATCGGACAGTAGGAAGTTTCATGCCGCAACCGTCATCGTTTCCCCGCCGCTACGCCATCACTATCGCAGCTCTAGGCGCCACAATCGCTTTGGTCATCGCAGGTTTTTGGACAGGCGGTGCTGCACTAAAAAGCTCCTTGAACGATTCTTCGCCGACTAGTGAATCTTCAAATGCTCAGGCTTCTTCCAGGTCTCAGACTCCCAACAGCGCTACGCCCACCTCTGTGGCAAAGACTGAGGAGCCAGACCCCTACCACGACCTGAAAACTTTAAATTCTGGGGTATCCCCAGCCGGTTTTGGAACTTTTTCGATGACCGGACCGGCCCATATCGAGGCTGCTTCCTATGATTCAATGCCCTATGAGCTCCCCCTTAACCCCGCTGGTCCACAGGCAACGATGGTGCGCTGGGTAAATGGTTGGGGTCAGTCTCCTGCCACAGCTGAGCAGGGCACGACTTATGTATTAGGGCACGCGTGGGGGCAGCAACGATTGGTTTTTAACCCAATTTCTGAGGTAGTAACGTCCAACGTCGATTTTGATCGCCCTACTATTGTCCGCGGCGACGATGGCGTCGAGGTCACTCGTTATCACACAAGCGTGTTAAATGGCTCAGTGGTGACCATGACTGACCCCGACGGACATGGCCGCGCATGGGAAGTAACTGGTGCTTACTTAGTCAACAAATACGAGGCTATCGACGACTCCGAGCTTGTCGACGATTCCATCCCAGGGCGCATCGTCTTGATCGCATGCTCGGTCGACGGGTCCGTTGACCTTGAATACAACGTTATTGTGACCGGCGAACTGATCTAGTTGGTTCGACGCGCGATGAGGGCGTCGATAAGCGACGTTAAGGTTTGTTCCGCCCCACCAGAGGTAGTGTCGTTATCAGTGCGCTGACGCCGTCCTGACGCGGATTGCTTGGCGGTCACGCTCAGTATGTTTCCTTCCAAGGTCAGCGGCGTGTCTGCCCCTGTCGCTGTGGATTCGATAGCGGTAGCAAATGCATACAGCTCACCTACGGTGGCATTGCTGAGATCAAGACTTAGTTTCATAGACATGCTAAAAGCTCCTCTCAATAACGGTGAATGCTCACCAGCTTAGAGAGGAGCTTAAGAATCTCGCATCGGGGCAATCCCTGATTTACTTACAGGCCTTTACCCAAATCTGCGAAAACTTGGTGGTTGAAAACGAAAGCATCGGTTGCTTCTTTCAAAAGGTGCTCACGCTGTTCATCGCTAAGCTCTAGGTTGTTGAGCTTTTCACGGTACTCATCCTTGTAGACCTTGAGCTTGGCGATCCCCTCGAAGTGGTAGAAACCTAGGGCTTCAGGATCAACGCCGTAGTGGCGCTGCATCATACGTGCGATAACCTGTCCGCCCGAGAGATCCCCGAGGTAGCGCACGTAGTGGTGAGCAACTAGCGCTGGGCCGTCAACATTGTCGCGGATTTCTTCAAGACGATTCACGTAATCAATAACAGCTGGCGATGCTGTGATGCGTGATCGCCACTCACTACTACCGTTTAGCTTGTCTAGGTCGCGTGCCAAAACCTCAGCACGGTTGAGAGCGGGATCGAGAAGGGACTCCGCAAATCCGCTGGCACGCACGGCATCTACTGCCTGCTCTAGTGCCGTGTAGAACAACCATGCTTGCTCCTGCAGACGAGTAAATTCCGCTACCCCCAAGCGACCTTTTAGCAGGTCGCTCATGAAGGTGGAGTGCTCAGCTTTTTCGTGGGCTTGTGCGGTGGACTGCTTGAGTTCGACAGCGAGGCCTGCGGTTGCAGTGGTCATAGATGAAGAAAAACTTTCGTATGGACACATCGTGCGTTTTGATCAATAACCTAGAAAGTACTTAGGTTAGGTTCCCCTCACATCAACCAGATAGTTGATTCTTCCACTCACCGAGCGATCGACCTCACCACATCAACCGCTAATAGTCATGTTCAATACTATCGACGCCCCAAAACACCTCATCTACTACTTGTCGTGCACGGCGGGTGACCTTCAAATAGTGATCAAGGTACTGCTGCGAATCCGAAGGTTCCCAACCAGCCGCACCTGCTACCGCTGCAAGCTGAGTCCCCTGCTGCGGCAGCTGATCCACGCGTTTTCCGCGCACCAACACAATGGCGTTTCGTGCTCGTGTGGCAGTAAGCCACGCCTGGCGTAGCACCTCGACCTTTTCCGGTTCGATCACAGCGTGTTTTTCAATCACATCGAGGCTGTCCAACGTGGACGGGTTATGGAGATCCTGAAACTCGTGGGCATGCATCATGGTCAGTAATTGAACGGTCCACTCAACATCCGTCAACGCACCCCGCCCAAGTTTGGTGTGGGTATTACGATCAGCTCCACGCGGCAATCGCTCATTATCCACGCGAGCTTTCATCCGCCGGACCTCCCTAATAACTTTCTGGCTCACGCCAGCTTCGGGATAGCGCAAGGGCTCAATCATCTCGAGGAATCGAGCACCGAGTTCCTGATCACCGGCGATAAAATCAGCCCGTAAAAGCGCTTGGATTTCCCATACTTCACCCCAACGCTCGTAATACTGCTTATAGGATTCCAGCGTGCGTACAACAGCACCCGAACGCCCCTCAGGACGCAACCCTAAATCCACGTCAAGCGGCGGATCGCCACTCGGCTTGGCCAGACGCGATCGCATCGAATCGCATACTCCAATCGCCCATTTCACCGCGGCTTCATCCGATACCCCCTCGGTTGGTTCACATACGAACATCACATCAGCGTCGGAACCATAACCTAGCTCTGAACCACCTAAGCGCCCCATACCGATCACAGCAATGCGCGCTGGTGGCACCGAATTCTTATCCCCTGTCGAGCCGATTAACGAAGCCCGAATTTCGGCCTGCAAACCGGCTTCCAATACCGCATCCCACACATACGACAGTCGGCGGCAGACTTGTTGCACACTGAGCATTTGCAACAAATCTGCACTGGCAATGCGAGCCAGTTCGGCACGGCGAAGGGACCTAGCAACTGCAATAGCCACATCCGGATCATCGTGACGAGCCGCAGCTGCCACGATCGATTTGGTCACGCGGTCTTCTGAGGTTTCTAGAAGTTTCGGACGCGTGGCACCGTCGCCAAGCTGTTTCACAATGTCTGGCGCGGAGATGATCAAATCAGCCGTGTACGGAGAATTACCCAAAATCCGCATGAGACGCTGGCCGACGACCCCCTCATCGCGCAGCATCCTCAAAAACCACGTGCGATCGTAGGCGGCGTCAGAAAGTTTGCGGTAGTTCAAAAGACCCGCGTCAGGTTCTGCTGTCTCCGAGAGCCACTCCATGAGCGTGGGCAAAAGCATCGCTTGAATTTTGGCTTTCCTACTACCCCCCGCAGCAAGCGCATGAAGGTGGTCCATGGCGCGATCAGGAAATACATAACCCAACGCAGCGAGCTGAAGCTTTGCGGCTGCTGGGGAAAGCTTCAAGGTTCCCACCGAAATATTGACGACGGAATCGAGCAGCGGTCGGTAGAACAGCTTTCGATGCAAGCTCGATATATGAAGGCGCGATGTTTTTAGCATCGCATTCATCTCATCGGTAGCACTTGCCAGTTTGGATGTTTTAAACCCTGCAGCTCGCGCTAGCCAACGCAGTTGCTTCGTTTTCGTTGCCTCCGGCATCGTGTGGGTGCGCTTTACTTTTTGCAGCTGCAAGCGGTGTTCCAGCAATCGGAGAAACTCATAGGCACGAATGAGCTCAGCACCATCTTCGCGCCCAACGTATCCGCCCTCAATAAGCGCGTTCAGGGCGTCAATCGTAGAAAGCGTACGCAAGGATTCGTCGGATCGCCCATGAACAAGCTGCAAAAGCTGTACTGCAAATTCCACATCGCGCAACCCTCCCTCGCCAAGTTTTAGTTCGAGGTTTTTCAGTTTGGCTGGGACATTTTCTAAAACTCGGCGGCGCATTCGCTGCACGTTGTCAACAAAAGATTCCCGTTGGCTTGCTTCCCACACCATTGGCTGGAGTTTCTCGCTATAGGCTTGCCCAAGCGGCATATATCCGGTCATCGGCCGGTGCTTGAGTAAAGCTTGGAACTCCCAAGTTTCAGCCCATCTCTTGTAATACACAACATGGGAATCTAGGGTACGTACCAGCACCCCATGTTTGCCTTCGGGGCGAAGTGCTGCATCGACTTCGAAGAAACAAGCACAACCAATGCGAATAAACTCCCCTGCTAGCCGAATAGCTTTAGGAGTTACCGGCTCAGCAACGAAGATGACATCAACATCTGAAATGTAATTGAGTTCCTGAGCACCGCATTTGCCCATCGCCATAACAGCCAGATGTGTGTCCACTTCACCTTCTGGATACACATGTGCCACGGCGACGGCCAGTGCAGCGGTCAATGCAGCATCCGCCAGATCAGCTAATGCCTTGGTGACGGTCACAAATGGAGCCTCCGGCAATCCGGTGCGATGAATGTCTTCGGGGTAGGTGCCGGCAAGATCAGCCGCTGCGATCCTCAGCAGCAACGAGCGATAGGTGGTTTTTAGTGCAACTTCTGCACGTTCCCCAGTAATTTCAGCACGGTAAGTACCAGGTGTGGATAGATCAGTATTCGCGGTATCATCCGCGCTGAGATCAGCATCAAAGGAAAATTCCGAGTCTGAGTCCGAACCCTGCGGTTGCTGGGATTCTGAAGAAAAGCTCGCAGGTGCGGCGCCGACGGAGCCGAGCATGAGCCGAAACGTCTCTTGCCTCGTCGGCATCGGCCTTTGTAATTCCGGCCATGTGTGTGGATGCGCTACAAGGTGGTCACCCAGTGCCGTGGATGCACCAAGGAGGGAAAACAGCTTTACGCGTAGCTCGGGGTCAGTGCGAAGTACATTGTGCAATTGCCCTTTTTGTTCCCCCAATGCTTCCATCAATCGAATAATGGTGTTCAGTGCTAAGTCCGGATCCGCAGTTCCACTGAGGTGCCACAGAATTTCGGCGGCTTGTTCTGGGGCGTCGACTACTGTATCTGGATCATTGGAATACCAACCCAACCAGCACAGATCTTTTTCGGCGTTGGCGTTGCTAAAGCCCAGGGCTCCAATAGATGGAAGTGTTTTTCGCATGTGGTGGTACTCCGAGTTTTGTCACCGATGAAAACGAGCGTGGCGATGTATTAATTGTCGAGGTTATTGCGCAATTCCCATGGGGTAATTTGCTGCTGGTAGTCGTGCCATTCGCGCCATTTGTTACGTAGGAAGTATTCAAAGACGTGCTCGCCAAGGATATCGGCTACCAATTCACTGCGTTCCATTTCTCGTAGCGCTTGGTCCAGGCTGGTTGGTAGGTCTTTGTATCCCATGGCGAGGCGCTCGCGACGTGTAAGCGAGCTGATGTCTTCTTCGGCTGCATCTGGGATCTCATAACCTTCGCGGATGCCTTTAAGTCCCGCACCTAGTAACACAGAAAACGCTAGGTAAGGGTTGCATGCGGAATCTGGTGAACGTACTTCCACACGACGTGATTCTGCTTTTGCTAGCCGGTAGGTAGGAACGCGAATGAGTGCTGACCGGTTCGAGGCGCCCCATGTGGCTGCAGTTGGTGCTTCGTTGCCAAAGAGGATGCGCTTGTAGGAGTTGGTCCACTGGTTAGTCACAGCCGAGATCTCATTGGCGTGGTGAATAATGCCGGCGATGAATCGTTTTGCGGTCACGGACAGTCCGTATTCATCATCTGGATCATGGAATGCGTTGATGTCACCTTCGAACAAGGACATGTGCGTGTGCATCGCGGAGCCGGCGTGATCCCTGAACGGCTTTGGCATAAAGGTGGCACCGATGTTGTTGTCGATAGCGACTTGTTTCATCAGATGTTTAAAGGTGATGATCGAGTCTGCCATGGTCAACACATCGGCGTGCCGGAGATCGATTTCTTGTTGTCCCGGCGCGGTTTCGTGGTGGGAGAATTCGACGGGGATGCCCATGCGGTCGAGTGCAAGCATGGCTTCACGACGGAACATGGGGGCGTCGTTTTGGCTTGCTTGGTCGAAGTACCCGCCGTTGTCGGTTGGTACTGGTGGTAGGCCGTTCGTGCGAAGATTTTGGACGAGGAAGAATTCGATTTCTGGGGAGACGACGCAGTGGAATCCTTCGTCGGCGGCGAGTTGTACTTGTTTGTGAAGTACTTGGCGTGGGTCCGAGTTGGAGGCCTGGCCGTCGGGGTTGAGAATGTCGCAGAACATTCGGGCCGAGCGCATAGTGGGGTCGGAGTTGAGGCTCGGCAGCATTTTGAAGGTGGAGGGGTCAGGTAGCGCGATGGTATCGGCTTCTGAGATTCGGGAGAATCCTTCGATCGCGGAGCCGTCGAACCCGATGCCTTCTTCGAAGGCTGATTCGAGCTCTGAGGGGGCGACTGCTACTGATTTGAGAAATCCGAGGATGTCAGTGAACCAAAGTCGTACGAAGCGGACGTCTCGTTCTTCGATTTCTTGTAGCACGAATTCTTGTTGGGAGTTCATATCTCTTACGATACTTTCTGCTCGTGACATCGCACGGTCGCCCTATTGTTTTCGCAGTATATAGGCTCTTTTGGGTGGGGGTTGCGTGGTTATTTTCATGTTTTGTTATCGCGTGTCATAACAAACTGGTAGAACTCATGTCATGGGATTACAGCGCCAGTTGGAAGTAGAAGCGAAATACTCGGTTGACGCTACGGCAGCGGCGCCGGATATTAGTTCAGTGCCGGGCATCACTCGGGTGACTGCGCCAGAGGTTGTTCGGTTGTCTGCTACGTATTTTGATACGGAGGATTTGCGGCTTTCGCGTGCCAAAATTACGTTACGACGCCGCACCGGTGGTCACGACGAAGGCTGGCATATTAAGGCTTCGACTCCGCAGGGGCGGAGGGAAACGCATGCTCCGTTGAGTGAGGATGTACCGCCTGAGTTGTTACAGGAGGTCCGCGCGATTGTACGAAATAGTCCACTGATTGCGGTGGCACGCGTGGATAATGAGCGGCATCTTTCTTTTGCTTCTGATTCTGAGAATCGTGTGCTTCTTGAGCTTTGCGACGATCACGTGCATTCCGTTTCGTATCTGGAAAAGGGCACGGAGCAGCGGTGGCGTGAGTGGGAAATCGAGGCTACTGCTTGTGCGCAACAATTAGGTCAAGCAGATAGTTTGTTGGAGGCTGCCGACTCAGTAGTTCGTGCTCAAGGGGCGACAGATCCGCAAAGTGGTTCCAAATTACAAAGTGCTTTAGGCGACTCGGCGTTCTATGTCCCGTCGCCTCCGCAACCTGCAGTTGTTGATTCTTCAAGCCCTGCATTCCCAGTGCTGGCTTCTTTGCAACGTGATAGTGCTGCGCTTATTCAATGGGATCCACGTGTTCGTCGTGATGAGCCCGATGCGGTTCATCAAATGCGCGTGATAACCCGTCAGTTGCGCAGTAATCTGCACACATTTAGAGAGTTTTTTACTCCACATTCCACAGAAAAGCTGGAGGCCAAACTGAAAGAATTGGCAGCTGTGCTAGGGAATGCGCGGGATTGCGAAGTAGTACAGGCTCGATTCCGTTTTATTTCTGATGATCTTGCTGCTTCGTTGTTGGATGAGTCAACGAGGGATTTCCTCCATCATGGTTTGGATGCTGACTACGCCAAAGCACATCACAGGATTAATTTAGCGCTGAACGATCAACGCTACTTCGACCTTTTAAACGACATCGATAGCTTTCTAGCGTATCCTCCGCTGGTTGCTCAAACCAAGAGCACCGATTCGAGTTTTCCTGCGTTAGTGGAAAGTCTGGATGAGGCTTATGCAGCAATGCAGCGCCGATATTCCAAGGCGGCTCCGTGCTACAAAGATTTGGAAAAATCCTTGCCCGAATATGAGGAAACATTCCATGATCTGCGTAAATCTGTTAAAAAATTCCGCTATGCTGCCGATGCGATTGGCTCTTCTACCCCATTAGCAACAAAGAAACTAGTTCGCGCTTGTAAAAAACTACAAACAGACCTCGGTGAGTTTCAGGACACGGCGACGTCTCGGGTGATGATCCATAAAGCAGCGCGACATGCCGAGCTGCGTGGAGTGTCTAGCTTCGGGCTCGGCATCGTCTACTCCTATGAGTATCAACGCGCTGTGGTTCATTTGCGTGCCGCTAAGAAAAGCTACAAAGAAGTGTCCCAAGCGTATAAGGACTTGCAAAAGAAGGCCAAGAAAAAGAAGAAGTGATTGAGTGTTTTAATCCCACTCGTCGTCTTTTTCGTCCTCCGCATCTGCGGCTTCATTGCGTGCTTGAGCTATTTCGAGAGCATGTCGGGCTTCTTCTGCGGAGGCGTATGGCCCCATTCGGTTGCTAAAGCTTGATGCTTTTCCTTGTTCAACTTCTCCGGTTTCGATGTTAAAAAACCATTGAGCATCTGTGTTGGACATAGTGCATATTCTCCTATGTGGTGATGGTAAGTTCTTTCTGCCAGAATGCCAGCACTGTGGAGTATCTCGCTACCCCAGTGCGCACCGAAGTGCTGAAAGCACTAGAGTATTCACAGCGCATCTGTGCGCTTAGATCTTGTTCACGTTTTATAAGGAGCCCCCGCGCAATGTTTAAGAGGCAGCACACCGACGCCGACGTTCTCGAACACCCTGTGTCTGCTTCTGCTCCAGCGACGTGGTCATTGATAGGTGAACATACCGATCATGCTGGTGGCGTTGTGCTGATGAGTGTTGCCCAGTTGCGCACCCATGTTGAGGCCACCACTCGTGCAGACGATATTGTGTCGGTGGATTATTACAGCGCTGATCCCGAGATGCCAGTCCAGCAATCCGCTATCTCGTTGAGTGATGTTTTCGAATGGCAAAACAGCCTCAGTGGTGATCACGAACCTTTGGAATCACCAGGTGACCCTAGCCCAGCGCTCACTGTGGCCGTGCTGATTTACTATATGGTGCATCGCCAACTGCTATCCCGTGATACTCATGGTTTTAATGTGACCGTGACTAGCACGATTCCCGAAGATGCGGGGTTGGGAGATCAAGAGGCTCTTATCATGGCTGCAGCATTGGCCTTTGCTCATGATTATGAGGATGTTCATACCGCTCCCATCAAAGCAAAGTTTGCAGATGTGTGTTTCCAAGCCTCTCAAGCGGCAACCGGTAGACCACATGTACGTGCTCGCTTCGATTCCGCGCTTCGTGGCTTGGCAAGCGACCTCAACATAGTTGATTACTCCGATGGTTCCGTCACTCATTTCCCACACCCGCTCAATACCCAATCAGACTATGCGGCATTTGTAGTCATCCCTCCTGTCGGTGCGGAACAAACCGCAGAGGTCGAACGTCGACAAGCATTTATCACTTCAGCCGAAAAAGCCTTCGGTACCGACTCCCTCCGCGCGCTTCCCGATGCCCGAGAACGCGTCATCGAATGGCTTCAGGCCGTCCACGAAGTCTGTGGAACCGACGACGTTCCCACGATCACTGAAGCTGCCAACTGGTTGGAGTTTATGGAAAACGAAACTCAAGCAGCCATCAACGCGGCTCAAGCAATCAAATCGCGCCGCCACGCGGCCTGCTTCGACATTGTGTCGGAATCACAGCGCAATCTTGAAAACCTCTATACCATCACCACGACCGATGCCATGCTCAGCCAACTTTGTCTTTCTCGCGGAGCAGTCAGCGCCCGCAGCACCGAAGCCGGAATTTGCTGCGCAATCGCAGCCATCGTTCCGCTACACCATGCCCAAAACTTTGCTGCGGACTTACGGGCAGACGGCCTCAACGTCATTGAGCTGCAATCCGGCCACGGCGCTGACATCGACGGCGAAAAAATCTAGCACCCTAGTCTGCAGGCCATGCACACCGCACGCTGCGGGTACCGGGATCTGCTTCGATCACCGTAACGTCGACTTGCTTTCCTCGTGGCACAGCGCCTACACATGCAGCGGTCACAGGTGGGTTTTCAATAAAAACCCGACAGGTATTATTTTTCTCACTGCTATCAATTACTACCGCCGGAAAATTGTGCCCCACCCATGGCTGCCACAACAGAATCAAGGTTTCTGGTTACCCATTCCGGAACGGGCGTGTTATTAGAAATCGAAAGGCAAATCTCGGTGACATAGCGGTCAATTAAACGGCTCTTCCGGTTTTAAAGTGCATTGATTAGCTCGCCGGGAGTTCGGTCGTGGCACAAGATATTGGGGTCCTTAGCTTTGTAGGAAAAAGGGTGTCTAAACCATCCACCCAAAACCAAGGACCTACCGTGCAGCCCAACGGAAATGCCATCGGCGATACCATCTGCCGCACCGCAGAACACGGTGATAGTTACCGTTATTGAAGCCGAGCCCATCAATGAATACCCCACATGCAGGCAGCCTAAAGTATTGCGCGACCACGTCATCCACAGCCTGGTCGACCTGCCCATCATCGACCACCCAACACGCATTTATGTGCGCCTTCCACGCTACCGGTGCACCAACAAGCGCTGCTTGCAGAAGATCTTCCGCTCTGGCCTTGCCTGCGCACCCGACAATTCAAAAACCACTGACAAGGTGACCCGCTGGATACTGCAACACCTTGACCTTAGCCGCTGTCCGCGACGTGATCTACAACGACGACCACTACATATTGTGGTGCCTGATCCACGCCGCCAACATCCGACACACAATCAATGCACTCTAAAACCGGAAGAGCCGCTAAACGGGGGTATTTCGAAGGATTTTTCTCGACACTTCACACCAAATCGCTTCCAAACCGGCCGTTTGGCTGGATTTGGTGTGAAGTGCCGTCTTTTTCGGGGGTGAGCGGGGGTGGCGCGCCCACCAACGCCCACCAACGCCAGCCAATCCCAGCCAAGCCATGGTTGTGAAAAACGTCCTACTCCGCGTAGTGCCACGCCCGACCCCCCGGCGAACTAATCAATGCCCTCTAAAACCGGAAGAGCCACTTAAACGCCGCAATGGAGCGGTGACATGTGTGTAGTAGCCGCCTACTCCAGCATGTTGATGTGCTGGGCGGTCTCCCAAAATCTCGTAATCTGCCCCACGAAGTAGCTTTTGGGTCTCTCACATGAGCGCTAAGGACCGAGGCTCGCTCATATCGACCTCATTGAGATCACAATTCTCTGGATAGCCCAAAGAAAATGCAGCCGAGCGGAAAGCATCAAGATTGATTGTCCAGACCACCGCTGGACGGTTACAGTCTGGTAGTAAACTTGCACGGTCTTCGGATAGTTCGGCAGGGTGCAGCCGAGCTGGCTGGTCGGGAAGATAAATTGTTTGACCTCTGCGCAAGGATTCGTCTGCCACCGCGCGAGGTGCATCAAATTCTACGAAAGCTGCAACGTCGGCAATCGCATAGTAGACGGTATATCCATCGTTGTGGTTCGTTATGACTACTGCTTGGTCCAGATCCATGGAACCGGCAGGATCGATGGTGACAAACTCGTAGTCGCGCATGTCTCTACGTTGACCCACGAATTGATCGTCCAGTTCGCGGGCTGCAGAAATCACATCACTGGGAAATTCAGTACTGATATGAAATTCTTCGGCAATAGCAGAGAAATCCAAGGGGTGCGCATAGAGTTTCATTGCACCATTTTTGCCACGGAATCCCTCCATCGGTGATTAGTTCAGCCACACCAGAAGTACAACAAGGATGCCTGGGGAAAATAATGCAGCCATGACACACCACGACATGGGCTTGGATAGGTTGAACGTGAAATGTGAGTGATCGTCGTTCGTGGGAATGAGTATTCGCTGATCTTCAGCATCGAAGTAGAAGCCATATTTCATCTTGTCTAGCTGATAGGTCGTTGGCGGCAGCTTCTTATCAATGTCGCGCTGTTTCCGAGAAAGAACAACGATGATGGCGATGCTGCCCACAACCGTCACTGCCATCACGAAAATGAAAGGCCAAGCCGCGTAGTACTGAAAGGACATCGATGCCAAAAGAGCAAAAAAGACAGCGGCAAATACGATAAGGAGGAAAATCTGCACCCACGGTAGCGTCGCTTCTCGAGAAGATCTATCGCGTAACGTTTGCCCCTCACCATAACGCTGAAACGCCCACATCCCCCATTGAATGCCAAGAAATATTGCCCCAAGAATTAAGTAGGCCGCTAGATACCCGCCCCATGTTTTAGGCTGAAATCCATCAGGTTGACCGTTGGCACCGAAATGAATAGGCATGGGATCAGGCACAGAGTCAAATCGGCCGATAGCAATACTGATAACAACGAAGGTCACCAGTGTTGATGCAATGTTTAAAACCAGACTCGTTCGGTGTGTCGTTGCTGCCATGTCCCCCAGAGTATAAAACGAATGAGCCAGCCTATAAGCCGGATTCTGTACTCACCCCCGACAAGCGGAGATCAGCGGCGATCATCCATCTGGACGAAACCATCACTGGCCGCCTCAAGCAGCTACCCACGAACTCAGGCGAGCAGCCTTCAAGCGTTCGTGCAGACATACCGTCTGAAACGACGGTACGCCCTAATGCCTTGCTCCCAGTGGGGTTTACCTAGCCGAGGTAGTCACCTACCTCGCTGGTGCGCTCTTACCGCACCGTTTCACCCTTACCTAGAAAAATTCTAGGCGGTTTACTTTCTGTTGCACTTGCCCGCGGGTCACCCCGGGTTGTTGTTAACAATCACCGTGCTCTGTGGAGTCCGGACTTTCCTCGTCCTTGCGCCACCATGTTCATCGCATGTGGTACGCAAAGTCGCGATCGCCCAGCCGGCTCATTCGCGCGGTTTACTCTACCCCCATTGGGCTCTTAGGCGCTACTTCTTCATGGTGAGCAATGCGCCGGCAATAGCAAACAGCCACGAATCCTTAGCAAGTGGCAGCCCGCTTTGCGACGAACAAATGCCGTCTTTTCCGTGTTGGATTCTTCGCCGAAGTACATGCTCAACAGGCCGGAGGAGAAGGCACCCAACATCAATCCGGCTACCCGTAGAGATAATGCGTATCGTTCACGCTTCGCACGCACGTTGGCCCATCGGAGTAAAACTCAGCGACCGAAATAGACGCCAAATCCAAATGCATACGATGAAACATCGACGCGGAGGCATCCAAAGCTTGACGCAAAATGGATTTAATCGGAGTCACGTGACTTACCACGACGATGGTTTTACCAGCATATTTGCGTTCTAATTCTTCACGAACTTTCTTCACCCTGCGGTGAACTTGCTGTAAAGATTCTCCACCTGGTGGTGCGGTTCGCGAGTCATCTAACCACGCGCTATGAAGTTCTGGATCAGCCTCGTGTGCCTGAGAAAACGACAGTCCATCCCACTGACCAAAATCTATCTCAATCAGGCCATCAATAGTGCACACTGGCATACCACCCAGTTGTTCAGAGACTTCTTGGGCGGTCTGCTGGCAACGCTGCAAAGGCGAGGCCACGATCGCATCGATTCCGCCACGACGGCCAATAAATGTCGCAGCCCGGCGCGCCTGTTCAAGGCCAACACTGGTGAGCTCGGGGTTACTCCTACCGCTATATTGGCGGGCCGCCGACATCGCTGTTTGACCGTGGCGAAGCAAAACGAAACGCGTCGCCTGGGTAGTCGCCCCATTCCACACCGCAGGAGATGTTGCAGTTTCGACTACCTTTTCTTCAGAATCAGTCTTCGCTGCAGGTTCTTCTAATTCAAGAAATCCAACTGGAGCACCTTCAGCTAGAGCATCCATCGCTTTGTTAGCAAGCGCATCCGCATGAGAGTTTTCGCTTCTCGGAATCCACTCGTAGCTTACGGAACCTATCGACGAGGCAAGTTTCTTACACTCCAGTGCCAGTTCTTTCATGTCTGGGTGCTTGATCTTCCACCGCCCCGACATTTGCTCAACAACCAGCTTGGAATCCATCCGAACTGATACTTCGGTGGCTCCGAGTTCCACTGCTCCACGTAGCCCGTTGAGCAGGCCATGGTATTCCGCTACGTTATTGGTGGCTTTACCCACCACATAGGAGTATTCCTTGAGAACTTGGGAGCGATCGGCGTTGTAGATAAGTGTGCCGGATCCAGCGATTCCGGGGTTTCCTCGGGAACCGCCGTCTGCCTCGATGATGACCTTCATTAATCTCCTTGACGTACCAAGTAGCTTCCGCAGTCTGGGCATTGTGGCAAGACGTTCATTGGCGCACGACGAATGATAGAAATATCTGCCGGCGGCAAGATGATAAAGCATCCGCCACAGCTGCGGTTATTAAACGAGGCTACGCCGACTTCGTTTTCATCGCGCTGCTCATCAAATTGAGCTACCACATCACTAGGTAATTCCAAGCGAAGGGTTTCAATGCGCTCATGTCGATCAGCGGCGGTAGTGTCCTCACCCAAGGCATCCACGGCTGCACGGGCTTTATCGATACGCGCTTCAGTATCGCTCACGCGTTGTTGGTTGAGGTCGCGGTTGTTGCGCAAAGCGTGGATCTCGTTGTGTGCTTCTTGTAATTCGCTCATGAGATCCGCAATACGCGACTTAGCGGCATAAATGTCGTGCTTGATATCGCGTCGTTTTTCTTCGTCAACCTCCGCCGCAAGCTGGCGCTTACCTTCTGCTTCACGACGCCTTAGTTTGCGCTCGTCTTCTTGAACACGACGGATCTCGAGCTCCATGTCATCAACGGCGACGTTGGCTGCTGTAAGCGCACGGCGATTACCCTCTTGCTCCGCCAGCAGTCGATCGAGTTCCTTGCGCTCGTCGCTTACCTTGGGAGCTACCCCCGAGTTCTCGGCCCGAGTGAGCGTTGCAAGCTCCAGCAATAGGGGTTGTAGGTGGCGATCCAGCTTCATCAGAATTCCTCATTTTCACGTATTCGTGCGGGCCTCATTGTTGAGTTTTCCTGTTGCATACTAGTCCCACCCACGTGGTTTAACGAAGTTGCGGATGTGCAGAGATATTCCAAGGATCCGTGCGCAAAGTAGCAACTTCGACATCGAGCTGCGCAAACTCTTGTGCCAACAGTTCTTGAACTTGATAAGTCCACGGGAACTCGCTCGCCCAGTGCGCGGTATCAATCAGCAACGGACCTTGAGCACGTCGCGACTCATCAGCAGGATGGTGCCGTAGATCGGACGTGACATAGACGTCAACACCTAGGGCTGCAACCGCGTCTAGGAAGGAATCACCGGAACCAGAGGAAACTGCAACGGTGTGCACCATCTGCTCAGGATCACCGGCTGCCCTAATCCCCCACGATGTCTCTGGGAGCGCATCAGCTACCTGCTGCACAAAGTCACCAAAACGCATTGGCTCCGGCAAAGTGCCAACGCGCCCAAGTCCTTCAGCCGTCTCAAGATCTTGAGTTGATTGCATGCTCACCACATCAAATGCCGGTTCCTCATAGGGGTGCGCTGCTCGGATAGCGTCGATAAGCGTGGTGCGAAGACGCGCCGGTGCCACGAACTCAACCCGTAGTTCTTCGGTGCGCTCAAGTTGTCCTGGATGTCCTACTACAGGCTGCGCGTTGTGATGCGGAAGGAATTGTCCAGTACCTTGCCATTCAAAACTGCACTGGGAATAATCCCCGATAGCACCCGCACCTGCTTCAAAAACAGCGTCTTTTACGCTCTGCGCAGCAGATTCCGGCACATAAATTCCCCATTTATCAAGGCCTTTAAGGATGGGCTTCACCGGCCTGCCTGGGGTAATTCCCACTAACTCAGCTAATTTGTCATTAACACCTGGTCGTGCCGAATCCGCATTGGTATGGGCTGCAAACAATGCCACCCCACCAGTAATTAGTGTGTGAATAACCTTGCCTTTAGGGGTATCGGCAGCAACCGAGCTCACTCCCCGCAGTAATAATGGGTGGTGCACGATCAGCATATCGGCACCGATATCAACTGCCTTATCAGCAACTTCTTGAGTGCAGTCAAGGGCAAGCATCACCTTGGATACTGGCGCAGCAGGATCACCACAGATAAGGCCTACTGCATCCCAAGATTCCGCGAGGTGTGGTGGATACGCACGATCCATTACTTTTCTTACATCTGAAACGGTGATCATCGTTACTTCTTTGCTCCAATAATGTTGTCGATGGCGGTTAGTAGCCGTTGTACTTGGTCACGAGGACGCACCGCAAGGCGCCAATAGGAAAACTCAAGTCCTGGGAAAGTATCGCATCGGCGAACAGCGATTCCTTGAGCTTTTAACGCCATTCGTAGTTCTTCCGGTTGCGTGCTAGGTGGTCGCACCAGGATATACGGGGCTTGAGAGCTGCTCACACACCTAAAGCCACTGTTGGTCAACATCTCAATCATCTCGGTACGCTGCGCTATCATCTCTGCTCGTCGCTCAGGCAACTGCATGATACCGGTGTCAAAAACTGCCTCAATGGCTCGAAGCTGCAGGGTACCCATGGGCCAGTGGCGTCGATACGCACTTAAGCGCGCAAGTGTTTCCGGACGGGCAATGGCGTAGCCTACTCGAAGTCCCGCAATTGACCACGTCTTTGTCAGACTGCGGAAGATAATCAGTTCACCTTCCACCGCATCAAGTTGATCGATCATCGAGTACTGTTCTCCGACGATGTCCAAGAATGCTTCGTCGATCACCACGGTACGCCCCGGCGCGCATAATTGAGCAAGTAGTTCTTTGCTATGTACGACTCCTGTGGGATTAGTGGGGTTACCAATTACCACGAGGTCTGCGTTGGCGGGGATATTTTCAAAAGAAAGCTCGAATGGCGGCGCCAAGATGCAGCGATGAACAGGGATCTGGGCGTCGGTTAAAACGATGTCTGGTTCGCTAAAACCTGGATGGATAATCACCGCGTTTTCAGGCTTTAGCTGCGGCAACATGGCGAAGCCTTCTGATACTCCCGATAGAACTAGTACGTGGTCTTCACTTACTCCGTGGTAGCGAGCGATCATAGCGGTCACTGCTGCTAGATCGCTGGAATGCGGATAGGCGGCTAGATCAGTGACGGCGGATTGTAGGCGTTGAATAAGCCATGTAGGTGGTTGGGCTTCGGCAACGTTGACGGCAAAGTCGAGGCGGGCCCCAAAGGCATCGTCGTCGCCGTGAATCCTAGAAAGTGACACTGCGTTGATTTTAGTGGGAGACTACTGGGTGTGGGAACTCTATTAATCGATGTTGACGGGACTGTGGTTGATTCCTATCCCGGCATCCGTGAGGCTTTTATTCACTCGATGACATCGGTGGGTATTCCGGTTCCGGAGGAATCGTGGCTGCGCCGTATTCCCGGCCCGCCGATGGTAGAAACTATGCGTGCGCTTGGGCAATCCGATTCAGTTACAGCAGCCGCATTGGCATGTTTTAGGCAGCAATACGATCAGATTTCTTGGCGTAACTCTCAGCTTTTCGACGGCTGGCATGACGCTCTTAGTGAATGGCGCTCTCAAGGTATTCGGTTGTTTACCGCAACGAGTAAAAACGAGCACTTGGCACGGCTTACCCTTGAATACTTAGGTGTTGCCGACTTGTTTGATTTCATTGGTGGCGCAGACCCCACGGTGGGACGTGAGACTAAGGCAGATGTGATTGCGTACGTTTTAGCTACGACTGAGACTTCTGAGCACTCCCCTATTTTGATGGTCGGCGATCGTAGTCATGACACCGAGGGTGCTGCAGCTTTTGGGATTCCGACGATGCTGGTCACATGGGGCTACGGTAACGAGCAAGAGTGGTCCCACGCGGATTATCATGCACGTAATATGGCGGAGGCGAAAGGAATCGTACGTGACTTCTTCAACTAATAACTCCAGTAATCCAGCTTTTGTGATCACTTTTGTATGCACCGGCAATATTTGCCGTTCTCCGATGGCCGAGGTGATCTGCACGAGCGTTTTAGAAGACGAGGGGTTAAGCCACGCTATTCGTGCTAACTCCTGCGGTACTGGTGGGTGGCATGTGGGCCAAGGGGCTGATTCTCGAGCAATCGCCGAACTGCGCGCCTCGGGTTACGATGGCACCCATCACCGCGCAAGCCAACTCGGTGAACAACATAGGAGTTCCGACCTGCTTATTGCGTTGGATTCTTCTCATCGCAATGCGCTTTTGCGAATAGGCTATCCAGCAGAAAAGGTGCGATTATTGCAGTCTTTTAATCCGGATTCTCATACTCCAGATGTTGCGGATCCTTACTATGGCACCGCCGCTGATTTTAAAACCACCCGCCGTGACATCGAGGCAGCTATGCCAGGTCTGATGGCCTGGCTTCGGGAGGCCATTCATGCCTAGGACGCACACAACTGTCACCGGCTGGAAGGTGTTTCTTACCCCTGGGTGGGTTCTCACCGCGGTACTTGCTATTGCTTTTTCTTACTTTGCTATCACGGTGTTGTCTCCGTGGCAGTTGGGCAAAGACCACGCCATCGTGGAGCGTAATGAGAAAATTGATGACGCTTTCAAGTCCGACCCTGCTTCTTATCAGTCGGTCTACGATGCACAGGGACGTATTAAAGACGGTCAAGAATGGATGCGGGTGTCGCTTAAAGGGCGTTTCGACGCAAACAATGAAGTGCTTCTGCGCATGCGTCCTGTAGAAGGCACCCCCGCGTACCAGTCTTTAGTGCCGTTTACTCTTGAAAGCGGTGAATCCCTGCTGATCAACCGTGGCTTTGTTCCAGGCGATGCCGCCAACGTTCCGGAGTTAGCAGCTGTTCCTACCGAAACGGTCACTATCGTGGCGCATGCGCGTGCCAACGAAGGAATGCCTGCCAGTGCTCCTATGTCAGCTCATGGTTACCAGCAGGTCTACGGCATTAACACCACACAAATTAGTGAGATCACGCATACAACTCTTGGCACTGATTTCGCGCAGCTTTCACAGGACCAACCTGGTGTGCTCAACGCCATGCCTATCCCACAGCTCGACCGCGGGAATCATCTTTCCTACGGCCTGCAGTGGATTGCGTTTGGAATTATGGCACCTCTTGGAGTTGCTTATTTTGTGTGGGCTGAGATTCGTGAGCGTCGTCGCAGCCGTGAGGAAGAAGAGCACATGGCCCAGCTTGCCGCTGCGGCTGAACCGGAAACTCCAGAAGATAGAGTGGCAACAAAAATGCGTAATCGTTACGGTAGCTCACGGCATAATCAGTAACGTCGCCACAGCATCAATCCGGCGATAGCAACTGTCGCTGCAGCTTGTACACCGCGCGATAACCGAACTGCCTGATGTATCGTCGCCACGCTTGGCGACGGGCCGACACCTAGTGTCGGTCGTTTTTCTATGCCATAGGAGTAGCGAGTCTCGCCACCTAATGTGACCCCTAGTGCAGCAGCTGCCGTCGCTTCTACTGGTCCTGCGTTCGGGCTCGGGTGATGGGGTGCGTCGACACGCCAAGCGCGTAGAGCGGCGCGCTCACGCCCTTGCATTGCTGCCGCACCCACATGCGCCACCGCAGTCAGCCGTGCTGGCACCCACGCCATGGCGTCATCAAGTTTGGCAGCAGCCCACCCGAATTCAGAATAACGGTCGTTTTTGTATCCAACCATGGCGTCAAGGGTGTTGACACAACGATGTGCCACTACCCCACCAGCACCTAACGCCGCCCACACGACGGGGGCGATCGTGGAGTCTGACGTATTTTCTGCCAATGATTCGACGGTGGCACGCACTATGCCTGATTCATCCAAATACTCTGGATCCCGTGAGCACAACCACGGCACCAGATCCCTCGCAGCTTCTATATCATCGCGTTCTAAGGCACGTGCCATTCGGATTCCGGTATTTTCCAGTGTGCTGCCGCCAATAGCTGCCACCAAGCTTGCAGCTAAAGCCGCATTGGGATATTTCTTGCCTATCATCACAGCGGCAGCGGTCGGTGGCGCCACAGTGACGGCAACGTAGATCGCACCACGGAGTTTCGATGGCGCATAGATTTTCTTTTCCACCCACGTAGCCCATCGGCCAAACACCGCAACAGGATGCAGCGATCCCCCTGGATCACCAACGATACGATCGAGTACTACTCCGGATACAAGACCTGCGAGCATAATCACTCTCCCAAATACGAAAAGCACCTCCCCACAATGTGTGAGGAGGTGCTCTTGTAACCATTGTGCGCCCTGACGGGATCGAACCGCCGACCTGCTGGGTGTAAACCAGCTGCTCTCCCAGCTGAGCTAAAGGCGCATACCGTTATCAAAACTATAACCACTTGTTTCCAGTGGCCGTCTTGGCAACGGAAGAAACTTTAACACACAAAGCGTTAGAAAAGAAAAACTACTGCTTATTGCCCCTTTGTACGAGGCAAGAGCCTTGCCAAGCACCGAGACGTTCGGCCTTTGTTTGCACCAAACCAGCCAACTGAGCAGATTCGGAAATTTCACCGGGGTCAAGGGCACCCTGCTTGCCGGCCCCTGGGGTGAGCAACCAAATACGACCATTGTCTGCCAGCGGCCGGATGGAATCGACAAGACCATCGACCAAATCGCCATCGTCGGACCGCCACCACAGCAGGACTACGTCGCAAGCCTCGTCGGTTTCTTCGTCGAGAAGCTCCTCACCGATGATATCTTCGATGGCTTCACTTATTGTGCTGTCGCAATCCTCGTCCCATCCAACTTCTTGGACGGTCATGCCGGCTGCGATTCCAAGACGCTGAGCGTGGTGAGCTCCAGTCGTCTCAGTTTTTTTCTCCTTGAATTCTTGAGCGTTCATCGTCTAAGGACTTTACAGCTATTCCAGCAGTTTTACCGCTTTTATTTTGTAATCTCCGCAATTTTGCACCGTGATGGGGAGAACAGTTCACCCAGAAAACAACACGACGGGGGCAATCACAGTATCCTGTAGTAAAACCTGTGGTGTTGTCACCATGTTTGGAGTACTCACCCATTCGTGGCCGACACCCACACGACACGTACAACTATGGAGGTGGCGAATGTCAGACCCTAATGAGGGTATGCGCCCTGAAGACAGCAACTTCGCGATGATCCGCGACGGTGTTGCTTCGTATCTCAACGACGCCGACCCAGAAGAGACTCGCGAATGGATGGAATCTCTCGATGGCATGCTCGAGGGTTCCAGTCCCGATCGTGCCCGATTCCTGATGCTGCGTCTCCTCGAGCGCGCTTCGGCCCGTCGCGTTCCACTACCACCGATGACGTCGACAGACTTTGTCAACACCATCCCCACCACGATGGAACCTGAATTCCCCGGTGACGAGGAAATTGAGAAACGCTACCGTCGTTGGATCCGTTGGAATGCTGCCATCATGGTTCACCGCGCCCAGCGCCCAGGCATTGGCGTTGGTGGACACATCTCCACCTACGCTGGTGCAGCGCCACTGTATGAAGTCGGCTTCAACCACTTCTTCCGCGGCAAGGACCACCCAGGCGGTGGCGACCATGTGTTCTTCCAAGGCCACGCTTCCCCAGGTATGTATGCACGTGCATTCATGGAAGGTCGTCTGACCGAAGACGACCTCGACGGCTTCCGCCAAGAAGTATCGCGTCCACAGGGTGGACTCCCCTCCTACCCCCACCCTCACGGTATGAAGGACTTCTGGGAGTTCCCGACCGTGTCAATGGGCCTTGGCCCAATGGACGCCATTTACCAAGCGCGCTTTAACCGCTACCTTCACAACCGCGGCATCAAGGACACCTCACAGCAGCACGTATGGGCGTTCCTTGGCGACGGCGAAATGGATGAGCCAGAATCTCGCGGCCTCATTCAGATGGCAGCGTTGAATAACTTGGACAACCTGACCTTCGTTGTTAACTGCAACTTGCAGCGTCTCGACGGCCCTGTTCGCGGTAACACCAAGATCATTCAAGAGCTGGAGTCCTTCTTCCGCGGCGCCGGCTGGTCTGTTATCAAGGTTGTTTGGGGACGCGAGTGGGATCAGCTTTTCGAAGCTGATAAGGATGGCGCTCTCGTCGACCTCATGAACACCACCTCTGATGGTGACTTCCAGACCTTTAAGGCTAACGACGGCGCCTACGTGCGCGAGCACTTCTTCAACCGCGATCCACGCACCGCCAAGCTCGTCGAAGACTGGTCGGATGAAGACATCTGGAAGCTGCGCCGCGGTGGTCACGACTACCGCAAGATCTACGCTGCATTCCAGCGCGCGCTTGAGACAAAGGATCGCCCAACCGTGATTCTTGCTCACACCATTAAGGGCTACGGCTTGGGCCACAACTTCGAGGGCCGCAATGCCACCCACCAGATGAAGAAGCTCACTCTGGACGATCTCAAGCAGTTCCGCGATAAGCAGGGCGTACCAATTACCGACGAAGAATTGGAAAAGGATCCATATCTGCCTCCGTACTACCACCCAGGCGAGGATGCCCCAGAGATCAAGTACCTTTTGGAGCGTCGTAAGTCTTTGGGCGGATTCGTACCGGAGCGTCGCGAATCCTACACCCCGCTGCATGTCCCCGAGCTCGACAAGCTCCGCAGCCTCCGTAAAGGCTCCGGCAAGCAGCAAGTCGCCACCACCATGGCCGTGGTTCGCGCCTTCAAGGAACTCATGCGCGACCCAGAGCTGGGCAAGCGCATCGTCCCGATCATCCCTGACGAGGCTCGTACCTTCGGCATGGACTCGTGGTTCCCAACCATGAAGATCTACAACCCACATGGTCAAAACTACGTGCCAGTAGACCATGACCTCATGCTTTCCTACCGTGAGGCCAAGGACGGCCAAATCCTCCACGAGGGCATCAACGAAGCCGGATCTACCGCTTCCTTCATTGCTGCAGCTACGTCCTACGCCACCCACGGCGAAGCCATGATCCCGCTGTACATCTTCTACTCGATGTTCGGTTTCCAGCGCACCGGCGATTCCTTCTGGGCCGCAGGCGACCAAATGGCCCGTGGCTTCATCTTGGGCGCAACCGCCGGTCGTACAACCTTGACAGGCGAAGGCCTCCAGCACATGGATGGTCACTCCCAGATCTTGGCCTCGACCAACCCAGCGGTTGTTTCCTACGACCCAGCATTCTCCTACGAGATTGCCCACCTTCTGCGCGAAGGTATCGACCGCATGTACGGCCCAGGCCGTGGTGAGGACGTGATGTACTACCTCACCATCTACAACGAGCCAATTTCACAGCCAGCTGAGCCAGAGGACTTGGACGTTGAGGGCCTACACAAGGGCGTTTACCTTTACGAAAAGGCAGACGGTGGCGAGCACGAGGTGTCTCTCTTGGCGTCCGGCATTGGCATGCAACAAGCACTGCGCGCCAAAGAGATTCTTCGCGACGAGTTCAACATCGGCGCTAACATCTTCTCGGTTACCTCTTGGGTAGAGTTGGCACGCGAAGGACACGCCAAGGAGCGTGAGGCACTGCGCAACCCAGGGATTGAGCAGGAAGAGGCGTTTGCCACCACCCAGCTCAAGAAGGGCTCCGGACCGTACATCGCCGTTTCCGACTTTGCTACCGATCTGCAAGAACAGATCCGCCGCTTTGTCCCAGGCGACTACACCACCTTGGGCGCCGACGGCTTCGGCTTCTCCGATACCCGCCCAGCCGCCCGCCGCTTCTTCAACATCGATGCCGAGTCCGTTGTTGTCGCAGCACTGAACGGCTTGGTAAAGCAAGGCAAGATTGATCGCAGCGTTGCAGCCGAAGCAGCTCAGCGTTTCAACCTCACCGACCCAACCAAAGCTTAAAGATTAAATCCAAAAATGTACCGTCACCACATAATTTCTTATGTGTGACGGTACATTTTTGGTGAAACCGCTCAAGAAACTAAATTATTTCTCACTCGGCAATCCAAGATTGGGCAGTGCTCCGAAATATTCAATGTAAGTATTGTTACCGAGGCAAAATTATTGGCCTCGGTGGAAAGAAAAGAGATATTAAAATGGCCGCGTTGAATTCTTCTATTTTTAAGAATAAAAAAGCTGTCGCTGGTGTTATAAGCGTTTTTACGGTGTTGTTCGTCGTAGCGCTGATTGTGTTCAAGCCATGGTTGTTGTTCGTCGATAAGCACGTCGATGATGAGATTCCGGCCGCCGTTGCTGCACACGCAACGATGACTCCCGCTCAGCCGAGTGAGTCGGAAGCTATGACACCGCCTAAAGCTCAGTCCAGACAAGGTCAGTTTATTTCTCATGAACACGAGACGTCTGGCACCGCAACCTTGATTGTGGATGCTGATGGCAAAAAGAAGCTGGTATTGACCGATTTGGCCACATCGAACGGCCCTGACGTTCACGTGTGGTTGAGCAAGGCGCCTGTCATCCCAGGCAAAGACGGTTGGTTTGTTGCCAAGGATCACGAGCACTTTGATGTTGCACCGATCAAGGGCAACATAGGCAACCAAGTTTACGATCTGCCTGACGACGTCAACTTCGATGAGTGGACCTCAGTCGTGCTGTGGTGCGATGACTTCAACGTCTCCTTCGGCGCCGCTGAATTGAGCTAACGCCCGCTTTCTTTCACCTTATGTTCGGCTACCACTGCCCGCCTAATTCCGGCAGTTCGGTGCCGAACATTTGTCGTTCTAGTTCCCCTGCCAATGCTTCGGAATAGACGTTCGTAATATGGGAGGAATCGCGGTACACCAACATGTTGCCGATCACGCCTGGACAACGCTGGTCATTACACAGTCCATTGGTCAGATCGAGATTAGTGATGTCGATTCCTTGGTATGCGTCGATTGCGGGATTTGTTTCGGCCAGTGCATCGCTTCGACTCATACCGCAGTCATTTTTGGTGCTACCTGGCTGGTAAAAACCGTCAGAGACGCAGAGACGAACATCCAACTGGCCTTTTTCGTCACGCGAGTATGGAGTATCACGTAGTCCCCAAATATGAATCCCGTGATCGCTGAGACGCTTTGTCACTGATTCAAATTGCGGTGGAACGACTTCTGCTTTGTCATCAGGAACAATTCCATTATTCATAAATCCAAGATGTGGCAAGGTGTTGATCATAAAGACGCCGTCAGTCGGCGGGTTATCGATCATGTGCTGCATAGCTTTTTCTTGCCACTCGGCGCATTCCGGATAAGGTTGGCCATCTTTTCGCGGCAGGTTTAACCCTGGGTAACAACCCATTTTGACCAACGGAATAACCTTGATGCCTTGTCGACGACCAATGATGTCCAACGCAGGGAGATGATGCTCTGCATGCGAGCTGCCATAAAGGTACATCGTTCGGGATGCTGTAGCATCGCCAAACGCACATTCTTCTGCTTTTGTATTTCGGCCGTGGTTTAGCACCAGCTCGGAGCCGTCGTAAAGCGAAGAGCACTGATCGCGATCAGTGGGTGGATACATGGACTCCGCTGTGTTAGCCGCATCGGGTACTGGCGGAACTTCAGGCGCATCTGCGTTGGTCAACAGCGCGTAAGGGCCTGGGAATACCACGTTTGGCTCACCGGTGAATTTCTGAGCCGATGCACTCGGACGTAATTCTTGAATTTGCTGAGCAAGAGTCAGCGTCAGCACGGTAACAATGACAGTTCCGCCCAACTGGGCCAGCATCGACCTACTGGGGAAAACAAACGCAGCGGTTCGCGGTGCTTTGGCTTTTCCACGCAAGGGAGATTCCACCCATCGCAAAGTGCACCATGCCAAAAGCATCGACAACACGATAACGCTCACGCCCACCACGATGCCTTTTTGGATACCCAAAGTACGAGTAATACCCATACCATGAGCATCACCGTTGCCTGGGCCCGAAGAAAAGTATCGCGTAGCAATAACCAACAATGGCCAGTGCCACAGATAAAGGCTGTAAGAAATACGCCCCAAGAACTGGAAGACTGGCATATCCAGCACAGTGGTAACGCTCCACCGCGTAGGATTTGTGCCTGCGACGATTACCAGCGCCGCACCAGCCAACGGGATAAGTGTTAGCGGTCCTGGGAATTCTTGGCTTCCGTTGAGGAACAAACCAGTAAAGAGAATTGCTGCGATACCGACTATCCCTGTGGGAAGTTGCCACCAGCGCGCACTCCCCTGAGCCACAGTGCGGACCTTCTTTAGCCCGAGGAGCATACCGAATAGTCCGCCAAGGCCGATTTCCCAGAAACGGCTCAATGGCGAATAGTAGTTAAGCCCTTGATTGATCTGATGCAAGTACCCAGCGTAAGCAAAGCTCGACAGCGTTGCCGCCGCCAAAATAATTGCCATAATCGCCTGCGCTGTGGAATTTTTCCCGTTGATCGCACTACGCCACAGCCACCCAAATGCAGCGATGACAATAAGGCTGGCCAAATAAATCTGGAGCTGGGCAGACATCGACCAGATGTGTTGGTAAATGCTCACGTCACGGCCAATGGCCGCATAGTCTTGGCCGTCGCTAGCTAAGTTGAGATTTTGAACGTAGAGCAGCGATGCGATGGCATCTTCTCCCACGTGCTGCCATCGTGCCTTGGAAAATAGCGCTAATGCAAGCAGCATCGTGGCAAGTATGACTGCTAACAGCGCGGGGAATAGGCGCCGCATAATTCGCACCACGGCAGAAACAAAGGAGGTTCCTTGCGCAGAAAGCGCGTTTTTAAGCTGGGAGCTAAAAAAGAAGTAGCCTCCGATAAATAGGAATACGTCTACACCGGACGAAACTCGCCCGACAAAACAGTGGAAAATCACAACGAGTGCAATGGCAAGACCTCGCAGGCCGTCAATGTCTGTGCGGTAAATTTTCCGTGGGGCTGTGGCGGTTATAGGGGTGGGCTCGTTAGGCAGGGTCACGATTTCGTTTTCAACTTTGATCAGGTGTCGGTGGCGAACTTGGCGGACGGTAGATAAAATCCCTCGTTGCGCGCTCGAGAAGCAGCACCTTGAGCGAGATGTACCTTGCCAGTCTAAATCAGCTGGTTCGAGGTGGCGCACACCGACTCTCTAGCTGGGGCTGCACGAGGAGCTATATACGCATGGACGTACATACGTGGAAGAAACACTTTGCCACCATCTTTGCATGGATCATAGCGGTACCTTTTGTGGTTCGTGCTGTATATGTGCTGCCTTCTCAAGGAATCGGAAGTGACTTCACACCCATTTGGAATGCGGTCAAAAAGTTTACTGCTGGTGCGCGGGTTTACGACGAAGACTACTCCACTGTCGATCCCCACTATCTTTACTCACCCGGCGCGACTGCACTTTTGAGCCCCATTGGATTATTTAGCGATAAAACCTTTGCTACGTGGGTCATGATGTTCCTCGGAGCTGTCTGTATCTTGTTTGCTCTAGCGATAGCCACGCGAATGCTCACGGGTACATGGTCTTCCCTGTGGCTACCAATTTTTGTCATTGCGTTTTTCTATCCTCATGAGCCGATAGTGAGCACCCTAGGGCTGACCAACATTAATGGTTTTTTGCTGTTCATGTTGGTGGTTTATGTGTGGGGCACGCTTCGCGTGGAAACTGAACCCGTAGGACTCGTGCGGACATTTTTCCGCGAACTGCAACAGTATCCGGTCTGGATCGCAGGTGTTGCGCTGGGCGTATGTATCACCATCAAACCACAATTCCTCGCCATGGCGTTGATTAGCTTGCTCACATTGCATTTTTCAGTGCTGTTCGTGGGCGCAGGTGTAGTGATTGTGTTGTTTGCCATGGGGTGGGTTTTTATGAATCAGCCCAGTGACTATTTCTCGGAATTGTTGCCCTACATCAGCACTCCGCGTAGTTACGATAATGGTTCGTTGCAGGGTGTTGCTATGCGATATGGCTGGAGTTCGGGTGTTACAACCACCGCAATTGTTCTGTTGTGGCTGGTTACGCTTATCGCGGTTGTTGCACTTATTAAATGGAAGCGTTCCGACGCCGTCTTTTGGGCGTTTAGTTCCATCGGTGTGTTGTTCTGTGCAATGTTGATGTCGAGTGGCCTTGTTCAGGGTTATTACTGCATTTGGTTGTTACCACTTGCTATGACGATTGTGCGGAAGGGTTCCCCCATGCGTCACCCGGTGATGTGGTTGGCGTTTTGGGCGTTGTTCTATAACGCTTCTTGGTTCTACGAGCACACACCATGGGCACGTGGTTTCCTCGACATGCGCTCTGTGTTGGCGTGGCTCGTTATTCCAGTCGTCTATGTGGTATGGGCGCTTATGCGTCGTCCTTCTGCACATTCTGAGCTGCTTGTTGCACCATCTGGTCGATAGCTTTATTGACGATCGCTGGTTGTTCCAGAATGATCATGTGTCCGGCGTTGGGTGCAATTTGTAATCCTGCATCGGACCACAGGGATACGATGCGTTCTGACTGACTCTGTGGAGTCACAGCGTCTTGTTCTCCCACGATTACGACCCCAGGAATGCCGCTTAGCGCCCGCGCATTGTCAATCTCATCGTGTTCTTGCAAATCGTCCAAGAATCCTACGTAGGTTGACAATGGGGTGTCGTTAATCAGCTTTGCGTGAAAGTCAACGATCTCTCGTGGCATCGGTGTTTGGAATACCGTCATAGCAAGGGTGGGTGCTACGAGAGCGGCGATTTGTTCGCGTAATCGAGCAGTTTCTGTGGGTGATGCTTCTACGGCATCGCGGACTTTTTCTACCACTGGTAAAGCAAGAACTTGGGGTACTCCTTGGCTAGCAAAAGACTCAATTGCGGTAGCGACCAAGATGACAGAGGCAGTCTGTTGCCTAATTTCTGGGTAGCGTCCCAATAGGTTGATCGCCACCATTCCGCCGAGTGAGTGTCCAATTATGACGATCGGCCCTTTAATGTGTGCTGCAGCGATTACGGAGGAGACGTCATCAGCTGCGCCGTCGATAGTGCATTCTTCTACTGAGAATTCTCCGGTGGCGCCGTGACCTCTTAGGTCCATCAGCAAGCAGCGTGCATTCGGAGCGCAATGCGCGACTTGGAGGTGCCATGCAGAAGCAGCGAGAGTGAAACCGTGGATAAAAACGATGGTGACCTCTGCGTCATCGGGTCCATCAAGGTAGTAATGAATACCATTGGCTACGCGGGATTCACTGAAAAAATGAACGGGACCGACGGGCATCTTTTTAGCGCGTGCTAAGACTTGCCGACGCCGTCCCTTGGAAGTCAATCGAGGCAGTCGCATGCATTAAATGCTACGCCTGCGTAAAGTCATACTTGTTGTTACCCCCTGTGCAGGAGACGTATCCCCTTGGCATCTTTGCAAGATCAACTACTGAAGTTGCAATCCGATCAGCCCTCTTCAAATTCTCAAGAGGAAGCGACCGCTTTTTCGCGGGTATGTGCGGTGCTCAAACGCGTAGGTCTTGATCCCGAAAAGATGACTCCCGATACCGTTTTAGAAGATGCTGGGGTCGATTCTTTGGATCGTATTGAGATCACAGTTCGCCTTGAGCAAGAAAGCGGCATCGAGCTTCACGACGCCGACGTGTTTCCGGCTCGTACGGTGCATGACTTGATGCAATTGATTGATCAATAAACCAATAGTTCCTCGAAGAAAGGAAGCGAACTCCGCATGACAGTTTCTTACCTTAGCGACATGGATGGTGTCCTCATCAAAGAGGGCGACATGATTCCTGGTGCCGATGTCTTTTTAAAACGCCTCAAAGATAACGACATCAACTTCATGGTGTTAACCAATAACTCGATCCACACCCCACGAGATCTATCTGCTCGCTTGCGCGCTACCGGACTCGACATCCCCGAAGACCGCATTTGGACATCGGCCAAGGCGACAGCAACATTTTTAGCGCAACAAACGAAGCACGGAACTGCCTATGCCGTAGGAGAATCTGGGTTAACCACAGAGTTACATGAATCCGGTTGGATTTTGACCGACTCTTCCCCTGACTTCGTTGTATTAGGCGAAACCCGTACGTATTCTTTCGAAGCAATCACTACAGCCATCAATCTCATTCGTGAGGGTGCTCGTTTCATCTGCACTAACCCAGACGTCACAGGCCCTGCCCCCAAAGGAATTTTGCCTGCGACGGGTGCTGTAGCTCAGTTGATTACCGCAGCGACCGGTAAGAACCCTTACTTTGTGGGTAAACCAAACCCCGTGATGATGCGTACCGCATTGAACAATATCAAGGCTCACTCAGAATCAACGGTGATGATTGGTGACCGCATGGACACGGATGTGCGCTGCGGACTTGAAGCCGGTATGCGCACTATCTTGGTACGCTCCGGCATCTCCGACGACGCTGAAGTAGACAAGTATCCGTTCCGTCCAACGCGCATCGTCAACTCGATCGCCGACCTAGCGGATTGCATCCTCGATCCCTTCGGCGACGGCCATTACGCCGACTCCGAACCGCGTTAAACAAACTCTACGCATGCGCTAAAACCTTGGGTAGCTGCCAACGCAGCTACTTCTTGGCTCAGCACGCGAAGCTCATCCAACGTCCCGTTGAGCACCTGACAGCAGTCCACTGTGTTGGGCTGCCACGAGTTGGTGCGCCACGGGGTAAACCAGATCGCTTCTAGCGGATCTGTCCCTGGCATCGCGCTGGGCGGCGGGCTGGCAATAGTTTTTGCCATCACGTTTTCCAGCGCTTGACGCCATTGTCGTGGCATTGCTTCTACGCGAAGCACTGCATATGTTTCTTCGTGCATGGGTAAACCGTTTCCACTGTCAACCAGCGCACCGCACAGTGTGCACTGTAAGACGGGTTTCGTCTTCCCCAACGGACCCAGTCGTGAAAAGGTATGCCCTTTTTACCGCGCTCTGGGAGCCGTTTCCAACCCTAAA
Organism: Corynebacterium diphtheriae; assembly: GCF_001457455.1. Lineage (NCBI taxonomy): Bacteria > Bacillati > Actinomycetota > Actinomycetes > Mycobacteriales > Corynebacteriaceae > Corynebacterium > Corynebacterium diphtheriae. The sequence continues at coordinate 1,712,576 of NZ_LN831026.1, forward strand.
GTGTCACTTCATCCCCTGTTTTCTCAAGTACAACTAGAGGTTTAATTGATCGAGGTGTTCCCACACTCCAGCGTTTGTTTCAGCCCACAGCGGCTTTGCCCAATCCCCGAAGGAACGATTGGTTAGTGCAACCATTGCACGCTGAGATTCTCGATCTACCCACAAATACGTTCCTGCTTGGCCAAAATGCCCCACGGTGGTGTGTGGCATGACCGCGGCTGTCCAGTGCGGGTTTTTCTCCCCCTTGATCTCAAATCCAAGCCCCCAAGGACACGGCTTATACATGCCATAGCCTGGCACGATCCCATGAAGCTCTGGGAATTGGACAGTACATGCCTGAACAAGTGTTTCTTGCGCGATCAATGATGGCTGCAAAATCTCACGGGCGAAGAGCACAAGGTCGTTGACTGTGGAATAGCTCTCATGTCCAGCCGAACCCCACAGCTGAGTATGTGTCATTCCTAGCGGCTGGCACACCGCCTCGTCGAGATACTGCGCAAACGGCATATCGGCCTCATGAGCGATCGCGTCGGCCAGAAGCTCAAAGCCATAGGAAGAATAGATCCGACGCTGCTCCGGCACCTTGCACGCATCGGTGCTCCGAAAGCCCACACCCGACGCATGAGCAAGTAAATGCCGCACTGTAGCACCCTCGGGTCCGCATGGAGTATCGAGAGCAAACGCGCCTTCCTCAACGGCGATGAGCACCGCATAGGTAGACAGGAGTTTGGTCACGCTTGCGAGTTCATAGCGTATGTTTCCATCGCCTGCGGTAGTCACCGCATCAGATGTCACTACAGCTGCAGAACACTGTTCTACAGGCCACGACTCAACCAAACGCTCAAGGTAGTTCATTCTCCCGATTGTACGGGGAATTCGCCGGTTATCGGCTGGCGAGCCTTTCGCCCGCGCCTAAAACCACGTCGTTCCGATCTGCGCACCAAGGCTGCCACCTGAGCCGCAGTCATATTGACTGGTGCCCACTCGGTGCTGCGGAATAGAATCCAGCCACGCCAATATGCAATGATGGCGAGCCCACTACCTAGAATCGGCGAAATAATCATCCCCAGCGCGTTGTGCTCGAGGGCATAAAATCCCACCATTGTTACGCTTGAAACCAGCGCAGGCACGGCATAGAGCGGGCCACCACCAAAAATGCCCGGTACTTGTCCGGTACAGATATCGCGAATCATTCCGCCGCCTACGGCTGTCAGCACACCCATGAATACCGCGCTTGTCAGTGGCATGCCAAAGCTCAGTGCTTTCACACACCCAGTCACAGCCCACACGCCCAAAATGATGGCATCGCCCGTAGATTTAAAAATCTCCCACGCACGGCCCTGAAAGTTAATCACCAAGGCAAGTACTGCACCTGCAATTGCTAGTGCCAAATAGCGCGAATCGGCGATGGCAGCAGCAGTACCGCGTTGCATGAGGACGTCGCGAAGCATACCGCCTCCTAGGGCGGAAAACAGCGCAAGGAAGACAAAGCCGACCGCATCATAGTTTCGTTGTCGCGCAATGGTCCCACCAATCACGCCATTGAGCACGACGCCAATGAGATCAAAGGTCTGATACATCGTCAGGATATGGGGATCTACTGAATGCACGCGGGTAATCATAACGGAGCCCACTGCGATAAACCCAACATAAACAAAAATTCCCCAGTGTCTAAACACTGAGGATTGCTGCTCCCCCAACTGGACTCGAACCAGTAACCCTTCGATTAACAGTCGAATGCTCTGCCAATTGAGCTATGGGGGATTAGTTGCTTTTGAAACTCCCTTTGCGGTGTTCCCTGCAACGAGATGAAACTATATCCACTCAAGTACACATGTGGCAAATCGCGAGGTCAAAGGATATTTTTTAACACACTAAATTTCAGTTAACGCTTAAGGCTAGTTTTCTGTTTATAATGGCTACGGTCTTCACATGAAGGCGTGGGGCTATAGCTCAGTCGGTTAGAGCCGCGGACTCATAATCCGTTGGTCCCGGGTTCGAGCCCCGGTGGCCCCACAGAAATAGCCGGTGTTCTTTCAACAAAGAGCACCGGCTTTTTCATCCTTACACTCCCTGGGCCTCGAATCTCGCTATTGTGGGAAGTTGTTCTGAGTGTGACTACCTATATCAACATGTGAGGGATAACTATGATTCAGTTCGTCGTCGGAGCAGCCGCCGGATATGTCTTTGGAACGAAGGCGGGCCGTCGTCGCTACGAGCAAATCAAGAAGGGCTACCAAGCGGCAGTCTCTTCTCCAGTGACACACAAGGCTGTTTCGGCTACTCGCAAGGCGATTGCCAATAAGCTTGATCCGCAGCCTCGTATGAAAGAGGTCAAAAACCTCAGGCGTAACGACGACTCCGTGATCTTAGAACCCGATCACGATTAGGAGAGTGCGGGGGTGGTTGTAAGTGCCCCCTTACCGTATGCTCAATACCAACGTAGATACGTCTTTACTCCCTGAAAGGTTGGAAGTCTTTATGACTCACCGCATTCGTCGTTCCCTCACCACCGCAGCTGCTGTTTTGGCTCTCGGGGCTGCAATTTCTGCTTGCTCTCCCCCACACCAAGTTGATTCGGACACCAAGGTAGATACCGCTACCAGCGCCAAGGTTGCTCAGCCTTCTGCAGCTTCTGAATCTGCTATGGCTGCTCCTAGCGACGACAAGAATGCCGAGATTAAGGCTTCCGCTACCGAGAACCTCACCAATGGCCAAAACATCACTGTAGAGCTTTCTGGCCTGAACCCAGAGGTTGGGTACTACGCCGCTATTTGTAACGCCGCTACGCCAACTGGTGCTCCAGCACCTCTATGCACCGGACAGCACGCAGACACTTCCGCACAGGCGTGGATCAAGGCTGACGGCACGGGCACCACCGCACTTAACTCCGATGGCACTGCTACGGTGAACTTGACCGCTGCAGCTACCGGTCAGGGTGTTAACTGCAGGACCGATAAGTGTGTAATCAAGGTCTTTGGCGATCACACTGAAGGTTTCCGCGATGTGACCGAGGTTCCTGTCACCTTCGCTTCTTAAGAAGATAGAAAAAGTGCCGCAAAGGATAACACCTTTGCGGCACTTTTTCTATTTAAAAATCTTTTCTAGAAGTTCACGGCGGGTTTGTTCCAGAGCCACGAGATCCGCAAACAAAGAGTTATATGCTTGCATATCTTCTGAAGGACGCATGCGCTGCATTGCCCCTTTGAGCTGGGCGATTTGGTTGCCGATGCGTTGTTCCATCAATCGCGCCAGCGTGGTATCTGTGTGGGCTTCGAGCCCCCACTCGTCCAAAATGATGTGTTCTACGGCCAGCTCAGAGACCAACGATTTGCCCACCATGTCGTAAACATTGTCACGGACAGCGTCGAGCCACGTGGAACCACGAATCGCATCGCTGCATCCACCAGCGGCCACGATTGCTTTCCTGACTGCCGCATAGGACTCGTGGGTAAACGCATCGTCGGGGAGGCTATCAAAGTACTCCCCTGCGTGTTCAGGGTATTGTAGCGCGATTTTGAGGGCCTCTCGCTGCGGCCATAGCCGTGGCTCTTTTCGGTCCGGCATGACCAACATGGACTGAATCATCGCTGGCTGACTATTAGAGTCGATACGGGTTGCCCTGCGCTGGCGAGGCTGGGTTTTAGGTCGGCGTTCTTCGGCTCGGACTTGTTGCAAAACCTCGTTAGGATCAGGCCAACCCACCCAGCCGGCAAGCAATCTGGCATATTCAGTTTTTAGAGCACGGTCGCGTATCGACGCCACAATGGGCACGGCACGTCGCAACGCTTGGAGTCGCCCTTCCACTGAGTCCAAGGGATATTCCGAAATCAAAGTTCGAATGATGAATTCGAACATGGGGACTCGCTGTGCTACGAGATCACGCACCGCTGCATCACCTTTTGCTAGGCGCAGATCGCATGGATCCATGCCGTCAGGGGCAACAGCCACATAGGACTGTCCACTGAATTTTTGGTCGCCCTCGAAGGCACGCATAGCAGCTTTTTGTCCGGCCTCATCACCATCGAAGGTGTAGATAAGGGATCCAGCGAAGTAGGCGTCGTCAAGCATGTATCGACGCAGGATTTGTAGGTGTTCTTCACCGAAGGCTGTACCACAGGCTGCCACCGCAGTAGTGATTCCCGCTGCATGCATGGCCATCACATCTGTGTAGCCTTCCACGACCACAGCTTGGTGTTGGCTAGCGATAGATTTTTTCGCCAGATCTAGGCCAAAGAGCACTTTCGACTTTTTGTACAACAACGTCTCGGGGGTGTTCATGTATTTGCCGAGTTTGTCGTCGTCAAAGAGCTTGCGAGCACCGAAACCAATCACATCACCGGACACCGACTTAATCGGCCAGAGCAATCGACGATGCAAGCGGTCGATTGGGCCGCGTCGCCCCATAGTGGATAGGCCTGCTGCTTCAAGTTCTTTGAATTCAAAGCCCTTGCGCAGCATAAATTTGGTCATGGTATCCCAGCCTTCGGGTGCATAACCGCACTCAAAGCCATAGATATGCTGTTGTGAAAATCCCCTGTCCAAGAGGAATTGGCGAGCAACTGCTGCCTCTGGGGTTTCTAATTGTTGGCGATAGAACTGGTGGGCTACACGGTTTGCCTCAATAAGGCGTTTGCGTGTTCCTGGTTCTTCGCGTCGAGCCCCGGTGGTTCCACCCTGATAATTGATCTGATAGCCGATTTTTTCGGCACAGACTTCTACAGCCTCTGGGAAAGTTAGCTGTTCCATCTCCATGAGGAAGGAGAAAACGTCGCCGCCTTTTCCAGTGGAAAAGCAGTGGAAGTATCCATGGTTGGGCCGCACATGAAATGACGGCGTTTTCTCTTCTTTGAACGGACTCAGACCTTTCAACGAGTCCGCTCCGGCAGGCTTGAGCTGAACATATTCCCCTACGATTTCCTCGATGGGGGTTCGCTCACGAATCGCCTGAATGTCACTATCTGGTATTCGACCCTTGCCTGCCATAGTGAGTGTTCTACTCCACCGTCACAGACTTGGCCAAGTTACGTGGTTGATCCACGTCGAATCCCTTGGCTGCCGCAACACCGCATGCAAAAATCTGCAGTGGAACGGTGGCCAACAGTGGCTGCATCAAAGTCGGCGCTTGTGGAATACGAATGATGTGGTTTGCGTATGCCTCCACAGCATCATCGCCTTCTTCTGCGATAACGATCGTGATGGCACCACGTGCGCGAACTTCTTGAATGTTAGACACGACCTTCGCATGCAAAGAATCACGACCGCGCGGCGACGGAACAATAACGAAAACGGGCTGCCCTTCCTCAATCAGTGCGATAGGACCATGTTTGAGCTCACCGGCGGCAAAACCTTCAGCATGCAAGTAGGCCAACTCTTTGAGCTTCAGTGCGCCTTCTAGAGCCACAGGGAAACCAACATGGCGGCCGAGGAACAACACCGAGGTTGCATCCTTCATGTCCTGCGCCAAGGTCTTTACTTGGTCTTCTACCCCATCAAGAACTGCCGATACTTTGTCAGGGATATTGCGGAGCTCACCCAGAACAGCATTGACCTCGTCAGCAAACATGTTGCCACGCAGCTGAGCTAGGTACAGGCCCAAAAGGTACGTTGCGGTGATCTGTGCCAAGAATGCCTTGGTAGAGGCCACAGCAATTTCTGGTCCTGCATGGGTGTATAGGCAGGCGTCTGATTCGCGAGGAATGGAAGAACCATTGGTGTTACAAATAGCAATCACCTTCGCACCTTGTTCGCGTGCGTGGCGAACAGCCATGAGCGTATCCATAGTTTCACCCGACTGTGACAAAGCCACCACGAGGGTTTTCTCATTCACAATGGGGTCGCGGTAGCGGAACTCGTGTGCAAGCTCCACCTCGGTTGGGATACGGCACCAATGCTCGATGGCATAACGCGCAACGTGACCAGCATATGCTGCGGTGCCGCAAGCAATCACAATAATTTTGTCAATGCTGCGCAGCGTAGATTCGTCGATACGCAACTCATCTAGGGTGAGCTTGCCGGACTCGTCGAAACGCCCCATGAGGGTATCTCGAACAGCAGCAGGCTGCTCATGGATTTCTTTTTCCATGAAAAACTCATAGCCGCCTTTTTCAGCAGCTTGTGCGTCCCACTCCACCACAAATGGCTTGCCTTCGGCGTGATTGCCATGGAAGTCCGTGATGTCGTAGCCATCGGCAGTGATGGTCACGATCTGGTCGTTATCCATCTCCACAGCGTTCTTGGTGTAGTCGATAAACCCAGAAACATCGGAGCCGAGGAAGTTTTCGCCCTCACCCACGCCGATAACAAGTGGGGAGTTTCGACGCGCTGCAACAATGCGATCCGGAGTTTCTGCGTGAATTGCTAGAAGGGTAAAAGCTCCCTCTAGGCGCTGGCAGGTCAGCTGCATGGCACGAGTGAGGTCTTTGTTAGCCTCATTATTAAAAATGTGCCCCAGAAGGGTTGCGGCTACTTCGGTATCCGTTTCTGAGACGAAGTTGTGCCCAAAGCCCAATAGCTCGGATTTTAGTTCAGCAAAGTTTTCAATGATGCCGTTGTGTACGACGGCAAGCTTGCCACCATCGACAACATGTGGGTGCGCATTGGCATCGGTAGGGCCACCATGGGTTGCCCACCGCGTGTGCCCAATACCTAGGCACGATTGCGGCATGGGGCTTGTTTCCAGTTCTTGTTCTAGGGCTTGCACCTTGCCAGCTTTTTTACGGAAGCTCACAGCACCGTCAGCAACTACGGCAACGCCTGCAGAATCGTATCCTCGATATTCCAAGCGCCGTAGCCCTTCGAGAACCACATCGAGAGCAAAATAATCACGGCCAGGTACCGATGTCCTGCCTACAAATCCAACGATTCCACACATACATCGCACTATATTGCATTCTTTGTGCTAGTGCAGTTTCTGCAGCTAGTAGGTCAGCATCTCATTCTTTGATGTGCGACAATGGTGCTCATGTCTGGTGCGAAATCTACGCCTTCTCATAAAAACCCACAGTCGCTGGTTGCCGCCATTGCAGGTCTTGCCATAGCAGTTGCCGCCGGATACTTCGGCCTGCAGCCTGCTATCCGGCCTCACGAAGACGAATGCCCTGTGGAATCCTTACCACCGCAGGTAAAAGATACGATCGCGGATATTACTGCGGGCGGTCCGTTTGATTACCCAGACAATGACGGTGTGCGCTTTGGCAATTATGAGGGGCATTTACCGCGAAAGGATCGCAATTTTTATCGTGAGTACACGGTAGAAACCCCAGGTCTGCGTCATCGCGGTGAGCGCCGCATTATTACGGGTGGCGGTTCTAAGACGAGCCCGCAGCAATGGTATTACACCGATGACCATTACGAGAGTTTCTGTGAGATCCCTAATGCCCACTAGTATTTCTGTTTCTCGTATCCGCAGCCTCGACGAGTTTTACACGAGTGTGATGGCCCAGTTAGAGCCTTCTCGCAGTGCACCACACAACCTTGATGGACTGGCGGATGTCTTGCGTGAATTCCATGTAACTCGTATCAATTGCAGCTCTTGGCAACTTTCGGTGGCTGACTCAGAGCGCGTGATGCATGTGCTTGTCGACGAGCGCGTTGCCCTCGTCATCACCCCATAAAGCTGCTGAGCTCGGCAGATTGCTTTGCGACGCGTTCCAAGCGTGATTCTGTCATCGAAGAAATATTGTCGATGATGACTCGCTGGCGCTGAGCTTCAGATTCTGCTTGTTCCCACCACAGGCGGAACATGGGATCTAATGCTCCTCTACCGCCGGCTACGAGGTAGTCATACACACGGTAGATACGCTCACGCTGGCGATCTTGGCGCTGGAGATGTGCGGGATCATCCATGACATATAAGACGGCAATAGTTTTGAGCAGGGTGACTTCAGCCAGCACTTGATCTGGAACAACTACTTGTCCTGTGGAACGTCCAAACACCCCTGTCGGGTTCGCTGCCCGCGATGCTTCGATAACCGCACCCACATATCGGCCAACTAATTGGGATGTCATGGCTTTAAGGTCAACATAGCCACGCAGTGATCCGTCGAAATCAGCAGCAGCAGAAATGATCGGTAGTTCACGAAGATGGTCAGCGGCGTCGACAAGCGCTTCTGGAGTACCGCCAAAAGCTCGTGCACCTTTTTCTGCAAGCTCTGCAAGCTCAACAAAATCCCATAGCACCCCAAGGTGTACTCGCCCCGACACGATCCCATCTTCGACATCGTGAACGGAGTAGGCGATGTCATCGGAAAAATCCATTGCTTGGGCTTCCACACACGCCGAAGTGTCCTCGTGGCCTTGACGCACCCACTGCAAAATATGGGCGTCTTCGTCATAACAGCCATATTTTTTATTCACGCTGCCATCAGGATTAGTTTTGGTCCGCGGATACTTACACGCAGCATCAAGGGCAGCACGCGTGAGGTTAAGACCGTAGGACTGATCGTGGTCATCAACGATTTTGGGCTCAAGTTTGCTCAAAATACGCAGCGTTTGGGCGTTTCCTTCGAACCCACCACAATCTTGAGCAATTTCCGCCAAGGCTTTTTCACCATTGTGCCCATAGGGCGGATGGCCAATATCGTGTGTCAACCCAGCCATTTCGCATAGATCGGCATCAAGGCCAAGCCCCGTACCAATCCCGCGCGCAATTTGCGCAACTTCGAGTGAGTGCGTCAATCGAGTCCGCGGGGTATCTCCGTCACGTGGTCCTACTACCTGAGTCTTATCAGCTAGCCGACGCAAGGCTGCCGAATGCAATACCCGAGCGCGATCCTTGGCAAAAGGACCTCGTTCATCGTGATGTGCAATGATTCGGCTGGGCTTTTCGGGTTCGTCGAAACGCCGCTGCCAATCAGAAGAGGAATAGCTAAACATTTTCGATCACCGCTCCTCGCGCAGCTGCTCATGGCGTGCGCGTCGCGACGGCCGCAACCAGGCTTGGAGACGTCGTAACGCATCTTCTACTTTTTGCGCTACATCCTTTCCAGCAACTAACTCAATTAACACGACACAAAGACCACCTTGTTCGTGCACAAACGTCCACCACCACTGCCACCGCGGAAAAGTTGTGGGGCAATACGGGGTAGGCGACGCCCACGCAGCAATGCCTTCCGAACGAGCAATAAGCTCAGCTCGCAAGCTGTGGTTTGGATCAGTAATGATCAAAATAGGTTGCTCTAGCTCGGACAGCGCCGCACGAAGAGATCCCCGTGTATCGTGCCCTTGCTCAACAGCAACGATCAAATCGGAATCCACATGTTCTTTAATCAGGTATTCCCGCGCCACCGCAGCCTCAGTAAAGCGATCCTCTGGCAGTTTCCCACCCACAGTGACAACTTTTTGGCTCCGTTGCGTATGCCACTGCTCCGCGGCCCATTTCAATCGGCCAGCAAACTGCCTCGATGGCACGCCGTCGTACTGCGCGGTACCTAACACAACAATCGTAGGAAAACGCTTGCGGGAGTTCTTAGGACGAATGCGGCCGCGCACCACCATCGCAAGCGGTGGAATACTTGCAAGAATTGCACATAACCGAAGTGGCTTCATACCCATTAGCATGCCAGATTTTCTCCCCCGCGATGTTCTTACCCACTTTGACTAAGCTGGTGAACATGCATTGGAGTATAAAGCAGGCATCCAGATTGTCCGCCATCGCACTGGCAGCCTCCGTTGTGGGCCTGCCCACTGCCGCGCTAGCGCTGCCACAGCTATCCATCCATGTGGAAGCCGCCGCGCCTCAGCGCTATGTTGACATAGTTACTGACGAGTCAGGGGTACTCAGTCCCGATGACATTGCCGGTATTACTGAGAAGGTTCAGCAATTCCAGCAAGAAACTCGTCGGCAAATCCGCATTATCTTCGTTGATTCATTTGACGATGTCACCCCAGAAGTTTGGACAACCCAAGCGGTTCGCTCCAATGGCGATAGGAATGTGGCAGTTTTCGCTGTCGCGGTAAAGACTCGCGAGTTTGGAATAAACGGTGGCGACGACTGGGATCCGCATGCCCTTGACAACATGTACAACGCTGCTTACGACCACCTCTTAGAAAAAGACTGGGCGGGCGCAGCTTATGGCGTTGTAGATCAAGCCAATAACACCTCGGCAACCTCGTCCTCACCGGCCTCCGGCCCCACATCTTCGGTTGACAATGCTTGGTTGGGTGCTGGTGCCCTCGGCATCGCCGCTACTGGTGGCGGGCTGTGGGCTTATAGCCGCCGTAAGCGCACCACCTCGTACAAGCACACCTTGGAGTCTGCTCGCTCGATCAACCCTGGGGATACCCAAGCGCTTCATGCTTTGTCGACGGATACCTTAGCCGCACTAGCGCAGGAAGAATTGGTCAGCACGGATGAGTCGATTCGTCGGGCAAAAGAAGAACTCGAGATCGCCGTTGCCGAATTTGGTGCGGAGCGTACGCGCGCTTTCCGCCGAGCAATGAACGATTCCACAACTACTTTGCATAAGGCGTTCGCGCTCAACCAGCAGGCTCAAAGCACCTCGAATCCCGCGGAACGCCATGCCCTCTACGTTCAAATAGTGTCTACGTGTGGGCTTGCCGACGACGCCCTCGATGCTGAGGCCGCCAACTTTGCTCAACTTCGTAATTTGTTAGTCAATGCCGACTCCGTCCTGCTCAACTTGACTCAACGCATTGTGGATCTGCGCCAACGACTGCCCGGCGCGGCTAACACCTTGGAGAGCGTCAGTGCGAAATACTCCGATTCAGTAGTCTCTTCGATCAGGGACAACTTGGATATAGCGAAGGTGAGTATCGCTGAGGCGGATCGAAGCCTTGATGCCGCCCGCGAGTTGTCCTCGCGCCCCGCTGGCGAGCAGGCAGGGCTTGTCGACGCCATCCGTAATGCGGAGAATGCGGCAAATAATGCTGACAAACTCATCGCGGCCATCGAACATGCCGATGCCACTATTTCAACGGCTCGATCCGGTATCCCTGCTTTAATTACGGAGATTTCTGAAGAGATCGCCGAGGCACAACAATTGCGGGAGTCTAGTGATCAGATCACTCCTGAAGCCGGTTGGGCGGCTTTTGATGCCAGCATTGTTGATGCCCGATCTGCACTTGAGTTCGCCCACGCTCATGCAGACCAAGATCCTCTTGAGACGTGGTCAACACTTACTGCAGCAGATTCCGCGCTCGATATTCAGTTGGCGTATGCACGCGATGCTGCTGCCGACCACGAGCGACGCTCGATGGTGTTCCAACAGCAACTGTCCTCAGCACAATCAAGTGTTCAGATGACAGCAGATTTTATTAGCACCCGCGGCAGAGTAATTAAGTCGGCTGCTCGAACTCGCCTCGCCGAGGCCGAGAAGCTTCTCGCCCATGCACACAATGCTGCGTCTTCTGACGTGGTACGGGCGACAGATTTTGCGCGTGAAGCCGATCGCACAGCACGCTCAGCGTTATCGCTGGCAAAGCGCGATTACCGCGACTACCAACAGCGTCAGTCGTCTAATCGTGGCGGCGGTATGGGCGGCATTATCACCGGCATGGTACTCAACGAGATTTTGTCGAATAATAATCACCGTGGCGGTTTCGGCGGTGGCTTCGGAGGCGGTTTCGGCGGTGGCTTCGGAGGCGGTTTCGGCGGTGGCGGAGGTTTCCGAGGCGGTTCGTTCTAGATTCGCACGTCGAAAGGAGCGTCGATAAGCCGAGCTACGTAGACGGCAAAGACGAGGTCCGTTGTCCGAATCGCACTGCCGGCGTCAATGGATAATCCATTGATCTGCGCAAGGCAGTGTCCGCTAGAGTCTACGAGCTCGCGGCGACGCCACCCTGCTCGCCGCATCACGTACTTGCGACCAGCACATTCGACGGTGATGCTCTTCATTCCGGCGTGTGTACGCGCGGTCGCTTGCAAATCTTTGGCGTTGCATTGCCAAGTCCAGGGGGTCGGCCGTGCGACGTCGACTGGAATCTTCTGGTTTGCAATCGATAAAGCTCCTCGGCTGCCTTGGGCAACTATGTGCCCTTGGTGGTCGAGGAGCTTTTCGCCACACCAGCGGTACGCGGTCATGTGCGTTAGAGCAGTGCCCACACGACTGCTGGCATGAGGAGCAGGATGAAGAAGAAGAGCCCCAAGGTGAAGCTGCTGAGTTTAGCCTCTAGCTCGGTCCTAGTGACAGCAGAAAGGAACACTTTCTGCTGTAGGTTCAGCCCAGAATCTTTTTCAAACTCAGTGTAGCTTTTTCGAACACCGCTGTTTCCACCTGAGAACTGGCCGATTTTTGTTTCCTCCGGATCAGAGTCAACATACACCCAGTCGTTTCTGTTCTCATTGATAGCGCGAACATTTCGATCACCGAGAGAGATTTCGATTCGCTTTGAGCGGGCGAATCCCTTCTCCCCTGCGTCTGCAACGAACTCCTCACCGCCGGCGATGGCGGCGCGCAAGATTTTCTTGTCGGAGCTTAGCGTCCATGCGACTCCATCAACATCGACGGTTTGCTCCGCATGAATGTCGATGGGGAATGTCGCAATGGTGTTGTCATGGTCGTCGAAAAGGTCGATGTGGTTTTTCCGACGATTACCCCAGCTAGTGAAGTCCATGGCTTCCTTCCAGAGATAGGAGATATTAGCAGCCGATCAGACGAGCCGCGAGGTAAGACTGCAGATCGTCGAGTGCCACACGTTCTTGGGTCATGGTGTCGCGTTCGCGAACGGTCACGGCGTTATCTTCGAGGGTGTCAAAGTCAACAGTCACGCAGAATGGGGTGCCGATCTCGTCTTGTCGACGGTAACGACGACCGATTGCACCGGAGGTGTCGTAGTCGACGTTCCAGAACTGACGCAGTTTTGCGGCAACTTCTTCTGCGACTGGTGTCAAAGTGTCTTTCTTGGACAATGGCAAAACAGCAACCTTGACTGGTGCCAGACGTGGATCGAGCTTGAGCACAACGCGCTTGTCCACACCGCCCTTGGCGTTTGGTGCTTCGTCTTCGCAGTATGCGTCGACGAGGAAAGCCATGAGTGCACGGGTTAGACCGAAGGAAGGCTCAATAACCCATGGCACGTAGCGTTCACCGGTGGTCTGGTCGAAGTAGCTCAAGTCTTCGCCAGATTCCTTGATGTGGCAGCCGAGGTCATAGTCGGTGCGGTTTGCAACTCCCATGAGCTCGCCCCAAGGGTTTCCTTGGAAGCCGAACTTGTACTCCATGTCGATGGTGCCCTTGGAGTAGTGTGCGCGATCTTCTTCAGGAACGTCGAAGCGGCGCATGTTGTCTGGGTTGATGCCTAGATCAACGAACCAGTTCCAGCAGTCATCGACCCATTCGTTGAACTTCTGATCAGCCAGTTCTTCTGGCACGAAGTACTCGATCTCCATCTGTTCGAATTCACGAGTACGGAAGATGAAGTTACCTGGGGTGATTTCGTTTCGGAAGGACTTACCGACCTGCGCGATGCCGAATGGTGGCTTCATACGAGCCGTGGTCATCACGTTCTTGAAGTTTACAAAGATGCCCTGTGCGGTCTCCGGACGCAGGTAGTGCAACCCCTGTTCGTTGTCCACGGGGCCGAGGTAGGTCTTCATCAAACCTGAGAACATCTGTGGTTCGGTCCAGTTACCAGGCTGGCCGGTTTCTGGGTCTGGAACATCAGCTAGGCCGTTTTCTGGCGCATGGCCGTGCTTTGCTTCATACGCTTCGATCAGGTGATCGGCGCGGTAGCGCTTGTGAGTATGAAGGGATTCTACGAGTGGGTCGGTAAAGGTGGCAACGTGTCCGGAGGCAACCCATACCTGACGAGGCAAGATGATGGACGAGTCGAGGCCTACGACGTCTGCACGTGCCTGGACAAAGGTGCGCCACCACTGCTTTTTAATATTTTCTTTCAGTTCCATTCCCAATGGACCGTAGTCCCATGCGGATCGGGTACCACCGTAGATCTCACCACAGGGATAAACGAGGCCACGACGCTTACAGAGGTTGACGACCGTGTCAATGACATTGTTCTGTGCCACGGGATTGAACAGCTCCTTTTAAGTAGTGAGATAAAACGGCGACGGAGGTTATTCCTTTTATATCCGTACCTTCGTGACAGTCTAACCCGTCAAGTACTTTTCTTCGACCTGTAAGCCACTTAGCGCAAATTCGTACAAAATCCCCCTTTTTGGTTAGTTTAAAATGAATAAATTTAGGCTACATACACTCTAGTGGCATAGTTTATTTTAAGTAATCACTATTGCTACTCCGTTTCGATCGAGGGTGTCAGGTGTTTTGTGTGTGAGGCTCTGATCCAGAAGGAGTTTCACTGATAATGACTACCGTGTCACCGAGGAAAGGTCATGACCCGAACAGGGTCAACGAGATCAGCGCTAAGCTGATGGAAAATCCGGAAATCGCCGAACTGATCGGCGAGTTGTCGACTTCCACCGATGATGCCAGCGACCTGGTCAAAGGTCTTTTGCAGGCATCGATCAACGCTGGTCTGCAGGCTGAAATGGACGCGCATCTGGGATACGCGCACTCTGATCGTACGGCGAAAGCCCAGCTGGGCACCCCGGATGGTGGCAATCACCGCAACGGGTCGTACACCAAAACCGTCAACTCTGGCTACGGCACCTTTGATGTGACTATGCCCCGGGATCGAGCTGGCACGTTTACGCCGCGGATGCTGCCTAAAGGCACCCGCCGTCTGACGGAGCTTGATGACATGATCATCTCCCTGTACGCCGGTGGGATGACCGTGCGCGATATTCAGCACCACCTCGCCACCACCCTCGGGGTGGATATGAGCCCAGATACGATCAGCACCATTACCGACGCGGTGTTAGAAGAGGTCATGATCTGGCAAAACCGCCAGCTCGACGAGTTCTACCCAGTGATCTTCCTCGACGCGCTGCGAGTGAAGATCCGCGATGGCCACCGCGTGGTCAACAAGTCTTGCTACATGGCGGTAGGCGTCGACATGGACGGCATCAAGCACATCCTGGGATTGTGGATCGCAGACAATGAAGGCGCCAGTTTTTGGGCATCCGTGTGCGCTGACCTTGCCAACCGTGGGGTCCAAGACGTGTTCATCGTCTGCTGCGACGGGCTCAAAGGCCTGCCGGAAGCCGTGGAGGCAACCTGGCCGAATTCCATGGTGCAGACCTGTATCGTGCACCTGATCCGGGCGGCCAACAGGTGGGTGTCCTACCAAGACCGCAAACCCGTATCAAGTGCGCTACGGGAGGTCTACACCGCACCGACCGAGGACACCGCCCGCGCCGCCCTGGACGCATTCGAGGCCAGTGAACTGGGCCGTAAATACCCGCAATCGGTCAAAGTCTGGCGCGACGCCTGGGACCGGTTTGTGCCATTTTTGCAGTTCCCGCCTGCGGCACGGCGGGTACTCTACACCACGAATTCGATCGAATCGCTGAATGCTGAGCTGCGGAAAGCCACCCGCAACCGCGGCCAGTTCCCGAACGATACCGCGGCGCTGAAAACGCTGTGGCTGATGATCTGCAACATCGAGGACAAGCGCGCTGCCCAGCGAGCGAAGAAAGCGAAGCGCGCCATCGAATGCAACGGCTATATTGAAGGAGCGAAAGCCACCGGGTGGAAACAAGCCATCAACCAACTAGCCGTGGCTTACCCCGACCGATTCGCGGACTACTTGTAAACCAAGCCCCCCCCCGCACACAAACAATCGGACACTCTCTTTCGATCCCTCATACAGCGGCAGTATGCAATCGTTTTACATCGCCTCGTGTCCCCCAGAAGAAAGTAGTAGTCGCTCATGGAACCTTCTCCACGACCATCATCACTGAATACGCTGGGAGATGCCACTGTGATGAGCTCGGATCAAAATCTCGACATGATCCAAGAAGACCCATCATTGATTTCTGACATTTTGAGTGCTCTCGACTCGAATACCAGAATTCAAATCCTACTTCTTCTACATAAACGCGATCATTATGTTTTTGAGCTAGTTCAAGCCCTCGGCGGAAGCCAACCTTTGATTAGCCAGCATCTAAGAGTTCTCAAGCAGGCACACATCATTGACAATGAGCGCCAAGGGCGTCAAATTATTTATCGCCTTAAGGAACCGATGATCGTAGACATCATTGCGAAAGTCGGCCTACTTGCTCAAAAAGTTTCAAAAGTAACAGCCTAAATATTTTCAATTCAACACCGTTAACACCCCCGCTACCATGCACTCCCAGCTAAACAGAGTGTTTTCAATCGGGCACCATCTCAACATTCTGTTGAAAAAGGAGTACGCTTAGTGTTGAAAGAGTTCTTGCCACAGTCTCTTTAACTGCCACATCGCAAAAACTTAAGGAATGCTCCATGAATCGCACCATTGATCGTTCGGTCCCGAAGTTGGGGGTTCGTAGCACCCGTCAGCGCACTGCTGTCGTTGGGGTTCTCAAAGATCTTGATTATTTCGCTTCTGCCAAAGTGATTCATCAAGAACTGACTAAACGTGATCTCAAGGTCGGTCTGACAACTGTGTACCGAACCTTGCAATCACTTTCAGAAATCGAAGCAGTCGATGTCCTCCATATGTCCAATGGCGAAACCCTCTACCGCCACTGCTTGAGCGATGAACACCACCACCACTTGGTGTGTACTGAATGTGGCCGCACCGTGGAGATCGATGGCGGTCCAGTAGAAAAGTGGGCTAAAGAAGTAGCCCAGCTACATGGATTCCAAGTAACTGGGCACGATGCCGAAATCTACGGCCTCTGCGAAAGCTGCTCAGCAGCAACCGAATAACTCTTTTTATCCGAGCGCTACTCCAAACGCTTTGCCTAAGAGGTAGGTCACACCCGCTGCGGCCATACCAATGGCAAGCTGGCGAAGCGCTCTTTTTAGTGGCGGTTTGCCCGACAAAATACCAGTGATACTTCCTGTAATCATCAAGGCCGCACCAACTAATACGGTTGCGATCACTGCTGCCGCAACCCCTGAAACGTTAAAGAAATACGGAATAACAGGAATCAGCGCGCCAAAGCCAAAACAGAAGAAGCTCGATACCGCTGCCGACCATGCACCGTTACTAGGTTCGTCGTTGCGGGGTTCGTCGATAATTGCTTGATCTTCAGCATTACGCAAATTGACAAATGCTTCTGCGGCCTTTTGCTCCGCGTCTGCCTCCGACATACCACGAGCACGGTAGACAAGTGCTAGTTCGTTGGCATCCACATCAAGCTGCGGAATGTAATTTTTCGTCCCTGGGTGCGGTGTCGATGCCTCGAGAAGCTCGTTTTGGCTCTTCACAGAGATGTACTCCCCCGCGCCCATCGATAGCGCACCGGAAAGCAAACCAGAGATGCCTGTCAACAACACAATATTGGGGCTAACCCCTGAAGCAACTACGCCGAGCACCAACGCAAAATTCGATACCAACCCATCATTGGCACCAAAGATTGCAGCACGGAAGTTTCCGCTCATCTGTTCACGGCCACGAGCCGCAAGTCCGCGCACGATTTCTGCGTGAATAGCCTCATCGGCTTTCATTTGTTCAGTGGCATCGTCATCATCTGCATAAGGACTACGCTGCTCCGCAGTCTGCATCAGTGCGAGGGCAAAGACCGACCAAAAGTTCCGCGCCAAAAATGCCAGCATTCGAGTGGAAAAATCAGGGCTTTTGGGCATGCCAACATAATCGCCGAGGAGATTACGCCAATGCTGTTCGTGACGCGCCTCAGCATCGGCAATCGCTAACAGAATCTCACGTTCTTCACCGTCTTTGCGGTGCGCTAGCTCCCGATACAATGCGGCTTCAGCGCGTTCATTGGCAAGATACTGGCGCCATCGCCTGATCTGTTGAGATGTGGGCTGCGTAGTTGTCATTTGGTACCCCCAAACCGGCGATCACGTCGAGCATATTCTTCGACTGCCGCAAACAAATCCTCAGGTGTGTAATCAGGGAACAATTTGTTTTGATACACCATTTCCGCATAAGCAGACTGCCACAACAAGAAATTAGATGTGCGCTTTTCCCCTGATGGGCGCAAGAACAAATCAACATCGGGCATATCAGGCTCGTCGAGGAACTGCGTGAAGGAATCTTCAGTGATCTCCTCGGGGCGTAGTGTTCCGACTGCGGATCGACGAGCGATCTCACGGACGGCATCGACGATTTCTGCGCGGCCACCGTAGTTAACGCACATAGCAAGCGTCATGGTGGTGTTGTCCTTGGTGAGCTCTTCTGCAGCTTCCAATTCTCTAATAACGCTGCGCCACAGTCGTGGGCGCCGTCCTACCCAACGAACTCGCACTCCTTTTGCGTTAAGGGCATCACGTTGGCGCCGCAGGACGTCGCGGTTAAATCCCATGAGGAAGCGGACTTCGTCGGTAGAGCGCCGCCAATTTTCGGTGGAAAAGGCGTAGGCAGACAGATACGGAATACCCATAGCGATACAAGCGTCAACCATATCGAGGAGAACAGCTTCACCGCGCTTATGGCCTTCGGTGCGCTTGAGTCCCCGATTAGTTGCCCATCGTCCGTTGCCGTCCATGACGAGCGCGATGTGCCGCGGGAGGAACTCTTGCGGAATCTGTGGAGGTACGAGTTGCTTGGTCACCCCGACTATTCTGCCACTATCACACTTGGTCAAGCACACTGAGGCTGGCAAGACCGCGTTCCACATGCCATGACAAATGGGATCGGATGAGTGCATGGGCTTGTTGATAGCGCTCCGGTGTACCAATTTCGGCTACTGCATCACGGTGCCCTTGGGCCATCAGCCACATCATATGGAGGGTTTCTGGGTCTACTTCTTGCGCACCTAGGGGGCGGCAATGCACGCACACTGCCCCACCTGGGCTGGGATGAAATGCATGATGTGGACCTGATGCCCCGCATTGTGCACAATCAAACAGGCTGGGTGCCCAACCAGCAATGTTCATTCCTTGCAGTAAGAAAGTGTCTACTTCAGCGACAGGATGCGCACAAGTCTGCATGTTTTTCAGCGCTGTGACGGTGAGATCAAAAAGACGAGGCTCGTCTCCTACCGCGAGCTTTTCGACGCCCTCCAAGATCGAGCTGGCAGCAGAAAAGCGTGTGACATCATCAATGATCTTAGCCCCGAAGTATGCCACGGTATCGGCTGCTGTAATGGACTCCAGATTACGGCCACGATAGAGCTGAACGTCTAGCTCAACAAAGGGTTGTAGCCGTGAACCAAATCGACTTTTTGCC
Organism: Corynebacterium diphtheriae; assembly: GCF_001457455.1. Classification (NCBI taxonomy): domain Bacteria; kingdom Bacillati; phylum Actinomycetota; class Actinomycetes; order Mycobacteriales; family Corynebacteriaceae; genus Corynebacterium; species Corynebacterium diphtheriae. Next base: position 1,731,740 of record NZ_LN831026.1, read on the forward strand.
CGACGCACGCCCTTAGCAACACCGCGCACGATGCCACGACCGCGGGTAAAAAGCACTATGATGCGGTCTGCCTCACCAAAGTCGTAGGAGCGAACCACAAGGGCTCGCTCCCGATAACTTTCTCGACGCACTAGAACCCTAGTCGGCCTAGCTGCTTTGGATCCTGCTGCCAGTTCTTGAGCACCTTGATACGAAGATCCAAGTACACATTGCTTCCCAAAATCTTGATGATTTCTGGGCGCGCATTGTGAATGATGCGACCAAGGCGGCGGCCATCTTTACCGATCAGGATCGATTTTTGTCCTGGACGCTCAACATAGATCACCGCATGAACGTCGAGAACTCCCTCACGCTCATCGTTTGGCAAGATCTCATCAATTTGCACCGCTACGGAGTGCGGAAGCTCATCTTTGAGTCCGCTCAATGCGGCCTCACGAATCAGCTCAGAAAGTCGAGTCTCCGTGTCATCGTCAGTGATGTGATCATCAGGGTAGAACTTCGGACCTTCTGGCAGCAGCCGCGTGATCACGTCGAGAAGCACGTCACGTTGTTCACCGGTAACGGCAGAAACTGGCACTACCTCAGAATTACCGCCGAGCAGCTCGTGAAGCTCCATGAGCTGCACTGCCACCTGATCACGACTTGCCTTATCAACCTTGGTAACGATGCCCAGCAGCGGTGTCTTAGGTGCTACCTTCTTTACCGCATCAAGAATCCAGCGATCACCTGGGCCGATCTTCTCATCAGCAGGAACCGTGATGGCAATAAGATCCATATCGGCATAGGTATCTTTCACAACCTCGTTAAGGCGTTCACCCAACAACGTGCGTGGCTTATGTAAACCAGGGGTATCTACCACGATGATCTGCGCATCCTCGCGATGCACGATGCCACGAATGGGGTGTCGCGTTGTCTCCGGCTGGTTAGCCGTGATCGCAATCTTCTCCCCTACCAAAGCGTTGGTCAGCGTAGATTTTCCGGTGTTGGGTCGTCCAACGAAGCTAATAAAACCAGAGCGAAATCCCTCGGGTGTGTCGGTGAAGCTCACCTATCTCCTTATGTTGTGTGAAAGAACTTAAAAAGTGATTCTATGCCAATGTTAGGCGATCTGCTCAACCTCAAACTGAAGGCGAGGATGTGCAATGGCTTCTTGGGACTCGATAATAAGCAATTCGCGCGAATCCGCTGTGAAGGTAGTTTCGATCAAATCGAATACTGACGATGCTGTACGTGCGAGAGCGTCTGCAGCGTCGCGCTCGCGAATGTAATGACCCGTAAACAGTGCAGCGGTCACATCACCGGAACCATTGCGTTTAAAGTCGATGAACGGAGTTCGCACCAACCATGCTCCCTGCTCATTAGCAGCGATCATCTCGATCGCATCAGCGGGAGTTTCTGGGCGACGCACCGAGGTCACGAGGACGGTATCGGGTCCCATTTCCTGTGCAGCAGCGATAGCTTCAAGCGTCGAGGTAGTATCGTGCGCTGGCACGCCGGTCAAGTACTCCAGCTCAAACTGGTTAGGCGTGATGATGTCTGCCACTGGGACCACCTTGTCGCGCAGCAATGGCGGGATGAGATCCGATACAAAACAGCCAGATTTGGCATTGCCCATGACGGGATCGCAGGCATACACAGCTTGGGGATTCGCCTCTTTGATCCGCGCAACTGCGTCGACGATCACATCAGCTATGTCAGAACCACCTTGGTAGCCGGACAAGATGGCGTCGATACGCTCGAAAGCGCCGCGCTGTTCCATGCCGTCGATCACGTTACGCACCTGCGCTGCAGGAATGAGCTCGCCACCCCACTGCCCATAGCCGGTGTGGTTAGAGAAGTTCACCGTATGAACCGGCCATACTTCATGCCCAATGCGTTGCAATGGGAACACTGCGGCAGAGTTACCAACGTGGCCGTAGGAAACATGGGACTGGATCGACAAAATGTTCATGGGGTTCATCCTATAGTTCGGAAAGCGATTCGACAGGCAAAACAGACACGAGCACAGATCGAACTTGAATTCGACCGCGCCTATCACGTCCGCCTTCGGCTTGAAGCTGCAAACCAGACGTGGTCACTGTGGTACCTGGCAACGGGATTCTGCCTTTTTCAAAGGCAATGAGTCCGCCCACGGTATCCACTTGATCGAGAATTTCCTCGCTGAACTCGATTTCTCGGTCAAGATCCTCGTCGATGGTTTCGATAAGATCATCCAAAGACAATCGCGACACAACGCGATAGGTAGGCAACTCCGTGTCGTTTAGTCGTTCGATCGGAGCCATTTCTCGGTCATCGTACTCATCGGCGATTTCACCGACGATTTCTTCGAGGATGTCTTCAATCGAAATCAAACCGGCAATACCGCCATACTCGTCTACCAGCATGGCGATGTGGTTGCGATCATGTTGCATTTCGTGCAACAGCGCATCGAGGTTTTTAGAGTCGGGAACAAAAGTTGCCGGTCGCATAACGTCATCTACCAGCACTGAACGACCGCTATCCGTAGAATAGTAGGTGCGCTGAACTAGGTCTTTGAGATAGACGATACCGATGATGTCATCAACAGTTTCCCCGATCACTGGGATACGCGAAAAACCCGATCGCACACACAAACTGGTGGCCTGACCAGCCGTTTTACCTGATTCGATCCACACCATATCTGTACGGGGAACCATCACAGATCGTGCGGTTGTCGACGCCAAATCGAAAACGGATTGAATCATCCGACGTTCTTCGATCTCCACCACGCCGTGCTCTTGGGCGATGTCGACCATTTCACGCAGTTCTACTTCAGTGTTGTAGGGGCCGTCTCTAAAACCAGGCCCCGGCGCGATGATATTGCCAATGCGAATGAGTAACCGCGCAATTGGTCCTAACAGTTTCGCAAGCGCACTGAGCAAAAATGCCGAGGATAAGGAGACTGTATAAGGATTTTTGCGGCCCACAGTTCGAGAAAACACACCGACGACGGTGAAGGTTACTAGGGCCACCCCAACAATCGCTGCGGTAAGCGCCCACGTCTCATTATCGATGATCTCCAGTGTGAGCATGGCGGCAAACACCGCAGCAGTGACATCAAGAAAAGTTTTGAGCAGCACCAAGAGATTGATGTGCTCTGCTCGTTTTTCTACGACGTTGAGTAGCACTCGTGACGCACGAGTTTCTTTATCTTTGTCGATTTGCTCCACACGAGCAAGCGAAATGGAACTGACTGCTGCTTCGACGGTTCCTAGCAATCCTGAACACAACAAAGCAGCAAGAGTAATCAGCCCTAAAACTACAGGGCTCACTGCGGTTCCCCAATAGCCGGAATGCCGCCACCTGGTACAAGTTTGTCTAGTTCTGCACGGTCAGCAGCAGAAGGGAATGCCCCTGCGTTGCTCGGTTTTGGCTGGAATTCTACGCCACGACGTACACAGTAGGTGTACCAGTCCTGCAGCAACTCATTCTGCAGGGCAAACATTTCTTGCTCGTCTTCCGGCTCGATGTGGTCGTACCCTAGCAAGTGCAGGCAGCCATGCGTGGTTAAAAGTGCCAATTCATGCCCCATATCGTGGCCGGCCTTGGCTGCTTGCTTAGCTGCAAATTCGGGGCACAAAATTATGTCTCCGAGCATCGCGGACCCAAAAGGTTGAGCGTCGGGGCGCCCCATGCCTGGGGTTAGTTCGTCCATGGGGAAACTCATTACGTCGGTTGGCCCTTCTAGGTCCATCCAGCGCACGTGAAGATCGCTCATAGTGGCAACGTCAACGACGGAGATGGTGGCTTCGGCGTCAGGGTGCACATCCATCTCGCCGAGCACGAACGTGGCGACGTCGATAAGCGCTTCTTCGTTAACGCCGTCGAAGCCAGATTCGTTAACAACTTCGATACTCATTTATTTGTCCTTTAGTTGTTCTTCATAGGCGTCATATGCATCAACGATCCGGCCCACAAGTTGGTGGCGAACCACATCGTCCGAACCAAGCTCGGCAAAGTGAACGCCTTCTACTCCACGAAGAATATCGCGAACTAACCGCAAACCAGATTTTTGTCCCCCAGGCAGATCCACCTGCGTGATGTCACCTGTGACCACCATCTTGGATCCAAACCCGAGACGAGTTAAAAACATCTTCATCTGGGCAGGAGTGGTGTTTTGGGCCTCATCCAAAATCACAAACGCATCGTTGAGCGTTCGACCACGCATATAAGCCAGCGGAGCTACTTCAACGATTCCGGCCTCCATGAGCTTAGGAATAATTTCTGGGTCCACCATGTCGCGCAAAGCGTCGTGAAGCGGACGCAAATAGGGGTCGATTTTCTCATTAAGCGTGCCAGGCAAAAATCCCAGCTTTTCGCCGGCTTCAACCGCAGGTCGCGTCAAAATAATGCGGTTGACTTGTTTAGCCTGCAAAGCTTGCACGGCCTTAGCCATCGCCAAATAGGTTTTTCCAGAACCGGCAGGACCTAAACCAAACACAATGGTGTTGTGGTCGATAGCATCAACGTAGTCTTTCTGACCAAGGGTTTTGGCGCGAATGACTTTACCGCGACGTGCCACGATGTCACTTGCCAGCACAGCACTTACAGAATGCGGGGTGTCTTCTGCGACGATTGCTACTGCATTTTTCACGGCATCTGGGCTAATCGCATGCCCGCGTTTTGCCATGGATTGCAATTCTTGTAGCACGCGAATGCCACGAGAAACTTCAAAATCGCGCCCGCTGAGCGTCGCACGGGTACCGCGCACAAAAATGGTGCAATCGAGTAGGTTTTCCAGCACTTTGAGGTTTTGATCATTGATCCCCAAAATTGCTTGAGAGTATTGCTCGTCCAGTTCAATGGCGCGAGTTATAAAGTCAGCCAACGTTTCGGTTCAACCTATCTGAGAGAAAATGTTCGTTGTTTGCCACACTACCAGCGAGAAGTCTGTACTCCGAGAGCAGCCAGCGCCACGATTCCCGCTGATGCAGTCCGCAGTACCTCGGGGCCGAGCTTTACGGCGCGGGCACCAGCTTTACGGAATGCTTCTGCTTCGTCGGGGCTCACTCCACCTTCGGGGCCAATGATTAAGGCAATTGACTTTGCGGTGCTGACATCAACCGTAGCGAACGGCACTGCGGCGTCCTCGTGAAGCACCAGCACAACGTCGAATTGCTCGAGTTGTTCTGCGATCTGAGCGGTGGTCATTGGCTCGGCAATCTCGGGGATTCGAGTGCGTCGCGACTGCTTCGCAGCGGCGATTGCTGCTTGCTGCCATTTGAGCACGCCCTTGGATCGTTTGGCGCCGACCCACTTGGCTACGCATCGATGCGCTTCCCACGGAACGATCGCATCGGCGCCACCTTGGGTAAGCAGATCAACGGCCAATTCTGAGCGTTCCGATTTCGGAATCGCTTGGAAAACAGTCACCGTAGGTGTGGGGGTGGCTTCTTCATTGCATTCGAAAACTTGAAGATTTAGCGTACTTTTCCCGCTTGTCGACGCCACTGTCGCTGTTGCCCAACCACCTCGGCCGTCGATCAGTTTGATCTGCTCGCCTGCTGTCATCCGTTTAACGCTGACCGCGTGGCGTCCTTCTGCCCCATCGAGGACAACATTTCCGGTAGGAATCTCACTGTGCTTACCGGCGACGAGGTCTTCGAGGTTATAGATAAAAACTGGAAGCGACATGTTAGCGACGGAACCTATTGCGGAGGCGACCGAAGAGGGAATCATCAGAATCGTCAGCAGTCCGGACTGACGATTCATCGCTACGGTGATCCCGAAGCTTATTCAGCAGCTCCTTGGATTTTTCATCAAGCTGGGTAGGGATGGATACGTCAACGTGAGCAATCATGTTGCCGAATCCTTCGCCACGTAGCTGAGGCATACCCTTGCCTTCGATAACGATGGTTTCTGCTGGCTGAACACCCGCAGGGATCTCAAAGTCAATGGCATCGCCAGACAACGACTCCACCGAGGTGGTCGCACCCAAGGCAGCGTCCACCATGGGCACGTGCACACTCATGTGCAGATCGTTGCCCTCACGCTGGAACACGGGGTGCTGCTGCATCATCACTTCGATGTACAAATCTCCTGCAGGTCCACCACCTGGGCCTACCTCGCCCTGACCAGCCATGCGAATACGCATGCCATCAGCGATACCTGCTGGAACGTTAACAATGAGGTCGCGCTGGGTGCGCACGCGGCCATCGCCACCGCACTTATCGCATGGATCTGGGATGACTTCACCCGTGCCTCGACAGGTTGGACATGGCGAGGACGTCATCACATTTCCAAGGAAGGAGCGCTGCATCTGCTGGATTTCACCACTACCGTTACAGGTACTGCACACGTTTGGCTTTGATTTGGATTTCGAGCCAGTGCCCTCACAGCGGTCACACAAGATAACTGTATCGATAGTGATGGGTTTCTTCGTGCCTAGGTAGGCTTCCTCTAGTGTCAGGGTGGTGCGCAGGAGGGCATCACTGCCTGGCTGAACACGCGATCGTGGGCCTCGGCTGCCGCCACCGCCGCCAAAGAATGCTTCAAAGATGTCGCCGAGTCCGCCACCTGCACCATAGCCAGCATCGCCGCCACCTTGGGCCATCGGATCGCCACCCATGTCGACGATACGGCGCTTTTCGGCGTCGAGAAGCACCTCTTGGGCAATGGAGATTTCGCTAAATTTTTCAGCGGCTTCTTCCGTATCGTTCACATCTGGGTGATACTTACGGGCCAATTTACGGTAGGCCTTTTTAATCTCATTATCAGTGGCGTCACGTTCGACGCCCAAGATTGCGTAATAATCACGTGCCACGGTGCGAAAAACTTCCCTCTCAATTGATCAGTGAAACAAACAATGTTATCGAGATTACGAGCAAAGACCTAACTTAGCCCCCGCTGAGCACTCGACTGACATAGTGTGCAACGGCGTAGACCTTGGACATTGTTCCCGAATAGTCCATAAAAGTGGGACCTACTACCCCTAGTCCACCGAGGGTTGCACCTTGTGCACCATAGCCGGTGGTGACAACCGAGGTGCCACGGAGCTGTTCGTCTTCGTTTTCTTCGCCAATGAGCACGCTCACATGCCCAAGGTCGCGCACGTTGGTAAGCAGTTTGAGCACCACGACTTGTTCTTCGAGCGCCTCCAACATGGCCGGAAGTGAGGACGGCATTTCTCGAGCAATGTGGGTGAGGTTGCTAGCCCCTGCCAATATGAGGCGATCATTGGGTTGTTCCACCAATGTTTCAATTAACACTGTGGCACAGCGCAGGATCATCGGCTGAATATCGGGATCGACCAGAATCTCCCCTGCTGCTAGCTCGGCAAGAGACGCTGAGGCGTCGCTGAGGGTTTTGTTGTCCAGTGCGCGGTTGAGAACATCGCGCATTTTTGCCACATGCTCCGGTTCGCAGATCTGGTCTACTTCTACGTTGCGTTGCTCTACCCTACCGTTATCGGTAATAAGCACGAGTAGAAGTCGAACTGGGCTCAGCAGTACGACCTCGCAGTGTTTTACGCGAGAAACGTTGAGGTTTGGTAACTGAATGACCGCTGCCTGGCGGGTGAGCTGACTCAACAACTGCACAGATCGTTTGAGTACGTCCTCAAGATCAACGCCTCGTTCCAGAAACCCCAAAATAGCCCGGCGCTCCGCAACGGAAAGCGGCTTGATGTCGTTGATGGAATCAACAAAGGTGCGATAAGCCTTTTCGGTGGGGATTCGCCCTGAACTTGCATGTTGCTGAACGATGTAGCCTTCTGATTCCAGCATGGCCATATCGTTGCGGATTGTCGCCGAGCTGACCTTGAGGTTGTGGCGTTCCAGCAGTGCTTTTGATCCCACAGGTTCTTGGGATGCGATGTAGTCGGCAACGATCGCACGCAGCACTTCTTGCCTACGCTGATCGGTAGCTCCAGCCATTGTCTCCCCTAAGGTCTCTGACGATTTACCCTATTTACCTTAGTAGGCGACCAAAATATCGGCGATGATCCCATCGATCAACAGGCGACCTTGCAGTGTGGAAGCAACGCGACCATCATAGATATGCAGGAGTTTTAAGCTCACGTACTTATCGATTACTGCGCGTTCTGCTTCTGTGAAACGGGTGAGTTCAAGTCCGTGGCGCAGGCGTAGCCCGAGCATGACTGATTCCTCATGCCGCTCAGTGTTATTCAGTAGCTCTTCTTCTTTAATTGGCAGCTGCCCTTGAGCAAGATGTTGTGCATACGTACTGGGGTGCTTCACGTTAAAGAAGCGTCGTGACGCTATGTGTGAGTGCGCGCCTGGGCCTGCACCCCACCAATCGCCGTCGAGCCAATAGCCGAGGTTGTGCTGGCATTCGCCTCCTAGCTTTGCCCAGTTGGATACCTCGTACCAGTCAAAACCGTGGGCACGCAGCGCGGTATCGATAAGCCCATAGCGATCGGCGTACACATCCTCATTCGGAAGAGGCAGCTGGCCTTTACGTACCTTTCGTGCCATGGCGGTGCCGTCTTCCACGATGAGTGAATATGCACTGATGTGATCGACACCGGTCTCTAATGCGCGATCCAAGGTAAGACGAACGTCGTCGTCAGTCTCGGTGGGCGTGCCGTAGATCATGTCGAGGTTTACGTGCAGGAACCCAGCGTTCATGGCTTCGCGGGCGGCGTCGAAGGCACGTCCTGGGGTGTGTTTTCGTTCCAATACGCGCAGCACGCTTGACGACGCCGACTGCATTCCCAAAGAAATGCGATTGTAACCGGCATCGAGCAGCGCCGAGAAGAACTCTGGGGAGGTTGTCTCTGGATTCGATTCAGTGGTGACTTCTGCGCCTGGTGCAATCCCGATGGTGTTACGCACAGCGCTGAGAACACGTGTTAGGCCACGAGCACCGAGCATCGATGGTGTGCCGCCGCCGATAAACACGGTGGTTGCAGGGCGTGTGGTTCCCGAGGCTGCGGCTAGCTCAAGTTCTTTTTCAAGCGCATCAAGGTAGCTTTCGGGAGATGCTGTTCCGCCGAGTTCACCAGGGGTGTAGGTATTAAAGTCGCAGTATCCGCAGCGTGAGGAACAAAACGGGACGTGGACATAAACTCCAAAACTATCCGACATATTTTCCTGAATCTTGGCGTTTAGCTGCTACTTTTGCCACGATTGCGTCGATCCGTGCGCGTTCGTTAAGAAAGCGCGGCGGGTGCGCACCGCGCATGGTGCGGGTAAAACCTGGGTGTTCTACGGCAACGACGTCGAGCCACGCTTGCGCAGCCGACAACACGATTTCCCCGACGCGGGCATAAAGCAGTGCAACGTTGACCGAGTTGAGGTCGCGGGCTGCTCGTTCGGTTTGTTGCAGTTCCCATTGCACGGCGTTATCAAGTACCGAGCACACCAGATCTGTGCGTGCTTCCAAGGCGAGTGAGAGTTCGCGAACGATCACTGGCGAGTTGCGGATGGGAAAGCGATCACGCAGGGAATCCGCAGTGACGACCACTGGCCGTATTACATCTTCTACTACTGGGTCGGAAATTCCTACTGTTCCTGATGCCAAACCTGAGGTGAGTGCTTGGCGAATTCCCACTAGTTCGTTGATCACTACTCGGGAATCATGACGGGCCTCGGCGATGATGTCTTTGAGCTCAGCTACGCAGTCTTCTACGAGTTCCGCATCCCAGTCGGCGATGGCTTCCCCGAGGTTTTCTATGTAGGTTGCTACTTCGTCGCCAATGTTGAAGATTTCTTGGGTCAGCTCACGGTGGCGATGAATAACCTGCATTCACTGACCCCTTTTCCCAGATGTGACGAAACTATGCACTACTACCAATGACGTGAGGGCATCACCGGCTACGAACCTGAACTGTAAACCAGTTGGTGCGTGTTTCGGTGATGCCCCGCCGTGAGTTGAAAAGGTTTCTTAGTCGCGCATGCGCTTCATGCCCAAAATCCAGAATCCGGCTCCGATAAAAAGCATGGCCAATGCCATCAGCCACTCTGCTGCGCTTAGACCAGTGTTGGCGAGCAGACCCGACTTGGACTTGTCCGCCTTCTTCTTATCTTTCTCGTTCTTCTTGTTTGTAGAGTCAGCTTTCTTCTTGGATGCCGACCCCGATGCCTTAGACACTGGAGCTCCGCTGAGTGGAGTAGCAGCCTTTAGAGGCTTATCGACGCTTCCCTCAGTGGCGTTGTTCGAGTCAACATCGAAGGTAATCGTGGTCCAATCTGTCGCATCCTTGTCATTGACTGCACGCATTTGGATCTTGTACGTACCAGCCTTGGTAAAGATCCAATCAAGGTGCGAATGGAATGGCCCATCGTTGTGGATGCGAGCAGGACCCGTGGAGTCTGCGATTCGCTCGGCAGCAGTTCCTAGGTTAGAGAATCGATGCGCATACCACTGTGCACCTTCAGGCTGACTTTCTGGCTTGATCTCAATGTCCATTCCCTTAGGGAAGGCATGAGCAATCTTGTTGGTGTCAAAGCCAGGCCAGATAGCCGAGTGATCCTCAGATAGCGGCAAGTGGTAGAAGGTATCACCTTGTTTGCCAATAAATTCCGTATCCTCAGTTAGCTCAACATCTTTACCAAGAGTGCGCTTCCGGTTCGGACCGACAACGAGTACCACCTTGCTGGGGTCGTGCACGTGGTGGCCGCTAGCATCGGTGTTGTCCGTCGTGCGCCCCGACTCGTCGCCAATGTAGAAACCAAGTTTGTCGTTGACAAACGCTGGTCCGAAATCAAGGTGGCCTGTCTCAATACGACGCAGACTTCCCTTTTCGTTATCAGAAGTTTCCTGGCTAGGCGAGGCTGGCTTAGCAAACAGTGGCTTTTTCGCTGCTGCGCCGTTCTTCTCGTTTTGGTTCTTCTTACTTTTCGCAGCATCACCAACGACGAAAGTAAGAACTTCAGGCTTTGTCTTCTTACCGCCGTCTTCAGTAACAGTTACTTCGATTTCATAGATACCAGGCTCAGTAAAACCCCACGACATGTGTTTGTGTGTGGAGCCTTCGGCTTTGAAAGATGCAGGCTTGGAGGAATCGGCGATAACCTTAAGTGGATTAACTTTATTTCCGCCAGTAAACGCCATCCATGCACCGTTTTTCGGCTTAGACTTAGTTTTAAAATCGAATGTGTAGTTCTTTCCTGTCTTGGCAAAAAGCTCCTCAGTGCTTAAACCAGGCCAAGGGTGTTTGCTCATAAAGCGACCATCTTCGGGAAGAATATATACTTTTCCCCCTTCATTGCCGAGTAGACCAGTGTCATTCTTGAGAGCAACCAAACGGTCTTCTTTTACAATGAAGCGAACATTCTTCGGTTCACGCCACGTAGCTTCTCTTGCTGCAATACCGCTTTCGTCCTTAAGCCGCAGCGTTAATTCGTTACCATCTTCACGGGGCGCAATATCCACGTGGCCATGAGTAATGTCAATAACAGTTAAGTCTTCGTCTGCGGACTCAGCTTGTGGTCTACCTGTTCCGGCATCCTTAGGATCAGTTAATTCAGGAAGTGAACCGACAAGAGAGCCATCATTGGTTCCGCCCAAACCGGCACGTTCAGATTCTTCGGCATCTGGAGTCTTCCCAACATTCTCAACATCTTGAGATGTTGAGGATGCTTTTTCGGGCCCTAAATCGGCTTTTTTAAACTCAGCAATACCACCTTCAGTATTTGCGATACCATCTTTCAGTTCAGCTACAAATCTAGCTTTTCCACCAGCAATCGTTCTCGAAGTTGGAATAATATCCAGTGCAAGAACATAATTTTCTTCTCCTTCACAATCATCAACGGAGTGCCGCGTGGTGCGATTACCGGGGAAACTGATGAAATTTGTCATACACGTAGGTTCTTGGGAAGACATAACATCGTTAATATCTTCGCCGGATTCGACCTCGTAGTACCCACCTTTTACCTGCACTACCAATGAATCATCTTCTGGTTGAACAGTTAGATCAGCAGCTTTAAATGTACTGGATTCATCATCTTCGTCCTCGTTTGCGATGAAGTCGTTCAAAGTAGATGAAACTTTTACCGTATTTCCAGTAGGAGTCTTCTCTTCAGCATCAAAATCAGGTGCTTCATCCTGTTCAAGGCTTCGTGGAAATTCGTCTTCTGATCGAGTTGTTGTCTGCACTTGATCATCGGTTTTAAAAGTGATAGGAGCAGATATCCAAGGCTTACTCTTAGCATCCTCGTTTGGTATATAGACGGCTTGGAAATCGGATTCCTCATCACCGATCATTTCGATCCATTCAGCTTTACCGTTTGTAACCGGAACTTCGGCCAAATAGAAGCCATCGATATAAAACACGGCATGCCCAGAATCTTCTTTGTTGCCAGTGTCCAATGACAGACGAGTCATATCCTTACTGGCCGTAAATTTATCGCCCTTATATGGTTCTATAGTGAAGGTACCTTTTGATTCTTCGCCGTAGTCAGCAGCAGCATCAAACGCTTTTTTCACATCACCCAAGCCATCTTTTCGAGGTTCAGTTCCGCCAACTTGCCAGACAAGTTTTTGTGGCTTGGATTCAATCAAGGTGCCATCTGTAGTACGAGCAGAAGCTCGATAAGTTACTTCGTACTGTCCTGGTTTGGTGTATGTAGTCTGATTGTGGGTATGGTTCCCCCTTTCTACCCATGTGGCTCGCAAGCCTTTTTCATGCGATGACCAAAAGCGTTCTACTGGATCAGTCGGATCACCGGTGCCACGGAACAGTTCCATTTTGCCTGGGCCCTTGAAATCAACAATTTCCATGTTGAAAGCACCATCGCGGAATTTCTCGGTAGGCAAATTAATATCCGCACCAAAGCCTGCCCAAATAGGAGTGCCCTTACCTCCCGCAGGATTTCCAGCGCCGTAAAGTCGAGTTCCTGGTTCCCCCAAAAACTTCAATCGCTCGTCATTAGGTACGCGGTAGACATACTCCCCTAGATCCTTCGCACCTTTACTTACCCAGTTAACTGTCTCCTCAATCGGAAGAACGTCACCGCTCTTTGATTTGAGAGTGAAGTTGTTTTCTTTCTTATCCCAGAATGCATTAGGTGAATCCACATGTACTTTGGTGCGGACGGTGAGATTGTCATTGGGGCCAGCGAGTGCTGGTACGGGGGCAACGAGGGATATGGTTGCGAGCACTGCAAAGGCGCGACGGCGGATGAGGGATGACACCGGATTCCTTATTGATTTAGATGTGTAATTTGTACACAAATTTACTCTATTGGAATCCGATGTCAATTAGCGGGGTTAGTGCCCGTAGAGGGCGTCGATAGCGTCTGCGTATCGACGTGCCACAACGTTGCGCTTCACCTTCATCGTTGGAGTGAGCTCGTTTGCTTCCTCCGACAAATCGCGATCCAGAATGTAGAATTTCTTGATCGCTTCGGCATGCGAAACAGTCGAGTTTGCCAAGTTAATAGCATCTTGGATTTCGGCTCGAAGTACTGGGTCAGAAGACAGATCCCGCACTGTTTTTCCTTCAGGAATGTTGCGGTTGAGCTTCCAACGCTTGAGCATGTCTTCATCGAGTGTGATCAGCAATCCGATAAATGGTTTGCCGTCGCCTACCACCATCGCTTGGCTGATCAGTGGGTGCGAACGCAAAGAATCTTCCAGCGGCCCAGGCGAAACGTTCTTTCCGCCTGCTGTCACGATGAGGTCTTTCTTTCGTCCAGTGATCACTAGGTGCCCCGACTCGAGGATTTCACCTAGGTCGCCGGTATTGAACCAGCCGTCATGCATGCTTTCGGCAGTGGCTTCCTCGTTCTTCCAGTAACCGTCGAAGACGATGTTGCCCTTGACTAGGATCTCGCCGTCGTCGTTAATGCGAATCGAAGTACCACCGACTGGTGGGCCGACGGTGCCGATTTCTTGGTTGCTAAAGTCCACGGCCGCTGCTGCTGTGGTTTCGGTCAAACCGTAGCCTTCGTAGACAGGTACGCCGAGTCCGCGGAAGAAGTGCATAAGGTCTGGGCTGATTGCCGATCCGCCGGAGATGCAATAGCGCACGGCGTTGCCCATGGCCTCACGAATCTTGCGGTAGACCAGTTTGTCGAATGCCTTGTGTTTGAGTTGCAGCGCACGGCTTGGTCCCTCGGAGGTATCCAGTGCACGCGAGTAATCTTGTGCAACTTTTTCTGCTTCGAGGAAGAGCTTGCCTTTGATGGGGCTAGCTGCCATGGCGTTTGCGGCTGCACCATTGCGCACCTTTTCAAATACGCGTGGCACACCCAGGATCAGGTTGGGGCGGGCACGCTGGAATTCCACTGAAATGGTTGAGAAGTCAGACCAGTGAGATTGCGTTGCACCGCCGATCGCAACGGCTAGCGACACTGCGCGAGCGAGCACGTGCGCAAGCGGCAGGAAGGTGAGCACACGGTTGCCTGGAACGGCAATGGCACCAATGTCGTTAGTTAGAAGCCCACGTACCTGCGATAACCAGTTGTAGTGTGTCAGGCAGCAGCCCTTGGGGCGACCAGTAGTGCCCGAGGTGTACACCAAGGAAGCCAGATCGCTTGACGACGTGTTGGCAATGCGTTCCTCCACGACGGAATCAGGCACATCGCGTCCTTCGAATTTCAAAGTCGAAATTGCAGAGGAGTTGATTTCTACGATGCGTCGTAGCTGCGAGGGGGATCCCTTGAGCGGCGGGTGGCCGTCGTCGCCAAGCACGAGGTTCTTCATTAGCTCGGAGTGCTCTCGCGTCTCGGTGATTGCAAACACTGCACCGGAGTCTTCAATAATCCACTCAACTTGGCGTAGCGAGGAAGATCCATAAATTGGCACGGAAACTGCGCCGGCTGCCCAAATGGCAAAATCAAGCAACGACCATTCATAGCGTGTCTCCGAGAGCAACGCCACGCGATCGCCTTGTTCCACACCGGACTGGATCAGCCCTTTTGCCACCTCAAAGACCTCTTCAACGAACTCTTGTGATGTGACATTTATCCACTCATAATTTTTGGGACGAGTAAACATCACACCAAAAGGACGCGCTTTAGCGGTGTCCAACATGGCGGTCAAACAGGTCTCATTTGGGCCGATAGTGTATTTAGCCTCTGCGGTTACTTCTTGCACCGATGATTCTCCTTGTACGACTGCTATCGCCAACAAATGTAGTCGGTTTAGCCGAAAACCGTTTGAGACAGGCGGTTAATGGCAGAATAGTTAACTGTGAGTTACTCAGATTTGTTACGCGAGCTGGCCGCTGCCCACGCAATCTCTTCGTCGTACTCCGGTTTCGGTGGAGCACACGTGGAAGTTTCGGATGACACGCTGGTCAAGACCCTGCGATCCCTCGGAGTTTGCTTCGGAAATGAAGACGAACCCACCACCGACCACGAGCCTTTAACTGGGCCTATGCCTAGCGAGGATCAAATCCGCTACGCCCTACAACAGCGTTACGACGCCGAAGCAACCCGCCCCCTCCCCCGATGTGTGGTTGCCGTCGAAGGCGATCCCTACGTGTTCAACGTCCATGTTCACGACGGTGCTCCCGCCGACATCACCATCACTTTGGAAGATGGTTCAACCGCAGAGGTTACCCAGGTTGAAAACTGGGCCCCACCCCGTGAAGTTGATGGCATTACTTGGGGTGAAGCTTCCTTCCAGCTGCCGTCCGACCTTCCACTGGGCTGGCACACCATCACCTTGACCTCCGACACGCTAACGTCAAGCTGTTTCCTCATCGTGACCCCAGCGCGTCTATCTACCGCCGACAAGTATGCAGAGCACCCTGTCAGCGGTGTTATGGCGCAGCTGTACTCTGCTCGTAGTAAGAATTCTTGGGGCATGGGTGACTTCAATGACCTCGGCCTGCTGGCTGAGACGCTTGCTCCTCAGGCTGACTATCTGTTGATTAACCCTCTGCACGCTGCTGAGCCGATGCCACCAGTTGAGGATTCCCCATACTTGCCTACTACGCGGCGTTTTATCAACCCAATTTATATCCGCATCGAAGATATCCCTGAGCACTTGCTTCTCGACGATGACCTACAGAATGATGTCGCCGAACTTGCGGAAGAGTTCACAGCACTTAATCTCACCCCTAAAAAGATTGAGCGCAATCCAATTTTTGATGCCAAGTTGCAGGTTCTGCACGCGGTATTCAATGTAGAGCGCGAACCTGCACGTGAACAGGACTTCCAGGACTTCATCGCCACCGAAGGCCAAGGCCTACGCGACTTCGCTTCGTGGTGTGCCGACCAAGAACTAGCAGTTTTGGAGAGCTCCGCAACACATGCCGCTCTTCCGGAAAAAGAATCTCTTATCCAGTTCTACATGTGGCAGCAATGGATCTGCGATCAACAGCTTGGTGCTGCTCAAACCCGCGCAACCGACGCTGGAATGAGCATCGGTATCATCGCCGATCTCGCCGTGGGCATTCACCCTGCGGGTGCCGATGCACTTTCGCTTGCCGACACCCTAGCCGCCCGCGCTTCGGTAGGTGCGCCACCAGATAGCTACAACCACCAAGGCCAAGACTGGTCTCAGCCACCATGGCACCCAGACCGCTTGGCAGAGTCCGGCTATATCCCATGGCGTGACCTGCTGCGCACGGTGCTGCGCCACGCCGGTGGTGTCCGTGTAGACCACATTCTTGGTCTTTTCCGCTTGTTCTGGATTCCACGTACGCAGTCTCCACAAACGGGTACTTACGTCAACTACGATCACAACGCACTTGTGGGCGTACTTGCTCTTGAGGCAGAGCGTGCAGGCGCAGTGGTTATCGGTGAAGACCTCGGTACCTTCGAGCCATGGGTTCAAGACTTCCTTGCGTCCCGAGGCATCATGGGTACTTCAGTGCTGTGGTTCGAAAGTTCCCCAGAAGGTGGCCCTCGCAAGCAGCACGAGTACCGTCAGTTGGCGCTGACCTCGGTAACCACCCATGATCTGCCACCGACAGCGGGCTATCTTGCTGGCGAGCACATTGCGTTGCGTGAGGAACTCGGAATTTTGACCACCGATGTAGCAACTGAGTATGCCGAGGATTTGAACTGGCAGGCAGATATCCTCAACGTGGTCCGTAACTCGGGCGCATTTGAGTCCATCGTTCCTGCAGATTTCCACGGTGTAGATCGTGCTGACCGCGGCAGCTCCGTCGAATTGCTTTCCGCACTTCACCGCTTCTTGGCTGGTACGCCATCAGCACTGTCCTGTACCGCATTGGTGGATCTGGTAGCCGATAAGCGTGCGCAGAACCAGCCGGGTACTACTTCGGATCAGTACCCGAACTGGTGTATTCCGCTATGCGACGAGTCCGGCACTCCAGTCCTTATCGAGGACTTGGCCGAAAACCCCGTCTATCAAGCGGTAACAAAGGCGTCGACTCGCCTACATTAGGCTTAAAAGCCACGCGACTACGACGAGGATAATCAGGAGATACAGGGCCTGCGTCACCCGCGATTGAGGATATTTCCTCTTTCGTTTCGGGAGGCGTTGGTCCTGTTTTCTTAGCTCCTCTGGATTAGCCATGGTTTCCTGCTTTCCTACTCGTCAGTGTGCTTCATTACTTTAGCCTCTGCCCACCGTTTTGCGCGCAGTAGCCTTGCACCAAGGACGTCGATAAGCCTTAACCAGCCGAGTGCCAGCGCCGCGCACAACGGCACGGCCACGATCAGCACCACAGGGGTTTGAATCCACAATGGTGCTGTGGTGAGTATCTGGCTGGGGGTGTCAAAGATGGACATCACATGGCTCCCGATAGGCCCCTGCGACGTAGCAGTGGTGCGACATCTTTTTCGCGACCACGAAGTGATTCATAGGCCTCAGTGAAGTCGTCGGCACCACCGCGTGAAAGTACAAGATCACGGAATCGTTGTCCGGCAACGCGGGGGTCTGGTTGTTCCTTGAACCAGTCAAATCCATCCGCATCAAGCGCTTCGGCCCAAAGATACGAGTAGTACCCAGCAGAGTATCCACCTGCGAAAATGTGATTAAAGTAGGTGGACTTGTAGCGAGGTTGTACGCCTTCGATTCCGGCGTCTTCGAGTGCACGACGTTCAAATTCTTCTATGTCTGAGGCCGACAACTTTTGAGCTTGTGCGCTGGTCAACGAATGCCACGCGAGATCAATGATCGCCGCAGCAAGGTATTCAGTTGTGGCGAATCCTTGACCAAACTGGCGTGCTTCTTCAATAGCGTCAACCACATGTGCAGGAAGATTCGGCGCATAGTTACGCAATACTTCTGGCTCAAACGCCCAGTTTTCGTTGATCTGCGATGGGAACTCCACGTAGTCGCGTGGCACGTTTGTGCCAGAAAACGTTGGGTAACGCACTTGGGACAGCAAACCATGAAGCGCGTGGCCGAACTCGTGGAATACAGTGGTCAGCGAATCAATACTGAGCAGTGCATCCGAACCATCGGTTGGTGCCGTCAACCCCATAACGTTGACCACAACAGGCTTTGTACCCAACAACTCCGATTGATCGACAAAGCTACTCATCCAAGCACCACCGCGTTTCGACGGCCGCCCGTAGTAATCAGTCAGCAATAGCCCGATACCACGGCCGTCTTCTTCCTTAACTTCCCACACATCGACACCAGGGGCGTAGCCTTCCAGATCTGGGCGCGGCTCCACAGTAATACCGTAGAGGCGATGTGCGGCGAAGAATACTCCGTCGACAAGCACTTTCTTCAACGGGAAATGCTGTGATAGTTCTTCCTCGTTGAGCGCATAATCGCGCAGACGTACGTGAGATTCCCAGTACGGCCAATCTGCAGGATTGATCTCTTCTCCTGCAGCCTCCGACAGCAGCTTCTTTTCCGCCAGCGCATTTGCGGTCGCCGCGGGTGCCAAATCGTAAAGAAGCTTTCGCGCAGCTTCGGCGCTTCCAGCCGTTTCTTCAGAAATCACATAGTCCGCGTGGGTTGGGTATCCCAACAATTCGGCCCGCTCGGCCCGTAGCTGCACCACTTCCACGAGCACCTCAGGGTTAGTTTCGGCGCCTCGACGTTGCGACGCCTCATATACCCGCTGCCGAGACTGCGGATTCTCTAGCGAGCTCTGTTCGCCTTGGACCGTCGGCAGCTCTAGCGGAAGCACATAGCCGTCGCGTCCCAATGCTTTCGCATCAGCGGCAGCCGACTCAATGCGAGCATCACTTAGCCCCGCGAGCTCCTCTTTCGAGGAAAAACCCACAGCTAATTTCTGCGTGGACTCTAATAAATTACGGCCAAACATATCCGAGAGCACCGACAACCGCGCATTTATTTCTTTCAAACGTGCAACGTCTTCTAGGCCAGCACCGTGGCGAGTAAATGTCCTGATAATGTGCTCATGCAAGCGCTGCGACTCTGAATCCGCTGGTGGCGTGCACTTCTTAATTCTTTCGAACAGCTCAGCGTTGAGATACATCTCATCCGAATGCTGCGCAAGCCGTGGGGCGATCTCAGCAGCAATCTCATCCATTTCTGCACTGGAATCCGTGCCATGCAAGTTAAAAAAGACTGCCGCCACTCGTTCCAAATCGCGACCACTTCGCTCGAGCTCCTCGACCGTATTTTCCCACGTGGCAGGTTCTGGATTGTTCGCAATCGCAGCAATTTCCGCACTGTGACGTACAAGTGCCTCAGTAAAAGCTGGGAGATAATGCTCTACTCGAATTTCCGCAAATGGCGGTAATTGGTACGGCAAGGTGGAAGGTTGAAGCAAAGGATTAGTCATAAAGTGCAATCGTACTAAAGTTAACGCCATGTCCGAGCAGATCACCATGGGACCGTACACCGGAACCGTCCACGGCAACGCAGCGCGTTTCGACGCCGTCGCCTACGCCACCTTGCCCTCCGAGTACTCCGCAGCAGTTCGCTGTTTTACCCCCACCCAAGGTGACTATCACAATAATTACCGGACTGAGCTCCATGCGACAATCACCGCACCTAAAGCAGCTCATCGCTACGCCGATTACCCCGTGATCGTTTATATCCACGGTGGCGCCTATTTCGAAGGTTCCCGCGATGATATTTCGGGACTGACCTTTGCCGAAGACAAAGTCGTGGTGGTCAGCATTGACTACCGCCTCGGAATCCAAGGCTTTACCCCCTTTGCCGCGGAGGAACCCCACCATTATCGTGGCATCGACGATTGCGCAGTGGCGCTGACATGGGTCCAAGAAAATATCGAAACCTTTGGTGGCGACCCCACAAATGTCACGGTCATGGGCAATAGTGCCGGTGGCGGAATCGCGCTATGGCTTGCGCGCCGCGATCACTACACAGGGCTGTTTCGCCGTCTATGGGTATCTTCCCCAGCGTTCCCTCGCGGCGGCGATCGCCGAAGCGCTACCCGCTGGGCGTTGTCTGCGCCAGTTACTCAAACAGGACTCGAGCGCTTGCCACGCAGAAAAGTAGTCCGTGCTGAAACCTCACTACGCCGGCGTTACTTCACCGACCTCGCTTTTGGCCCGCACCCCTTTAACGCGAAAGAACTGGTCACACTGCCTACAGTGGTCACCTACACTACCGACGAATGCGCCGACTTTGTCGGGGTGAAAAAACTCCAGGCCTCGCGTTGGTCCAAGTACATACGAAAGTACCTAGCCAAAGGGCTCGACGCGTTGCCTAAATATATCGAGCAGCTTCCCGACGACACCTACTTCGCACAGCTCACCTCGGATTCTATGATCCGACGCTGGGTTGAACACGTTGCTGCAGCACGAAATCCATGGGTAATTGAATTCGCAGGAGAACCAGCACTGCACTGCGAGGACCTTCCTGAAATTTTCGGCACGGGCAAAGTTCACGACATAGCAGTGATCTTTGCCCGTGGGTACGACCCGCTTTGGCAACCTTATGGGCAACGTCGCAGTGTTATGTGTATGCGTCTCGACGGTTCCCAAGACCACATCATCACTGATCCATTAGCCCATGTTCGCACAGGTTTTATGAAGTCGTAAGTGCTGTACGAAGTGATTCATGTTGCAATTGCTCTACCATCCATGGGCTAAACGCAAACGGCGCAGAATGCACTGCATGTATAAGCTTACTTGGTTCAACCCACACTAGTGAGTCCACCTCTTCAGCTTCAGGCATGAGAGTATCGTCAGTCACCTCTGCAGTGAATACTGGGCAGATTTCCCACTCCACAATGCCGCGTGAATCCACAGCGCGATAACTAAAATCGGGCAAGACACACGCGATGTTGACTAATTTGTCCTGCGAAATCCCAATCTCGTGAGGTACCCTGCGGGCAACCGCTTGCTCAGGGGTTTCCCCCGGCATAAGATGCCCGCAAGCAGAATTAGTCCATACTCCTGGCCATGTCTTTTTGCTCAGTGCTCGCCGAGTAATGAGCAGATCACCTTTGTTGTTTCGCACATAACAAGAAAAAGCGAAATGCAAAGGAGTATCCGTAGTATG
Source organism: Corynebacterium diphtheriae (assembly GCF_001457455.1). NCBI lineage: Bacteria > Bacillati > Actinomycetota > Actinomycetes > Mycobacteriales > Corynebacteriaceae > Corynebacterium > Corynebacterium diphtheriae. The sequence continues at coordinate 1,753,043 of NZ_LN831026.1, forward strand.
CACTTCACTTTTCACAGCAGTGCCGGACGGCTTGCCGAATTCATCGGCAAGCACAACCAGTTCAACGTCATTCATAACAGATAACCTTAACGGTTATCCGCGCACCCAGCTTCCGATGACGCCAGGAACCACGGCGGGAGACTCTCCTAACAGCGCCGCAATGTTGTTGTCTTCCTCAACACTGCTGGTCACGCTCTTAGTTTTTCCTCACTTCTTTGAACCAGCTGCCCCCATCGGGGCACCCATCATCGGAGACATACGTGCACTATGAGCAGACTGCGTGCCACCAGCACCGAGCGAAGCAGAACGCGACACACCTGACTGCGGCGACGCACCCGATTGCGCAATACTGGAACCACCTATCTTAGGGGTACCGTTTAGACCAGTATTGTGGAGTTTAGAGTTAGCACTTGGATGCGTTGCCATCGCTGTTGCTCGCGGTCCAATCGGAGTAACGCCCAACCCAGTAGCAGAACTGGGGTGTGTGGATACCCGCTGCGCGGATGCAGGTGCACCAAACGTACCCGCTGATGCAGGCATGCTTGAATGAGCACTGTTGAGCGGAGCTTTTATCGGATTCAAACCAGAAGATCCTCCAGCGCTCGGTTGGAAATCAGGGCTTGTCCAACCAGCCTGCTGTGTTGACAAGCTAAAAGGATCAATCGACTGACCGGCTCTACTATTGACCGCAGCAAAGTCGCCTAAGTTATCAGGATGTTGCCCCATTGTTGCAGGTTGCAAAGTAGCACCAGACGCTGAGCTAAGCGCCGCATGAGAAAATTTTCCGTTACCCGCGATAGTTTCCATACCCGTTGCAATGCTTTGCCCCGAATTACCGCCGGTAGAACGCATTGTTACTAAGTTCCGGATCGTTGGAACGCTTTGTCCAACATCTGACTGGATCGCTGATTGCAGCCGCGAAAGAAACTCTTCTTCAAGAACCTTGCGCTCCATCGGATCCTCAATTTTGCTTAGCGCTTGTTGCGCCGACAACACATCCGACATTCGCATAGTTTTTAGTTGCGACATCAAACCGACATGGTTAGCCATAGTGGAGGCATTAGCCGCGAAGGATTCCGCATTCGCTGCAATCTCACCGATTCTTTCCACCGCCTTATCAAAGACAGCTCCATGATTATGCTCTCCGACTTCAGCTGCCACATTGCGCAAATCCTGGGAAGTTTCAGTTGCCATCTCGGACAAAGACTTCCAGGTCGCGACAGCCTCTTCAACCTCCGAATCATTTGTCGACGCAAACGCAGCCGCAAGCTCATCGATTGACGAAGCCTTCTGTACCACCGGCTGAGGGAAAGAGAAATCCTCATAGACAACATCCGGACGATTGGGGAAAACTACTTCTTCCCCGCCGACATTGCCACCCTCATCAGCAATATCCATCCCCCTAGAAACAAAATTATTTTGCGATGAAAATGCCAATCGACTCGAATTTAGTGCCTCTTTCAGCCAGTTAACCTGCTCAGTCAACTGCTGCATGGTCTTCATCGCTGAGCCAATCCCACCCTTTATGACAGCACCGTGACTTGCACCAAGTTGATCAAAACCAGAAATACTGGAGTAATGGCCGTCTAGGGTTGTTTTAGTCGCTGATTTAGCTCCTAAAGCCGTTATATCAAGGATTTCTCCTAGTGCTCCGACATTAGTTTTTAGTATCGATTGGTCAATTTGCACCAACATTTATTCCCCCTTTTTATTATTTACATCAAATAAAATCTGGTTTGCCTCTATACAAAACTCTTCGGCCGTCTTTTCAGTGACTAACGAACTTGCAGAAACAGCTAAACGACCGGTTGGTGTCGCAATGGCCGCTTCACAGTCAGCTTTAAACATTCCGTGAATTCGTTCGTACGAGTATGAGCCAAGCACTTCCACTGGAAATTTCTCATCTATAAATCGCACATTAGGAGCAATTCCCTCAACCGTACGAGTATCTGTCGATATCACATAATATCCGTCAATTGTTGTCTTCCCAGGCCTGACAAATGCACAATCCAATGTGAACGGTTTATTTTTGTCGTACTCAATTGGATCCTTAGTACGAACCAATCCCATTTCAGCAAAATCTTCCGCACTGAGCACCTCGCAGGGATTGAAGAAAGTTGCTTCAGCAGACTCAGGACTCAACGAGGTTGAGGTCCTTTGAGCCGAGCTCGAAGGCGAACTCCCTTCGCACCCTGCGAGGGCCAGCGTGGCCAGCAGCGCGAAAAGCACCGCTGGTTTCGAGTGCGACTGTGCATGTTTTCCTCGGATGAGGTGGCGCATGAGGTTATATCCCCCTTGATTTAGAAAACTCATGACGGGCTCCGTCCCTGTCTTAGCCGTGGAGGCCGGAGGCGTACCCACAAATGGAAATTGAACGGCACGCCTGCCACCGTTTCCTCAACCTGTGAAGGAAACAACTTGCAGTCGCACTCACAATGTTTAGACGTTGTGAGACCAAAACTAGGTTCCCATCCATCTTTCGTCTAACCCCAAAATGAGCAAAACCCAAGGTCAGTAGAATATGGGCCACCCCCGCTAAAATGGCACATCGTCACATGAATTTTTACGCATACGCAGCTTGCGACGACGAATCCTATCCACAACTCTTTGCGCAAAAGTTTGGCCAAATAATCTGTCCGCGGAAAATATCCCCTCCGGAAGTGTTACTACTTTCGTACCATCTTCAAGGATCCACGATATCGATGCATCTCCGCTTATTTCACAATCGACAGCCTTAGAGGTTTTCAGATTATGATGCCTTCGACACAAACATTGAGCATTTCGAGCAGTAGTCTTTCCTCCTAGCCCGTACTCTTCAACATGGTCTATGTCGCAGTTAACAGCACGGATCGAGCATCCTGGAAACCTGCAGACACCGTCGCGAGCTTGGATATACGCACGCATCGATGGAGTGAAGCTATATCCACGTGTTTCCACATTTTCGACCCCTTCTAGAGATCGTCGTGAAGCATTGGGAAATACAAGATCAACTGACTTTCTACTCAACCTATACCCGTCAGCTGTCATGAGTTCGCCAAAATTATCCCCTTTATAGAGGTTGATAGTTAAAGATTTTCCCTCTTGAGTAGCCATCAATAACAAAGCTGAAGAATCGTCACATTCATGTGCTTTTGCCAACCGCATTAACTGATCTCGAAATATGGAAGCAGTTGCATTATCTACAACCGCATTAATTCCCGTTTTTCCGTTTCCAGCATCATAAAAATCTATCGCTAATTCTTGGGGTGAGTCCACTTCCTCTACAGCATCTTCCACCCTGACCAATAAGTCGACAATAAATTTCTTAATCACTTTTGGTCCAGGCATTTTTTGATTATCACGCTTGGGAGTTAAGAACCTTGCTAAAGGTGCATCAATTTCCTCAATTACTTCTTTTTCAACTCCCGACAATGCCTGCGCGATAACCATCAAACGCGTGATGTCTAAATGCCACATTTTTAACTGCAATTCATGCACTTTGGATAGCTCCAACAGCATGGAGAAGGCGTCGATACGCCGTGACACATATCCCTCAGACTTTCCCAGCCTCGCACCAATGGAAGCACAATATGAGAGCACGTCTTCATCACCGCCAGGCAATAGACGAACCCAGCGCAAATATTCGAATTTCTGCAGTCTACATTCATCTATACATAACGGATCATCTGGATCGCAGTTTCGAAAAAATGCCATTTCCTCTCCTCAATGGCCTAATTATCTTAATTTTCCCCCCTTGGACACTTTTATCTTACCCCCTCACCGCAAGCCTTACAAGCATCATTCGCAATTTTTTTCGAACTGTGCTAGTGTCACAAAAAGAGACCCGCTAGGGGTCTCCGATAATTAGAGCTCTAGAAACTTAGGGGGCTGCTCTAAATGTTGCTTAGATTTCCTTCAAAAATGCAATTTCCCAAGACTAACTTGGCATCGCTCAAACTGCCGTATCCAGTATCAAAGGCGAATTGGAGATTTGTAGTTGCACCGGGCCCTAAAGGAAGATCTAGGTCAACGGTGCCGGCTTCAACCCGTGATGCCTCTGTACCGTTAATGGTGAGGACAGGATCATCAAAAGCATCGGCGGGGATAGCTACGTCATTCAAATTTTTCATTCGAACATATATGACCGCCCCAGAGCCTTCGTTGTTGTAACCAGTTCCCTGAATCTGCCACTCAACATTCAATCCGGGGTCTTTTTCGGGGGCGTTAATAAATTCGACTTTGACAGGGCTAACGTTTTTCTCTTTAAACTCAGCCGCCGACTCGGAAGTCGTCGTCACCGCCACGTTAGGGGTGTCTGATTTATCAGAACTACAAGCTACTAGTGCTGTTACAGAGGCGAATAGCACTACCCCTACTGTAAAACGTGTAAGTGAAACGGGCATGATCATTAATTTCCTCATCGGTAATGAAATCGGACTTCGCTCAATTTTACGCAACAGCTATGTGTGGCACCATTAGGAATTGCTGACTTCTCAACTATCGAAAGCGATGGACTCAACTGTGCGATCTATAGCAAAGATCTTACGTAGTGCTTCGGCTCTATGGCCGTTTTACGTCGGCGTGGTGCTTTCTGCAATCACGGTAGCCGTTTTAGCACTGATCACTCCCTTTATCATTAAAGATGCAACCGACACCATCGTAGAAGCCGTCAATGGCAATATGTCGATTGATAACGCAACAAAAAGGGTCATCTGGCTATCTTTAGGTCTCTTGGTCGCACAGCTTGCGAACACAATATTAAACAACATAGGCGGTTACGTCGGTGACGTGCTAGCAGCTAAGCTCCGTCAAGTTCTCTCAACACGGTATTTCGCCCAACTCCTAGGAATGCCGCAACGGTATTTTGATGACCAAGTTACCGGAACGATTATCGCCCGCTTAGACCGCTCGATCACTTCGATCACGCAGGCACTTCAAGCAATGGCCAATAACTTTTTCCCGATGCTGATATCTGTCGCCGCGGTTTTGGGAATTGCTGCAACCTATTACTGGCCTTTGGCGGTTCTTCTAGCAACAATCATTCCTATTTATATGTGGCTTACTTCCCTAACGAGTAAGAAATGGCAAGTCATAGAGGAGAAAAAGAACGAGCAAATTGATTTAGCCGGAGGTCGATTTGCTGAGGTTGTAAGCCAAGTCAAGGTCGTCAAGAGCTTCGTGTCAGAAACCAGAGAACTACGTTCCTTTGGTGAGCACTACGAAGAAACAGTAACCTTCACCCGCCAGCAATCTCGATTCTGGCACTTCATGGACACGCTGCGCACCGGCAGCATGAATCTCGTATTCTTTGCTATCTACCTGGTACTTTTCTATCGCACTCTTCACGGTTATTTCACTTTGGGCGATATGGTCCTCCTTATTCAGTTGGTCAATATGGCGCGCACACCAATGACAATGATGAGCTGGATGGTCGACACAACTCAACGAGCTATTACCGGTTCGAAAGATTACTTCGAAGTAATGGAACAACAGCTTGAGCCAACAGTTAATCCAGAGATTTCTGCGGCTACAGCCACCACAGGTCTTCCCGAACTCAACACTGCTCCTACTGAGCCACTTGTGCCCGCAACAGAACAACCCGCTTTCGACTTCCGCAATGTTTCATTTGCTTATAACGAAGGCGAAGAAGTACTTCACAATGTGTCATTCCACGCAAATATTGGGCAAAAAATCGCCTTGGTAGGAGAATCAGGCGGTGGCAAATCTACACTAGTTAATTTGCTACTAGGTCTTTATAAGCCAACCCACGGCGCACTCAATGTATGCGGTCAACACGCGTCCGAGATTTCAGCAGAAGATCTAAGGGCAACCGTCGGAGTGGTGTTCCAAGAATCCAATTTGTTCTCTGGCACCGTACGGGAAAACATCGCATACGCACGCCCAGATGCATCCTTGGAGGAAGTCATCGCCGTCGCCAAGCGGGCGAATGCTCACGACTTCATCGTGAACTTCCCACAGGGATACGACACCCTGATCGGCGAACGTGGTTTGCGGCTATCTGGCGGGCAAAAACAACGTGTTTCAGTTGCCCGTGCAATGCTCAAAGACGCACCGATTCTTGTACTCGACGAAGCAACATCAGCGCTTGACACAAAATCTGAGCTCGCGGTACAAGCCGGCCTAGAAGAACTCATGCGAGGGCGCACAACGCTTATCATTGCCCACCGTCTTTCAACGATCGCGGATGTCGACACAATTATCACATTGAAAAACGGTGCAGTCGATGAAATCGGTTCGCCACAAGAACTCGCACATTCAGGGGGAATTTACGCGGAACTCCTTAAACTGACTGCCAACGCCTCCGATGACAGTAAAGAACAACTCAAACGCTTTGGGTTCCATTCATGAGCGAAGAAAGGCTAACCGATGCAATTCCCATCAATTGAAGATCTCCGCGCTCGCAACACCATGAAATGGACACGGTATGGACAAGATGTCCTACCACTGTGGGTAGCAGAATCCGATTTTTCTACTTGTCCCGCCGTACTCCAAGCCATAACTGACGCAGTTCAAAGAGAAGCCTTCGGATATCCACCCGATGGCTCCCTACTTTCGCAAGCAACCGCAGAATTCTATGCAGATCGCTACGGCTACCAAGCACGCCCCGAATGGATATTTCCCATCCCTGACGTCGTACGCGGACTCTATATAGCGATCGATCATTTCACCCCTGCACAATCCAAGGTGATAGTTCCGACCCCCGCCTATCCGCCATTTTTTCATCTACTCTCCGCCACCCAACGCGAAGGCATATTTATCGATGCCACTGGAGGCATCGACCTACACGACGTAGAAAAAGGTTTCCAAGCTGGTGCACGTTCCATTCTGCTGTGCAACCCATATAACCCACTCGGAATGGTTTTCGCCCCTGAATGGCTCAACGAACTCTGCGACCTTGCACACCGCTACGATGCTCGCGTACTTGTAGACGAAATCCACGCACCCTTAGTTTTCGACGGGCAGCACACCGTCGCCGCGGGAGTATCCGACACAGCAGCGTCCGTGTGCATTACGATTACGGCACCATCCAAAGCATGGAACATTGCCGGCCTCAAATGTGCCCAAATCATATTCAGCAACCCCTCCGATGCTGAGCATTGGCAGCAACTCAGTCCAGTGATTAAAGATGGTGCTTCTACGCTCGGCCTCATCGCAGCAGAAGCCGCATACCGATACGGCACAGATTTTCTTAATCAAGAAGTGGCCTATCTCAAGAACAACCATGATTTCTTGCTCCATGAGATTCCGAAAAGAATCCCAGGGGCCAAGATCACCCCAATGCAAGCTACCTACTTGATGTGGATCGACTTCAGAGATACCACCATTGAAGGATCACCATCAGAATTCTTTATTGAAAAAGCCAAGGTAGCAATGAATGATGGTGCATGGTTCGGCGAAGATGGCACAGGGTTTTGTCGCCTCAACTTTGCCACCTCCCGAGAGGTTCTAGAAGAGGCAATCGACCGCATGGCAAAGGCCGTGTCCCATCACACATAACCCCCGAATCTCACCTTATGGGAACTTAGTGTTATATTGTGGGAAAGCTTTAACCCGTATTTGAAAGTTTGTGAATAACCATGGCCTCTCCCACCTCTGAGAAGAAGCTGTCCGGTGGCGCAATCATCGCCACCGCACTCATGCTGTTCTCCATGTTCTTTGGCGCCGGAAACCTGATTTTCCCACCAGTGCTTGGCGCTAACTCTGGAGAAAACTTCACCCCCGCTATTATCGGATTCCTCCTCGGCGGTGTCGCGTTGCCAGCAATCACCATTGTTGCCATGACGCTGTCCGGAAACGACATCCGTGATCTCGGATCCCGCGCCGGCTCATGGTTCAATCTCTCTTTTGCAATCATCGCATACCTGTCCATCGGTGCGTTCTACGCTATCCCACGTACCGGCGCCGTCAGTTACTCCACAGTCATCCAACCAGTGATGTCGGAGCCATCCACAGCAGCATCAGTAGGATTCAACGCTCTGTTCTTCGCCGTGGCGTTACTGTTGTCGCTTAACCCAACGGGAATCGTCGATAAGCTGGGCAAAATCCTTACCCCAGCACTGCTCATCCTGTTGGTCATCTTGGTCACCTTGGCAGTATTCAAACTCAATGGCACCGCAGCACCTGCCACCGATTCCTATCGCGAGGCTCCGCTCACCAGCGGCCTGCTCGAAGGCTATATGACCATGGACTCCATCGCGGCACTGGTCTTCGGCATCTTAGTGATCTCGTCTCTGCGCTACCAAGGCGGCAACAACGAGCGCCAAGTCATTGGTGCAGCCGTCAAGGCATCACTGATCGCCGCAGGTCTGCTGGGCATTATCTACCTCGGCTTAGGCTACATGGGCCACATCATTCCGAACGGTCAAGGTTTTGCAGATGGCGCGGCATTGCTTTCCTCAGCATCACAGCAGACCATGGGTACCCCAGGCCAAGTCATTTTCGGCCTGATCGTCTTACTCGCATGCATGACCACAGCAGTCGGCTTGCTGGCGTCGACAAGCGAATTCTTCAACCGCCTCATCCCAGGTATTTCCTACAAGGGCTGGCTGTTCATCTTCGCACTCATATCCTTCGCGGTCGGCAGCTTGGGCCTAGCCAAGGTCCTCGCAGTGGCAGCGCCTGTCATCACCTTCATCTACCCCATCGCGATCACCCTCGTCGCCATCACAGTGATCGAAATGCTTGTTAAGAACCTGAACCTGTTCTGGGGCTTTCGCCTTCCTGCATGGACTGTTACGCTGTGGTCTGCAATTACAGTTATCGCAAGCGATACCCTTGCATGGGCCCCATTCCATGACATCAGCCTCTCGTGGATCTGGCCCGCTTTGATCGGCTTCGTTCTCGGTCTGAGCATTGATAAGGCCCTCGCTTACAAGAGTTAGGATCCTCCCATGAAGCTGTCGCTCATCGACTTCGCCACAATCTACCAAGGCGAGCGTCCACGCGACAGCTTCCAACGCTCCGTCGCCCTCGCACAGCAAGCTGAGGCGGCAGGTTTTTCGCGTGTGTGGTACGCCGAGCATCACAACATGCCTACGATTTCGTCCTCCGCCCCCGCAGTGCTCATCTCGCACGTGGGGGCTCACACATCTACGATCCGACTCGGCGCAGGCGGCGTCATGCTCCCCAACCACTCCCCCTACACCATCGCTGAGCAATTCGGCACGCTCGCAGAGCTCTACCCAGGCCGCATCGATCTTGGCTTAGGTCGCGCGCCTGGCACGGATCACACCACCCTAGCCCAAGCGTTACGACGCTCCCCGCACGCCGCACAATCTTTCCCCGAAGACGTAGTTGAGCTGTATCAGTACCTCAACGGCACATCCAGCATTGCTGCGATCCCCGGCGCGGGAACAAACGTCCCACTCTATATTTTGGGCTCCTCACTCTTCGGTGCTCATCTGGCGGCAAAACTTGGTCTACCTTTTGGTTTTGCTTCCCACTTCGCACCGACGCACCTCGACGAGGCAATTCGCACATACCGCGACAATTTTGTCCCCTCCCAAGAGTTGGATGCACCCTATGTTATTGCGGCCGTCAACGTCGTTGCAGCAGACACATTATCGCAGGCACACGAACAGTTGGAGGAAGTGAAACGGCATCGTCTTCGGGCGGGGAGAAATCTCAGCGACGACCAACTCCACATTTTGATGAATACCGTCGCAGGCCAGCGCATTGACCAGATGTTGAAATACACCGCAATAGGAAATGGTGAGGTAGTACGTGACTACCTCACCAAGTTTCAGCGCCATTGTGGGGCTGATGAGCTCATGGTGTCTTTGTTATCCACTTCGTGGGAGGACACCATGCGGGCTGTGGAAATTACCAGTCTTCTTGTGTCTTAGGTCGTGTTTGTTCCACGATCTTAAAACCTGGTTCTTCTTCCTCTTCCACCATGTCGCCAACCACACCTAGGTCGCCTTCGATGACTACGTTGCCAGGAATGACGATGTTGCCGTCTTCGTCGTGAGCTAGGGCGACTACAGGAAGTTCATTGCCTTCAAGATCGTAGCCTGGTGCTGGCATAGCTTCGTGAGCTTCCAATTTTTCGGCAGTGTCGGTCTTTTGCCACTGGCGAGTTTGGATGCGTCGTTCTGCTGCCGAGTCGTCGGTCATGCCCTTGATCAGGGAGTACATCATGACGAATTGAGTAATGAAGAACGGGAACGCCACAATGATGACGACTTCCTGCAAGGTAGCGATGCCAGAGTTCGGCGAAATGATAAGCAGTGCACCAGCGACGGCGCCGATGGCTACTACCCACAGCACGCGGTAACCGACGGGTGAAACTTCTTCTTCGCCGGTGGAGAACATGTCATTGACCATTCCGGCAGAGTCGATTGAGGTGATAAAGAAGATAACCACCACAAGGAGTGCGAGCGCGGAAACTAGTCCTGACAGGGGATACTCGTGGAAGAAGCCAAAGAGTGCGAATGGCACATCGCCGTCGTGGACGATAGGGCCTGTGAGCTTGCCTGGGCTGTTGAGCTCAATTTCGATACCTGCACGGCCAAAGATCGCGAACCAGATAACGGAGAAAATCGCAGGGAGTGCCAACACGCCACCAATGTATTCGCGGACTGTACGACCGCGAGAGATGCGAGCCACAAACATGCCCACGTAAGGCGACCAGCAGATCGTCCATGCCCAGTAGAACACGGTCCATTTGCCCTGCCAGCCTGGGTTATCCCCATAGGAGTCAGTCCAGAACATGAGGCTTGGCAGCCAGTCAGCGTAAATGCCAAAAGCTTCGGTGGTAAAACGCAAAAGCGTCAACGTTGGACCAGTGACAAGCACAAAGATCATCAGTAGCACTGCGAGTCCGATGTTGATGTTGGACAGCAGCTTGATGCCTTTTTCCAAACCGGAGGCCACGGAGATGCAAGCGATAACGGTAATGACCAAAATGATGGCGAGCTGAACCCAGCTCACCTCGGGTACGCCCCACAAGCGTTTCAACCCGGAGTTGATCTGCAATACGCCCAAACCGACCGAAACGGCGATACCGAAGGTGGTGGCGATGATCGAGAGGGCGTCGATAAGCTTGCCTGGCAATGAGTAGATTCTGATCCAAGGATCGGGGCAAATACAGAGCTCACACGTGGCGGCAGCTTACGTTTATAAATGAAGTATCCCAGTGCCAAACCTGGCAGGGCGACAATCGCCCACATGTGGATACCGAAGTGGTAGAAGGTGTAAGCAAATGCTTCAGTGATGGCTTGTTCGCTCATCGGCTCGGCATCTTGCTGCGGAACGTTGACGGAGTGGTTGAGTGGCTCCGCGACTCCCCAGAACATCAGCACGGCGCCGATGCCGCCTGCGAATAGCATGCAGAACCATGCGATGAGGCCGTGCTCTGGTTCGTCGTCGTCATCACCTAGACGCAAGCGCCCGTAGCGGGAAATGAAAATTGCGATGAGGAAGATGAACATGAAGCTCACACCGCCGACATATAGCCAACCGGTGTTTTTGAGCAGGCCTTGTGCAATGGTGGTGAAGGCGCTGCTGGCTTTTTCACCAAGAAGGATCGTGGCCACGACGAAAAGGATCACGAATCCAAGTGAACTAAGGAAAATGAACGGGTCTGTTTTAAGACCTAAAAAAGGTCTTTTGGCAGAAACAGGTTCTGCGACTATCGGGTCGGACATGATAAAAACCCTAATAAAACGTTGCGTAGGATACCCATTTCTGCTTGGTTTTCAGACATATAAATATCGGCTATCCCCCCAATTTAGGGATCAGCCTAAGATCACGTTCAGTGCAGTTTCAACCCCGAACATACCACCGGCTACCCTGTGTTTTTATGACTTCCTTCTCCCGGAGCGCGGTAGCAACATTGGCGCTAGCCGGCATTGTAGGGCTGAGCGGATGCTCGGCCGGATCGACTTCATCTCAAGCACATCACATCTCCACTTCTGCCAAGGCTGTGTCTCTCGGACTAACGGCACCACCTGCTTCTCTCGACTTCACCACGGTGTCGGGCGCGGCAATCCCCCAAGCACTCATGGGCAACGTGTACGAAGGTTTGGTGCGAATCCAACAAGATGGCACCATCGTCCCGTGGTTGGCGCAGAGCTGGACCGTCTCACCGGATGGCAAGGAGTATATTTTCCGGCTTCGCGACGGCGTGACGTTCTCTAATGGCGACGCTTTCACGGCAGAAACCGCAAAGTTTTCCATCGACGCAGTTAAATCCGACGCATGGACGAACGGATTGAAAAAACAAATGGCCAAGGTGGAAAGCACCGAAGCCATCGACCACCACACGTTAAAAGTGACGTTGAAGGCTCGTTCCAATACGTGGCTGTGGTCCATGGGAACACTCGTTGGCGCGATGATGACTCCCAACGGTGTGTCGGAGCTAGCAACGAAACCAGTAGGCACTGGCCCCTACGTTGTAGATAAATGGGCAGTTGGCACTTCCCTATCGTTAGCTGCACGCCCTGATTATTGGGGTGAACAAACACGCAATGACCGCGTAGTGTTCCGCTATTTTGGGGATGCCATCGCGCTAACAAATGCTGTGCGTTCGGGAGATATTGATGCAGCGATTGGTCTACAAAATCCGGAGCTTTTAGAGTCGATAACTTCTCGTGGTGACCTAAAAGTTCATGTTGGTTCCACTAATGGCGAAGTGGTGCTCAGTATGAATAACAACCGTGCACCTTTTAATGACGTTCGCGTGCGCCAGGCAGTCATGTATGGAGTAAACCGCCAAGACATTATTAACACCACGTGGGAGGGCTACGGAACTGACACCGGTGGCCAGCCGGTTCCTCCTACAGATCCGTGGTACCAAGAAATGAATCGGTACCCATATGATCTAGAAAAGGCTCGCGAGCTCATGCGCGAAGCTGGTGCGGTAGGTACTCCGATTACTATTTCGGTACCGTCTTTGCCCTACGCAAATTCGGCGTCGGAAATCGTGCTTTCTCAGCTACGCGACATCGGATTCGATGTTCGATTGGAATCCACGGAGTTTCCTTCCGTATGGTTGTCCAAGGTTTATAAGGCCAAGGATTATGACATGTCCGTTGTGGCGCACGTTGAGGCCCGCGATATTCCGAATTTGTTTGGTAACCCCGATTACTATTTGGGTTTTGATGATGAACAAGTTCGAGAGCTTTTAGCCCAGGCTGACTCCGGTGACGCAGACTCCTATGTATCGACCATGAAGAAGGTAGTCAACCGAATTATGGATCAAGCTGGTGCAGATACCCTGTTTAACCTGCCTAATATCGTGGTCACCCAACCTGATGTTTCTGGAGTTCCCACCAACTTGGTCGCTGATGGCCTCGTTGTGTCCAACATTTCCCGCTCGGAGGACTAGCCGATCATGCTTCTTACTCTTGCACGCGGTGCGGTGAAATACGTAACCACACTGATCGCCGCTAGCATTCTGATCTTTTTTGCGCTTCGGATCGTGCCAGGCAATCCTGCCGAGGTGGCGTTAGGCGTCACAGCTACGCCAGAGGCGGTTGCACAGCTTAGTTCTTCCATGGGCTTAGATCGCCCTATTGTGGAGCAGTATTTTTCGTGGGTGGGCAATATGCTCCGCGGAGATTTTGGTTCGTCGTTGCTCAGCTCTACTGATATTTCCACCGAGGTTGTGGACAAGCTCATGGTCAGCCTGATCTTGGTCGGTTTGGGCATGACCACGGCTTTGTGCCTTGCGGTTCCGCTAGGGTTGTGGGCCGCTCGCCGTGCTGATAAGGCAGATGGCGTGATTATTGCCGCACTTGGCCAAATCGGTATTGCGATCCCTAGTTTCTTGGCTGCGATCTTGCTGATCACGGTGTTTTCGGTACACCTTGGTTGGTTCCCCGCGAATGGTTGGGTTGTTCCGTCTTCTGATTTTTCTGGGTTTGCGTCTCGGCTGATTCTTCCGGTGTTTTCGCTGGGTATCGTGCAGGCTGCGATTATGAGCCGCTATGTGCGATCGGCGGCATTGGAAGTTATGAATGCTGATTTCATGCGTACTGCACGCGCCCAAGGGCTCAGCATGGGTCAGGCGTTGCGACGTCACGGCGTACGCAACGCAGCGCTGCCAGTACTCACGGTTACGGGTGTGCAGCTGGCCACCTTGTTGGTCGGCGCAGTGGTTATTGAGAAGGTTTTTGTCATTCCTGGTTTGGGTTCCATGTTGTTGTCTGCGGTCAGCAATCGTGACCTGCCTACGGTTCAAACGATTGTGATGCTCTTGGTAGTTATCGCTGTAGTTATCAATGCGATCGTGGACCTGTTGTATGTGATCATCGATCCGCGTATTCGTCGGGAGGCATAAGAAATGCGTCATCTTTCTATAGGCGGAAAAATCGGCGCATCGATTGTGATCGCCGTAGCACTTCTCGCTCTCGTGTCCTTGGTCTGGACGCCCTATGATCCCCTGCATGTGATCGCCGATGACCGCCTGCAGGGGCCGTCGATACGCCATCTTTTAGGCACTGACCGCTACGGCCGCGACGTATTTTCTCAAATCATGGTGGGATCGCGCATTACGCTGCTCGTCGGCGTGGTTGCTGTTGCCGTAGCCTCACTCATTGGAACGCCGCTCGGTATGTGGGCCGGCATGCGTCGTGGCCTCGTTGATACCATCATCATGCGTTTTTCCGACATCGTTCTAGCTTTCCCGGGGCTACTCATGGCGATTGTTGCTACCGCGATGTTTGGCGCAAGCTCCGTCACCGCGATGGCTGCCATTGGTGTTGCTAGTATTCCCACCTTCGCGCGTATGTCGCGGGCGGCGACCATGCAGGTCATGTCGCAGGATTACATTCTGGCCGCCCGAAACGCCGAACAAGGCTGGTTGACCATTGCGCGTCGCCACGTGTTGCCTAACATCATGGGCGTGGTTATCGTGCAGGCTTCTGTTGCCTTTGCACTGGCTATTTTGGCTGAGGCTGGTCTGAGCTTCCTCGGCCTCGGTACTCCCCCACCGGATCCTAGCTGGGGTCGCATGCTGCAGTCGGCGCAGTCGTCGCTAGCTACTGCCCCGCTACTTGCAGTCTTTCCTGGCATGGCTATCGCCCTGACGGTTCTCGGATTCAACTTGCTTGGCGACGGCCTACGTGACCTCGTCGATCCCCGCACAAGGAGGCGCAACTCATGACCTTGCTGAACATGTCCAACGTTCAGATCATGGACGTTGTCCAAGCCCTATCTCTGTCTATCGAACGCGGCGAACGCGTCGGCCTGATCGGGGAATCTGGCTCGGGTAAAACCATCACCGCGATGTCTATCCTGCGGTTAATTCCCTCAAGCGGCAGCATTGTATTCGATGGTGCTGACATCCAAGGGCTCAGCGAAAAACAAATGTGTGCCCTGCGTGGAAAGCGCATCTCCATGGTGTTCCAAGAACCCATGACGGCGCTCGATCCGCTGATGAAAGTGGGAACCCAGATCAGTCACGCCATCAGGATTCACTCCTCAGTATCTCGTGCTCAAGCCCGCAAAAAGGCGGACGCTTTGCTGCACAGTGTTGAACTTGATCCCGAGCTGCGATCGCGCTACCCACACGAGCTTTCCGGCGGGCAACGCCAACGCGTGCTCATTGCCATGGCGCTCGCCCACGATCCTGATTTGCTCATTTGCGACGAGCCCACCACAGCCTTGGATGTGACTTCCCAAAAAGCAATCGTGGATCTCATTTTGCGACTCGTCGCCGAACGCGGCACCGGATTGCTATTTATCACCCACGACCTAGGTCTTGTGGCACGCACCTGTGAACGCGTACTCGTCATGCGCGAGGGGCACATTATTGAATCGGGCACGGTTGAAGACGTATTGAAAAACCCGCGTGAAGACTACACCACCATGCTCGTCCAAGCATCGACACTAGCTCCTGCACCCCAGGTAGCGCTTAGTGACGACGAAGTGCTGCACATCGACAATGTGACCAAAAAGTATCGCGGCACCACAGCGGTCGAAGATGTGACTCTTACAGTTCACCGTGGCGAACGCCTCGGAATCGTTGGTGGCTCCGGCTCCGGAAAAACCACCCTGCTGAAAATGATCTCAGGGCTTAGCTCTCCTACCAGCGGACACATTAACACTGAAGGATCTATGCGCATTGTCTTCCAAGACCCCATGCAATCCCTCGACCCCCACATGTCCATCGCCGACATCGTATCCGAGCCACTAGGGCATCGGGACCTCAAGGCTGTGGAACGTGCGCTCGAAGAAGTGGGGCTCGATGCAGGCATGATGAATCGTTTGCCTCATGAGTTTTCCGGCGGCCAGCGCCAACGTATCTCCATTGCGCGTGCACTCGTGTCCTCCCCCGACATTTTGCTTGCCGACGAACCCGTCTCAGCACTCGATGTTTCCGTGCGAGCCAAAGTGCTAGCCCTCCTCGACCGTTTGGTCAGCGAACGCCAGCTCACCATGCTTTTTGTCTCGCACGACCTGCACGTGGTGCGATCCCTTTGCACCACCGTTGCAGTCATGCGAGAAGGAAAAATCGTAGAATACGGCCCCACCGAGGATGTGTTTAACAATCCTCAACACGAGTACACAAAGGCACTCATCGAGGCGATCCCTAGCCTTTAAGAAGATGTGATGTACAGCAGCACCGAATCATCTAACAGATGCTCTTCGGTGCGCTCTACATGAAACAGCTCCACTAGTTCCTCGAACTCTTGGCGCTCTGCGCCGCTAAGAACCACTTTGTTCATGGGTGTTACTTTACTAGTGGTCTAAAACCTTGTCGCGTAGCGTGCTTAAAATTCCAGCGCCATCCCATCGGATTCCGTCATGCTGGAAGCGGTTAGTTACGTGAAGACGCAGGTCGCGGTAGGTGTGTGCGGTATCCATGGATAGTTCGAAAGGAACAAAAGCATCATCTAGGTACACGCACGCAGCTGTTACCGCAGCTTGTTCTTTTAAGACCTCGGCATCATAAGGAGAATGCGCCCACTGAGTAGTGGCGAGCTGCTCAGCGGCAGCCTTGTAGGGCTGCAGGGCTGGGTCTTCGTCAAACTGCCAAGGGAAGATGTGCTCGCCCGTGAGGTAGAAAGGTTCTGCGGATCTTGGATCTGCGTTTTCTTCGCACCCAGGGAATTCTTCGCGGATACGATGTGCCGACCAGTTAGTGGTTGTTCCGCCGATTCCACCGTAGATAGATTCATGGATCGCAGCATAAAGTGGTGCGTCCGCAAAACTGACGCGCTGTCCCACGTCAACCAGGAAATCGGGGCGAAGTCGTTTTTCGCCGTGGATGTTTACAAAGGGATCTTCAAATAAATAGGCCAGCGAGTAGAAACCACTACTGCGACCAAGATCGATACCAATGGTGCGCAAGCGTCTCGACGACAACCGCTCCCCTGTGGGCAACAATTCCTCGGAAACATCAAGGTGGTGGCATACCTCGCGGATCTTATCTTCTATCCACGGGAACTGGGTATAAAACTGGCGGTGCCGGTACAACAACTTGCTAAAAGTTGCTCGATAGACGTCGTCCACATGGCGGTCAAGGCTGGGTAACCCACCGGTGATATAAGCCTCGGTGACCGATTCTGGGTACATAGATTGATAAGCAGTGATGCAAAAACCACCAAAACTTTGTCCGTAGAGGGACCACTTCTCAAAGCCTAAGGCTTTTCGTAATTCCTCTGCGTCGTGCACAATATATTCTTGGCGTAGCTGTGCGAGAGGTACGTCGATAGGCTGCGAACGGCCAGTACCGCGTTGATCGAGCAAAATCACACGATGCGTTTTGAGTGCTTGCCCGATCACTCCGTCGATCGATTGCGGCCGCGGTGCCCCAAATCCTGGGCCGCCTTGGAAATACACCATCGCTGGCCAGTCTTCTCCACCATCGGGGACAAGTTCTCTGGCAAAGATATGCCCAAGGGTGTGCTCGTGAATTGTCAGGCCCAGATAGCGCGAAGTCCGTGTGTTCATATGTGTATCGTAGGATTCATGTCCGATTTTCGCACCCGCTACCAGATCGTTTCTGAAAAAATCGCCGCAGCAGCTCAGCGTTCTGGGCGTCAACCCAGCGATATTCGCCTCATCGCAGTGAGTAAAAACCATCCGGTTGCGGCAGTTCAGGAAGCCATGGATGCGGGAGTGACGGTGTTTGGCGAAAATAGGTCCCAAGAGCTGGTGGAAAAAGCCCAAGCGATCCCCAACGCCTATTGGTGCGCTATTGGTCGGCTGCAGCGTAATAAGGCAAAAGATATTGTTCGCTACGCACAGGAGTTTCATGCGTTGGATTCGCTGCGGCTAGCGCAGGCACTGGATCAGCGGCTTGACCACCAACTCGATGTGTTTGTACAGGTAAATACCTCTCATGAGGAACAAAAAGGTGGCATTGCGCCAGGCGAAGTCGAGCCATTTTTGGCTGAGCTGTCGCAGTTTTCACATCTACACGTGCGTGGGCTGATGACGATGGCGCGCAACGATCCCGACGAGCGCGTTGTCAGAGCGTCGTTTAGCGAGCTAAGAGAGCTTCGCGACGCCCTCCTCCCCCACGGTGAACTATCCATGGGCATGTCGGGCGATTTCGAGTGGGCCATCGAAGAAGGTGCCACTTCTGTTCGAGTAGGAAGCGCATTATTTTTATGATTCTTGCCATTGACCTTGGAACTTCCGGAGCAAAAGCTGCCATCATCGATTCGGCTGGAGCTGTGCATGAACAAACATTCGTGCCCTACTCCACCACCAAGCTTCCCAATGGCGGCGTGGAACAAGACCCCATGCAGTGGGTTTCAGCGGCACGTCAAGCAGTCACTCGGTTGCCACGCAGCTACACCGTAGTCAGTTTTACTGGTCAAATGCAAGATCTTATTTGCTTGGATCGCGCAGGCAGACCCCTTGGTCAAGCCCTTCTTTACAACGATGCTCGCGCTGCCGCTGAAGCAGCACGACTGAACACAGTGGTACCTGAATGGAAAGACATTACGGGGAATCGACAAACTGCCACGTCGACGGCGGCAATGTGGTTGCGTCTGATGGAGCAATCGGATGTATCAGATGTTGCCTCGGTGTTGTTTTCACCGGCGTCCTTTGTGGTGAGTCAACTCGAGTGTGGTCTGGTGTGCGACGAAACCACTGCGTCGAGTACTGGTCTTTTTGATATTCACCATCGCTGCTGGTCAGATGATATTGTTCAGGCCTGCGGATTGCGCATGGACATGCTGCCCACTATTGCGAGCGGGTTCTTAGATACCGTGGGCGCCGATAATTGCTTGGGGCTACCTGCCGGCACCAAAGTGGTGCTCTCACTCGGCGATGCCGCCTCAACCACCTGCGGAATCGTGGGCTTAGGAGCAGGAGACGACTTCGTGTCACTTGGCACATCTGGGTGGCATGCTCGGGTGGTGTCTACGGTGTCCGATCCTTCAGAAGTCAGACAGTTTGCGCTGCCTGACGGCGGAATTTTGCGTATAGCCTCAGTACTTAGCGTGGGTGGCACAGCCGACTGGGCGCGTTCAGTTCTCTTGCCTGGAGTAAGCGCGAAGGAAGCCGACGCACTCATGTTGCAGCGCCCACGACTCGCCACTGGGTTGTTATCGTTGCCATCCATCCAAGGAGAAAGCTTTCCCGTTCGCAGCCACAGCGTTGGCGGTTGCATCTTAGGTATGCGTGGTAACCAGGATCCGCTTACTCTTTACACCGCTGTTATCGAGGGCATTTGTATGACCTTGGCTCATGACATCAAACCTGGTGGAATTTTGCCAGCAACAGGCGGTGGTGCCCGATCGGTTCCATGGATGCGTATCTTGGCCAGCGTGACCAACCGCAACATTCACGTCACTGTTTCAGAGGATGCTGCGTTGCATGGTGCTGCTTCTCTTGCTGCGTATGCAACATCTGGCGAGTATCTTCCTACGCTTGCGGCTCGGGCGATCGTAGAGATCGAACCCGAGCCAGAAGTTGTAGCTTCATTTGAGCCGCTCATAGCGAAGCACCTAGAACTATTCCGGTTCGCAGCGGCACTGAGCTATTAGCTTTTCACCACGGTAATTTGCCAGCCAGCAGTGGAAGTCTGCCACATCGTGGCCTTCGTCTGCAGCCCATCGCGGAATGGTCTCAGTAGCTTGGGTGCAGTCGAAATCGATGACGAGTTTCTCCCCCGAATCGAGCTGGTCTGGGAACGCTCAAACCAAGAGGTGCCACGGGTTGCTTTTTCGGGTTTGAGCCATGCCGTTGCCCACCGCGCAGCCGCAGGCGAACACGATGTCGCGCAGAACCGAGGGCTAGCCCCGTAATTATCATGATGTGATCCTTTGTTGTGGAGGCGTTTCACCACACCACAGACCCATCAGTCTATAGGGGTTTACTTTTTAAGTAATACCCCATAGGGTATCTACTATCAGTTGTTTAAACCCCAAGGAGAACCTCATATGTGTCGTCCAGTTCGCTGCACCGCTTGCAACAAAACCACATGGGCCGGCTGCGGCCAGCACATCGAACAAGTCAAAGCCCAAGTACCTAAGGAACAGTGGTGCACCTGCAAAAAACCACAGAAACAAGGACTATTCGCTTCCCTCTTCGGACGTTAAGGACCAACCATGACCACCACAATCATCGTCGGCGGCGTTGCCGGCGGCATGTCCACCGCAGCACGTCTACGTCGGCGCGACGAGGACATGACCATCCTCGTATTCGAAGCTTCACACCACGTATCCTTTGCCAACTGTGGCCTTCCCTACCACGTCAGTGGCGTAATCCCCGAGCGTTCCTCACTTCTACTGCAAACCCCCGAGTCACTTGCAGCTAGGTTCAACATCGATGTGCGCGTTGACCATTTGGTCACCGCCATTAACCGCGATGCTGGCAGCGTCTCCGTGAAAAACCTCGTCACCGGCGAGGTGAGCGATCACCATTACGATCATCTCGTGCTTTCTCCCGGCGCGCGCCCGATCTTGCCACCGCTTCCTGGCATCGAAAAAGCTCTGACGCTCCGAACCGTCGAAGACGTAGATACCATCATCGAACGCGTTGCTGGCGCTTCTTCAGCAGCCATCATCGGCGGCGGTTTTATTGGCATCGAGCTGGCGGAAAACTTGGCACACCGGGGTATCGCCACCACGATCATCGAGCGTGGTCCACAAATACTTGGCCCCCTCGATAGTGAGATGGCAGCGTTTGTCCAGCAGCGCCTTCGTGACAATGGAATCATCGTGCGTACTAACGCCAACGCTGCGGCGATCACAGACACCGGCGTTGAGCTTGCCGACGGCTCCGTCACCGCCGATGTTGTTGTTGCGGCAGTTGGCGTAGCACCGGCAAGCGACCTTGCCCGTGCGGCAGGTCTAGCTGTTGGGGAACGCGGCGGCATCGTTGTTGATGACCAGCTGCGGACTAACGACCCTCAGATCTTTGCGCTTGGCGATGCTGCTGAAAAACGCGATGCTATTTCCGGTGCCGACACTCTCGTGCCACTCGCACAAACCGCTAACCGTCATGGCCGCTTGGTAGCGGACATCATCACTGGACGCGATGTGAAGCGCACCTCTACTTTGGGCACCGCCATCGTTGGGGTTTTCGGATTGGCAGCTGCCAGTGTTGGGTGGAGCGAAAAGCGTGCGGTAGCTGCGGGCAAGAACATTCGTGTTATTCACACGCACCCAGCAAGTCATGCCGGTTACTATCCTGGCGCAGCACAACTGCACCTCAAGCTGGTCGTCGACGCTGATACCGACGCTATTCTCGGTGCTCAGGCCGTTGGTGAAGACGGCGCGGACAAGCGTATCGACGTCATCGCCACGGCCATGCGTGCTGGTCTCAGCGCTACCGATCTCGCAGATCTCGAGCTGGCCTACTCCCCACAGTATGGTTCGGCAAAAGATCCAGTGAACCTCATCGGCATGGTCAACGACAATATCCGCTCCGGTGAGCGCAGTGTGCAATGGCATGAGCTTGATGCTCAGATTGCCGATGGCTGGACCTTGGTAGATGTTCGCACCGCCGGTGAATTCGCCGCCGGCAATATTCCAGGTGCCATCAATATTCCTGTCGATGAGCTACGTGAACACCTCGACGAGCTACAGGGCAAGAATGTGCTGGTGCATTGTCAGGTTGGCCTAAGGGGCCACGTTGCCGCTACTCTTTTGACTAATAGCGGTATCAACGCCGCCAACCTCGACGGTGGTTATCTCACATGGAAAACTGCCACCTCTTAAGGAGCGACGCCATGAAACTCTCGCCGGAAGAGTCTAAACCAGCCATCACGCGCCTCAAAAGGGCGAAAGGCCAGCTTGAAGCGGTGATCCGCATGCTGGAAAACGGCGAAGAATGCGAAGCCACGGTTATGCAGCTTGCGGCAGTGTCTAAGGCAATCGATCGCGCCGCCTACTTGGTGGTTGCCCGTGGTATGCAGCAGTGTTTCATGGAAGGTGGCGAACAGTTCGACCAAGACCGCTTGGAAAAACTGTTCCTATCCTTGGCGTAAGTGAGCAACGGCTTGGTCTGCCAATTCGTCGCCTACTCCTTCATAGAGGTACACGGCGACGTCGGCACCAGCAGTTAATAGCGCTTGTTCCCTACCTCGCGTTTGGGTAATGGTGGCAACTGTTGCCCCTGGATAATCGTGGTGGATGCGTGCAAGAACCTTGTCGCTGTCGGTATAGCGTGGCAGCGACATCGCAAAAAGTTGGGGAATATCCAGCAATTCGATACGCCGCCACAGTTCCGGGTCGGTCACATCACCGGCAACGATACGGTAGCCCCTGTCGCGGAGCTCAATAATACGGTCTTCGTCGAACTCGATGCCGTAGACATGCATTCCGTATTCTTCGGTCAAGCGATCATAAACCCCAACCCCCACACGTCCCATGCCTAACACAATGGCGTCGGCGCCAGCGACAATAACAGGGCGTTCGTTGGGGGCTTTTCTATGCTCAGATACCTTGGGCACAAAACGAGCCAAGATGCGCACAAGTTTTTCTTCCTGGGCGCTGACGATCGAGCCAACAATAAAGCTTGCGCCCACCGCGATCGCCATGATGGGCAACCATTGATCTGGCAACGCACCATGTGATACCGCCACTGCGGTAACAATCAACCCGAACTCTGAATAATTAGCCAAGGTCAGACCTGCTAGGATCGTCGTACGCACCCCCATCCCCATCAGTGGCAAAATCGCAAAGAAAACTGCGGCTTTTACCGCGAGGAAAGCCACCAAAATCGCGGCGATGCCAAGACCTGCAGCATTAGGAATCCCGCCGAGCCCAATATGAATAAAGAAGGCCACGAGTAACAACTCGCGCACGCTAATGAGCGCATGAGACAAACGCTGTGAAACAGGATGTCCCGACAAAACTATGCCCGCGACCAAAGAACCAAGGGACCCAGAAACACCTGCAAGCTCGAAGAATGAATAGGCGCCCACAGCAATCCCCACGCCTGTGAGAACGAGCAGTTCAGTACGAAACATTCGATCCGGCATCCGCGTAACCAACGGGCGCAAGCACAAAATCAAAGGCAAAAACAGTGCCCACAACTGCGGGGTGGTACCAGCAGACACCACAAGGACACCCACCGCAATGATGTCTTGCAGAACCAACACACCAATGGAAATACGCCCCACCGCCGAGCCACTGCGGCTATGTACTTCCAACTGCGACATCACAAATACTGTGGAGGAAAACGACGCCGCAATGCCGATATATAACAAACCGGTCCAACCCACAATCGCAAAAAGTGCAAACAAACCGGCGAACACGATGGTGTTCACCACTGCATGTGCGGTGGCCGTACCTACAACGCGAGGACTGGCAATATCATGAGGATTTAGTTTTAAACCGATCGTAAAAAGAAGCGTGGTCACGCCCAGCTCAGCGATGTAATCAATAAAGGGAATCTGTTCTAAACCAAGCGCGCTCATGATAAACCCAGCAGCAAGGAAACCGATCAACGGCGGCAAACGCAGTATCGACGCCCCTAAACCGCCAGCAATCGATAACACAATCGCGATTAAATAGATAGACTCCACTCTTTCACGATACTGTGACAAGCATGTCCCATGATTTTATCCCCCTGTTCGTTGTAAGTATCGTCCTCATCGCAGCACTCGCGTTTTTCATCATTGCGTTAACCCAAGTACTCGCCTGCGAACGCCTCACTAATGTGGGAAAGCTTCTGTGGGCCTTGGTGATGTTCAGCTTCCCATTTTTAGGCCCTCTCATTTGGTACCTCTGGGGTAAAGACGCCACGCTTAATGTGTAATTTGTGTCTTTATAGCCACATTTCACATCTCTAGGTTTTTTGAAGTAACGCATTTAAAATCATCACGTCTTTATTTCTCAACGAGAAGGAATCCCCTCCTATGAAGGTACGCACGGTCCCCCTCATGTTGGCGTTACTTGCCGCAGTGTTTGCTTTCCAATTAAATGCGTCCATGCTTTCTCCGGCATTGGCCACCATGGAAAAAGAACTTAACGCCACCTCTGCCCAAATTGGGCTTACCCAGACTGCATTTTTTACCGCGGCTGCACTATTTTCCTTGTTCTTGCCTCGCTGGGGTGATTTGATTGGGCGTCGCAAAGTTCTTGTGGCAATGATGGCTTTTACTGCTATCGGCTGTGTGGTTGCTGCTCTTGCACCAAATGTCACGGTGCTGTTTATTGGCCGCGTCATCCAGGGTGTTGCTGGGCCGACAGTGCCCTTGTGTCTCATTATGTTGCGTCAGCACGTACCCGATGAAAAGCAGTATGCACTGTTGCTGGGTATTCTCACCTCAGTCAATGGCGGCATTGGCGGCGTCGATGCGCTGCTAGGCGGCTGGCTGGCAGGCTCGTTTGGTTTCCGATCAATCTTCTGGGTCATGGCGGCGGTGTGTGTCGTCGCGGTGATCGTCGCACAACTGTTTACTACCGAATCCACAGCTGAGGAAACCGCCCCGATGGACTGGGCGGGTGTGGCTCCGTTGGCCGTTGCGATCGGTGCGTTGTTGATCGCATTCAACGAGGCCGGCAAGCTTGGCGACGCCCACTGGTTGCTCGTAGCTGTACTCGCCATCGTTGGTGTGGCCGGCGTGACGATCTTCTGGAAAGTCGAGCAAAAAGTAGCCCACCCTCTGGTCACTATCAACTACCTGGCGCAGCGTCGCACGTGGGCGCTGCTACTGACCACCCTGCTGACCATGACAGGTGTATTCGCCGTCATGAACGGCCTGATTCCGAACTTGGCCCAAGCAGCTGAAGGCCCAGGCCTTGCAGCGGATGTTGTTTCTTGGTGGACGCTGACCCCGTACGCCTTGGCCGGCCTTTTCTTTGGTCCTATCGCTGGCACCCTCGCAGCGCGTTGGGGATACACCTTGGTGCTTCGGATCGGTTTGGTGGGCACACTCCTCGGGCTTATTGCCACGGCCACCCTCAGTAGTACGTTGACCCCGGCGCTGTTACTCATAATCAGCCTGTTTGTTGGCGTTACCTATGCGGGCATCGCCAACATCATGCTCAACGGGCTTGGCATCGTGCTCTCCCCCGCAGATAACCAAGGCTATCTGCCAGGAATGAACGCCGGTGCATTTAACCTCGGCGCTGGTTTATCCTTCGCCGTATTGTTTGCCGTGACCACGGCCAGCGACTACCAGCTTGGTATTGTCACAGGTGCCGTTATTGTCGCCTGCGCGCTGGGCACTTCTTTGTTGATCCCCAAACCTGAAACAATCTCCGATACGCTCGCAGCTGTCACCGCTACCGAAACTGCACAAGGACGCTCACTATGACCCGAAAAATTATTCTCGACTGCGACCCAGGACACGACGACGCCGTAGCCATGCTACTCGCCGCAGCAAACCCCAACATCGAACTGCTGGGAATCACCACCATCGGCGGCAACCAAACCCTGCCCAAAGTCACCCACAATGCGCAGGTTATTGCCACGATCGCAGGAATCACCGCACCTATCCATGCAGGTTGTTGCCGCCCACTCGTGCGTGACGTCGAGGTCGCCGAGAGCATCCACGGCGATACTGGAATGGAAATCCACAACTACACGCTGCCAGAGCCAGCAGTAGGAGTATCTGATACCCACGCCGTGGACTTTATTATCGACACCATCATGGCCCACGAGCCAGGGACTGTCACCCTTGTTCCTACCGGCCCGCTTACCAACATTGCTATGGCGGCGCGCAAAGAACCCCGCATTGTCGAACGAGTCCAAGAAGTCGTGCTCATGGGCGGCGGATACCACGTAGGTAACTGGTCCCCTGTCGCAGAATTCAACATCAAGATCGATCCCGAAGCAGCGCACATCGTTTTCAACGAGAAATGGCCACTGACCATGGTGGGCCTCGACCTTACTCACCAAGCGCTTGCAACCCCAGAAGTAGAAGCACGCCTGAGTGCAATCGGCTCCGACGTTGCCGATTTTGTAGTCGCACTCTTCGGCGCATTCCGTAAGAACTACCAAGACGCACAAGGCTTTGATAACCCACCAGTCCACGACCCGTGCGCAGTGGCCTACGTGATCGACTCTACCGTATTCACCACGGTCAAGGTGCCTATCGACGTCGAGCTGACCGGCGCACTGACCACCGGCATGACCGTCGCGGACTTCCGCGCACCAGCACCTGCCGACTGCCACACTCAAGCAGCTGTCGCCCTCGACTTTGACAAGTTCTGGGGTTTGGTTGAAAGCGCTGTCAAAGAACTAAGCTAGCCCATGTGTTAGCACTAATAGGAGCCCTAGCTGCCGCACTTTGCTACGGCATCGCCACCATTTGCGAGGCCGTAGCCGTGGCGGCGATGTCTGCCATGCCAGAATCCACAACCTTGCTCACGCGAGTCCGAACTGGTTGGCTCTACGGAGTAGGCCTCGCAGTCGACGCTGCAGGCTTCCTCCTCAATGCACTCGCACTACGTGTCCTGCCACTTTTCCTCGTCGAATCCATCGTGGCTTCCTCCGTCGCAGTCACAGCACTTCTCGCAGTAGTTTTACTCAAACAACGCCTCCGGCGTGTAGAAATCATTGCCTTAGCCGTGCTCGTCATAGGCCTGAGTGCTCTAGGTGCCACCGCCCAAGAAGGCACCGCCATCGCACTACCGCAGTATCTTGCATGGGGCATTCTTGCTGCAGTATTACCGCTTGCAGCCGCCGCGTGGTTCAGCCTGACCGCTAACTCAGGAATCTCCTTAGCACTTATCGCAGGACTCGCCTTCGCAATGGTGGGTGTATCCGCCAGGCTTGTGCCCACCCATGGCTTCCTTGTCTCACCGCTGACGTGGTCCGTCATCGCATACGGTGCCCTAGCCGTTATCGTCTACGGATTCGCCCTCGACAAACTCCCCACCACCACAGCCGCGTCCTTGTGCTTCACGGTGGAAACCATCATTCCTTCTGCCATCGGGCTCCTCCTGCTTGGCGACGCCATCCGCGACGGCCTGTGGCCAATAGCGCTCATCGGTTTCGCATCGACCCTCGGAGCCTGCATCACGCTATCCGCCCACGCAGAGGTAAAAGTTTCCTCCTAGTTGGCCACCGCCTGCACCATAGGTAGTGTTTTCCCCGTGACTGAGAAATCCCAGCTTCCCAACTTTCTCACCAACGCCAGCAAACACGACTGGATCCTATGGTGGGCCTTTGCACTGACCGGCATCTACCAGCTCGGCTTGATCCCCTTCCGCGCAGTGTTGTTACTAAACCACACTTTCCTCTATGCGATGCTCACCGGGTCCGGTTTTTCCTTAGTCTCCCTAGCAGCCTCCAACCCAGAGCGCATAGGCTTCCTTTGCTTATCGACGGTTCTCGCTGCGGCCTCTGCGATCAAATTCCTGCCCTTGTTCTACCTCATGGGCTACCGCTGGGGAACCGAATTCCTCCACTACTCCTTCATGGGTCACCCCCCACGCTGGTACCGCGTCACCGAACGCTTCATCTACCGCTACTTCTACCTCATGCTGGCCGCAGCATTTATCCCCTTCTCCCCCATCCCCGCAGCAATCCTCCTCGTGCTCGCCGGCATCAAAAAAATGAACCCCTGGCTCATCGGTGGCCTCGCCTTCATCTGCGCCATCGCACTTAAAAGCTTCTACACCTACCTTGGCCTGCGCTTTGGCATGGAAGTCCAAGGAGTCCTCGAACAAGCCAACCGCTACATCAACTGGATCACCATCGCACTTCTGGCATGGATGTTCATCCAGATCTGGTGGAAGCAGCGCAAGCAATAGGGCTGTGGCTGTGAGCAATTTTTGCACCCTTATTTTCTATTTCCGCTGGTCGAGTTTTTCCACAGCGGCCTTAAGGTACAAAAATTGCTCACGTTCTTCACGATGTTATAAAAGCATGTACGCATTTAGATAAAATGCTACTCATGTCATCGAGTTCTCCAAGTGAAAAGAAACTAGCCGCCAAGCTATTTGCTCAAAAGTGGGCAGATCGTGGCAATGAGAAAAGCGACACTCATAGTTTCTGGTTGGAGCTTCTTCGTGATGTTGTAGGTATGGAAGATGTGACTACCAACGTGCGATTCGAATCGCGCACGAGTCAACGCGGCTACATCGATGTGGTGATCCAAGACGCCAAAACTTTCATTGAACAAAAATCCATCGATGTTAGTTTGGACAAAGCTGATATCCGTCAGGGGCGTGTGGTCACTGCTTTTAGACAAGCACTGAATTACGCCAACACTATGCCGAACAAACTGCGACCTGACTACATCATTACGTGTAATTTCGCAGAGTTTCGTATTCATGACTTAAATAAGGTGAATGCGGAAACTGACTATATTTCCTTTACCTTGGCAGAATTGCCTGACCAAATCCATCTTCTAGATTTTCTCATCGACCCACAAAAATCTCGTGCTGTTCGTGAAGAAAAAGTGTCGATGGATGCTGGCACACTCGTCGGCAAGCTTTACGACGCCCTGCGTGATCAGTATTTAGACCCCAACAGTGATGCGAGCCAGCACTCCCTCAACGTTTTGTGCGTGCGCCTTGTATTTTGTTTGTTTGCTGAAGACGCCGGCCTCTTTGAAAAGGATGCGTTTTATCGTTATCTTGACGGATTACGCGCCGATCAAGTTCGTGTCGCGCTGAGAGATTTGTTCGAAGTACTTAATACACCAGTTGATTCACGTGACCCTTATCTTTCTGAACAGCTTAAAAACTTCCCTTATGTCAACGGTGGTTTATTCGCCAAAGTCGAGCAGATCCCTAATTTCACTGATGAAATTCTTGACCTATTAGTTCACGAGGTATCGGAGAAAACTAACTGGGCCGAAATCTCGCCTACAATCTTTGGCGGTGTTTTTGAATCCACCCTCAACCCAGAAACTCGCGCCCGTGGAGGCATGCATTACACGAGTCCCGAAAACATCCATAAGGTGATTGACCCGCTGTTTCTTGACTCTCTCAAGGCAGAGCTAGATTCCATCCTTAACGCATCAGGGATAACTGCAAACAAGCGCAAGAAACAACTCGAGGCATTCCACACCAAGATCTCAGAGCTAAAATTTTTCGACCCTGCCTGCGGTTCGGGAAACTTCCTCACAGAAACCTATATCCACCTGCGCAAGATCGAAAACAAGATCCTTTCAGAGCTTGCCGGCGACCAAACCCAGCTCGGCTTTAGCAACGTCACTCTCAAGGTCAGCTTGGACCAGTTCTACGGCATCGAGATCAATGATTTCGCCGTCTCCGTCGCCTCCACTGCCCTGTGGATTGCGCAGCTCCAGGCCAACATCGAGGCCGAATCGATCGTCACCGCAAACATCGAAAGTCTCCCGCTTCGCGACGCCGCCCACATCCACCTCGGTAATGCGCTGCGCACCGACTGGGCTTCGGTACTCGCGCCTGAACAGTGCAATTACGTTATTGGAAATCCGCCGTTTTTAGGCTACTCGCGGCTTGACGAAGCTCAAAAGGAAGACCGCAAGGCCATCTTCGGCAAGAATGGCGGTGTGCTCGATTACGTGGCGTGCTGGCACCGCAAAGCCGCCGAATATATGCACGGAACGGATGCTGAAGCCGCGCTCGTTTCCACCAATTCGATCTGCCAAGGCCAGCAAGTCACTCCTCTGTGGAAGCCGCTTTTCGACGCCGGGATCCACATCAACTTCGCCCACCGCACTTTTGTGTGGAGCAACGAGGCCACCAACCAGGCGCATGTCTTCTGCATCATCGTCGGGTTTTCCTACATCGATCGACCAGTGAAGCAGGCGTGGACCTACCGAAAGAACGAGGTGGAATACTCGGAGCCGGCACATTTGAACGGTTACTTGGCTGAAGCGCCGGACGCGTTCCTGACACGCAGGTCAAAGCCGATTTCGGATGTGCTGGAAATGGCTCAGGGATTCAAGCCCGCCGATGGCGGACATCTATTGCTCACTCCAGAAGAACGAGACGAACTCCTTGCAAAAGAACCACTAGCTGCGCCGTGGATTCGCAAGTTCTCCATGGGCGCCGAATTCATCAATGGTAGAGATCGCTATTGCCTATGGTTGCCGGAAATTACAGGCGTTGAGCTAAAGAGATTGCCTCTCGTTCGCGCGCGAGTTGACGCGTGCCGTGAGTGGAGGCTTGAACAGATCAAAACTGGAGATGCATACAAATTGTCAGACCTGCCGCACCTACTGCGGCCAACCAGCAGGTTTAAGGACGGAACCTACATCGGCATCCCAAAAGTTTCTTCAGAGCGACGGAAGTACGTACCGTTTGCTTTTGTGACAGATGGAATGATCCCCGGCGACAAGCTCTACTTCATCCCGACTAACTCTCTATTCGTTTTTGGAGTTCTCATGTCGCAGTTCCAGAATGCTTGGATGCGAGTCGTGGCAGGTCGTCTCAAGAGCGACTACAGCTATGGCAACACCACTGTCTACAACAACTTCACCTTCCCCGAGGTAGATGATTCAGCGCGAGTGGACGTCGAAAAGCGTGCTCAGGCGGTGCTCGACGCACGCTCTCTTTACCCCGAAGCGACGCTTGCTGACATGTATGATCCCGACAATGACTTCCTCTACCCCGAGCTCATGAAAGCCCACCGCGAGCTAGACCGCGCTGTCGAGATGGCTTATGGCGTGGACTTCGGTGGCGACGAGCAGCAGATAGTAGCCCACCTCTTCAAACTGTACAACGAGAAAGTAGAAAAATGAGCGAATCACTCCCTGTACAAGGAATGCCTACGCATCTCGAGCTCGTTCCATATCTGTTACGATCACTTGTCCAACTCGGAGGCACTGGGAAAAATTCCGAAATTGAAGACACAGTAATAGACATATTTCCAAATGCCGAGCAATTACTAAACGTCCACTACCCCAACAAACCAACTGTATCGGTGTTCAAACACCGCTTAGCATGGGCACGTAGCACCGCATACCTTAGCGGTGCCGCAAGTCGCCCATCACGAGGCGTCTACATGATCAATAATGTGGGCGAATCTCTTCTCAAGAAAAATGACCACGCAATTGTCCAGTGGTGCACAGAGTTCCAACGCACCTACAACAAAAAGAAGCGACTCGAAAAACAGCAGAATGAATCAACGGCCCCTGCACTAGATGAGCCCAGTTTCGAAATAATTGAAGACCAACAAGAAGAAAACCAATCAACCCATGATTGGAAAGGCCTGCTGCTCCACCGACTGCATCAAATGTCCCCGACTGCATTCGAAAAGTATGTCATCTTCTTGCTCAAGCAGTATGGGCTTGAGCTTAGCCACGTTGCAGGTCCTGGCGACGAGGGAGTCGACGCCATTGGCACCGCTCCTTTGAGCCCTGTCTTGTCTTCACGGGTCGCCGTACAGATCAAGCGTTACGATCCGGTTAACAACACAGTTAGCCGCGAGGCGATTGCACTTTTCCAAAACGATGCACGAGTTAAAGGTGCCGAACGTGCAATTTTTGTCACCTTGAGTAGCTTCACAGCTCCTGCAAAAAGGACTGCCCGCCAAGCATTACCCAATGTGGAACTCATCAATGGTGAACGCCTCTGCGAGCTTATTCGCGATTGTGGTGCTGCTGGGGTTCGGATGGAACCCGTGGTAAACGAGGCATGGTTTAACCGATTCGAGTAGCCGAGACACATTGTTTCAACGTCGGATTAGATCCTTACAAATCCGTTCACGAATGGTCGTCAGCACGCCAAATTGGCAGTTCTGCCCAGTTACTAGGAAAACCCATGGTTTCAGGGCCGAGTCCTTTAATTGCTGGAAACGCTTCTATTAATGCACCCAATCGATTCCGCCAGTCATTTTCAGGATCTAGAAAAGAAATCGTATATGCGGCTAACGCAAGTGTTGGATAGATCTTCTTGAACTGGTTGGGGTTTTCTGGCTCTTCCGGTTTTAGAGTGCATTGATTAGTTCGCCGAGGTTCGGGCGTGGCTCTGTGTGGAGTAGGACGTTTTTCACAACCATGGCTTGGCTGGGATTGGCTGGGATTGGCTGGCGCTGGTGGGCGCTGGTGGGCGCGCCACCCCCGCTCACCCCCGAAAAGACGGCACTTCACACCAAATCTGCTCAAACGGCCGGTTTGGAAGCGATTTGGTGTGAAGTGTCGAGAAAAATCCTTCGAAATACCCCCGTTTAGTGGCTCTTCCGGTTTTTCACATCCGCAAGATGGAAAATACCTGGATCAACAACATTTCGGTTTGGTGCTTGAATTCGTGTAATTACTAGTCGGTTCCATAATCTTGAATGGTGAGCACTGACATTCCTAATGTAGTTAAAGTTCCTAATCCAACCAGCAACAACTGTGCCTTCCTTTGCACAAAACGAAAGAGCAATCTGATTTTTTAATTGTTTCGATAAAAAATCGAAAAGCTTAGAAACACCGCCAAAATCAAGTATTTCTGTCGCAATCCAAATTGGGATATCTTTCCCGTAGCGTGCTTGATAATGACGGATAAAATCCTCCCGGTCAGCTCTTTTGATTTGCTTGTGATACTTATGTGGCCAAATCTGGTAGGAATCTTGTGTGCTGTTCTTTGGCACGCGACAACATGCAATTGGATCTAGAAGTTCACGTTTTAAATGGATAAAGCGGTCCTGTTTTCCCGCAAAATACGCTATTTTTGTTCGAAGCTGGATTTCGATGACTCCAAGCGCCTCGAGGAGAAGACGGCGCAAAGACTCATCAAAGCGGTAGAGTGCTACCGCTTCTTCAAAAGTGTGCTTAGGCTCAAATTCATCCAACCTATAGTTGAACGGAGTTGTTCGCGACGCTTTTGGTTTTATCTTTCGGAACGGATACCAATACGTCTGGAAGACGGTAATATCCGATCTTCTCTAACGCCCCGATGCAGTCACCTGGGTTGTTAATAATAAGACCACGAAGTTGCAGCTGTGCAGCTTGATCCCCGAAAGTTAAGTGCGGTTTATTGTATTTTTCTACCATCACTGTACCTATATACATGAAAACCACACCATCACAATTTGCATTGCGAGAGGGTGTGGTGTGTGTACGCGCAAGTTTACAGTGAATAAGTGAGATTCTTAAAAATCGGAAGAAATCGCTGGTCATCATAATAAAGGCCGCCCTTATTTCAGGGGGAATTGAGCTACAAGTCGTTTCGTACTACTCCACATACCGAGCTTATGTATCCTTTACTATCTTGTTTATCTTGTGTATTTCATCTCAAGCGAAAACACTGATAACAAAGAAACCCCGCCTCCACGTTGAGCAGAACGCTCATGCGGAGGCGGGGGTGCGTCGAAAAGCAACTACCCTTCGTCGGTGCTCAATGCCGCAACGAAGGCTTCTTGTGGCACGGAAACGGAACCAATGTTCTTCATGCGCTTCTTGCCTTCTTTCTGCTTTTCTAGCAGTTTGCGCTTTCGGGAGATGTCGCCGCCGTAGCATTTGGCGAGAACGTCTTTGCGCAGGGCACGGATGTTTTCACGTGCGATCACTTTGGAGCCGATGGCCGCCTGGACGGGCACTTCAAATTGTTGGCGTGGGATGAGCTCTTTGAGTTTCTTGGTCATCTTGTTGCCGTACCACTGGGCGTTGTCGCGGTGGACGATGGCGGAGAAGGCGTCCACTGGGTCGCCTTGGAGCAAGATGTCTACCTTGACGAGGTCGGCGAGTTGTTCGCCGGCTTCTTCGTAGTTGAGGGATGCGTAGCCCTTGGTGCGGGATTTCAGCTGGTCGAAGAAGTCGAAGATGATTTCGCCGAGTGGCATGGTGTAGCGCAGTTCTACGCGGTCCTCGGAGAGGTAATCCATGCCGTCCATCTGGCCGCGTTTGGTTTGGCATAGTTCCATGGTGGTGCCTACGAAGTCGGAAGGCACGATGATTGTGGTCTTCACGATGGGTTCGTAGACTTCGCGCAGTTTGCCTGCTGGCCAGTCGGATGGGTTGTGCACGCGGTGTTCGCTGCCGTCTTCGGCTACAACGCGGTAGTTCACCGAAGGTGCGGTGGAAATGAGGTCAAGGTCGAATTCGCGCTGAAGGCGGTCGCGGGTGATCTCCATGTGAAGCAGGCCGAGGAAGCCGCAGCGGAAGCCGAAGCCGAGTGCTACGGAGGTTTCTGGCTCGTAGGTGAGGGAGGCGTCGTTAAGCTGGAGTTTTTCTAGTGCGTCGCGTAGGTCTGGGAAGTCCGCCTGGGAGATTGGGAACAGACCCGAGTAGACCATGGGCTTGGGCTCTTCGTAGCCTTGGAGTGCTTCTTCGGCGCCGTTGTGTGCCCAGGTGACGGTGTCACCAACCTTGGATTGGCGCACGTCTTTCACACCGGTGATCAGGTAGCCTACTTCGCCAGGGCCTAGGCCGGAGCACTTCTTTGGTGTTGGGGAGACGATGCCGATTTCGAGGAGTTCGTGGACGGCACCGGTGGACATCATTTTGATCTTTTGGCGTGGGGCGAGTTTACCGTCGATCATGCGGATGTAGGTGACTACGCCGCGGTAGGTGTCGTAGACCGAGTCGAAAATCATGGCGCGGGCGGGCGCGTCGTCTGGGTAGTCGGTGGTTGGTGCGGGGATGAGCTCGGCGACTTTGTCGAGGAGTTCTTCCACGCCTTCACCGGTTTTTCCGGATACGCGCAGTACGTCTTCTGGTTCGCAGCCGATGATGTTGGCGATTTCCAGAGAGTATTTTTCGGGATCGGCTGCTGGCAGGTCGATCTTGTTCAAAACAGGGATGATCTCAAGGTCGTTTTCCATGGCCAGGTAGAGGTTGGCCAGTGTTTGAGCTTCGATGCCCTGGGCTGCGTCGACAAGCAGGATTGCTCCTTCGCAAGCTTCCAAGGCGCGGGAGACTTCGTAGGTGAAGTCCACGTGACCTGGGGTGTCGATCATCTGCATGACGATCTGTTCGCCAGCGTAGGGGCCAGTACGTGGGATCCATGGCAGTCGGACGTTTTGGGCCTTGATGGTAATGCCGCGTTCGCGTTCGATGTCCATGTTGTCGAGGTACTGGTCGCGCATGTCGCGTGCGTCTACAACATTAGACAGCTGCAAAATACGGTCAGCCAACGTGGACTTACCGTGGTCGATATGTGCAATGATGCAGAAGTTTCGGATCTGCTGTGGATCCGTGAACGTCTTCTCCGCGAATTTTTCGGCCATGGTTGTTTTTACTCGTACCTTTCTCAAGACAGTCCCTCCTACATTACCCGACTTTTCGCCCATCCCCGACCACACACGACCCCCACACCATCGACCCTATCGCCGATGTGCTCTTCATTGCTGCTACCGGTGTCGGCGCAGCGGTCGGACACGTGGATGCAGGGGAAGCCAGCGCCGATTTCTCCGACAACGCAACGCTTATCGACGTCTCCCGCGCACGTTCGTGCAGCACGATTGCAGAACCGCTGATAGGGTAAATAACCATGGGCATGAAAGATCGCGTGCGTAACCGATTCTTACGCAAGGTAGCCGCGTCATTCACCGTAGAATCCGAGACACCTCTCGAACGCGGCCTCAGCAGGCTAAGCTCCCGAATTGGGCTGCACGATCACCACAGCACACCACGCAGCCCACGGCACCAATCCTCCTGCTGTGTTAAACGCACTCAAGACTGCGCACGCACAGTCTTCTACGCCCCCAACATGGACGGCCACGTAGACCCAGGAGAGGTGGTGTGGTTTTGGTCCCCCGAATGCGATGCCGATAATCACCCCAAAGAACGCTCCATTGTTGTCGTCGGACGCCACAACGATCACATCCTCGGACTGATTACTTCTCCCAACGAGGCACATCGCGAAGAGAGTGACTGGCTAGATATCGGCACCGGCCCGTGGAATGACCAAGGGCGCCAAAGCTGGGTCCGGCTGGATAAAATCATCTCCGTTCCTGAATCAGATATTCGACGCTCCGGTGCGGTGATCCCCAATCGCCGCTTTGAAAGAATTGCTCAGCGCCTGCGATCAGACTTCGGCTGGGCCTAAAACTGTGGTAGCATATCCCCTCGTTGTCCACATTCATGTTCTTCTACCCTGAGTGCACAAAGCAACGGCGGTCAGGACCTTGGGTCCGCTTTCATGCTTTATGCAGGTTATAAGCCAGCTTGAGGATGAAGACACAACGAGAAACTAAGAGGTATTTGCCATGGCAAACATCAAGTCCCAGAAGAAGCGCATTCTCACCAACGAGAAGGCTCGTCAGCGTAACCAGGCTATCCGCTCTGCAGTTCGCACCGAGATCCGCAAGTTCCGTGCCGCTGTTGCTGCCGGCGACAAAGCTGCTGCTGAGGCTCAGCTGCGCGTTGCTTCCCGTGCTCTGGACAAGTCCGTGACCAAGGGCGTCTTCCACCGCAACAATGCGGCTAACAAGAAGTCCAACATGGCCCACGCTCTGAACAAGATGGCCTAAGCTATTGCAAAATCCCGCTCTGTTGTCACAGGGCGGGATTTTTTATATCTATGAGCGGGTAGCTGCGATGATAAGCCCGATACCAGCGATGATGAAGAAACAACCGGCAACCAGATCAATCCACGGCCCAGCCTTCAAAAAGGCCCGCCGCAGCGCATTGGTACTAATGACAGTGGCTAACAGTGAGAACATCACAAGGTTGCTCAACACAATCACCACGATCACCGACAGCGCAGTCAGCAAACTCGGGTTCGTGGGAAGAAACGGTGCAATGATCGCCGCAAAATACAACACCACTTTAGGGTTCGAAAGGTTGGTGGCTAGTCCTTGGCGATAACACTGTGCTGGGGTTCCCAGGAGAGCGTCGATAGTCGAGGCAACCGCAACCCCCTCCCCCAGCTGGCGACGCGCCACCCGCACCAATTTCGTACCCATCCATAAAAGCCACGTACCACCCACGAGTTGGATAGCGCTAAGTACCGAGGGGTACGCGGTGAGCACGGCCGTTGCGCCGAAAACCGTCAACGTGACCCACACTAATAATCCAGTGGCTATGCCGGCCACAGTGGCGTACGCATGGCGACGCGACTTGGTGGCAATGCGGGTAACAAGGAAAATATCAGGGCCAGGGGTAAGCATTCCCACCACGTTGAGGCCCACGAGGGTAAGTAATTGGCTAAGCCCCACGTGCGTGAAGCCTTTCGACGAGATCCTCACGGCCAAACATCCGTGCTGTGTCGATAGCGCTTGGTTGCCCGGCGGTGGGGTCTGCACCATGGCGCAGCAAGGAGTCGATTACTTCTGGCTCTTGTTTAAAAATCGCGCCTGCCAGCGGCGACTGACCACGATCATTCAGGGCGTTGACATCAGCCCCGCGGTCAGCAAGCATGTCAACGCATGCATAATGTCCGGAATAAGCCGCGATCATCAGCAAGGAGTTACCGTCTTGGTTGCGCAGATTAGCGTCGACACCATGATCGATGTACTGGGCGAGGGTTTCTGTATCGCCACGACGTGCCATGTCAAACAACTGGGATACGAGTTCTTGCACGTCTTGTGGAATTTCGGATTGATTCACGCCTTCTAGATTAGCCTGCGAGCTCGGAGATCCTGCGGATAGCATCCTCGATTTCGTAGTCGGGGTCACCGCCGAGTTCGCCATCGAGGCCGTGGCCCTTAAGACTGGAATCCACATCCGCCATCAAAATCACCGCTTGGCTCACAGCATTACCCGTCCACATGCGCGCAACTTTGGCGGTTTTTTCAACAACGAAGGGGTGCATGCCCAGCTCTCCTGCGAGTTTGCGGGAGTCAATACGCCCTCGTGTGGAATACAACCGCGCGATAGCGCTAACTTTCATGCTCAGCGCAGCCGCCAAGGCCACTGGAGAAACACCCAACTGTAAAGCCCGGCGCGCGCTGGCGACGGCGCGTTGGGTTTGTCCTGAGCAGGCAAGATCTGCCACGTCGAAACCGGAGACTTCTGCAACGCCCACGTAGTAGTCGCGGACGGTGGCGAGGGTGACGTCGCCATTGTTGTCAGCAACAAGCTGGCCGATGGCCGAGGCGAGTTCGCGGAGGTCGGATCCTACACCTTCGAGCAGGGCGTGGACCACGTCTGGGGTGGGGCGTACTCCGTGGCGTTTGAATTCGTTGGTGACCCAGCCCACGCGGTCTTTGGGTTTGAGTTTGTTGGCTTCGTGGACTTGGCTGATTTTGCTGAGTTTGGGTACTAGTGCTTTTTGCCGTCCGCCGCCGGAGTGCACGATGATGAGGTAGATTCCTGGTGCTGGATCTACGGCAACGTTGAGGACGAGTTCCGCGGGTTCTTTGCCAGCATCTTCCATGTTGGTCAGCACAATGATGCGGTCTTCGCCGAAGAGCGACGGGCTGGTGAGTTGGATGAGTTCGGAGGCGTTGACTTCGCCTGCCCGAAGTGTGGTCACGGGGACGTCGCTGCCAATGGTTTTGTTGATGGCTGCGATGATGCTGTGTCGTGCGCGTTCGGCTAGGAATTCATCGTCGCCAACTACGAGGTGCACTGGTAGAAGTTGCTGACCCATGGTGTCTATCGTGCCATATGCGGTCGGTACTGATTCGATCCGGCACGGTTGCATAGTAGACGGGTGTTCCGTCGGTGGTCATTGTCTCGCGGGTGCGGCGGGAGCGTTGCGTAACGACGAAGACCTCTGCGGTTTTACCTGCTATTTCCTCTTCCTCAGCGACGGTGACAACATTGAGCTCTGTGGTGGGGACGGTGGGCGTGTACTGCCACCAGATTGTGGCGACCATGGCACAACTTATTGTTGCCAGCGTAAGTTTGGGCTTAACGACGAACCCAGTAAGCAACCACATAGCGCCGAGTATGGCCCAAAGAGTAGACAGTCCGCGGGACTCTGGGAAAGGCTGGTCAATGCTGGTCCAGGTGTGGCCGCCGAGCATGGTAGCAACCAATCCGATCCAGTCGGCGCAGGGTTCGATGATGTTGATGAGGAAGCTGGGTACGACAGGAAGCCAACTGGATAAAACTGCTAGTAAGCCAATGAGGGTAATAATCGGTACAACCGGTGCGGCTAAAAGGTTGGCAAGTACGGAGACGGCGGATATTTTTCCAGACATCAGCATGACGATGGGCATGGTGGATATATCAGCGGCGATGGCAATGGCCAATGCTCGCACCACGATGTTGGGGGTCACGTCCACAATGGCGAGGCTGCGGTAAATCGCTGGGTAGAGCGTTATGATTCCTGCGGTAGCAGCCACGGATAATGCGAATCCAAAGTGCGTTGCTAAGGAGCAATCCCACAGCAATAGCCCAATGATCGCAATGCTTAGTGCGTGAATTGTGGGAGTGCGGGTGTACGTGAGCACTGCTACAAGACCGACCATGCCCATGACAGCTGCGCGTAGTACCGAAGGCTCAGTTCCAACGACGGCGACAAAACAGACAAGCGCTAGCATGCTGGCTATTACTCGCTGTCGCGGCCCTAGGCCTACGACCGCCGCGAGTGCGGCTGTCCATGAGGTGACAATGGCGACGTTGCCACCGCTGACTGCAGAAAGGTGCGCAAGACCGGTGGTGGCATAGAGTTCAACATTCTGCACTGATTGCAAAGAGGTATCGCCTAACACCATGGCGGGAATAAGGCCAGTGGCGTGTCCGTCAGTGTGGGCTGCTACAAGCTGTTGGAAGTGCTGCGTGATGTGCGTGCTGATTGCGCTCCACCCCGTGGGCGGGCTGACCACGGTGATGGGACCTTCGGCGCGCAGGAGGGCGTCGCTAAGCCCTATAGATCCACTGTGGGAAACCGTACCAGTGACCATCACGTGATCGCCTGGCTCAACGCTGGGCTGGGTTTTACTGAGCACAGGTACTTCGGCGGGAAAACCGTGCATGTGGGCGCGAAAGATCCAGCCGCTAGCAGTCTGTTTTACAGGAGTAACCACCTCTAATGCGACAGTAGTTCCCCACTGCCACATGTCCACACGAGTGATGTGCATTGTGGTTATTGCCGTAGCACAAGCGCCCATGCATCCAGCAAGAAACCCCTGCGCAGGCTGCCAGATCGCAAGCCCTACTGCTACAACCGCGCAGGCGATCAGCGGCCACCAGATAGTGCGCTGCCACAGGCATAGCCACGTACACCCCCACACCACAAGAGCGCTGGGTACCAGCCGCAGTTCTGTCACAACACAAGGTCCTGCGCTATTGCTTGGTATTTGGCAGGACCTATTCCTTTGACCTTTTGTAATTCTTCGAGGCTGCCAAATCCACCATGGGAATCACGATAAGAAACAATAGCAGCCGCGGTCTTTGCGCCAATTCCATCCAGCTGCTCAAGCTCGGCCACGGTAGCGCTATTGAGGCGAACGCGGCCATCGGCGGCGGGCACTGGTTCGGAAGGACCTCCCACAACGATCTGGGAAGAATCGACAAGCTTTTCTGCCTGATTAAGGCCGAGGATATGTGCTGGGTCTACAGGGCCTGCTGCTTGGAGTGCGTCGGCAACACGGGCACCCGGCGCGAAGGTATACAGACCTGGAGTGTGCACCTCCCCCACGACTGAGACTACGACCTCCGGCGTGCTCGTCTCAGCAGCGGCCACAGGCGCAGGGGCAGGCGCAGGCGGTGCGGGCTGCAGCAGGAAAATTATGGCAATCACGGCAACAATAACGCCGGCGCCGATGACACTGTGTGTACGGCTGAGTTCGAGACGACGTTGCCGCGGGTATTCCACCACCATCAGGTCTTCGGTTCCAGTAGGTGCTGCTAGTTGTCCTAGTCGTTGAAGTACGCGTTTCATACACGCCGACACTAACTACGAGGAGATACGACCTCACGTTGCTCGGGACGCAGTCATGATAAACCTGTGGATAACTGCGTCGGGGGCACCCGCTGCGCGGGGCATCTGTGGATAACTTTTAGGAGGTGGTTGACAAATCTGTGGGAGCAGTATCGGAATAGCTGCTAAAAACCACCGAGATTCCCAGTGCGCCTACACCACAATGAACGCTTAAGGCTTGGTCCATGTCCATAATCATGAAGCTTGAGCCCTTGGGCAGCGCCGCAGTCAACTGAGACTGCAGTGAGTGTGCTGCTTCTAACGCCTGATGATGTTGGATTGCCACGAAGGCAGGTTCGCCAGCGCAGCGATCAGAGATCACGGCTACTAAGCGTGCAAATGCTTTGGACTGCGTGCGAGTTTTCACGGCAAGCTCCACATGGCCCCCGCGCAGCTGCATAATCGGCTTGGTGGCTAGCGCTGCTGACACCACAGCTGTTGCCGTGGTGATCCGGCCAGAACGACGCATCTCTTCCATACGATGCAGATACAACCATGTTTCAGAGCGTCGTAACGTATCGCGCGCCATGTCTGCGCACTCCCGCAGGCTCGCCCCGCCTTGAGCTAGACGCGCGGCAGCCATTGCTGCAGCACCTACACACATTCCCACAGACTGGGTGTCTACTACGTCAACCGTTCCATCGAATACGGCGGCCGCAGTATGTGCAGCGGACCACGTAGACGATAACTCCTTGGAAAGATGCAAGGCCACCACGCCGGCGTCGCCACCACGCTCAAGCTGGCGCGCATAGGCAGCGGTGAGCTCTAACGCAGACAACCCTGCTGTACTGACCTGGTTTTCTGAGGTCACAAGATGTAAATCCACCACCGTGATCCCCAGTTCCTCTGCTATCTCCGCGGGCAATCCCGACGAGGAATCCGTGACAATGCGAACAGCCATAGCGCTAAAGGTTGCTTCCTAACGCCACGCCCATATTCCAGCCTTCGAGGTACCACTGCGCATCAGTCACCGTCTGCGGGGTAAAACGCGCAGAGAGCTGATCGACGTAATCCGCAGCCTCTTTTTCGGCGTTTTCTGAAGCCGCACCGTGGAAGCGTGGCCGCGCGGTCAGCTGCGCCCAGCAGGTGTTCCCCAGCCCAGAGATCAGCGAATACTGCTCTTGGTGCAATCCCAACAAACTAGAGGTCAGTGCACTAATGGTGCCGCCGTGGGCAACAAGCAGCACGCTGCAATCATCCCATTCGTCATAGTCGCGCATGAGCTCGTCGACAACTGCGCGGGCACGCTGCGCAACATGGATACGGGATTCGCCGTTAGGTGGCGCCCAGGTGGCGTCGTGACGCCACAACGCACGCGCACCGGGATAGTGTTCGTCTACCTCTTCATGCGTCTTCGCCTGCCAATCCCCCAGATTGGTTTCGCGTAAGCGCTGGTCAGTAGAGACGTCTACGCCAAGGCGTTGACCTACAACAGTAGCGGTGTCATGGGCGCGGGCGAGATCAGAAGAGACGATCTTGCCGATCGGCAACGTGGCAAGAAAATCCGCCGCCGCTTCTGCTTGCGCCCAAC
This sequence comes from Corynebacterium diphtheriae, assembly GCF_001457455.1. Classification (NCBI taxonomy): domain Bacteria; kingdom Bacillati; phylum Actinomycetota; class Actinomycetes; order Mycobacteriales; family Corynebacteriaceae; genus Corynebacterium; species Corynebacterium diphtheriae. The sequence goes on from NZ_LN831026.1 coordinate 1,795,619, forward strand.
CAGCATCCGACAGCACAGTATCCAAGTGTCCTTGCATACGCTTCGTGGCGTTGTATTCGGTTTGGCCGTGGCGCAGCACAATGAGGCGACGGGACATAATGGATTAAAACTCCTCGTCAGCTGGTTCTTCACCAGCAAGTGGAATCTCATCGAGGGACTCGACGGTACGAACATCCACGTCCTGAGCCCATTCCTCTGGGCGCGCCATGGTGTCGATACCCTCGACCTCGATCAAAGGGCAGTCTTGGTACAGGCGGTCAAGACCGTAGAAGTCACGCTCGGTGTTGCGCTGAACATGGATGACCAGCATGCCGTAGTCGAGCAGAACCCAACGGTTCTCGCGATTGCCTTCGCGACGCTTAGGCTCTTCGCCCTCAGCCGTCAGCATGTCCTCGATCTCCTCCACAATGGAACGCACTTGGCGCTCGTTGTCTGCGGAAGCCAAAACGAAGACCTCGCTAATAGCCATCACGTCAGAGACGTCGATAACCGCGATGTTGGTAGCCAGCTTCTCCGCTGCGGCTTTGGCAGCGATCTCGGCCAAGCGAATGGTGTCGTGCGTAGCAGTCACTAAAGATCCTTTCTTATCGTGGCTATTGTTCCACGTTATCGCGGTCAAAAGCTAACCGTGATGCCGCCGCACCCGCGGGATTACGTTTCTCATCTACTCCGCTTGGGTGATACAGCTGTCGTTTTGCGATGTATTGCACCACTCCATCGGGAACTAGGTACCACACCGGCAGCCCTTCTTTGGCGCGTCGACGACACCCCGTGGACGAAATAGCCATGGCAGGGATCTCGATTAATTTCACGCGATCGTGATACTGCGCAGGCAGCATGTCCTCTTCTAGCACATAACCTGGACGTGTCACGCCTACGAAGGTTGCGATCTCCAACGCCTTTTCCCAGTCCCGCCACGTAAGTATCTGGCCTAGGGCATCAGCACCTGTGATGAAGAACAACTCCGAATCGGGGTAGGCGCAGCGCAGATCTCGCAGGGTATCGATGGTGTAGGTCGCACCTGGGCGATCAATATCTACTCGGCTGACCGTAAAACGCGGATTGGAGGCCGTAGCAATGACCGTCATTAAGTAACGATCCTCCGCCGGAGAAACCTCGCGATCGACTTTTTGCCACGGCTGGCCAGTGGGAACAAAAACCACCAGTTCCAGATCAAACCGTGCCGCAACCTCGCTTGCAGCAACGAGGTGCCCATGGTGAATCGGATCGAAGGTTCCACCCATGATGCCGATGCGGCTGGGTTGGCGTGGCAGTGTCATAACCGTGAAATTCTAGCAGTGCACTACGGACGTGTTTGACCCGTGCCCTGGACAATCCACTTCGTGGTGGTCAGCTCCGGCAACGCCATCGGGCCGCGGGCATGCAGCTTTTGGGTAGAAATTCCGATTTCTGCACCCATACCAAACTGCTCGCCATCGGTAAACGCTGTCGACGCATTAATCATCACCGCTGCCGCATCCACACGATCTGCAAAGCGCTGGGCAGTCACAATGTTGCCGGTCGCGATCGCCTCAGTGTGCTTGGTGCTATAGGTGCGAATATGCTCCATCGCGGCATCCACACCATCAACCAGCGCACACGCAATATCAAGCGATAAGTATTCCTCTGCCCAATCATGTTCCTCAGCAGGAACGATTCCCAACGCCCCCACGGCTTCTAGCTGAGCTACATCGCCGTGCACAGTAACACCAGCGTCTTGCAAGGCGGTGATAATCGCCAACTGATCTGCGGAATCCAACGCGGAATCGATCAGCACTGTTTCCGTTGCATTACACACAGAACAGCGACGCGTCTTACCGTTAAGCAACATGGCGATCGCTTGATCTAAGTCGCTGACATCCCGATCAATATAGAAATGGCAGTTTCCAGTGCCCGTTTCAATGGTGGGAACCGTCGCATTGGTCATCACGGCTTCGATCAGGCCGGCACCGCCGCGCGGGATGAGGACGTCGACAAGCCCGCGTGCCGTAATCAAATCCTGGACACTTTCATGTGTCTCACAAGGCAGCAACTGAACCACTTCACGCGGTAATCCATGGCTTTCAAGCACACGATGCACAACCGCAACCAACGCCGCATTCGAATGCTGCGCCGACTTCGAACCACGCAGCAACGCCACGTTGCCGGACTTCAACGCTAAGCCGAAAGCGTCGATCGTCACGTTAGGGCGGGCCTCATAGACCATGCCCATCACGCCAAGCGGGACACGGACCTTACGCATCTGCATACCATTGGGCATGACGCTGCCGCCTACAACCTCCCCCACGGGATCACTCAGCGCTGCCACCTGACGCAAACCGCTAGCAATACCTGCAATGCGGGCGCTATCAAGGCTCAAACGGTCGATCAAGGCCTCGCTCAGCCCACGCGCGCGCCCTTGGTCAATATCACGCTGGTTCGCGGCAATAATCTCAGCGCTCGCTTCTTCCAACGCCGAGGCAGTGGCAAGAAGCACCGCATTTTTATCAGCGCTGGTCAATTGGGCAACAATCGGCGCTACACGATGAGCGGCACGTGCACATACCATGACCTGCTCGCGTTCTTGGGACCGTACATCGGCGTTATTCATAAGCATTTACCGTACCTAAAGCTTTACGCGCGTGACGCGTAATCGGAAAGATAATCAGCATGGACCACGGGACGTTGCAGACCCTCGGGCAGCTGCGCGGTTTGTTTGCCCAGCATGGTGGTGAGCACTGCGGAATCATAGGCCACCTCACCTCGACCAATGATCTCACCTTCTGGGCCTAGGATCTCCACGATCTCACCAGCGTGGAAATCGCCAATGACCTCGGTAATTCCCACGGCCAGCAGGGAGTTTCCGCCGGCGGTGACTGCGGCGACCGCGCCGGCGTCGATACGCAATGCACCGCCAGTATCTGCAGCGTACAGCGCCCAAAACTTCCACGCCGATAGGCGATCATCCTTGGGGTAAAACACCGTACCCACCTCAGCATCGCCCAGCGCCTCGGCCACATAATCAGCGGAGGTCAACAAAACGGGCACGCCGCTTCGCGACGCCAACCGCGCAGCCGACACCTTCGACGCCATGCCACCGGTCCCCACGGCCCCACCATCGCCTGCGATCACACCTTTCAGGTCGTTGCCGTCTCTGACTTCAGACACAAATCGTGCCGAAGGATCCGCAGGGTTTTTGTCATACAACCCATCTACGTCCGAGAGCAGCACCAATGCGTCCGCGGACACTAGGTGCGACACAATCGCGGCAAGGCGGTCGTTGTCTCCAAAGTGCATCTCAGAGGTTGCAACCGTGTCATTCTCATTAATAACCGGCACTGCGTGTAGCAACCGCAAGCGATCAATAGTGCGCTGCGCATTACGCGCACGATCCCGCTGGCCTGCGTCGGAGGCCGTTAACAGCACTTGGCCAATCGTGCGGTTATAACGGGCAAAACTATTACCCCACGCATTAGCCAAATGCACCTGCCCCACCGAGGCAGCAGCTTGCTTTGTTGCCAAATCCTTCGGCCGCGAAGTCAACCCCAATGGAGCCATACCAGCAGCCACAGCACCAGAAGATACAACAATCACGTCGGAACCGCGCCGCATACGATCTTCTAGAGCCTCCACAATGCGGTCGATACGACCCGGAGAAACCTCAAAATTTTCGCCGGTCAGTGAACTAGAACCAATCTTGACCACAATCCGCTTAGCGTTTCTAATCACGTCACGCAGATCGGCGCTACTGTGCTGGGCATTCATACCTTGCCATGGTAGAGGCTTTAAGGCCCCAGCAACAATGTTCCTAGCCCAAAGACCAAGGGGATCCACACCCAAAAGAGCACGAGCCCCACGATCCACATACGACGCGTGCGTGCGCGGTAGGCACAAGCGGCGCCACTACCCCACCCCAATAATGGCACCAGCCAAATAAAAGCAGCGCGGACAGAAGTAGGTAACCAACCTTCAGAGACAGCTCCGAGGAGGAAAACTGCTACGGCCGCACCGTACAACGTCCACGCTGCTTTAATCATCTGCTAGCCTTGCCAGCGATCGCGGTTTGCGGATTCGCGGGTGACCTTCTGGTCATCACCGAAATCGTATTCGTCGATAAGACCACGGCGAACCTGAGACGCGCGCTTACGCTCTTGTGCCGAGACACGCGTATTGCGCTCGAGGCGCATATCTGTACCACGTCCAGACATCTGGACTTCCACGCCCGCTGCAGTGGTGGGCTCCCATTCGAAAGACACCTCGCCAATGGTCACGGTGCAGCCTGCACGCGCCCCTTTCTTCCACAGCGCATCCTCCACACCCATGCGTGCGAGGCGGTCCGCTAGGTAGCCCACGGCTTCGTCGTTTTCAAAATCGGTTTGGATGATCCAGCGCTCCGGTTTCTCACCAACAACGAGGTAGCCGTTTTCGACCTGTGGATCCTCCAGGATCTCAAAGTCTTTGTTCTTCTTGCGGGCATCCACAGCCTGCGGGCGGACCACGATACGCTCTTCCACTTTTTGCTTCGGGCGCTTCTTGCGAGATTGCTGCACCAAATCCAGCATCGCGTATTTCAGTGGATCAAGGCCTTTGCGGGCAACCGCAGAGATAATAAAGACCGGCCAGCCAAACTTCTCCTCAATGTCTTCTTTGAGGAACTCTGCAAGCTCAAGGGCATCGGGAATATCAGCCTTATTCAAAATAACGATACGGGCGCGTTCACGCAGATCACCTAGGCTGGTGTCTTCATCCAACGCCGATTGATACGCTGCGAGTTCTTCCTCGAGCGCCTCAATATCGGAGATCGGATCACGACCAGGCTCAAGAGTTGCAGCGTCTACCACATGCGCCAGCACGGCCGTGCGCTCAATGTGGCGCAAGAAGTCCAAGCCAAGCCCCTTACCCTGAGAAGCACCAGGAATAAGACCAGGAACATCGGCAATGGTGAAGGCATCATTGCCCATGTCCACCACGCCGAGATTAGGCTGCAGGGTAGTAAATGGGTAATCGCCGATCTTTGGTTTTGCAGCAGACATCACAGAGATCAGCGAGGACTTACCTGCACTAGGGAATCCCACCAAACCGATGTCTGCCATGGACTTCAGCTCGAGGATCACGTCGTGTTGTTCGCCGGGTTCACCTTTGAGAGCAAAGCCTGGTGCCTTACGCGCAGCGGAGGCCAGTGCTGCATTGCCCAATCCACCAAAGCCGCCCTTGGCTGCGATGAAGGTCATGCCAGGGGATGTGAGATCGGCAAGCGTCTCACCTGATTCGCTCATGACGACGGTGCCAGCGGGGACCTCCAATACGAGGTCTTGGCCGCGAGCACCGTTGCGGTGGTCGCCGGCACCGTTAGCACCGCGCTGGGCTTTCAGGTGTGGGCGGTAATGCAGATCGAGGAGGGTATGTGCTTGTGGGGAGACGGTGAGGATAATATCGCCGCCGTGTCCGCCATTGCCACCATCTGGGCCGCCGAGGGGCTTGAACTTCTCGCGGTGCACAGAAGCACAGCCGTTGCCGCCGTCGCCTGCTTCAAGGTGTAGGACCACGCGGTCTACGAAACGTGCCATTAGTGTTTGTTGCCTTCCTTTATTGCTCCCCCGAGGAGCATTACTCACCCATGTGTGAGTCATAGCTTAGTAAAAAATGCTGAGTAAAAACACAAACACCCAGCCAGCTTCTGACAAATCAGAAATGCTGCCCGGGTGCTGTAAAGAGAATGATGTAAGACTTAGGCGTCTACAGTCTCGTTCTCAACAATGTTGACCAGACGACGGTTGCGCTTGGTGATGAACTCAACAGCGCCTGCCTTCAGTGCGAACAGAGTGTCGTCGCCACCGCGTCCGACGTTCTCACCTGGGTGGAACTTGGTGCCACGCTGACGAACGAGGATCTCGCCGGCGTTGACCTGCTGGCCACCGAATCGCTTAACACCAAGGCGCTTTGCCTCAGAGTCACGACCGTTGCTGGAGCTTGATGCACCCTTCTTGTGTGCCATGTGGTTTTCCCTCCTTCAGGAAATATGAAGCCGGTGAGGCTTACTTGATGCCGGTGATCTTGAGAACCGTCAACTGCTGGCGGTGTCCCTGACGCTTCTTGTAACCGGTCTTGTTCTTGTACTTCAGAATCTTGATCTTAGGGCCCTTAACGGCCTCTACGATCTCAGCGGTGACGCTCACCTTAGCGAGGTCAGCTGCCTTGGTGGTTACATCTGCGCCATCGACGAGCAGAATCGGGGTGAGAGCCACGGACGAACCCGGCTCACCCTCGATCTTCTCGACCTTGACGAAGTCACCTTCGGCAACCTTGTACTGCTTGCCGCCGGTCTTGACGATCGCGTACATACGAGGGCTACCCCTTATCTATACTCGGCTCAGTTTGTAAGCATTGTGCCCACAAGACTGAATTGGACTTACGTTTTTACATTTGCGTTTTAAGCATCAAACACATACGGCTATCTGGCCTAAAACAGCGACTGTCAAAGACTACCCTTTAACACACGCAAAAGACAAACTGAGTTAACGGCGCGGTGCGCGTCGTGAAGCACGACGGCGTCCCCGACCACCCTGAGATGATGCAGAAACCTCATGCTTGTCTTCCACTACCGGCTCCGTTTGCACTGGCTGAGCAGACATTTTCTTACGCACAGCGCGACGGCGACCACGGGAGGATTCAACAGTTTCCGTTGGCGCTACCACCTCGGGGGTAGCCTCCACTACCGTGCGTCGCACAGCTCGACGACGACCACGCGAGCTTACTTTCTCCACGACAACCTCAGGTTCTGGCTTTTCAAAATCTGCCTTGCGCGGCGGCACATCGGAGACGGAATTGCCACGGGTCTTACGCTTACGGCGTGGAGAACGCTCAAACTCTTCCACTGCCTCGGCATAAGTCTGTGGCTTTTCTTCTAGCGGCAAATAGTCCGATCCGGAAGGCTCGTCAGGATCCTCCTCATAAGCACGATCCAGCGCAGCGCTAACGATGTTCATCACGTCGTCGTCGGCAGGAGCTGGTGCCACTTCAGGCTCTGGCTGTGGATCGTCCTCAATTACCACTGCGGCGACGAGGTCTTCGATACTGACCTTCTTCTTTTCCTCGTGCATGGCAACGGCCGCCGGATGCTCGGATGGGGTGTGGTTCTTGTTCTTCTTGCGTTCATTGCGAGCACGATGAGACTTTTCCATTGCCACATCGGCATCGCGCTGCTCGACGGGATCGTCGTGGATGATTACACCACGGCCTTCACAGTGTGGGCATTCGGTAGCAAACGTTTCAAGCAACCCAGTGCCCAAGCGTTTGCGGGTCATCTGGACGAGGCCTAACGACGTCACCTCGGATACTTGGTGGCGCGTCCGGTCGCGTCCTAGCGCTTCGGTGAGGCGACGCAGCACCAAGTCCTGATTTTCCGGCAAAACCATGTCAATGAAATCAACCACGATCATGCCGCCGAGGTCGCGCAGACGCATCTGGCGAACGATCTCTTCTGCGGCCTCCAGGTTGTTCTTGGTCACGGTCTCTTCGAGGTTTCCGCCCGCACCGGTGAACTTGCCTGTGTTCACGTCGATCACCGTCATGGCTTCGGTGCGGTCGATCACCAAGGTGCCACCAGATGGCAGCCAAACCTTTCGTGACAGTGCCTTTTTAATCTGCTCGTTGACGCGGTGCACCTCGAAGGCGTCACGTCCCTCATGCTCGCTGCGGTCAAAACGCACCAAGCGATCCAACAAGTCTGGGGCAACCGACTGCACATACGCGTGAACCGTGTTCCATGCACGATCACCATCGATAACCAAGGAGGTGAAATCTTCATTGAAGAGATCACGCACCACTTTGACGAGCATGTTGGGCTCTTCATACATGGTCACCGGCTTGGCACCCTTGGAAGCTTTTTCTTCCTCGGTGCGCTGCTGGATCTTATCCCAGAGCTTGTGCAAGCGTTTGACGTCTGCACCGATCGCCTCTGCAGAAACGTTTTCGGCGGCAGTTCGGATGATGGCACCGCCGTCGTGAGGCACGACCTCCTTGAGGATTTCCTTCAAACGCTTACGCTCAGGAGCTGGAAGCTTGCGGGAAATCCCTGCAGTGCGTCCACCAGGAACGTACACCAAGTAGCGTCCCGCGAAAGAAATCTGCGTAGTAAGGCGAGCACCCTTGTGTCCAATAGGATCTTTAGCAACTTGGACGAGCACCTGGTCACCGGATTTCAGGGCTTGCTCGATACGACGGCCTCGCCCACCAAGGCCTGCGGCACGCCAGTCCACCTCGCCCGCGTAAAGCACACCGTTGCGACCCTTTCCGATGTCGATGAAGGCAGCTTCCATGCTGGGCAGGACGTTTTGCACGCGACCAAGATAGATGTTGCCGATCATCGAGGCCTGGGCCTCACTGGTAACAAAGTGCTCAACGAGCATTCCATCTTCAAGCACACCAACTTGGGTCACCATGCCATGGTGGTCTACACGATCGCGCTCACGTACCACCATCGTGCGCGTGACAGATTCGCGACGTGCTAGGAACTCGGCCTCAGAAACGATGTGGCGCTTCTTTTTCGACTCTTCACGCAGCTCCGCGCGGCGACGACGCTGTGCTTCCAAACGAGTGGAGCCTTTAATACCTACTGGCTCGGTGATTTCTTCGGATTCGTGCTCGTCAGCATCTTCTGTTTCAACAATCTCAGCTGAGTCATCTGCACCCTTGCCACGACCAGCGCCACGACGACCGCGACGACGACGCTTAGCGTGAGTGGAGTCGTCGTCAGTGTCGTCTTCCCCATCCTCGTCGTCTTCTACTTCTTCGAGCTCTTTATCAACGACCGTGGGCGCGATAAACAGCGGAACGCTATAGGACACGCTCGCCGGCGCAGGTGCAGATTCCGGCTCAACGTCCTCGAGCGGCTCCGCTTCTTTTTCGAACTCGATAACCTCGTGGAGGTCCTCTACCTCCACCGAACGCTGACTTAGTTCGCGCTCAACCTGCCGCTTAATCTGCTCGACCTCGTTATCCACGTTCTTTTCCACGCGGTAGCGCAGCTTCTCTTCCTCAGAATCCACTACACGATGCTCGTTCGCCGCCGCTTCTTCCAAGTCGCGGTTGACCTTGGCTTCGATCTGCGCAATCTCATTTTCCACGTTCTTTTCCACGCGGTGGCGCAACTTCTCATCTACTTCCGGTTGCGCTGGAACGAAAGAGTCGAGCAGCTGATTAGCTTCTTGGTTACTCAACGTCGACTGCGCTACTTTTTTCAGTCCCATGGTTGCCAACTGCGCGATGAGCTCTTTAGATGCAACACCTAGCTGCTTGGCCAGAATGTGCACACGGATTTTTTCGCCGATAATCGAGCGATCCAATGCAGCTATCGCTTGGCCAATCGGCGAAGATACAGCTTGGTTTTTGGTTGTTTTCTTGGACTTTTCAGCCACAGAACTTTTCTCCTGATACTTCTCGCCCACAGCCGTTGATGATCCGGGCGCTGATGCTCTCTTTCAGAGGCACCGCCGCCGCACAGACAGCTCGAACAGCTCGTGGTTTTTTGATGTTTAGTTGTAAAAATCTTGGCGTTTATCACAGCGAGCTCGTCTCGCTGATGTCTTACCAATTATCCATTGTGACACATCGGTGACGAAAAGTTCAGGCATGCTTGCTCACAAAGCAAAGAGGGAGCATGCACGGGGTGTGCACGCTCCCTCAAAGTAAGTGTTTTTTACAGGTTAGGGAACCAGATGGAGATCTCGCGCTCGGCGGACTCTGGGGAGTCGGAACCGTGAACCACGTTGGTGGACACCTCAAGAGCGAAGTCGCCGCGGATGGTACCTGGGGTTGCCTTAGCAACTGGGTCGGTGCCACCAGCAAGTTGGCGCCATGCCTCGATAGCGCGTGGGCCCTCAACAACGCCAGCGATCAGTGGTGCGGAGGTGATGAAGTTCACCAGCTCACCGAAGAATGGCTTGTCAGCGTGCTCTGCATAGTGCTTCTCAGCAGTCTCGTGGTCTGCAACGCGCAGGTCAAGAGCGGAGAATTTCAGGCCTTTGCGCTCGATGCGGGCGATGATTTCACCGATGAGGCCGCGCTCAACGCCGTCTGGCTTGATCAGAATCAGGGTACGTTCAGTCATGGTTGGATAGTGTAGCCAACGCAACGGCGGCGTTCACAATCACACTTCTTGCCCCAGTAGAACGCCTAGCACGCCCGCATTTCGGTGCGATTGCAGCCGTCGATAATGCCAACTCCTAGGATTTACCGTCCTAGGTTCATTCCAGCTGCACGGTAAGGACTATTCCGTGTTCGTACAGCCGGTGAACTAACTACAAATGCTGGGTGGTGAGCAACCCGCGCTTCATGCGCTCAATGAGGTTCTTTCGCAGGTACAGCAAGTACCACCACACTGCGATGTACACGATGGCCATGATGCCCATGGACACGTGGACGAAAAATCCCGCCAGCGCAAACACCTGAATAGCGATGTTCGCTCCTAGCGCCCATTTCTTTCCTTGGAGGAAAGACAATAGCAACATCACGGTGGATACCGCAGTAACGTACACCCAGTTTGGAGTGGTCCAATATGCGCCGTTATCAACGCGCAGGATCACGGTGAGAACGAGATAGAAGGAGATGGCCTCCATCATCATCGTTCCAGCCATGACTCCGCGAAGACCTTTCATGGGGTCTTTCACCGGCGCATGTCCTGGACCTAACGGTCCATATTGCTCATCACTCATACGGGGTCCTTTCCAAACAGGGTACGGGCCTCACCCGCAGTGACCACAGAGCCTGTGACGATTACACCGGAACCGGATTGCACCTCGGTATCTTCGGCGAGTTCCACTGCCAGTTCGACTGCCGACGGCAGCGAGTACGCCACGTGCACGCGTTCTTCGCCAAAGATGTTGCGTGCTTCCTCGGCGAGGTCGTCGGCAGCAAGAGCGCGTGGCGAGGAGTTGGTGGTCACCACGATCTCGGATAGATGAGGTTCCAGGGCACGCAACACGCCCACGTAGTCTTTGTCGCCAAGCACTGCTACCACGCCAATGAGGCGCGAGAAATCGAAGTCACGCTCCAAGGCTTTGCCCAATGCGGCAGCACCGTGAGGGTTGTGGGCAGCGTCGATAAATACCGTGGGAGCAGTGCGCACCCGCTCGAGACGACCTGGGGACTGCACGGTAGCAAAACCTTCGCGAACCGTATCAAGGTCTAGCTGGCGGCCAGCACCCGCACCGAAGAAAGCCTCCACAGCAGCCAAGGCGGTCGCTGCGTTGCGGGCTTGGTGCTCGCCAGAAAGTGGCAAGAAGATGTCAGGGTACTCGCCACCTAGGCCACGAATACTGATCTGTTGACCACCAACCGCGATAGCAGCATCCATCACCCCAAATTCCACACCGGCGCGCGCCACAGAAGCATCCACGCTCACGGCCTGTTCAAGGATCACGTTCATCGCCGCGGGATCTTGCTCCGCAACGATAGCGACGTTATCCGGCGGGGTCAGCAGGTCGGAGGCATCCCAACGGGACTTGATGATGCCAGCTTTTTCAGCAGCGATTTTCTCGATGGTATCTCCAAGAAAATCAGTGTGGTCCAGCCCCACGGGCATAACCACAGCAACATCAGAATTGATCACATTGGTGGCATCCCAGCGACCACCCATGCCCACTTCCACCACTGCAACGTCCACTGGTGCGTCTGCAAACGCAGCGTAGGCCATGGCCGTGAGCACTTCGAACTTGCTCATCTTGGGGCCACCGTTGGCCTCAGAATGAGCGTCGACCATCTCCACATAGGGTTTGATCTCGTTCCACGTACGTACGTAGTCACGTGGGTGGATCGGCTGGCCGTCGATAGCAATGCGTTCGGTGACCAGCTGAAGGTGCGGGCTGGTGGTGCGTCCCGTGCGACGGTGGAAAGCACGCATGAGGGATTCGATCATGCGTACCGTCGATGTTTTGCCGTTGGTTCCGGCTACGTGAATAGCCGGAAACGCATGTTCTGGATGACCCAGCAGATCCATCAACATCTCCACGCGCTCGAGCGTGGGGTCAATTTTGACCTCGGACCAGCGCTGGTCCAGCTCCGCTTCGACGGTGGCCAAATCCATGAGGTCATCGGCCGTGATCTCGCGCGGGGCGGGTGCTTCGGTGTCCGCGTTGACGTCGATAGGCAGCGATAGGCCAGTCTCGTTCAGGGAGACTTCTCCGAGGTGGAGATCCTCGTCTTTCACTTCAGCTCCTCAAGACGTGCACTGATACGTGCCACTTCTTCTTGGGCGATCTGCTGACGCTCGCGAATCTTTGCCACCACGGCCTCTGGTGCCTTGGCCAAGAAAGACTCGTTGCCGAGCTTCTTCGCGGTGGTTTCGAGTTCCTTGGTCGCTGCTGCGAGGTCCTTATCTAGGCGCTTACGCTCTGCTTCCTTATCGACGGTTCCCGAGGTGTCCACGGAAATCTCGATGGTGGCTTGGCTCAAACGCACCTCAATGCTTGCCGACGCCGCGAAGTCCTCCGCAGGCTGATCCAATCGAGCAAGAGAACGCACGAGGTCTTCTTGTGCTGCCAGATCAGCAGCAGCAAAGTCCACAGCACCTGGAACCTTTTGAGAAGGCTTCACACCTTGATCAGAACGGAAACGACGAATCTCAGTGACCAGCTTTTCCACATCAGCCATGCGACGTGCTGCCACCTCATCGGTTGCAACCCCACCGTTGGTCATAGCAGCCGTAGGCCACTCGGCAACGTTGAGGGACTCGCCATCCGTCAACGCCTTCCACAGCACCTCGGTGACGAATGGCATTGCTGGGTGCAGCATGCGCAGCAACGCATCGAGCACCTGACCCAGAACGATTTGGGTGTTGCGGCCACGAGCCTGCTCTTGTGCAGATGCTGCCTCCATGTCGCGTGGGATCTGCACCTTGGCGATCTCCAAGTACCAGTCGCAGAACTCACCCCATGCGAACTGGTACAACGCCTCGTTACCCTTGGCAAACTGGTAACGGTCGAAGTAGTCGTCAACAGAAACACGGACTTCTTCAAGGCGATCAAGGATCCAACGGTCTGCGTCAGTCAGCTCGCTGCGCTCCGGCAGCGTGCCCACCTCCGCACCATTCATCAGTGCGAACTTGGTGGCGTTAAACAGCTTGGTAGCAAAGTTACGAGAGCTCTGTGCAGAATCCTCACCCACTGGCAGGTCAACACCTGGGTTTGCGCCACGGGCCAAAGTAAAGCGCAAGGCATCAGCACCAAAGCGCTCCACCCAATCCATTGGATCAATGCCGTTGCCCAAAGACTTACTCATCTTGCGGCCCTGCTCATCGCGCACAAGCCCGTGGAGGAACAAGTCGTTAAATGGAATCTGTGGGCGACCGTCGGTACCCTGCCCCAGGATCTCTGGGGTGGTTTCACCTGCAAGGGTGCCAAACATCATCATGCGGGCCACCCAGAAGAACAGGATGTCGTAAGCGGTGACCAAGACGGAGGTTGGGTAGAACTTATCCAGCTCAGGGGTCTTATCTGGCCACCCCATGGTAGAAAATGGCCACAGCGCCGAGCTGAACCACGTATCCAGCACGTCGGGGTCTTGCTCATAACCTGCCGGTGGCTGCTCATCAGGGCCAACGCAGACGATGTCGCGGTTGCCCTCAGCGTCTTCTGGGCCGTACCAGATAGGAATGCGGTGTCCCCACCACAGCTGACGAGAAATGCACCAATCGTGCATATCATCGACCCAGTCAAAGTAGCGTGGCTCGGACGACTTAGGGTGAATAACGGTATCGCCCTCGCGGATGGCGTCGCCAGCCATGGTGGCAAGCTTTTCCACCTTGACCCACCACTGCAAAGACAGGCGTGGCTCGATAGGCTCACCGGAACGCTCGGAGTGACCCACGGAGTGAACATAAGGACGAACTTCCTTAACGATGCGGCCCTGCTCCGCAAGCGCCTCGCGAATCTTCACGCGCGCTTCGAAGCGATCCATGCCGTCGAACTGGGTGCCGGTGCCAGCAATGTGGCCGGTAGCATCCATGATGTTCGGCATGTCCAGATTGTGGCGAAGGCCCAATGCGTAGTCGTTAGGGTCGTGTGCTGGGGTGATCTTAACGGCACCGGTGCCAAATTCTGGATCCACGTAGTCGTCGGCAACAACGATCATCTGACGATCCGGCAGGAATGGGTGCGGCAAGGTGGTACCAACCAGATCGGCGTAGCGCTCGTCGTCTGGGTGGACAGCCACGGCTACGTCGCCAAGCATTGTCTCTACACGAGTGGTAGCCACGATCACGTGCGGCTCGTCGTCGTTAAGCGAACCGTAGCGGATAGAGACTAGCTCGCCCTCGACGTCCTTGTACACGACCTCGATGTCGGAGACAGCGGTTTCTAGGATCGGCGACCAGTTAACAAGACGGTTCGCCTGATAAATCATGCCTCGGTCATACATCTGCTTGAAGATGGTCTGGACCGCACGCGACAGGCCTTCGTCGAGAGTAAAACGCTCACGCGACCAGTCAACGGAATCACCAATAGCACGCATCTGGGTGCCAATGGTGCCGCCGAACTTACGCTTCCATTCCCAGACGTGCTCGATAAACTCTTCACGGCTGTAATCCCAACGGGACTTGCCTTCAGTTTCCTTGAGCATTGCTTCGACCTTGGTCTGGGTGGCAATACCTGCATGGTCCATGCCAGGAAGCCACAAGACCTCATAGCCTTGCATACGCTTACGACGCGCGATGCCATCCATAAGCGTGTGATCCAACGCGTGCCCCATGTGCAGCTGACCCGTCACATTCGGAGGAGGCAAAACAATGGAAAACGCCGGCTTGGAGCTCGATGGATCCGCCGTAAAGTATCCCTTTTCTACCCAGCCCTCATAGAGGTCTTTTTCAACTGCCTGTGGGTCCCAAGACTTTGGGAGTTTGTCAGCGCGATTAGTCATGGGGACTATCTTAACTGTCTTTTGATGTGAAGCTGAACGAGAGCCCACCACAATGCGTGCGATGGGCTCTCGTTGTACAACAGTGCGAAAAAGATTAGCCGAGCAGATCCTTGACTGCCTCGCGCTCCTCTTCCAGCTCGGTGACGTTGCGAACGATGCCGTCCTTCTGGAAGTCGCTGAGCTCAAGATCCTGAACAATCTTCCACTGCCCATCCTCAGAGATGGTTGGGAAGCCGAAGATCAAGCCCTCAGGGACACCATAGGAGCCATCGGATGGGATGGCAGCGGTACGCCACTGGCCGTCGGTGCCGTTGATCCAATCATGCATGTGGTCGATTGCAGAGGATGCTGCCGACGCTGCCGACGACTTGCCGCGAACCTCAATGATCTCAGCGCCGCGCTTAGCAACACGTGGAATGAACTCGCCGGTGTACCAATCGTGATCAACCAAGCCGGAGATTGCCTCGCCGCCAATGGTTGCGTAGGTGATGTCAGGGAACTGGCCTGCAGAGTGGTTGCCCCACACGACGAACTTTTCGATGTCATTCTTGTCGCGGCCGAGCTTCTCAGACAGTTGAGCGATACCACGGTTGTGGTCTAGACGCATCATGGCGTTGAAGCGATCTGCTGGGATGTCTTTGGCAGCGTGCTGTGCAATCAAAGCATTGGTGTTAGCAGGGTTGCCCACAACGAGCACGCGGATGTCATCAGCAGCGTTGTCGTTGAGTGCCTTGCCCTGTGGTCCGAAGATCTTGCCGTTTGCGGTCAGCAGATCTGCACGCTCTTCGCCCTTGCCACGTGGCTTCGCGCCGACAAGGAAGGCTGCATTGGTGCCGTCAAAAGCAACTTCTGCTTTATCAGTGACCACAATGTTTTTGAGCAATGGGAAGGCCGAGTCAAGAAGCTCCATGGCAACACCTTCTGCGCCGCCAATTGCCTGCGGGATTTCCAGCAGCTGCAATTCAACTGGAGTGTTCTTGCCGTACACGTCACCGTTAGCAATGCGCCACAACAGTGAATAGGCGATCTGGCCAGCAGCACCGGTTACGGCAATCTTCTTTACTGATTCGGTCATCTCGAATCCTCTCCTTATTTCAGTCTCGCGATCGCAGCGACAACGTACATGACAACAACATCAAGCATTCATTTGTTGTGAACTGCGTCAAACAACACCATCCAGAGTAACCTGTACTGCTCATTTTTGCTTGCCCGATTTTAGAAAATCTTGCCCACATCCCCTAAGTTTTTCATCACATGTGAAGTAGAACTCACATAAATCAACACAATTGCCTACCACCCCGAACCCACACGAACCACCCCAACCCGTACATCCACCCTAGGAATCGACTCCTTAATACCCCCGAATTATCCTCAGAATCCACCCCTATGGTCGCGTATCTCCTACAAGGAACCACTTTCGGCTATCTTAACCAGTGAGGTTCGTTGCTTTTCACACAACAAAAGCACGGACTTTTGTAGTGAAGCAGAGAAAAGAATTTTTTAAGAGACAGATCAACGTTCATCTGCCTCATCCCCAGGTCGCACAAGGAGCAGAACGTGAACGAATCTTCGACCCATGACTCAGTCGCAGACGACCCAACGGAAGTCTCCACCGACACCGTCCTTGACATCGCACTCTCCCTATTTTCTGAGCTCGGATTCTCGGACGCCAAGCTAGAAGCAATTGCTAAAAAATCGGGCATGTCTAAGCGCATGATCCACTACCACTTCGGCGACAAACGAGGCCTGTACATCTGCTGCTTGGAAGAAGCAGTACGACGCCTGCGCCCTACCGCCGAGGAAATGTATCTGGCCAGCGCTGTGCCCGTCGAGGGTGTACGCACCATCGTCGAGGCAGTATTCCACCGCTACGTTCAGCACCCAGAAGCTGTGCGGATGCTGCAGATGGAAAACCTACACCACTACGGCAAAGTGGCAGAGGCCAGCCCACTGTCTGACCAATCAGCTATTACGCTACAGCTCGATCGTCTGCTGATGCTCGGCCAAGATGCCGGCGCATTCCGCCCAGGCATTTCCGCACAAGATGTTTTTACCCTGATTGCATCGATCGCAGTGTTCCGTATCAATTCTCGATCGACCACGCTGAACCTCTACGGCATTGACATGATGAATGGCGATAACACCGACGGTATGCGTCGTATGGCAGTCGATACGGTGCTGGCGTTTTTGACGTCTAATTTAAAGAGCGCTGATGAGGATAGCTACCTCAGCCGCCCGTTGCTCAGCACTGTCACTGAACACGTGGATGAGGAGGGCTCCTACGAAGTAGCTGCCGACCCCTTCTCTTAAAAAAATTCTTTCCCCCTGTTGAGGAGAAGATAGCCTTAGGCTGTCTTCTCCTCTTCGTCTTTCTGGCTGTGCAAGATCATCTCGGGTTCCTGCAGCCCTCGAACTGCGGCCTCGTTGATACGCACCACTGCGACATCCTCACGGTCAGGGATGTCATACATCACTGGCACTAGGAGTTCTTCCATGATCGCGCGAAGTCCACGCGCACCCGTACCACGGTCGATGGCCAGATCGGCGATGGCTTGCAGTGCCTCGGGATCAAATTCTAGATCTACGCGATCCATATCAAATAGTCGTTGATATTGCTTGACCAGTGAGTTTCGTGGCTCGGTCAGCACCTTAACAAGGGAAGCTTGGTCCAAGTTGTTGACGGTAGCCACGATGGGAAGACGACCAATAAATTCTGGGATCAACCCGAATTTGACCAAGTCTTCGGGTAGAACATCGCGGAACACATCGACTGCATCGGTGTCTGCTTTTGTGGTCAACTCAGCGCCGAAGCCAATACCCTTTTTGCCGCGACGTTCTTCGATCACTTTTTCTAGACCTGCAAATGCACCGGCCACAATGAACAAGATGTTGGAAGTATCGAGCTGAATAAAGTCCTGGTTGGGGTGCTTACGCCCACCCTGAGGCGGGATAGAGGCCACGGTACCTTCGAGGATTTTCAGCAGTGCTTGCTGGACGCCTTCGCCGGACACATCGCGAGTAATCGATGGGTTATCCGATTTACGGGAAATCTTATCTACCTCGTCGACATAGATGATGCCACGCTGGGCGCGCTGAACATCAAAGTCTGCTGCCTGCAGGAGTTTGAGCAAAATGTTTTCTACGTCTTCGCCCACGTAACCGGCTTCGGTCAGTGAGGTGGCATCGGCGATCGCGAAGGGGACGTCGAGAAGCCGCGCAAGAGTTTGGGCGAGGTAGGTCTTACCGGATCCGGTGGGTCCCAACATGAGAATGTTGGATTTTTGGAGTTCGGTTTCTTCCTCCGAGGCACGCTTGTGCGTCGTGCGTGATTCCTCAGCACGCACCCGCTTGTAGTGGTTGTACACAGCCACCGAGAGGATGCGCTTGGCATCATCTTGACCGATCACGTACTTGTCCAAGAAGGCGGAAATCTGTGAAGGTCGAGGCAGGCGGTCACCGTTATCTTTGGCTTCTGCTGCCGACGAGTTGAGCTCCTCTTCGATGATCTCATTGCACAGCTCGATGCATTCATCGCAGATGTACACGCCGCCACCGGCGATGAGCTTCTTCACCTGTTTTTGGCTCTTCCCGCAGAAAGAACATTTGAGGAGATCAGCGCTTTCTTGCATACGTGTCATAAGAGGTAGGAGTCTCTCAATTCTTAAGGGGTGCGTTCTCTACGGCATTCCCGTAAAGAGGAAGTTCGATGGTAATTGCAGTTTCCTTCATTACCAAACACCTCAATACTCTACTGGGTGCGTCAAACTAAGTGGGCGCCCGACTGTCATACTTGGGCGATATTCTCCTCAGATTGTGACAACCATCCGCGTAGCAACGCACTGCGCTGGGGATTGTTGGGAAGTGCTACCTCATCAATGTGCGTCACGGGGGTCACGCCGTGGAGGGAGTTCACCGCCCACAGGTTGAGTTTCTGTGCCTCGGGCACTGTCAAGGCTGCAGTAACTACCATTTCGCCTTGGGCGCGAGCGCTGTTGATCAGTAGGGATTCGGTTACAGATTCCAATCGGGCTGGGGCCATGCTCATCCACTTGGTGCCGTCCCAGGCGATGATGGCGGCTGTGGTGGTTTCGGCAATCACACCGGCTGGGGTGACCAAGAGGACGTCGTCAGTAGTGGTACTGCCCCGCAGTTCGGCGAGGTAGTCGAGGTCGAGGCCTTTGTACTTCGGGGTGGGGCGTACTGCCGCCACCGAGGTCAGCGTTGTGGTGCCGCGTAGCTGAGGGGCGGGCCGAAGCGCGATACGTAGTTCGGTGGGTGTGGCTTCAAGGCGCGGGAACCACTGCCCTGTGGCGGGGATGCTTCTGAGGGCCTCTGCGAAAAAGGCGTCGAGTTGCTCGTGGTGGGCATAGCCGTGTTCTAGGCAGGCGGTGCGGAAGCGGTCGAGGTGCAGTTTGAGTCCGCGGGTTTTCCCGTCGTTGACGAGGAAAGAATCGATGATGAGCGATTGTGGGAAATCTTGCCCGAGTAGGTCGAGAAGCACCCGGGATTTTGTGGTGATTTCTGCCCATTCTTCGGCGGAGTCTGAAAGCGCGATGATGGCACCTCCTACCCCATAGCTCAAGGTGGTGGGTGTGAGCACGACGGTGCGGATGACCATAGCAAGATCGGTGCGGAGATCGTCGCCGATATAACCAATGCATCCGGAGTAAACCCCGCGTTGTTTGCCTTCGAGCTCGGTGATGAGGTGCATGGTGCGGTGTTTGGGCGCCCCAGTCATTGAACCGCCTGGGAAGGTGGCGCGTAGGACGTCGATAGGCATGCTGGTGGGGCGAAGTTGCCCTTCGACGGTAGAAATCAGCTGGTGCACGGTGGTAAAGCTGTGCAGTGCACATAGTTCTGGCACGCGGACGCTGCCTGATTCGCAGACGCGGGCGAGGTCGTTGCGCACGAGGTCGACGATCATGAGGTTTTCGGCGCGGTCTTTGGGGTTGGTGCGCAGATCGTCGGCCAAGGCGCGGTCTTCTTCGCGGTCGGCGCTGCGTTTTCTGGTTCCTTTGATCGGTGAGGACGACACCATGCGGTCGTTCATGGTGATAAATCGTTCTGGTGACGCGGAAATCACTGCTACATCATCGGTGACAACCAGCGAACGCATAGGCGCAGGTACTGCGGTGCTCAGCGCTTGATACATTGCCGCCGGATGAACCTCACCGTGTACTTCGGCAAATAGTTCGGTGGTCAGGCAGACTTCATATGTTTCGCCGGCTCGAATCGCTTCTTGGATTCGCTCGATCGTAGCCATGTAGCGTTCTCGGGAGTCGCGTACGTGCAACCGCCCGATACCAGTCGGGTTGAAACTCGGCACCGTGGGCACGCTTTTCGACGCCGCCACGACCGCATCCCGTAACCGGCCCCAGCGCGAACTCGGCGCGGTGATTTGGGCACGATCCCCACGGATCGCAATAACTTCCGTGCAATACATCATGGCAGTCGTGGGAACTTCCGCCGGCTTTGGCGCATGGACCGCAGTGCCAAAGGTAGCGTCGTTAGCCTCGTAGCCAATGTAGCCGTACCAACCCGGCGGCGCCCATGCCTCCGGGGCCACCGAAATACCAGAAACTTCCAGCTCCTCAATGTGGTGCGCTACCTGCCCACTCGGAATCGCAATGATAGCCGTGCCTTCAAATTCCAGCAGTGCTCCCCTGCCGCCCAACGCATGGAAAAGCTCCACAGGGCTGCAGCAAAGCTCCACTTCATCGGTGCGATACTGCGGTGTACATAGGTCAACGAAGCGGTCAATGATCTCCACACCGAAATCGCCGGCGATCGATTCCGGATGAAACTGCACTCCCCACCATGGGCGGCTGCGATGACGTATCGACATCACAATCCCCTCGGGATTAGAGGATGTGACTTCCATACTGGGTGGTACTGTGATCGCGGCGAGCGAATGATAGCGGACGATCGAAAACGTCTGAGGTAGACCAGCAAAAAGCTCATCGGCGGCAACAATATTTAAGGTATCTACGCGTCCGTGGACAGCCTCCGGCGCACGATCAACGCAGCCCCCTTCGCTTGTGACCATCAGCTGCATACCTAAGCACACGCCCAGCACTGGGCACTGTGCTGTTTGTAATACCCACGCGCTTATGCCGACGTCTTCTGCCACGCTGGGATGCCCTGGACCTGGTGAGATGACTATTCCGTGGTAGCGGTCTAGATCAATGTCCTCTGGGGATACGTTGTTGGTGACCACGTGGGTGCGGGCCCCGCAGCGGTGGAGGTAGTCGACGATGTTGTAGGTGAAGGAATCGAAGTTATCCACCACCAAAATATGCGCGCGTTGCATAACCCCCGATTGTTCCTTGTGCCACCCTATCGACGCAAAAATCCCCAGACACGCACGGGGGTTCCTGCGGGGTCTGGGGATGAGAGCTTAGCCGTTAGCCGTTGAGCTTGCGGTAATCGAAGACCTGGTCCACGATGCCGTATTCCACAGCTTCCTCAGCGGTGAGGATCTTGTCACGGTCGGTGTCGATACGCACCTGATCAGCGCTGCGGCCGGTGTGGCGTGCCAGCGTTTGCTCCATCAAGGTACGCATGCGCTCGATTTCCTTTGCTTGGATCTCCAGATCCGAAACCTGCCCTTGGGTACCTTGGGTTGCTGGCTGGTGAATCAGCACACGAGAGTTAGGCAGGCAGGCGCGCTTGCCTGGTGCTCCTGCGGCAAGCAGCACAGCCGCTGCGGATGCTGCTTGGCCAAGGCAGACAGTGCGAACGTCGGGACGCACGTACT
Source organism: Corynebacterium diphtheriae (assembly GCF_001457455.1). NCBI lineage: Bacteria > Bacillati > Actinomycetota > Actinomycetes > Mycobacteriales > Corynebacteriaceae > Corynebacterium > Corynebacterium diphtheriae. Next base: position 1,817,265 of record NZ_LN831026.1, read on the forward strand.
GCATCGTGTCGTAAATCGCCATCAACGAGGTAAAGGAGCCACCTGGGGAGTTGATGTACATGGTGATGTCGCGGTCAGGGTCGAGGCCCTCGAGCACCAACAACTGCGCCATGATGTCGTTTGCCGAGGTGTCATCCACCTGGGTACCGAGGAAAATAATGCGCTCCTCGAACAACTTGGCATAAGGGTTTGTTTCTTTAGTGCCATACGCGGACTGCTCAATAAACGATGGCAGTACGTAGCGAGCCTGTGGCATCTGCATTCCGTTGTTATTCATATCGGTGTTACTCCTGCCTAGTTAGAAAGCGGGCCCTGCGCGGACTCAATAACGTGGTCTACGATTCCGTATTCCTTTGCCTGCTGTGCAGTAAACCAGCGGTCACGGTCAGAATCCTTAGTGATCTGCTCAAACGACTGACCGGTGTGCTCGGCAATAAGCTCAGCCATCTCACGCTTCGTCTGCGCGAACTGCTCAGCCTGAATAGCGATGTCAGCGGCGGTGCCACCCACGCCTGCCGACGGCTGGTGCATCATAATGCGAGCGTGTGGCAATGCGAATCGCTTGCCCTTGGTACCGCCAGAAAGCAAGAACTGGCCCATCGACGCAGCCAAACCCATGCCGTAGGTAGCAATATCGCACGGCGAGTACTTCATAGTGTCGTAAATAGCCATACCTGCGGTAACGGAGCCACCTGGGGAGTTAATGTACAGCGAGATATCGCGCGTAGGATCTTCTGCCGAGAGCAGCAAGATCTGTGCACACAGCTTATTAGCGATCTCGTCATCCACTTGGGTGCCTAGGAAAATAATGCGCTCACGCAATAGGCGCTCATATACCGAATCGCTCAAATTCATTCCGGCACTTGCCTGCGCCATGCGAATCTGGTCAGTCATTCCCGTGCTCCTTTTTCATTAGACTTGCTCACGATCTTTATAACAAATGCAACCCTAGGGTACCTGCCGTTTGTTCCACATAGCTTCTCTGTTCGCTCTCAGCGTCGAAGCCCTGCAGTGTACGCAAAAGGCCCAGCCGAGGCTGGGCCTTTCACAATGAAGAAATTACTCAGAATCCTCTGCGGACTCTTCTTCCTCACCGAAGTACTCGCTTGGGTCAACAGCGTTGCCCTCGTCGTCCTTCACGGAAACACGGCAGATAGCTGCTGCCAGTGCCTTGCCGCGACGAACGTCGGAGAACAGGTTGCCGATCTGACCGGACTGCTGCAGCTGGGTGATGAACTGGTTAGGGTCCATACCGTAGGACTGAGCGGTGAACAGAATGTGGTCGGTCAGCTCCTGCTGAGAAACCTCTGGCTGCTCCTGCTCTGCCAAAGCGTCCAAGAACAGCTGGGTGCGAACAGCTTCCTCGGAGTTCTTGCGGTTGTCAGCATCGAACTGCTCGCGGGAAGTACCCTGAGCCTCGAGTGCAGCGTTGAGGGCAGCCTCGTCGCCGCCAACCTGGTTGAGAAGCTGGTGCAGCTGTGCGTGGATCTGATCCTCGACAACACCTTCTGGCAGCTCGAAGGTTGCCTCTGCGAGGGCAGCCTTGAGAACTTCGTCGCGAATTGCGGTAGCCTGCTCAGCCTTTGCCTGCTCAGCAACCTGCTCTGCGATGGATTCGCGCAGCTCTTCGACGGTGTCGAACTCAGAAGCGGTCTGAACGAACTCTTCGTCGAGCTCAGGAAGCTTGCGCTCCTTGGTCTGCTGAACAGTTACGGTAACAGCAGCTTCCTTGCCCTCATGCTCGCCAGCCTTCAAGGTGGTGGTGAACTCAGCGGACTCACCGGCCTTAAGACCACGCAGTGCGGTGTCCAGACCATCGATGAGGTCGCCAGCGCCAACCTGGTAGGACATACCCTCAGTGGTAGCCTCTTCCAGCTTCTCGCCATCGATAGCAGTCTCGATATCGATGATGGCAAAGTCGTCAGTCTTCAGCTTGCGCTTGGTGTCCTTCAGCTCACCGAAACGCTCACGCAACTTATCGATCTGCGCATCGATTGCCTCGTCATTAGACTTAAGAGCAGGAACCTCAACCGCGAAAGCGGAGAAATCAGGAACGGTGATCTCTGGGCGAACATCAACCTCAGCGGTAAACTCGACAACCTCGTTGTCTTCCAGCTTGGTGATGTCAATGTGTGGCTGGCCGAGAACGACAAGCTCGTTTTCTTCCACAACCTGCTGGTAGCGGGTAGGCAGCATATCGTTAATGACCTGCTCGAGGACTGCGCCGCGACCGATGCGGGCGTCGATAAGCTGGCGTGGGGCCTTACCGCGACGGAAGCCAGGGATGGTGATCTGCTGAGCCAAAGCCTTGTAAGCCTGGTCGATCTCTGGCTTTAGCTCCTCGAAAGGAACCTCTACATTGAGCTTAACGCGGGTCTCGCTCAGCTTTTCGACGGAACTCTTCACGAGTAACTCTCCTGGTCGTTTTTTATAGGGGATAGTTGAATTAGAAAAATCCCTCCACCTATATTCAAGTGGAGGGATTTTTGTCGGGACGACAGGATTTGAACCTGCGACCCCCTGCTCCCAAAGCAGGTGCGCTACCAAACTGCGCCACGTCCCGTTTTTCTTTCCTGTTGAACCTTCAGAACCTTGTGGGCTCTTCCGTGTCCGAGGGGAAACTTTACATAACCCACCGGAAAAAAGAAAATCGCCAGCTCAAGCATACTTTTGAGGGGTTTTAAACCGTTCAAGAATGTGCACTGCACCGTGACAACCACTCAATCGCTCTCATTTCGCGAGACATTTCTCCTCCTCGAATTCAAGACCTCAAAAATCCAAGGTCGGCATTTGGGTGCAATTTTCACGTCCTGCGGTTTTCGAAGTCTTGAGTTCGAGGAGGCGAAAATAAAAAAACCGGCGCTTCTAGCTAAGAATCGAATCTCAACTAGAAGCGCCGGCAGTGGAGGGAATGACGGGAATCGAACCCGCGTCTTCAGCTTGGAAGGCTGAGGTATTAGCCACTATACGACATTCCCACAGGCATTAACTGCTGTGCGAACAACCTTAGCGCACAGGGGTATGGAATTTCAAAATCGGCAGTTTTACCACCGCCCCACCAACCGAGACTCCCCAAAAATTTCAGGTGAATCAACATTGCTAGCATGTTGTTTGCGCGGGAAGTCAAGTTCACCCCTACTTTTTAACCCCGTTAGGTATGACAAAAGTTTGAATAAGCCGCCCTACCAGCACTTTTAGACCAGAAATAATTAGTTAGATATTATATAACCCCATGCACCCGAAGATCATTGATTCTGACACAGGTCGAGAGCTGTGGACAGCTGTCGAATGCGCTGCCTTCTCCGGCACCGCCCGAGGTACGTTCACAAGCTACGCCGGACGCGGGCGCGCACCAGAGCCCGTCACTAAGTTCCATGGTTTGACACTGTGGGATTCCGACCACGTCAAAGAGTGGGTCGAGAAGCGGAAAGCTAAGAGTGCCGCTCAACAAAAGAAATCCTCCGAGTAGATAATGCAATAAAGTTCCCCACGCACACCCCCTAGGTGAGGCGCGTGGGGAACTTTCTGCGTTCTGCACCGTTTACATAGTTAACAGCGCGGCCGCTTATGTATGCGGCCGCGGTCAGTTGCTCAATTGGTATAAGGAATTCGATCATGATCGCTTTGCTTTTGGTTGCCATCGTTGTCGGTGGCCTTGTTGTTGTGGTTTCTAAATCCGGCGGTTCGAGCCAAAAGCAGCAGGCCGTTCAGTTAGATGATGCTATTACCGAGGCACGGCGGTGGATTGATCGTCTGGGTTCACAGGTTCTTTCGCTCAGCGGCACGGATTCTGCCTCTACGCAGGCGTTGGCGGATGCATCGGAGCGTTTCAATGCGGCATCCTCGCAGATTAGTCAGGCTCAGTCGGTGCGTCAGGCGGAGTTGGCACGTGAGTCAGCTTTGGAGGGTTTGCACTATGTGAATGCTGCCCGTGAGATCATGGGGCTTCCTGCTGGCCCTGAGTTGCCTCCGCTGGAAGGCCAGCGTGCCGCTGGCAAGGTGACGGAACAGCGCACCATTGAGCACGAGGGTCATAGTGTGACTGCCTCCCCTACTGCTACTGCACAAACGCCTAACTACTACCCAGGCGGTATGGTTGCCGGCCGTCCGGTTCCTGCTGGTTGGTATTCCGAGCCATGGTGGGCTGGTGCAATGCGTTCGGGTATGTGGACTGCAGGTTCTGTCCTATTGTTTTCTTCCCTCTTTAACGGCATGTCTGGTGTGGGCTATAGCGCGCATGCTTTTGAGTCTGGTTATGGAGACGGCTTCCAAGATGGCCTTGCTGCAGCAGAGGGCGCGGGTGATGCAGGTGATGTAGATGCTGCAGGTGACTTCGGTGATATGGGCGATGGTCTCGGGGGTTTTGATGGATTCGATGGTTTTGATTTCGATTTCTAGTTCATAGTCTTTGACATGCTTGAAGGGGTGTGCCGGCCAACTGGTCGGCACACCCCTTCAAGGTGTCAGCGGGTTTTTAGGATTCTGGAATAACAGGTGCGATTCCGGTGCGCTCGTATTCGCAGAGGATGTCGATGCGACGCTGGTGGCGTTCTTCTTTGCTCCACTCTTGGTCGAGGAAGGCATCGACAATTGCTAGTGCTTCTTCTTCGGAGTGCATGCGGCCGCCGAGGCCGATCAGCTGTGCGTTGTTGTGTTCGCGTGCGAGGCGGGCAGTTTCAACCGACCATGCGAGTGCGCAGCGAGCGCCTTTGACCTTGTTAGCGGCAATTTGCTCGCCGTTGCCGGATCCGCCGAGAACGATGCCCAATGAGCCTGGGTCGTTTACTACGCGGCTTGCTGCTTCGATGCAGTAGGCGGGGTAATCGTCGAGAGCATCGTATGTGTGAGCTCCGCAGTCGATCACCTCGTGGCCTTTGGCTTTGAGGTGGTCGGCAATAATGTTTTTCATATCGAACCCTGCGTGGTCCGCTCCTAGGTATACGCGCATATCTGGAAGTGTAGTCGATAGCGGTTGAGTTTTAGTCGAACTGGGGGCTTTCGGTTCGGGTGCGTTTGATCTCGAAGAAGTGTGGATAGGCCGCCAGCTGGAAGGATGCGTCGAAAAGCATTCCTGCTTCTTCGCCACGCGGGATTCGGGTGAGTACGGGGCCGAAAAATGCGGTGTCGCCGAGTTTGACTACGGGGGTTCCAACGTCGTTTCCTACTGCGTCCATGGCGGTGGCGTGGAATGCGGCGAGGGCGTTATCCCAGGTGTCGGTGTTGGCGACTGCTGCGTAGGAGGCGGGCAGGCCGACGTCTTCGAGTGCGTCGACGATGATGGCGTCGTAGGCTGCGTAGCCTTGTTTGCCGCCTTCGCCTTGGTTATGGATGCGGGTGCCCATGGCGGTGTAGAGGGCGTCGACACGATCGGGTTGTTCGGTGGCTACGGCTGCGAATACGCGGGCTGGCCCCCAGTTGGCTTTCATTTTGTCTTTGTAGTCTTGCGGGAGTTCGTCGCGGCCGTCGTTAAGCACGGATAGGCTCATGGGCACCCAAGTGACGGATATGTCGCGGACTTTTTCTACTTCTTTGATCCATCGTGATGTGATCCAGCAAAATGGGCAGGATACATCGAACCAGAACGTCACGTTGTTAGCCATGCGTATCTCCTTCGTGCTCGTGGGTTTCTTTTCTTATCAACGCTTTGACCCCCAGGGGTTTATTCCCCGCGGTATCGTGGAGAGCCGTAACCTGCGAATATTTTTATTTCCAAGGAGTTGTATGTCTTCGATTAATCTCACGCAGTTGGAAGCTGAGCATCGCGCACATGTGCTGAGCGTAGGCCATTATGATGTTGCACTGGATCTCACTGCTGATGAGCGCACTTTTCCTTCCACGACCACGGTGTCGTTTGAGGTGCTCAATGCTGGTAGTACCTTCATTGATCTTCGTGCGGAGTCGGTTGCGCGTGTGGAGTTGGATGGCCGCGATATTACGGATAGCGCGGTGCCGTTGCAGGATGGGCGTTACGACGAATCCCGCGGTATCGCCCTCGACAATCTCACGGTGGGCGCGCATACGCTGATTATCGACGCTACTTGTGTGTATTCTCACACCGGCCAAGGTGTGCACCGCTTTGTCGATCCTGCTGATGGTGAGGTTTATCTGTACACCCAGTTCGAGACAGCCGATGCCAAGCGAATGTTTGCCTGCTTTGACCAGCCGGATCTTAAGGCAACCTATGGTTTTAAGATCGTAGCGCCGAAGGCTTGGAAGGTGATTACGAATGCTTATTCCGAGATCACCGTTGATGGCGATGCGGCAACACATGTGTCCTCGGTGGATTACAAGCTTTCAACCTATCTGATTGCCTTGTGTGCTGGCCCTTATCACGAGGTGACCGATACGTGGCACGGTGAGCTTAAGCATCATCTTGAAACTCCTGCGGATCAGCCTCATGAGTTGGAGATTCCGATGGCTATTTATTGCCGCGGGTCTTTGGCTGAGCATTTGGATGCGGAGACGCTGTTTACTGAGACGAAGCAGGGCTTTGATTTTTATCATGCCAATTTTGGTGTGGCTTATCCGTTTGGCAAGTATGACCAGATTTTTGTGCCGGAATTTAATATGGGCGCGATGGAAAATGCTGGTGCGGTGACGTTCCGCGATGAGTATGTGTTTTCTTCGAAGGTGACTCGTTATCGCTATGAGCGTCGTTGCGATACGGTTCTTCATGAGATGGCTCACATGTGGTTTGGTGACCTTGTGACCATGAAGTGGTGGGGTGATTTGTGGCTCAACGAGTCCTTTGCCACGTGGTCTGCAGCGTTGTCGCAGGCGGAAGCCACACAGTATTCCACCGCATGGGTGACTTTTGCCAACGTGGAGAAGTCCTGGGCATATCAGCAGGATCAGTTGCCTTCTACGCACCCGATTACCACCGATGCCAGCGATATTGAGATCGTGGAGCAGAACTTCGACGGTATTACTTATGCCAAGGGTTCTTCGGTACTTAAGCAGCTGCAGGCTTATGTTGGCCGTGAGGCATTTTTGGCTGGTGTGCGTATGCACTTTGCCAACCATGCGTTTGGCAATGCCACCTTTGATGATTTGTTGGGTGCTTTTGAAAAGGCGTCAGGTCGCGATTTGTCGCAGTGGGCCCAGCAGTGGTTGAAGACTACGGGTGTGAACAAGCTAAGCCCGCGTTTTGAGGTCAACGAGGGCACCTATTCCAGCTTTGCGGTGGCTCAAGAGGGCGCGGCCCCCGGCGCGGGCGAGGTGCGCACGCATCGCATTGCTGTGGGCTTATATTCGCTTATCGACGGCTCCGCGACGCGTACCCATCGCGTGGAGCTTGATGTTGATTCTGACCTGACTGAGGTACCGGAGCTGGTGGGGGTTCCTGCAGCTGATCTGGTGATTGTTAATGATGATGATCTGACTTATTGCTTGATGCAGTTGGATCCTGCGTCGTTGGCTTTTGTTGTGGAAAACATTGACAAGATTGTGGATCCGATGGCGCGGACGTTGTGCTGGTCGGCGGCATGGGAGATGACGCGTGACGGTTCGATGCGTGCGCGTGATTTTGTGCGGTTGGTCGCTCGTGGTGCGCAGGCGGAAACAGAGATTGCGGTGCTGGAGCGTGTACTCATGCAGGCGTCGCGGGCGTTGTCGTCTTATGTGGATCCGCAGTGGGCTGAGCAGGAAGGTTCTGCGTTGTTGGCAGATGCCATGCTGCAGGCTGCCCGTGAGCTGGAGCCCGGTTCGGATGCGCAGTTGGCGTTTGTGCAGGCGCTGGCCAAGGTGAAGCTGACTGATGAGGCCGCGGCAGAGTTTGCGCTTATTGCTCAGGGCTCTACGTCCCTACCTGGTGTTGTGGTGGATTCGGATCTGCGCTGGTGGGCTATGACTGCCCTTATTGCCCGTGGTGATGTTCCTGCAGCTGAGGTTGAGCAGCGCATTGCGCAGTTGTTGGCGTTGGATAAGTCTTCTGCAGGCGACTTGGCGGCGCTTCGTGCATATGCAGCACAGCCTAGCCAGGACGTAAAGGCTAAGATTTTCGCGCAGATCACTGATCCTGCAAATACGTTGTCTAACTTGTATCTGCGCCACAAGTTGGAGGGCTTGCAGTTTGCGGGTTCGGCTCCATATTTGGAGCAGTTCTCTGAGTCTGTGTTTGAGCTTGTCGAGCCGCTGTGGAAGGCGTTGTCCTCGGAGGTTGCTGCTGTTACTGTGACGGGCATCTATCCGTCGTGGGATGTCTCGGCAGAATCTGTTGAACGCGCGCACGCGTTCTTGGATGCGCATCCAGATCTGCCCGGTGCAGCACGCCGCATTATTAGCGAGGGTGCTGCAGGCCAAGAGCGTGCGGTTCGACTACGCGCTATCGACGCAGCTTAATGCGTGTTGGACATCGGCGGGGTGGTCGCAGTGGCGGTCCATGCGTCCTCCCAGCGTTTTGATTCCGCGGGCGGTGAGGTAGGCGTCGAAAGCTGAGGGGATGGCGCCTGCCCCGCCTTGACAGCGGGTGTATTCGAATCCACCGCGAAGTTCTTTGAGGCGTAAATCGGAGTGAGCAGACATGGGGCCTCCTTGATGGCTTTCGTCGTGGGCGTAGATATGAGTGAACACACTAGACCAAGCTGTCCATTTTTATCGCAGGTTGCTCAACTTACCTGACCACACACGTCCATAAACCGCACAGTAGCAATGCCCTAATTACCTGCATTTTTACCCGTGGTTACCCCCGCGTGTTGGTGTTCTACGATACGGTGGAAACCGATGAATAATTTTGGTTTCTCAGGGGGTGGGCCGCTTCAGGTTCTCGCCCAAAATAAGTTGTCAGATGAGACGGAGTCTGCGATCAACTCCACTGAGTCGTGGCTGCATAGCCCGATGGCTCAGGATTGGTTGATTGAACGCCCCATCAGAATTGCTTTGACGCTCGTTGTGGCCATCGTGTTGAACTGGGCGCTGCGCAAGGCGATTACCAAGGCTGCCGACGCCAACATTCGCAAACCTCGGTTGGCGATCTCCAACCCGATTATCAAGCGCAAGCGCAACAACGCCGCGAGTGAGGCTCTCACTGCCACTCAGGAGCAGCGTCGACAAGCCCGTATTCGTACCCTCGCCGCCGTGGGCCGCAGCGCTGTGTCGATTTTTGTGTGGGTCTGGGCTGCGCTTGGCACTCTCAAGCTGATCGGCGTGGATGTTACCCCCCTGATCGCTTCTGCCGGAGTTGTTGGTGTGGCGTTGGGCTTTGGCGCACAATCGCTGGTCAAGGACTTTCTTTCTGGTGTGTTCATGCTCATTGAGGATCAATACGGTGTGGGCGACACCATCGACGTGGGTGATGTCGTAGGCACGGTCGAAGACGTATCCCTTCGCCTGACCACCTTGCGTGATATCAACGGCACCCAGTGGTTCGTGCGCAACGGCGAGATCCTGCGCGTGGGCAATTTCAGCCAAGAATATGCGGTAGCGATCATCAACGTGCCCATCGCCTTGGACGAGAAGGCCTCCGATGCGATTGCTTTGATTGAGAAGTCCGTGGCCGATGAAGCACAGCTACAAGAAGTAGCCGATGTACTTCTCGACGACCCCGTGGTCGACGGCGTGAACTCCGTGGGACTTGACCACATGGTTATCCGGACACGTGTGACTACCTTGCCGGATCAACAATGGTTTATTGAGCGTAAGATGCGCGCCCGTATTCTTACCGATCTGCAGCGCAACGGCATTGACACCCCCTACCCCGAAGGCATTGGCGCTTATCGCCGCCTCGACGACGAAGAATAGGATAAGCCACCATGAACACCCCTGCGTCTTTTTATGAGTCTGTTGGTGGCGAAGAAACCTTCCACCTCATCGTGCACCGTTTTTACGAACGCATGCGTAACGACGACCTCATCGGCCCCATGTACCCCGACGATGATTGGGAAGGCGCCGAAGATCGCCTCCGCTGGTTCCTCGCCCAATACTGGGGTGGGCCACAGACATTTTCTGAAAACCGCGGACATCCACGTCTACGCATGCGCCACGCACACTTCCCCATTGGTATGAACGAGGCTCAGCGCTGGCTCGACATCATGTCCGACACCTTGGACAGTATCGACGAGGCAACCCTTCCCCCAGCCCACCGCGCCGCCATGTGGGATCACATGCAGCGCGTGGCGCAGATGCTTATCAACCAAGCCCCCTAAGTTGGAAAGAGCAATCCGATCCCCTCGCTGCGATACACACTGCCAAAGGGGGCATCGATGCGGGTCCATCGCCTGGATTGGGAAACCCGAAGGTGGCGTGGGATACGTTCCGGTGCGTTCATTCCGGGGATAAATCCCAACGAGGTACACGCAAAGATCATGCGCATAGGAATGTCCACCGAGATGTTATTTCCTGTGACAGTCAGCACCGTTTGATTGAGTAAGCTCACCGGCGGGCCAAGGCTGCTGCTGAACTGTTTTGCCAGTGCTTGGCCTTGGTCGGCGAGTTGGCGAGCTACGGCCACGGGGATTTCGTCGACAAGCTCAAAGCCTTCAGCTGGGGGCAGTGCACCTGGCCAGCCCGCTGGCACAGCAGGACCACTGCCTGTGGCGAGGAGATCAGCGCTGCGCAGCACGGCACCGTCGCTACTGGAGGTTCCCAACACTCGGCGAGAAGCAATCACATCAAAGGGTGTGGTCACAAAAACGTTGACGGCCTCCCCTACTTGCTGCAGGCGCGCGTAGGAGGAGGCGTCGAGCCCCACTGCGCGTTGCAGCAGGGATGTTAAACCGGACTGTCCTGACTGAACTGTCAGGGATACCGAGGAATTACTCATAGCACAAAGCTACTGCTCGGACTCCTGTTGTGTCGAGGCCGCAAACTGTGTGAGTACTTGGAGCTCGTGGGCGGCAATGGCACGTGGCCGTGTGGTCAACATGTCCACGGCTACCTGAACAGCGATAACGGTGGCGCATACGTGGCCTTCGCCGTCTTTAAGGTGCTGGCGGGTGGTAAAGGATGTGTTGCCGATATGCACAACTTCGGTTTCTACCACTACCTGCGAGGTGCTCGGCATGATGGGGCGAAGATAGTCCACTTCGATGTGACGGACAAAGACGGCGGGAATCTGGTGTCCCTTGACAGCAAAGTTGTCATTTGCCCACACAGTGCGAGCCTCTTGGGCGAGGTCCACATAGGCGGAGTTTGTCACGTGACCAAAGCGGTCAAAATCCGTCCAGCGAACAGGGACGGTAGCGGTGTGAACTTGGTGGGAAGATTCAGTGCTCATTGAAATTTGCCGTGTACTTTCTACAATCCTAAAAGTCGTTTAGTCCACAATAGTATCTAGACCAGCGTGTTACCTAAAACACAAAAGCCACCTCGGAAAAACGCCGAGGTGGCTTGGTGCGTCACGCTAGCGGGTGAGCTTGCGGTGTGTCACGCGCGATGGGCGTGCCGCATCGGCACCGAGGCGCTCGACCTTGTTCTTTTCATAATCCTCGAAGTTGCCCTCGAACCAGAACCACTGGCCTTCTGCAACGTTGCCTTCCCACGCGAGGATGTGGGTACAGGTGCGGTCCAAGAACCAACGGTCGTGGGAGATGACCACGGCACAACCAGGGAACTTCTGCAACGCGTTTTCCAAGGAACCCAAGGTTTCCACGTCAAGGTCGTTGGTTGGCTCGTCAAGCAGGATCAAGTTGCCGCCCTGCTTCAAGGTCAGCGCAAGGTTCAGGCGGTTGCGTTCACCACCGGAGAGAACCTTAGAAGGCTTTTGCTGATCTGGGCCTTTGAAGCCGAAAGCAGACAGGTATGCACGCGATGGCATTTCGTTTTGACCAACGTGGATGTAATCCAAGCCATCGGAAACAACTTCCCACACGGTCTTTTCGGGGTCGATGTTCTCACGGTTCTGGTCAACGTAGCTCAGCTTCACCGTCTGGCCAACCTTAACCTCGCCACCGTCTGGCTGCTCCAAGCCAACGATGGTCTTAAACAGCGTGGATTTACCCACACCGTTCGGGCCGATCACACCAACAATGCCGTTGCGTGGCAGGGTGAAGGAAAGATCCTTGATCAATACGCGACCATCAAAGCCCTTATCAAGGTGCTCTACCTCAACAACTTGGTTACCCAAGCGTGGTGGCGTTGGGATCTGGATTTCTTCGAAGTCGAGCTTCTTGTACTGCTCGGCCTCGGCAGCCATCTCCTCATAGCGCTGCAGACGAGCCTTGTTCTTAGCCTGGCGAGCCTTGGCGCCGGAACGAACCCATGCGAGTTCTTCCTTCAGGCGCTTTTGCAACTTCTGGTCCTTCTTGCCAGCAACTTCCAAACGAGCAGCCTTTGTTTCCAAGTAGGTGGAGTAGTTGCCCTCGTATGGGTAGAGCTTGCCGCGGTCGACCTCACAGATCCAGCCAGCAACGTGATCGAGGAAGTAACGGTCGTGGGTAACGGCCAAGACGGCACCCTTGTAGTCAGCGAGGTGCTTTTCCAACCACTGCACGGATTCCGCATCGAGGTGGTTGGTGGGCTCGTCGAGAAGCAAAAGGTCAGGCTCGGAAAGGAGCAGCTTTGCTAGTGCCACGCGGCGGCGCTCACCACCGGAAAGGTGGGTTACTGGTTCGTCGGATGGTGGGCAGCGCAGAGCTTCCAAAGCCTGGTCAATCTTGGAGTCGATTTCCCATGCGTCGGCGTGGTCGAGCTCTTCTTGGAGCCTGCCCATTTCTTCCATGAGCTCGTCGGTGTAGTTGGTCGCCATTTCCTCGGCGATCTGCTCGAAGCGCTGCTTCTTTTCAAAGATGCCGCCCAAGCCTTCTTCCACGTTGCCGCGAACAGTCTTTTCCTCATTGAGCGGTGGCTCCTGGAGCAGGATACCCACGGTGGCACCTGGGTCTAGGAAGGCCTCGCCGTTAGATGGCTGGTCGAGGCCTGCCATGATCTTTAGGATCGACGACTTACCCGCGCCGTTGGGGCCCACGACACCAATCTTGGCACCTGGATAAAAAGCCATGGTCACATTGTCAAGGATCAGCTTCTCGCCGATAGCCTTGCGCACGTTTTTCATCGTGTAGATGAATTCGCCCACAGTGATGTTCCCCTTAATGTTTCTTGTAGATGTGAAGTCACGTCAAAGGGTACATCACTGTAGCAACATTTGCGCCCCGAACAACCCGCGCGCCCCCTTAGAACGGTGCTACCGCCTCCTCGCTGGAGGTTTCGTCGTCAAAGCTAGGCTCGGCTCCCGCCACTGGCGCATGCAACCCTGGCGCCTCGTGGACGTCGTTTTCCACGCTCTTGCGTGACGACGCACAATACCGCGACAACTCCAACCCCACAGAGTTGGCCTTAAACACAATCTTTGACCGCGATGCCCCCGAATCCTTATCCACCCACGACTGCGTGATCAAATACCCCGTGCAGATCACCGGCCGCCCTTTACACAGCGTGGTTTTCACATTAGCGGCAAGCTGCCCCCAACATTCCACGTCAATATACAGCGAGTCGGCATCGACCCATTTGTCCTCTGGGCGGCTTTCAGAATCAGCGGTCTGGTTGGTGCGCAAAATGCGCCTACTTGCAGCGATCCGAAACGACGCCACCATGCTGGTCCCCGCCTTGCGCAGCGAGGGTTCCCCGGTGAGGTTGCCCACGATGGTGCTTTGAATATGCATGATATTCCCCCTTGTTATTTATGCCGACTAGGCGTGTCCTAACAGTCGGTCTGCGCTCATCGTGCGCCCCTACTCCTACAAGCCGCCACCGCCTGACCCCAGAAACACCAAAATCTGTGGATAACTTCCCCTCCCCCTTGCCTGTTACGGGAGTTATCCACAGATTCTCAGTACCGGTTCTGCCTAAAATTCGCGATTGTGGTAATCAGACACCGCGTCTTGACGCCCAGAATTCATCCGCGCAAGCATCTCGTTATAGGCATCAAAATCATCATCCTCGTGGTTTTCCACGCGCTGCTCAATCTCGGCTTCTTCTTTCCTATCTTCTTGCAGCCACTGAATAAACAAGGTGCCAAACACCACGATCAGCGGGAAGGAACCCGAGGCCCACGCGATTCCGCCACCAACATTTTGATCGTGCATAAGATCCACTGCCCACGGCAGGTCGAGCTGCGAGTAGAAGTCCTCCGCCAAGATCTGCGAGAGCTGCATAAGGTACACACCAAAATACAGGTGGAAGGGCATGGAGAAAATCAGCCACGACAACCTCTTGATCACCGAGTTGTATACCGGCTTGGGGTCTCCGCCGATCATCTCCCAGTAATAGATGTATCCAGAAAGTAAGAACACAAAGTTCATGGACAAATGCCCTGCGTGCTCAGACACCATCACGTTGTACCAAGGAGTCACATACAGCAGGTAGAAGATCGTAATGAACTGGATCGTGTTCAGCGCTGGGTGCATGAGGATACGCAACGTGGTGGAGTTGAGGAACACTTCCAGCCACTCGCGCGCGCCGGGGCGTTGCGACGTCCCCTGCGGTAGTGCAGCTAATGCGAGTTCGAAGGGGTTACCGAGCACCAAGAACACTGGGATGACCATGGACAGCACCATGTGAGTGACCATGTGCATGGAGAACATGGCTGGCATGTAGAGGCCTACACCGGAGCTCATGCTCAGTGCTAGTCCTACCGAGCCGAGGAGGAACCAGAAGGTGCGCATGGGTTTCCATGATTCGCCGCGGGCTTTGAGGGTGCGCACGCCCATGATGTAGGCGACGGTCATGAGGATGCCGATGGTTGTGAACATGATGTCGAAACGCCAGGTGGTCCACACGTTCCATACGGTGGGCGCTTTGGTCAGGGTGTAGCCCATCTCCAGCGCCATGGGGGTCAGATCAATAACACGTGGCGGCGGTGGCGGGGTGCGTCCCAGCGAAATAGCCACACCGATAATCGCCGCCATGACCACGAGCTCTGCGATGGCGAGTCTGATAAATGGTGCGCCGCTAGCACTTCGTTCTAGTTCCTTGATGGTGATGCTGCGGTGTGCGAATCCAAACAGGGCGAGCACAATAGTAAGTACTGCTTTGACCACAATCATCCGGCCGTATCCAGACGTCAGCAGATCTTCTAGACGCACGCGTATAGCGGCGTTGATCAGGCCTGATAGGGTCATAGCAATAATTGCCCACAGTGCTACGTGAGAATAGCGCCGGACAGCAGTGGCGAGGTCTACGCCTAGACGACGCCCGTGTGCGATCAGTCCCATGAGCCCGCCGACCCACAGCAACATAAATAGGAGGTGCCACAGAAGCGAGTTGGTGCCGTAGTCGTGGTCGCCACCTGCAGCGGAGTGCCCCTCCAAGCCAAGGGGCACGATGGCTGCTATTGCTCCGATAAACCACACGGGTTGGCTCTTCCACCGCTGCGAGCGCAACGAGGCTGTGCCCACTACAGCAGAGATGATCGCGGTGCACAGCCATGCCAGCGCTGCTGGCACTTTTTCGATAGCGTTAGGCCAGTTAACGGGCTGGACTGCTAGGGAAAACGGCTGGCCGGAGACGTCGGAAAGTACGAGCGGAATCATCACGATGGCGATGGCTGCGAATGAGAGCAGCGACATGGAACCGGTGCGGGCGGCGATGTGTCCGTCGACGGTGAGGGTAGCGTCGATAAGCTTCGGTGCCGGACGCGGCGAGATGAAAAACGTCGACGCCATAAAGGATCCCGTGGCAAGAGCTATGAGCATCCATCCCCCGGCGCGCAAGAATGGCAGGCCTGCGGTTGTAATGGGGCCTGGGTCGGGAATGCCGAGTGCTGCGAGTGATTCGCTGAGGAATCCCCACGAGATGAGGGCACCGACCATACCCGCGACCACGAAAAACATCACGTAGAGCGGCCAAGTGCTTCGAACTTGACGCGATACCGGTTCTGACATAACTCCCAAGCCTATATCTTGAACACTGTTTACCCCTAGTAGAGGCGCGAATGCAACTTATCGCCCTATGAGTTATCTCATGCTGGATATACGTACCTAAGTGACTGGAATTACTACATGCATAAAATTATTGCTTTAGTCTCTAAAGGTATGCGCGGTAAGTGGTTATCACATTTACTGTAGTTGTCATCTCTCATCCCTGGACCTGTACACAAGGAACACCGACATGAGCAATCCTGTACCAACCCTCACCCCTCCACCACCAGGCGTGGACTACATCGAGTCCTCCAAGGTGCCCCTCCCCGTGGGCGTAGACGACAAGCGACCAATGTCGCTCAAAGCACGCATCACCTTCATCATCATCGCCTTGTTCGCCGCCGCCGGCTGGGGCATGATCGCCTTTGCCCGAGGCGAAACAATCAACGCCGTCTGGATCGTCTTCGCAGCAGTGGGCTCTTACTTCATCGCCTACTCCTTCTGGGGTCGCCTCATTGAATACAAGGTGGTCAAGCCTCGCGACGACCGCGCCACCCCCGCCGAATACATCAACGACGGCCAAGACTTCGTTCCCACCGACCGCCGCGTGCTGTTCGGACACCACTTCGCCGCCATCGCCGGCGCCGGCCCCCTCGTCGGCCCAGTTATGGCAGCTCAGATGGGCTATCTCCCTGGCACCCTGTGGATCGTGCTCGGCGTGATCTTCGCTGGCGCTGTGCAGGACTACCTCGTGCTGTGGGTATCAACTCGCCGCCGCGGCCGCTCACTCGGCCAGATGATTCGCGACGAAATGGGCACCGTAGGTGGTGCCGCCGGTATCCTCGCCGTGATTACCATCATGGTGATTATCATCGCCGTGCTGGCACTCGTTGTGGTCAACGCGTTGGCCGATTCCCCATGGGGCGTGTTCTCCATCTCCATGACCATCCCGATCGCCATCTTCATGGGCCTATACATGCGCTACCTGCGCCCAGGCCGCGTTACTGAAGTCTCCGTTATCGGCGTTGTTCTCCTGCTGCTGGCCATCATCTCCGGTGGTTGGGTAGCCTCCACCGACTGGGGCGTGGAATGGTTCACATGGTCCAAGCTCACCTTGGCGTGGGTCTTGATCGGCTACGGTATCGTCGCCGCCATCTTGCCTGTGTGGCTGCTGCTTGCGCCTCGCGATTACCTATCTACCTTTATGAAGGTCGGCGTGATTGGCCTGCTGGCCATCGCCATCGTGGTGGATCACCCAGACGTTCACATGCCCGCTGTGACCACCTTCGCCCACACCGGCGACGGCCCAGTGTTCGCAGGTAACCTCTTCCCATTCCTGTTCATTACCATCGCCTGTGGTGCACTTTCCGGCTTCCACGCGTTGATCTCCGCGGGTACCACCCCGAAGCTGATTGAGAAGGAATCCCAAATGCGCATGATCGGCTACGGCTCCATGCTGATGGAATCCTTCGTGGCCATCATGGCTTTGATCACCGCCGTGGTGATCGACCGCCACATGTACTTCGTGATGAACTCCCCCGCTACCCTAACCGCACTGGATCCACAGCAGGCTGCCGACTTTGTTAACAGCCTTGGCCTGCCCGGTTCTGGCATTACTGCCGACGCTCTCACGCAGGCCGCAGAAGCAGTGGGCGAACACACCATCATTTCCCGTACCGGTGGCGCGCCTACCCTGGCGTTCGGTATGTCGCAGATCCTGACCGACATCATCGGCCACCCCGGCATGCAGTCCTTCTGGTACCACTTTGCCATCATGTTCGAGGCACTCTTCATCCTCACCACCGTGGACGCTGGTACCCGCGTGGCCCGCTTCATGATGACCGACACCTTGGCAAACGTCCCAGGGCTTAAGAAGTTCGCCGACCCAAGCTGGACCTTCGGCCACTGGATCTCCACCATCTTGGTCTGTGCTCTCTGGGGTTCCATCCTCATCATGGGTGTGACCGATCCACTAGGCGGCATTAACGTCTTGTTCCCGCTGTTCGGTATTGCTAACCAGCTGCTCGCAGCTATTGCACTCTCGCTCGTGCTGGTCGTCGTAGTCAAGAAGGGCCTGTACAAGTGGGCCTGGATCCCAGGTGTTCCACTGGTATGGGACGTGATCGTCACCATGACCGCCTCGTGGCAGAAGATCTTCTCCGACAATCCGAAGATCGGCTACTGGGCACAGCACAACCGTTACAAGGATGCGCTCGCTGAGGGCAAGACCACCTTCGGTACCGCTAAGTCCACCGAGGCTATGGAGGCTGTTGTTCGTAACACGGCTGTTCAGGGATTCTTGTCCGTACTGTTCGCCGGCCTTGTCATCGTGGTTCTTATCGCTGCTGCTCGCGCCTGTATCACCGCGATCTTGCAACGCAGCCGTGGAATCGACGTACCATCGTCGGAGGAACCATTCCACGAGTCCGCATTCTTTGCCCCATCGTCGCTGGGTGCCACGGATGCTGAGAAGGTACTTGTTGCCGCATGGAACGAGTACGAGCCACCGTCATCGCACGGACATCATCACCACTAAGTAATAAAGGTTGGGCCACTATGAACGCATTAGCCACAATCGCACGATGGATTACTGCCCCTGTGAGGTATTGGGGTGAGGTCCTTGGCGAAAAAGACTACGAAAAATATGTAGCCCACCTCAAGCGCCATCACCCTGGCTGCCCGATCCCCACCGAACGTGAATACTGGCACAAACGGTGGGCGGATCAGGAAACCAATCCTGGATCGCGCTGCTGCTAACAAAAACGACCCACATTGTGGGTCGTTTTTCTTATTCCACGTCTTTAAGCTTGTGCGACGTTGCAGCTCCTGCAAGCCCGATGGCCGCTAGGAACAGTAGTGCTGGTTGTGGACCCCAGTGTGCGATAGCACCGGAGATCACGCCGACGATAAGCAAAATCACGCCCATGAGCGTGTTGGCCGCGCCGACGTAGCGGGTGCGTTGATCACCTTCGGCCATATCCACGATGTAGGTTTTGCGCGCCACACGGATTCCGGTGTGAACCACATTGACTACGAAGAAGCTCAGCGGGAACAGCCACACGTTGAGTGCGCTGGGCGCCCACCAAGAGCACGCTACGATCACCAGAACCACGATGGAACTTGCTAGCGCACCGTAGCTCATTACTGCTCGTGAGGAGTAGTCGGACCATACGCCGGAGATTCGCCCGCCTACCAGCGCCGATAGCCCTGATGCCAGCATGAATACGCCGAGCCCGCCGAGTGAGGCTCCTTCTTGGTTGCTCAGCACCACGATGAAGGAAGTAGACAGGGCGCTGACGAGTAAGAAAGCACGCACGATCACGAATAGGCGGAAGTCTTTGTCGTCCACGAATAGCTGCCAAGTGTCACTCCACCAGTTTGTGGATTGGGTGTGCGTTTGTTCCTCTGGCTCGGTTATCGTGTGAAACACCAGCGCTGCTACGAGCCATGCGAGCGCTGCAAGCACGATGAGTCCCACGATCACGGTTTGGGTGATATGCTCGCGCAGCAGCCACAGTGCGGCTCCCACGATCAAGGAGGCGGCACCGCCGAGCGCGGTCGCTTTGCCGGTTACCAGGCCACGCGAGCCTTTGGGCACCACGCGACCTTGCACATCTTTCGAGGCTATCGACGTCAGCGAGCGCGCCAGCGACAGTCCCGCTAGCAGCACGATCACCGCCACGGCTAACGACGTCCCCTGTAGCAGTGCCGCAGCTATCGCCAGTCCTGCCGCTGCCGCTGCCTGCCCCACCGCCCCCATGACCCAGATGGTTTTGCGCTGTGGTTTGCCCACTACCCAAGGTGTGAGTGCTGCTTGGGGCAGCATTGAGCCGGCTTCTCGCACTGGAACCAACAGTGCAATGAAAAATCCCGACGCGCCTGCTGCGTGTAGCAGCCACGGCAGCACCGTTTTGGCGGCGACGATCTGGTCGCCAATGTTTTGCAGCCCATTGGACCAGATGAATTTTCGGGCATTCAGTTGTTGGTTAGCCATAAGTCTTTATCCTAGGACTGTGGCGGGGGCGGGTGCTTTTAGGCAATCGTTTTCGCCTCCTCGAATCCAAGACTACGCAAACCCAAGGAACACCCTTGTGCCTGTCACACATCGTTCTTGGGTTTTCGGTGTCATGAGTTCGAGGAGACGAGCAGCGCTCCCCTTCCCCGAATGCAAAACCGGCGCCCTGTACAACAGAACACCGGTTAACGCCCTAATTTTTAGGGCTAGAGTGCCCCCAGCAGGATTCGAACCCGCGACCAATCGGGTAGAAGCCGACTGCTCTAATCCACTGAGCTATGGAGGCATTGCTGTGGGTATCTTACTACGGTGTTGGGAGTAGTGAAAACTCGCGGTATCTGCGCCAGATATATCACAGTATTAATTAGTGCATTGGGGCACAGTGTTCGCTACTTTGGGTGCTATGTCTAATTCTTCTTCTCGTTCTGTCCTTGTCACTCGTTCAGAGTCCGGTGAGATTTCTACTCAGCTGGTTGCGGCAGACGCTTCGCATGTTAATGACGGCGACGTGCTAATTGATGTCGCGTTCTCGTCGTTGAATTTCAAGGACGGCATGGCTTTGGAGGGCAACCGTGGTGTTGCGCGCACGTTCCCGCTGGTTCCAGGCATTGATGCCGTGGGCGTTGTGGTGGAGTCGGCTTCGGATCGTTTTGCTGTGGGCGACAAGGTTGTTGCTAATGGTGAGGGCCTAGGCGAGTTCCGCCATGGTGGTTATACCGCTCAGCAGCGGTTGCATTCGGAGGCTACGGTTGCGTTGCCGGCTGCGTTTTCGATGCGTCAGGCTGCCGCGATTGGTACGGCCGGCTACACGGCTGCGCTGTGCGTGAATGCGCTGATTAAACATGGCGTGAAGCCGGAGGATGGTCCGATTTTGGTGACGGGTGCTACAGGTGGCGTGGGTTCTATTGCGGTGCATTTGTTGGCGCAGCGCGGGTATTCGATTGTGGCGTCGACAGGCCGTGTGGAAGAGCATGGTAACTATTTGCGGGCGCTGGGCGCTGGTGAGGTGATTGATCGTGCCACGTTGAGCGAGAAGTCGAAGCCGCTGCAGAAGGCTGTGTATGCGGGCGTGGTGGATTGTGTTGGTTCGCATACGTTGGTTAATGCGTGTGCGCAGACGATGTGGGGTGGCATTGTTACTGCGTGTGGCCTTGCGCAGGGTCCGGATCTTCCAGGCACGGTGTTGCCGTTTATTTTGCGTGGTGTGTCCTTGGTGGGCGTGGATTCGGTGAATGCACCGTTGGCATTACGCGAGGAGGCTTGGGCGCTGTTGGCAGAGACTATCGACGTCTCCGTGTTGGAGTCGCTTACAACAACGGTGGGTCTTGATGGTGTGATTGAGGCGGGTGCGCAGTTGTTGCGCAATGAGCGCCATGGTCGCACTGTGGTGGTTGTTAACCCAGACGCTGAGTAAGTCCGTAGGATGTGGGAGAGTTCTATCTTTCCTACATCCTCGACTTTTTCGGAGGCATCATGGCTCTTCCTTCTCCATCTGTTCATGCGTTTGCTGTTGTTACGGGCGCTAGTCAAGGTATTGGACGTGCGATGGCTCGGGATTTGGCGCGGATGGGCCATAATGTGTTGTTGGTTGCTCGGCGCGAGGATGTGCTGCGCGAGTTGGCGGATCAGTTGATGGCTGACCACAGCGTGGTGGCTGAGGTGTACCCGTGTGATTTGGCTGATGCTGATGATTTGCGTGGTCTTGTTGCGGAGTTGCAGGGCCGTGAGGTCAACATCATTGTTAATTCCGCCGGTATTGCTAGTTTTGGCCCGTTTATGGATCAGGATTGGCAGTATGAGTCGAAGCAGTTTGATTTGAATGCTCGGGCGGTTTTTGAACTCACTCATGCGGTGTTGCCGGGGATGGTGGCGCGGAAGTCGGGGGCGATTTGTAATGTAGGCTCGGCTGCGGGCAATGTGCCGATTCCGAATAATGCGACGTATGTGTTAACTAAGGCGGGGGTGAATGCGTTTACGGAGGCGTTGCATTATGAACTGCGGAAGTCGGGGGTGACGTGTACGTTGTTGGCGCCGGGGCCGGTGCGTGAGGCTGTGATTCCGGATGCGGAGAAGTCGATTGTGGATCGCGTTGTGCCGGATTTCTTGTGGACGACCTATGAGTCTTGTTCGAGGGAAACGTTGGAGGCGATGGCGTCGAATAGGCGTCGTGTGGTGCCAGGGCCTCTGTCGAAGATGATGAATGTGGTGTCGTTGGTGGCACCTACGGCCGTGTTGGCGCCTGTGATGGGGTGGTTCTACGCCAAGATGGCGTAGAGGGGTAGCGTTATCGACATGGTAGAAACTGTTCACCCGAAAAATGATCGTTTAGTGTGGATTGACCTTGAGATGACTGGCCTTGAGTTGGATCGCCATGTCATTGTGGAGGCTGCTGCGCTTATTACGGATGCGGATCTCAACATAATCGGCGAGGGCGTGGATCTGGTGGTTCATGCTACGCCTGAGCAGTTGGCCGAGATGGATGACTTTGTGACCACGATGCATACGTCGTCTGGCCTGTTGGAGGAGATTAAGGCTTCGACTGTTTCTTTGCGGGAGGCAGAGGATGCGGTGTTGGCGTTGATTGCGCAGCATTGCGATCCGGAGCATCCGGCGCCGTTGGCGGGTAATTCGATTGCGACGGATCGTTCGTTTATTCGTGCTCAGATGCCGCGGTTGGACAAGGCGTTGCATTACCGCATGGTGGATGTGTCTTCGTTGAAGGAGTTGTCGCGCCGTTGGGCGCCGCGTGTGTATTTTAATCAGCCTGATAAGGGGATGGCGCATCGCGCGTTGGCGGATATTGTGGAGTCGATTCGTGAGTTGGATTATTACCGTCGCGCGTGGCTTATTAGCGATCCAACTGCTGAAGATGCAGAGGCCGCTAAGGCCGATGCAACAGCCTCTTACCAGCAGTTTTTGCAATAATCGGTTTGTGGGTTAATATTGTCACCGTTGCTTAAGCAAGCAGCAAATGGTGGCTGTAGTTCAGCTGGTAGAGCACCAGGTTGTGATCCTGGGTGTCGCGGGTTCGAGCCCCGTCAGCCACCCCGATTGAAAACCCTCGAGTATTTATGGCTCGGGGGTTTTCGCTATACTGCCCCAATGATCAATGCCAAGGTTCATGTTGCCGTTCCGACCGCGTTTTATGCGGATGAGTCGTTGAATATTTCTGCCACGTTGGCCCATGCGCAGTATTTGCTGGATCACCAGATTGAGTCGGTGATGTTGTGTGGTTCGACGGGTGAGCAACATAGCCTTGATCTTGATGAGAAGATTGCGCTTGCCCGCGCGGTGGATCGCGCTGAGTGGCCACAGGGTGCGGAGATCATTTTTGGTGTTTCGGCGATTCGACAAAGTCACGCGGTGCGCTTAGCGCAGGTGGTGGCGCAGTGCGAGCGTATCGACGCCATCTTGGTGGGGTTCCCACCGTATATTCGTCCGACTCAGGACCAGGCGCGTCGTTTTGTTACTGCGATTACTCAGACGGCTGGTAAACCTGCGATTATTTACAACAATCCGGCGCGCACGGGTTTTGATGCTAGCGCTAGTACGTTGGCGCAATTGTGCATGCTGCCGGATGTGATCGGTGTGAAGGATCCTGGTGGTGCGCCGAAGTTGGCGGAGGTTTCTCGTGAGATTGCGCCGTTTCGGGCGCGGTATTACGCCGGTGGCGAGTTGGATCTGCATGCGAAGGTGGCGCATGGCTATACGTATTTGTCGTCTATCGTGGGCAATATTGCACCGGAGGAGACAGTGGCGTGGTTTAATGCGCTGCGCCACGGTGAAGAGTATGAGAGCAGTTCTCGGTTGCAGGAGCTTATCGACCAGCTCTTTGCCCACCACCCTATTCAGTTCTTGAAAGAAAAAATATCGGCCCAAGAGGGTATCAACATGGGGTCATGTCGTCTTCCTCTTGGACCAATTGCGGATTAATTAACCGTTGGCGTTGCCGGCCTTCCACGTTGCCCAGTCGATGTTCCAGTCTCCGAGGCCGTCGTAGCCGTTCAGGGTGCCACCGATGGTGTTTTGTACGCGGACGATGTCGCCTCGTTTGACGTAGTTCTGGAACCACGCGGCGTTGTCGGTGCTCACGTTGATGCAGCCGTGGGAGGTGTTGCTGCTCCCCTGCGCCCACACGGACCAAGGTGCTGCGTGGACGTAGATGCCGGAGTAGGACATTTGCGTGGCAAATTTCACCTCTGTGCGGTAGCCACCGTCGTTGTGGGCTAGGCCGTAGGTTTCGGAGTCCATGATTAGCGAGGGGTTTTTGTCGCCGATGGTGTAAATACCGTTTGGCGTTGGCCACTTGTTGGCGCCCATGGAGACGGGCATGGAGTTGACCTGTTGGCCGTTTTTGTAGATCACCATGGTCTTGGTGGCATCATCGGCTACAGCCTCAACGCGGTCGCCGATGGCGAAGGTGGCGGAGTTGTCATTGTCGCCGTAGATTCCATTGCCCAAGTCTTTGCCGTAGAGGTCAGCTTTGACAGTGACTTGGGTGCCAGGCTCCCAGAAGTGTTCGGGGCGCCAGCGAACCTCGTAGGGGCTGATCCAGAAGAATGCGCCTTCTACAGCCGGCTCGGTGGTGATTTTGACGGCGTCTTCAACAGCCTTGCGGTCGTTGACCACGTAGTCGAAGCGCAGCGCGATGACTTGGGCTACGCCCACGGTGGCGCCGTCGAGAGGCGCAAGCGACGCGAAGGCTTGGCCGTCGGGGACCACGGTGGTGAACTCCGTGGTGGTTTTCTCCCCGTTACGGTCGGTGGCCACCACGGTATAGCTACGCGAGTAGCCAAGAGGTTCGGCGGTGCGCCAGGAACGGGCGTCGGCCGCCATCTCCCCTTCGACGACCTTGCCGTTCTCGTTGGTCATGGTGACATCAGATAGACCCTCGCCGAGGGACTTCACCACCACGGGGTCCGCAGGGTTTACCTTGGACGCCCCATCCGACACACTCACAACGGGTGCCGGTTTCTTTTCTACAGTCGTCGAGGCCGCTTGTTCTTTTTCTGGGCTTGCCAAATCAATCGTGCATCCCGTTACCCCGAGCGCGAGGCCCGCCACTAGGGCGACCACCCGCACATAACAGCGCTTGCTCACCACTGTCCCTCTTCTCTTATTACTAAGCCGTTCGACCGCGCATAACCCGCGAAGACAACAGGTTTCCATCCTATGCTCTAGAGCCATTGCCACCTAGGTCACCTGACGCTTTGTTGCTACATCGTTATCGAACAAACCCACCCCGAGCGTTACCGACCACCCCTTTATACAAACAACAACAAACAAACCCCCAAAAATATGCCCCTGAGCAGGCGATTTTACATATTTCTTGCACCGCGTTATATTTATCTCCGTTGCCAACGCAGCCCAGAGGGACTGCAAAGCAAAGAAGCGCCATTAGCTCAATTGGCAGAGCAACTGACTCTTAATCAGTGGGTTCGGGGTTCAAGTCCCTGATGGCGCACAGAAAACCCCAGCTAGAACGGAACACCACTTCCACTAGCTGGGGTTATTTTGCATCTTACAGCATCCAGCACGCTCGGCCACAATCCTAGACCACTGCCCCGCTTCTTTTCGACACGCACCGCCACCATTCCACGCTAGGACTTTAAGGCCCTTTATGCTTGCCTTGATATCGCCCCCACCTCGCATTAGACACTCACTGCCGTAGTTCATGCCACACCACCCCATGGAGCCAGCTTTCACCGGATTTGGTATGGAAAGTCGATGCCACGAGGGTGTTACGGGGTAACGACAGGACACACCCCCGTCTTAGGTACCCACGGCCAGCACTTCACACCAAATCACCCCAAACAGCCGGTTTTCACCAGATTTGGTGTGAAGTCACGGCCAAAATTACCCCACCTACCCCCGCTCCAGATAGTCACTGGGCAGCACCTTGAATTCTATAAAGGGTTGCGCAATACCCATCTCAAGGATCGGATTGTGCTTGAGGCGCTCCAACTCCCCAGAGCACCTGCGCACCCAGTGTCGGCCTTTCGCATCCGTGAATGCAACCTCTACTCCTGGCCGCCTACACATTCCTCCCCAACCGCTTCCGATATTGACCACATGAGTTCCAGGCGGAAGCACATGACAGGCGTTTTTATTATGGGACGTCTTCACATCTTCGCCTTTTGTAGGCCCACTCCCAGCTTGGATCACTAGCGATACCACAATGTTGTAGATAGGCACATGCGAGCCATTTTGTATTTTTGCGTAGGTTTCTTGCTTATGTTCTCCGATGACCCATGCAGAAATTAAAGCCGCATGCGCTATCCGCTGTTCTTTTCTACGCGCACGATCACTGAGCGCTAATTGAATTAGTGCCGCCACTAGCGTGCCGACGGTTCCCAGCGAACCCACCCATGTAGCCAAGTCACCACTCATGTTTTCCCTTAAAATCGGTCGTTTTCCTTCCGAAGAAGCACTCCATACGTCACCAACTCCCAAAAGTAAGCCATTTCACATTATTAGTTCGTTGCCATTGACACATCCAAAACTCATTACCACCAAGCAACACACACCATCACCAATACTTAAAACTGATTAAGCACTGTTAAGCACTATGTTTGGAAAAATACGATAACCCCCCACCCGCATTTCATTCACACACAGAGAAAACCGCGCAAACCATTGCAGTAAAAACGCTTACTCAATGTATAAATACATGTAAACATATCAATGGGTGCCATTTTATAGGTCCCAAGCGAAGCTAATAGCGGAAACTCTTTTTAATATCTAATTTAAAGTTAAACTTGCCCAATCAAAAGCATAGTTAGTTGCACCTAACTCGTGTATCTGTCGTATCTACCTAACCTACAGAGGACACAACGAAGCTCTCCCCGAAGACAACAACCAAGCGCACCGCAGCCCTGCTTTGCGCATTTGCGACGGCCACCTCCTTTCGTCACAGTTACACCGGCATCCCGCGCAGATGAAGTAACCATGTGCAAAGACGTATCTCCTGCTGAAGTGCTCAATTTGAGCTAATCTCTGTTAAGCCTTCTTGGCCTGCAAATAAACGCCCAACAAAAACAACACTCTTACTTACAACCTCAATTTCACTAATCTCGCTTATATAGGAGCAAGTGATGTTGCGACGCTAAACGCAAATATCGAGGTAACATCTGAGGTTGATTCCATAATTGGCAAAAGGCAACTAGCAGCTGTTCCGTTTGTTGCAGAGAAGGCCACGGCTGTTTACGAGCACACGCTTTCCAAGTTCGAAATTGAAAGAAACTTCGTAGACAATCGTTTCTCTTTTGATTTCACAACAGAATTGCCTCATCATACTCTGCGCAAGAGTTACAAAGAAACTGCGATCACCTTAGATTCCTCCGATTTGAATCGGGTTGCGTCCTTTAGTGTGGTGTATCTGTTACCCGCGGTAAGCCTCGTGCCGGTGCATAACAAGGCGACCATCGCGGGTACTTTTCGAATCAACTCTTACCTATCTTCGAAAAGGAAGTAACCCGCGATGGCCACTGACCCTCATCATATCGACCCGACCGCGTATCTGGAAGAATTTCTCACTCAGGCCTCCCCTGACTTGATGCGGCAGATGCTTAGTGATTTCATCAACCACATTCTCTCCACCCAAGCTGACAGTGTGTGCGGCGCCGATTACGCCACCGTTTCTGCATCCCCGCACCAACACCCGCAACGAGCGCGCGCTTACCACCGTAATAGCGACGCGTTACCTTAAGGGCGTATCCACGAGGAGGATGAACGACTTGGTGGCCACCCTAGGTATTAGCAACCTGTCCAAATCGCAGGTATCTGACATGGCCAAAGAACTCGACATGATGGTCGCCGACTTTCGCACCAGACCACTCGATTCTGGACCGTACTACTACCTGTCATGTGACGCATTGACCATGAAAGTCCGCGAGGGCGGACGCGTGGTTACAACCAGCGTGCTTATCGCTACCGGCGTCAACAACGACGGCTACCGCGAACTACTAGGAATGCAGGTCGCCACATCAGAATCCGTGGAATCATGGACCGGGTTCTTCCAAGACCTCAAAACCCGCGGACTCGGCGAGGTTTAATTGTTCTAACTAGGAGCTGCGGCGTGTTTCTTGTCATCAATTGCTTTTGCAGGAGTAGTGATAAATTTATCTTCTTTTCCACCAAGAACTTGACACGCTTCTTGAAGCCTATGCGTTGCTAGAGTGGGCCACATGAATGCACTTCTTATTATCGATATCCACGCCAACTCCCCTGCCCCCGAGGCCACCGAGATCACCCACGCCATCGCCCTACATCTCGGCCAGCACCGCGGCGACTACTCCCACGTCATCGTAGCTCTTCAAGGCACTATCGCCGATGAGCTAGCCGGTACTACCTTTGGCAATCAATTCATTAAAGACCCCGCCACCCAGGCCTTATCCGCTTTTGAGCGCACAGATGCCACCGGCACCAAACTCGGCGACTGGCTCCGTGCCAACAACATAGATCGCCTCGACGTTGTAGGCCTTGGCACCGAACTCGGCATTCGCTCCAGCGTGTTAGACGCACTCGCCCAAGGATTTGATGTGCACGTGCACAAAAAACTCTGCGCTGCCGTATCACACGACAACGCCCGCGCTGCCTATAACGAAATGGACATGTGCGGGGCGTTATTCGAATAAGAGCTAGGTGCGTGAATCGAGCACTACGTCGAACTCCAGCAGCTCAGCGTCGGTTGCTATCGGCTTGCTGTGGGAGTTGCCACCATGAACCTGACGGGCATCCCCATCACGCCACGCGGCATAGGATTCCTCATCAGCCCACTGGGTAACCACAAAATAGCGGCTCTCACCAGCGGTAGGACGCAGCAGCTGGAAGCCCTCAAAACCTGGGGCAGAATCCACAGCATGCTTACGTCCCATAAACCGCTCCTCTAGCTGCGGGCCATGGCCTTCCGGAACCGTAATCGCATTGATTTTGATAATGCTCATACAACGCCGCCTTTAGCGCTGAGCCAGCAGGCGCTGGATTTCCTTGAGGTCCTTGTTCTTCTTACGGCCACGCATGACGCCGATAACAACCAAGCCCACCACAGCAGCACCGATACCAATAAGGATCTTTTGTACCTCTGGCTCCTGCACTTTTGCGGTTGCCTGCTTCTTGGCGTCGTCGACAAAGTTTTGTGGCTTGGAGCGGTCCGCGATCTCGTCTAGGGTGCTCGCTAGCTGACGACGAGTACGTTCGATGTCGCGCTGAATGTCGTTAATATCGCGTGCCACGGTAAAACTCCTTGAGGTTTTGTTGAATAGTCCCCCTACACTTTAGCCCCAAATCATTCTTTCGTGTCGAGCCGGTATCCTCGAAACCATGACTGAGAACATTCGTCTTGCCGTCGGCGACACCGCGCCAAGTTTTTCTTTACCCAACGATACAGGCACCACCACCAGCCTGAGCGACTACTCCGGTCAGCGCGTACTGGTCTACTTCTACCCACGCGCCAACACCCCAGGCTGCACCAAGGAAGCCTGCGACTTCCGCGACAGCCTCGCCCAGCTCAACGACCTCGGAATCGCCGTGGTAGGTATCTCCCCCGACAAGGTAGATAAGCTCGCCGCCTTCCGCGACGACTACGATCTCACCTTCCCGCTGCTCTCCGATGCCACCAAGGAAGTCATGACCGCCTACGGTGCTTTTGGTGAGAAGAAAAACTACGGCAAAATTGTTCAAGGAGTCATCCGCTCTACCTTTGTGATCGGTGCCGACGGTCGCATAGAACTCGCCCTCTACAATGTGCGTGCTACCGGACACGTGGCCCGCGTGGTTAAAGAACTGACCAAGTAAATGTCTACGCCGGATTCCGCCAACCAGATCCTCCTGCCGCGCAGGCGGCCAGCACAGCAGCGCAGTCGCGAAAAATTCGACCGAATCCTCGCCGCTGCCCGCGCTGTCCTTGTTGACGTCGGCTTTGAGTCATTCACCTTCGACGAAGTAGCCAAACGCGCCGAAGTACCCATCGGAACCATCTACCAGTACTTTGCCAACAAGTACGTGATGATCTGCGAACTCGACCGCCACGACACCGCCGCCTCTATCGCGGAAATCCAGCGTTTCTCCCAACAAGTCCCAGCCCTGCAATGGCCGGACTTCCTCAACGAGTTCATCGACCACCTCTCGGTGATGTGGCGCGCGGATCCGTCGAGACGCAGCGTATGGCACGCGATCCAATCCACCCCAGCGACCCGCGCCACCGCTGCCGCCACCGAACAACCCATGCTCGACATCATCGGCGATGTCATGCGCCCCCTAGCGCCACGCACCACCCCAGAACAACGCCTCGAAATCGCAAGCCTGCTGGTGCACACCGTATCCTCGCTACTCAACTACGCTGTGCACGACCCGACTTCCAGCGACGAGGTATTCGAATCCCGCGTAGCCGAAATCAAACGGATGATCGTGGCCTACCTCTTCGCCGTCGCCACCGCTTAGCCCAGCACGCACTGCGCCATGGCGTAATTTCCGTCATGGCTGATACTCACCTGCGCGCACTCAATTCCGCAAGCACGCGCTACCTCCCCACGCGGCACCACCAGCACCCGCCCCCACGCGTCCGGCTGCACCTCGATCTCAGCCCAATCGACGTGCTCCAACACCGGCGGCTTGCCATACAGCGACTGCGACCACGCCTTAACAAACGCCTCCTTAGCAGCCCACCGCCCCGCCAAATGCTCGGCACGCCGCCGCCCCTGATAGCGTGCCGCAACACGTAACTCTTGGGCCGAAAACACCCGGTCAAACTGCGTACCAGGCTGATCTAATTGCTGCGCAAAAGAGGGAATGCACACGATGTCGGTTCCAATAACAATCATGCACATTCCCTTTTCTCGCTTTTATGATCCAGCTTTAGGCTACTGGATCAACCACATACACACCGTCAACCAAGCGGGCGGAATCATTCAGCAGCACCGCTGCTTCTAGTTCCTTACCGCCATTGCCAAGGTTGCGATCCACCGGACGCTGGTACATGGTGGCTTTGCCCATCATCGCCTTGAGCAGATGACGCTGGCCGCTTTCCTCCTTGGCATGGGCTGCCTCCTGCCACTGCTGCGCACTACCGCGCTGCGCAACCAAAGCCTCCACAAACGCCTGTGGGTGCACGATCGCGATGATCGCCGACACGTGGCCAAAGCCCAGCGAGGTGACCAAACCAGCCTTGGCGGCAGTTCCTAGCTGCATAGCGCTGCGTAACCACACCAAGTGCTTGTGCTCACGCAACACCGGATCCACACAATCGAGTGCAAGGTTGCCAGGAATCACACCGCTGCGCAGCACCTGGGTAAGCCCGATCATCTGGAAGGCAGCAGCGCCACCCTTCGCATGGCCAGTCAGCGACTTCTGCGACACCACAAACATGGGATTGCCCGTGGTACGGCCCAATGCCTTGGCAAGACGCTCGTGCAGATCCGACTCGTTCGGATCATTCGCAGTGGTGGAGGTGTCGTGCTTAGACAACACCGAGATGTCATCCGCAGTCACACCCACCGCTGCCAGCTGATGAGCCAACCGGGAATCCTTGCCACCGCGTGCTGCACCCAACGCACCGAGACCAGGCGCTGGGATCGACATGTGTGCACCATCAGCGAAGGACTCCGCAAAGCCAATCACACCGTGAACCGGTAGACCCAAATCTGCGGCAAGCGAGCCACGTGCCAACAGCACGGTGCCGCCACCAGCAGCTTCTACGAACCCACCGCGACGGCGGTCATTCGCACGAGAGAAGAAGCGATGCTCAATGCCCTTAGCAGCCATTTCTGCAGAATCCGCCGTAGCCGCCATGTCACCGAAGCCAGTAATGCCCTCGATGGAAAGATCATCAAAACCACCGGCGACCACAAAGTCGGACTTGCCCAGCTTGATCTTGTCTACGCCCTCTTCCACCGACACCGCAGCAGTAGCACACGCGGCAACCGGGTGGATCATCTGGCCGTAGCCACCAACATAAGACTGCATCACGTGCGCAGCCATCACGTTGGGCAGCGCTTCCTGCAGGATGTCGTTTTGGCGTGGCTCGGCAAGCAGGCCGTCCACATAGAGCGAACGCATGGATTCCATGCCGCCAAGGCCAGTGCCTTGGGTGGAAGAAACACGAGCGGGGTGGATCGCCGCCAACAACTCAGCTGGGCTAAATCCGGAGCTTAAGAACGCATCCACCGTGCACACGAGGTTCCACAGTGCCACGCGATCCAAGTTGTCCACCATGTCGGCCGGGATTCCATAGACCGAAGGATCAAATCCTTCTGGAATCTGGCCGCCCACAAAACGGCTCATCGCCATACGACGCGGCACGCGTACCGCCGAGCCTGCCTTACGGGTAACAATCCACTCCCCAGTTTCTGGGTTGTGTGCCACCGTGGTCAGTTCTGGCTCGGACTCCAAGAACGTCTTGGCAGCGGCCTTATCGGTGACCACAAAGCTGATGTCTTGATCCAAATAGATCGTGGTCAGCTCTGGTGCGAGGTTATTTACCATGCCGAAGTCGTCGTGGTAGCGGCGCACGCCCACGCGGGCTAATACTTCGTCGTGGAAGCGATCAAAGATGTCTTCTTCTGCAATCGCTTGGTCATCAGCGTCGTACCAACCTGGGGTTGGGTCCTCATCCCAGTGAATAAGTCCCATGGTCCACGCCAACTCAAGCACACCAGCGGCATTCAGATCGCCGGTGGTTTCTGCCTCAAAGCGGGTGCGCGAGGAACCATAAGGCCCAAGCTCTGCAGCGCCGACGATCACGACCATGTCATCGAGTTTCTGCGACACCTGCCCCGCAAAATCTGGTGCAGGTGCTGCCAGCTGGTGAGGTAGCGACGGCAACGCCTTGAGCTTCGTGCCAGCCTCGGCATCATCACTTTCTGCGTGCGGCAGCGTGGCATTGCGTGCCAACTCCGCAAGATCAAGCTCAGCCGTGCCCAAACCACCGGTGTAATCCACCTGAACTGGGGCAACCGCGGCACGCTGACGAACCTCAGGCTCAACCTGCGCCACCAGCACCTTAGCGATCTCCTCCGTGGAGTAGGTGGTCACACCCGCAGCCTCAACCGCTGCCACGAGCGGATCGTTGCCGCCCATCAAACCGGTGCCACGCACCCAACCGATCAAGATATGGACCAGCGAGGTATCAAACTTCCACGCGTTTTCTGCACTCCAGCGGTTGACTAGCGCATCCAGTGCGGCCTTGGCCTCACCATAGGCACCGTCGCCACCGAAGCGGCCACGGTTAGGAGAACCTGGCAACACCACGTGCAGGCGCTCGCCCACATGGGTGTTCACACCAATCTTGGACAGCCCAGCGATGAGCTTTTCTACCGACCACAACAGCAAGCGCATCTGCATTTCCGTCTGGTGGCTGGTATCTGCCAGGGAACCGCTCACGCGCGGTGCCGCGAATGGGAACAGCACGGTAGGAACCAGAGCTGGTTTAATCAGCACACTGCTGCCGTTAACGGTGGCGGTTTGTTCCGTACCAATCCACTCGATCAACGCATCGAGATCAGCAAACGAGGACAGGTTCGCAGGAACGATCCACAACGCCGCGCTGCCACGAGCAGCCGAACGATACAGATCCTTATAAAACGCCAAACGAGAATGGCTCAGGCTGGAGGTAGTAACCACCACGGTGGCACCTTCTGCCAGCAGCTCGGCAGTCACTGAGGCCGCAATCGAACGAGGCGAAGCGCCCGTGACCACCGCAATGTCATCCGCGTAGCGCAATGGTGTGGTATCGCGTGCCTGACGTGCCAGCTCATCAAAGCCCCAGTACTCCGCCTGGGCGGCAACGGCCTCGCCAAGACCAGTCACATCAATCTCGGGGGTGTTACCTGACACCGCGGCGCGAGCAATATCTTCACGAGCGCTAGCCCAACGGTCGTCGAGAAGCACCGCCTTGGTGGCATCAAACGCTGGGGCAACCTGACGTGGCCAGTCCGAACCCAACTCCTGCGACACCAAATCAAACAGGGCCGCATCCGCGTCCGCATCGTCCAAGGAATCCATGCCAGCAGAAGCTGACAATCCCAAGGAGTTCAAAATCGTGCGCGCCGTAGTAGCCAACACACCCTGCTCGCCAGTAACGTGCTCCGCGAACTCGCCCAGTGCCGCCGAATCCACCACGGATCCACCCGCGCCACCGGCAGTTGGCAACGCCACCGAAATGCCACGCGCCTGAGCAACCGACTGCACCGCAGCATCGATCAACTGATCCAGCTCAGCGGTATTCGACGGCGACGCAGGGCTCAACGTTGCCAGGTCCCCGCCGCGTAACGACGCCCCCTCGCGCGCACCCAACACCACAGCAGCGGTCACGTGATCGCCCCAACCAGCACCAAGCTCCCACGCGTTAGCCACGCGCTCCGAAACATAATTAGGACGCTTACCCGTAGGGCCGGTGAGACGTCGCAACGCATCATTGATCGCATCGCCTAACACCGGACCAAACGCCTTGTAGCCCTTCGCCATCCGCGACACCGTGGAATTCAACTCCGTAAGCTCCGCGTCAGCAGCGCCATCAATAGCGCCCAAGTCGAACTCCACACCCAGATCCAACAACAACTGGTTACGGCGCGAAGATACACCCTCCACCAGCGTCTCAATCGAATCCGTCGCACCCATCTGATCAGGGCGAACCTTAGTCCACAACGCAATCAACATCTCAGTCGCATCCGCAGACGAGAAATCAATATCATCCGGACGCTGCGTCGGCGCAGCCGCCACCGGAGCCTCCGTAGGAGCCGCAGCCGTCGGAACAGACACCACCTCCGGCTCCGCAACTATCTCGACCTCAGGGGCCTCGCGCACCAACTCATCGGTAGCAAACACCACCGGACGATCGCGCTCAACATTCAACACCTCAAGGTGAGCGCCCGCATACTGCGGCAACGCCAACGTCTGACCCAACATGTTCGCAAGCGTTGGCGAGGAACCCACGCCGACCTCCACAAAGCGATCCACATCGCCGCGGATAATCAAATCCTGGGTTTCAATCCAGCGCACCGGCGACGCAAACTGCCACGCCAACAGCTCAACCAACAAGGTGCGCGCCAAGCGAACCTCATCGCGGATCTCCTCATCAAAGTTCTCCAACGCAGCATGCAAAATCGGAGCGTCCACAACATCAAGCATCGCCTGGATAAACTCGCGAGTCACCTCGAACGGGCGCGCCACCAAGTTCGGAATATAGCGGCCTACCAGCGTGCTCAAATCAATCTCTGCTGGGATCAACGAGTCCAAATGCTCACGGAACGCACCCACACCATCCAACAAATGCGTGGAGTGGAACGGCACGTCAATACCAGGGATCTGGATAAAGGCACGCTTGCCCGGCGCGCGGGTTTCCGCATCCGCAGCCAAGGCACGCAGGCCTTTCGACGTTCCCGCCACCGCATACTGTTTGCCGGCAATGTTGTAGTTGACGATCTCCAAGAACTCGCCACTTGCTTGGGAAACCTGGGCTACGTAGTCAAAGACTTCTGCCTCGCTGAGCCCCATCTTGTCGGGGCGAAGGGCTGCTAGACCGTAGTTGGAGTTGCCCTCGGCGTCGCGCTCCACAAGGCGGTGCATGGTCAATCCGCGCTGGTAGACGATCTCCACCACGTTTTCTAGCGAAAGCACCTCAGCATAGGCAGCCAAGGCGTTGTATTCGCCCACCGAGTGGCCAGCAAACAGTGCCTGTTGGTTAAGCGCCTTCGCTTCTTTCATCTCGGCGATCTGGGCAACGCCAAGGGTAGCCATTGCCACTTGGGTGAACTGGGTGAGGAACAGCACGCCCTTGGGGTGCTGGAACGTCTCCCCAGCAACGCGAACCTCTTCGGGGTTGTTCTTCACGATCTCCACAATGGAGAATCCCAGATTCTCGCGGGTGTGCTTATCGGCACGCTCCCACACCGCACGCGCTGCGGCAGAACGCGCAAATCCATCCATACCCATGCCTGGGTGTTGAATACCCTGACCTGGGAAACCATAGAACGTGGTCGGTGCGGCCATCACCGCGGTAGCAGTAAGAACCACGGTGCCGTCGACTGTTGCGGTCACCTCGCGGACCTCACCAGCGCCTGGGCGACTATCCACGCCACTGCGCTCGACAACAAACTCTACCTGCTGGCCAGGTAGTACCGGCGCCAACATGGTGGCGGTGTACTCGATTACCTTGCTGCCGTCTTGGCTAGCGGTCAGCTCCGCCATGGCAGACGTCCACATGCCGTGCACGATCACGCCATCGCTCATGCCTGCCAGTTGGGCGGCAACATCAGAGACGTGCAGTGGGTTGCGATCCCCCGACACCATCGCAAACGGCAACATCGACGCGGGTGCGGTAACCGTGGCACTCGCACGGAACGACCGTGGGGTATCCACCACCGTAGGCAGGGCGGATGTGTTTGTGCGTGCCACAGCAGAACCATGGCGGCCGCGAATAGCCATGCGCTCGCTCAGCTTTGCCACCAGCTGCGTGCCGACGAACATCTCCGCGCGCACGATCACAATACGACCAATGGTGGTGTCGCTAACATCTTCTGCACGAGCGGTCACATCAATATCCACCGGCTGCTCACTAGCACAGATCTGCGCAAACAGGTCATGGTCGACCACCGTGATGTGGTGCTCCAAGTGAACCAGCGACAACATGCCCTCGATCACCGAGTCATCCGTGCCAGGGATCTTCGCCTGAGTCACAGCCGCAAAGATCGCAGGCCACGCCTTGCCCACTAGGATGTCCGGTGCCGGACCAGAACCTGTCACCTGCTCATAGTCCGCAACATGACCACGGTCAATGCTGGTCGTCGAGGTCACCTTATCGCCTGCGACCTCACCAAGGTTGCCACCGGCAGCGATACGAGTCAGCTCACCCATCGCCTCCTCGGCATCCGCAGTGGTTACCGCTGGAACCTGACCAGGCTTAGCCGGTGCCGTAATACGAATCGGCAACACCGCGTGCGTACCTGGAGCAGTAGAGCCCTCCAGCACCACATTCAACAGTGCATGATCCTCATCCAGCTCCACCAACGTGGCACCACTGGGATGCGTAGCACGCTTCTGATCCTCGGAAACCTCCCACTGCTCAGGTGCACCAACGCGCTGAACAATATTGCGCTCATGGCGGCCAGCCCAGTACGTGCCGCTAGCAGCAAGCACGCGAGAAACCACACGCACTGTGTTCTCACAGACCTGCTCGCCGGTAAGACGTGCCACGGTGGCTGCGTCGAAACGCGCCAAAAGATCCGCAACCGGCTCATCCACACGATCAATACCTGCAACCGCAGCAATACCTGGGATGATAGCCACCTGATCAGCGCTATAACGCTCATCCTGCGACTGCCACAAGGAATCCGAGCGCCACCAGCGGCGAATATCCTTATCGATCACCGGCACAAAATTCACCGGCTTGCCAGGAGTACGCGCAAGCTCCAAGAACCATGCCGCATCCGCAGGGTGAACCAGCTGATCGATCAGCGGATAAGCCGTGGCCAACGCAGCAATCGCAGCGTATGGATCCTCATCCACACCCAGCTCCACGCTGGCGGCAAAACTACCGTGATCCTGCTGCGACAACCGCGCCTCCGCACGGTGCAGCATCTGCACGAAGCGGCCATGCCAGCTCACATCAGTCCACTCGCCCTGGTACGGCCCAGAAAGCTCAAGATAGCGCTCCAACCAAGCGCGATACGTCATCTGGTCGAGGTCGCCAAAAAATGGCTTCGCCGTCTTATCGATCGCCGCAATGATCTCCTCACGACGCTTCGCCACCGCATCCGCATCGCCAGCAACCTCATCCAACAACCGGCCAGCCTTGGCAAAGGAATTATCAATCTCGTGAATATCCGCACCCAGCTGCGAACGCCCCGAAGCCATACCATTAACAGCGCCACCAGCAGGAACCCAATCCTGAGAGCCCTTGGTATCCACCAGCATCTGCTTCACAGCAGCAGAAGTTTTCGCTTCCTTCGTAGCCATCGCCGCAGTACCCACCAAGATGCCGTCGACAGGCATAGCCGGCAGATCATACGCCAACGACCACTGACCCGTGAGATAATCCGCAGCACGCTCC
The DNA here is from genome assembly GCF_001457455.1 of Corynebacterium diphtheriae. Lineage (NCBI taxonomy): Bacteria > Bacillati > Actinomycetota > Actinomycetes > Mycobacteriales > Corynebacteriaceae > Corynebacterium > Corynebacterium diphtheriae. The sequence goes on from NZ_LN831026.1 coordinate 1,855,114, forward strand.
GGAGTACCAATACCACCACCGACACACAACACCGTGTTATCCACAGCACGGATCTGCGCATACGTAGCAATCAGCAGCTCATCAAGCTCCTCCCACGAATGGTGGCCGCCCGCTTTACCGCCCTCAACCTGAATAATCACCGGAATCTCCGGGATCTCACGAGCAATAGCCAACACCTTGGTCACATGCTTGACCGCACCAGGCTTAAACGCCACCCACGGGAAACCAGAATCGCGCAGCTCACGCACCAGCTCCACAGCCTCATCGTGCTCTGGGATACCCGCAGTAATCACAATGCCATTAATCGGAGCACCATGGGCACGAGCCTTAGGCACAAGACGCTTACCGCCCACCTGCATCTTCCACAGGTACGGATCCAAGAACATGGAGTTAAACTGCGCATTCATGCCAGGCTCAAGCAGCTGCGTTAGTCGCTCAATGTTGCCCTCCAGAATCTCTGGGGTGACCTGGCCGCCACCAGCAAGCTCAGCCCAGTGGCCCGCATTGGCCGCCGCGGCCACGATCTCAGGATCTACCGTGGTAGGGGTCATACCCGCAAGCAGCATGGGGCTAAGACCAGTCAGCTGCGTGAACTTGGTGGACACCGCCACCTCACCGTTACGACGCACCAACCGTGGCGCAAATTTTTCAAAAGAAACCGGCAGTTCAGGGGCCACACCCGCATCAAACAACGCCGCCTGCCCCTCGTTGCCACACACTGCAAACGACGCCACCTGCTGCCCCACCACAGCCTGGTTAGTCAGCGACACCACGCCACCGTTCGGGCCGACGTCGAAAAGCCACTGCGCACCCGCCGACGTTGCCTGCGCAACCTCACGCGGCCAATCCACAGGAGTCACAATCACAGCCTGCGCCGCCTTACGCGCACGCTCAGTATCAATGCCACACGCAGCAGCCATCTCCACGACCACATCAACCGCAGGAGCCATCGCAGAATGATGGAAAGCAACCTCAACATCCAGCGGCTTAATCACAGGCTCAAACGCGCGACCACCACGCAGCTTATTCTCAACCTCGCGGGCACTCACCGCAGCCTGTGCTTGCAGAACCTCAATCACCTTCTGGTTATCAGCAGGCGTACCAACAAGCACAAACGTGGAACGCGCGTTGCGCAGACCGATCTCCGAGGCCACACCCGCCGTAGCGATCGCATCCTCGAGCTGTTGCTGGGTTACGCCCTCGATCGACACCATCGGACGCGCGTCGCCTGCCACCACCATGTGCGTGATCCGGCCTTGACGTGCAATCGCAGCACCAATGAGCTGGGAAATCGCAAGGATTTCGGCTGCGCGAGTGAGATCCGCATGGGCCATCACACCCAAAATTCCCTGCGAATGCCCAATGCTGGCCACAGCCTTGTCCAGGTCCAAGCCCTGCTTTTCCAGCTGGTCCAGCGTTGCCAGCTGTGCGACCACAATGCCCGGCACGCTTAACGACGCCGCCTGCGTATCCAACGCCAGCGACTCCGAGCGAGCCCACTCAATCGGCTTGAATCCCTGTGGCTGCCACGGAGCCAAGTACCCTGCGGCAGGCTTGAGGATCTCAGCGGCCTCGTCGATGATCGGGGCGAGAGTGCGTGCGGCGCCCTGCTCAACAGAGGTGCGCAACGTTTCCAGCCAGTCGAACCCTTGACCGGAAAATACCAAGGCGAAGGGTTGCTCTTCGAGGTTGTCGATCAACCTAGAGGCGCCCGCATGGCTGGTAAAGATGCTGTGTTCAGTCACCTGATTGTCTCTCCTGTAATTACGGACCATCGTGAAGAAGGTTCTGCCTTAAAAACTTTTGCCAGACTAATATGCCACAAAATATGAGGAAACTGTCATCTTTTTCAGGGCAGGTTGGGTTGGGATAGCCCGCCACACATCCTCTACCTCGACGGTAAAGTTTTGCCCACAAACCTTTCTAGCTGCGAAAAAGGTCCTCGATCATCGACCGCGCCTGATCGATAACATCGCCAGTACTTTCGTCAAAAAAATATTTTTGCGGCGTGTCATTTTCCACCATTTCACCCTCCGGCATGTCGCCAAACCAACGATCCGCCGGCAAAAACTCCTGACACCCGTCCTCCGGTACAACTTCCGCGCGCTGAACCAAACCACGTTCACTCAAATACTGATCCAGATGCCGAGAAATACTCATGCCAGCAATGGTAACGCCAAGAATTAGGTGTTGACGCGTCACCACGGGCAGTTTAGGGCAAACCTCCCCACGTGCCGCCTGTTTCCGCAGGTCGCAGAAAACCCAATAGCATACAGGCGAGAACTCGAATCCAAGAACACGAAAACCGCAGGACGACAATTTCGGGTGATTTTCGCGTCCTGCGGTTTTCGTGTTCATAAGTTCGAGGTCTTGGAGCAACAGGGAAAAACAAAAGCACCGCCTGATCAATTCAGACGGTGCTGTGTTACTGTGCGCCCGGAGAGACTTGAACTCTCACGTCCTAAGACACTGGAACCTAAATCCAGCGCGTCTGCCAATTCCGCCACGGGCGCGTTGATGGGACAAACAATATACGTTCTGGAATGCTTAGCGCAAATCCTCCCCCTCGTGGCTTTTCCGGCGGTTCGCGGTAGGGTTAGTGGTTGTGAGTACTAGCCCTGACCAACAATCTCGCCGTTTTAAGATCCGCTTGTGGCATGTTTTGTTCTTAGCGGTCTTGGTGGCCTGCACGTTCGGCTTGGCGTGGTGGCAGTGGACCCGGTTCCAGTCTGGCACTGGCACATTCCAGAATTTGGGCTATGCCATCCAGTGGCCGTTTTTCGGTGGCTTTTTCGTCTACGCGTACCGCAAGTTTGTAGAGTATGAGAACCAGCGTTTGTTGGGTGACGATGAGCTTTTCGGGCCGAAAGATAGCGAATCGCCTACGGAAATCGATGAGTCTTTCCTCCCTCAGCGTAGGGAACTCACTGTGGAGGAATTCAATCGTTTGAATCAGCCTGAACGCCGGAAACAATAGGAAACAATAAAGGAGTTTTCTTTTCTCATGACTACCCCAACCATTCACCCTGAGCGTAAGCGTCGTGTAGCCCAAGCTTTGCGGTACTTTTCGATCGCCGCATGGGCAACCGGTGTGATGCTCCTCGTGCTGGTTGTCCGCATGGTATGCCAGTACGGTTTCCAGATGGAAATCCCTGAGTGGGCGAAGTACATCGCCCAGGTTCATGGTTTGTTCTACATCGTTTACCTGATTACGTCGTTGAACTTGGGCACTAAGGCACGTTGGTCGCCAGTGAAGTGGCTAGTCACAGCGCTGGGTGGCGTGGTGCCGTTCTTGTCCTTCTTTGTGGAGCACTGGCGTCGTAAGGATGTCACTGAGACGTTCCAGCTGGATCGTGATTAAAAAATGTGCTGAGGAGATCAATTCCTCAGCACATTTTTTATGCGTTATATCCCGCGATGATGGGGACGAGTTGTTGAAGCGCTTTACCGCGGTGTGAGATGGCGTTCTTTTCCGCCGGGCTCATTTCTGCCGAGGTGCGCCCAGTGCCGGCTGCGTCTTCTTCGGCGGGTACGAACAGGGGGTCGTAGCCGAAGCCGTTGGCGCCGCGGAGTGCGGTGAGCATGCGACCTTCCCAGCGCCCCTCGACGATGTGTTCGTCGCCGTCGGGGGTCACGAGCGCACAGACGGACACAAACGCCGCGTGTCGACGCTCCTCTGGGACATGTTTCATCTGAGCAAGCACCAACTCGTTGTTGGTTGCGTCATTGCCATGTTGCCCAGACCAGCGAGCAGACAGCACCCCTGGCATTCCGTTGAGTTCTTCAACGGCGAACCCAGAGTCATCGGCAATCGTGATAAGCCCACTGTGGTGTGCACCCGCACGGGCCTTAATTAGGGCGTTGTCGGCGAAAGTGCGGCCGTCTTCCACGGGCTCGTCGTAGGCGTCGATTGCAGAAAGCGGCACTACCTCGACGTTGCTCAGACCTGCGTTTTCCAAGATGGTGCGTAGCTCACCGAGCTTCTTGGCATTGTTGGAGGCTACGAGTACTTTCACTGTTCTAGGGCTGCCTTCTGTGCGGCGAACAGTTCTTGGCAGCCCTTCTGCGCGAAGTCCAAGATGACGGCAAGCTCATCACGATCAAAGGTGTTGTGCTCACCGGTGCCCTGGATTTCCACAAAGCGATCGCCCTGCATGATCACGTTCATGTCCACATCCGCGCGGGAATCTTCCTCATAGGGCAAGTCGAGGCACACTTGGCCATCGATCACGCCGACAGACACCGCAGCTACTGGTGCTTTCAGAGGATTACCAGGGACTACGCCTTGTTCTTTGAGCACAGCGATGGCGTCGGCAAGGGCCACGTATGCGCCGGTGATCGAAGCGGTACGGGTGCCACCGTCGGCCTGCAAAACGTCGCAGTCGATGTTGATGGTGTTTTCACCAAGCTCGCCAAGGTCAACAGCGGCACGCAGAGAGCGTCCAATCAGACGAGAAATCTCATGGGTGCGGCCCTTCACCTTGCCGCGCATGGACTCGCGAGCATTGCGCTCAGCGGTTGCAGCAGGCAGCATGGCGTATTCGGCGGTGAGCCAACCTTCGCCGGAGTCACGCTTGAAGCGAGGAACACCGAGTTCAACGGAGGCGGTACACATCACGCGAGTGTTGCCGAATTCAACGAGAACGCTGCCGGCTGGGTTTGAGGTAAAACCGCGGGTGATTTTAACAGTACGCATCTGGTCGACGGCGCGGCCGTCTGCACGAGAAAAATCAGTCATACGGTTTACGCTACACTGTCAGCTCCAGACCGTGCTCGCCGACGAGAACCTCGCCGTCAAATTCGGCGCGTGCCGCAGCAAGCGCCTCATTGGTATCACTCCATGGTGGGATGTGCACCAGCACGAGTTTCTTCGCACCCGCCAACCGCGCGAGACGGCCAGCTTCTGCGCCACTCATGTGCATGTCTGGGGCCTTACCTTCGCTGGTGGCACCCCATGTAGCCTCGCACAAAAACAGGTCAGCGTCACGTGCACAATCAATCAGATTTTCCGCATAGGCGGCGTCACCGGAATAGGCGATGACTTTCCCCGTGCGGGTTTCTTTTAGGCGCAGCGCATAGGAATCAATCGGGTGAATCGTCGGCCATGGGGTGATGGTCACTGCACCAAAGATCTCTTCTTTGCCAGGCTCCCATGGGATGAACGCGAACGTATCCGACATGTCATCCACTTTGTCAATGGAATTACTGCTCAGACGACCCAACACCACTGGTGCATCCTTCGGGCCCCCGCAGAGGTTTCGACCCGGCGCGGGTTGGGTGGGGTGGAATCGCCGCCACACCATCAGTGCAGGGAAATCCATGCAGTGATCGGCGTGCATGTGGGAGAACACCACGTGGGCGTCGTTAGGATCTTGAATCCGTTGGAGTTCACCCATCACACCGTGGCCAAAGTCCATCGCAATGCTCGGGGAATTCTCGAACTGAATGAGGTAGCCGGAGGAAGGATTGTCTGGCGCACCTACGCTTCCAGAACTTCCGAGAATGGTCAGCTTCATGCTGCTAACATTGCCACGTTTTGATGTAAAAAGTGAACACAAGGAACGCACATTACATACCCGCGAATTTTTCCACGTTCGTCACATGAGGCCCCAAGAACCGCTCCGCCAACTGTGCGAACAGCACCGGATCCCCTGTCGATTCAAATGTCCGAACTGGTGTGGAATCCTCGCTGGCCAGCATGTCTGCCATGCTCAACGTTTTAAAAACGTCCTTCGCAGTTTCTTCTGCCGACGACACCAACGTGACGCGATCGCCCATCGCCAGCTGAATCACACCCGTCAGCAACGGGTAATGGGTGCACCCGAGCACCAAAGTATCCACGCCTGCGGCTTGCAGAGGTTCCACATATCCTTGCGCAACCCCCAAGATCTGCCGGCCCGACGTTATGCCACGTTCTACAAAGCTGACAAAACTTGGGCACGCCTGTGCATGCACCTCAACCGAGGGGCTCGCCGCAAATAGTTCTTGATACGCCCCCGACTTAATGGTGCCTTCTGTACCAATCACACCGATTTTTCCGTTGCGGGTTGTTGAGACAGCCCTGCGCACTGCGGGAAGAATCACGCCTAAGACGGGGACGTCGAAACGCTCCCGAAGGTCCCGCAATGCCGCCGACGTTGCCGTGTTGCACGCAATCACGATCATCTTGCAGCCACGACGCACTAATTCCTCGCCGATAGCCAGCGACAACTCCCGAACTTGGGCGATAGGCTTTGGCCCATACGGACTGTTAGCGGTATCTCCGATATAAATCACCGACTCGTTGGGCAGCTGCTCCATAATCACTCGCGCAACGGTCAGTCCGCCGACACCAGAATCGAAAATCCCAATCGGTGCGTTATTCACTGCAATTCCTTCCTACGCGGTTTCGGATCATCCGACGAAATAGCAGCCCCCGCCACTACCCCGCCAACAGCCCCAAACAGGTGTGCCTGCCACGACACCCCAGGCTCCAGCGGCAGCACACCCCACACCAAGCCGCCATACATAAACGCCAAGACCACGCCTAGCGCCGCGTGTGCGAGGCTGCGATTAAAAATTCCTCGCACCACAAGATACGCCAGCCAGCCATAAATCATTCCCGATGCACCAATATGGCTTGTACCGATCCCGCCGAAAATCCACGTGCCTAAGCCGCCAACCACAGCGACGATAAACGCAACCTCCCAAAACGCCCGCTTGCCAGACAAACCGACGAAGAACGCGAAGATCGCGCCGGGAACAGTATTGGCCATGAGGTGGGCTTGGCTGCCATGGATGAATGGCGAGGTGAAAATATGCCACACGCTGGGGATATCTAGCGGATGGATGCCGAGGATCTGCGCTAGGTAGCCGCCAAAGAAGACGATATTGACAATGTGGACGGCCCAGATTGTTATGACGTAGCCGAGGGCTGCAAGCACGCCTGTTTTCATTCGACCACCGCGATTTCCGATAGTGCTGTCATCCCGTATGCCGATGTTGCGTTGACCACTGCGGACACGATTGCTTGGGCTACCACTTCCGCCGCTGCGCGCGATAGCTGTGCCAGCGTATCGACGTCCACACCAGCGCCGTCACCCGTCGAAATAGCAAACAGCGTGTCCCCGTCCAACGGCGAGTGGGCAGGTCGAATTGCCACAGCAATCCCGTCGTGGCCGACCATGGCGAGCCGTTGCGCTTGTGCTTTGGTTACCGGCGCATCAGTGGCGATCACACCAATGGTCGTATTGAGCTTAGTTTCTAGGCCCTTGAGCTGGGAGAACTTCTCCGGATCTACGCGCACGTCAGGATCAGCCCACAGGCGGCCGCTGCGTGGATCCACCACGGAACCCACTGGATTGGCCACCACACCAGCGGCAACCACATAATCCCCCACGCGTTGCGACGCCTGCCCAAACCCGCCCCTGAGCACACCTGCGGTAGCAGCGCAGCCAGCACCAACCGAGCCCACTGCGGTGGCCGAACCGCCATCGAAAGCATCGTGGACTGCTGCTTCACCATCGGCAGCCGTTGGCCGGTGGTACGGATCCCCTACTAGTAGATCGAAGATCACAGCCCCTGGCACAATGGGCACGCTTACCCCACCGGGCACGGGGAACCCAATGCCACGCGAATCGAGTGTGCGCATCACACCATCCGCGGTGGCAAGACCAAACGCTGATCCACCTGATAGCACCACGGCATGGACTCGCTGCACTGTGTTGTGCGGCTCCAACAGATCTGTTTCTCTCGTACCTGGTCCGCCACCGCGAACATCTACAGCGCCGATTGCAGACTCAGGCGTTACGACCACGGTGCAGCCCGTATCGCCAAGGCTGCGGTGGCCGACGAGCACGCCGAGGACGTCGATAAGCCCGCCCATTAATCTAGCGACCCCATCATTGCCGTGAGCAGGGATTCCTGTGCAAAAGCAAGCCACTCGACGAGCGCGTCACGATCTTCCGTATCCTGTACCTCACTCGAAGCTAGGTACAGGCGAATGTCGTTGAGGCCAGCCACCCACGCTTGGGCTTCCTCCTCGGTGACGGTGACAAACACACTGCCGTCCGGCCCGAGCGCTTGGCCAATGGTTTGCAGGTTGGCGAGCTTGGCGCGCGTGATGTCGTTTTCGTGAAGACTTCGCAGCAACGAATTATCACCGTCGAATTCTTCATCGCCTTGCATCTCAAAATCTGGTAGCAGCCGCGCAAGACCTGGGTCTTCCGGTGCCTCAGTATGCCCACCACCCATGCCAGTTAACTCTGCCAGCTCGTCTTTGGGTGCCGACTGTGCTCGCGAAATAAGAACTTCCGATATGTTGGCCGCTAGGTTTCCCAGCACTTCCCGCTCAATTGGCTCGAGCGTACATTGATACCGAGCCCCCTTGAACAGGCCTTTTTTCTTTTTCCAGGCTTCCACGCCGGTTTGTCCTTTCCTAGCCGCCTTGCTGCATTGTGGCCCAAAGACCTGCTGTGTGCAGCTTTTTCACGTCGGCTTCTACTTTGTCTCGCTCACCAGAAGAAACCACAGCTTTGCCTTCGGTATGCACTTGCATCATCAGCTCTGTGGCTCTCTTCTTGCTGTATCCGAGAATTGTTTGGAACACATAGGTGACGTAGCTCATCAGGTTGACTGGGTCGTCCCACACGATGCACATCCACGGCAGATTCTCACTGGATGCCACTTCGACGGCCATTTCCTCATCAAGAGAGGGGGTAGCCATGGGTGAAGAAAGCACCACGTCAGGGGCATTCACGTTATTCGTCGCGCCATACATAGTTCACCAGCCTAGTAGGTATTGCCACCGTCACGTTGTTTCGGGGGCTAAGCTGTGAGTCGTGACTCATAATCAATCCACTGCGCTTCTCACCGACATGTATGAGCTGACCATGTTGCAGTCAGCGCTTGCCGACGGCACCGCAGAGCGCCAATGCACTTTCGAGGTCTTCGGTCGACGTCTTCCTAACGAGCGCCGCTATGGCGTTGTCGCAGGTACGCCCCGTGTACTCGAAGCTGTTCAAAACTTCCGTTTCACCGAAGCTCAGCTTGCCAGCCTGACATTCCTCAACGACACCACCCTCGAATACCTGCGTAACTACCGCTTCGCAGGACATATCGACGGCTACCGCGAGGGCGAACTGTACTTCCCACATTCCCCCATTTTGACCGTTCGTGGCACCTTCGCCGAATGCGTGATCCTCGAAACCGTCATCTTGTCCATCATGAATGCAGACTCCGCCGTGGCAACTGCAGCAGCTCGCATGGTCACCGCCGCCGATGGCCGTACCATTATCGAGATGGGTTCTCGTCGAACTCACGAATACGCAGCTGTCACTGCAACCCGTGCAGCCTATCTTGCAGGTTTTAGTGCTACTTCCAATTTGGAAGCCGTGCACCGGTATGGCATTCCAGGTTCTGGAACGGCGGCCCATGCGTGGACGCTTTTGCATGTTAACGAGGATGGCACGCCCAATGAGAAGAGTGCTTTCGAGTCTCAGGTGAAAGCCCAGGGCACTGGGACTACTTTGCTCATCGACACCTATGACATTGCTCAAGGTGTGCGCAATGCAATCGAGGTGGCTGGCCCCGAGCTCGGCGCAGTACGAATCGACTCCGGCGATCTTGGCGTGATGACCCGTAAGATCCGTCAAGAGTTGGATAATCTTGGTGCTCATAACACTCAAATTGTGGTGTCCTCCGATCTTGATGAATATGCCATCGCTGGTCTTCGCGGCAATCCAGTCGATGTTTTTGGTGTTGGCACATCTGTTGTTACTGGTTCCGGCGCTCCTACTGCTGGCATGGTGTACAAACTGGTGGAAGTCGATGGCAATCCTGTTTCTAAACGCTCCCGTGGCAAAGGAATGCTCGGTGGCGCTAAGCGTGCAGCCCGTACTCACCGTGCGTCTGGAACCGCTGTGGAAGAACTCGTGTTCCCTTATGAACATCCAGTCCCCCAGGTTGGCACTCTCACGTCGGTAGAGCTCACCATCCCACTCATGCGTGATGGCGTGGTCGTGGAGGGGCTTCCTACTTTGGAAGAATCCCGTGCTTACTTGGCCCAGCAACTCGTCACCATCCCTTGGGAAGGATTGGCTTTAAGCCGAGACGAACCTGTCTTGGCAACTCGCCATGTGGGATTCGATCAGTAACTTTTAGCTGCCACGCCGTACCATATTCGGCATGAGCTCCGTTTCCCCATTGGTAGTTTCCACTGACGAACTTCTCAGTGCAGCTGTTGCTGCATTGGGAGGTTCTACGCGTAAAGGCCAAGTTTCGATGGCCAACGCCGTGACCAACGCTTTGGAAACGGAACGCCATTTGGCTGTTCAAGCTGGGACCGGCACGGGCAAGTCGCTTGCTTATTTGGTTCCGGCAATTCGGCATGCGCAAGCCACCAACACCACAGTCGTTGTTTCTACAGCAACGATTGCCTTGCAACGCCAGCTCGTTGACCGCGATCTGCCACGTCTGGCGGACGCTTTGGAGCCTTTGTTGGAGCGTCGCCCAACCTTTGCCATCATGAAGGGTCGTGCGAACTATCTTTGCATGAACAAAATTGCAGCAGTTGAAGGCCCAGAAGATGCTCTGATTGATGAAGAAGACATCTCGTGGTTGGGAAAGCACGTTGCTCGTATCCACGAATGGGCCAATGACACCGAAACCGGTGATCGCGATAGCCTCGAACCGGGTGTTCCTGATTTGGCGTGGCGCCAAGTCAGTGTTTCTGCTCAAGAATGTATTGGTGCTTCGCGTTGCCCTCATGGTGAAGACTGTTTTGCGGAACGAGCCCGCAAAAAGGCACATGAGGTAGATGTGATCGTAACCAACCACGCATTGCTGGCGATTGATGCTTTGTCCGAGGTCAATGTATTGCCCGAGCATGATGTTGTGATCGTGGATGAGGCTCATGAGCTCGACGGCCGAATCACAGCAGTGGCAACCAATGAAATCGGTGTGACAGCGTTGTCGATGTCTGCACGACGCGCCGGCAAACTCGGTGCTAATGGCAAAGACGAAAAAGTCGTTGACATCGCTAAAGAGTGGGAAGACGAGATGTTGACCATTGAGTCTGGTCGCATTACTGATCTTCCCGATTCGTTGCGGTCCCAGCTGGTATCCCTTCGCGACGCTTTGTGGTCCCTGCGCGATCAAGTCAGCCACGCTCCCGACGGCGAGGCCGCAAACGATCCTGAACGGCATGCCGAACGCATGTCCCTGTCTAATCACCTGAACGACCAGCATGATTCCGTCGTCCGTATTTTGGAGGTGTTCGAAGCCGAAGACCCCAGCACTCACGATGACGTAGTGTGGGTCATCCACGATGAGCGTCGAGGCGTCATGCTCAAAGTCGCCCCACTGTCGGTCGCCGGTTTGCTGCATACGCGCCTTTTCGGTGAAAACACTGTGGTCTTGGCCTCGGCTACGTTGACCATCGGCGGTAATTTCAATGCCATGGCTGCTAGCTGGGGTTTGCCTAAAGGAACATGGGATTCCCTCGATGCCGGTACGCCTTTTGATCCAGCAAAGTCGGGCATTTTGTACACGGCGCGCCATCTCCCCGATCCAGGGCGTGATGGGCTGTCTCCGGAAACACTCGACGAAATCTACAATCTGATTATGGCGGCGGGCGGGCGCACTTTGGGATTGTTTTCTTCTAAACGCGCAGCTGTTCAAGCTACCGAAGAGATGCGCAAGCGCTTGCCCTTCGATGTCCTGTGCCAAGGCGATGACTCGACGGGGGCCTTGGTATCGCAGTTCTCCAAACAGGAAAACACCTGTTTGTTTGGCACATTGAGCCTCTGGCAGGGAGTAGATGTTCCTGGTAAATCGTGTTCCTTGGTGATTATCGACAGAATTCCATTTCCACGCCCTGATGATCCGCTGTTGCAAGCCCGAAAGGAAGCAGCTGATGCCGATGGCCGTAACGGTTTCATGGAAGTTGCTGCTACGCATGCGGCGTTGCTCATGGCACAAGGTGCTGGCCGTTTGCTGCGCCACGTCACTGACCGCGGAGTCGTCGCAATTTTGGATACCCGCATTGTAAAGAAGCGTTACGGTTCTTTCTTCTTGTCCTCTCTGCCTGCTTTTTGGCGCACAACAGATTCTTCTGTAGTCCAAGGCGCTTTGAAACGATTGGTGCAAAAGTAAAATGTGGCCAACACACGACCTTCCCATTCTGAGTAACAAGTCGCTTATCTTGCGAAAACTCCAGATCGAAGACACACCTCGTTTAGTTGAGCTGGCCCAAGATCCAGCTATGCGTAATTTCACAACAATCCCCTCCCCTTTTACTGTGGAAAACGCCCTAGAGTTCATTTCTTCTAGTTCAGTTCCCACCGATTCTCTTGTTCGATGGGCAATCGCGACTGCGGATAAGCCCAGCATCTACCTAGGCACTATCGAGCTGCGTGCGCAGTCCCCCATTTGCGTCGATATTGGTTATTCACTTCACCCCCACGCCCGCGGCCTCGGCATTATGCCGAAGGCTGTAAGGCTAGTAAGCAACTACGCGTTGTCAGTCGGATTTCACCGCGTCGAAATTAAAATACGTACTTCAAATGTTGCCTCAAGACGTGCTACTGAGCGCGCTGGAGCAACTTTCGAAGGTATCGCACATAAAGCCGAACTTCATCGCGGTTCCATCTATGATTTAGCAATATACTCGATCACTTCTTAAGTTACCCCCATTTGTTCGAATGCTCTTTCGGGTGTCAAGTCCCTGCGATACACTCGCAACCACCATGAACAACCAGGGGGCTACACATCATGAACACCACAGGAGAAACCACACAACCGTTCTACAGTCACTGCGACATGAACGACCCACTTTGCCGCGCCGAACGACTACGCATCCAATTCGACTACTACCGCTGGCACAGCCTACAACCCGATGACAACGACGACGTTGACACCTACACCGCAGACATCGCCACCCGCATCGGCAAAACCCAACGCTACGTCTGCGACCACCTCGACGCCATCTACTACCTCACCCAACTCCCACAACTCCACACCCTCTACCAACAACTCTGGCACCTCGACGACACCCGACTTATCACCATCACCAGAATCATCTCCGCACTACCTACCACCTACTATGACGCCATCGACACCCACCTGACACGCTGGCTCACACCCACCCAACCAGCACAAACCATCCCCAGTACCAGGGCCATTACCCGATTCCTACGCAAAACCATCACCCACCTCGGCTACCACCTCGACAACACCCGAAAACCAGAACAATACGTCTACATCTACGACGCCGGACACGGACTCGCAGGCATCGACGCCCTCATCCACGCCGGTGTCGCAGAACTACTCGAGACCACCTTGCGCAATATCAAAAAGACTCATAGCTGCGATGACTCCACAGCCCTGCAACTTCTCCTAGAAGATAAAACCAGTGTGGTGATCAACCTCTATGACACCGGCACCGGGATCACCTACACCCCGCAGGGAACAGCTCTGCCTCAGGTGCCTGAGCATCCTGTTATTCGTGTGCTCGGTGACGCTGATGTGGCTGTGTCGACTGGTTATCGGTTTACAGAGGCAATGCGTAGGTTTATTCAAGGACGTGATGGGGTGTGTCGTTTCCCTGGTTGTGGGGTGCCAGCACAGTGGTGCGATATTGACCATGTTGAAGAATATGATCTCGGTGGGGTTACCGGTGCGGTTAACGCTCAGTGTTTATGTCGGCATCATCACAATGTGAAAACGTCTCGTCGGGTCGATTGTGAGATTGGTGCCGGTGGTGTGGTGACGTGGCAGATCGGTGATCGTAGGGTGGTTACCACACCGGAAGGGGTGCTAGCGGGGCAAACGTTTAGGCAACGCAGAGAAAAGAAAATCAAAAAAGCGGCATAGGTAACGCCACAACCGTCAATGAGCTAGGAGCAACTTCTGTAAAACCCGCATCAATCACATGAACAGCACCCGGCTGCTCTGCTGCTTTACGGAACACATCAGAATCAACTTCCCGCACGCTCAGGCGGTAGCCTTGGTCTGCCCAACGCTCAACCCACTCAAAAGGTTGCGCTGCGGCAAGAAGCATCGACCCATGCCCAACTTGGGCTGCCGTTTTGCCTACAGACATGCCCAAACCACGATCCACATACAACACCGGCCCCTCAGTGGGATCGGCAGGCGAATCAAAAGGAACATCGGTATGAGAAATCTGCAGTTTCTTCAACAACGGATCCACCGAATCCACAGGCCCCGGCACAAAAGCACGAGCCTCCGCGGAACCAGAAACCGAAGAAACCCCTGGGAGCGTCGTCACGCGTTCCCACGCAGCGTTCCTACCACGGCGCGCCACCTTCCGAATCCGATGGTCATACCACTGCTGCAATCGGTTGCCATACCACTCATCTGTCACTGATTCCTCACTCAAACAGCAAGCAACAACCGCTTGAGCTGCAGCCTGCAAAATCTCGGAACGGGCAGGAGGATCATTCTTCGGAATATGAAGAGCAATCTGCATGGCCTGAACAGTAGGGTTTTCTTCCGTCCGCGACATCGACCGCAAACGGTCATAAGCAATACGTAAATTACTCATGCGCTTCCAAAGGAACGCGACGAGACTCCCCATCAGCATCGATTTCTTCGCGCGTGATGCCCAACATATAAAGGACCTCATCAAGGAAAGGAGTATTAACCGAGGTGTCGGCGACTTCTCGCAACGCTGGTTTCGCATTAAACGCAATGCCCATGCCTGCAGCCGAAATCATGTCAATATCATTCGCACCATCACCAACAGCAACAGTCTGATACATCCGAAGCCCAGAATCCTCGGCAAACTCACGCAGGAACTCTGCCTTAGCCGCACGGTCCACTACCTTACCGATCACGCGGCCCGTCAACTTGCCGTCCTCGATTTCCAAGGTATTTGCCCGAACATAATCAAGATCCAAATCCTGGGCAAGATCTTCCAAAACTTGGATAAATCCACCCGAAACCACAGCCGTCTTATAGCCCAAGCGCTTCAGGGTGCGAATCGTGGTACGCGCGCCAGGGGTAAGCACAATATCGCGAGCAACCTCGTCGATAACAGAAGCGTCCAACCCAGCCAACGCCTTCACACGCTCACGCAGAGATTCCTCGAAATCAAGCTCGCCGCGCATCGCACGCTCGGTGACCGCCGCAACTTCTTCTTCCCTACCAGCATGCGCGGCCAACATCTCAATGACCTCACCAGTGATCAATGTGGAATCGCAATCAAAACACACCAACCTCTTCGAGCGGCGCTGCAAACCAGCGCGTTCGATCACGATGTCAACGCCCAACTCGGTTGTCAAGGCAGCCAGCGCCTTCCGCAACGGCTCTGCCGCACCGGGGGCAGGATCCGCCACAGTCACGCGCAGCTCAAGACCGGTAACAGGGTAATCCGAAATCCCTCGAATACCATCAATGTTGGCACCAAAATCAGCCATAGTCTGACCGATCTTCCAAATGTCCTCAGCACCAACAGGATTACCCAAGATCACCACAACGTGGGTCGAACGAGGGCGTGAAACCTCAGTGCGAGACTCCACCGAAAGCGAAACAGACTGACCGTGCACACTCAACGTGTCGCGAAGCCCCTGTTCAACAGAATCGATCATCGAGGCTTTGATTCCGGCATAAACGGCAATGCTCAAAAATCCACGGAACTTTGATTGTTCCACGTCCAAAATCTGCACATTGTTCGCAGAAAGAACACGGAAAGTTGCAGCAGTAACACCATGGCGGTCAGCGCCAGTCACCGTAATAACAACTGGGGTGAGGTCTTGGCGCAACGGCACTGAAGTTATTGGAAGAGTCACCTCGCTATTGTTGCATGATTTGTGACTCATATCCCATTAACACCCCTGTACTAGGTAACACAAAAACGAGGACCTAGGAAAACTTAGGTCCTCGTTCAAAGTCAGAAAGCGATCAGATTATCGCTTGTTCACTGGCTCAGTGGTGTCCAATATGAGCCTCGCGGCGCATGCGCTCCACCATGTGTGGGTAGTGCAGCTCGAAGGCAGGACGCTCGGAGCGGATACGTGGCAGCGACGTGAAGTTGTGGCGTGGAGGAGGGCAAGAGGTAGCCCACTCCAAGGAGTTGCCATAACCCCATGGGTCGTCGACAGTAACGATCTCACCGTAGCGGTAGGACTTGAACACGTTCCAGATGAATGGGATAACCGAGACACCAAGCAAGAAGGAGAACACGGTAGAAATCTGGTTCAAGGTGGTGAATCCGTCAGACTCGAGGTAGTCGGCGTAACGACGTGGCATGCCCTCGTTACCAACCCAGTGCTGAACCAAGAAGGTGCCGTGGAAGCCAACGAAGGTGATCCAGAAGTGGATCTTGCCCAGACGCTCATCCAACATACGGCCGGTCATCTTGGGGAACCAGAAGTACACACCAGCGTAGGAAGCAAATACCACGGTACCGAAGAGGGTGTAGTGGAAGTGTGCAACCACGAAGTAGGTGTCAGAGATGTGGAAGTCCAGTGGTGGGGATGCCAGCATAATACCGGTCAGACCACCGAAGAGGAACGTCACCAAGAAGCCCATGGTCCAAGTCATCGGGGTTTCCCAAGAGATGTGACCGCGCCACATGGTGCCCAACCAGTTGAAGAACTTCACACCGGTTGGAACCGAGATGAGGAACGTCATGAAGGAGAAGAATGGCAACAGGATTGCGCCGGTAACGAACATGTGGTGTGCCCACACAGCCATCGAAAGCATACCGATGGACAAGGTTGCAAAAACCAGACCGATGTAGCCGAACATTGGCTTACGTGCGAACACTGGGATGACCTCGGAAACGATGCCGAAGAATGGCAGTGCTAGGACGTACACCTCTGGGTGGCCGAAGAACCAGAAGAGGTGCTGCCACAGGATGGCACCGCCGTTACCTGGATCGTAGATGTGTCCACCGAGCTTGCGGTCGTACATAACACCCAAAGCTGCTGCGGTGAGCAGTGGGAAGATCAGAAGAACGATGACGGAAGCAACGAAGATGTTCCAGCAGAAAATTGGCATACGGAACATGGTCATACCTGGTGCACGCATGCACAGGATGGTGGTGATCATGTTCACGGCGGAAGCAATGGTACCGACACCAGTTGCACCCACGCCGATGATCCAGAAGTCGCCGCCCACACCTGGGGAGTGGATGGAGTCAGCCAAAGGCAGGTACATCGTCCAGCCGAAGTCTGCTGCACCACCTGGGGTGAGGAAGCCTGCCAGCATTGCGACGACGCCGATCTGGGTAATCCAGAAACCAAAAGCGTTCAAACGTGGGAATGCCACGTCAGGTGCGCCGATCTGCAATGGCAAAATATAGTTAGAAAAGCCCCACACCACTGGCGTACCAAAGGCCAGCAGCATGATGGTTCCATGAAGGGTGAACAGCTGGTTGAACTGCTCGTTAGACAGGAACTGAAGTCCTGGGCTGAAGAGCTCGGCACGAATAAGCAGAGCCATCAAACCACCAACGAAGAACCACACGAAGGACATGACGATGTACATCATGCCCAGTAGTTTGTGGTCAGTTGTGGTCAGCATCTTCCACGCCAGCGTTCCCTTGCGGGCACCACCGGTTGGTGCGGGCCTTGTTGGCTCGGCATAATTTTCGAGCCTCGGCGCCACAGCGGTCATACGATCCTCCTGACTTGTGGGTACCTCATACCACGGCGGGTATGAGGTGACCAGATTTACACTGTGACATCTTATGGCAGGCTATGGCACTAATCCAGCCACTACCCTAGAACCACGTTTCACACTATTAACATTGCAAACTGTGATCCAGCAGTCAGGGAGGCGTCGTAACGCCTTTGTGCTGGAGTTTCCCCCTCAATGTTAATTATTGGGTGACTATCGCCACATTTTTTGGGCGAAAAGTCAATTTTTTGAGTCCAGCAATGTGACCCTGATTTCACCCCCACCCGCGATCAACCTAAAGGTTGAACAAAGAAAACCGCTGCACAACTAAATTAGTTGCACAGCGGTTTTCATGGAATTAGAAATCCCAGTCGTCGTCCGTGGTGTTCTCAGCCTTGCCGATCACATAGGAAGAACCGGACCCTGAGAAGAAGTCGTGATTCTCATCAGCGTTCGGCGACAGCGCAGAAAGAATTGCCGGCGAAACACGGCACTCGTCCGCCGGGAACAGTGCCTCGTAACCCAAGTTGTTCAACGCCTTGTTTGCGTTATATCGCAGGAAGCGCTTGACGTCTTCGGTCCAGCCAAGATCGTCATACAAGTCCTCGGTGTACTGGATTTCATTGTCATAGAGATCGTAGAGCAAGTCGAAGGTGTACTCCTTCAGCTCCGCCTGGCGCTCTGGAGTTTCCTTACGCAGCGCCTGCTGGAACTTATAGCCAATGTAATAGCCATGGACCGCTTCATCGCGAATAATCAAGCGAATAATGTCCGCGGTATTGGTAAGCTTGGCGTGGCTGGACCAATACATTGGAAGATAGAAGCCGGAGTAGAACAGGAAAGACTCCAACAAGGTGGATGCAACCTTGCGCTTCAGCGGATCATTGCCCTCATAGTAAGAGAGGATGATCTTCGCTTTCTTCTGCAGGTTTTCGTTTTCCTCAGACCAACGGAAGGCGTCGTTAATTTCTGGCGTGGACGCAAGAGTCATAAAGATATTGGAATAGCTCTTTGCGTGAACACTTTCCATGAAGGCAATGTTTGTATACACGGCCTCCTCATGAAGAGACACGGCATCCGGAAGCATCGACACAGCGCCAACGGTTCCCTGAATAGTATCCAGCAATGTCAGGCCAGTGAACACGCGCATGGTGGTCTGCTTTTCCAGATCATTAAGGGTGTTCCAGCTCTTAATGTCGTTAGATACTGGGATTTTTTCTGGAAGCCAGAAGTTACCGGTCAGACGATCCCAAACTTCAAGATCCTTCTCATCTGGAATGGAGTTCCAGTTAATAGCCGCTACCGGCTTTGGATGAGATTCAAAGTATGCGTTGTACGTAGTCACAGGTTGTTACACACTCCTTTTTTGGCAAGTCTTTTTGAGCTTACACCACCGACCCAAAATGTGACTTTCGACACACTTTATGGTCGGTGGTTTGGTTTGGCTATGTTTATTGGCGACTGGTTTCCATTTGCGGGCAAACGTGGCATATCTCACCACATCTAGCCACTCAACCAGCTCACTTAGACAAACGCAAAGCAATTATTCGAGCTGAAAAATTTTCAGTTAAGCAAGGGAACCCAAACACAAAAACCCCAGTTATGCTGGGCTATCTTAAGCTGACAGTTCCTTAGCGGACTTTTAGCATTAGTGGCATGAGCATCAACGATAAGCTGGCAGCAGCACTAAACGACCAAATCACCGCCGAGTTGGAAGCCTCCATGGTTTACCTCCAGCTCTCCTACATCTTGGATGATCTTTCCCTTACCGGAATGAGCAGCTGGATGAAGAAGCAGCACAAGGAAGAGCTCGATCACGCAGCAGCATTTTCCAAGCATCTTCTGAACCGCGACTACCGCCCACAGATCGGCGACATCGCACCTCCAAAGCTCGATGCTGCTACCGCTATCGAAGCTTTCGAGGCATCCCTCGCTCACGAGCAGAAGATTACTGGCATGATCCGCGAACTCGCAGATCTTTCCATGTCCGTGAAGGACCACGATTCTCGCCCACTGATCGATAGCTTCCTGCAAGAGCAGATCGAAGAGGAAGCAACCGTGAAGGAAATCCTCGATCGTCTGCGCATGGCAGATACCGGCACCGGACTGCTTCGCATGGATGCCGAACTGGGAGAGCGTTAATCCCCTCCCCCAGCAAGCTTCTACGAAAAATCCCCCGCGAGGGGGATTTTTTTATAGCATGCAGGATACGCAACCCTCGACCTCGGTACCCTCAAGGGCAACTTGGCGGAGGCGAATATAGTACAGGGACTTAATTCCTTTACGCCATGCGTAGATCTGCGCGCGGTTGATGTCACGGGTTGTCACGTTGTCCTTGAAGAACAGCGTCAACGACAGTCCCTGGTCAACATACTTGGTGGCTACCGCATAGGTATCAATGACCTTTTCAAAGCCAATCTCATAGGCATCTTGGTAGTACTCCAAGTTGTCGTTATCCATGTGCGGCGCTGGGTAGTACACACGACCGATCTTGCCTTCCTTACGGATCTCAATACGAGAGGCGATCGGGTGAATCGACGAGGTGGAGTTGTTGATGTACGAGATCGAACCCGTCGGAGGCACAGCCTGAAGGTAGCGGTTAAACAAGCCGTCCTTCATGACCAACTGCTTGAGCTCTTCCCAGTCTTGCGCTGTTGGCACAACAATGGTGGAGTTTTCAAATAGCTCTTGAACCTTTGCGGTCTTCGGCGCAAAGTCAGCTGGATCGAAACGATCAAAGTAGCTGCCATCGGCATAGTCGGAAGTTTCAAAGCCTTCAAAACGCTGGCCGCGTTCCGCAGCAATCTTGTGAGAAGCGCGCAGGCATTGATACAACACGGCGGCAAAGTAGGCGTTGGTAAAGTCCAAGCCTTCTTCTGATCCGTAGAAGATATGCTCACGACCCAAGTAGCCGTGCAGGTTCATCTGGCCAAGGCCGATGGCATGAGCTGCATCGTTGCCCTTCTTAATGGATGGCACGGAATCGATAGAGGTCTGCTCGGACACCGCGGTCAAACCACGAATCGCGGTTTCCACGGTCTTAGCAAAGTCAGTGGAATCCATGGCCATAGCGATATTCATGGAGCCAAGGTTGCACGAGATATCTTCGCCGACATGCTCGTAGGTCAGATCGGCATTAAGAACTGATGGCGAGTTGACCTGCAGGATCTCCGAGCACAGGTTAGACATGTTAATCCGGCCTTCGATGGGGTTGGCGCGGTTAACGGTATCTTCGAACATGATGTACGGGTAACCGGACTCGAACTGGATCTCGGCGATCGTTTGGAAGAACGAACGGGCGTTGATCTTGGTCTTGCGGATACGCGGATCTTCGACCATGTCGGCATAGAGTTCGGTGACAGAGATATCCGCAAATGGCTTACCGTAGACGCGCTCGACGTCGTAGGGGCTAAACAGATACATGTCTTCGTTTCGCTTAGCCAGCTCAAAGGTGATGTCTGGGATCACAATGCCCAGCGACAATGTCTTAATGCGGATCTTCTCATCGGCATTTTCGCGCTTGGTGTCCAGGAAGTTCAAGATGTCTGGGTGGTGAGCATTCAGGTACACCGCACCTGCACCTTGACGTGCGCCCAGCTGGTTAGCGTAGGAGAAGGAATCCTCGAGCAGCTTCATCACAGGGATAACACCGGAAGACTGGTTCTCAATCTTCTTGATCGGTGCACCGGATTCACGCAGGTTGCTCAGCAGCAACGCCACGCCACCACCACGCTTGGACAGCTGCAATGCGGAGTTAATGGAACGTCCGATCGACTCCATGTTGTCTTCGATACGCAACAGGAAGCACGATACTGGTTCGCCGCGCTGTGCCTTACCGGAGTTAAGGAAGGTCGGGGTTGCCGGCTGGAAACGTCCGGTCATGATCTCGTCAACGAGGTTACGAGCCAGCTCGATGGAACCGTCGGCAAGCGTTAGTGCCACCATGCACACGCGATCTTCGAAGCGCTCGAGGTAGCGTCGACCGTCGAAGGTTTTGAGCGTGTACGAGGTGTAGTACTTGTAGGCACCCAAGAATGACTTAAAGCGGAACTTGTGCGCGTAGGCCTGCTTGAACAGGTCTTTGATGTCTGCAAAAGAGTACTTGTCCAGCACTTCTGGCTCGTAGTAGTTGTTTTCTACGAGGTATTCGATCTTTTCTTCCAGGTCGTGGAAGAACACTGTGTTTTGATTGACGTGCTGCAGGAAGAACTGGTTGGCCGCTTCGCGGTCTTTATCAAATTGGATTCGCCCGTTTGCGTCATAAAGGTTCAACAGTGCATTCAGTGCGTGGTAGTCGAGTTGCTCAGCGCGGGAAACTGGCTCAGCAACGTGCCTTCCCATGGATTGATTCACGAGACAAATCCTTACAAGATTGCTTGATGGATAGGGGAAAATTATTCAGTTATTTTTCAAGGCCTAGTGCTGCCGCGTTTTCTCGCAGACCGTCGCGCACTAGCCTGACATCTTCGTCGTTGCCCATGAGTTCAAATCGATACACATAGGGTACCGAACATTTCTGCGAAATCACATCCCCAGCTTTGCCAAAGTCGAGGCCGAAGTTGGAGTTTCCTCCTGAAATGACCGCGCGGATAAAACTGCGATTGTGTTCGTTGTTCAGGAATTTAATCACCTGAACGGGTACCGGCTTTGTGTTGTTTCCGCTTATCGACGCTCCCCCGCCGTACGTTGGGCACACAAGTACGTAGGGCTCGTCGATACGCAACGGGGCGTCGGACTTGGTCAGTGGGATGCGCTGGGACGGAAATCCCAGTTTCTCTACAAACCGTTTGGTGTTTTCGGTGGCCGAAGAGAAATAGACAACCAGCATTTCGCCGATATCCCTTCCTTTATATAGACATAAGGAAAGCCGCCGACGGAACAGCCCAGTTGCTGCCGTGGCGGCACAAAGTGGTGTGTGGCGCTACGCTACCTGTGCTGCCAAGGAGCTGATGCGCTCAGGACGGAAGCCCGACCAGTGTTCGCCGTTTGCTTCAACGACAGGTGCCTGCAGGTATCCGAGCCCCATGACGTAGTCGCGAGCCTGATCGTCGACGCTGATATCTACGAGGGTGTAATCCAATCCTGCTCGGTCGAGAGCCTTTTTGGTTGCGTTGCACTGGACGCAAGCTGGCTTGGTATACACGGTGATAGACATAGCGCAAACTTCCTATTTCTTAACAAATTATGAGATTACCGAGGCAACGAGATTGCTCTCGGCGACATGAAAAGACACTATACTTTGTGGTACTTTTCCGCAACCAGCACAATATCTAGTATCCCCGTTCGGCAAACCCCCAGCAACCAGGCGCGCCGGACCCCTACATGTTGAGGTTGGACCCAGCGGCGGCAAAATGAGCCGTTTCGTATATCCCCAGCTCGTCCACAACGCATCCACATAAGCCCAGCACGGGCGTTATCAGATTGTTATATTGGCGTTGCTGATAGGATCAGGACACGTGGACCACCGGCAAACATTCCTCTCTCGCTACGACACCGCGGCATGCAAAGCAGCACACGAAATCATCAGCTGCTACTCCACCAGCTTCGGCCTAGCCACAAAACTCCTGCGTGGTCGCATCCGCACAGACATCAGCAACCTCTACGCCATGGTGCGCATCGCCGACGAAATCGTCGACGGCACAGCACAGATGGCAGGCCTTGAACCCAACGCCGTCTCCCAGCTCCTCGACGATTACGAAGCAGCCGTACTTGCCGCCCCCACGCAGCGATTCCACGCCGACCCCATCCTCCACGCTTGGGCGCTAAGCGCTCGGCGCTGCAAATTTAAAACTGAACACGTGCAGGCATTTTTCACCTCCATGCGCAACGACCTGCACAAACAAAACTACGAGGCCGCCGAATTTAACGAATACGTCTACGGTTCCGCCGAGGTCATAGGCCTTATGTGCTTGGACGCCTTCCTCGTGGAACAACACCCCCGCCCGCATGAGCGCACCATGATGGAACACGGCGCGCGCAGTCTCGGCTCCGCCTTTCAAAAAATCAACTTCCTGCGCGACCTTGAAGAAGACACCCACGTCCTCGGACGCAACTACTTCCCACAACTAACCGGCGAGCTTACCGACGCCACCAAGGCCCTCCTCGTCGCCGACATCCGCACCGATCTCGCCGCCGCGTACCACTACATCCCACTCCTGCCTTTCGACGCCCGCGTCGGCGTCCAAGCAGCCGCAGACCTCTTCACAGCGCTGACCGACCGCATCCAGGAGGCCTCCGCAGTCGAAGTCACACACACTCGGATCCGTATTCCCAAAGCCCAAAAAATTGCCATCATCACCCGAGCCCCTTGGAGAGCATTACATGGCTAAACACGCAATTGTTATTGGCGCCGGTGTTGCAGGTCTTGCCACCGCCGGACTCCTGGCACGCGAGGGCTACCACGTGCGCGTCTTTGAAAAACTCGACGCCCCTGGCGGCCGCGCCGGCCAACTCACCGACAGCGGCTTTCGCTGGGACACCGGCCCCTCGTGGTATCTCATGCCCGAAGCCTATGACCGCTTCTTTGAGCTCATGGGCACCACCACCGAGCAGGCCTACGAGCTTGTCGACCTCCACCCCGCCTACCGGCTCTTCCCCGAAGGCTCACCAACACTCGACGTGGATAGCGGCGTGGGAAACGTCGCAACGCTTTTCGACGCCCTCGACCCCGGCGCCGGCAAAAAAATACAACGCTACCTCCGCAACGCCACCGACATGTACCACCTCTCCCTGCGACACTTCCTCTACACCACTTTTAGCAACCCCCGCGACTTCCTGCGCGCCGACATCCTTCGCCGACTCCCCTACCTTGCGCGACTCTTAAGCAGCTCACTTGATACGTGGGTACGCAACCGATTCCCACACCCCATCCTGCAACAAATACTGAGCTACCCCGCGGTGTTCCTCTCCACCCAGCCCACCCAAGCGCCCGCACTCTACTCACTCATGAGCCACACCGACCTTGTCGAAGGCGTACGCTACCCTCGCGGCGGATTCGCCGCCATCATGTCCGCCATCGAAAAAATCGACCGCGAAGCCGGCGTGGAGTTCTACTACGAACACGAAGTCACCGACATCACCATCGAATCCGGTCGCGCCTGCGGCATCACCGCCACCGGCCCCCACGGAACCTCCACCTTCAATGCCGATGTTGTCGTCTCCGCCGCAGACCTCCACCACACCGAAACTCGGCTGCTGCCACCCCACCTGCGCAGCTACCCCGAAAACTACTGGAGCAAACGCAACCCAGGCCTTGGAACCGTACTCATCATGCTAGGAGTGCGCGGGCACCTACCCGAACTAGCCCACCACAATCTGCTCTTCAGCAAAGACTGGGACCCCGATTTCGCCGCCGTCTATTCCGGGCCACACCCCTCCCGCCCACTCGACGCATCACAATCCATCTACATCTCTAAAACCTCAGCAACCGACAGCGACGCAGCCCCCGAAGGACACGAAAACCTCTTCATCCTCGTGCCCGTCCCCGCCAACGATGCCCTCGGCCACGGCAACACCTACCACCACACCGCCTCCCTAAGAGTCGAAGAAATCACCCGCGCAACAATTGCACAGATCGCCACATGGACCGGTATCAGCGACCTCGACGAGCGCATCGTGGTCACCAAAACAATTGGGCCTGCCGACTTTTCCGAGCGCTACCACGCATGGTCTAGCGGTGCCATCGGACCGGCACATACCTTGATGCAATCCGCGTTCTTCCGAGGCAAAAACATGGCATCGAAAGTCAAAGGCCTCTACTACGCTGGCGGCACCACCGTGCCTGGTGTTGGAGTCCCCATGTGCCTGATCTCCGCAGAAAACGTGATCACTCGAATCAAAGCGGAATAGGAGCCCATTGCAGAGATAACAAAAAGACCGTCACCTCTTGGTGACGGTCTTTGAAGTTATAACACGAATTAGCCCTGACGAGCCTTGAAACGTGGGTCTTTCTTGTTGATCACATAGACCTTGCCGCGACGACGCACAACCTGAGCGCCCGGCTTGTTCTTCAGCGACCGAAGGGACTTACGGACCTTCATCGGGCGCTCCTTTCTTCTCCACGAAAGCCTTGAACGGGCTTTACAGTTTACGACGGCGAGACTCCAACAAAGTCTGCCATGACACGAGGGACAATACTATCCCATAGCACGACCAAATGCCAAACCGTGCCACTTGGTGCATAAGATTACACCATGACTACTTCCCCAATGCGCAACAACATCATCCACCGACTTGGAACTAAACCCACCATCGACCCCGCAACGGAAATCCGCAACCGCGTCGACTTTCTCACCCGTTACATCAAGCACTCTGGCACCAAAGGTTTCGTGCTAGGGATCTCCGGCGGACAAGACTCCACCCTCGCAGGCCGCCTCGCACAGCTCGCAGTAGAACAGCTACGAGAAGCCGGCTACCCCGCCAAATTCTGGGCAATCCGCCTCCCCTACGGCATACAAGCCGACGAAGACGACGCCCGCATCGCCCTAGAATTTATCCAACCCGACCACTGCGTGGTCATCAACATCAAAGAGGCAACCGACGCAGCCGCCCGCGCCACCGCCCAAGCATTGGGGCTTCACGACGTAGGCGACTTCAATAAAGGCAACATCAAAGCCCGCCAACGCATGATCGCCCAATACGCACTCGCCGGCGAAAAGAAACTACTCGTAATCGGCACCGACCACGCAGCAGAAAACGTCACCGGATTCTTTACAAAGTTCGGCGACGGCGGCGCCGACATCCTCCCGCTTGCAGGACTATCCAAACGCCAAGGCGCCGCCCTCCTAGAACACCTCGGCGCACCAGCATCCACATGGGAAAAAGTCCCCACCGCCGACCTCGAAGAGGATCGCCCAGCACTTCCCGACGAAGAAGCACTCGGCGTAACCTACCGAGAGATCGACGCTTACATCGAAGGAAACGAAGAAGTCTCACCCGAGGCACAACAGCGCATCGAGCACCTCTGGAAAATCGGCCAACACAAACGCCACCTCCCCGTCGAACCCGATGACACTTGGTGGCACTAGTAGCGCTCTGGTTCCTCCCCAAATACGAACGCTCGGCCAGACACCTCGCGGACGTCGATACGCACAAAGTTGTACTTCAACGTTGGCAGCCATGGTTTCAGGCCGAGCGTATCCGCATGTCGAGCCTCTTCAGTATCGCGAACCACATACGCATTACCCTTAAGGACCACCGACCAGCCCTCTGCATCATCAAAACGATCCACCTCAAACAACACATCAGAATTGAGGTTCACACTAAAAAGCTTGGTGCCTTCAGCCGTGCGGAAATACACCCGAGGCTGCTCAGCAGAATAATCAAGCACAAAATTTACGGGGAAAATATCGAGATCATCCTTGCGGTGCACAACAAGACGGCCCACCGACTCCGACGACAATCGAGACAACGAATCAGATGAATCAAGAATGGTAATTGGATCGCTCATAATCCCCATCATGGCAAGGATCTACGTCACCGTGTGACATTTACCCCATATGAGGACTCTAGGACTTGGCGAAGTTCAACGTCCACGGATCCTCACTCACGTATGTAATTTCCACGGATGCACCAAATAGTTCGTAGACCTGTTCGAGAAGTGGAAGTGGATTATGAGGCGCTATGAGATCCATTGAAGACCCCGACTGCAGCTGGCCAATTGCACCTAAAATTGCACCGTGCCGGATAGCCGGTGACAGATCGCGAGCATCAAGAGTTGGAGTCTCGTTATGGTGACCGCAGCCGCAGCCACCTTTCTTTTCCGAAATTGGTAGTGACATTACTGTATTCCTCCTCAAAATAGATAAATTTTTCAAGCCCTATTTAGTTACTCGTACCGTGCCACGAGCGCCACGTTCTGCCTCGCTCATCAGGTGATTAACAACGGCATAATTACCCGGTTCATCAAAAGTCAATTCGACAAAACCCCCTTGGGCTGGGAGCAAAGGCAGGACTTGCGCACCACCATCATGACCAACGCCATGTGTTCCCGCAATCCCTCCTGAACCGCGATAGAGGGTGTATGCACCTTCCGTCCATGTCGTATCAAACTGACCACCTACAATATGGAAAGAAAGTGGAACATTAGGACCGGCATCGAGCACCCAAAAACGTACCCGCTCACCAACTTTGACATCTAATTTTTCCTGATCGTATTGGAAAGCAATACCGTTAAACACCGTGTAGTTTGGCGGTTCAGATCCGATCGCCTCAGAACGCAGCTCTGTTGCTTCCTGTGGTGAAGACGCTGGCGAATCAACATAAACCTCAGATTGGACCAAAACGAACTGCTTATCCACCGGTGCAAGATCTACAGGCTCGATTACAACCGCGCCATGCATACCAGCGGCAATATGGGCTGCCATTGGCATCGTCGAACAGTGGTACATCCATATTCCAGCGCGCCCTGCAGTGAATTCATAGATAAGTGATTCCCCAGGTCCAATTGTGCGCATCTTCTCATCCGGAGCAAGCTCTCCTGCGTGGAAATCAATCGAATGCCCAATGGTTCCGTTATTGACCAGCGTTATCCGGAACTTGTCTCCCACTTTTCCATGCAGCGTAGGACCAACACCAGAACCATTAAACGTCCACCTAGTCTGCCATACACCAGGAGCAACCTCTAGCGGAACCTCAGAAACAGTGAAGGTAGCCTCATGGGTAACAGACGTCGTTCGCTGTTCTAGGGGCGACAACACTGGAGATATTGGAGCACTAATCCGTGTCGACTGATGAAAATGTTCAGATAGCGAACCATGCTGATGATGCGCATGGCTCCCCGCGTTGATACGCAAGGTCATTCCCATCTGCCGATGCCCAGCAACAGAACAAAAGCCCGTCATTGATTCAGTGATTAATCCAACGTCTAATGTGGTGGATTTCCCCGGCGCGACTCGATCAGTTTTCTTATCACCAACTACGAGGTCATGACCATTGTGCGGATCATTATTCACTAAGTTGATGATTAGCTCATTGCCCACTGGAACCTCAACAACTGAAGGCTCGTAACTCATATTTTCTGTTGCTACAACCGTGACTTCGGTGGTTTCTCCAGTAGGTTTCACAGGAGCGGCTACCGTAGCTTCCTGACGTGTCATCAAAGCGGTCCGAACTGTATCGTATCCAAGACCAGCAAGGATGGCGAGCATAATTGCGGCGACTCCGCCTACCGCCCAAATAGCACTCCACGTTGATTCTTTAGTCTCCATGGGAAGGACCCTTCAGTAAATTCGATGATGGTTGTTGTAAAGATGGCAGCTGTTCACTACTGCCCACGAGCCGCTTTTCTCGAATTCCTACTACCATCGAATAAACCAGAATCGGGATAAACGCTGCTGTCGATATGATTCCTAGGATGGCCACGGAGATTTTTACTGAGTGCGCAATCGGCATCAGCCATATTAATAACGAAATATTGGTCACCAGTACTCGAAATGTGGCTCCTGTGTTCAAGGCTTTAGTGATTGCGCGCAAAACAGCAGGCCCGCCACCAAAAAGCATGGGTATGAGGTAAGACAAGGCGCCAATGAGCAGTTGGAGTGCAAAACCACCAACAAGTACCGCCGGAATATTCCACGTGAGTTGAGGGATGTCCGCCCATGACCGAGCGCGTGCAAGAACAGCCGCCAGCCATCCCAATCCAATTCCGGCCCACAACAAAGCCGCCGCAACCGATGCAGGGGCGATATCGCGTAGTCCTTTAGCACGTAGCGGTGCCCACAACAACCGCGACCATAAACCAAGCCCACACATATAGAGCATAAAACCGACAATGGATACTGCACGTATTCCTACAAGCGCCCCGCCAGCAAGGGTAGTGATACCTGCGATAAGAAACGGCAATGCTTGACGAGCGAAGGTTTCCGACCGATCGTGCATGCGTGCGCGCACAATCGTGGGCCAGAATGTCACCAATGTCCCAGTCACTGTCAGCCCAATCCAACCCAAGAAGTTGAACACAAGATGGGTTAGAATTAATCGACCTCGCCACTCATCAGTGACTCCAAATGCCATGATTGCACCCGCAGTTGCACCAAGCGGGAGCATTGTCGACGCCCACAAATAGTACTGATTTACTTTTTTAAATCTCCCTGGTAGAGCGCGTCGCATGAGTACAAAAATATGACACCCATGCCATATCGTGGAGGTGATAACGCATAACGCACCGATTAACACGACAAATGGCCAGTTCGATGGGTAACCGATGACAATAAACACTCCGCCTAGGGCAAGAAGCGCCATTCGAGCTGCAGCAGTATGACCTTCTGTGACCACAGTCCTAGTAAGAGTCCGAGCAAAGTACTCTGACCAAACTAGAACTGAGTGACTCATTGCCCCCAGCATTATGAGGTGAATAAGTACCCAACGCTGTGCGGTAACCGAATCTCCTAGTAGCACTACAGCTAGAGCTGCGAGAAGCCACGCTAAGGCAAGGAAATCGCGGAGACGACGAACTCTACCGCGGCTTCGATAATTTTTATTGTTGCCCATAAGTTATCGCCTCATAGCAGTGCGAATTATGACAGTTATCGTCGTGGCTAAGAACCCAAGGATCGCAAGCGCACTCGTCACCGCACCGAGGATCCAAACATGCCCTTGCCCTATAAAAATTTGGGAAACAACTCGGATGCTAAGACCCATGTGGAGGACCACAAGAGGAATCCACATGGCAGCAACAAACGGGACACGAAGCCCCAGCACCGAGGGAAAAATAATCGGCGCGTGGGCCATGATCATGGACATAGCAAACCCCACAAAGATTGCATGGATAACCAGGTCATAAAAGATCGTTCCCGCCGGAGCAGCAGTAATAACTACAGCCAGCGCACCGATGATAAGCCAAACGTACCCTGCAAGAAGGGCCCCTGCAGTAAACCGCTGCAGCCCAGTTCTTCGAATAAATACCCGAGGAACATCATCCCTAATTAGCCACAAGGCAATAATGAGCAGAACAGCCCCGAAAAATCTACTTCCTACCGACTGCCATATCAGCGCTATCCCCGAGGTGAGAACCAGAGCACATGAAGTTACTAAAAGCGTAGGTGCTGCGCGGGGGCCCATACGTAGTTGAGCGAGTTCCGCACGTTCCGCGGCAATAGTCACTATTACAAACGCCGCAAGAATAAAAAACAGTTGGCTAATGTCCCACAACAAAACCAAAACAGTCGCAATAAAAAGGCTCAGTGCAGAAAGAATCTGCGCTGCGGCGATCATGCCGTGTGTGCGGAGGTATAACGCACAGTGAATGGCGCAAAATATAAGCGCGCCTTCGATCATAAGGAAGTGGCCGATAACAGCGGCCAACGTTCCCGTTCCACCGACACCTAAAACCACTCCCCCTATCCCCAACAATAGTGGGGCGAGATACGCCCATCGATGCCGTGGGGCTCTGTGTGCAAGAGCTTGAGCACGCTCGAGGGAGATAAGAGTACCTAAAAAGCCGATGACCATTACATAGCCGTGAGTGTTTCCATCAGCCTGATCCACCGGCGCCCACACCCCCAGTTTAAGGAGGGCTGCATTGAGCGCGATAAGCAGATTGGCGATGCCACCAACCAATAGGAAGATCCTTGAGGAAGGCCTACGTAAAGAACTCACTGACACAAGCCCCCTTCCAGCACGGTGGTAAATATGGCAACATTGGCGATCAGCTATATTTTACATATGATATGTAAAAAAGAAAAAGGAGTGATTCATGAGTGAGAAAACTATGGGACCACGGCAGTCTCGCCCGGGAATCCTCACACCAGCACAAGAACGAGTAGCCCAAGCAATCGCACGCCTAGGGCCAGAAATATCACTGACAGACATTTCCCGCATGGTTGGCGGCCACCCCAACGCTTCTCGCCAACACATCAAAACTCTGGAGAACTCAGGCTATATTTCAGCGACTCAAAAACGTGGCGCCGCAGGACGCCCAGCACAGCTCTATTCCATCACCCCCGAGGGACTTCGGGCTCTCGCAGGCAACGCCACACTCATTGCACACACCTCTTTTGTCCGATCTCTAAGTCACTACATTGCCAATCAACCGCACCCCGAAGAACGCGCTCTTGCGCTCGGCAGTCAAATGGTCCGTGACGAAGGCCCCCTACCCGGCGCGACCAAAGTCGACAAAGTGGTCAATCTCCTAGAAAAATATGGGTTCGCCCCCACCCAAGCAGGAACAGAAATCCAGTTACTCACCTGCCCAGTGCTCGACTCCGCCGTTCGCCATCCCGAAGTCGTTTGCACAATGCATAGAGGGATCTTGAACGAAATAACTGGTAACAACACCACTTTCATACTCGAGCCCTTCGCTCGACCCGGCATGTGCGTGATTAGAACCGTATCCCCCACAGCAAACCCCACCCAGGCATAAAAATATCCCCTCACCTGCTGTTTTGGTGAGGGGTTGTCGGTGGAGCTAACGGGATTCGAACCCGTGACCCCCACACTGCCAGTGTGATGCGCTACCAGCTGCGCCATAGCCCCGACAAACTAAGATCAAAGATCTTTGTTCGCGGTTGATATTACTGCAGTACAGCATGATGGACAAAATCAGCACATCACGGGCGGTTTTTAAGAGGTTGCTTGCTCAACCCAGGTTTCGATTCCGTTTTTTACTTCCTTGCCGTCGATAAAGACGCGTGGCGAGGAAACGTTGCCGCCGTCCTTCTCCAGCTTCTTAGAGTTAGCCTCGGCGAACTTACGGAAGTCTTCCTTGGCGCCGCCCTCGCGGATCTTCTGAGTTACCTCATCAGATGCACCAAGGCTCTTGGCAACGTCAGCGAAGTCGTTATCGCCCCACTTTCCGTAGATGTTCTTTTGCTCCTTCATGAGCAAAGCACGGTAGTTCCAGTAGGTTTCCCAGTCACCGCTTTGTGCCACGGCGAGGGCTGCGGCACCAGCCTTGGTGGAGTTGCCGTCACCGCCATCGCGATCAAGGAAGTTCAAAATGCGGAGGTTGACAACGATGTCACCGTTTTCGATGGCTTTTTTCATTGGCCCATCGGTGACCTCGCCAAGCTCGGCGCAGTGTGGGCACGAGAAGTCCTCGTAGAAGTCGATATTCTTCGCGTCTTTCTTAGTGTTATCCGCTTTGAGAACAATGGCAGAGTCGGTCACGCTACCAGTAAAGCTGACAGATTCTTTGTCATAGTCAGCGTATTTGTTAGCTTGGTGTGCTTTGCCCTGCACAACAACATAGGCCACAACGGCAACAACCACGACGAGTAGTGCCAAAAGAGCCCACAGAAATCCATTGGATTTTTCGGTTGGGTTCTGAATTTTCCTAGAACCAGCGTTTTTACTCACGTTTTCACCTTGGGTTGGTTTATTTATCGCAGCTCATGCTACAGAACAATTATGCGTAGAGCGCAAATTTCTTAAATGGACGATAGACAGTCCACAACGACAGCGCAATAAAGAAAATGTCACGAAGAATAATCAATGCGTAGTCACGTGCGGTATTTTCCCCTAGCCCCTGCGGGCCGAAGCAGCCGCAGTCGATACCAAGGTTGCGTGCCCAAGCCTGTGCGATACCAGCGATGAACAAGACAAGAACTGTGACCGAGATCCAACTTGCCTTGCGCAAGAAAATACCGAACAGGAGCAGCACGCCACCAGCGATTTCTAGGGGGCCAATCACGCTGGCCAGCCCATTCGACCACGTATCTGTGAAGATTTCATAGGCCATGATCGATTGGGCTGTTTCCATGCGGTTGTTGAGCTTGGATATACCGGCGGCGAGCCAAATATATGCCATGAAGAACCGCGCGAATGCGCTTATGCAGTCAAGCACAAGGTGTAAAGACACTCGCTTCTTTGAAGTTTTAGTCACCTCAGTCACCTTGGCCAGTCTAATCACAAAACATCAGAAACGAGATTCTGTGCTTCACGCTGTACCATCGCGAGGTGGTCCGCTCCGAGGAAGGACTCCGCGTAGATCTTGTACTTATCCTCAGTTCCGGATGGACGTGCCGCAAACCACGCATTTTCAGTGGTCACTTTCAGTCCGCCGATAGCAGCACCATTGCCAGGTGCAGCGGTAAGTTTTGCGGTGATCGCCTCACCGGCCAGCTCAGTGGCGGTTACTTGCTCGGGCGAGAGTTTCTTGAGCACTGCCTTTTGGTCACGGGTAGCTGGCGCATCGGTACGCGCGTAGGCAGGAGAACCGAAACGAGCGGCAAGCTCTTCGTAGCGTTGCGACGGAGTCTTTCCAGTCACTGCTGTTATTTCCGAGGCAAGCAGATCCAAGATAATGCCGTCTTTGTCAGTCGACCACACGGTGCCATTGTGTCGAAGGAAGGATGCACCGGCTGATTCCTCGCCACCGAACCCCACGGAGCCGTCGACAAGTCCAGGGACGAACCATTTAAAGCCCACAGGCACCTCCACCAGCTTGCGACCAAGATCGGCCACCACGCGGTCAATCATCGAGGAACTGACCAAGGTCTTGCCCACTGCTGTGGAAGAATTCCACTGCGGGCGGTGCGAGAACAAGTAGTCGATGGCCACGGCGAGGTAATGGTTAGGGTTCATCAGTCCCGCATCAGGTGTGACAATGCCGTGGCGGTCAGCATCGGCGTCGTTACCCGTAGCGATGTCATACTTCGTGCGGTTATGCACCAGCGAGGCCATCGAGTCTGGCGACGAGCAGTCCATGCGGATCTTGCCATCGGTATCGAGGGTCATGAAACGCCAGGTGGCGTCGACAAGCGGGTTAACCACAGTGAGGTTAAGCGAATGCTTCTCTGCAATCGCACCCCAATAGTCCACCGAAGCGCCACCCATAGGATCGGCACCAATAGCCAATCCCGAATTACGAATCGCATCGATGTCCACCACGCTGGGCAGGTCAGCAATGTAATTCTCCATGTAGTTGTGGCGATGCACACGTGGGTCGAGCACACCTGTAACCGAGGTGCGTTTCACAGAAACAAGCCCCTCACGCAGCAAGGTGTTGGCACGATCTGCAATCCAATCGGTTGCGTCGGTATCTGCAGGTCCGCCGTTGGGTGGGTTGTACTTAAAGCCACCATCACGAGGCGGATTGTGCGAAGGCGTAATCACGATGCCATCGGAATACTGTGACGAGTCGCTGCGCTGCGCGTTGTACGCCAAGATCGCGTGAGAGACAGCTGGCGTTGGGGTGTAGCGGCCGCGGTCGTCGACAAGCACCTCGATACCATGAGCCAACAGCACCTCAAGGGCAGAAATCATCGCGGGCTCGCTCAACGCATGGGTGTCGCGGCCAATAAAGATCGGACCACCAATGTGATGCTGCGCGCGGTATTCCACGATCGCTTGAGTGATAGCAAGAATGTGACTCTCATTGAAGGCCGTGTCCAACGAAGAACCGCGATGGCCCGAGGTACCAAAAGCTACCTGCTGATCTGGGTTATCCGCGTCTGGGGTCCGCGTGTAATAGGCGGTAACCACCTCAGCGATGTCAATGAGGTCCTGGGGCTGCGCAAGTTGACCTGCTCGTTCGTGTGCCATGAAGCTGCTCCTGCAACGCATAGTCGAAAGTCTTAACGCCTACCATCGTAGTAAAATCGCAACCCATGCAGTGCGTTTTAGTAGGACTCGGTGCTGGTTTAGGAGCAATCTCTCGCTATCAGCTCAGCATGCTTATCGACGCCCCCCTCGCGCTGCTAGGCATCAACCTTCTCGGATCGTTTCTCATGGGTTGGCTTCGGCCCAACCCACTATGGGGAACAGGGTTCCTAGGCGGGTTTACCAGCTTCTCCGCCTTCGCGCTGCTCATGTTCGACGGCGCCTACCTGTACGCTGCGGTTACAGTCATCGGCTGCGTTACGGCATGGCTCCTCGGCGATCGGTTCGCCGCATGATCCCCGCCCTATTCTTAGCGGCAGCACTCGGCGGCATGCTGCGCTTCCTGTTATCCAAGACCGGCCCCTACGTGGGAACTTTCATCGCCAACATGGCCGCATGCGTAGTCCTAGCTGTGGTAAGAGACGCCTCTCCCCTTGTTATGGCAGCCGTGGGTACCGGATTCGCTGGAGCATTGTCCACCTGGTCCACGCTTGCCAAGGAACTCGGCACGCTCATACGGCAGCGACGTTGGGCAATGCTGTTGGGATACATAACGGCCACCATCCTCGGTGGAATGGTGGCCGTATGGTGTGGACTTCAGATCTAGTCAGCGATCGCGTCCAGCGGTGGTGTCTTGGCAGCACGGCGTGCCGGCCATACTGCGGCGATCACACCAACAACGGCAGAACCCACGAGGAGCCACACCATCTGCGACCACGGAACACTGACGTTTTCTAGGCCTTGGCTAGACAAGACCTTGAGGAACGACCAGCCCAGCCCCAAGCCAACAACAATGCCCATTACGGCACCATAGAGGGCAATCTGAACCGACTCGATAGAGATCATCGTTCGAATTTGACCACGCTGCGTACCCACAGCACGCAACATACCAATCTCTTGGCGACGCTCAATCACATTGAGCGCCAAAGTATTAATAATGCCAATCACGGCAACAATGACTGCTAATCCGAGCAACGCATACAAGATATTCATCATCTGCGAAATCGTAGATGCCTGCTCACCAGCAAACTCCTTGGCGGTCTGAACCCGAACAACCAAGAAATCCTCAACGGCCTTCTCAATTTCCTGCTTCAATTCATCAGGCTTCAAAGAACCGTCACCGTTAATAAACAGTGAGTTCGTGGTCTTTTGTACCCCGGTGTTCTCCAAAGTCTTGGCCGACAAAATCACATTGCCCAAAACCTTGCTCTCTTTGAAGCTTCCCACAACTTTCGCCTTAGCAATTTCATTGTGGTTGGAATCAATCACCGGAACCGTATCGCCGATCTTGAGTTTCTTTTCATCCAAGTAGCTCTGCTTTGCGACGATCACGTTCGGCTGATCCAAATTGAAATCACCCTGCGGCTCCTCCACACTAACAACCGTATTAATGTTGCCCGACATCAAGCGGCTACTAAACATCTGCTCCGGCGCATTCGGAGGCACCTCACCAATAGCAACAGGTGCAGCCTCCAACGCAGTAACTGACCCAACACCCTTGGTGTCCTTCAGCTTCTTTTCTGCCTCGGCAGGAACAGGGAATCGACCATTGGTCGGGCCCGACAAAATGAACTCAGCCTTGACCTCACTGTCGATCAATCCGCTAATGCTGGACTTCATCGTCGCCGACAACATACCAATGCTGGTGACCAGCGCAATGCCCAGAGTCAATGCAAATGCCGTAGTGGCCGTACGACGTGGGTTACGACGCGAGTTCGTCGCCGCAAGCTTGCCCACCGCCTTAAACGGTGCACCAACAATACGTCCCAGGCCACCAACGACCGGAATAGAGATCGCAGGTGATGCCAAGAACACACCCACGATCACAAACAGGGCACCAATTCCGACCAAAATGGCACGAGTCTTCGTCTCAGGGCCATCATTAAAGGCACCCAGCGCAGCTGCGGCACAACCAATCAAGAACACCACAGCGCCAGCGATGGTACGCGCCTTAAGCGAAGATTCCGCCGAGCTTTCCGTCGATCGCATGGCTTCTACAGGACGAACCGCACCAGCGCGACGAGCAGGAGCCCACGCACTAATAATCGTGACGACAGTACCAAGCGCCAGCGGCACCAAAATCGACTGTGCAGAAAGCCCCAGTCCCGCATTCGGAATCTCCATCCCGAATTGCTTCATCGCAAACTGAATGACCTTAACCAATCCAGCGCCAGCAACAACACCGACCGCCGAACCGATAATGCCCACAATCACGGCCTCGAGAACCACAGACCGCGTCAACTGCTTACGCGAAACACCCAGCGCACGCATAAGCGCAAATTCCTTGAGACGCTGCGCCACAATCATCGAGAAAGTATTAGCAATGATGAAGGTGCCCACCAGCAGTGCAATCAAACCGAAAGCAACCAAGAAGTAATTAACAAAGCTCAATGCCTTCTTAATCGTCTTAGTCAGCTCCTCAGCCAACGACGCACCCGTATCCACCTTGAAATCTGGGTACTTATCCTTCAGATACTGAACAACATCCTCAGAAGACCCATCAGCCTTCTTCACAAAAATGGTTCCAATAAACTCCGGCTGGTAACGATCCAAAAAGGCCTTCTCCCCCATCAACAGGTTAACACCAGGATGAGCAGTAGCCTCCGTGGAATACGTACCCACAACCTTTACCTCACGCTGGCCAGCCTCATCGACGACCACCACTGTGGAGTCTTCTTTAATACCAAGTTCAGCAGCACTCTCCGGTGCCAGCACCTCGTTAGCCTCATGAGGTTCCTTACCCGAGGTGATCTTTTCCGGCGTGGTCGCTGCACTGCCCTCACCGTAAAAAATACCGATCGTAGGAGAAGCCGCACCAGTCTGAATAGCCTTGCGATCCTCAGTAGCCAGAACCGCAGATGTAGCACCCTGAACCGCGACAGCCGCAACATGATCTTTATCCTCGCGGAGTTCGTCGATAAGCCCGCGAGGCATAGGTGCCTTCTCGCCACTCATCACAACGTCGACATTCGCCAACTGATCATCAATCGCCGAATCAAACGTATTGCTCAACGACTGCGTGAACATAAACGAACCCGACACAAACGCCGTGCCCAATACAACCGCAAGAATCGTCAGCGCAAGACGAACCTTATGCGCCGCAACCGACCGCAGACTCAAACGCAACATGGCGTTTTTCGAGCCAGTAGATGTACTATGCGAACCCATCTATGCAAGCTCCTCAATGGTTGCCATCGTGGACAAAATTTCCTCAGCCGTCGGATGCATAAGCTCCTTGACAATACGACCATCAGCCAAAAACACCACACGATCCGCATACGATGCCGCACGAGGATCATGGGTCACAATCACCACAGTCTGATCATCCTGATCAACCGCAGTACGGAGAATCGACAACACCTCAGCCGAAGAATTCGAATCCAAATTACCCGTAGGCTCATCACCAAAAATGATCTCCGGCTGCGCAACCAACGCACGAGCACACGCCACACGCTGCTGCTGACCACCAGACAACTCAGAAGGACGATGGCTCAGACGCTCCGTCAAACCGAGACGGGACGTCACCTCATCAAACCACTCCTTATTGACAGACTTACCCGCAATATCACGCGGCAACGTAATATTTTCCGCTGCAGTAAGAGTGGGCACCAAGTTAAATGACTGGAAAATAAAGCCAAGACGATCACGGCGAAGAGCCGTCATCTCCTTATCTTTAAGCAACGAAAGATCCGTATCGCCAATAAAGGTGCTACCACTAGAGATCGAATCCAAACCCGCCATACAGTGCATTAGAGTCGATTTACCAGAACCAGAAGGTCCCATAATGGCAGTAAATTGATGAGCTGCAAACTCCACATCAATAGAATCCAAGGCCACGACGCGAGTCTCACCTTGGCCATAGGTTTTCACAAGGCCCTTAGCGCGAGCAGCGGGTAGCGAATGGCCGTTCTCAGTCATACATTTCCAATCAGAAAACTAGGAAAGCCGCACCAAAGATAGTGGTGAACGGCACGTTACTTATACCATTCAACACGAAAAACAGGATTTTTGCATAAACACAGAAGACTATTCCCGCCCCATTCCAAAACCAATAACGCCTATCGACGCCAAGTACTGGACCTGAGTAGTCAAAGCTGGAGTTTATTGACCCTCTCACCGGTGTGTTCTCGTGTCTGGAATCCTTCAGCACGAAATCATGATGACGAAAACCCCTACACCACAAGGCCCACACCCAGGCACCCCACCATGGGTCTACGTAGTCACGAACTCGAGAACACCACCCACACCCCGCCCTGTACCACGTGCATCGCGCACCCCTGAAGATCAACTGCACCCCTGGCCCTAGGATCACCAGCCCCTAAGCCCCAACCCTAGGCAAAAAAAGAGGGGCGCACCCCACCAGGAACACCCCACACAAACACACACATGCGCATATAAAAAAAAGTGGGGTTGTGGTCGGTTGAAACACGTTGTTTCAACTAACCACAACCCCATATCATTATTTAAGTTTTAGGTTGGCAGCGACCTACTCTCCCACACCCTCCCAGGTGCAGTACCATCAGCGCAATCGGGCTTAGCTTCCGGGTTCGGAAAGGGACCGGGCGTACCCCCGACACAATAACCACCAACACACACAACCAACCACCCACGGTGACAGGCGTGCCATGCCAGACACTGCACAGCAGACGCAAGCAACACTCATTATCCATTTAAACCATCACCCACAACAAAAAGCGGTGAGATGTTCATAGATGTTTATTTTTTGCTCGTTACACACTGTTATTACTCGGTAAAATTAGTACCAGTCACCTTAACGCATTACTACGCTTCCAGATCTGGCCTATCAACCCCCTAGTCTAGAGGGAACCTCAAAAGAAACCTCATCTCAAAACAGGCTTCCCGCTTAGATGCTTTCAGCGGTTATCCCTCCCGTACGTAGCCAACCAGCCCTGCCACTGGCGTGACAACTGGCACACTAGAGGTACGTCCGTCCCGGTCCTCTCGTACTAGGGACAGCCTTCTTCAAGTTTCAACGCGCGCGGCGGATAGAGACCGAACTGTCTCACGACGTTCTAAACCCAGCTCGCGTGCCGCTTTAATGGGCGAACAGCCCAACCCTTGGGACCTACTCCAGCCCCAGGATGCGACGAGCCGACATCGAGGTGCCAAACCATCCCGTCGATATGGACTCTTGGGGAAGATCAGCCTGTTATCCCCGGGGTACCTTTTATCCGTTGAGCGACACCACTTCCACAAGTAGGTGCCGGATCACTAGTCCCGACTTTCGTCCCTGCTCGACCTGTCAGTCTCACAGTCAAGCTCCCTTGTGCACTTACACTCACCACCTGATTGCCAACCAGGCTGAGGGAACCTTTGGGCGCCTCCGTTACACTTTAGGAGGCAACCGCCCCAGTTAAACTACCCACCAGGCACTGTCCCCAACCCAGATCATGGGCCAAGGTTAAGGTGCTCAATCCGATCAGAGTGGTATTTCAACTTTCGACTCCACAACCACTAGCGTGACCACTTCACAGTCTCCCACCTATCCTACACAAACCGAACCAAACACCAATACCAAGCTATAGTGAAGGTCCCGGGGTCTTTTCGTCCTGCCGCGCGTAACGAGCATCTTTACTCGTACTGCAATTTCACCGGGCCTGTGGTTGAGACAGCAGGGAAGTCGTTACGCCATTCGTGCAGGTCGGAACTTACCCGACAAGGAATTTCGCTACCTTAGGATGGTTATAGTTACCACCGCCGTTTACTGGGGCTTAAATTCTCCGCTTCGGACAACAATGCCCTAACAGGTCCTCTTAACCTTCCAGCACCGGGCAGGCGTCAGTCCGTATACATCAACTTCCACGTTTTCGCACGGACCTGTGTTTTTAATAAACAGTCGCTTCCCTCTATTCTCTGCGACCACCACCAGCTCAACCACGTCGGTCACCAGCAATGGTCCCCCTTCTCCCGAAGTTACGGGGGCAATTTGCCGAGTTCCTTAACCACAGTTCACCCGATCGCCTTAGTATTCTCTACCTGACCACCTGTGTCGGTTATGGGTACGGGCCATATATGCACTCGCTAGAGGCTTTTCTCGACAGTACAGGATCACCAACATCAACCACAAAGGTCTACGCATCACGCCTCACCCAAATATGCGACACGGATTTACCTATGCCACGGGCCACACGCTTACACCACAATCCACTACATGGCTCAGCTACCTCACTGCGTCACCCCATCACTTGGCTACTACCAACGAAGATCCCACGCACATCACCACCAACCACACACAAAGCATGACCAGCAGATCCATGGATGGTTAGTACCACTGATTCACCACTGGGCGCACATACACGGGTACCAGAATATCAACTGGTTATCCATCGACTACGCCTGTCGGCCTCGCCTTAGGTCCCGACTCACCCTGGGAAGATTAGCTTAACCCAGGAACCCTTAGTCATCCGGCGGAAAAGTTTTCCACTTTTCATTCGTTACTCATGCCTGCATTCTCACTCGCACACACTCCACACCATCAAGTCACCCAGGTGCTTCACAGCAGTGCACGACGCTCCCCTACCCAACCAACAAAAAAATTGTTGA
Source organism: Corynebacterium diphtheriae (assembly GCF_001457455.1). Taxonomy (NCBI): domain Bacteria; kingdom Bacillati; phylum Actinomycetota; class Actinomycetes; order Mycobacteriales; family Corynebacteriaceae; genus Corynebacterium; species Corynebacterium diphtheriae. The sequence continues at coordinate 1,896,838 of NZ_LN831026.1, forward strand.
CTGCCGCGGCTTCGGCGGTGTACTTGAGCCCCACTACATTGTCGGCGCAGAACCACTCGACCAGTGAGCTATTACGCACTCTTTCAAGGATGGCTGCTTCTAAGCCAACCTCCTGGCTGTCTTCGCGATCCCACATCCTTTTCCACTTAGTACACCCTTAGGGGCCTTAACCGGCGATCTGGGCTGTTTCCCTCTCGACCAACGGAGCTTATCCCCCGCAGTCTCACTGCCATGCTTAACATTACCGGCATTCGGAGTTTGGCTGACATTGCTAAGATTGTAGTCCCGCTCAACCAACCAGTAGCTCTACCTCCAGCAAGAAACACACAACGCTGCACCTAAATGCATTTCGGGGAGAACCAGCTATCACGGAGTTTGATTGGCCTTTCACCCCTACCCACAGCTCATCCCCTCAGTTTTCAACCTAAGTGGGTTCGCGCCTCCACAACCTCTTACAGCTGCTTCACACTGGCCATGGGTAGATCACCCCGCTTCGGGTCCAGGACATGCCACTAACAACACCCTCATTAGGATTCGCTTTCGCTACGACTACCCCACACGGGTTAACCTCGCGACATGCCGCTGACTCGCAGGCTCATTCTTCAAAAGGCACGCCATCACCTAACAAAAAGAGGCTCTGACGGATTGTAAGCACACGGTTTCAGGTACTATTTCACTCCCCTCCCGGGGTACTTTTCACCATTCCCTCACGGTACTATCCGCTATCGGTCATCATAAGTATTTAGGCTTACCGGGTGGTCCCGGCAGATTCACAGCAGATTCCACGAGCCCGCTGCTACTCGGGAACATCATCCACTCGCATGCACATGTTTTCACGTACGGGACTCTCACCCACTACGGCAGGCCATTCCAAACCACTTCCGCTAACACACACATCACAAGCGAGGAGCCGGCAGCCTCCTCCAACAACGCCCCACAACACCACACACGCAACCCCTGCCAGGTATCACACGCATACGGTTTAGCCTCATCCACGTTCGTTCGCCACTACTAGCAGAATCATTAATTATTTTCTTCTCCTACGGGTACTGAGATGTTTCACTTCCCCGCGTCACCCCCACACCAGCTATGAATTCACTGATGGGTAACCACACATAACCATGGCCAGGTTTCCCCATTCGGACACCCTCGGATCAACGCTCTATTGGCAACTCCCCGAGGCCTATCGCGGCCTTACACGTCCTTCATCGGCTCATAATGCCAAGGCATCCACCGTGTGCCCTTAACAAACAACACACATGTAACAAACAAAACACCAAGAACAATTAAAGAATAAAGATTACTCGCGTCCACTATACAGTTCTCACACAACACACCAACCACGAAGATCCCATGAAGCACAACCAGCACACAACCAGCCACACCAACACAAAAACCACATGAGTGATCAACCAGAACAACCATGTTGTCCCAGACACCCAACAGCGCACCAACACACAAAAAAAATAAGAACAAACACACGCAACAACAACAAACACAACAACCACAACAGCCCCACACCACACAGCGTGAGAAAAAACCATCATGGGTCACACGCATCCACCCGGATACAAAAAACAAAACAGGCAACAACTGTCACCCAACAATAAAAACTCCTTAGAAAGGAGGTGATCCAGCCGCACCTTCCGGTACGGCTACCTTGTTACGACTTCGTCCCAATCGCCGATCCCACCTTCGACAGCTCCCCCCCACAAGGGTTAGGCCACTGGCTTCGGGTGTTACCAACTTTCATGACGTGACGGGCGGTGTGTACAAGGCCCGGGAACGTATTCACCGCAGCGTTGCTGATCTGCGATTACTAGCGACTCCGACTTCATGGGGTCGAGTTGCAGACCCCAATCCGAACTGAGGCCGGCTTTCAGCGATTCGCTCACCCTCACAGGCTCGCAGCGCGTTGTACCGACCATTGTAGCATGTGTGAAGCCCTGGACATAAGGGGCATGATGATTTGACGTCATCCCCACCTTCCTCCGAGTTAACCCCGGCAGTCTCTCATGAGTCCCCACCATCACGTGCTGGCAACATAAGACAAGGGTTGCGCTCGTTGCGGGACTTAACCCAACATCTCACGACACGAGCTGACGACAACCATGCACCACCTGTATACAGACCACAAGGGAAAACGTATCACTACGCCGATCCTGCATATGTCAAGCCCAGGTAAGGTTCTTCGCGTTGCATCGAATTAATCCACATGCTCCGCCGCTTGTGCGGGCCCCCGTCAATTCCTTTGAGTTTTAGCCTTGCGGCCGTACTCCCCAGGCGGGGCGCTTAATGCGTTAGCTACGGCACGAAAGTCGTGGAAGACCCTCACACCTAGCGCCCACCGTTTACGGCATGGACTACCAGGGTATCTAATCCTGTTCGCTCCCCATGCTTTCGCTCCTCAGCGTCAGTTACTGCCCAGAGACCTGCCTTCGCCATCGGTGTTCCTCCTGATATCTGCGCATTCCACCGCTACACCAGGAATTCCAGTCTCCCCTACAGCACTCAAGTTATGCCCGTATCGCCTGCACGCCCGAAGTTAAGCCCCGGAATTTCACAGACGACGCGACAAACCACCTACGAGCTCTTTACGCCCAGTAATTCCGGACAACGCTCGCACCCTACGTATTACCGCGGCTGCTGGCACGTAGTTAGCCGGTGCTTCTTATCTAGGTACCGTCACAAAAGCTTCGTCCCTAGCGAAAGAGGTTTACAACCCGAAGGCCGTCATCCCCCACGCGGCGTCGCTGCATCAGGCTTGCGCCCATTGTGCAATATTCCCCACTGCTGCCTCCCGTAGGAGTCTGGGCCGTATCTCAGTCCCAATGTGGCCGTCCACCCTCTCAGGCCGGCTACCCGTCGACGCCTTGGTAGGCCATTACCCCACCAACAAGCTGATAGGCCGCGGGCTCATCTCGTACCGAAAAACTTTCCACCACACACACTAAAGCATGGTCCTATCCAGTATTAGACCCAGTTTCCCAGGCTTATCCCGAAGTACGAGGCAGATCACCCACGTGTTACTCACCCGTTCGCCACTCGAGTACCTAGCAAGCTAGGCCTTTCCGTTCGACTTGCATGTGTTAAGCACGCCGCCAGCGTTCGTCCTGAGCCAGGATCAAACTCTCCATAAAAAATCAGTCAAAAGACCAACCCTTCAAGCTGGAACGAGTCCAACCAACTGGCTAAAAACCACCACAAACAACACACAATTGTTTGCAACTGGCAAAATAAAAAATTAATGATTTGCTCTATCAAAAACGTGGCCATCATCCCTTGACGGGGAAAAAATAACAATGACCACCAACACAACAATTCACAACAACCATCATGTTATTTACAAGCCATGGCACACTTGCCGGCCGTATGACAACATCACGTTCATCATCATTGCATGTATCTTTATTCCTATACCGATCCCCACCCACAATAAGGATGGGAACCACAAGTACATTGGCACACTATTGAGTTCTCAAACAACACAATCACACCACCACACACCACCATGAAACAATGATGCTCGGTGAAGAATTACGTGTATTTTTGTCGACCAGCGTGTTTTCCCACTACCTGCTCTCACTTACGTGAGGGGCGGTGTCGGTCGCGGCGACTTGATTAAATGTACACACCACGACCTGTTGACACAAACCCGCAGGTCAGAGAGGTTTTTAAACTTGCACTCGTTCGATCTGGGCGCCCAAGCGCTGAAGATCCTCTACAAAGTTGGGGTATCCGCGGTCGATGTGGAACACATCGTTTACTTCTGTCACCCCATCAGCGCACAAAGCCGCCAACACGAGCCCGGCTCCGGCTCGGATGTCTGAGCTCCACACTGGTGTCGAAGAAAGCTTCTCCACTCCCCTCATAACTACATGGTGACCGTCGACAGTGGCGTCGGCACCTAAGCGGACGAGTTCGTCGACGAAGCGGAAGCGTGCCTCGAAGATGTTTTCCGTGATAACTGAAACGCCATCTGCAACCGTCGAAATACCAATGGCCATTGGCTGAAGATCAGTTGGGAACCCTGGGAATGGGAGCGTTTGATAGTCCACCGCCATGGGGCGACGGTCCATGCGCACGCGGAATCCGTGATCGTACGTGGTCACCTCGGCGCCTGCGACCTTGAGTTTTTCCAATGCCAAGTGCAGGTTGCGTGGTGCAATGCCACCGACAGTGATGTCGCCTTGGGTCATCGCTGCGGCATATGCCCATGTACCGGCAACGATGCGGTCGCCAATAACTTCGTGCTGGGTGGGGTGCAGTTTTTCTACGCCACGGATGGTGATGGTCGAGGTACCCTCGCCTTCAATATCCGCGCCCATTTCTTTGAGCATGACGCATAAATCAAGAATTTCTGGCTCGCGCGCAGCGTTATCAAGAACGGTCGTACCTTCTGCGAGAACGGCCGCGGTCAAAATATTTTCGGTCGCTCCGACCGATGGGAAGTCAAGGTGAATATTGGCGCCACGCAGCTGATCTGCTTGGGCCACAACCGCACCATGTTCGATGTGGGTTTTAGCACCCAGCTTTTCTAGGCCGCTTTGGTGCATATCCAAAGGGCGCGATCCGATGGCGTCTCCGCCGGGCAATGCAACGACTGCCTTGCCGCAGCGCGAGGTCAATGGGCCGAGTACGCATACAGAGGCGCGGAATTGCCGCACGGCATCAAAGTCGGCGTTACTGGAAATTTCGGCTGGCGTTGTAATTTCCACCGTTGAACCGGAGTGGACAACAGAACAACCTAGGCCTTCGAGGACGCGAACCATATAAGGAACGTCCAAGATCTTCGGGCAATTGGTCAACGTCGTGGTGCCTTCGGCAAGAAGAGCAGCCGCCATCAGCTTGAGCACGCTGTTTTTCGCGCCGCTGACATGGACGGTTCCTTCAAGTCGAGCACCGCCGGTAACTAGAAATCTTTCCTTCACCCCTCCAACCCTACTGAGTTATCGCGTAGGTTTGGAGTATGGCTGTTCATTTGACAAAGATCTACACACGTACTGGCGACGACGGCACGACTGCATTGTCCGATTTTTCTCGAGTTTCTAAAAACGATCCACGCCTTGCGGCCTATGCGGATTGCGATGAATTGAATGCGTGGATAGGCCAAGCTCTTGCATTAACGACGCTTCCCGAGGAGGTGGTCACCGTACTAAAGCGTGTTCAAAACGAGCTTTTCGACGCCGGCGCGGACCTATCCACTCCGATCCAGGAAAATCTTAAATACCCACCACTACGTATTGAGCAAAGCTACATCGACGCCCTCGAAGCCGACTGTGATCGATTCAACGAGCAGCTCGAAGCACTCAATTCCTTTATTTTGCCAGGCGGAACCCCAGGAGCAGCGATGCTGCACGTTGCCCGCACTATCGCACGCCGCGCAGAGCGCGCTGCATGGGCAGCAGTCGAGGCAGTTCCCGAGACTACTTCGGTACTTCCTGCACGTTACCTCAACCGTCTAAGCGATTTGCTGTTCATCATGTCGCGACTCGCGAACGACAGCAACGACGTGAAATGGGTTCCAGGCGGAAGCCGCACATAAAAAAGACCTCGGATATTTCCACGAGAAGTATCCGAGGTAATTTGTTTGCGCCTTAAGGCAGTGCGCCGATACGACGAGCTGCGTTGACAGCCTCGTAGCGGGTGTGTGCACCGAGCTTACGCATCACCGAACGCAGGTAGCTCTTTACCGTTTCTGCACCAATTCCCATTTCCTCTGCTGCTTCAACGTTGGTGTGCCCCAACGCAACGCAGGAAAGGACGTCGAGTTCGCGAGCAGAAAGCTTGGTGGTCTGCTTGACATGAACAGGTGCCACCATCTGATCGCACAGCTCTTCAAGTTCCTGGCGCAGTTCTTCTTGCTCGATGCGGTTAGCCAGCATGCGCAGCTTGGAGTGAGTGGAACGAATCTGTTCCCATTCAGCACCATTCATCATGCGGCCTTGCTTTGCTACGCCACCGCGAGGGTTGTCGCTGCGGCGAGAAGCAGAATTGATAGCAAGTTCTTGCTCCAAGACTCGTGCGGTCATGGTGACTTCTTCGATCACCTTGTCCCCCAAACGCACTGGGGAATGAACGCCAACATAGAGAACGCCACGCACTTCGCGCTGCACAATCACAGGAACAGCAACTATGGAATGCAGGCCTTCGTCTTGGATGACAGGGTCAAGGTCATGGGAGATCACATTGGCACGGGTGTAATCACTCACGCCGACTGGACGACGGGTCTTTAAAACGCGACCGCCGACGCCAACGCCATTATCAATAATCAAGTTCTGAAGAGCAGGTGTGCGCAGTCCGACCCACTGATTGATCAGTAGACGACTGTCGGACTGAACTGAGGCATACATCGTCACGGGGATTCCCGTGGCATTTTTTAGCGATGCAAGCGCTTGACGGATCGCGTCTTCGTCTTCTTTGACTCGTTGTGCTTCCACCATGAGACTCCTGTCTGATCAGAAACTACTCCGATTGCGTCACACCCATTTGCGTCATTCTGGTGCGCAAAACCTTGGGGTAAATCATGCAACTGGCAAAAGTATAACTGGCTCACGGGGGTATTCAAAAGCCTCTTCGCAGAGCAATGCTGCATAATTTTGCCCGATTACACATCGGACAAGGGGTAACAAACTCCCCCTTGCCCCCACAAATTACACCCTTGCACCCCGCCCACCACACGAGTCCCAAATCTCACATAATGGACTCTCGAAAACTTCAACAAAGTGCATTAATGCATGAAGAAGCTCATTTCCATCCCAAATGATGGGATGTGGTGGGGCTCATTTTCGGACGGTTTTCAGCTACTCCACAGGCGGAAATTATAAACTCGAATACACGCCTAGCCCCACACCCCCAAACCACAACTCGGACAATTCAAATGTCCACATATATCTGTTTGCCGTTAGATTTTACAGATTTTTAGTGACGAGCATCACTAAATATTAGTCAAACTTCGCTAAATTATTTTAAATAGACCGATCGGTACGCATACTAAGACAATTCTGTCTAGCATTTTAGTTTTGTTAAGCGTAGAGTAGACAGCCGATCCTACAAAAGGGAAGAAAAATACACCCTTTTGTGCAGGTCAACCGATACACGCAATGAAATAAAGGACGTCATATCATGGCTAAAATTTACGACAGCATCCTCGACACCGTGGGCAATACCCCACTGATTAAGCTCAATCGCCTCGACAAAGACCTCCCCGGCAACGTTGTGGTCAAAGTTGAGTTTTTTAACCCGGCAAATTCTGTGAAAGACCGTATTGGTAAAGCAATCGTCGACGCAGCAGAAGCCTCCGGTGATCTCAAGCCAGGTGGCACCATCGTTGAAGCAACATCCGGCAACACCGGTATCGCTCTCGCACTCGTCGGTGCTGCCCGCGGCTACAACGTTGTGCTCACCATGCCAGAAACGATGTCCCTCGAGCGCCGCGTCATGCTACGCGCCTATGGTGCAGAGATCGTTCTCACCTCTGGTGCAGCCGGAATGCAAGGCGCCGTAGACAAAGCAAACGAAATCGTCGCTGAGCGCGACAACGCCATCCTCGCCAGCCAGTTCAAGAACGCCGCCAACCCAGAAATTCACCGTCGTACTACCGGCGAAGAAATCTGGAACGACACCGACGGACAGGTCGACATCTTCGTCGCAGGCGTGGGTACCGGCGGAACCGTCACCGGCGCTGGCGAAACCCTGAAGAAGCACAACCCAGAGATCAAGGTCTACGCCGTCGAGCCAGCAGCCTCTGCCCTGCTCACCACCGGCAAGGCAGGCCCACACAAGATCCAAGGCCTCGGCGCAAACTTCATCCCAGGCGTTCTAAACCAGAAGGTCTACGAAGAAGTCATTACCGTAACCAACGAGGACGCAATCTCCACTTCACGCCAGCTTGCCGCACAAGAAGGCATCTTGGGCGGCATCTCTGCCGGCGCGAACCTCAAGGCAGCACTTGAGCTTGCAGCATTGCCAGAAAACGAAGGCAAGACCATCGTCACCGTCGTACCTGACTACGGCGAGCGCTACGTATCAACCGTCTTGTTCGACGACATCCGCGACTAATCAACTCACCGTTGACACAACGCCCTGACCACCGAAACATACGTGGTCAGGGCGTTTTCGCGCGTCTGGGCGTCGATAAGCCCAAACTGATAGAGTCGATTTCCATGTACAGGCTTGTCAAGACGATCCGCGAAGACCTAGCGAACGCCCGCGAACACGACCCCGCGGCTCGCAGCGACGCAGAAAACGCCATCGTTTACTCAGGACTCCACGCCATCTGGAGCCACCGTATCGCCCACGCACTATGGCAGAAAAACCTTAAAGGCCCCGCCCGCATCCTCGCCCAATTCACGCGATTTCTCACCGGTGTAGAAATCCACCCCGGAGCCACCATCGGACGTCGATTCTTCATCGACCACGGAATGGGTATCGTCATCGGCGAAACCGCCGAAATTGGCGACGGAGTCATGCTCTACCACGGCGTAACCCTAGGCGGACAGGTGCTAACCCAAACCAAACGCCACCCCACCGTTGAAGACGATGTGGTTATCGGCGCAGGCGCCAAAGTCCTAGGACCCATCACCATCGGCAAAGGAAGCGCCATCGGCGCCAACGCCGTAGTGACCAAAGACGTCCCCGCCAACCACATCGCTGTGGGAATCCCCGCAGCCAACCGCCCCCGCGGCGCCGACGAAAAAATCAAACTCGTCGACCCCGACTACTACATCTAATCCTAATGCCACCTCGCACCCTGAACTAGCCCCCGAGGTGGCATTTTTATGCCCTATGCAAGGTACTCACGAAACTCAGGATTCTTCTGAACAAACCCCACCACAGCAGAGCACGTAGCAATCACACCGAAACCATCCGCATGGGTTGCTTCCAGAGCCTGCTGAATTAGCGGCTGAGAAAGTCCTTGGCCGCGAAAACGTGGATCGATGACCGTATGGTTAAAATTCCGGTGGCCGTCGCGCTCCGCGTAGCCAGCGAAGCCCGCATCCTCACTATCGACGGCGATTACAAATTGCTTGTCAGCTTCCACGTGCCGAACCTGAATATCAGACATATCTGCCTCCTCTAGTTCCAGTAGCAATTCCCACCAGTTCTACCAGAAGAAAACAAACAAGGTCCCAGTCAAAATGACTGGGACCTTAATTTGTGGCCAGAGCCAGGATCGAACTGGCGACCCCACACTTTTCAGGCGTGTGCTCTACCGACTGAGCTATCTGGCCAAAGACTGCAAGAACAGTCTTGCGACCCTGACGGGACTTGAACCCGCGACCTCCGCCGTGACAGGGCGGCGCGCTAACCAACTGCGCCACAGGGCCTTAAAGGCTGTACTTGGGAGAGAATCACTTCCTTCCCTTGCACGAGCCATTACTTTACACAGATAATGTTCACACCCACAAATCCAAAGGTCAACACGGATTTCTTAGGATAAAAACCATTAAGCAAATACCTGAGCGTCGATAATCGCTTGCGCAAAACGCTCAAGATCAAAATCCCCCGTCTTCCACTCCGTGGTCGCTGGCACATGGGACACCAACTCCGGAATATCCGATTCTTGTAAGTCCAGATCCGCCAACGTCAACGGGAATCCCATCTGCTTATAAAACTCAACATAACGACGCTTAGTCTCCATGTCGCCGTCATACTGCAACAACGCCAGCACACCATAAGAAACAATCTCACCGTGCAGATGCTTGCCGACGCACTCCGGAAATGCCGTCGACGAGTTATAAAACGCATGCGCAAGCGAAGAATTGTAGTAATACGCCTGCCCTGGATCCACCGTCATGTTAGACACGTAACCACAGGTCATAATGATCGCTAACGCGACTTCCTCGATTGCCTGCGACGACCTACCCGCACGACAATCCTCCAACGCCTGCAATCCAAAATCCATCAGTGCAGGTGTTACCGCCGAACACACATTGCGGCCCATCAAAGGCGCATGCGACAAATTGCGGCCCCGCGACTGCAGCTTTACCTCGCACTCCTTAGACATGCCATCTGCAATTCCAGCCCACAACAACTCCACAGGCGACTGGGCGATCACCGTCGTATCAATAAACACGTGGTGGCACGGCCCGCGCTGGAAGTCATAGCCGGCAAGGGAATCATCATCCTTGTACACCACAGACAAATTCGTTGCCGCGGCACAGTTCGAACCCAACGTAGGAAATGCAAATAATGGCTTGCCCAGGCGGTTCGCAACCACCTTTACCGTATCGACGGCACGACCGCCGCCGACGCCAAAGATCATGTCGGCTTGCTGCACTGTAGGCATAGCGCACAGGGCGTCGACACGCTCGTAGGTGCAGTTATGTCCATAAACAATCCAGTCCACGACTTCAATTCCGCTATGAGCCAATGCGGCCTCGAGACGTGGGCGCGACTTTTCTAGAGCAGTCTTGCCACCAATCACGACCACCGAAGAGCCATAGGTCGACACAATTGCATCAATCTCTTCATAAGCGCTCTCGCCAATGCTGTATCCCGGTAATTGCAAAGAGTAAGGCATAAAACCACCTCAAGTAAGCCGTAAATGAAACAATAAATCCCATCTAGTGGACATGGAATTAATCGACCATCATACGCGTGACATCCACGCTTCCGCCATCACCAAGATGACAGCCCCCAGAAATAAGAAATACCGAGGCATGGAAATGCCTCGGTATTTTAAAAAAATAAATGCGACCCTGACGGGACTTGAACCCGCGACCTCCGCCGTGACAGGGCGGCGCGCTAACCAACTGCGCCACAGGGCCATATTTATATGCCCACGAAAAAGTGGTGGTACTCCCAACGGGATTCGAACCCGTGTCGCCGCCGTGAAAGGGCGGTGTCCTAGGCCCCTAGACGATGGGAGCAAGCCTGTTACAAGACAGCTAGGCTGTCGTGCGGACTGAGAAGAACTATACTTGAAATCCTAAAATACGCAAAACGCAAGGTAAACAAGCTTTTTATAAGCTAGTCAAAGAATCGAAAACTAGATGCATCCGTCCTCCTACAACCACGCGCTCCACAGCCACCCCAAATACATCCGTAATCATTTCTGGCGTGAATGCATCGGCAGGCTCTCCGGCAGCCACCACATGCCCATCGGAACCCAGCACCACCACACGGTCACAGTAACGTGCTGCAAGATTCAGGTCGTGAAGCACGACAATCGTTGCGCAACGCAAATCCCGCACTAATTCTATCAACTCAAACTGATGCGCTAAGTCCAAGTGATTAGTGGGCTCGTCTAGTAATAAATGATCCGCTTGCTGAACTATGGCGCGAGCTATAAGCGCACGTTGCCGCTCACCACCTGAAAGTTCCGTGATATGTCGATGTTGTAGTGATGTCAACGAGACATGCTCAAGAGCTTTACTCACAATTGCTTCGTTTGCATCTGCATTAAAATCGAGTAGTCGTCGATACGCAAGAGCACCTAACCCAACAGCGTCGCGTACCGTTAGAGGTAATGCTTGATCACGCTCCTGCGCAACCACAGCTATCTGCTTAGCAATATCTTTAACCCGCAGTTGATGTATATCATTGCCATCGACTATCACTTTGCCCCCAGCTAGTTTCAGGGCTCCATGAATCGCTTGCAACAAAGTGGATTTTCCACAACCATTTGGGCCGACGATGCCGACAATCTCGCCAGCGCCCACACGCAAAGTCACGCCATGGACAACCAAACGACCACAACGACCTACTACAACATCACTCGCACTTATCACTGCACGTTACATTCCCGCGTTTTTCATCTGCTTTTGCAGATATACAGCTCCTTCAACCGAGAGCGTGCTCGGCGGATCAGTGAGAACGAAAGGCATATGAACCACTTTATGCTCCTGCACAGCTTTCAAACTACGAGCCCCATTAAAACCAAGGAAAGTCTCCATGGCAGCTTTGTCATCACCAGTCTCACTTAACAGCACAATCCACTCAGGATTTTTGTCAAGCAAATCCTCCATGGAGGCATCGAAAACCCGTTCTTTGTTATCAGAATAGGGGTTCTTCAAACCATTGGCCTCAAGAATTGGTTGAACCATAGAGGTATCGCCATAGGTATAGAACTCATCTGAGCCAGGAGTGATATATAGCACCACACCATTCGCTGTGGAAGCAGAAGCCTGCGGTGTCTTCTTGGCGATCTTTTCCTTTAGTTCTTCGGCTTTGCCCTCCACCTGGAAAAGTGATCCCATCTTATCGACCTCTTCAGTCACCTTGTCCCAGCTTGCAGGAGTTAACTCAATATCTGGACACAATGCGTCTGGAGAGTACAGAGGGATACCTGCATCTTTGAGCGCCTGGCGATCCGCACCGGTGTCATAGCCGATAACCAAATCAGGACGTAGATCAACAATGGACTCAGTGGACATCTTTGCGCCGCCAGTACCTGTATCGCCAGCCTTAACAGAAGGAATTTTGGCGATGGCGGCTTCCAAATCTGCATCCAGCTGATTCACACGCTCCTCTCCAGCACGGTGCTTTACTCGGTCCAGAACGCCTAACTCATGCAGAATCGAAACGTTCATCTCGCTGAGCATGAGTACGTTTTCTGGGGCTTTGTCGAAGGTCAGAGTTTCACCGCAACTTTTGATGCTAATCTGCTGATTCTGCTTAGATTTCCCCATGTTGTGCTCAGACTTGTTAGCCTTATCAACAGCACTTTCACCACACGCAGTCAAACCACACGATAAAACAGCAACGCACGTTACTGCTGCCAGCGGCTTCCATAACAACGTCATATTATTACTCCTTTTTATTTTTACATTTGATTCTTTTGGTTTCTCACTATCAAGGCCAGACACGGAGCGCCAATAAGCCCCGTGATCACGCCGATAGGTAGCTCTTGAGGACTAAAAACAATCCGTGCAAAGGCATCTGCCCACACGAGAAAAACAGCCGATGCAAGCCCTGATGCAACCACAAGCACACGGTGGGAATACCCGACCAACTGACGCATCACATGCGGAATGATAAGACCTACGAAGCCAATTCCTCCCGCAGCGCTCACCGCAATAGCGACAGCAGCACTAACACCAAGCAGTAAAAGCGCACGGGTACGCACTGGCTCTACACCTACCGATCGCGCAGTGGAGTCACCGCTAGCAAGGGCATCAAGAATTGGCCCATAAAAGCTTAAAACAAGCATAACTATGACGGCAGCCACGCATACGATGCCGATTGTAGACCAGCGTGCTCTGCTCAAAGAGCCCAGCATCCAAAACATGACAGCCTGATTCGTTTCAGGTGAGCCCGAAGAAAAGATCACTAGATTTGTCAACGATTGAGCACCAAACCCTACAGCCAAACCAGACAAAATAAGCTTAAGGGGATGGGCTCCCCCACCAGCGATAATAACGACTGCAGTGGTGGCCAGGGCAGCACCAACAAAAGCAAACGCTCCTACCCCGAAAGCACTGCTTACGCCAAAAGAAATGAGTGCTAATGCTGCGCCTGCACCAGCGCCTGAGCTCACACCTAGCACATAGGGTTCAGCCAACGAATTACGGATCAAGGCTTGGAATGCAACACCCGAAACACCAAGAGTGGCACCTACTGCTAACCCTAAAACGATACGCGGCAACCGAGTCTGCCAAACAATGGCATCAGTAGCATGATCCCACGTTATGGTAACTGGGACACTTGGAATGTGACTAGCAATTACTGCATAGACTTGAAAAAACGGCACTGCGGCTGGACCAAGCGAAACGGTTGCCGCGGGGGTTAGAACGAGGAGAATACACAGGATCCCGATTATTGAGCGCGTTCGAGTCACAGAGTTCACGGTAGCACAGTAGATAATTGTTCATCGTCGTGAACTATCACAGTGTAGTCTTGCTCACACTCGTCAGCAGTGCTGATCGAAAAACTGCATATACATCATAAGTCAACCTGCTATTAGCCCCTGATCACAGCGTGTGTACCTGCTGCAATGGCATGAGTGATACGACCACTTACTAACCGCCTAACACGAATAAAGAACCGGCCGTGCCAACTTCCTTCTCGAAAACTTAACCACACAAAAGACCATCGAAGAACGCTTCGGTGTGGCGGTTATGCCGCTACAGGGCGTTGTTGACTGGGCTAGCGAAGGCTTTCAAGTCTTCCCAAGAGTCAGCACGGGCTGTGTCTTGCTCGTAGGCGATCAAATAGCCCCAAAGCTGATCAGCGTAGACATCCTCAGCTACTAGGCGGCGCACCAGCGCTTCGGCTGCTTTGCGTTTAGCCTGTACCTGAGCGTCGTCGCGGCCGCGCTCCGATTTCCCTTCGATGATCCAGTGCACTCCGTTAACATCCATAGCGACAAAGTCTGGAAAGTAGCGATCCTTAGCATTGTAAAACACAAACGCTTGGTTTTGTGGATGCAGCCGATGCCACCACACAATCCCCGGCGAAGTGTTCAGTAAGCGCGCCAGCTGGTACTCGCCGGTGAAGGAGTCAAAAGATTCCTCAGCGAACAACGATTTGAACCAGCCCCCATATACCTGGCCACGTACGAACTGCTCACGTTTCTCAATCTGATCATGCACCTTCTGTCCCAGCGGCAACGTATAACCATTACTAGGCATCGGCTTCGGGTGAATGCTCGGCATCTCGCGGGTAGAACGCAACGTCTCAACGGTATAATTTTGGATGAGTTTGAGGAGCTCAGTGTGCGCCGAATCCAAAGACTTCACCGTCCAAGCACTAAACATCACCGATTGCATAAACTTCGGTACGAGGAATGTGGCTACATAACGAGCCGTCTGCTCCGTTTTAGGCACCAACGACATATTCAGCACCAGTTTAACTAGTGCATTCTTTGCATCGTCATTGTCGACATGGACGGAATCGACCTCAGCACTCTCACGATCTTCCGCACGTAGTTTCTTCCCTAACACGGCAATGATCTCTTTGCGAAGCAACACATCGCCAGCTGAGGTCACTCGGCGGGCAGCCTGCTTAATAGTGGGTTAAGGGTCAAAAAGTGAAGTGCCCCGGGTTTTGTTCCTAAGCATTTGCCTTGATTTCCATTATTTCTTGGGAAGGGTTGCGGCTCCAAAACTCGGATTCAACATCCGCCGGCGCCCGGTAGCCCAGGCTCTGGTGGAGCCTTGACCGTTCCACCAATTCACCCACTCAAACGTGGCAATCTCAACATCAACCACGTCAGTCCACAACCTGGTATGAATCAGCTCGTTTTTGTGAGGGGCCGTTGACGTTTTTTAGCCAGTGCATTGTCATAAGAGTCACCAATAGTACCGGTCAACGCGATAATTCCATGCTCAGCAACACGCTCATTGTAGATAATGCTCACATATTGCCAGCCGCGATCCGAGTGGTGAACTAGACCGGTGGTCTTCTTGGCGCACACAATGGCTTGATTGAGTGCTTGCAACGGTAACGCTTCGGTGCGCATCGAGTCAGGCAACGCCCAGCCGACGATCCTCCGGGAGAACACATCAGTCACGAAGGTGGCGTACACAAACCCTTTTCTGGTGCGCACATAGGTAATGTCTGCCGCCCATAGCCGATTAGGCCCACAGTCTCGAAACTCACGACCCACCGAGTCGGGGCGGGTGTCGGGTTCCTTGGGCTTATATGTCGTCACGGGAGACCGGCCTTTATTTTTGCCAGACACACCTGCAAGGCGCATCAGACGCGCGGTCTGTTCACGTCCAATGTCGATTCCTTCACGGCGCAGCGCGTGCCACATTTTGCGAATCCCGTAGACACCGTAGTTTTGTTTATGAACTTCGGTAATGCGCTCTACTAGGGCGGCGTCGCGAAGGCTACGGACACTTAAATCCCCGAGCCTTAGATTGGCGGTACCCACGAGAGGTAAGGAAACCACCAACACGGTGTGTGTTTAACGTCGTGCAGATGAACTCGACGGTGAAATGATTCCGGTGTTTATCGATGAACTGGATCATTTCTTAACGTTTTGGGTCGCGTTCCGATGCGAAAAAGCCGACGCGGCCTTTAACAGCTCGTTGGTGTCGCGAAGTTCTTGATTCTCACGCCGAAGCTTGGCTACCTCTGCCACGAGGCCTTCGGGCAACGGCTCGGCAATACGACCGTTACGGCGAGCAGCTTGTGTCCACTGCCGACCAGTATGCCATGAGACGCCCAGCTTCGGCGCCACTGCTTGGCACGCGGCCTGCATCGACATGTTCTCTGCTAGGATGCGATCCTCCACCAAGCGAACGACGCGGTCCTTCGCATCTTGGTCAAATTTTTCTTGGCATGTTCCAGATTTTCCCATCTACTCAAACGGAACAAAACCTAGGACACTTCAGAATGTGGCTGCGTTAGTGATATAGCTGCGGCGTTTGGTTGTAGAGGCGCCGCAGCTTTTGCAACGCAATCGGCTGGTGCCTTGCTGGTCGTACCGTTGCGTTTCATGGTGCCGCCGCAGTGGCAGTGAGGTTGATTCTTGGGCATTGGGCAACAACACCACAATCGCCTAGTACACGATGGGCGCAACACCGTGGATTTACTGCTTCAGGACCGTATGTATGCTCTTGGAGCATACATATTCCAGACGACTGCAGGTCAACACCTAAAAATCAGCGATTCCAGACACACTTTAGGGGATGCGGACGGAATCTTGGAGGATTCCATTATGAACCGTTCCTACACCAACACGCAGAAGCGCACAGCACTGCGGGTCTACAAACGCACACAATCAGTGACTAAAACAGTCCGCGAACTCGGCTACCCAGGCAGATGGACCCTGTATAAATGGCTACGCGAGCCCAAAACCCCACCACAACCACGTAAACAAGCCAAAACCCTGACCCACTACCCATACGAAGTCAAACTTCGCGCAGTAGAACTTTTCCACAATGGTTGGCGACCAGCTGATATTGCCCAGGAATGCTGCCTGCACACTCACGCCAGCGTCTATGCTTGGGCGCAACGCTACCGTGAGGAAGGACAATGGGGCTTGATGTCGAAAAAAGAACGCGCAGGCCATGGCCGCATCCCTACTAAAGCAGCACTAGAAAAATCATTGCCGGATAATCCAACACAGTTAAAACAGCAGATGGCCACGCTGCTGGTAGAAAAAGCCGTGTTGGAAAAGGAGCTGGAAATTATAAAAAAAGACGTAAGCGTCATCCCCGGTCAGCTGAGTAATAAGCACAAAACCGACGTGGTTGACGCTTTGCGTAGCACGTTTCCATTAGCAATGCTGCTCGCTGCTAGTGGTCTTGCTGCATCCAGTTTCTATTACCACCTGAAAAAACGACGCATGCCTGATAAGCACGCAGCTATTCGCAGCATGGTGCACCGCATCAGTTCTGATTCACATAATACCTATGGTTATCGCCGTATCTGGTGGCAATTACGACATTTAGGCATAACTATCAGTGAAAAAGTAGTTCGCAGGCTCATGCGCGAAGAAGCAATTACGGTGCGGTTTCCGAAGCGGAAGGTGAAATATTCCAGTTATCAAGGAGAAATTTCTCCGGCTCCGCCGAACCTGGTCAACCGTTGTTTTCATGCCACTGCTGCGAATACGTTGTGGCTGACTGATATTAGTGTTTTCGCTGCGAATGAGGGGCGGGTGTATTTGTCTGTGATTATTGATTGTTTCGATGGCAAAGTCGTTGCTGCTAAGACGAGTGTGAATCCCACTATGGAGTTAGCAGAATCTACGCTGCAGGCCGCTATTGATGCTGAGGGTCTTCCACCGGATGGTTCATTAGTGATTCATTCAGATCGTGGTGTGCATTACCGTGGTCGGAGTTGGCATAGTCTGACTGCGAAATATGGCATCGTTCGTTCGATGTCGAAAAAAAGGGGTGTAGTCCTGACAATGCGGCATGCGAGGGGTTTTTCGGGCGGATGAAAAATGAGATGTATTACGGCAAGAGGTGGCAGACAATCCAAGAGCTTGACGATGCCATTGCTGCTTATATCGAGTTTTATAACAATCATCGCATTAAAGTTAGTCTCAATGGTATGAGTATCGCGCGTTATCGCATGGCTGCGGTAGCGTGAGATTGAAAGTGTCTAACAAAACGTCCGCATCCCCTTATGACCCTTTACCCTTTGGTACCCAGAGTGCAACTTCGTCATAAGGTGATACCCATACGCGTGAGAGATCAGGGACGTAGCCGTCTTTCTTTAGAATGTTGAAGAAAGATTTGTCGCGATCGTTGTCTTCGTGCTTCTTTCGCCTTTCGAAAACCAAGCCTTGCAGGTTTTCGGTTTGATTCAGAAATTGGCCAAACAGCTTTTTGAAACACTTGCGTCGTGCATTTTCTTCTGGTCCGGTTATCTTTTTGAGCTCTCCTGTTTGTCGGTCCTTGGTTTTATAGAGGTTTGGCATGTAATAAAAGAGACGTCTCCGTGGCCGGAGAGGTAATCAAGAAGTTCTTCGTATCTTTCCTGCCCTTCTTTGGTTTTTATGGCTTCCGTGGTGTGCCAGTAGGAGAGGTCTTTATTGAAAAAAATTGTCGACGATGTCTATCAAATTTGCGCGTAGATCTTCGAGTTCTTCTTTGCGGTAGATGCTGGCTGTGACTGCATAGAAAGAACGTCCTGCATCGTTTATGCCCGTGTAGGTTTCGTCGAAGTATGCGATATGAGCATCTTCGTGGCAGGCGTAGACGCGGATAAGGGATGGGCGCAGGTTTTTGCCCACAGCGCTCCTAACATCTTGAATAGCGGTTAATCATATCAGCGTGTTGATAAGAAAAATGTAGCTATTATGTACACCCCAATAGGGCAGTTTTAGAATTTCTGTCGCTCTAGCGTGGTCGAGTCCCTGCGGCAGCGGCTTTTCACAACTTCATGGGCGGTTCAGTTGATGCCGGTGAGGAAACCTAGAGAGGCCCTAGCAGCACAGGGGATGAGCTTATTAAAGGCCGAAGGCGCCGCCGCCGACGAGGATGAAGATACCCAGGCCGATCAAAACGATCGGGAACAGCACATGCTCCCAGCGTTCGAGAACCTCCGCGATGGGTGGACGGGTGGCCACGAACTTCGCCAACAGGACCAGGCCCGCCACCAGGATCAGAAAGACGACGCAGTGGATGATAACGGTAGCGGTATCCACGTTGAGAAAAACCGGGACATAGACGCCGATATTGTCGCCACCGTTGGCAAAGGTCACCCCGGCGACGATCAAGGCGCTTACGTTCTTTCCGCTGACTTTCGCGTCATCGTCGTCGTCATCGTCTCCTTGCCAGGCTTGCCAGGCCGCCCACAGCCCCAGGGCCAGGGGGATCAGCCCGAAGTAAGGGATCGCCTCGGTGGGCAGGAAGGCATCCGCCCCCAGGGTGACCAGGATCGTGGCTGCGAGGATGCCCGCGAAACCAAGGTACTGCCCGGCCAGGATCCGAAGTGTGGTCCCTGTTTGGCCGGCCCCACGGGCGAAGAACAGCGAGAGCACGATGATGTCGTCGATATTGGTGGCGATAAACAGACCAACCGCCCCCAGGAGACCAGTTACCACTTACCTGTTCCCCTCTCCGGTGGCGCACCCGGGCACGTCACATGCCGAGTCAATACATGGGGCATTCTCGTCGGCAGCCAGAGTGGTATCCAGCAGTGAGTTCAGCGCCTGGACAAGATGGGCGTCGACGATCTCGTAGCGGGTCTTCCGCCCCTGCGGTTCGGCGACAACAATTCCGCAGTCCCGTAGGCAAGTGAGGTGGTTCGACACATTTGACCGCGTCAGTTCCAGCTCCCGGGCGAGAGCGGCCGGGTAGGCCGGGCCGCCCAGCAGGGTCAGGAGAATACGGGATCGGGTGGGATCGGCCATCGCCCGACCCAATCGGTTCATCACGTCCAAGCGCGAAGAAATAGTCAGCATGCACTGAACTATACAGCTGTTGTTGAACTGTTGCCACGAGGGGCGAGCGTCGGCCCGACGGTGTTGTGTTTCTGGGCCTGTTTCCGCGCGGCTTTAGTGTCTTCCCTTTTGTGTTTGCGTGGTTGTTGAATCTGTGCCTGTGGCGCAACCTGCTTGTCCCCTACTTTTTACAAACCGTCGTGAACTTTAGTTCGCGACGGAGCTTTTAATGACCCCAGTTCGTGCCCCTCTAAGTGGGTACACCCTATTGCGACAGCAAGGGGAGGCGTGCTCTTTCCGCTCTGTCCTGGCGTTTTGTGACATTAGGGAACCATTTTTATGAGTGTCGCCCAGGTACAATGATCCTAAAGCGACATCTGGGAGAACTCATGGAGAAACCAAGCGGGCGTCTGTGGGGCCGGAACAGCCCATCGCTGGTATCGGGACTGTCGGGAAAATAGCCACCGGCACAGTTTCGGTGACGGTGACGTATATGCGTGTCTCTAGTGGTGACCAGCGCCTCGACCGCCAGGCCGAAGAGATTGCGCACGCGGTAGGAACGGTGGACAAAGAGTTCAATGAAGACGAACGGGGAAGAAGTAACGGCGATTGCGCGGCACTTCGGTGTCCACCACGCCACGATCCATCGAGCGCTCAAAAAGTAGTCGGGCCGTTACTCATTGCCGAGTTGTTTGTAGTCGTCGATGGCTTGCTCCATGAAGTGGAGGGTGATTTCTTCGAAGGCGTCTTGAATTTCGATGCTCTCGTAGCCGGCGGCGACTTGTTCCCAGTGGATCTTCATCTAGTTGTGGGAGCATTGCCCACAGCGCCATGCGGAGGTACGCGCCGCGACTGCGTCCGGTGCGCTTAGCGAGTGCATCGAGGCGATCGACCAACTCCGGGTCGACACGTACGGAGGTGACGGGGCCGCGTCCGGCCCACTGTTTCTTTTTTGTGGTTGCCATGGTCGTACTCCCTTACCTCTGCGCGTCGGACAACATCAGTGGTATTGTGCGTACACTGTTTACACATGGTAGTAACTGAGCGCTAGGTGCGGGTGTCAAAATAACCCCTGAACAGACCCGCGTGCCGTAGGTAGCCTTAGCGACATTATGTAAACGATGTTTACATGGAGTGACTATCGCGTGCACGGTAGTTCGGAATTTGATCGGCCCCTCCTTGAAGTGAGGTGCTGCGGTCGTCGGCATTGTTCTCTGCTTCAGATAAGACCGATGACGCATAATTGTTTATTTTATTGGCAAACTATGAGATAAATGTATCCTTTACAATGCGGATGCGTTATTTCACATTCTGTAAGTATGGAATCTACGCAGATTCACAACTCTAAGGATTCATCACGAAAAAGACTAAGTTGGTAGGAGCCTCCCTTACATTTGTGGTCATATCCACAATGTTCACCCCAGTAGCATTAGCTTCCTCCATTGGTACGGCACCGGTAGGCTCGCCAATACCGAGGTGTTGGGCTCCCGCTGGTCTCGTCATCCATATTTGCCCCTGGCTCGTCAACTGATTCAGAAAGCTAGAAACCTTCAGAAAAGTACCTCCCCACACCGTCCGGAGCGAGGGATTACCCAATAAGGGGGAATAAGTGGCTCCACACAGGAGAGGCACGATAATCTGACATATGCCACGGATAAATTTATCCAACTCGTCGCTTTGTCAATTGTTATCGGGACTCGCAAGTCATTCGTTCTTTTTATCCATTGACTGCGATTAACTCCCCTCCTTGAGGCAGGCGCTTCTTTAAAGAAGCGTGACACCGTTTCGCAATTCAATGGCAAGAATCGCAAAACCAATAGATTAGGGAAAAGGCCAGAATGTCGCTATGGATACCGATTGTCACCGGGGTTTTCACCTTGTTGTGTGCACTCCTGTTTGGTGTTATTGCAGTGCGAAGCAAGAGCGGCACCCTGGCGCGGAACTCTATCGTAGGAATCCGCTTAATAAGCACCATGCAGTCCGATGCGGCGTGGAAAAAGGCCCACCAGAAGACCTGGATGGGAACTGCTTTGATTTCCATCATCTTCTTCATTGGCGGCATCACGCTTTTGATATCAGGAGAAATGACGGAAACTTACTATGCAACCATCATTGCAGTGACTATTGGTTCCCTCGTCCCCATTCTGATCATCCAAGGAATTCTTGCACATAAAGCAGCAAGCTAACAAATGTTTCCAAGACATAGAAAGTTTGCAAAATGACCATCAAACCGTTCCTCCGTACGAAGACCTCTGCAAGATTAGCTACGATTGCGGCCTCCACGATTGCAATAGTTGGAACTTCAACGTCAATCGCAGTCACAGAAACCCAAACTAGTAACGATGGAATTCCTCATGTTGCAGATAGTGCAGAGACGTTCGCCAAGCATTCGGACAAAGATTTGCTCTATTTCCTTTTGGCAGGACAAGGCCCGATCGCTGATGATAATCCAGAGCTTCTAAAATCGATGAATTTCGATCCGAACAAGCCGCATACAGACGAAGAGGCTCTCGATCTACTAATCAATGAGTATCTCACGTATAGCGATAGCTTCCCGGAGATTAAGCAGTCGCTAACATCAGGCGATCCGGCCAAAGTGGAGCAAGGGCTAAAGCAGTTCTCGGATGACTTCGTTCAATACCTTGAACAAAGCGGACGTTTAGTAGCAATGGAAACGCAACCAGACATGACTACCTTCGATTTCTGTGGGAAAACCGCTTGCGGTGCTGCTGTGGTCGTAGTACTCGCCAGCGGTCTCGTCTATGCGAATGTTGCAGTAGCGACCCTTGCCGTTGCCGCCGGAGCCGTAGTTACCCTTGCGGTCTATCTCGAGGATGATGAAGCAAGCCCAAATGGAATGTCTGAGTTCGAGCGTCAAGAAATTACAGCGCGCTTCGCTCGCGCTCTTGCCTAATTGATTCGCCAATGAAAACCAATCGCAGCGAGGAAATTCGAATAACTTACCGTTTCTACGCATCTTTCTGGTCAACGCTCTTTGTTCTAACCAGTCTGATGCTTGTCGGTATTTTTTTCACGCTGCCCAGTAATGTTTTAAGCATTCGAGATGGAGGAGAAGCCAGGACGTTTTTTGCCTCTTACCTTCCCCAGTCATGGGTTTTTTGTCAAGCCCCAACAGGACGGAGAGTACAGGGTATATAGTATCGATGGTTCTGAAAGCGCATCGAGGATAGATTCCTTCCCGAATTCTTCACCATCAAATTTCTTCGGACTTTCACGGAGCCAACGTAGTCAAGGGCCTGAAATAGCTGAAATCGTCCAACAGAATGATTGGGAAAACTGTAACAGCGTATCAATTCATGAGTGTCTAGTCGAAGCTAGCAAAGATCCCCCACACGTATCAGCTCAAAACAGCGCAAAAGACAAGACGATGTGTGGAGAGCTTATTTTCCTCCACACTAAGCCAACAATTTGGTCATATCAAGATTTTTCAAACGAAAGGCGAACCGCTGAGGCATACCAGCATGTTACCGTCAAGTGCGAGCAATAAAGAGAGTTCTACTCTCCGCAACAAATTACTCGATTCATTCTGGTACTGGAGCCCCCTTCAAGGGGCCGGCCGAAGCCTTATCGCGGCTGCTCAGATCACAGTCTTGATATTCACTCCTGCCAGTAGACTCTCCCCCGATAGTGTCCTTGCCGATGAGAGTCGGTGCCAGGGAATAAGAGCCATCAACGCCTATTGCATATGGAATGGGAACGAACAGACGGTCAGTTATGTGTTCGCATTCATCCTATTCATCGTAATAGTCGGGTATTTCCCATTTATAATTTCTTTAGTTCATTTCTACATCACAATATGCTTATCAGGTTTCATCACAGTGCCGGACGGTGGCGATTTTGTTGCGATCCCTGCAACGATGGCACTCGTCCTTCTCGGACTATCAGATAGAAGGTTGAACCATTGGCATGCTGTGAAGGCGCAAGATTCATTTTTGGGGTTCAGATCCGGAATTGGTGTAGCTGCAGCATGGTGCCTCCGCTTCCAAGTATCATATATATATCTAAATGCAGCAGTGGCCAAGTTGTTTCCCGAAGAATGGCAAACTGGAGCTGCTTTCTATTATGTGACCAAAAGTGAAATGTTCGGAGTTTCCAGCTGGTTAGAGAAGCCCATTGATTTCATGGTTCAGTTTTCACTAGTCACTATCATATTCACTTGGGGGACAATCCTTTTTGAAGCTTCCGTATCCCTGATCTTCATTTTTGGCAGCAAAAGGTTGAGAAGCATTGCTGTGATAGCGTGCATTGTCTTTCACATTGGAATTGCTCTGCTCATTGGGATCGTCTCATTTGCAACAATAATGGTAGGGATAGTCTTAGTAGCAAATTCTGATGTAGGTGGAATCCAATCTAGGCTCTGGTGCAAGGGAAATCCAAAGAGCTCTCCCCAATCGGATTCCGAAATTCGTTCCGCAGTAAATATTCCGAGCTAACAGTCTGAACAGGGCCAGCATCGCCTGACCTTGGAAGACCCGGGCTTGGTGGTGGCTAATGCGGTCTCTTCTTTCTCCGCTAATAACGCCCCTTGGTCTACCTGTAACATAGTTCACCATATTCCCCT
The DNA here is from genome assembly GCF_001457455.1 of Corynebacterium diphtheriae. Taxonomy (NCBI): domain Bacteria; kingdom Bacillati; phylum Actinomycetota; class Actinomycetes; order Mycobacteriales; family Corynebacteriaceae; genus Corynebacterium; species Corynebacterium diphtheriae. The sequence goes on from NZ_LN831026.1 coordinate 1,921,212, forward strand.
CGCTGGCAGCGCCTAGAACCCTGCGAAAGTAGCTTTCTAGTCCTTGGTTTTCGCCTGAGCATCCCACTAGCAGACGCAACCATCCTCGACTTCCCTGCAACGCTTAAGTTGGTCTGTCGAGAAATATTCCTACTTATAGGAGATCCACCGATACTACGTTGCAAAGCTGACTACTCGTAGCACTGTTGTGAGCAACATGTCGCCCCGACTTATCCCGCTCCCAGGCGATGAGGGTCGGGCAGAAAATATTGCGTGCAAAAAGATCTGCATCTCGGCCATGCCCCTGCGATATCACTACCCAGTGGCGCTTATCTGCTCCGAGCAAGGAGAATGTCATGGTACATTTGCAGTAATCTGTTCAGACCCTGCCGAGTGCGGGGCTGGAACGGTGGAAGGTGGACTGCGGGGCGTGTTGACGATTGCGAAGCTGCACGGCGATTCCGTGGCCTATTACGAGAGCACTGTCGATCAGAATTCGGTTGAGAATTCCGCCGCGCTTGGCCCGGATGGGTACTACTCCGAGGATGAAATGAAGCCCGCGCAGGCGTGGGTTGTGGCGCGTGAGCGAGTAAAAAGTGAGCGGGTTTGTGCACAACTTGGTGTCGAAGTTGGTGCGGAAGTTCGCGGCGATGCGGTGCGAACTTGGTTCAATAAGGCGCTCGCGCCGAGCAGGTTGAAACTCGGTCGCGCACCGAAAGAGAGCGGAGTGCTGGGGTTCGATCTGACCTTTTGTGCGGGGTAAGGGTCAAAAGGGGATGCGGACGTTTTTTAGACACTTTCAATCTGACGCTACATTGACTTTTCGGTATTCGGCAATGCTCAAACCATCGAGGCTGATCTTGATTCGGTGATCGTTGTAGAACACAATGTATGTCGCGATTGCTTTTTGAGTTCTTGGGGGTTCTGCCAGGTTCTGCCGTAGTACATTTCGTTTTTCATTCGGCCGAAGAACCCCTCGCATGCTGCATTGTCGGGGCTACAACCTTTCTTCGACATCGAGCGAAGTATTCCGAACTCCTCGGTCATACTTCGCCAACTGCTGCCTCGATAATGTGCTCCGCGGTCTGAATGAATCACCAAAAAGCCATCCATTGCAGGCTTTTCGGTTGCGATTGCTGCGTACAAAGTTTCTTCTGCTAACTCCATGGTGGGATGAACACTTGTTTTTGCTGCCACGACCTTCCCGTCAAAACAGTCGATGATGGCAGACAGGTACACCAGACCTTGGTTAGTAGCGAAAACACTGATATCAGTCAGCCACAACCAATGTGGATGCTCAGCATGAAAATTGCGGTTCACCAGGTTAGGTGGTGCGGGAGAAATTTCCCCTTGATAGCTGGAGTAACGCCACTTTCGTTTCGGGAACCAGGGACGAATTCCCTCTTCGTACATGAGACGGCGAACGACCTTCTCACTGATAACGATCCCGCGATGGCGCAGTTCCCACCAAAGTCGGCGATAGCCGTAGGTGTTATTCGACTCAGAACTAATCTCATGAAGCATTTCGCGGATATGCGCGTGCTTACCCGGAACAAATCGCTGTTGGAGTTGGTAGTAGAAGCTTGATGCCGCAAGATCAATAGCAGCATATATAACGGAAACTCGCCGCGTAACGCGTCAACCACTTCAGCCTTGTGCTTATTGCTGAGCTGACCCGGGGATGACGCTGACGTCTTTTTTACAAGTTCCAGCTCCTTTTCCAAAACAGCCTTGTCAACGAACAGTTGAGCCATTTGCTTTTTCAGTTCTGCAGGATCATCGGCTAATGATTTCTCGAATGCTGCTCGGGTGGGCATGCGAGTGTGCTCTTTGCGTTCTCTTTTCGACATCAAACCCCATTTTCCCTCTTCACGGTGGCGTTGTGCCCAAGAATAGACACTCATCTTTGAGCGCAGCTCGCATTCCACAGCAATGTCAGCTGGCCTCCAACCAGCGTTGAAGAGCTCAACAGCACGAAGCTTGACCTCAAACGGGTAGCGGGTCAATGTTTTTGACTGTTTGCGGGGTCAACCAGGTTTGGCGGGTTCACGCAACCATTTGTACAGCGTCCATCGCCCTGGATAACCAAGGTCACGGACGGTCTTGGTCACCGATTGAGTGTGCTTGTAAACCTGCAGAGCTCTGCGTCGCTGCTCCTTGGTGTATGAGCGGTTCATTATGGAATCATCCAAGATTCCGTCCGCATCCCCTTTTGTCCCTTAAGCCCTTAACCTGGGCTACGATCCAAAAGATACAAAACAGGCCAGACGCTTTAAACGCCTGACCTGTTTTATTTGTGGGCCCTCCGGGGCTCGAACCCGGGACCTGCGGATTAAAAGTCCGTAGCTCTACCAGCTGAGCTAAAGGCCCAAAGCATATTCTTTAAGCGTTACGCTTATTGAATAGCACGAGGAGCATTGTACCGCGTTTTTCCAAAGGCACCTAATCCGCACGTCACACTCACCAATTTTAGCGACAATACAGCTCCACCCGCCCCCTCCAGAGTCCAGATTTACCCGCTCAGATCACGAGCCTAAAGCGACACAACACCCCCGCAACCTTAAGAAAAGATGGACTCCTAAAAGGGGTAGCCGTCCACAGTGGGCAGAAATGAAAAACTTTAATATAACCCCACTCTACAGTGCCTTTTTAGGACAATCCCCTTCTTTTGCACACTTTTTGACGTGTAGCAGAAATGTTATCTATGCCTCTTTTTAGGAACTTTCTAAGAAAACAACCGACTATATACTTACGCACCTCACGTTGGTTTGGGTGTGGGTCCCCATGGGCGTGCAGGAGGTACGAATGGCCGCCAAGCCGGCATCCCCTCGTGTCGTGTGCATGCCATCATGGTGACCTCGAATGATCGCAGAAAGTTCTCCTCTGATGGACTTAGTGGATGTTTCACGGTGGCAGTTCGGTATTACGACTGTGTACCACTTTCTTTTCGTACCGCTGACAATCGGCTTGGCTCCGATCGTCGCAGCGATGCAAACTGCTTGGTTTATTACCAAGAAAGACATGTGGCTTCGTTCTACAAAGTTCTTTGGCACACTTTTTCTCGTGAACTTCGCCATGGGCGTAGTCACTGGCATTGTTCAAGAGTTCCAATTTGGCATGAACTGGAGCGAGTACTCCCGCTTTGTGGGAGACGTATTCGGCGCACCTCTTGCGCTCGAAGGTTTGATTGCCTTCTTCATCGAGTCCACATTCCTAGGATTGTGGATTTTTGGTTGGGGTCGCCTCCCCAAGGCAGTCCACTTGGCGTCGATTTGGTTAGTCGCGATCGCTGTCAACGTGTCGGCTTACTTCATCATCGTGGCCAACTCGTTTATGCAGCACCCCGTCGGTGCACGGTTTAACCCCGAAACGGGTCGTGCCGAGCTCGTGTCGTTAGGCAAGCTTTTGGCCAACCCCACCGCTTTGGCTGCATGGCCGCATGCGGTAACCGGTTCCCTGCTCACCGGCGGCACCTTTGTTGCTGGTATCGCTGGGTGGTGGATGATTCGTGAGCGTCTGGCACAGCGGACAGAGGATGCTGCGTTTTGGCGTAAGAACTTCCGGCTGGGTGCATGGACCACGTTGGCTAGTGTGGCGGGATTGTCGCTCACCGGTGATATCCAAGGCAAGCTGATGTTTGTTCAGCAGCCCATGAAGATGGCCGCTGCGGAATCACTGTGCGAGACAGAGCTCGATCCTTCGTTCTCGGTGCTCTCGGTAGGTACGCACAATAACTGCGAGTCCGTAAAGCACCTGATCGACGTGCCGGGCGTGCTCAGTATTTTGTCGCAAAACAAGCTCAGTGGCGTCACCCTAGAGGGTGTTAATCAGCTGCAGGAAAAGTACGAGGCTTTGTACGGTCCTGGCAACTACGTTCCAAACTTGTTTGTCACCTACTGGTCGTTCCGCGCAATGATCGGCCTGATGGCGGCGTCGGTAGTGTTGGCGATTGTTGGTTTATGGATGACTCGCAAGGGTCGCATCCCGCAACTGCGCTGGTTGGGTACCGCAGCTCTTATCGCTGTGCCGTTCCCGTTCTTAGCTAACTCCGCTGGTTGGATCTTTACCGAAATGGGTCGCCAGCCGTGGATCGTCGCTCCTAATCCGGAGGCTACCCCCGGCAGCCCTGACGGCGAAGATCTCATTCATTTGATCGTTGACTTTGGTGTTTCCTCGCACCCGACCTGGGTGGTCTGGACTTCTCTGATTGGTTTCACCTTGGTGTATGGAGCGCTTGCCTGCGTGTGGTTCTGGCTGATGAAGAAGAAGGTTGTGGCCGGAGCCAGCGAGGATTCTTCAAGCATGCTTGGCTATGGTCCTCATAGTAGCGATCACGACGAATCCCCTGCCGATGATCTGTTGCACCTCGGCGCTCATGCTACGGAAGGTAAGGAGTAACACGATCATGGATCTTCAAACAGTGTGGTTTGTGTTAGTTGCGGTTCTATTCGCTGGTTACTTTGTCCTCGAAGGCTTTGACTTCGGTGTGGGTATGTTGCTGCCGTTTTTGAGCAAGCAGGAGCGTACCGCTGCGATTAAAGCCATTGGACCTGTGTGGGATGGCAATGAAGTGTGGCTCATTACTGCAGGTGGAGCACTTTTTGCGGCTTTCCCTGAGTGGTATGCCACCATGTTTTCGGGTTTCTACCTGCCGTTGTTCCTTATTTTGATCGGATTGATTCTGCGCGGCGTTGCTTTGGAGTGGCGCGGCAAGGTTGACACTGATGTGTGGCGTGATCGTTGCGACATCGGCATAGGTATCGGTAGCTGGGTTCCCGCTTTGTTGTGGGGTGTGGCGTTTGCCAATGTTGTTCATGGTGTGGCTATCGATTCTTCGTTCCACATTGATTCCAGCCTGACTGGGCTTATCGCTTTGCTCAACCCGTTTGGTTTGCTCGGCGGCGTGGCGTTTGTGCTGGTGTTCTTGCTGCATGGTGCGCTGTTCCTCAAGCTTAAGACTGAGATTACGGTCATGGGTTCCTTGGCTGGTCGGTTGTTTATTCCGGCGGCAGTTGTGGGCGCAGTGTTTTTGGTGTGGACTCAGCTCGCACATGGTCGTGGCTGGACGTGGGCACCGTTGGTTATCGCAGTGGTTGGCTTGGTCGTTGCGGCGCTAGGCATTCGTGGTAATCGTGATGGTTGGGCATTTGCGGCAACCTCGGTGGTTATTCTTTGCGTCGCAGCGGTGTTGTTTGGATCGTTGTTCCCGAACTTGATGCCCACCACGCTTGCCGACGGCACCAGCTTGACCATTTACAATGCGTCTTCTTCGCAGTACACGCTCACCATGATGACGTGGGCTGCTGTGCTGGTCACACCACTGGTGCTTCTGTACCAGGGCTGGACGTACTGGGTCTTTAGGCAACGAGTGCGCGTGTGAACATCCGGTTTTTAACGTTGATTCGCCCCGCGCGAACGTTCATTGTGATTGCTGCTGTTATTCAAGTAGCGTCCGTGGCGTTCGTCGTGGGGCGCGGCCTTTCTGTGGGGTTTTTGGTCGCGGGCACTATTGAGCACTGGCCGGATCCTATGCCTCATGTTGGAGCATGGGCTGCGGTGTTGGTGATCAGTGTTGTCGGTGTGAGTGCGATGGCATGGGTGCAGCGCTGGTGGTCTGCAACAGGTGCTGGCCCTGTTATTACAGATGTACGTTCCCACACGTTAACGGCGCTGAATGCTACGGATCCTAGGGTGGTGCAGGAAAACAGCAGTCGATGGAAGGTGGTGTTGGGGGCGGGGCCGGAAAGTGTTGAGGGGCTACGCCCGTATTTATCGGCATATATTCCGGCGGCTTTGTCCTCGGGGATTTCTACGCCGATTGTGCTGGCCGTCATCGCGCTTATCGACGTCCGCTCTGCTCTGCTCGCAGCAGCAACGCTGGTGTTGATCCCTATTTTTATGATTTTGATCGGCACGCTCACACGAGATCAAACACAACAACGCCTCCATCGAGCCCAAGTGTTGGACCGCCACATCATTGATTTGTTGCGCGGTGCTCGCACGCTCCAAGAAATCGGCGATACGTCTGCAGCACAATCACAAGTACACAGCAGTGGGCGTCGGCACGCCGCTGCAACGATGTCGGTTCTGCGCTTGGCTTTCCTGTCATCTTTTGCTCTGGAATTTGTGGCCACTCTTTCGGTAGCGCTTGTTGCCGTAAGCATCGGCGTGCGCTTGGTTGATTCCTCGATGACGCTCCACGCGGGTCTTATCGCATTAATCTTGGCACCCGAGGTGTATAACCCGCTACGGGCAGTAGGCACCGCTTATCATTCATCGGCCGATGGCATGACAGCAGTAGAAACCGCCCTGGACCTTATCGAGTCCACACCGCAAACTGCCAACGTTGCACCGCTGAAAACCGCCACGGTTGTTTCGGACGGTGAGGTGAGCGTCGATAAGCTCAGTGTGCATGGCCGTGACGGCATCCGCCCACACAATCTAAGTTTTCAAGCCCGCCCAGGCGAGGTGACGGCCCTCATCGGCAGCAATGGTTGTGGAAAATCCACAACGCTGCTCGCCATCATGGGCATGATCAATTACGAAGGCACGATTGCTGCGCCGCACAGCATCGGATACCTCCCGGCGCGCCCTGCCCTGTGCACGGGAACGCTGGCTGACAACCTCTCCTTGTTGGGGCCGCGTGACCGCGACACCGCTGGAGCGTTGTTGCGCACAATCGGATTCGATATTCCGCTTTCGCGCACCGTGACTTACCAAGGCGAGGGCCTATCGAGTGGGCAAATAGAACGATTGGCTTTCGCACGCACCTGTTCGCAGGAATGCGCCGTATATCTTTTCGACGAACCCACCGCCCACGTGGACCCTGAAACTGCGAGGAAAATGTGGGAGTACATCCGCAGCCTTGCCCGCGACGGTGCCACAGTGATCGTAGCGACCCACGACCTTGCTAATCGCGCCTACGCCGACCAGGTGATCGTCCTATGAAACCCACCGACTTGTTATTTCAGCATGTTTCCCGCCGTGCCCTTGCCGGCGCGATTGCTATCGCCTCGCTGACGTTGCTGAGTTCGCTTGGGCTGATGGTGCTTTCTGGGTGGCTCATTACCCGCGCATGGCAGGCGCCACCAATCCTTGATTTGGCCGTTGCGATTACTGCTGTGCGAGCTTTAGGATTATCGCGTTCCGTCATGCGCTACGTTGATCGCATTGTGACCCACCGCTATGCGCTGTCTGCGCTGAGCAGCTTGCGCGTCCAGGTATTCCAAGCGGCGGTTTCTCAAGGCCACGTTTCCGATACGCAAGCGCAACGCGCACTGGGTGCCGACGCGCAACGTGTCACTGACCTTATCGTGCGCAGCATCGTACCTCGTGGGGTGGCTGTGGCACTCAGTGTGCTCGCCGTTGCGGGAGCTGTGTGCTTGCTGCCTTTCGCGGGATTGGTGTTGGCGCTCGGATTGTTGTTCACCGGCGTGGTGATCCCGCGCTGGGTGGGTTCAGATCGTTGGCAGGCCATTCATACTGCGGAGGCTGCGGCACGAGATCAGCTGGATGAGTCTTTGGACGCAGTGCTAAATCACCGCGTGGAGTTTCAGGCAGCAGGGCTGGGGGATCGCAGAAACGCCCGCGTGGTGGCAGATTCGCAGAATATGGCGACAGCCAGTGCCCATAGGCTCAAGCGCCTCGCGGCTATCGACGCCACCGTGGTCGCGGTTTCAGGTTGCACACTCTTGCTCATCACAGGGCTAGGACTGCACTTTTACCAAGGATCGCCCATGTGGCTAGGCATGCTCGTTCTCCTCGCCATGTCTGCATTCGAATCCCACGCGCCGCTGGTAGAAGCCGCAACACATCATGTGATCGGCACCAAAGCGGCACAGCGCATCACAGCTTTTATAGAGCAGGCAGTCGAGATTCCAGCCCCAGGCATCGCCAACGCTACCGAAGGCCCCGCGCTACGCGTAGAAGATTTGACCTGCGCTTGGGGCGACAACACATGGAACTTTGATGTGGAGTTTGGGCAACGCCATGTGATTCGAGGCCCGAGCGGCTGCGGTAAAACCACCCTATTGCGTACCATCGCAGGGCTTAGCCCCGTGGTATCCGGATCGGTCACAATCGCAGGACACACAGACACACATAGTCTGCGAACATGGACGCGGCTGTTTTCTGAAGACGGTTACATCTTTGCCACAAGCATTCGTGAGAACATCCTCGTGGCGTGCCCCAACGCCGCAGACGAACTCATGTATTCCACCGCGCGCGCTGTAGGTCTAGGGCCTTGGCTCGATGCCCACGACGGCCTAGACACCATTCTTAGTGATGGTGCGGAGTCAATTTCTAGCGGTCAGCGACGACGTTTGCTCCTCACCCGCGCACTGTGTTCGACTGCACCGATTGTGCTTCTCGACGAACCTACCGCCCACATTGACGACGCCGACGGCCGGCGCCTCCTCCACATGCTGTTACATGAGCCCCTACCTGGCGCGCTCCCCCAGCGCAGCGTCATCGTAGTCACGCATATGCAGTAAGGGCATGAAATAACAACGAATGGGTCGGCACCTTTCACATTATCTGTGTCAGTGCCAACCCTTTTGTTGTTGAGGTGGTTACTTCTTCATGGAACCAGTCTCTTGGAAACGCTGGTGGAAGCTCAGCGCTTCACCCAACAGGTGTGGAGTCTGCATGATCTTCTTTTCCTTGGCAAAAGCCAGGGCGCGATCGTAGTAGTCCTGCAGAAGTGGTCGGTAGTCAGGGTGTGCGATAGCGATGATCTTTTCTACACGCTGACGTGGAGCTAGACCACGGAGGTCGGCGTAACCGTACTCGGAAATGAGAACCTTCACATCTTGCTCGGTGTGGTCTACGTGGGAGACGAATGGCACGAATGCGGAGATGTCGCCGCCCTTGGCAACCGATGGGGTGATAAAGGAGCTGATGAAGCCGTTGCGGGTGAAGTCTGCGGAACCGCCGACACCGTTCATCATGCGGGAGCCGGTGACGTTGGTGGAGTTAACGTTGCCGTAGATGTCGGCTTCGATAAGACCGTTGGTGCAGATCAGGCCGAGGCGGCGAACAACCTCTGGGTGGTTGGAGATCTGCTGTGGGCGCAGGATGATCTTCTGGGCGTAGTTCTTTGCCTCTGCGTTCATGCGCTCTGCGTACTCAGGCGACAGCGAGAAAGAGGTTGCGGAGGCGACGGTCATCTTGCCGGCATCGATCAGGTCGACCATGCCGTCCTGGATCACCTCGGTGTAGGCCTTGATGTTTTCGAACTTGGAGTCCAGCAGGCCTGCCATCACAGCGTTTGGCACGTTGCCCACACCGGACTGCATGACGTAGCCGTCGTAGGCCAGGCGGCCAGCTGCGACCTCGCCTTCGAGGAAGTCAAGGAAGTGTCCAGCGATCTGCTTGGAGGTTTCATCCAGTGGCTTAAACGGTGCGTTGCGGTCAGGGGCATCGGTTTCTACGACGGCAACAACCTTGGACAGGTCGATGTCGATGTAGGTGGTACCGATACGCTGGCCGGCCTCGGTAATCGGAATTGGCTGGCGGTTAGGCAGCTTGTTCATGCGGTAAATATCCGCCATGCCTTCGAGTTCCTCGGACTGCCAAGAGTTGACCTCGATGATGATCTTCTCGGCGTTGTCGAGGTATTCCACGTTGTTACCTACAGAGGAGGATGGAACGATGTGGCCTTCTTCGGTGATGCGAACTGCCTCAACGATAGCCACATTCATCTGCCCAAAGAAGCCCTGCTCAACGTAGATGCCAGACTCGGACAGGTGGTAGTCGGCGTACAAGGTGGTGCCGTCGTTAATCTTGGAGCGCAAGATTGGATCGGACTGGTACGGGGTACGGAAGCGCAGGGCATCAGCCTCTGCGAGCACACCGTCACAGTCAGGTGCAGTGGATGCACCGGTAAACAGGTCGATCATGTATTCGTCGCCACGCGCGTGTGCTTCCTTAGCACGCTCTGCGATAGCGGTAGGCAAAGCCTTCGGGTAACCAGCGCCGGTGAAGCCGGACACGCCTACTTTGTCACCGTGATTGACAAACTGCGCAGCCTCTTCAGCCGACATAACCTTGCCACGAAGCTGAGCATTCGCAATACGATCAGACATTAAATCCTCCTCAACAACGTCTGCCGCAGTGCATGCCAAAGGAGAGGCAGGCAGTATGTGGCAGATTTTTGGTTAATAACCAGCACTTTAAACGCCTCAATGTGAAAACGTCCGAGATACCGGCATATAGTTACGGACACCACAATACCGAAGATCCTCTCTTCGTGTTGCCTAGTTCACTAAAGTACATTTTTCACCCCCACACATGGGCAATTTTCGGCCATTTTTTAGCGACTACGCAGTTCAAACAGACAATTTCGCCCTATCACCCCACATCGCACGTGTGCAGCCTCATGTCACGTTTGTGTCACTCATAGCCAAGGGGGAACAATAGTGCAGGTGACTTTGACGATCGGCTCCCTAGCACTCGACTCCGTAGTAGCGCTAGCCCCCATGGCAGGCGTAACCAACATTGCGTTTCGTACCCTCTGTAGAGAACAAGAACTCGAACGCACCGGAACCGTATCGGGGCTCTACATCTGCGAGATGATTACCGCACGCGCCCTCGTGGAACGCAACGAGAAAACACTCCACATGACCACCTTTGGTCCGCAAGAAGATATTCGCTCCCTGCAGCTGTACACCGTTGACCCCGAGTACACCTACAAAGCGGCCAAAATGATCGCAGAGAACAACATGGCCGATCACATCGACATGAACTTCGGCTGCCCCGTGCCCAAAGTAACCAAACGTGGTGGTGGCTCCGCACTCCCATACAAACGTCGACTATTTGGCAACATCGTCGCAGCCGCCGTCAAAGGCGTTGAAGGAACAGACATCCCCATCACCGTAAAATTCCGCATGGGCATTGACGACGACCACCTCACCTACCTCGACGCCGGCCGCATCGCCGCTGAAGAAGGTGCCGCAGCCGTAACCCTGCACGCCCGCACCGCAGCCGAACGTTACTCTGGCGACGCCCACTGGGACGCTATCGGCACCCTCAAAGAGCACATGCGTGACTCCGGGATCCCCGTCCTCGGCAATGGCGACATCTTCAAAGCCGAAGACGCCAAAGCCATGCTTGACGCCTCCGGCTGCGACGGCGTTGTCGTCGGACGCGGCTGCCTCGGCCGACCTTGGCTATTCGCAGGAATCTCCGCAGCCCTGCGCGGCGAAGAACTCCCACCAGAGCCAACACTGGGCGAAGTCACCCGCATTATCTACCGCCACGCAGAACTCTTGGCAGAACACGACGGCGAAAAGAAAGCCAGCCGCGATATGCGCAAGCACATGGGCTGGTACATGCGCGGCTTCCCCGTAGGCGGTGAATTCCGCAGCGCCCTCGCAAGGATCAACTCGCTTGCTGAACTCCGCGAGGTGCTTGCCCCCTTCGCAGACTCCAATGCCCTAGCAGCCGACTCCGATAGCGCACGCGGACGCCAAGGCTCACCCGCTAAAGTTGCACTCCCCGACGGCTGGCTCGCCGACCCCGACGACGCCACGGTGCCCGAAGGCGCTGAGATCATGCACTCCGGCGGATAACACCTATATAGTTGCTGTATGCGCACAACGTATCGAGAGCATCTAGACGCATTTGCACAAGATCTGATCACCATGTGCGACACCGTCGCCGCCGTGGTAGAGGGGGCGTCGACAGGCCTGCTGGAAGGATCACTCCAATCCGCCCAACACGCGCTCTCCCTCTCCGATGAGCTCGATGAAGTAAAAAACCGCGCCACCAAACGCGCCGTCCAACTTCTCAGCCTAGAAGCCCCCGTCGCCCGCGACCTTCGCCAAATCGTCTCCTCCATCTACATCATCGAGGACTTCGACCGCATGGCCTCACTCGCCATGCACATCGCCAGCATGGCGCGACGACGCCACCCCGACCTCGTCGTCCCAGAACCTATCCGCGGATACTTCCACGAAATGGCACGACTGTGCACCGAAATGTCAGACAAAACCCGCAGCGTGCTCGTCGACCCCGACGCAGACGTTGCCATCGTGCTCGCCGCCGACGATGACGCCATCGACGACATCCACGAACACATCATGACACTTCTCACCAAAAAGGAATGGCCGTTTTCCACCCGCGCCGCCGTGGAAGTCACCTTGCTCGCCCGCTACTACGAACGCTTTGCCGACCACACCGTCAACGTGGCAGCACAAATCGTGTACCTCACTACTGGTCTTATGCCCGAGGAATATAAAAAGAAGCGTGACGACGGCTTCGAGCCCGACGAGATGGAAGCCCGCTTCGCCCAACTAGAAGAGCAATTCGCCAACTACGACTGGCCCAAACCAGCCGATTAAGGGGGTAGGCTGCGCAACACTTCACACCAAATCCGGCAAAACTAGCGAGTTTCACTCGATTTGGTGTGAAGTAAATACCGAGCCACCCCCAAAAATGACTAAAGCCTCTTGGATGCCGATATCCAAGAGGCTTACTTCTTAGCTGCAGGTTATGCGTGGGATACGCCCAATGCAGATGGGGCCTTCAGCGCTACGTCCCTGCGAACACCCATGCGCTTAAAAGGCGAGGTGAGAAAATCTACGAGGTTGAATGCTCGACGCTCACGCTGTGCATACATGTTGTTGAATGCCACATCGGCCGCGTTCATCAGCTGATCTGCGGTAGGAAGATCAAGCTTGGTTGCGGTGACGGTGCTCGACATAACAGGTCCTTCGCTTTACTAGGATTGTTCTACTGCCCACGGTGGCGGGCAACGAGACCTAGATTAGAACCCCGAGGTAGACACCAAGGGCCGTTTAGGTAAACACTAGGTTAACTTTCTCAGCCGCTCGGTTAACTTTTCTCACACAGTCCTGTGACCTGCGGTTTTTATCCGAATCGACCGGAAATATAGTCCTCAGTTTCTTGAGAATGTGGCGTAGAAAACATTGTGGCAGTAGGCGAATATGCACCATCTGCGACGAGTTCGCCCGACGCACCAGTAAACGCAGCGGAAGAAGACGATTCAGTTTCCGAGCATCCTGTCAGTGCAATACCTGCTGTGCTACCTATGTGAACAACAAGAAAACAGAACATAGATAGTTCATGCCTCTCTAGTTTTTACCCCCCACTCCCCTAGCGGCTCGCTATGAAGAAGACTGCGGAGAATACGTCACATGGGATTCAACCACGTGGAAACCTAGGGCATCATAAGCCCTACGCGCCGACTCATTATCGCCTTCAACATAAAGGATCACACGGCGCGCATGTTCATACTCCAAATGGTGCAGTCCCATGCGGATTAACAAATCACCCAAACCGCGGCGTCGATAAGCGCTTCCTAGGCCCACAACGTACACCTCACCATCGGCGCCTTCTGCCAGATCACCGTGGCGCTTCGTCCAGTGGAAACCGGCAACAGTGCGCTTGGCGGTATCGATAAGAAACAACACATCAGATTCCCGGAACCACTGTGTATCACGCGCCTGAGCCAACCGAGCGCTATCCCAACCACCCTGCTCAGGATGCCACTCAAAAGCCTCGTTATTCACACGCAACCACTGCTGCTCAATATCAGGGATGCTCTCATAAGCCTCGTTTAACGCCAACACCCTAAAACCACTAGGAACCTGCAACTGCGCAGACTCCACAAGCCGATCCCCCTCGACCGCCATCACAAGCAACTGACGCGTTTGTTCCAACTGCAGTGCTTTTGCCACCGCCTTTGCACCCGCACCATCACCATGCGCCCACACATTCTTAACCCCCTGGGACACCACATGCCGGATAAGGAAGCTGCCATAGCCTTGGCGCCGGAATGCCGGATCCACTACCACCTCAGCACTATCCCCATCGCGTGCTGCAACCCCTACCACCTGGTCGTGGCTATCCATCACACAAGAATGCACGTGGCCATCGTCAGCCCGCCGAAGGCCATTGAGAAAACTTTCTGACAACGGTGCGCAACCATCTTCGCGGGTCGCCGCCGCAAGAATCTCATCGACACGATCACGCAAAGCCGCCGAGGCTGAAGCTAAGGAGGTTTCAATCATCTTCATGTGCCCCACCCTACGCACCTAGTGGTAAAAATAAAGGAGTGCACAACGACTCCGACCCCCGAGCGCGCCGTCGTGGCGCCCACGCCCTGCTCATCACCATCATCTTTTTCATCGCAGTTGGCCTGATCCTGTGGGCTATCGACGCCGCCATCGCCGCCCGAGCGGAGCACCGCATCTCCCAAACTGTTCGCAGCAACGCACAGCTCGATCAAAACCCAAGCGTGTATGTAGGCGGAGTACCTTATACCGCGGCGCTGATTACCGGAAAAGTCCCAGAGATATCCGTCAACGTCTCTGACGTGGAAGTAGCAGACTTCGGCCTGCTGGTTGCTGGCACCTCAGTCACCGACCTCAAACTTAGCCGCAGTGAGGTACTCAGCGGCAGCGTAGACGGAGCCAAAGCACAGCTAGTGGCTCGCAACGTGGGATTCGATGCCGTGGCCGTAGGAAAACAACTAGGAATCGACGACCTCGACCTATCTAATCCCTACGACATCTCACCAGCCGGCACCAACGCCAGCGAAGTTCAACTGCGCGGCACCCCCCACGGCTTCCACAGCCCAGTCACCGTGCAAGCAGATCTGCGACTAAAAGGCGAAGACTTCTACCTCACCCCCACCACCGTGATGGACCGAGGCGATAACACCGCCAGCGACGCAGACATACTCGCAGCCTTTGACTGGACCTTGAACACCCGCACCCTGCCGATCAATGCCCAAGCAAGCTACGTGTACTTCTCAGGCGGCACCATCAGATTCGAAGCCCAAGAACGCAACGTCACGCTTCGCCTCGAAGACCTCTCGCCGCTGCGCTCTACCAACAACAAAGTGGTTGTGGAATAACGTGGAATAACGTGGAATAACGTGGAATAACTCTGTGCGTCACAAGCGTGGATCGAAGAAACTCAAACCCACTTTGAGCATGGATAACGGAGTTGGTTTCACCGGCTCCGTCGGCGCATAAACCTCAATAGCGTCCGCCACTGCTTTTAACGTCACCTCATCAAACTGGCCCACATATTCGCCATCAGCTTGGAAGCGTTGGTTCTCGTGGCACACGATGCTGACCTCAGTGGCATCATCAAACATCAACGTACGACGCTGCAACACATCGGCAATGACCTTATTGTGTCCGATACCTACAAGGTGTGCCATCGAAGCCACACCACCAATGCCACGAAGATCAGTAATCGCCCACAAGCTCAAACCCAAATCAAAAGAATTACGCGGATTGGTCACCACAGGCAACGGGCCTAAAAATGTCCACGGATTAGTGTTGGAAGCAATCACAATGGGGAGATCGTCATGCACAAATTCCTCACCATTGCGGTTTATGGCTCGCACACTCATCCGAGGCGCATGCCGGTGCAACTTCAGCCACGAACGTATCGCAGCATGAGCATAGCGCAGCGGCGTCGCAGCAAATCCGCGACGCCGCACTCTTTCCACCGATGCGATCACATCAGCATCAATACCAAAGCCCGCATTGACCGCAAACCACTGCGATCCCCACTTGCCCAAATTAATCCGGCGCGTGCTGCCCTTGTGCAGCGCGTCCGCTAACACCTCAGCAGCTTGTGCCGGATCCGCAGGAAGTCCCAGCGCGCGAGCAAACACATTGGCAGAACCAGTAGGGATCACCGCCAACGCGGGTGGGGCCGAAGGTAGATCGCCTAGCAGGCCATTAATGACCTCGTTGACCGTGCCATCACCGCCCACGGCAATGACGACGTCATAATCCTCTACGGTGAGGTTTTCACACATGTGACGAGCGTGTCCCGCATAGTGGGTCATCTGGGCGCGAAGCTCCAGGCCAGGCACTGCGCGCAATGTTGGAATGACATGCCGAAACATCTCGGCGGACTGCGTCGTCGAGTTCGGGTTGCTAACAATAAGAGCGCGCACGCCACCCACCTTATCGCCAAACGCGAACATTTGTGGTGTATGCCATCCAAACAAGTAGGCTGGTGGACTATGAGTGAACACACCAACGATGAAGTACAGCCCACCGCGCTCAGCGGTAACGACGCAGTCAACCGTGCCGCCGAGCAGTGGAAAGAATCCGCACACCGGAACATTCCAGGCCTAGGCGACCTACCTATTCCTGATGACACCGCCAACCTTCGCGAGGGCCCTAACCTGCACGATGGCCTTCTCGCACTTCTCCCCCTCGTTGGTGTGTGGCGCGGCACAGGGCACGCGGACACTGCTGAAGAGGGCCAGTACGCCTTTGGCCAGCAGATTACCTTCGCACACGACGGCGAAAACTACCTCACCTATGAGTCGCGTATCTGGAAGCTTGACGACGAAGGCAACTCCACCGACTTGGATTACCGCGAGTCCGGCTTCTGGCGCATCAGCCTTAAAGACGAAATCGAGGTTGTCCTTACGCACTCCACTGGTGTGGCAGAGATCTTCTACGGCGAGCCTATGAACGAGCGCGCATGGCAAATCGAGTCTGCTTCCACCATGGTTACGGCACAGGGCCCAGCAACCCTTGGTCCAGGCAAGCGCCTCTACGGCTTGATGCCTAACAACAACTTGGGATGGGTAGATGAGCGCATGGTCGATGGCGAGATGCGCCCACGGATGTCCGCAGAACTATCCCGCGTGATCGGTTAATAACAGCTACAGTGCTGTCAGTGCTGCCTCGATCAGCTCACGGATCTCAGATTCGTTGTCTGGTCGGGGCAGTTTTATGTCATTAATCCGCCGCACTCGAGTGGCACCTCGAACGGAGCTGATCAGCCACACGCTGTCCGCCTTTTCCGTGAGGTACACCTCGTCCATGTCTTTGAGTTTGCAGTTCCAGCCTAGGTTCGTTGCATAATCAAAAAGCGCCGCTTGGGTGGTGCCTGGCAACACGTCGCCACCTGGGAAAGGGCTGCGGATTTTATTTCCGCGGAAGGTCACCACAGTTGAGGTGGCACCTTCAAGAATACGATCTTGTTCGGTGAAGATGACGTCGTCAAAGCCTTCTTTTTTCGCCCAGCGTAAGGCGGCCATATTGGACGCATAGTTGAGTGTCTTAGCCCCGATGACCACCCAAGGCACACAGTTGCTGGTGTCAATATGGTAACCACGGGAGGTTGTCATCACCCGCACACCTTGTTCCCGCTGTTCGATGACGCAATCAGGCACTGCTGTAATAGTGAGCCATGCCGAGGGATGTCCGGTGCTGGCACGCCCACGGGTGTACGTCCACACGCATTTTGCGTCGCTCTCGCTCTGCTGAAACCACTTCTCCACTGCCATCGACGTCGCATGCACCCAGTGGTCCAGTCGAGGCTCCGGTAGATCCAGCAGGACTGCAGATTCACGGAAGCGCTGCGCATGGCGTTCTAGGTTGCATGCTCGACCGTGCCGAAACAGGATCGTTTCAAATACGCCGTCTCCACGCGTTACGGCCGCATCATCCCAGTACACTAAGGGCAGAAGGGGGCTGTGATCGCGCACCGATCCCCCATAGGGCTCAACGGCAATGATGATGGGCTCATGCTTAGGTGAAGACGTGTCTGTCGCCATGTACTTCATTATGCCCGCTGAAGCACGCGCATTTGGGATGTACGATCTATTTTGTGACAAATCCTGAATCACTCGCTACATATTCCAGCCCCCTTTTGAACCTGCCTGGTGCGGCAGAGCCTCAAGGTGGCAACGAGATTCCCGAATACACCGGTGTCGCTTGGCACTACGGCCAACCTCTAGTAGAGCAGCGCTACTTTGAACGCAGCGGCGGGTTTGTGGATCGTTCGCATCGCGGCGTGCTGTGCATAAGCGGCGAGGATGCTGCGGTGTTTTTGAACAACTTGGTGTCTCAAAAACTTATCGATCTTCCTCACCCTTGGGCTGGTGAGGCGTTGGATTTAGATATCCAAGGCCATGTTGTACACCACATGGAAATCATCGCCACCGATGAGGTGTTCTATGTGCATGTTCCTGCAGCTCAGTTGGAATCCTTGCACATCTTTTTCACGCGGATGATCTTTTGGTCGAAGGTTACTATCGAGGTGATCGACGCGGCAGTGATCAGTGTTATCAGTGCGCAGCATCTTGATGCACTCGTCGACGTTCCTCTCCCCGAGGAATTAGCGGTTAGCCCTGTTATTGATTTTTCGTTGCCGCGTCGCGACATACTGGTTCCGCGTGCCAGCCTCATGGCGGTAGCGGCTAGTTTGCAGGAGCACGGTTTCCAGCCGGCTGGCATGATGGCTTATACCGCAGCGCGGGTGCGTTCTGTGCAACCCGTGATGAGTTTGGACATGGATGCGACAACGATTCCGCATGAGGCGGCGTCGTTAATCGGACGGGGTGACCACATTGGTGCGGTGCATCTTAACAAGGGGTGTTATCGCGGGCAAGAAACTGTGGGGCGGGTGGAAAACTTGGGGCGTTCGCCACGAGTGCTTGTCATGGTGCTTATCGACGGCTCCGCGCCCGAGCAGCCTCATCCTGCTGCGCCGCTTACGGCCGGTGGTCGCACGGTGGGATTCCTTGGCACTGTGGTTGATGATTTCGAGCTCGGCCCCATTGGTCTTGCGGTAGTGAAGCGTTCAGCGCTGAAGTCTGTCACCTTGCAGGCTGGTGACGATGTGGCGCTTAGTATTGACCCCGACTCCCTGCCACATGACGATGGTGAGAAAGCTGGACGCGTAGCAATCAACAAATTGCGTGGACTGTAAGAAATTTATCATCCTTGTTGTGAGCTGCGAAAATACCCATGCGTGAAGTTTTAACTACGCCTTTGTTGGGGGAACAATTCGCGTGCGGTACACTCTCAGTGCGACAAATTGCTCCGTTTCGGGCTATTGTGTCTTATAGGAAAAAACACGTCGTATAAATAGCTAAGTGGAGAAGCACACATTCCCATCCCTTCTCCTGTTCACTCCAAGGGGGTCATGCCATGGGTCGCGGTCGCGCGAAGGCTAAACAGACCAAGGTTGCACGCCAGCTTAAGTACAACACGCCAGATATGGATTTGGACTCTCTGCAAAGGGAGCTGGCCCAGAAGTCCCCAAGTTCGAACAAGAGCCATTCTGACTCTTATGTGGATGACTATGAGGACGTAGCCGACAAGTACGCCGATTACGGCGACTGGGAAGAAAAATAATTCTTCTTTAGCCGAGCTAAGTAACCCCCCCTGAGTGCTACTCAGGGGGGTTACTTGTTGCTTCAGAAAAAGAGGCTGACCCAGCTACCGATGTAGTCGCGCCAGCCTCCCTGCTTTCACAGCGATTTTCGGCTTAGTAGCGTGGGTGGTTGCCGGTCAGGATGACAGAAGGCTCCTCGCCTTCGGTTGCGCGCACGGTGCCTAGCTCCCATGCGTCGATGTGACGGGCAGTCAAGATGGCCAACGCGCGGTCGCGGTCCTTTGGAGCAACAACAGCGACCATGCCAACACCCATGTTGAAGGTCTTTTCCATCTCAACCTGAGGAACCTGTCCAATGGTTTCGATCGTGCGGAAGATCTGACCAGGAGTCCAGGTGGCACGAGAAAGCTCTGCGGTAAGGCCTTCTGGGATCACACGAGCCAAGTTGCCGGCTAGGCCGCCACCGGTGACGTGGCAGAAGGTGTGCACTTCGCATTCGTCGGCAAGCGCCAAGCAGTCCTTGGTGTAGATCTTGGTTGGCTCGAGCAGCTCCTCACCCAAGGTGCGGTCGAATTCTTCCATGTGGCCGTCGAGAGGCAGACCAGCCTTGTCCAGCAATACGTGGCGAGCCAAGGAGTAGCCGTTGGAGTGCAGACCAGACGATGCCATAGCGATGACAACATCGCCGTTGCGCACACGGTCTGGGCCGAGAACCTCATCAGCTTCAACAACGCCCACGGCGGTTGCGGAAACGTCATAATGCTCAGGCTCCATCACACCTGGGTGCTCTGCGGTTTCGCCACCGAGCAATGCGCAACCAGCCTGAATGCAGCCCTCGGCGATGCCGGACACGATTTGTGCCACGTGCTCTGGCACAACTTTGCCGATTGCGATGTAGTCCTGGAGGAACAGTGGTTCCGCGCCACAGACAACGAGGTCATCCACGCACATTGCCACCAAGTCGATACCGATGGTGTCGTGCTTGTCCATAGCCTGGGCGATAGCCAGCTTGGTGCCCACGCCGTCGGAACCTGCTGCGAGCAGCGGCTTACGGTACTTGCCGAGTGCGAACAGTCCGGCGAATCCGCCGAGGCCGCCACGAACCTCAGGGCGGGTTGCTTTCTTGGCTAATGGGGCGAAAAGCTCGACTGCTTTGTCGCCGGCCTCAATATCCACGCCTGCGGCAGCGTAGGAAACGTTGTCGTTCTTTTCCGTCATGTGGGGGACCTGTAATCCTTATGTTGGTTTGGGGTGTAGGTATAGGTGGTGATTCGCCGTTAGTCGAGGCTTGCGCACGAGCTGCGTTTCATCGCAGAAACAAGCTCTGCGTTCTTGTTTCCGGCGGGCATACCGATGGGGTATTCGCCGTCGAAACATGCACAACATAGTTCGGCGCGGGACTGCTGAGTGGCTTCGATCATGGCGTCGGTAGAGACGTATCCCAAAGAATCTGAGCCAAGGGCGGTACAGACTGACTGCACAACCTCGGCTTCGTTATCGCCGGTGACAGCGTTGGCGATCAGTTCGCCGGGGCTTGCAAAGTCGATGCCGTAGAAGCATGGCCACTTTACAGGTGGCGAGGCGATACGCACGTGAACCTCGGCGGCACCGGCTTCACGCAGCATGCGGATCAGGGCTCGCTGGGTGTTGCCACGCACAATGGAATCGTCTACAACGATCAGGCGCTTTCCTTGAATTACCTCACGCAGCGGGTTGAGCTTGAGGCGAATACCCAGCTGGCGCAGGGTTTGCGACGGCTGAATAAAGGTGCGGCCAACGTAGGCGTTTTTCACCAATCCTTGACCGAAAGGAATCTTCGATTCTTGGGCGTAACCCACCGCAGCGGGGTTGCCGGATTCTGGGACTGGGATGACAAGGTCGCCGTCGATAGGCGATTCCTGTGCTAGCCTTCGTCCGATCTCCATACGGGTTGCGTTGACGTTGCGGCCGTGGATTGTGGAGTCTGGGCGAGCAAGGTACACATACTCAAAAACACAGGTTTTGCGTTGCGGTTGTGCAAAACGTTCGCTACGGATGCCGGCGCCATCGATAGCAACGAGCTCACCTGGCTCGATCTCGCGAACAAACGACGCACCCACGATGTCGAGTGCACACGTTTCTGAGGCAACAACCCAGCCGCGTTCAAGACGACCCAGTACGAGAGGGCGAACGCCCCATGGGTCACGAGCAGCGTACATGGTGTGACCATCGGTAAAGGTCAAGCAGAACGCACCACGCATACGCGGCAGGAGTGCTCGGGCGGAATCAAGCAAAGATGTACCCTCCGATACTCCGTGTGCCAGCAGGGCTGTCATCACATCGGAATCGGAGGGCTCAGTATCAGGTTTTACCAAATCGTGCTCGGCGGCTTCTGCCATGAGCTCGAGGTAGTTCACCAGATTGCCGTTATGGCACAGCGCCACATCGGTTCCTTCTGGGGTTACACGGAACATTGGTTGGGAGTTTTCCCACATCACTCCACCTGCGGTGGAATAGCGGGTGTGGCCGATGGCCACGTCTCCGCTGAGGGATTCCAAGGTAGATTCGTCAAACACCTGGGACACAAGCCCCAAGTCTTTAAATACCACGACTTGATCGCCGTCACCTACGGCGATTCCCGCAGCTTCTTGTCCACGGTGCTGCAGGGCGAAAAGTCCAAAATAGGTGAGCTTGGATACTTCTTCGCCTGGAGCCCACACGCCAAAAACGCCACATTCCTCGCGCGGAGACTGTTCGCCGCGATCGTCAAGGTCTGTCAATGTTGAGGGTACGGTAGTGGAAGCAAACGGAAGATTGTCTTTTTGGGGCTGGTCAGTTTGTGCCACGTTGCCCATAGTAACGTGCATTGCCACGTTGCACTAATGCTTTAGGCTTTGCACGCTTACCCCCGCGTTATACAGGGCCATGTTGATCAAGCGTAACCACGGGTAGCCAGTGCGCAACCTCCCCCGCACGGGTGCCCGAAGCCGACACATGCGGATTGTCTGCGTAGGGATCAAGCCCAGTAGCAAGCCGCAACCATGCCAGCGGTGTGGTTTCTACAACGTTGGGTGGTGTGCCACGGGTGTGCCTTGGGCCGTCGATGCATTGCACGGCAACAAATGGTGGCACTCTGAGTTCGACGGAGTTACCCGGCGCGAGCTTTTCGACGGTTCTTACGGTCAGGCGTACAGCTGCGGCGATGGCCGTGCGTGAGGGCTTTTCGACGCTTTCCGGATGGGCGATCCAATCGGCGATGGCGAGTACTGCAGCTCGTGTTTCTGCAGGATCTGGGGCTCGTCGTGCCATGTGCTTGTACCTCCGGTATTTTCGATTGCATGCCTACACGCTCCCCTCACGTTACCCTTCGTTTTCTTGCTGCTCCCACCGATGTGTTGATGGCTGGTGGGCGTTGGCGAGCGCGCCACCCCCGCTCACCCCCGAAAAAGACGGCATTTCACACCAAATCTGCTCAAACGGCCGGTTTGGAAGCGATTTGGTGTGAAGTTCGGAGAAAAATCCTTCGAAATACCCCCGTTTAGGGGCTCTTCCAATGCGTCGATGAGGCTGGTGCTGCGTGAGCTGCGAGCACAGCACTCCCCTATGCCATTGATTGCGCAAAAGACTACGCAACACATTGACTTAGACGATTAAGCATTGGGGACGACCACCATCCATATGGCTACGAGGTGAATAATTGCTGCCACGATTGTGGCGGCGTGGAAAATCTCATGGTAGCCCATGATGGTGGCGTTTCTACCTGGCCAGCGCATGGCGTACACGATAGCGCCTGCGGAGTAGACGATTCCGCCTATAAAAAGCAGCCACACAACAGCTGGCCCTTCAGCCCGCCATAGTGCGGGGATCAGTGGGGTGATGAGCCACCCCAGCGCAATGTATATGCTTGCGGCTAGCCAGCGCGGGTGAGTGATCCACACCATGCTGAGGATGAGTGCGCCTGCGGCTCCTGCCCACGCGAGGTAGAGAACCCAGAGTGATTGTGGCAGGGCAATCAGGCATAAGGGGGTGTAGGTCGAGGCGATAAATACTGCGATGGTGGCGTGGTCGGCGCGGCGCCACCATGCGACTGCTTCGGGGGTTTTCCAGCGGCCGCGGTGGTAGGCTGCGGAGACTCCGAAGAGGGCGACTACACCGATGGCGTAGGTGAGAACTCCGAGTGCTTGTGGCCAGGGGCGGTAGATGAAGGCGAAGGTGGAAAGCACTGAGCCGGAGACGAGTGCGCACCACGAGGCCACGAGGTGGAACCAGCCGCGGGTGATGGGGCGGGGGCCGCGGTCGTAGATCCATCGGCGGTATTCGACCATGGGGGATGGTGGCGTTGTGGTCATGGGCATTCCTCTCGTGGCGTTGAGATGGTGAATGTATTTGAACCCAAAACCTACCACTGCGTAGGTTTCCGCGCCATGCCCAAGCATTAATATATGCGGTTTTCTTTTACAGTCGCCGTGGCGTACATTGCGAACATCACCAAAAGTTCAATGCGTTGAACTTTTGGTGATGTGGTGAACTACCGCCACGTCTCGCCCCGCAACTACACCGCAAGGAGGCCGCAGTGGAAGCGTCGACAAGCCCGCAGGTGATCTACTTCTCCTCAGTGTCGGAAAACACCCACCGCTTCATCCAAAAGACCAAGCTCACCCACCAACGCATCGGACTACGAACCCGCGACGACCCGATCATCGCCACAGCACCCTATGTACTTATCACCCCCACCTACGGAGGAGGTGACCTAGCCAAAGCCGTACCCAAACAAGTGATCAAATTCCTTAACGTGGAACAAAACCGACACTTCCTGGCGGGTGTTATCACCAGCGGAAATCGAAACTTCGGACCCGCTTTTTGCTTCGCAGGCACCACCATTGCACATAAATGCAACGTGCCCGAACTTCATCGTTTTGAGCTACTCGGCACCAACGCCGACGCCCACCACGTCCACGACGCAGTCATCGATATTCTTCGAGAAAGGACCACCAAATGAGCTACGTTGATAACTCCATTACCCCACCGCAATGGCCGCACAACCCCACCACCCCACTGCGACCCATCAACTGGAATCGAACCCAAGACGCAAAAGACAATGAAGTCTGGCAACGTCTCACCGCTAATTTCTGGCTCCCCGAAAAAGTCCCACTTTCAAACGACCTCCCCACTTGGCGCACCATGACGCCCGTCTACCGCGAACTCGTCACCCGCACCTTTACCGGACTCACACTTCTTGACACCCTCCAAGCAAGCGTCGGCGAAATCAGCCAAATTCCCGACGCCCACACCGAGCACGAACAAGCCGTCTACGCCAACATTGCCTTCATGCAGGCAGTTCACGCTCGCAGCTACTCCTCAGTGTTTAGTACCATGTGCTCCAGCACTGAGATCGACGATGCCTACACCTGGGCCATATCCAACCCCCTCCTACAGCGCCGCGCTACCCGCGTCATCGAGCACTACTACGGAAGCGATCCCCTCAAGCGCAAAGTAGCCTCCACGCTTTTATCTTCCCTCCTCCTCTACGCTGGTTTCTACCTGCCATTATGGCTATCGACCCGCGGAAAACTCATGAACACAGCCGACATGATCCGCCTCATCCTGCGCGACAAAGCAGTCCACGGATACTACTCTGGATACAAATACCAACGCGGGCTTGAGCTCAAACCCGAACGAGCCAACGAAATGGCAGAGTTCACCTACTCGCTTTGCGACGAACTCCTCGACATGGAAAAGGCCTACACCGCCGACCTCTACGCCCCAGCCGACCAAGCCAATGCCCTAGAAGGCCTCACCCTCGACGGCGTGATGTCTTTTGTGTACTACAACGCAGATAAGGCTCTCATGAACCTAGGCTACGAACCTGCCTACGAGGAACAAGCAGCACACGTAAGCCCCGAAATTATTGCAGCCTTAACCCCAGAATCCAATGAAACCCATGACTTCTTTTCCGGATCAGGCTCCGCCTACATCATCGGAACCGCGGAAGAAACCACCGAAGAGGACTGGGACTTTTAGCAGGTCAGAGCACATATAAGTACCCTCAAGCATATTGCCAGCAAACTCCAACACTGCCACATCAACCCCACTATTCACTGTCATATGACGAACGAAGATGCAGGTCAGCACCGCAATCCAGCAACTCAGCAGCCATCACAGACTTTTGCCAGAGAACATCATTTATGCAGGTAAAAGCGTTTTTAACGATGTCAAAGGTATCCTTGCATCACCATCGGATTGAGTGCACACTAGGAGACATCAACAGCGCAAGTTGTTGAGGGAATATAGAAGAAGCATTCAGGAAGGAGAGGTTCATTGACAGCTAACTCTCGGGTTGAGGTTTATAGATAAAACCACAATCCATACACGCCAGCAGGTTTTATAAGGATCGTATTTGTTGTTGAGGGACTCCGAGTACGAACACCATAAATCCATTTTGGAGCCCATAGTGATTCGACACCGGCCATCGAGGATAGGCGTTGAGGGGCGCAGATCTTCATAGGCTGAATCACTATCCACTGGCGTAACCTTTCTGAGGCATCTTTCCTTTGAGATTGAGGGACATAAAGGTGGGGTTGATAACAATTGTTATCAACCCCACCTTTATTGGCTCTTCCAGTTTTAGAGTGCATTGATTAGCTCGCCGAGGGTTCAGGCGTGGCACTACGCGGAGTAGGACATTTTCACAACCATGGCTTGGCTAGGATTGGCTGGCGTTGGTGGGGCGCTGGTGGGCGCGCCACCCCCGCTCACCCCCTAAAAGACGGCACTTCACACCAAATCTGCCCAAACGGCCGGTTTGGAAGCGATTTGGTGTGAAGTACCAAGAAAAATCCTTCGAAATACCCCCGAATGGTGGCTCGGTGGAACCGGAGCGCCCTTCGGTGGCAAGACCTTCGGGTATGTACGGGTCAAACCCTGGGCCGGAACCCCAGCAGCAGGACCAGCAGCACCCGCTGTAGCAAAGCCGCCACGCCACGGTGTCGGATCCCAGTTACCCTGCACCAGCTTGACCTGCGAGAACCAGCCCAAGGCGAAGACTGCAAGACCAACAAGGATCACTAGGACAATGCCGAGCCGACCACCTACGCGAGCGCCGCCACCGACGAGCATGCCGAACCATCCGAAGTCGGCATCGCCGAAGGTCGTGTTGGCATCACCAAAGTGGCTCTTCCAGTTTTAGAGCGCATTGATTAATTCGCCGGGGGTTCGGGCATGGCACAAGATACTAGGGTCCTTAGCTTTGCAGGAACAAAGGTACCTAAGCTTGGTCGATCTGCCCATTGTCGGCTATCCAACACGCATTTATGTGCGCCTTCCACGCTACCGGTGCACTAATAAGTGCTGCTTGCAGAAGATCTTCCACGCGGGCCTTGCCTGTGCACCCGACAATCCAAAGACCACTAACAGGGTGCCCCACTGGCTCCTGCAACACCTTGGCCAATGCACTCTAAAACCAGAAGAGCCACCAAACGGGGGTATTTCGAAGGATTTTGCACAGAACTTCACACCAAATCGCAAGAAAACCGGCCGTTTGGGCAGATTTGGTGTGAAGTGCCGTCTTTTAGGGGGTGAGCGGGGGTAACCTGCGGGGCCACCAACGCCAGCCAACCCTAGCCAAGCCATGGTTGTGAAAAACGTCCTATTCCGCGTAGTGCCATGCCTGAACCCTCGGCGAGCTAATCAATGCACTCTAAAACCGGAAGAGCCCCTTTATTTTTATGATGCTTATTTAGATAGGAAGATACTCTTCTAAGACGTTAATGATCTTCATATCGTCAGGATTAAGCGAGGGCGCAAAGCGGCCTACCACCTCACCGCTGGGCGCTACGATAAACTTTTCAAAGTTCCACTCAATATCTGGACCATCACCCTTGAGCTTCTTATACAGCTCAATAGTGTTGGGGCCATTGACGTCCGACTTAGCCAACAGCGGGAAGCGCACCCCAAACTTTTCTTCGTATCGACGCGCCACCTGAGCATCCTTGCCAGGTTCTTCCTCCCCGAACTGGTTACACGGAACACCGATCACGAAGAAACCACGCATCGCATAATCCTCATAAAGCTCTTCCAGCGTCTCCAGCTGCGGGGTATAGCCGCACTCTGATGCCGTATTCACAATCAACAGGCAATGACCAGCCCACTGATCCATTGAGGCTTTCTCGCCGTTGATCAGCGTGACCTCGGTATCAAAAATACTCATCCTAGGATTCCTTTCCGGTTGCTTGATGGCACAGCCAAGCGTATTCAAACGCGGTTTGCTTCCACTTCTCATAACGGCCCGAAACTCCGCCGTGACCAGCAGACATCTCCGTCTTCAGCAAGAACTGTCCACCCGTTGCCGTCGCACGCAACTGGGCAATCCACTTAGCCGGCTCAACATAAAGCACGCGAGTGTCATTAAGCGAGGTCACCGCCAAGATATTGGGATACGCCTTGGCCTCAATATTTTCATAAGGCGCATAAGAGGCCATGTAGTTATACACATCGACGTCATGCAGCGGGTCACCCCACTCGTCCCATTCCGTTACCGTCAACGGCAACTCCGGCATCAGCATTGATGTCAACGGATCCACGAAAGGCACCACAGCCTCAATCGCTTTGAAACGATCCCCTGCCATATTCGCCACCGCACCCATGAGCATGCCGCCGGCAGATCCGCCTTCCGCCACCAACATTTCAGAGGTAGTCACCTCATGCTCAATCAGATGATCGGCGACCGCAATGAAGTCCGTAAACGTGTTCTTCTTCGTCACAGTCTTGCCCGTGTCGTACCAGCCACGACCCATCTCACCACCGCCGCGCACATGGGCGATAGCGAACACCATGCCACGGTCCATCAAAGACAACCGCGCAATAGAAAAACCAGGGTCGATCGAGGACTCATAAGAGCCATAGCCGTACAACAAAGTAGGGTTCGGCTTGCTGAGGTCAAGATCAGAGCGATGGATCAACGACACGGGAATACGCACACCGTCGTGAGCCTCAACCCACAGCCGCGACGCAGTGTAATCATCCGCATTATAGCCGCCGACGACCTCCTGCTGCTTGAGCAAAGTACGACGCCCATCAGCAATCCAATAATCAAACACCTGGCTAGGCTGCGTAAACGACACATACACCATGCGCACCACAGGGGTATCCCACTCAGGGTGGCCGCCCACACCAACCGTGTAGAGCTCTTCGTCGAAAGTAATCTCTTCAAACGTGCCAAAACCATCGGCATTAAGCTGCATCACAGCTGCGCGACCGATCGCACCCGAGCGGTACGCCAACACAATGTGATCGCGGTACGTGTCCACTCCCTCGATACGAACCTCATTACGGTGTGGCACCAAAACCTCAAGAGAATCGAGAGAAATCTCCTCATCGGTGACCGGAGTCCAGCCCACCTCAAAATTCGGACCAGTGGCATTGTGAGTCACAATCCATGTATCGCGACCAGCAACAACAGCATGGTCAATGTCGTATTCCACCCCCGCTTGCCGTGGCAGCACACAACGGAAATCGCCGGTCGGATTATCTAGATCAAGTACCCAAATTTCCGACGTAATCTTCGACGCCGACTCGATCATCAAAAAACGCTCGGAGCGCGTAGCACCCACGCCAGTATTAAAGC
Organism: Corynebacterium diphtheriae; assembly: GCF_001457455.1. Lineage (NCBI taxonomy): Bacteria > Bacillati > Actinomycetota > Actinomycetes > Mycobacteriales > Corynebacteriaceae > Corynebacterium > Corynebacterium diphtheriae. The sequence continues at coordinate 1,949,920 of NZ_LN831026.1, forward strand.
GCTCATCGGCTTCATGGAACACCTGCACATCCGTTGCCGGATCGGTACCAATCTTATGTCGCCACACCGAATCTGGACGCCACGCAGCATCAACACGCTGATAGAACAGGTAATCCTCACCAGCCCAGGTAGCGCCATAGAACACATCGGGAATCTCATCAGCAAGATGCTCACCCGTTGCCAAATCCTTGACCCGCAGCGTAAAGCGCTCATCGCCTTCCGTATCAACCGAATACGCAAGATAACGGCCCGATGTGGTCACCGTCGAAGCACCTAAAGCAAAAAACTCATGGCCCTCGGCCAGCTCATTGGCGTCAAGAATAATCTGCTCCCCAACAACCGGCTCCCTTTCAGGAATCGTCGGAGGCACCCACGCATCCGCGCCTTCGCTCACAGGAATACGGCAAGAATAGCCGTAGCTCTTCCCTTCCTCGGATCGACCGTAGTACCAAAAATCACCAGCGCGCTGCGGAACAGACATATCTGTTTCCTTCACCCGCGACTTAATCTCGTGATAAATGTTGTCCTTTAACTGCGAAAGGTGCGCAGTCTGCTGCTCAACAAAAGCATTCTCTGCCTCAAGATACTGGATCGTTTCCGGATTTTCTTTATCCCGCAACCACTCGTAGTTATCCACGAAATCAATCCCGTGGTGGGTACGAGTAATAGGACGGACTGGAGCTACCGGAGGTAGGACATTGTGAGATTCACGCATGGTGACGATCGTAGCCGATAGCGAAAAACGTAGCCCGAAACCTTGCTATTACCTGAGAGATCGCCTACATTACAAGGAAAGTTACACTCCGAATGAAAGGTCCATTGTGCACCTCGATAATCTGTCTTCCGTTTCTGATCTGAACATCATCTCCAAGGTCATCGACTTGATCACCAAGCTTCTCACCTTGGTTGAGAAGTTCAACAAGTAAAATTATTGAAAATACTCCCCCGATGAACTATCGGGGGAGTATTTTCAATACCTAAAACACGTAGGAGAGGCCAACGCTTTTAAACACAGCACCCGATCCACTCACAGAATTTTTTGCCGGTAATGCGCTCGAATGCTTCCACGTAGCGTTCACGAGTAGCTTCTACAACAGAACCTGGCAGTGATGGCGGCGGGGTGACGTCGTCAGTAGACCAACCAGATTTTGGTCCGGTCAACCAGTTACGAACGTACTGCTTATCAAAGCTTGGCTGTACCTTGCCCTCTTCGTAGCCATCAGCTGGCCAATAACGAGAAGAGTCAGGGGTAAGGACTTCGTCGGCAAGCACCAACCTGCCATCCTCGTCCAAACCGAACTCGAACTTGGTGTCCGCCAAGATGATGCCGCGCTCTTCCGCCAACGCTGCAGCCTCGGAGTAGATACGCAAGGTGGCGTCGCGAAGCTCGTTCGCACGCGCCTCGCCCAGCTTTTCCACGACAACATCGAAAGAGACGTTCTCGTCATGATCGCCAAGCTCTGCCTTCGTAGCAGGGGTGAAGATCGGCTCAGGGAGCTTAGAAGCCTCCACCAAGCCCTCTGGAAGCTCCACACCACAAACGGTGCCGGTTTCCTGGTATTCTTTCAAGCCGGAACCAGTGAGGTAACCACGAGCAACGCACTCGAATGGCAACATCTTGAGCTTCTTGCACACCATGGCACGGCCGAGCACCTCTTCTGGGATTGCGGGGTCGTCGATAGGCCCTGCGAGGTGGTTCGGGAAATCGATGTTATGGAAGAAGTACATGCTCATAGCGGTGAGCACGCGACCCTTGTCTGGAATCTCTGGTTCCAAAATATGGTCATAAGCAGAGATACGATCAGAAACAACCATCAGAAGGCGTTCATCGTCGATCTCGTAAATCTCACGCACCTTGCCAGCGGAGACATGAGTGTACTGGGAGAGTTCAGGACGCATAATCAAGCAGTCTAGACCTTGAAACAAGTACAAGTCATATCGCAACACCCACAGATGCGATATGACTTGTACTTAAAAACTGTTGTTAGAGAATGTCACCTGGGGTGTACTGGGCAGCCGCTGGATAACGACGAACTAGATCATTCACGCGGTCAACAACGCGAGCAACCTGCGATTCTGCAGCACCAATAAAGGCATGGCGATCAGCCAACGCCTCATCCAACTGCTCACGAGTCATCGGCAACCGCTCATCCGCCGCAAGGCGATCAATGAGGTCTTGCTCCCCACCGTTTTCACGCATGTTCAAGGCAACCGCCACAGCGTTCTCCTTAATCACCTCATGGGCGGTTTCACGGCCAACACCCACGCGAACAGCAGCCATCAGAATACGAGTGGTAGCAAGGAATGGCAGGTAGCGCTCAAGCTCACGATCAATCATCGCTGGGAAAGCACCGAACTCAGCCAACACTGTGAGGAATGTCTCGTACATGCCATCCAGCGCGAAGAACGCATCCGGAAGAGCCACACGACGAATAACCGAGCAGAACACGTCGCCCTCATTCCACTGCTGACCAGAAAGATCCGCCACCATGGTGAGGTAACCACGCAAGATCACCTGCAGGCCGCCAACACGCTCACACGAACGCGCATTCATCTTGTGCGGCATAGCCGAGGAACCGACCTGGCCTTCCTTAAAGCCCTCAGTCACCGTCTCATTGCCAGCCATCAAACGGATGGTGTGAGCCAACGAGGATGGACCAGCACCCAACTGAACCAGAGCAGACACCGCATCGAAGTCCAAGGAGCGGGGGTAAACCTGTCCCACTGAATCGAACACGCGGGCAATACCTAGGTGATCTGCGATTTGAGTTTCCAATGCGGCAAGCTTGGACTCATCGCCACCAACGAGATCAAGCATGTCTTGGGCGGTGCCCATAGGGCCCTTAATACCGCGCAGTGGATAGCGGCTCAGAAGTTCCTCAACGCGGTCAATAGCAACCAAGATTTCCTCGGCAGCAGAAGCAAAACGCTTACCCAAAGTGGTAGCCTGAGCAGCCACGTTGTGGGAGCGGCCAGCCATGACCAAGGACTGGTACTGTGCTGCGTGCTGTGCGATAGCAGCGGCAACAGACACCGACTTGTTACGCATCATCTCAAGCGAACGGTAGATCTGCAGCTGTTCCACGTTCTCGGTGAGGTCGCGGGAGGTCATGCCCTTATGAATATGCTCGTAGCCTGCGAGAGCATTGAACTCCTCGATACGAGCTTTCACATCATGGCGGGTGACCTTCTCGCGCTGCGCGATGCTGTCGAGGTCGATGCGATCGATCACTGCTTCATAAGCAGAAATTGCTTCTGTTGGAATATCAACACCCAGATTTCTCTGGGCCTTCATTACTGCGATCCACAACTGGCGTTCTAGGAGGATTTTTGCCTCTGGGCTCCACAGTTCGGTGAGCTCAGCAGAGGCGTAGCGGTTGGACAGGACGTTTGCGATCTTCTTCTTCTCAGCCACGTAGCTCATTATGGCATGAACGTGCGCAAACGCTCACATGCTTGAAGAATTTCCTCATATTCTCCGCAGAAACTCAGCCGAACAAAACGATGCCCGTCAACGGGGTCGAAGTCCACACCAGGAGCAAGTGCTACACCAGTGGCGTTGAGCAGTTCACGCACCCAGACCTCCGAATCATCGGTGTGCTCCGATACATCAATGTAAAGGTAGAAGCCACCGTCCGGCGGCGCACACTTGCCCAGCCCCAACTCAGGAAGCCGTTTAAGAAGCAACGCACGATTACGGGCATAGCGCTGAACATGGCTTTCCAACTCGGCGCGCGCCTCAGGGCCGAAAGCAGCCAGTGCTGCTTCTTGAGACACCGCCGGCGGGCACAGGGCAAGATTAGCTTGCAAATTATCAAGGGCTTCTACCAGCTCATCAGGAACAATGAGCCAGCCTAGCCGCCAGCCGGTCATAGAAAAGTACTTCGACAGCGAGCCCACCACCACTGCTTTATCGGAGTACTCCCGTGCGCTGTGGCACTCACGCCCATAGGTGATGCCGTGGTAGATCTCGTCGGAGATCAGCAGGCAGGAGTTGCGCTCACACCAATCAGTAATGCGCGCTAGCTCAGCACCATCAATGATCGTCCCCGAAGGATTATCAGGGCTGGTCACAATCAGCGCTTTCGGCTTTTCGACGCACGCCTCGAGCATCTCAACCGTGGGCTGGAAGCGAGTTTCTGCGCCACAGGGCAGATCGATAATCTTTGCGCCTAGAGCCGTCAATGCATTGCGATACGCCGGATAACCAGGGCGTGTCATAGCAATCGGATCACCATGGTCTAGGGCCGCCAAGAACAAGGCAACAAACCCGCCAGATGATCCAGTGGTCACCACCACATTGCGAGCAGCCGTATCAATGCCATACGTCTGAGCATGCCACTGAGCAATCGCCTCACGAAGCTCAGGGATCCCCAAGGTGGCAGTGTAACCGAGCGCAGAGGCGTCGATACGCGAATGGACGCGCTCAATTACCGCCCGCGGCGCGCCCGTCGACGGCTGCCCCACGCACAACAGCAGAGCATCGTCACGCGACTGCGCCTCCCCCAAAATCTGCATCACTCGAAACGGGTCAACGTGGCTACGATCACTCGGAAACATAGCAGACACGCTAGTCCAAAGTGCCAAACCTCTCCAGCTCATCGGGGTTACCCGCAGCCAAAATCAAATCCCCCGACCGCAACACCATCTCCGGCTTCGACTGTCTAAACATGCCACCAGCAGGACGCACCGCAATGATCTGAACCCGATCGAAATCGCAGACCTTCTTACCCAAAGCAGAAACCGGCGGCGCAATCTTCACAATCGCATAATCCCGATCAAACTCCGCATACTCCTGAACACGACCATTCATCAAATGCGCAATACGACGACCCGTATCCTGCTCAGGGCGAATAATGTGATGCACACCAATCTGCTTCAAAATCTTCGCATGCGAATTATTCAACGCCTTCGCCCAAATCGACGGAATGTTAAACTCCACCACCGCCGAAGCCGTCAACAAGGACGCACCCATATCCGAGCCGATACCAATCACCACACGTGACGCCTCATTGACCGCCAGCTGACGCAGCGCCTCCTCGCTCGTCGTATCCGCCACCGCCGCATACGTCAAAATCGCCGAAGCCTTATCCACCACCGCAGGATTGGTATCAATACCCATCACCTCAACGCCAGAGTGCACCAGCTCCTCACCCAAAGCCATGCCAAAACGACCCAGCCCCAAAATCACGACAGCCGGATTGGAACGAGAACGGAAGCTAACCAATGATCAGCCTTTCTACAGGATAGGAATACTGCCTCTTACTTGAACGCGCAGCCAGCGCCGCCACCAAGGATACTGGCCCGATCCTGCCGGCATACATCAACACCACCAAAACCAACTGCGCAGCACTCGGTAACGAACCCGTAATACCCGTGCTCAAACCCACAGTGGCAAAAGCGCTGACCACCTCAAAAGAAAGATCTAAAACACCAAACTCAGGGGCCAAAACCAGCACCAAGCCAACAGCGACGCCCACCGTGAGCACCGCCAACATGGTCACCGCCAACGCTTGGCGCACAGTTCGGTTCGGAATGCGTCGTCCCCGAATCAGAATCTGATCATCACCACGGATCTCCGCAACCATCACTGCCAACAACACGCCAACAGTAGTGATCTTGATGCCACCTGCGGTACCACCAGAACCGCCACCAATAAACATCAACGAATCCGTGAGCAGCAAGCTCGTCGGATGCAACTGCGACATATCAATCGAATTAAACCCCGCCGTACGCGAGGTCACCGAATGGAAAAATGCAGCCAGCATCTTCGTTGGACCATCAAACGGGGCAAGCACACCACGCCACTCCAACACCGCAATGCCCACGGTGCCAGCAGCGAGCAACACAATCGTGCCCGCAATAGTAAACAACGAAGTCAACGACATCCGGCGAATCGCTTGGCCTTGACGGCGAAACGTTGCCCGCCGATGCAACTCCAACAGCATGGGAAAACCCAAACCACCTACGATCACCGCTGCCGAGATAGGCAAAATAATCCAACCATCGCCCACATACGGCATCAAATTATTAGACCTCAAACCAAAACCGGCATTGTTAAAGGCCGAAACCGCGTGGAAAACCCCCTCCCACAGACTCGCCCACCAATCAAAACCCATAGCGTGAAAACGCAAGGTCAACGCCACAGCCACCGCAGATTCCACCACAAGAGTAAAACCAATAGTGGCAATAAGTAGGCCAGTTACCTCCCCTAGTTCACGACCACGCCCCTCCGCCGCCGCGTTCAAGCGCCCCTTGACCCCGATACGCCCCACCAGCACCCAGCCGGCGAACGTCGTTAAGGTCATAATGCCCAAACCACCCACTTGGATCAACGCCAAAATAACCAATTGACCAAAGTGGGACCAGTAGGTAGCAGTATCCACCACCGTGAGCCCCGTCAGGCACACAGCCGACGTCGCAGTAAAAAGAGCCGTAACGACGTCAGCCTGGGCATGGCCTTCACGAGACACAGGCAACAACAACAGCACAGTGCCTAACAGCACCAACGCTGCAAAACAACCGGCAACGAGCCGAGCAGGAGTCTTACGCACGAGGCGACGATACTCCGCATATGCCCCAACTCACAACACTAGGGGCATTGTTAGGCCCTCCATGCAGCAAGCCGTATAAATGCTTAAATCGAAATACGACCCTCAACTGCCGGAAGCGCAATATCAGAGCGGAAATGCGAACCCTCCAGCTTGATCCCTTCCACCACGCGGTAGGCGTTGTCGCGGGCGTCGGCAAGCGTTGCCCCCGTACCCACCACGTTAAGCACACGGCCACCATTGGCCACCACGTTGCCCTGCTCATCACGTGCAGTACCAGCATGCAACACAGCCGTGGTACCCGAGGCATCAGCCACATCAGCACCCGTGATCACGCCACCCTTACGCGGGATTTCTGGGTACCCCTCAGCAGCCAAAACAACAGTCAAAGCGTAGCCATCCTGCCACTCCAACGCTGGGGCCTGCGCCAACGTACCCTCAGCCACCGACTGCAGCACCTGAGCCAACGGGGTACACAGCAACGCCAACACCGCCTGAGTTTCTGGATCACCAAAACGGCAGTTAAATTCCACCACAGAGGGGCCCTCAGCACCCCACGCCAAGCCTGCATACAACAAACCAGAATACGAGCAACCACGACGCACCATCTCACGAGCCACAGGCACACAGACTTCGTCGACAATGCGCTGTACTCCATCTTCAGGAAGCCACGGCAACGGCGTATAAGCGCCCATACCACCCGTGTTCGGCCCCTCATCATTATCGTAAGCACGCTTGTGATCCTGCGCAGGGATCAAAGGAACGACAGTCTCGCCATCAACCAAGCAGAACAAGGACACCTCAGGGCCATCCAAGAAGCTCTCCAACAGCACCGGATTACCCGCAGCGAGCACCGCGTCGACATGCGCACGCGCAGCCTCACGATCATCAGTAACAACAACACCCTTGCCGCCAGCAAGGCCATCATCCTTGACCACATAATGCGGGCCAAAACGATCCAAAGCCGCATCGCGTTGCTCATCGCTTGCCTCAGGAAGAATCTGCTCCGCACGAGCCGTACGCACACCAGCTTTTTCCATCACATCTTTGGCAAAAGCCTTCGAGCCCTCGATGCGAGCAGCATCCTTATTCGGGCCGAACACCGCGAAACCGTTCTGACGAAGAACATCCGCCACACCTGCTACCAGCGGAATTTCAGGGCCGACCACAACTAAATCAGCCTGAACCTCCTGCGCGACCTGCAACATCTGTGCTGGGTCATCCACGGAAGTGGCATCAGCATGAACCGTTGCGATCTGCTCCATGCCTGCGTTGCCTGGGGCAACATGGATCTCAGAAACAGAGGAATCCTTGGACAAACCTAGTACGAGGGCGTGCTCACGGGCGCCCGAACCGATAACAAGAATGCGCATGGTCTGTAGATCCTACAGGGTCTACGCCCAGCATTCCTCCCCTGACAATAGTGCGCACTACGCGGTACCGTAGACAGCATGAGTAGCGTATTTACCAAAATCATCAACGGTGATCTTCCAGGCCGATTTGTTTACCGCGACGCACATATCGTTGCCTTCCTCACGATCGAGCCTCTCGCCTATGGTCACGTATTGGTCGTGCCTGTTAAAGAGGTAGACAAGTGGACGGATTTAGAGCCTGAGTTGTGGACCGAGCTCAATGCGGTTGCACTGAAGGTTGGCCAAGCTGTTGTTTCGGCTTTCGACGCTCCTCGCGCCGGCTACATCATCGCCGGATTTGACGTTCCTCATACGCACATTCATGTTTTCCCAGCGGGCAAGATGGGAGATTATGACTTCGCACGCGCCATGAGCATGGACGAAACCGATCCCGCAGCTATGGATGCGGCAGCTGAGAAGCTCCGTGAGGCCTTAGGCACCCGCGATGACGGAACTGTGAAGTAATAAGGAGTTTGTCTGCATGGCATTGTTGAAATGGATACCAGCTCGGGGCACGTTGCCGTTGTCACCGAAGTGGGTAGCTACAACGCTTGCCGACGCCTCCTCTGATTCAGTCCCAGTCTTGTTCCTTCACGGAACGCTAGGTTCCCCCGGCAATTTTGAGCGCCCAGCCCAGCGGCTGGCCCAGCTTGGGCGCCCATTTTTTGCCCCTGCTTATGGTGAGCACGGCACCGCCGATTTGGATCGTTCGACTGCCGAGCTATTGCGCTATGTGGATCACCTCCGCGATATGGGCATTAAGCAGGTCGATATTGTGGGACATTCGGCTGGCGGGCTTCAGGGGCTGCGCATTGCCCATGCGCGCCCAGGTTTTGTGCGCAAACTCATCGGTTTGGGTGCGGCTTTTCGTGGGGTTCCTAGAACTGTGCGATTTAAACCTGTGGTCAAGTTGATTACTGGGCAAGCAGTTATTCAATTGACGCAAGAAATCCCAGCTGAGCTGCCAGATGGTGTGGAACTCGTGTCGATTTATTCGACTGCCGACCACATCGTTCCTGTTGCTTCTAGTGCTCTTGGTGAACTTATTGAGATCACTGATATTCGCCACGAAGATTTACCACGGCAAGCCGATGTCATTATGGAGGCTCTCGGTTATCCTGCGGAAACCGACTCCCCTACCGACTAGTACCTCGGGTGCTTTAGCGGTTTTTAGTCTCTTTCGGTGCAGTTTTGGGTAGTTCCACGATGAATGTGGTGCCATGGCCTTGTTCAGATTCCACTGATACTTCACCACCGTGGGATTCCACAAGGGATTTCACGATGGCGAGCCCTAGACCACTTCCGCCTGTGCTGCGGGCGCGCGAACTGTCTGCCCTGTAGAAGCGTTCGAAGATGTGCGAGGCATCTTCTTCGCTGAGGCCTATGCCGTCATCGATCACTTTGACAACAAAATTGGATCCCGCGTCGGCTAGTTTGATGGTAACGCGTGCCGAGTCTCCGCCGTGCTTCAAGGCATTTGCAACCAAGTTGGTCAGAACTTGGTGCAGGCGGGCTGCGTCTCCTTCCACAACGGGCACATCCGCGCATTCGGAGCGAACATCGATGTCGCGATCGGGATAAGCTCCCCGAAGTGAAGACGAAACGTTCAGTGCTAGATCAAGAAGATCAACAGGCTTGGAATCATGGCGTGCCCCCTCTGCACGCGTGAGAGCTAAGAGGTCTTCTACCAGCAAACTCATTCGCTTAGCCTCGTCTTCGATCTTTTCAATCACGAGGTCTGCGTCCGTTGTAGCACCCGAGCGATACAGCTCTGCATAGCCTTTGACCGAGGTCAGTGGGGTTCGCAACTCATGTGAGGCATCGCCAACAAAACGACGCATTTGGGCCTCTTTATCCCGCAGCTCCACAATGGATCCCTGCAGCTGAGAGATCATACTGTTCAGCGCGCTCGACAACGCTCCCACTTCAGTATTTGCCGTAGTGTTGGGCACTCGGCGGTCCAAATCACCCGCGGCAATCGCTTTGGCGGTCATCTCGACTTCACGTAATGGCCGCAGCGCACGTTGGATCAGCACATAGGCCAATAACGCCATGAGCAAAAGCACTGCTAGAACAATGATGACCTGGCCTAATGCGAGGCGTTTTAAGACATTTACTTCTTGAGTAATATCCTTGGCCACTACAATGGTTACACCAGCACGGCGCTCCGCGATGACCCGCCATTCCACGTTTGCAGCGCTTTCCTCCGAGGAATCAACGGTTTGCGCCCCTTTGCCGATAACGACGCGACCCAGGTCAGGGCTCGTTTTTCCCTCGTTATAGATGCTCGTTGTCCCATTAGGGTAGATCTTCACCACATAGAATTCTGTCGGTGGGCGAACCAGCGCACCATTAAGCTGCGTTTCAAACAAGGAGTCTTGAGCGGCCCAGCCGTTGAGTCCGCTTTCAAGTTCCATATCAATGCGAGAATAGGACAACTGCTGCATCGTTCGATTAACTGCAAAAGAGCTTCCGATCAGCCCAATTGCAGAGACAACAAGAACAATCGCCATCAAACCGGAGCGCAGGGGAATCCCGCTCAAACGTAGATGTTTGATAGCCGAAATTCGTGGAGAACGCACGACTGTGCTGATCCAGGAGGGCTTGTGGTCTTCCTGTTTTTTCTTGGCAAAATTCGGGTACCGGTGATCTCCAACAGATGAACATTGCGTTTCATCTATTGGTTCCGAAACAACCGCTCTGGCGTAAGGATTGTTCATGCTTGTCTAGATTTCCTATCGACGAATCCTTGCTTCTACGACCGAGGTTTACGTAGCACGTAGCCGACACCACGAACCGTTTGAATCAACGCTGGTTCTTGAGTATCAACTTTGCGACGCAAATAGGAAATATAAGATTCCACAACGTTGCCATCGCCGCCGAAGTCGTAATGCCAAACATTGTTCAAAATCTTCGACTTCGACAGCACCACTTCTGCATTGAGCATTAAATAGCGCAGTAGGTTAAATTCCGTTGGCGATAGCTCGACAACCTGCCCAGCTTTAGTGACCTCGTGAGTATCATCATTCAAGGTCAAATCGGCATAAACCAAGGTCGCAGAATCATCCACGTCATCATGACGCAGTCCTCGACGCAGAATCACACGCAGGCGGGTAATTACCTCTTCAAGCGAGAATGGTTTAGTCACATAATCATCCGCACCAATAGTAAGACCATGAATTCGATGTTCTACCGCATCTTTTGCCGTCAGGTAGAGCACTGGTCCCTCAAAGCCGTCAGCACGCAACTTGGGCAGCAATTCATAACCATCCATGCCCGGCATCATCACGTCCAAGATAAAAGCATCGGGTTGAAAAGAACGGGCCTTTTCTAAAGCTTCAATCCCTGATTGGGCGGTTTCTACCTCAAAGCCTTGGAATTTCAGGCTTACTTTTAACAGCTCGACGATGTTTGGCTCATCATCGACCACCAGAACCCGAGTTGCATATTCATTCATGGTTTCCATTTTTACCCTGCCTACCTCAGCATTTTGAACTTTTTATTATGTGAATCGTTATTGGCTCTCAGTACAACTGATTGAACTGGCTAGTTTCTGCTGCACACCTGTCAACGAACTGTGAATACTCAGCACCCATCTGCGCCCCCTAATTAACACTCCCCCGAAGTAGACAACCGCAATCGGGAGTAGACCGCGCCAAGTCAGCGCTTAATTTAGAAAAGTTTACAAAACTCTCAACAGAGAAGTTCAACTACGGTAGTCTGTGATTTAGGTCACTTTTTATTTAAGGCGCTCACCTCCGGACCTCCCTTTATATTGAGAATGGAACCCTCGTGCAGATTGTTGAGCACAACTCTGACACGGCTTTCTCGGTCACTGGAGATCCGCAGATCGATTGGGGATGGGAGAAACGCAAGCAACCGGAGTAACAGGGGGTACGACGCAATTCGAGCACACTGTAACGGAAAGTGTCTTGGGATCGTTGTGAGCACAAACGTACTAAGCCACAATGGCGGTATCTCAACATTTGAGTACAGTTGCACATATGTTCCCGCAAAATAAATGGCACCGATCTCAAAAAAATAAATGCATAGCAGGGGTCTGTGCCGGGATAGCTGAAGTATATGAAACCTCTGCAAATACCGTCAGGATTATTTACGTAATCGCTACGCTCTGCGGAGTTCCCCTGGTTGCCGTCTACCTATTGCAATGGCTCATCTACCCAAAGCGATAAGTTGCAGCTAAAGATATGGAAACCCACTTTCGTTACTATCGTTTCCGCTTCTTCTTGTGCTTGTGCCGAGAGCCACTAAAAAGCCTACACCCGACCTCTTGTTGGCGCGTGAACAAACGGCTCATCCCGTTACCTTGTGGGTGTCCCCCAGCTGACCAGCGCCACCGAAGAAAAACATCGCCCTTGTAGCTTTGCCAAACACCCTAGCATTGAAACTGTAACGAACGTTCGGTATTGTTTCAAGCATGACTTCGCACAGCACCCCCACAGGAGAAAAGTCTGCAGGACTTAAGTCCCACGACCAGCGGTGGATTTTTCTTGGAATCATCTCACTTGGTCTGTTCGTCGTCGGCGCAGATAACTCGGTGCTTTATACGGCTCTGCCCGCGCTCCATGTACATCTTCATACTTCGGAGCTCGAAGGCCTGTGGATCATCAATGCTTACTCGCTGGTGCTCGCAGGACTTCTACTTGGAACTGGCACTCTTGGTGACAAAATTGGTCATCGCCGCATGTTCGAAATCGGACTTTCAGTATTTGCAGGTGCTTCGATCCTGGCAGCTGTATCGCCCAACGCTGCAACGCTGATCACAGCTCGCGCACTACTAGGGATAGGCGCATCAAAGATGATGCCCGCCTCACTAGCACTACTGAGAATTACTTTTACCGATATTCGTGAACGCAACACTGCCATTGGCATTTGGGGAGCAGTTGCAACACTCGGTGCCGCTTTAGGGCCAGTTCTTGGCGGATTTCTCTTAGAGCATTACTACTGGGGATCGATCTTTCTCATCAACGTTCCGGTCGTCATCATCGCACTGGTAGGTACGTACTTCATGGCACCGAAAAACCGGCCTAATCCACAGCGAAGCTGGGATTTCCTTTCCTCAATGTTCGCAATGTTTTTCATGGTGGGACTTGTGCTCCTCATCAAAGAATGTGCTCACACGCCAATATCTTTCGCCATGCTCGCATTGGGGTTTGCTTTGATGGCTGTAGGTGCCGCTCTCTTTTGGTGGCGCCACTTACACCTCGACGAGCCGCTACTTCGGTTCGGAGTTTTCCGAAATTCCCTCTTCAGTGCGGGAGTATTGGCAGCAACCTGTGCGATGTTAATTCTGTCTGGCACCGAGCTTCTTACCACCCAACGTTTCCAGCTGGCAGAAGGTTTTACGCCACTTCAAGCAGGTCTACTTTCTGCAGCTACTGCGCTTGCAGCTTTCCCCAGTTCCATTGGCGGTGGCGCAATCCTGCACAAGGTGGGATTCCGTCCCCTTATTAGCGGCGGATTCTTGGTCATGTGTACGGGAGGTGCCCTCACAGCGTTTTCGGTTCCCCACAATACTTTCCCTCTCTTGATCACTGGTTTATTGCTGTGCGGTTTCGGAGCCGGCATGGTGATGTCAGTGTCATCCACGGCTGTGATCGGATCAGCACCATCTCGTGATTCTGGAATGGCCTCTGCAATGGAAGCAGTAAGTTACGAATTTGGTTCCCTCATTTCTGTGGCTCTGTTCGGTTCGCTTTTCAGCTTCTTCTACAGCGTTAACGCTCCAGAAGAAATAGCCGCTTCCTTTGATCAAGGACTCCATCATCCAGAGCTTCATATCAATGCCCGCCTTTTAATGAACGAGTCCTATGCCACCGTGATCTGGATAGCAGCCGCGATTGGGCTCGCCTGCGCCTTAGCTACTGCATGGCTACTTCGCAACAACCCTAAGGAAACTGAATATGCGCACGAATAAGAAACAACAATTACTGGCAACCGCTATGGATATTGTGGAATCCGATGGGTTACAAGGACTCACCTATGATTCCCTGAGTACGGCTACTGGTACCTCAAAATCCGGATTGATCTATCATTTCCCGTCCCGGCGCGCACTAGAAGTCGAGCTCAACAAATACTCTGCTAGCTTGTGGACCCAAGCGTTGGAGGACATTGCCGGCGCTCCCCCACAACAACTGGATTTACCGTTGCGTTTAAAAGCGATTGTGATCAATCAATCGACGTCAGCCCGACGCGCTGATTTATTTCTTACACTGCAGTCTCTCCCAGATCCAGAGATTCGACGCATTTGGACAGATGCGTGGCAGCCTTGGTCAGAGGGTATTGCAGAAAATTCCGCAGCATTATTCATTCTCACGCTTGCCGACGGCCTCTGGACGAGCGATCACGTAAATCCCACCCCGTTGAGTGCCACGGAACGACAGCTCATTGTGGAACAAGCATGTGCATTTATCGATTCCGTGCAATGGGACAGCGGTCGATTACCGGCACATGTCGATATTGTTTTCCCCTCATACTCGTTCCGCAGCACTTCAGATTCTCTTTCTCCTTCAGGGCTTGAGTAGAAGATTGCTAAGGTAATCGAGTCTGCAACTGGTTACACATTCAAGGAGACCCCTCTTGTCCGCAGCTCCCGTCCATCCCGTGGACGCAGTTCCCGCAGCACCCAAGCTCGTAGCTTTGGGATTGCAGCATGTTCTAGCGTTCTACGCTGGCGCTGTCATCGTCCCTCTTCTCATCGCAGCATCGCTTAATCTCGATACTGCAACTACTATCCACCTGATCAACGCAGATTTGCTGACATGTGGCATTGCAACATTGATCCAATCGGTAGGCATTGGCAAGCACGTCGGTGTGCGCTTGCCGATCGTTCAAGGCGTGACCACCACAGCAGTGGCACCGATCATCGCAATTGGTTTGGGTGTTACTGATGGCCAAGGTGGCGTCGAATCGCTTCCTACCGTCTACGGTGCCGTCATCGTCGCCGGTTTGTTTACTTTCTTTGCCACCCCTGTCTTTGCTAAGTTCCTTCGGTTCTTCCCACCAGTAGTTACCGGATCAGTGCTGTTGGTCATGGGTACGTCCCTTTTGGCGGTGTCAGCAAATGACTTCATTAACTACGCTGAAGCTCAGCCAGAAACCCGCGATCTTTTCTATGCTTTTGGCACTCTCGCAGTTATCATCTTGGCGCAGCGATTCTTCCGAGGATTCTTGGGCACGCTCGCAGTCCTCATCGGCCTTGTTAGCGGCACGGTTGTTGCGCTGCTTTTGGGCCACGCCAACCTGGATGAAGTGGGCAATGCAGCTGCATTCGGCATTACAACGCCGTTCTACTTTGGCATGCCGCAGTTCAACATCACCGCGTGTTTCTCCATGATCATCGTCATGATCATCACCATGGTGGAAACCACCGGTGACGTATTTGCTACTGGCGAGATCGTGAAAAAGCGCATCCGCAAGTCTGATGTGCAGCGAGCCCTGCGCGCCGATGGCCTTTCCACCTTCTTAGGTGGTGTGATGAACTCCTTCCCATACACGTGCTTTGCTCAAAACGTCGGCCTCGTTCGCATCACTGGTGTGAAGTCCCGCTGGGTTGCAGCCTCTGCAGCTGGCTTCATGATTATCCTCGGCCTATTGCCTAAAGCTGGTGCCGTTGTTGCGTCGATTCCTTCCCCAGTATTGGGAGCTGCGTCCCTCGCGCTGTTCGCCAATGTTGCTTGGGTGGGTTTGCAGACCATCGCCAAAACCGACCTAGCAGATAGCCGTAACGCAGCGATCGTTACCACTGCTTTGGGATTAGCAATGCTGGTTACCTTCAAGCCATCGGTTGCAGAAGCATTCCCTGAATGGGCACGTATCTTCGTTTCTTCTGGCATGTCCATCGGTGCTATCACCGCTATCTTGCTGAACTTATTGTTCTTCCACGTAGGAAAGCAGTCGGGTTCTGCGGTTGCGCGCAACGTTTCCGGCGACGGTATAACGCTCGATGAGATCAACGCATTGGACCGCGATGAGTTCGTAGCAACTTTGCGCCCACTGTTTAACAAAGAGACGTGGCCACTGGAGCAAGCATGGGAATCCCGTCCATTCACAGATGTCCATGAGTTGCGCGAAGCTATCCAGGTGGCAGTACTTACCGCACCTAGCGAACAACGCGACGCACTCATCCACGACTACCCAGACACCTCAGCAGTTCTACTGGCAACCGATGCCGAATCTCGAGCAATCAGCGCTGACCGTGGATCGTTGGGAATCAATGAACTCGACGATGTGGAAACGCAGCAGGTTCTGGAGCTCTCCAAGGAATACCGCGAACGCTTCGGCATGCCGTTCGTGTACTTCCTCGACACCAACGACACCGTCGCCTCCATCGTCAACGCTGGTCTACGTCGTCTAGCAAACTCCGATGTGCAAGAGCACCGAGTAGCTCTCACCGAAATCGTCGAGATCGCCAACGACCGCTTCGATATTCTTCTCGCCGATGCCAACCCAGTGCGATCAGCATGGGATCGCAAATTTACTGAAGTCGAGTAGAAACAACAACCCCCACCATTGCTTTCGCAATGGCTGAAACCAGCACGAGCAGAAAGCAAGGTGGGGGTTTGCTGGCTCTTCCGGTTTTAGAGTGCATTGATTAGCTCGCCGGGGTTCGGGCGTGGCACAAGATACTAGGGCCCTTACCATCTGCCGTACCGCAGAACATGGCGATGTCACCGTCATCGAAGCCGAGCCCATCAAGCCCATCAATGAATGCCCCACGTGCGGGCAGCCAAGAAAACCATGAACAAGCGCCGCAAAGACATCTCCGCCTACATCCGACACACAAACAATGCACTCTACAACCGGAAGAGCCACCATTCGGGGGTATTTCGAAGGATTTTTCTCCGAACTTCACACCAAATCGCTTCCAAACCGGCCGTTTGACTGGATTTGGTGTGAAGTGCCGTCTTTTCGGGGGTGGGCGGGGGTGGCGCACCCACCAGCGCCCATCAGCGCCCACCAGCGCCCGCCAACATCCGACACAAAATCAATGCACTCTAAAACCAGAAGAGCCGGTTTGCTGTATCAACAGTGCCAACCAGAACTATGGCTTTGGAATGTTACGTAGATTGGACTTCGCCATATCTACCATGTGGCCCACGCCGCCACCGAAAACTGTGCGCGTAGCTGCACGAGAGAAGCCCATCAGCATATCCATCGTGATGTTCGGTGGGATCGACAAAGCGTTAGGGTCAGTGACGATGTCGATCAGCACAGGACCGTCATAATCAAATGCTGCCTGAAGCTGCTGACGTGCCTTAGCTGGGTCCGTAATCTTAATGTGCTCGATACCCACTGCAGCAGCAATGGCATCAAAGTCCACATGCTCGTGATCAGTTTCGTGCTCTGGCATGCCCTGAACCAGCATTTCCAGCTTGACCATGCCCAGCGAGGAGTTGTTAAACACAACAGTCTTAATAGGAAGGTTGTGCAGCTTAACAGTGAGCAGCTCGCCCATGAGCATGCCGAGTCCGCCATCGCCAGAGAAGGTGACAACCTGACGTCTTGGGTTAGCAGCAGATGCGCCGATAGCCTGTGGCAGCGCATTCGCCATGGTGCCGTGGCGGAACGAGCCGATCATTTCACGCTTGCCATTAGGGGTGATGTAGCGAGCACCCCAAACGTTGCACATGCCGGTATCGATGGTGAATACGGCATCGTCGGCGGCGATTTCGTCGATAATGTTGGCCACAAATTCAGGGTGGATAGGGGTGTGCTTCTCCACGCCTGAGGTGTAGGCCTCGATCACGTCGTTAAGCTTGCGGTGATGCTTTTTCAGCATGCGGTCGAGGAAGGAACGGTCAGTCTTTTCCTCGATGTGCGGCAAGATGTTCGAAATTGTTGCGGCAACGTCGCCAACCACAGGGTGGCTGATGCGGGTGCGGCGACCGATGTGGGAGCCGTCGATGTCGATCTGTGCAACGTTCTTGCGTGGCAAGAAGTCGTTGTAGGGGAAGTCGGTGCCGAGGAGGATCAGCAGGTCGGCGTCGTTGGAAGCGTCGTGGCAGGCTCCGTAGCCGAGCAGGCCGGACATGCCCACGTCGAAAGGGTTGTCGTACTGGATGTACATTTTTCCGCCGAGCGCGTGGCCGATGGGTGCCTTGATCTTTTCTGCGAGTTCGAGGACTTCTTTTCGGGCGTAGCGCACGCCGGCACCACAGAACAAAGTGACGGTTTTGGCCTCGTTGATGGCTTTGACAAGGTCAGCGGCCTCAGCTGGGTCTGGGTACATGATGGGACGTGCGTTGGAGATCCGCGAACCGGTGAAGGTGTCGTCCTCCACGTCTTGCATGGTCACATCGCCTGGGAGGACCAGCACGGATACGCCTTTGCCAGCCATGGTCGACTGGATGGCGTGGTGCAAGATGACCTCGCCTTGGAGTGCAGAGTTGGCCATTTCGCAGTAGCCGGAGCACTCTGCAAAGAGGGCTTCTGGGTGGGTTTCTTGGAAGAAGTGTGAGCCGATTTGGCGTGAGGGAATGTGGCTGGCGATGGCGAGTACTTTGGCGCCGTTTCGGTTGGCGTCGTAAAGCCCTTGGACGAGGTGGGTATTTCCTGGGCCGCAGGAGGCTGCACAGACGGCTAGTTCGCCGGTGAGCAGGCTTTCTGCTTCTGCTGCGAAGGCTGCTGTTTCCTCATTGCGGACGTGGATCCATTCGATGTTGGAGGTGCGTACTGCGTCCACGATCGGGTTGAGGCTGTCTCCGACCAAACCATAGATGCGCTTTACTCCTTGGTTTTCCAAGCTTTCTACGATTTGTTCCGCAAAATTTTTTGCCATACTCGAAACCTTTCTTCTGTTGATACATCTATCATTCGCCCGATTTCCGCGGCGTCGCCACCTATCGACTCCAATCCCACACCGTCGCGGGAGTTGTGACAGAATCGACAGCATGCTCAAGCTTTTCGACGCCCCCCTCTTCCGCACCCTCAAACGAAGGCAAGAGGCGTCGACAGGCACCGCGACTATCGACGTCGCCGCAGCCCCCGCTCTCGCCCCCATCGCCCCCGTCGATCTGACCGACCGTGGGCAGGTCACAGGTGTTTTAGAGATCGCTGCGCGTATTGGTGAGATTCTCATCGTTGCGGGCACCACCAACTCAGATGCTTCCCGACAAGTGTCGGCGGTCACAGAATCTTTTGGACTCTGGAATTGCCACGTGGATATGACCTCAAACCGGATTCGTTTGTTTGCAAACATTTCCGATGATCGTCGAAATCCTGTCGCCGTAGTTCGCATCATCACCCCAGCAGCACAGAACTTCCGCAAGCTCATCCTAGTCGACCGCCTCATCCGCGACATCCACTCCGGCAAAGCGTCCCCCATTAACGCCGAAACACGCCTCGATGCCATCGACCGCTCCAAAGACCCCATGGGCCTGTTCGGCTTCGTCGCCTCCTTTGCCGTCATGTCTGGCGCCGTGACACTCCTTCTCGGCGGCGACATCCCCGTCGCTCTGATCTCCACCCTCGCCGGCGGCACCATCATGTGGATGAGCGCCAAACTTGGCGACCTCGGCCTACCCATCTTTTTCCAAAACACCGCCGGCGGAATCTTCGTCGCAATCCTTGCTACCGTCGCCTACAAATGGGGCCTCTTTTTCGGACTGCAACTTCGCCCCAGCATGATCATCGCCACCTCGATCATCGTGATGGTCGCAGGCCTCACACTCGTCCAAGCCATCCAAAATGGCGTCACCGCAGCCCCCATCTCAGGCACCGCCAGGCTTTTCGACGCCATCATCATCACCGCAGGCATCGTCGCCGGCATCGCCATCGGCGCATCCCTTGCCGCCACCCTCGGATACCCGCTCCCACCTGTAGAAACACTGCCAGTACCCAACTTGGCCAGCCAAACCGTCCGCGTGATCGGCAGCACCCTCGCCTCCGCAGCTTTCGCCCGCTCCTGCTATGCCGACTGGCCATCCGTTGTCATCTCCGGAGTAACAGCAATGATGGGCTCCTCGCTGTTCTACTTCGTGCTGGTCCCCACAGGGGTCAACGACATCACAGCAACCGCCACCACTGCGGTCATCATCGGACTCGTTGGCGGTCTGCTCGGCCGCCGCTATCAGATTCCCCCGCTGGTCATCTCCATCGCGGGCATTACCCCGCTATTGCCAGGTTCTGCGATCTACCGTGGTTTATTCGGTTTGCTCAATGAGCAGATCCTTGTCGGCTTTTCCAACCTCACCTATGCGTTTGCCGCTGCTACCGCGTTATCCGCCGGTGTGGTTTTTGGCGAATGGATCGCACGCAGGTTACGACGCCCACCGTCTCTGGCGCATTACCGCAAAGTGGCAGTGCGGATCATGCGCGCACGACGTCGAAACGTGTTTGACTAGCAGTCCGCAGGGCGCAATGCGGGGCGCAATTTCGTCTCCTCGATCTCAAGAACACGAAAACCCAAGAACGATACTTTTGGGAAATTTTCGCATCCAGCGGTTTTCGATGTCGTGAGTTCGAGGAGGCGCGTCACACCCCACAAAACGTCGAAATACAAAAATGCCCTTGACCATAGATAAAGGCCAAGGGCTTGTTGAGCTGGAGATGGGACTTGAACCCACAACCTACGCATTACAAGTGCGTTGCGCTACCAATTGCGCCACTCCAGCACGCGCGTTCTTTTATACAAGTTCGCACTGGGGTGACACTTTACAGGAATATGTGGCGGTCAAGCAAAGCCGCGCGAGAGTCTGTAGTGTCGTGGCTGGAAATGTGTGGGAAGTAAAGGGGCCGTATCGTGGGTCTGTTTGAGAAGCTGCGTGGTTGGTTTGCAGGTTCTGGCCGTATTGCGACGATTGATGCTGTGAAGGCTGCGCCGCCGCCCTCGCCATTGGCCCCTATTGATTTGACGGATCCTGCTCAGGTGGCGGGTGTGATGGATTTGGCGGCTCGTATTGGTGACATTTTATTGTCGGCGGGTACAGCGAATCGTGATACGAAGGCTCAGATTCACGCGGTGACGGCTGCTTATGGTTTGTTGTATTGCCATGTGGATATCACGTTGAACACGATTACGGTGTTTACCACTATTGGGTCTGAGAAGAAGATCCCGGTGAGTGTTTTTCGTGTTGTGCGCTCGATGAATACTGATTTTTCTAAGTTGAGCGAGGTTGACCGGTTGATTCGGTCGATTCAGGCGGGCGCTACTCCCCCTGATGTGGCTGAGAAGATTTTGAATGAGTTGTTTCAGACTCGGGCGAAGTATCGCTTCCGTACGGCGGTGTTTGGGTGGGGTTTTTTGGGCGCTGCGGTGTCGGTGTTGTTGGGGGGTTCGTGGCTGGTGGCGTTGGCGTCGTTTGTGGTGGCGTTGGTGATTATGGGCGGCAGTGTGTGGCTGGATCGTAATTCGTTGCCGTTGTTTTTCCAGAATATTTTTGGTGGTTTCATTGCGACGTTTCCAGCGGCGTTGCTTTATAGTGCGGTGACGTCGCATGGGGTGTCTATTTCGCCGAGTCATATTGTTGCTGCTGGCATTGTGGTGATGATGGCGAATTTGACGATGGTGCAGTCGTTGCAGGATGGCATTACGGGTGCTCCGGTGACGGCGAGTGCGCGCTTTTTTGAGACGTTGCTGATTACTGGCGCGATTGTGGCTGGTGTTGGTGCGGGTATCCAGTTGGCGGCGTCGTTGGGTATTACGTTGCCGCCGTTGGAGCAGGCTGCGTTGTTGGGCGGTAGTCCGTCGTGGCTGAAGGTGTTTGCTGGTGCTGCGGCGTCGGCGGCTTTTGCGGTGGGTTGTTATGCGGAGTTGTCTGCGGTGGTGGTGTCTGGTTTGACTGCTGCTGCGGGTTCGTTTGTGTATTACTACTTGTTGATTCCTGCGGGTATTGGCCCTGTGGTTGCTACGGCGATTGCGGCGACGTGTATTGGTTTTGGTGGCGGTTTGTTGGCGCGTAGGTTTTTGATTCCGCCGTTGATTACTGCGGTTGCTGGTATTACGCCGATGTTGCCGGGTTTGTCGATTTATCGGGGTATGTATGCGGCGTTGAATGAGCAGACGTTGCTGGGTTTTACGAACGTGGCTATGGCGTTGTCTATTTGTTGTTCGTTGGCTGCTGGTGTGGTGTTGGGCGAGTGGGTTGCGCGTCGTATTCGCAGGCCACAGAGTTTCAAGCCGTATACGGCTTTTCGACGTTCCCAGCGTTATTCTTTCCGTCAGGCCCAGTTGGCGGCGCAGCGTCGTGCGCAGGATGAGGCTGAGGAGCGTGCGGATAGGCGGCGTCGTTTTGCTAAGGGTCGACTGTCTATGCCGAGTCCTAGTAAGCGAAAGCGCGGTTTTTAGCGTAGAATACTTGTTTTGCACTAGTAGCTACAACGTCTTTATCTCCCTAAAGGAGGAGCCTTGCCCCCCAAGGTCACTGATACCCACACTAACTCTGCTGAATCTTTGCATGCTGTTGAGGCGGAAACCGCTGCCGCAGCACGCCGTATTGTCGCAGGTTACGCCACCGATTTCTTTGATGGTGTGACGTTGATGTGCATGCTGGGTGTAGAGCCGGAGGGGTTGTCATACCGCAAGGTTGCAGCAGAGTACGAGGCAGCTAACGCGCCCAAAAAGACGCGTGCAAAGAAGACGTCTAAGAAGTCGACAAAGAAGAGCACCAAGAAGACCACCAAGAAGTCGACAAAGAAGACTACGAAGAAGGCTGCTAAGAAGAGCACCAAGAAGACCACTAAAAAGGCCTAGTGGGCGTCGTGTCTGCGATCGAATCGTATGAGGGCGAGCAGCTTTTCGACTTTGTCGTGGTTGCTAATCGGTTGCCTGTTGACTTAAGCACGTCTGCTGATGGGTCGCCGTGTTGGGTGGCTAGCCCTGGCGGTTTGGTCACTGCGTTAACGCCTGTTCTTGCTGGCAACCGTGGTTGTTGGGTGGGCTGGCATGGCGGTACTGGCCCTGCCCCTGATCCGTTTCGTACTGACACGAACATTTGGGTGCATCCGGTTGCGTTGAGCGACCATGATTTTGAGGGCTTTTACGAGGGCTTTTCTAATGCCACCCTGTGGCCGTTGTACCACGATTTGATTGTGTCACCGGTGTATAACCGCGATTGGTGGACGGCCTACCGTGAGGTGAATTTGAAGTTTGCTTCGGCGGTTGCTGAGGTTGCCGCCGAGGGCGCTGTGGTGTGGGTTCAGGATTATCAGTTACAGCTGGTACCTGGTATTTTGCGCCAGATTCGCCCTGATCTTACGATCGGCTTTTTCTTGCATATTCCGTTCCCGCATTCGGATTTGTTCCGCCAGTTGCCGTGGCGCGAGGAGATCGTGCGTGGGTTGTTGGGGGCGGATTTGGTTGGTTTCCATCTGACATCCAGCGCAAATAATTTCTTGGATTTGGCTGCGGCTCTTGGTTTAGAGGCACAGGGCCGTGCGAAGGTCCGCGAGGTTCGTGCTACGGTGACAGCTGGCGACGGCCATGTGGTGAGCGTGGCGGCGTATCCGATTTCCATTGATGTGGAGCCGTTGATTGCTTCGCATAGTAATCGTGCTGAGATCCGTGCTGAGTTTGGCTACCCAGAGACGCTGATTTTGGGTGTGGATCGCCTCGATTACACGAAGGGTATTTTGCAGCGTCTGTTGGCCTTTGAGGAGCTGCTCGAAAGCGGTGCTATCGATCCGAACACCACCGTGTTTGCGCAGGTGGCTACGCCTTCTCGGGAGCGTATCGAGCATTATAAGCAGGCTCGTTCTGAGGTTGAAGAGGCCGTGGGGCGTATCAATGGCCGTTTTGGTTCCATTGGTCGTTCTGTGGTGCATTATCACCATCGTCACATGGATCGCAGTGAGCTGAATAAGCTGTATCGTGCCGCGGACGTTATGCTGGTCACGCCGTTTAAAGACGGTATGAATTTGGTGGCCAAGGAGTATGTGTCTTGCCACAGCGATGGTTCAGGCACAATGGTTCTTAGCGAGTTCGCTGGTGCCGCCGTGGAGCTTGAGCAGGCATTTTTGTGTAATCCTTTTGATTTGGAGTCGATCAAGCGCCAGATTGCTGGTGCGGTGACAACGCTGAAGAATCATCCGGAAGCTGCACGAGATCGTATGCTGGCTATGCATCAGCAAGTAGTCGACCATGATGTGAATGTGTGGGCTTCGGCGTTTTTGCGTGATCTTAGTAGTGCGCATACGTCGTAAAGCGTCCTTCTAGTCTCACGAGGAGTGATGGTGTTGCGTCGTTTAGTAGTTGTTGCCTGCATGGGTGCGCTTCTTGCGGGGTGTGGTACGCAGCCCACTCAGGTGACGGATTCGCGGTGGCAGGTCACTGCGGTGCATACCACGCCGGAGTACCCAAGTTTTGTCCCTGATGACATCGCCGGCACTGTGTATATGAGTTTTGGTCGCGGTTCGGTGGCTGGTTATACCGGTTGCGCGCGTTTCCAAGGCACGGCACATTTTAGTGATGATCAGGTCGCGGAGGCGGCTCCGGAGGCCGCAAGTAGGGTCACGATGAGCAAGGTGCGTTTCCAGCCTATCGACGATTCCTGCGAGGGCCATCACCGTTATCTTCACGATTCGATGGTGTCGATTATCGCCGACTCGACTCTTGATATTCACCATGGTTCCAGCCAGCAGATGGTGTTGACTCGCCAGGTGGATCAGGTGGATAAGCCGTCGATTAGCTTGGTGGCTAACCATGTGGACTAGTAAGCAGCAGCAGGCGTTGGATCATCTGGCCGCCACCCCCTCGTTGTTGGTGGTGTCGGATTTTGATGGCACTCTTGCGGGCTTTAGCCACGATGCCATGCAGGTGCCAGTTAATCATGTTGCTATGGCGGCGCTACAACAGCTGACAAGACTGCCGAGCACGCGAGTGGCATTGCTTTCGGGTCGCGATGTCCAGAGGCTGATTCAGGTTTCTGGTGCTGCCGCCCCGATGATCGTGGCGGGTTCGCATGGTGCAGAATCGACGGAAGGCGGGCTGGTTCTCAACGAGGATCAGCAGGCGGCGCTGAACACGGTGACCACTGCGTTAGAGGAGATTGCGGCGTCAGTACCAGGGGCATTTGTGGAGCTTAAGCCCTATCATCGGGTGCTTCATGTGATTCGAGTTGCCGACAAGCAGCGGGCACGTGCCGCGCTTGATCGCGCTCTTGCGCTAGAGATCCCTGGGGCGAAGCTCGCTGAGGGTAAGTGGATTGCCGAGGCCTCGGTGATGGATTTTACAAAGGGCACGTGGATTAAGGCTGCGCAAGAGCAGTATCGTCCGTCTGCAACACTGTTTTTGGGGGACGACACCACCGATGAAAACGGCTTTGCGGTGTTAGGCCGCAACGACGTAGGCATCAAGGTGGGTGCTGGTGATACCTGCGCCACGGTACGCCTAGAGTCCATTGACCGTGTGGGGCAGTTTTTGTCTAGCCTCGCCGATGCTCGTTCGGCGGAACAACAGTAGCTCCTGGGTGGAAGGACGTTGCTAGGATCTCGCGGTGTAGTTGGCCACGGGAGATCACGTTGGGGTTCTTTTGTGCTTCTTCGATCATCGAATAGAGCAAGGTACCAGCGCGTTCACCTTTGATTTTGTTTGGCTGGAGCACCGTGGTCAGTTCGCGGTTGAGGGCGGGAGCGATGCCGTCAAAGCCGGTTACGGAGAGGTCTTCTGGCACACGCAACCCGAGTTCTTTGGCATATTCCAGCACACCAAAGGCCATGGTGTCGGTGGTGCACAAGATTGCGGTCACGTCGGGGTGTGCGGTTAATAGCTCGCGGGCAGCGTCGATGTTGTTGGCGGGGTCGTTGATGTGGCGTTCGATGATCGGTACTGCGCCGGCGGGAATGCCGGCGGCGTCGAATACTTCGAGTGCGCCTTGGACTCGGGCACGCTGCACGTGGTGGTGGGCGTGCTTGAGGCGTTCAAACGACACTGGGCCGTTGTTGGGCTCAGAGTCGAGGCGAATGCACAAGATACCGATGCTACGGTGGCCGGCGTCGACAAGCGCTTGGGCTGCGGGAGCGATGGCTGTGTGGTCGTCAATACCGACGAAGGACATGCGGTGATCGTCGGCAGGCTGGTCGCAGACAACGGCGGGTAGTCCCCTAGCGTGCACGGCTTCTAGAAAGGGGTCACCTTTTGCTACAGAGTAGACCACGAATCCGTCGACTACTGCAGAGTTGACCAGCTGCTTTGCCGCGGTCGGGTCGAGAGAATCCGGCCCTACGGGCACGAGCGTCATGGAGGTCTGCGAACCCGCTGATGCCTCGGCCATTCCGGCTAAAAAGTCCACCGAGGCGAGGTCCTCAAAGGCGTAGGTGAGGTGGTCCGTAAACAGCACGCCGACGCTTCCCACTCGGCGTGTGCGTAAGGAGCGTGCTGTGGGGTCGGGGCCTAGGTATCCCAAGCGTTCCGCCGTGGCGAGGATTTGCTCGCGCAGTTCGGCGGATAGTTGCTGCGGATGGTTGTAGGCGTTGGACACGGTGGTGCGGGAGACGCCTAGTTCTGCTGCAAGTGCCGCAAGGCTGGGACGCTGGGTATTTCGGGAAGCCATAGGCACCACCATACAGTTGTGTTACTTCAGGCGACGCTGGCGGGCGAATTCGCTGAGCACTACGCCTGCTGCCACGGAGGCGTTGAGGGATTCAACCCAACCGGCCATCGGGATCGACATGAGAGAATCGCAGTTGTCGCGCACAAGGCGAGAGATTCCCTTGCCCTCGGAGCCGACGACGATCACGACAGGGCCACTGCCGTCGTAGTTGTCCAAGGTGGCGTCGCCGCCTGCGTCGAGGCCGACAACCTGGTAGCCGTTTTGTTGGAACTCTTGGACGGCGCGAGTGATGTTGGTGGCTTTAGCGACGGGCAGGCGTGCTGCGGTGCCCGCTGAGGTGCGCCATGCCACCGCTGTGACCGATGCGGAACGACGCTCTGGGATAACCACGCCGTGGCCGCCGAATGCGGCAACAGAGCGGATAACAGCGCCGAGGTTGCGGGGGTCGGTGATGTTATCGAGTACTACGACCATGCCGTCTTCGCCGGTGGAGTTAATACGACCGATGAGGTCAAACACGGTGGTGTACTTGTATGGCGGAATTTGTAGGCCGATCCCTTGGTGCATGCCGTTGCCGGTCATGAGGTCCATCTCGTGGCGGGGTACCTCGATCATGGGGATGCCACGGGAGTGAGCGATCTGGACGGCTTCGCTGAGGCGGTTGTCGTTTTTGGTGCCTTCCACGATGTAGAGCGAGGTTGCTGGCACCTTGGCGTGCAGGCATTCGACGACGGGGTTGCGGCCCACAACCAGCTCGGAGGTTTCCTCTTTGACGTGGCGGCCTTGGTCGCGACGCTTGCGCTCCATCTTCTTTTTGTATGCTGCGTGGTACTCGCGGTCTTCGGCTTTAGGGGTTGGGCCTTTGCCTTTGAGTCCGCGGCGGCGTACTGCGCCGGAGCCTTTAGTTGCGCCCTTTTTGTTGGTTTTGCGCAAACCTGGGCGGTTGGTGTGATTACCAGCCATGGTTGTTCTCTCAGTTCGTGTAGTCGTTTAGTTATTCAGTGCCCATGTTGGGCCATCAGGTGTATCGGTGACGGTGATGCCTGCGGCGTGGAGGCGGTCGCGGACTTCATCAGCAGTTGCCCAGTCCTTGGCAGCGCGTGCTTCGGTGCGACGCTGTAGCTCGGCGTGTACCAATACGTCGAGTGCGGCGTTTGCGGAGGAGTCGGAGGCTGCGGAGTCGAGCCACTTCTCGTCGAGTGGATCAACGCCCAGCACGGCGGCCATAGCGCGAACGCTTGCGGCGATCTCACGGGCCTTATCGACGTCTCCTGCTGCGAGTGCAGAGTTTCCATGCCGGACCTGGGTGTGGATCTCTGCCAGTGCGCGTGGGACGGCGAGGTCATCGTTCATGGCCTCTTCAAATTCCGTGGTCCACTGCCCTGCTTCTACGTCGGCAACCTTGGTTAAGAATGCCTCGATGCGTCGATAGCCGGCGGCGGCCTCAAGGAGTGCACCTTCGGAGTATTCCAGCATGGAGCGGTAGTGTGCAGATCCCAAGTAGTAGCGCAGCTCGACTGGGCGGACTTTGTCCAAAATGTTTGGAACGGACAAGACGTTGCCCAGGGACTTACTCATCTTCTCGCCACTCATGGTGACCCAGTGGTTGTGCATCCAGTAGTTGGCAAAACCATCGCCTGCGGCATGGGATTGGGCGATCTCGTTCTCGTGGTGTGGGAACTGAAGATCAAGGCCACCGCAGTGGATATCAAACTCCCCGCCGAGGTACCAGGTGGCCATTGCGGAGCACTCTAGGTGCCAGCCTGGGCGGCCAGCACCCCACGGGGTCGGCCACGAAGGTTCCCCTGGTTTTGCGGCCTTCCACAGCGCGAAGTCGTGGGCACCGCGTTTGCCGGTGATCTCTGTTTCACCCTGTTCCATCTCTTCTACTCGGTTGCCCGAAAGGCTGCCGTAGTCCGAGCCTTCAGCAGCGGTCCATGCTGCCACGTCGAAGTACACGGATCCTTCGGCGGCGTAAGCAAAGCCGTTATCGATCAGGCGTTGCATGTACTCCACCATCTGGGTGACATGTCCGGTTGCGCGGGGCTCTACTGAAGGCGGCAGCACACCGAGCTGGTTATACGCCCAAGTAAATTCGCGTTCATAGGTAGACACCCACTCCCACCATGGGCGACCGTTTTCTGCTGCTTTGGTGAGGATTTTGTCGTCAATATCGGTGACGTTGCGAACGAATGCGACATCGAGGCCTTGGGCAATCAGCCAACGGCGCAGAATGTCAAAAGCAACCCCTGAGCGCACGTGCCCAATGTGGGGTTGTGTCTGCGGGGTTGCTCCACACAGGTAAACCGAGGCATGACCGGGACGAATCGGCTCAAAATCTCGAAGCGAGCGTGTTCCTGTGTCAAAGATGCGTAAAGTCACGCAGGTTAGTCTAGCAGGCTACTTCCACACCACAGCGGTGGCGACGGCCGCCCTACCCTCACTGCGACCAGTAAAACCAAGATGGTCCGTTGTTGTTGCCGAAACAGACACTGGCGCGCCGAGAATCTGGCTCATCACGCGCTCTGCTTCTTCCCGCCGTGGCCCCATTTTGGGAGATTGCCCAACCAGCTGAACGGCACCGTTTCCGATGGTAAAACCATGGGACTCCAACAACTCGCGGCACTCGGTGAGCAACTGGGTACCAGACACGCCATCGTATTCCTTGCGGCCAACGCCCACAAAGGAGCCTAGGTCACCAAGATTGGCGGCGGACAAGAGGGCGTCGACAAGCGCGTGTGCTACCACGTCACCATCGCTGTGGCCTTCGCAACCGTCTGCGTCGGAAAACAGTAAGCAGGCAATCCAGCAGGGCTTTCCGGCCTCGATCTGGTGTGCGTCGGTAGCAATGCCCACGCGTGGGATGATGGGGGTATTAGTCACTGGGTACCTCGAAAATCGTTGGTTCTGCTTGGTCAGTCACGGCCTTGGCCAGCGCATAATCAAGCGGCGTAGTCACCTTAAATGCCATGGGGTCGCCATCAACGCACAACACTGGGGTGCCAAACCACTCCATGAGGCTGGCATCGTCGGTCGCCTCAAAATCGGGTTGTTGCTGCTGATATGCAATATTGGCTGCCCGCAGCGCCGCAATATCAAACCCTTGTGGGGTTTGGACAGCACGCAAGTCTCTCCGTGGAGGCGTTGCTACAACGGTGGTGCCGTTGACTGTTTTGATGGTGTCGGCAACCGGCACAACAGGAATAACAGCCTTGTTACCGTCGAGTACCGCGCGTGCTACCCGAGCAATCATGCCAGGTGGGGTGAGCGCGCGTGCTGAGTCATGGATGAGCACCACCGCATCGGTATCGGCGATGGCTTGCAAACCACACCACACGGAGTCGGCGCGCTCGGCACCGCCATGGACAAGACGCACGGGGATGGCGGCACTAAAAAGCCCCCAACGCGACAACAGCGCGGCCGCATAATCATGCATTTGGGGGCTGATAATCACGATGACCTCGTCAACTACGGCAGAGGTAATCATCGCACGCACAGAGCGCACCACCAGTGGAATGTCCCGCAACGGGACGTAGGCCTTGGGCAGATCTGCACCCAGCCGAGTGCCTTTACCCGCTGCCGCCACGAGGGCTACAACTCTTCGCGACATGGTGTGGGGTTAGTCTTCGTCGTCGAAATTGAGATCATCGAGGTCGATGTCGCCCAGTGGCTCCACCTTAGTTTCCTCAATGCCTTTGTTTTCGGCGCGGTGACGCTCGATAGTGGCATCAACCTGAGCGAGGATTTCCTCGGTCTGCTTCTCGTCCTTGTTCTCAGCAAGAGCCAACTCGCCAACGAGCACCTGGCGCGCCTTAGCCAGCATGCGCTTCTCACCTGCAGACAATCCCTTCCCCTGATCGCGACGCCACAGGTCACGGACAACCTCGGCAACCTTGTTTACATCGCCGGAAGCCAAACGCTCCTGGTTAGCCTTGAAACGACGGGACCAGTTGCCAGCCTCTTCCACATCGGTTTCACGCAAGAAGCCGAATACTTTTTGCAGGCCGTCATCATCAACAACATCGCGAACGCCAACCAGCTCGGCGTTCTTGGAAGGCACACGCACGACCAAGTCGGACTGGTTAATCTGAAGAACCAGATACTCCAAGGTCTCACCGCCCATCTCGCGGTGCTCGATTGCCTCGATTACTGCGGCACCGTGATGTGGATAAACGACGGTATCGCCGACCTTGAATTCCATCTAAACTCCTTGCGCATTCGTGTAACTGTGGCATTCTACCACGTGAGTCCAATCGCCTTGAGCATTGGCCACAGGGGTTGCCTGCGGGTTTCGTTACACCACAGCAGACATCAACCGCATCCCGAAAGTTCCGATCCTCCTAAAGTTTCCCCCCTTTTGGCTCCCCGATCACACCAGCAACTGTGTGAACTCCACCGCAGCCTACTAAAGTAAGGAAAGAAAATTTAGCCCTTAATCGACTAACAGTCTCACCTTATGGAGGACGTACACGTGAAGTCCCTGAAGTCCGCCGCTCGCCGTGGCGCAATGATCTCTGTTGCAGCAGCTTCTGCGCTTGCTCTCGCATCGTGCAGCGCTGGCCAGATCACCCAAACCTCCGATCAGGTAGCGGCTGTCGACGGCTCGGAGATCGATAACGCCAACGGCACCATCGCACTGCGGGACGTGACCATCAGCCTCACCGAACAGGGCCAGGCAGGCGTGAAGTTCACCGCCATCAACCAAGACAACAGCAACAAAGAGCACGTCTTGAAGAGCATTACTGTCGACGGCACCAAGGCGACCATCGACGGCGACACCAAGCTTGCTAGCGACTGCTCCATCGTCGGCGGCATCAAAGCCGAGATGTCTCGACTGACCGAGCCAAAGTCCGGTTGTATCACCCACGTGATCACTTCGGTTGAGAACAAGGGCTTGGCAGTTGGCGGCAGCAAGAACGTTGTCTTCTCCTTCGACTCCGGCGACATTGCTCTCGACGCCACCATCGCCGCCCCAGTTCTGGAATCCGGCCAGCACGACCGCCAGGTCGGTGGCGAGCACGCTAACCACAGCCACTAAGCCTCTAATTACCGCTTATCGCAGCAATAAATCCGTCGTCACGCTTGGAATAATTCCAGTGTGACGACGGATTTTCTATAGCTACTATGACAACGGTTGCATTTTAGCGAAGGCGAAGCAGCAAAAATGCGCCACCAATCATAATGGCGAGTGCCGCCAAGTTAATCAGGATGGCAGCAACAGGCTGACCACCCAACGCATCGCCTTGCATCTGACGGATTTCGTGGCGATCATCCATAGCTACCGAGTCATCCTCGGTATCGTGATGGTGGTGATCGGCACCAGCGATGAGCTCACGAGACTTAGGGTCCTCCGTGGGCTTATGCACCCTGGGTATTACCGAAGCAGTTCCGGTAGCCGAGCTCACCCCTGAAGCAGGCTGAATGTTCGTCGACGACGCCCCTTGGGTAACAGACTCACTAGCAGCCGCAGAAGTAGAGGTAGGCGCTACTGAAGATTCAGATGTTTGCGAGGCCTCCGAGTTCTGCTTATCACGGTTTTTATCCCGTGAAGGAAACAGCATTTCAATAATGCTGCGTGGTCGCTCAATCACACGGCCCGCATTGCGAGGCACATCCCGCACCGCTTCTTGTTCGCGTGCAAGAACGGCAGGCGCCTCGGGATCCAGAGGCTGTGGTTTCTCCGGCTGCGTAGCAGGTTGCTTCGAACGCGCAATCATCTCGGGCGGGGTTTCCGGACGATAGGAATCGTCGATAAGCGCGTCTTCTGAATACTCCCTTGATCCGTCATGCAGTGGAAGTACCGAGTCGTCATCGAAATCGTTCCACGGCTCATCATCCGGCCACCCCTGCGGCTGAGCATTAGGGGTTGACCTTGGCGTAGTCGACTCTGCCGACTCTGGCAACTCTGGCGAATCCACAACGAGCTTTTCCCCAGTCTTAGCGGCCGAACCAACAAGCGGTTTGGGTTCGCTAGGCTGAGCAGGCTTTACCTTGAGCTTGTGCGTGCCGAACTCACCAAGATTAATGGTCGTATACCCATGATCGCGCTTTGCCACATAGTTCAACGGTGCCGTAATCGTGATTGCGCCTCGGCCAGCAGCTGAGTGCGCAGCCAAGTAATCATTAAAGGTCACGGTCAGCTTGTTAATGTCAAAATGGGTAAGACCACCAAGGACCAAAGTGCTGGGAATCTGGTAAACAAAATAATCCCCAGGCTTTACTGCACTATCAGTGTGCCAGTTGATCTGAACACCTAGTTCTTCGTCATTGCGCAGTTTTGCATCTGGGGAAAGTGGAGCAAATCCCTGCCCTTGCTGATTGAGTAACGCTACCCCCGTAATGGCATTGTGCAGACGCTGGTCATGTTGCTCTTCTCGCACAACAGCTGGCGACTGTGGCACATCCTGAGCCAAAACTAAGGGTTGAGGAATTAAGGCCAGACAGCCTGCCACACATGCAGCAGCCCCTCGTGTGACCTTTTGTTCCACCATAATTCCCTTCTCACAGGCCGATCCGTTTACATTAAGCACCTGCGATCCTTCAAAAAGCACTTCAGACTTTTCTCAGCATTTTTTAATGGACCCTGTAACGCTAGCGAACATTTCCCAACTTTGCCAACTTATTGTGCAGCCCCTTTGCTACATTTCACATGCGCTAAGCGACAAATATATAAGCTGACAAACATAATAAATGGCTAAAACGGTTTATGCCAATCTCAATGTCCTTAAATTGTTTAATAAACAATACCCCCGCACGGAGGCCCTCTCCCCCGCGTTGACACCCCACCGAAATACATTCGAACACGCCAACTCGATCGAATGTCATAGCCATAGTTTATGGTGTTCCCATGGCTAAAAAAGCACGTAGCTCGCATATATGCTCCGAATGCGGATATACCTCACCGAAATGGTTGGGGCGCTGCCCAGACTGTGGCGCATGGGGAACTTTCCAAGAACATCAGGTGACAACGAGCTCTACGGCACCAAGCGTGGGCGCCAAACCTATTGGACTTACCCCCACTAGCCCCGCTCAGTCGATAACGCGTATCGACGCCACCCGTTCCAGCACGCAATCCACCGGTATTGGGGAGCTTGACCGTGTATTAGGCTCCGGCATAGTCCCAGGCTCTGTCGTCTTACTCGCTGGCGAGCCAGGCGTGGGCAAATCCACCCTGCTGCTTGAGGTCGCCAGCAAGTGGGCTCAGCAGAAACAAGGCGCCGGCAACCGCACAGCGCTGTATATCACTGCCGAAGAATCTGCGGGGCAAGTTCGTATGCGTGCTGAGCGCACAGGAGCATTACAGGATTCTTTGTATTTAGCGGCGGAATCCAATCTGGACATCGTGTTTGGCCATGTAGAACAGATCAAACCAAGCCTGCTGATCATCGACTCCGTTCAAACCATGCAGGCAAGTGGTGTGGAAGGTGTCGCAGGCGGCGTGGCGCAATCGCGTGCCGTTACAGCGGCAATCACCAGCCTTGCCAAAACCACGGGGATTCCCTGTCTGTTGGTAGGTCACGTGACTAAAGACGGCAACGTGGCAGGGCCGCGCGTACTAGAGCACCTAGTCGATGTCGTTCTTAACTTTGAGGGTGACCGCCACTCCAGCCTGCGTATGCTCCGCGGCATTAAGAACCGTTTTGGCGCAACCGATGAGGTCGGCTGCTTTGAGCAGCATTCTGATGGCATACGCGAAGTTCCAGACCCCTCTGGGCTTTTCCTCTCCCATCATGGCAGCACACCAGATGGCACAGCAGTAACTGTAGCCATGGATGGCGTTCGTCCCATCGTCGCGGAGGTACAAGCCCTTGTGGTTCCCACGGAGGCAAAAAATCCTCGGCGTGCTGTCACAGGCCTTGATCCCACGCGCGTTCCCATGGTCTTAGCGGTTTTAGCCGCACGCGCTGGTAAGCGCACCCATAGCAGCGAGGTTTACGTTGCCACTGTTGGCGGTATGAAGGTGGGAGAACCTGCCACCGACTTGGCTATTGCGCTCGCCACAGCCAGTGCCCTGAATAAGAAGGCCATTGCAGAAAAAACTGTGGTTCTTGGCGAGGTAGGTCTAGCTGGCGAGATCCGTCGAGTGCCTAATATCCAGCGCCGGCTCATGGAGGCCCAACGGCTGGGCTATAAGCGCGCTATTATCCCTGTGTCTGACCCCAGTGAGACAAAGGTTGCCGGAATTAAGGTGATACAAGTAAGCGACATCCGAGAAGCTCTGGATGTCGCTGTGGGATAGCACGCCTAGGCCTAGAATCAGCCGCGTTTAACTTGCAATATTAAAGGTGTAAGCGGGCGAGGGCTTAGAACCCACCACTGCGTGGAGGAAGTAGCCGCCAGCTTCTACTTTGGGTCGGTTCTGGCACTGTTTGGGTGCGCTCTTGGTACGTGCCCACACAGCCTCGTAGCTGAGTGTTTCGCCTGGTTTGATAGTCACTTTGCCTTTGTCCATGGGCTGGTTGCAGTCAATGTCGGACCAAATGCGTTGGTTGGTTGCTAGACCGTATACCTCGAAGCGGATCACGTTTTCGTCAAGGTCGATCGCACAATCGGCCTTGGTGGGGTTTTTCACCGTCATATAGAAGGTGGGTTTTGCGCCCTTGACGTAATTGGGGTTGTTGGTGCTCGCGGTGACCTCTAGGTCATCGAGCGTGCAGGAGGTTTTCTCCGAGGCTTTGGCAGTTGTGCTTGCCGACGGCTCCTGGGAGGCGCTTTCAGAGGCAGACTCGCTTGCAGAAGAACTCGACGTCGATTGTGACGATGCAGCAGAGGAGGTTTTTTCCCCAGTCACCGAGGATGCTGTGGTGTCAACCGCCGGTGCGGTTTCAGGCTGTGCCTGATCCGATTTGTTGCCAAGAGCAGACAACAACCAGATCACTAGGAACACGACTACTAGTAATGCCACCACCGCTGCGGCGCGGCGACGTTTGTAATAGACCTCGGGGAGCCTACCAGTGTGCTGATTCTCATTACGTCGATCCACGTCTTTCAGCCTAAAGGTTTCCGGACGCAGATTGCGCCAAGGCAGGGGGTGTGTCTTGTTCCTAGGTGATTAAAAACCGCAGGTTTTGATGGTTTCTACAGCGCCATCGGACAAGCGGTAGCGTGCTGCGATCAGTGCGGTCTGGCCATTTTCTACAGCCTCGGTGATTGCAGGCGAGGTCTGCATGATGCGATTCACCATCGCTGCGGCGTGGTGGCGCTCAAAATCATCGGGAGTGTCATGGCCTTCGAACTTTGCTTCCAAGATGGAAGGGGTGATCTGCTCGACAAGGGTGCGCTGGTGGCCGGTGGGTACTTCTGCACCTTCGAGCACAGCTACGGTTGCTGCCACCGCACCGCAGGATTCGTGGCCTAGAACAACCACAACTTCCACACCGAGCCCTAGGACCGCGAACTCGATGGATGCAAGAACACCGGAATCGATTACTTCGCCTGCGGTACGTACCACGAAGATGTCACCGAATCCGGAATCGAACAGCAACTCTGCGGGTACTCGGGAGTCGCCACAGGTAAATACGCAGGCGCGAGGAGCTTGGCCTTTGGTCAGTTCTTCTCGTCGGGCGGCATCTTGGTTGGGACGCAATGGTTCCCCGCGCACAAAACGACCATTTGCTTCGAGTAGGGTTTCCCACACACCTTGGGGATCTCGATCAAACTCTGCAGTTTCAAGCTTTGCCATAGATCACATTCTTGCACCGAATTGGCAAATATGCTTGTTTTTTATCCAATTGTCATGCAACGTGGGGGGTTTCGGATTGCATGCTGTGCCCAGTTACACTGAAGCCTTGCACCCACATAGATGAGCTTTTATGAACGCTAATAATGTAGAAAATATCCCGCAGATTTTGACCGAGTGGTATCGCAAAAACGCTCGTAGCATAGTGTGGCGTACCCCACAGACTTCCGCGTGGGGCGTGTTGCTCAGCGAGGTTATGAGCCAGCAAACTCCGGTGGCCCGAGTTGAGCCGATATGGGTCGATTGGATGCGACGCTGGCCTACCCCCGCTGACTTCGCTCAAGCGGGCAAAGATGAGGTGTTGCGTGCGTGGGATCGGCTCGGTTACCCGCGTCGTGCGCTTCGTCTTCACGAGTGCGCGCAGCAGATTGTAGAGCGTCATGGTGGTGAGGTCCCCCACGATGTGGAGCAGTTGTTGGCGCTGCCAGGTATTGGCGATTACACCGCCCGCGCGGTGGCCGCTTTTGCTTTCGGGCAGCGGGTTGCCGTGGTTGATACGAATGTGCGCCGAGTACATCACCGCGTGTATCAGGGGATTTACCTTGCGGGAAATGCGTCGAAACGCGAGCTGCGCGAGGTGGAGGCCTTGTTGCCGCATGACAACGCGCCGGAGTTTTCGGTGGCGTTGATGGAGCTCGGCGCTTTGGTGTGCCAAACGACCCCGCAGTGTGATCGTTGCCCACTGACGCAGCAGTGTCGATGGATCGCGTTGGGTCGTCCGATGCCGAGTGCGGAGGAAACCGCCAAGGCGAAAAAGCGGGTTCAGAAATTTGTGGGCACTGATCGTCAGGTTCGCGGTTTGATTATGGCGGTGTTAAGAAATGCGGAGGCACCGGTCCCGCAGTCAGCTATCGACGTCGTGTGGCCCGATGCGGCTCAGCGTTCTCGGGCACTGTTTAGCCTGCTTGACGACGGCCTAGCGACCCAAAACGAGGCGGGACTTTTTAGTTTGCCCACCTAGGCTAGTGGTTTATCAAATTCGATGAGGTGGCCAAAGGTCCATGCGCGATCGGTGAGCAATCGTGCCAGCACGAGGCCTGCGCTGATAGAAAACACCACCATTGCGGCTGTTGCGGCATTGGATAGCGCATGGTCCATGTCTCCGCTGTTCAGGTAGTACACGGCTCGAAACATGGCGGTGCCAGGGATCAAAATGATGGCGGCGGGCACGGTTGTTGTAATACGTGGCAGGCGGACTTTCTTGGAGGCAACCGCACCGACAAGTCCGATGATCACTCCGCCGACAAACGCCGCGAAGTAGGCGGTTGCTCCGTATTGTTCGAGCAGCAAGCGGATGAGGTTGGCGGCGGTGCCGACTACTGCGGCCACGAGCACCATGCGTCGTGAAGAATTAAATAGGAACGCGAACCCTGCGATGCCCACAAAGCTTGCTACACCTGCGATGAGTAGCCATGCGGGGTGGGGGTCGCCGTGGACTGGTTCGGGGTTAAGGCCAGTCCCCCAGCTGACCATCGCCACTGAGAATGTGGCGGTGGCAATGACGGTCAGTGCGTACATGAGTCGCGCGGTGCCGGCCTCAAAATCGAAGCGGCCGAGGTCGATCATCGCGGAGAACAGGGGGAAACCTGGGATGAGGAACAGTACCGCTGCCACGTATCCGGCGGTCATGGTGTAGTCGGAGTCGAAGCCTAGCAGCAGCAGTATTCGGGTGATGGCGAAGTAGCTTAACGACGCCACCGTGCCTGCCGCCGCCACGCAGCCTAGTTGGTGCATGCGCATCTTGTGGAGGCGGTGTCGCGTGTATTGGCCGCATCCGGCACTGACGGCGACGATGCCGGCTTCTAACCAGTCGAAGTGGTTCAGTACTGCGAAGCTAGCGCAGGCGAAGGCTGCGGCGAGAGTTAATACGATGCTGGACCACCGTTTGACCACTGTGAATTCGATGGTGTCGAGTTCAGCATTGAGTTGTTCGGCAGTGATGCGACGATGCATCTGGTGGGTGAGGTTTTCGAGGGCTTCGATCCGTGATGCGTCGACTGCAGGGGTTTGGGACTTTGCCACTACCGTGCGGAACTCTGAACCTTTGTGGATCGTCGAGGTGATCTGTGTGACGCCGATGACTGCATCGACGCGGTCGAAGCCTAACGCTCGGGCGGCGCGTTTCATGCCGCGGATGACGCGGTAGCCACTGGTTCCAGCGCCCATGAGCAGCATGCCTAGGCGTACGACGGCGTCTGCTTCTACGCCCATTCGGAATTGATCCTCATTAGTCACGTAGGTCGATCCTAATACGCCTTAATGAAAATCGGTCAGGCGAGTTGGACATAATCATGTGTTTTGTGACCAACTTGCCTGACCGATCTCGCATGCGGTGCTGCGATTACTTCCAGCGACCCCTAAAAGTTAGGCCGCCGGGTAGTTTCACCCATACGCCTCCGCGACTGTTGATGGTCACGGGGCCGATCTTGGTGGATGCGGAAGCACCGGAGCCGGACAGGTTGAGCCAACTGTTTTTGCCCAGCTTTTTGCGCTTGCGATATTGGATTCCCATGGTGCTCCCTCGGGTGAAATAGTGCCGCTATTAGTTTTCGATGTTGGCTTCTTCTTCTGGAACCTCAGTCTCAGCAGCGTTAATCACTGCTTCTTGAGCTTCCTCAGATGGGGTTGCCTCTTCGAACTCGTCTGGCAGCGGCTTCACGCGTGGGGTGAAGGTGAAGGAAGCCTTGTCGGTTTCCTTGGATTCGCCGTCCCAGCCTTCAACATCCACGGTGACGATCTCACCAGCGCCGACCTCACCGAAGAGGATCTTCTCGGAGAGTACGTCTTCGATCTCGCGCTGGATGGTGCGACGCAATGGTCGTGCACCCAGTACTGGATCGAATCCACGCTTTGCCAGCAGGTTCTTGGCCTTTTCGGTGAGCTCGATGCCCATGTCTTTTTGAGCAAGTGCCTTGGATACGCGTCCGATGAGCAGGTCCACCATTTCGACGATCTGTTCTTGGGTGAGCTGGTGGAAGACCACGATCTCGTCGATACGGTTGAGGAACTCAGGGCGGAAGTGCTTCTTCAGCTCGTCGTTGACCTTCTGCTTCATGCGGTCGTACTGGCCATCGGCATCGTGCTCGCCGACAGAGCTAAAGCCCATGCCCACAGCCTTAGAGATGTCTTGGGTACCCAGGTTGGAGGTGAAGATCAGCACGGTGTTCTTGAAGTCCACAACGCGGCCTTGTCCGTCGGTGAGGCGACCTTCTTCGAGGACCTGCAGCAAGGTGTTGTAGATCTCCTTGTGGGCCTTTTCGATTTCGTCGAAAAGCACCACGGAGAATGGCTTGCGGCGGACCTTCTCGGTGAGCTGACCGCCCTCGTCGTAGCCCACATATCCTGGAGGGGCACCGAACAGACGGGATGCGGTGAAGCGGTCGTGGAACTCGCCCATGTCGATCTGGATTAGGGCGTCGTCGTCGCCGAACAGGAAGTTGGCCAGCGACTTGGATAGCTCGGTCTTACCCACACCAGATGGGCCGGCGAAGATGAAGGAGCCGGAAGGACGGCGTGGGTCCTTGAGGCCAGCGCGGGTGCGGCGGATGGCGCGAGAAACACTCTTGACGGCATCGTCTTGGCCGATGATGCGCTTGTGCAACTCGTCTTCCATGTGGAGCAGACGGGAGGACTCTTCCTCGGTCAGCTTGAACACTGGGATGCCAGTCCAATTGCCCAGCACCTCAGCGATTTGCTCTTCGCCGACTTCTGCGATGTCTTCTAGGTTGCCGGAGCGCCACTGCTTTTCTTTCTCAGCACGCTCTTCGCCTAACTTGCGCTCGGTGTCGCGCAGGCCTGCGGCCTTTTCAAAGTCTTGGGCATCGATTGCGGCTTCCTTCTCGCGACGGACTTCCGCGATCTGATCGTCAACCTTGCGGATGGATTCCGGTGCGGTCATGCGCTTGATACGCATGCGTGCGCCGGCTTCGTCGATAAGGTCAACGGCCTTATCTGGCAAGAAGCGATCGTTGATGTAGCGATCGGACAGCTGTGCTGCTGCTGCGAGGGCCCCATCGGTGATGGAGACGCGGTGGTGTGCCTCGTAGCGGTCGCGTAGACCCTTGAGGATCTCGATGGTCATATCGACGGAAGGCTCTGGAACCTGCACTGGCTGGAAACGACGCTCAAGTGCGGCGTCCTTTTCGATGTGCTTGCGGTACTCGTCCAAAGTGGTAGCACCGATGGTCTGTAGCTCACCACGAGCCAGTTTTGGTTTGAGCAAGCTGGCAGCGTCGATAGCGCCTTCTGCGGCACCGGCACCGACGAGGGTGTGGATCTCATCGATAAACAAGATGATGTCGCCACGCTGATTGATCTCCTTGAGAACCTTCTTCAGACGCTCTTCGAAGTCACCACGGTAGCGCGAACCTGCCACCAAGGAGCCGAGGTCAAGAGAGTAAACCTGCTTGTCTTTCAGCGTTTCTGGCACCTTGCCATTAACGATGTCTAGAGCTAGGCCTTCTACAACAGCGGTCTTACCAACACCTGGCTCACCGATAAGAACTGGGTTGTTCTTGGTACGACGTGAGAGCACCTGCATGATGCGCTCAATTTCCTGCTCACGACCCACCACAGGATCCAGCTTGCCTTCCTTAGCAGCCTGGGTGAGGTTGCGACCAAACTGGTCCAAAACCAAGGAGTTGGAGCGCTCGCCTGCGCCACCACCGCGGCCAGCACGGCCAGCGCCAGTACCAGCACCCACAGCCTCGCCGTCGTTATTGTTTTCTGGGCTTTCGCCACCCTCGTAGCCGGAAAGAAGCTGAATAACCTGCTGACGTACACGGGGCAGGTCAGCGCCGAGCTTGACCAAAACTTGTGCGGCTACGCCATCGCCCTCACGGATAAGGCCGAGCAGCAGGAACTCAGTACCGATGTACTTATGTCCCATCTGCAGACCCTCACGCAAGGAGAGCTCAAGTACCTTCTTGGCACGTGGAGTAAAAGGAATGTGGCCGGCTGGTGGCTCGGAGCCGTGGCCGATGATTTCTTCTACCTCTTGGCGTACTGCTTCAAGGGAGATGCCCATGGACTCGAGCGCCTTAGCGGCCACGCCCTCGCCCTCGTGAATAAGTCCGAGCAGGATGTGCTCGGTGCCGATGTAATTGTGATTGAGGCCGCGCGCTTCTTCCTGTGCCAGAACGATAACGCGACGTGCACGATCGGTAAACCGCTCGAACATGTTCACACCCTTCAAAGTTGGCTTTTGTTAAGTAGTTGCACCCACTGTAACGCCCATGCGTGACATTGATTTCCCATTTTCTGGCCCACCCCTGTAAAAATTCGAACATCAAGCATTATTTACGCAGGTCACAGACACTATTACTCCCCTGTACGCCAGCAGCGAACACGTCACTTCACGCCTACACTTCGCCATTGTTAAT
The DNA here is from genome assembly GCF_001457455.1 of Corynebacterium diphtheriae. Lineage (NCBI taxonomy): Bacteria > Bacillati > Actinomycetota > Actinomycetes > Mycobacteriales > Corynebacteriaceae > Corynebacterium > Corynebacterium diphtheriae. Next base: position 1,991,512 of record NZ_LN831026.1, read on the forward strand.
GTCCCCAAACCCACCCTCACCGTAATAATCTTTCCCCAACGTGCGGTAATAATGTGTTCTCTATAATGCTGTACCGAGTTTGTACACCGTACTGGTGGATACACTGTTCTTTGGGGAGTTGAACCCCAAGAAGCCCACCAACTCCTGCCAGCTGTTATAAGAGTCCATGCCTTCTAGGCCGCATGGCTGGCCTTTCACGTTCGGCCGGAATGATTCACGGTTACCGACATTTAATACGTTAAACGCTACTGTAGTTCCGTTTGCCAGTTAAGCCGTTGAATGTCTACGTCGAGTTGACGATATTCCTTTGCTGCCAGATCGGCCTTCTTGCGGATCTCACGGGCATCCATCGTGGCCACATATTTGATTTCCGAACGAGAATAGCGATCCTGTCGGCTTGTCAGGTGGTCTGCTAAATCGCTGTACAGCGTGCGCTTTTTTAATAAGGCATCCCGCACCGAGAGGGCGTCGGCAAGCGTCATGCCCTCGGAGAACTCCGTGACGGAATTGGTTCGGTTAATGCGGCGGACGAGGTCGTTAATGCGCGTTGTGAGTTCTTCTAATTCCGTGAGGATTTCATGCGGATTTTCGGCAGGCTGGTCGCCTTCTTGCACCTTTGCTACGTCAAGTAAGAGCTGGTTGAGCTCACTGTAGCGGCGCTGGGCTTCCACGCGTTGGGCCAAGGCTTCTGCTAGGTACATTTGCCCAGACTACTACCGCGAGTATAGTTTTGGCAATGAAAATTGTCGCACGTCTGCTGGGCTTCCTCGGCCTCATCTCGATCATTTTGGCCGCGGTTCAAACCGCCACGGAGCCCTTCGCAGATTTCCCTGCCTTTGACACTCCCAGCAAAGCACTCATAGCGGAGTTCTCGTTCTTTACCATCTGGTCCAACATCATTGGCACCATTTATTTACTCCGCGCCGGCCGCGTCCCACGCTGGTTCGCCGTCGACGCCGTCGCCATGCTCACCATCACCGGCATTGTGTACAACACCCTCCTTAGCAAAGAACTCCACGGCTTATGGCAGTTCACCAGCCCCGTTCAACACACCGTCATGCCGATCGCCGTCTTTGCCTTCTGGCTCCTCAACGCTTATCGACGCCCCATCTTTAAGGTCCGCACCATCATCATGGCCCTAGGAATCCCCGTCATATGGTCGATCCTCACCTTTACCCGCGGCGCACAAACCGCCTGGTACCCATACTTCTTTATCGACGTGACCAACCTGGGCCTTGCCACCGCACTGCGCAATGCCATCGGCGTGTACCTCGGCTTCTTTATCCTCTGCAGCATCCTTGCGCTTATCGAACGCATCATCCGACTCATCAAACGTGGCACAAAATATGCGGCAGCCGCAGCAGTGATGAGCTAGCAGATAGAACACAAAGTTCGCGGTCACCACCCGCCAAGAAACGCCGCTTGCTGTGGCACATTTTCTACTCTTACCCTGCACATATTGTGTGCCATACTATTTGTTCATGACGATGTATTGGCATCACACTTCTACGACTCCCGTATCGACGGTGTTGATCACTCACGGATACGCGGAGCATCAGGGTCGCTATTCGGCGCTTGTTCGAAGCCTTCTGAATTACAACTTCGATGTAGTTACGTTTGATTTGCCTGGGCACGGCTACGCACCGGGACCACGGGCGTGTGTGGACGTCGATAAGCTCGTGGATTTTCATGTGGCCTTGCGCCACCGTGCCGAGCAGGATCGTCGCTTAAGAACAGAAACGATGTGTCTTTTTGGGCATTCAATGGGCGGGCTTATTACCGCGCTTTCTGTGTTAGAGGATTCCTCGAATGTTTCCGCCGTTGCGTTGTCAGGGCCGGCGTTTTCACCGTTTCCTAAGACTCCCCGCGTTGTCACGCGAATGCTGCGCTGTAGTGCACGTATAGCGCCACGATTGAAGGTGTTGGCGCTGCCACAAGATGCTATTTCGCGCGCCCCTGAGGTTGTTGCCGCTTATGCCAATGATCCCCGTAATTACACAGGCCGAGTTCCGCTGCTCACTGGTGCGTCGATGGCACTTGCTGGCCAGAAAGCGCTGGCGCAGGCTTCTCAATGGGATCGTTCGGTGCCGTTGCTCGTTATGCACGGCAGCGCTGATCGGTTAGCCGATATTGAGGGCTCTCTTAATTTTGCCGCGAGTGCTGGCGGCACGATGCGCCCTGTAGACGGCGCTTTTCATGAGATTTTTAATGAACCAGAAGCACCACAGCTGCGTGCAGAACTGTGTGAGTGGCTGCACGCCCACTGTGGTGCGTAATCGACGAGGCGTTATTTAGACGATTCGGTCGAGGATGATCTGGCGTTCGGCTGGTTGTTCGTCACCGATCACAATGCCTGGGGTGATAGATTCGAGGGCACGGTCGAACTTGTCTGGGGTTTCGGTGTGCAGGGTGAGCAGTTTTTGTCCCTTGACAACTTTTTGGCCTAGATCGGCGTGGATTTCGATGCCGGCGGTGAGCTGTACCGGGTCTTCTTTGCGTGCGCGTCCGGCACCGAGGCGCCAGCTGCCAACGCCGAGCGCGAGGGCGTCGAGTTCCATGAGGTAGCCGTCGCGGTCGGCGACAACTTCGTGGGTGTGCTCTGCGCGTGCCATTGGGGCTTCTGGGTCGCCGCCTTGTGCGCGGACCATGCGCTTCCACACGTCCATGGCGCGTCCGTCCTTGAGGCGTTCTTCAACGTCTGCGTCGTGGATTCCGGCCATTTCGAGCATGTTGCGTGCCAGTTCGCAGGTGAGCTTGACCACGTCTTCTGGGCCGCCGCCGGCGAGAACCTCGACGGTTTCCTCGATTTCGAGGGAGTTACCGATCTTCTTGCCCAGTGGTGTGGACATGTCGGTGAGCAGCGCACGGGTGTGAACGCCTGCGTCGTTACCGAGGTCGACCATGGTGCGGGCGAGTTCGCGGGCGTGGTCGAGGTCTTTCATAAAGGCACCGCTTCCGACCTTGACGTCCAAGATGAGGGAGTCGGCACCGGCGGCGATTTTCTTGCTCATGATGGAGCTTGCGATCAGTGGGACGCAGTCGACGGTGGAGGTGATGTCACGTAGCGCGTAGATCTTCTTATCTGCGGGTGCAAGTCCGGATCCTGCGGAGGCGATAACAACGCCGGCATCTTTTAGGATGTTCATCATGCGGTCGTTGTTGATGTCTACCTCGAAGCCTGGGATTGCTTCGAGCTTGTCTAGGGTGCCGCCGGTGTGGCCGAGTCCGCGGCCGGAGAGCATAGGCACTGCGAGGCCATAGCTTGCCACGAGTGGGCCGAGCGGCAGGGAGAGTTTGTCGCCCACGCCACCGGTGGAGTGCTTGTCGGTGGTCTTTTTGCCAAGGGCACTGAAGTCCATGGTCTGGCCGGAGTTGATCATGGCTTTGGTCCAGTCGACGATCTCGCGGCGGTTCATGTCGCGGATGAAGATGGCCATGTTGAGTGCTGCCATTTGCTCGTCGCCGATGGCTCCGCGGGTGTAGGCGTCGATCACCCAGTTGATTTGTTCGGTGGTCAGTTCGCCACCATCGCGCTTGGTCCGAATGATGTCCACGGCGTCGAATTGTTCGGCCATGTCAGTGCTCCTTTTGGTTAGGGGGATGCTCCGTTAAACAACAGTCGAAGTGATATGTCGCACATTCAGGTTTGTGCGTTGCACATGTCTCTTGCGATTGCCTTTGTGACTGATTATCATCACCAGAAGAACAATTGTCAACGGTTTAAATATCATTTGTTCCCCCGCTTGGGTTGGGAGAACAAAAAGCCCTTTCCAAGGACATCCTAATGAACACAGATTCTCCTAGCCCCGCAGAACTCATCGCGGCGGCACGCGAGGCGGCGCACCACGCATACGCCCCTTATAGCAACTTTCCCGTAGGCGCAACCGTACTGACCACCGCAGGCGAGATCTTCACCGGCTGCAATGTGGAAAACGCCGCCTACGGCGACACCATCTGTGCCGAACGCAATGCCATTACCACGATGATCGCCGCCACCATGCGTGCCGACGAACGCCACATCGCCGCAGTCGCCGTCGTCGGCCTTAAAGCATCCCCATGCTGGCCATGCGGCTCCTGCCGCCAGGTACTGCGGGAATTCCACTGCGAAACCGTGATCGTCGAAGACGAATCCGGCAACCCTACTTCTCTTCCTTTCGCCGAACTCCTCCCCTATTCTTTCGGCCCTGAAGCTCTCAAGGACGCATAAATCATGGATCGCTTACAAGGCATCATTGGCATTATTGCCATCTTCGCCCTACTTATTAGCCTCTCCAACGCTAAACGCCAGATCAACTGGCGCACCTTGGGCGTTGGCTTTGCCCTCCAAGTCGGCTTTGCCCTCCTCGTTCTTAAATGGGAAACCGGCTTCCACGCGCTCAAGGCCGTTTCTGGCGTTGTGGAAAAGCTGATTAACTTCACCAACGAGGGCACATCCTTCGTCTTCGGCGGCCTGTTTGGCGAGGACTCCGGCTTCGTGTTCGCCCTCAACGTGCTGCCGGTGATTATCTTCCTCGGTGCCATCATCGGTGCCCTTTACTACCTGCGTATTCTGCAGTTCTTCGTGGAGATCATCGGTACCGCACTGAACAAGATCTTGGGCACCTCCAAGGTGGAGTCCGTATGGGCTTCTACCGTGATCTTCCTCGGCCAGTCCGAGGCCCCGCTGGTGATTCGCCCCTGGATCCCACAGCTGACCCGAAGCGAGCTGTTTGCCTGCATGACCGGCGGTTTCGCATCCGTTGCAGGTTCTACGCTGGTTGGTTATTCGCTGTTGGGTGCACCGCTGCCCTACCTGATTGCCGCATCGGTTATGAACGCACCAGCCTCACTGATGGTTGCTAAGGCGCTCATGCCAGAAACTGAAGCATCCAAGGTGGATGCGAATGTGCGCAATACTCGCGACGAGTCCTCCAAGAACGTTATCGACGCCATCGGCGCAGGCGCCATGTCCGGTGGTCGCATTGCCGTCGCCGTTGCTTGCTTGCTCATCGCCTTTATCGCCATGATCGCCATGCTCTCTGCCATCATCGGTGGCGTGGGCTCGTGGTTCGGCCAAGACAACTGGTCGCTGGAAGGCCTGTTCGGCGTGATCTTCTCCCCACTTGCCTGGGCGATCGGTGTTCCTTGGGAAGAAGCAGGCCTTGTGGGTAACTTCATCGGCCAAAAGACCATCCTCAACGAATTCGTCGGCTACACGGCCTTCTCTGAGCACGTGGATACCCTCAGCGATAAGTCCATCATGCTGGCATCCTTCGCATTGGCTGGCTTTGCTAACCTCTCCTCCATTGCTATCCAGATCGGCTCCTTCGGCGCACTGTGCCCAGAGCGTCGTTCTGAGGTTGCATCCCTAGGTATGAAGGCACTGTTCGCAGGCTTTTGCACCAACATGCTCAACGCTGCCATCGTCGGTGTTGTAGCTTTCTAAAAACATAGTTAAAGGGCGGTTCTCCTTGATCTCAAGGAGAACCGCCCTTTAGTGTTTTCTAGCGGGCTCTTCCGGTTTTAGAGTGCATTGATTAGCTCGCCGAGGGTTCAGGCGTGGCACAAGATACTAGGGTCCTTAGCTTTACAGGAATAAAGGTATCTAAACCAACCACCCCAAAACCAAGCACCTACCGTGCAGCCCAACGGAAATGTCATCGTTATTGAAGCCGAGCCCGTCGAGTCCATCAATGAATGCCCCACGTGCGGGCAGCCTAGAGTATTGCGCGACCACATCATCCGCCCCGCCCAGCTTCTTGACGTTACCCCAGAAAGAAACACTAACACGTTTGCGAACATGACTAAATAATCACAGCGAAGTTCCATAATCAGATCACCATCACCAACATGAACGGCTTCCAAGGCTATACCACCGCCACCGGCGACGTCATTTTCAACGCTACCCAAGTCATAGACCCCGTTCCACGTTGTACACCTAGCCGGTGACAAGCCCCGCGGGCGGCTTGAAAAACTGTTTGACTTCAACGACGACTACGCGCCATTACAACAGACCTGGAACTACTACCAACAAGCAAGCAGCCAAGAAAGCCATGAGCACACTCATTGACACGCTTGCTGGTATGAAAGACGCTAGGGTCGCTGAGATCGCGCAGCTGGGCAGGACCATGAACAAGCGGCGCAAGAACATCCTCGCCTACATCCGACACACAATCAATGCACTCTAAAACCGGAAGAGCCACTAAACGGGGGTATTTCGAAGCATTTTTCTCAGAGCTTCACACCAAATCGCTTCCAAACCGGCCGTTTGAGCAGATTTGGTGTGAAGTGCCGTCTTTTCGGGGGTGAGCGGGGGTAGCGCGCCCACCAACGCCCACCAACACCAGCCAATCCCAGCCAAGCCATGGTTGTGAAAAACGTCCCGCTCCACACAGAGCCACGCCCGAACCCCGGCGAACTAATCAATACACTCGAAAACCGGAAGAGCCCCTTTAGTGCCTTTTAGCGCTCAGGCTTCACGATTGGGAACAGTACCGTCTCGCGGATGCCAAGACCGGTCAGGGCCATCAGGAGGCGGTCAATGCCCATACCGCAGCCTGCCGTTGGTGGCATGCCCTGTTCCATAGCTGCGAGGAAGTCCTCATCCAAGACCATGGCCTCATCGTCGCCACCGGCGGCAAGACGAGCCTGATCTTCGAATCGCTCGCGCTGGATGACGGGGTCGACAAGCTCGGAGTAGCCGGTTGCTAGCTCGAAACCGCGCACGTAGAGGTCCCACTTCTCGGTAACACCTGGTTTGGAGCGGTGCTGGCGAGTCAGCGGCGAGGTTTCTACTGGGAAGTCACGCACAAAGATTGGGCCGTAGAGCTGGTCTTCGCACAGGTGCTCCCAGATCTCTTCGACCAGCTTGCCGTGGCCCCAACCGCCCTTGGCTGGAACGTCCAAGCCGATAACGGCAGCAATTGCTTTGAGTTCGTCCACGGTGGAGTCGATGGTGACCTCTGGCTGGCCTGGGAACTTGCGTGCCAACGCCTCGTTGAGCGATGGGTACATCTCGATGGTCTTCCATTCGCCGCCGAGGTCGTACTCGGTGCCGTCGACAAGCGTGACGGTGGTGGAGCCAAAGACTTCCATTGCGACGGACTGGATGAGCTCTTGGATCATCTTTGCGCCGTCATCGTAGGTACCCCATGCCTGGTAGGTTTCCAGCATGGCGAACTCTGGGGAGTGCGAGGAGTCCACGCCCTCGTTGCGGAAGTTGCGGTTAACCTCGAAGACACGCTCGATACCACCAACCACGCAGCGCTTGAGGTAAAGCTCTGGCGCGATACGCAGGTAGAGGTCGATATCAAGGGCGTTGGAGTGCGTAATAAACGGGCGTGCCGCTGCGCCACCATGCAGGGTCTGCAGCATGGGGGTTTCAACCTCCATGAAGTCCTGGCCCTCCAAGTAGTGACGCAAAGCGCGCATGACCTTAATACGAGTCATGGCATTGGTACGAGCCTGCTCACGCATAATCAAGTCGGTGTAACGGTGGCGGATACGCATGTCCTCGCTCATGTCAGCGAAGGCCACAGGCAGTGGGCGTAGCGATTTCGACGCCATGTGCCACGAGTTGACCATCACAGAAAGCTCGCCACGCTTGGAGGCGACAACGGTGCCGCGGATAGAGACGATGTCGCCTAGGTCAACATCGGCCTTCCACGAAGCAAGTGACTCCTCGCCAACCTCAGCCAAAGACAACATGGCCTGCATATATTCGCCGTTGCCCTCTTGAAGAGCAGCGAAGCACAGCTTGCCGGTGTTGCGGATAAACAGGGCGCGGCCGGTGATGGCAACCTCTACGCCGGAATCCTCGCCTGGTTCGAGGTAGGTAACGCCTGGCTTGTCGCCCTTTTCACCCTCTGGCACAGCTGCAAACTTCTCGCGCAGCTCGGTGATCGAGTGGGTGCGGTCAACGATAACTGGATACGGCTCCACGCCGGCGTCGATAAGCTTCTGGCGCTTCTCGCGACGAATGCGGAGCTGCTCAGGTACGTCTTGGGTGTTTTTAGCGTTACTCACGCTACATCAGGGTAGTGCACTTCCTGGCCACCCACCAATAGTCCCCACATCTTGCACACCTTTCCCCCACACGAATATCCCTCTCACCGTGCAGACTGTCTTTCTGTGGACAACTCTGCTTCTAGTCGCAAGCTATCCACAGAAGCTCTCCGAATAGACTGCGGGCTCTTGATGTTGTGAACCTTTTATGCTGCGGGACGAATCGCCCGCTAGCGCACTCAAGCTCCTCCGCCCATCACCAGCAGTTTCTGATAAATATCTATCTTTTTAATAACCTTTCCGATCCTAAGCCATATTTTGCGGTAAACTTTTGCCAATAAATTTTTGATTCTTCTTCGGATCATCCCCGAGCCACCACCCCGCTTATCGGCACGCTCGTTCCCGTCGAAAAGCCCTTTGTGCTCTAGAAATCCGACGATGAGTTGAAGGTTTGTGCGAGATTGCTCCCCAAAGGAATGGTGATCGTATGACCCGTATCGTACAGAATTCCCGACGTCCCGCCGGCTTGCCAGAGACTGAGAATTCCACAGCAGCTCAGGGATGGAAACCGTTCCTGCACAGTAATGTGATGTTCTCGGAGACACCCACGGGCGTAGAGTTTCACGATGACTTTCGTCGATTTTCTATCGACGGCCCCGGCGCATACAAAGCTTTCCGTGCCGCAACACCCCTTTTTGAAGGCAACGTACTCTTCGCAGATGCTCTCCAACACCTGGGCCCTGCCGGTGCTCAGACCATCAAGCTATTCGAATCCGAGTTATACCGGCATGGGATGCTCACACGGCTGACCCCGGAAAACCCTTCTGTTGCCGCATACCAGTGGGGCGGCCCCTTGGACGGGATCTTGAGGCTCCTCGCAAACTACACGCCCACTCCCATTGCTGTTCTAGAAAAGATTAGCCGCACGCCTTTTACTATCTGCTGCAACCACCCGGAAAGCGCTCATCTAATCAAAGCAAGTTTGGAAGAAAACGGCTGTGCAACAGTGCGTTGTGCAGCGCTTTCTCCGGATACGTCGCACCTCCGCCCCCTGCTCTCTCTGAGCTGGCGCGAACTCAGCGACGCCGCCACCATCACCGTCCACAGAATTGGCAATGGATTGGTCATCGCATCAGATGTCGCGGCCGAGGCAGTGGCTGCGACGCATGTGTTGGAGTCTTTATCCAATGAGACAGAAACCGCTGAGGTTCCAGAAGCTCTCATCCGCATGGCTGGAATCGTCGCGTCCTTTGAGGCTTTCAAGATTGTCTCTGGTGTCATGCCAGCAACGCTCACGCAAGCGCTAGTTCGCATCGACCTTTCCACCGGTGAGGTGACCCAACACCAGCTAGGACAGCAGCAGCACGATAATGGCGATTCTCCCCTGTTTTCTCTGGTTGATCCGCTTCTGGGCTTCACGCCGCGCTTCCTTGACGACGATATAACTCAGATGCCCTTGCGGCTATCGCAAGTGCCCGTGACCAGCCCCGATCAACGGCGTTGGGTTGTCACCGGTTGGGCGCTAGACACTCTGGAGGCTGCACGTGAACGCGCAGTTGAGAAAGCCACTACCCGCGTCCTTCTCTCCCAACAGTCAGCACGGACTATACTGGACGCCCCTTTAATGCAGCCCACTGGGCTTCCCACACCGGCTGCCGTGGGAAGTTCCCAGGAAGAAGCCATGGAACGCGCTCTCCCGCGTGCAGCCGCTTATTGGTCTTTTCACTCTGCAACGCAGGGCATCTCGGAGGTTGTTCCGTTTCATGCAGGCTCTGAGCCCACATCTTGCGTACGAGATGCTCAGGAACTCTATGGCGCAGCCACGTCTACGTTCTTAGAGCTCACGCCTCTGTGGGGCCATTCAGTAGTCGTTGTTCAATGTGACAATCCGATTCTTAGCGTCGTGGCGGCAGGAGACACGGCAGAACAAGCCGCGGTATCAGCCGCCTACGGCCACCTCGCGCTTGCACAACTGCATGCGGACAAGCACTGTCCGCCGCACGACAGCTGGTCGCATGCACTTCCGGCGTTAGACTTAAGAGAATCCAGCATGCGCTGCCTTGCAGAGGAACCGGTGACTGAGCTTTTAACAGATCCCCGTCTCTCTGCCGCCGGGCTCACTGCCGTGGCGTTGCGCCCACGCACGTGGATACCTGCTTCCCCGCCTACCGTCGACTCGGCCGTTCATCGGCCTCTTGTCTCATGACTACGCGCGTCGCCTACCTGTACTGCCCGGCGCGCAGTTTCCCAGCGCACGCCCTGCCTCCGCGTCATGAGCAGTGGATAGCAGTCCCCTCCAAGGTGTGCAGGGTCTGCCTTAACGCATGGGTGGATCGCACGGAAGAGGCTGCGGACTGGGTTAAGGCTGCTAGAGTACCCGGCTTCATCAGACGTTGGCTGTCTGAGCGTGTGCACTACGTCGAGCGCCCCTTGGGAGGTTGGAGGCTAGCAGCTACTGATGCGCAGTGCCTCTCCAGTTCTACGGTATTTATTCCGCCAAGCCCGTGCTGTACTGAGCACCACGATTGTGCTGCTAACGCAGAGGTTTCCGATCTCACAGGGCCTGTGTTAGCACCGTGTGGGACGGGGCCGATCACGGAGATTCGCCGTCCTGGAATGGTGGTTTCCCGTGGAACCATGCCTACAGTGGGGTCTCGACCAGCATTCCATTGGAGTGGTCAGGCGCCGACCATTGCTGAGAGCCGAAAGCTGGCTCTTTGTGAGGCCGTCGAGCGCGCATCCGCATGTGGGAATGAGGGAGCGGGAGGCGTCGATACGCATATTCCCCACGTCCCTGCCACTGATTTTGGGGTGGACAACGAACGGTGGAACCGTTCTTACGATCACTGCCGCAATTGGACACGCGCTATTCGCCTGGGAGATGAAACCGCATGGGCAGTCCCCACGGATATGGCGTTTTTCTGGTCTGACGCACAAGCTCGTTTTTGCTTCGATTCCTCCAGCGGCGCCGCGGTGGGGCGCACATGGGAGGACGCGGTGATGTCTGGGTTAGTAGAGGTCATTGAACGTGACGCTGTCCTGTCCGTATGGCATGGTTCTATGACCGTCCCAGAGATCAATGTTGACTCGATCAATGATCGCACTTACCAGGCAATGCTGCGGCACCTTCGCAGGCAAGGGCTGGTTATCCGCGCGTTTTACTGCCCGCTGAGTGTAGGAGTTCCTGCTGTTATTGCGGTATGCATGGATACTGAGCGCACTTTCCTCTGTGTTGGGGCAGCTGCCGCACCCGATCCCTATGTCGCAGTACGCAAAGCTCTACGGGAGGTCATGGCGGATTATCCGCAGTCGCGTTTGCTTGCTAGTACACGGTTATCAGACGCTGCCGCAGTGCGTGCGGACGGTTCCGGGGCAGCTCATCGCCTCAGCGTTGCCGCTTCCGAGCTTATCGACGCCGCCGCTTTCCTCCTCCTGCCCCGTAAAGAGCTGCTCCGTGTCTCCGACATCCCGGGGTGTCCTCGCTTGTCTCTCGTTGAGCTAGTCGAGCGTCTCAAAGCACATGGCTTTTACGGCTATGTTGTCGACTTCACCCAGAGTTATCACCAAATGGTGGGGCTTTCAGCTGTCAAGGTTATTGTCCCTGGTCTCTTGCCGCTGGAATATATCGGACAGCTGACTAGGGCATTGCATATGCCTAGGTTGAGGCAACAGATGACATGTTTTCGCGCTTTGGGCCTAGCCCCTCCCAGCTCACCTCCCCGTCTCAATCTTGTTCCGCACCCGCTTCCTTAATGTTCCTCATGTTTCGCTGAAAGGTGGTGAGTCCTATGGATCGCCATACTGCAGATTTTTGGGCCACAACGGATAACGCTGCGACCGAATACACGCAGCTCATTCTGGAGCGCAAAGAACATGGCATGGTCTTCCCTGTTCAAGGCCCCTTTTGGAACCATCAACCCTATCCCGCAAAAATTGTTCCAGACGCCCCTCGTTTCCAGCTTCATACACACGCCATGTCCCCCACGGACATCGCTATTGCGCAAGCGCTGGAGGATTCTCTGATCAGAACTCATCTGCGCGCAGAAGTCGACTGCAACTCGCCGACAAGGACCCGATCTGAGGCGCAATCTTTTCAGTGGTCTCGGAATACAGCCTCAGGCGGAGGCTTATACCCAGTGAACGTCTACAGATACAGCCCCGGAGATAGCCACCTGCCCGCTGGCCTGTACTTATTCAACCCCATAACCTGCCAATGGCAGCAGTTGAGGGCTGATTCCCCACGAGGCGAACACTCGCGTTCTGCCGGTGAGACCCTGCTGGTTACCGTGGAGTTTTGGCGTTCAGCGTTTAAGTACGGTGACTTTGCGTATCAAGCGACCTCCGTGGATGTGGGGATCGTTGTCGCGGCGTTAGTCTCCCAACTGGATGCAGCTGTTGGGCCGGTGGCGATCGACTGGTCACCCGACGAGCTTGCTCTCTCCGAATTCCTTGGTAGTGATCCCCTCGACGAGGCCATATATTGCACGATCACGCTGCCTAACGGCTCCCCTTCAGACACTGTTACCGCTGGCGTGCCATCAGCCGTTCTCCAGACTGCTGCTCGACTCGCGCACTCGGGAACGATGCCCGTACGTTTTCCTACCACTGTGGCTTTGCAAAAACAGCGGCTCCGAGAAATGCAGAGTATGCGTGCGCCTTTTTCTACGGAAAGAATCGCCGCCCCGCCACCAGCAATAATCAAGCGAGGGTCCAGCTCTTTTGGGCGCTATTCCGGAGCTCCAATCGACGTGGGTGTGCTTACTCGCATGGTGCAACGCGGGCGTGCCACGGCCGCTTCACTCCTGGGAACCCCTCCTGAAACTGATTATTTCTTGGGTATCCAAGCAGCCGCGCTGTGTGTCAACGTCACGGGCTTAGCACATTCTCTTATAGCGGATAGTGAGACATATTCTGAGTCTGCTCCTGCGCGCCCGTGTCCACAGCTTCCCGAGTTATTGCGCAACACCTATCTCCTGAAAAACTACGACCCCCTGCGCAGCTCAGCCGTCTTAGTGCTGTGCGCAGATTTGCAGCGGGTAACCACTACTTACGGCGCCTCTGGTTATCGGTGGGCATGTGCTGAGGTCGGGGCCTTTTGTCACGCTGTCTATACTGTAGCGGCACAGGAACGGGTCTCTGTGGGCGCTGTGTTGGGGTTTGATGCTCAGTACCAGCGCGACTACCTCGGTTTAGCAGATAACCTCGTCCCGATCCTCAACATTCTTGTGGGTGTGGATCGGCCTCATGCACGGTGGAGGAACTCGTTACTATGACAACTACTTCATGGAAACTTCTTAATGAAGCCCTGGTTCGCAGCTGCAGTGTGCCGTATGAGGCGTTACGCCAGCTTTGCGACGCCCCCACCGACGCACTACTTACTGCCGATCTGGACCAGCGACTCCGCGTAAACGCGGCCCTTGATGCTCTTGATTCTGCGGCCCATCAGGACGTCGCGGGGTGCACAAACACAGTGTTGCGTCGGGCTCTACTCGATCTCAAGCGAGCTGCACATCATCATGACGTGCGCAAAGTTCGTGCCCTGCTGGCTAAAGCTACATCCGCTGGTGTGCGGTTGCCTGCTGGCGTAACGGCTGCCGCAGATACGGTGATCACTGCCGCCGAAAACGTGCTGTCCTCAGAGCAGCTGCACAAGGTACTCATGAGTTCCAAGAAAAGAGAGCGCGAGTGCCTCGGGAAGATCGCCCGTGACTGGGGAGTCGATTCAGCAGTGCTGGCTGCATCAGTCCCAGCGGCAATAGCCATCCGGAAACTGAGCACAGATTGTGAGCTGTCTGCCAAGCAGCTAGCTCGTACCCACCGCACCGCGCTGGGGTACGTGATCCGCAGCGCCACCCGGTCAGTACCGTTTTCCGCCCTGTGCGCAATCGCGCCGTCTCAGTTGTCCCGCGCCAGCCTACACTCGGATGAGACTCTTGCCCCAACATCTGTGCACACTATTGCGCGTTGGAACGTCTACGCCATGGCTCAGATTTTCTCTGCTATGAAGAAGGACTTTGGTTTTATTGCCACACTTCCGGTTCTGGTTAATCCTGACGCGTTATCAGAGCATGGTCACTGCGTACTGCCTCGGTGTTCTGTCGAATATCTAGGGCACGTCGGCGACCGGGACTTGGCCGTTTACCGGGAGGAACGCCGAGTGGTGGATTCCAATGGACTATTTGGAAAGGTCATGGCCTTAGCCACAAGTGCTCCCCAAAACCACGAATACACGTGTGAGCAGCTGGCCGCAGAGCTCTCGGCGCGTACAGGTTTAAGCAAGGCACAAACAAAGTGCATTGTTCTCGATGCCATCCGAATTTCGGTCTTAGTTGTTCCCACTCTCGATTTATCCCCGTCCACAGCGGTATCTGAACAGCCGATAGTTACGCACTTGGCACGTGGGTCGGACAAGGCCGTATCTGCTGCGCGTCTCATTTCCCGCATCACGGAGGAATGCAACGCGGTGGCGTCGATAAGCGACTTTGACCGCAGGCACACTCAGATCCTAGATCTCGCGCACCACCTAGATAGCCTCTGGCGGCTCGTCGATCCCAGCATGCCGGCGTTCCATACCCATGTGTATGAGGATGGGGTCGGGAAAGAATCGACGGTTCCCTCCTCCATCGTGGACTCGTGCACAGCCCTTGACTGGGAAGCTCTCGCAGACCTAGTCGATCTGCTTGATGTGCGGCAGGCAGAACGCGCGTTGTTTGAGGAGTTTGTGTCCGCAAAATTCCCCCGTGGGGAAATCTGCCACGATGTTCCGGCGGTGGTCAATAGTTTTGTCTCCGAGGTCCTCACGCCGCTGCGGCAGGTTGATATTGAGGCAGTTGATGAAAATGACCTGAAGTCCACTGCATCGTTGCCACTGGGTAAGGCATGGGAATGGATTCGGGCGCGGCGCCGCTTCCTAGCACACGTAACCGAGTTAAGAAACAACGCCGCTGGTCCCGTGGATATACGGAATCTCCTCACCAACTATCGTCCACTTGTGCAGTCTCGCAGGTATCCGCTTCGATCTTTAAACGCATACGTTCAGCAAGGCGACGAGGCCAAAGTCGTGATTAACCGGACGCTCGGCGGCCCAGGCTTCCCGTGGTCTCGGTTCGCGCATGCGATGCCGGATTCCGCAGCACGCGCATGGTCCGAATTATCGGATTACGCGTCTGACGCTGGGGTGACGCTTGTCGAGTTGACAGCCGGAAAAGTGGTCTCCAACCTCAACGCACATCCGGCCACCTACCCAACCACTCTCCTCATCCCAGGGCATCCTCGAGAAACCACACGGTCGTCTGATATTCGACTCGCAGACACGCAGTTGGCCTACTGCGCATCCAGCGGACGCTTGCAGCTTTTCGACGCCCACGGCACCGAGCTCCTCCCCGCATACATGGGATACATCACTGACCGGGGACTGCCATTATCTACGCAAGTCCTCATGCTCCTAGCGCCACCCATGCATTGTTCCTTGGACTTTTTCCCGCGCACGAGTTCAGAGATAGTGCATCAGGCTCGTCTACTCCTAGGAGATGTTGTTCTTGCGCGAGAAAGCTGGATTTTTCCCACCTCAAGCACCTCTATGGATATTCCGTGTCTCCTAGAAGAGGCACTGGTGTGGTGGCGCAGCATTGCCCGACATCACGACCTACCCGAGTGCGGAGTTCTGCGAACATTCGATGCCCACGGCGTTGTGGGTAAAGGACAGTTTTATAACTCCCAAATCATGGGAACGATCACCAACCTCATACGCGCATTGCGCAACGCTCACTACGGGTTTGTGATTGAGGAATTCTTTCCCCACGTCGGCGCGTCCGGTGTAGCACAGGAATACATAGTAACAGGAATGCGCTCTTTGAAGGAGGGTATCTAATGCGTACAACCGACCCCTGGCTCGCTTTTCATATTTTTTATGGAGAAGACCCTTCTCTCTTGCTCCGCGACTGCCTGCTGCCTTTTGCTCATACATGCGTTGCAGAAGGACTGGTAAAACGATTTTTCCATATGAATTACTGGTTGGAGGGCGCACACGTCCGCTTAAGGCTAGAGCTTTGCAATCCGGCAGATCGCGAGCGCGTCGTATGCGCAGCGCATCAGGCTATCCAACCGTGGATTGACTCCCATCCTTCCAGCGCTCCCCAGCTGTCCCTGTGCAATCCCGAAGGTTATCGGCGCCTCTTTGAACACGAGTACCCCATGTCCAGGTTCTCCGACTATATCGATCAGGATGGTCTGCCCCGTCTACAGCCAGATAACTGCATCCGAGAACGCTACTACGAGCGTGAATATGACCGCTACGGCGGACAGATAGGGATGTCGCTTAGCCAAGATGTTTTTCAAACCTCGACGTTGTTCGTCGAGAAGCTTTTACACTCTGGCGTTTTAGAAGCACGTACCTCACGACTAGCCGCAGCTGCGCTAGGAATGATCTGCACCGCGCATACAGTTTTGGATTCCGACGCAGCCATAGGACGCTTTTGGGAAAGCTATCACGCAGGTTGGACCTCGTCTTTTTCCATGCCCACCAGCTACACCTCGCCCACGGCACAGCACAAAATCGCCACCGAGGCTCAGGCGCTCTCACGTGCAGCCACGCCATTTCGTGCGGCCTTGCGCCACGCCCCAGACGGTTCAAATCTTCCCGAACCCTATGCCACTTTTACTCAACGCATGACCTCTCTCATGCGCAAACTCCACGATGCATATGATTCCCGAGAGCTCGATTTTGGTGATTCTGCCGCAGAGGCCGGCCACACGTGGAAAGAAAATTCCATTTTTCTTCTGCGCTCCTATGTCCATATGACCAACAACAGAATGTCCGTCAATATCTCGGATGAGGCCTATTTAGCTTATTTACTGCACGCGTTATATCAGGAGTCATTATGACCAGCATTCATGATCTTCGGTTTGCTCCCGGCGCGGCATTGGGTCCTATTATCCACAGTCCTGAACGAAGTTTCGCAGTAGCGCGTAATCCACAGGGTGAGCTCAGCGAGCTAGGCCCACAGGCCTGGATGCTGCTGGATCTCTTCCGGCAACGCGATAATGGGGATAGCGTCGACATGAGAATGCTTGCCATTCCGCAAGTTGCTCAAGCCGTACGTGCAATGGAACACCGGGGACTGCTTACTGCGGCCCCAGATACCGGCGCGTCTTCCCATCCCATAGGTATATTGGGGCGACCCCGTGGAGTGTGGTTCGTTTCTTTTGTCACCTTAGTCATGGCACTTGCGGCGGCATCGACGGCCCTGCTCCTGTCTGCGGGCTCCGCTTTTACCCAAACGCATAGCGCGCCTGACCTCACCGGTTTTTTCACGATTCTCGCCGGCATCATCATCACTATCATCGCCCACGAATGCGCTCACGGCATCGCATTTTTCCTGCTAACAGGAATCAAACCGACAGCTTTTTCCGTTGCTTCTTTTCCCCGCCGGTTCCTCAGCCTGCAGCTACCTGGAATATTAGCGGTGTCCTCCCGCGCCGGGAGAGTCGCAGTGCTTGCGGTCGGGCCCGCGACCACGCTGATCTTTACGGGCCTTGCTGTGGTCCTCTACCACGAGGGGGTGCTTCCCGACGGCGCCGCATGGCTACCCAGAATCTTATTTATAACGTTTATCGGTTCGCTTATTCCCGTACCTAATTCAGATGGAACAAAGATTTTGGAGGCGATATCCAGAATCAATAATTTACCAAAGTTTGCATGGTATTTTGCCCGGAAAAAACAACTGCGTTCAGAGATATTTCAACAGCAAATTGTTACCATAATTGTTATTTACATTTCACTTTATTTGGGTAACATAATGTTATGGGCAATCATAGTGCTATTCTTTATAGTTCTCCCTGGTAGTCCATATCAGTAGTCCAACCGCACAACATCCCATGAAAGGAGCACACCATCATGACAAGCATGCACAGAGACGCTATGTCCGGTCTCAACCTAGATTTGCTCGCAATGGAGGTCGAGGGTCTTGAGGTAAACGACTACGTCGATGCTGATGACACCGCATTCTTCAGCATGTGTTCGTCCACTACCTCTTCCTCCTCCTGCATTTCCACGTCTTCCTCCTAGCTCCAAGCTTTCTTCTCTAAGGAAGCTGCCGGAGCACAGCGACTTCCCCGTTGTGCTCCGGTTCTGCATGCGACATGACTAGTGCTTCTTTACTCGCGTTTACTGCTCCTGCAGATACACCTCCGCCACGCGAAGTCGACCACCGTCGGACGGCTGGCTTTGCTACCACGCATGCCTTAAAAGTCCTCCGCGATGCGGCTGCCGACCTATCAGATGACTCCATCTGGGCCATTCATGTGCTTACCAGCCAGATCATTAAGGCTCCTCGCCCCGCGCCTGTTGCGGAGGCAGGGTCCCATAGGCTCCCGCTGGATGCCCTCGATGGAATAGTCCATTCTGCGCTCGCCCCCTTCGTGGGGATTCTTGGCCCTGGCCACTCGGATCGAGGCTGGACTACGTCCGTCCCGTTTTCTGGCGTAACCCGCATAAGAACCCCTCTCTGCCACCTCGACCTCACCTGGTCGGGGCAGACAGAGTCGCTACACCACAGTCGAAACATTGCAGCCCTGGAAGGCCTGGAGAGATTGTGCTGTGCTCATTCCAGGGGAAGAGTGACTGTGGGGCCGGCGACCAGCTTTTCAGGAAAAGTTGTGTCCCCTACGCAGCTAGGATTCGGGGCGGACATGCTCGCCCTCAATAGCGGCTTGGTTCCATGGTCGCCTGATGAGCCACACATGTGGGTGGAGGGACGCAATCTTCGCACGCACGATTCTGTGTTTCTGCCCGTTGAATGCGTTTATTACGGAGACGTTCCAGCGCGTCGTTGGGCCGTGGGCAATTCCTCTGGCTCAGCCATTGGAGTTTCACTGGCCGATGCCACCCATGCGGCATGCCTTGAGCTCATCGAACGCGATGCCATCATGTCCACGTGGGTGCGATCGATTCCTACCCAGCCCATCCTCCCCAGCTCTATTGCCGAACTCGGCCCGCTACTCTGCCGTGCACGGATACTGAGGCTTCGGATCCGACTCGCCCGGGCCTATACCGATCTCGGATTCCCCGTGGTTATCGCCTGCGTCGACGACGGCGTGGCAGTGTCTTTAGGATCGGCCTGCCGCGATTCGCTTAGTGCTGCAGCCGTCGCAGCTCTCAACGAAGCTTGGGCTTTTTACCCCGAGCGGAAGCGCGTTCGCAGTGCCGGGTCAGCTGTGCCGGAACATATTCGTTCTGTCCTTGACCACGCTAATCAGGTGTCGCTCCCAGAGTGGACAACCCCCATCGACAGGCTACTCGGCGCAGATCAACCACCGCGTCGGTGCAGCAGGGCTGAAGACTCAGTTACCCCGTCTGCTCTCGCAGCGCTTATCGACGCCGGCTTTGACCCCATCCGCATAAATACCACGCTGGCCGAGGTTCAGGAATATGGCCTCACAGCCGTGACCGTGGTCGTCCCAGGCCTCGTCCCTATCGACTTTGGTTGGGACCGCCAACGAGCACAGTTTATGGAGCGACCCGCCCAGCTTTGCAGCCAAGCAACCGGTGGCATCATAAACCCATTAGAAACGACGTGCCACCCCTTTGCGTAACCGCTCCGAGGCACTACCTTTATCGTTTTTGCTGGCGTTTCGACGCCGCGAAGGCTAGTAGCGCAAACACAACAGCCCACGCGGTGATATTCGCTACGGCCCACCACAGGGGAGCAGAGGCTAATGTCCCATCCGCAGCGGCCTCTTCTGCGCCAGATATAGGAAAACGCGCTAGTTTATTTACCCCGTAGAGCGGCATGAAACGTGACATGGAGAGCAAAAATCCGCTGAGCGGAATGAACATGTTGGACAAAAATGCGCAGATCAGTACGCCGAAAGAGGCAATGGACAAGGCAGCCTCACCGCGAATAAGCAGTGCGATTCCCAGCCCAAAGAGCGCAAAAGGTACCGCCGTAAGCCATGACGCTAAGAACGCCAAAGCCCACCGAAGATCGCCTTCTATCTGGGCCGTCGTCAAAGCGCCGATGGCGTACACCACGATGACTGGGGCAAGGGAAACCACCAAAACCGTAAATACCTTGGTAGCAATGTATTTCCCGCCAACGAGAGGGGTCATCGCCAACTGGCGTCCCCAGCCTTTTTCCTGCTCCAGCGCCGAAGCGGCAGCAAGGCTCGTCGCCACGGTGACAGAACCATAGGCAGCCATCGATGCCATCACTGTCGCGCTTACATTGCCGTGCCCCAGCTTGATCTCCCCATAACTTTGGATAGCACCAAAAAGGATGTACATTCCCGCTGGCAGCAAGATTGCGAATACTAGGTTCGCCGGATTACGCACGATGCGCTTGACGTCTATGAGACCAAACCGAATATTCATGCTGCGTCCTTTGCCTTAGCATCGCGTGAATGAGTCAGCTCAATAAATGCGTCTTCAAGCGATGTCGTTGAAACTAACAAGTCATAAGCAGATGTGCGATTAAGGAGGTATCGCGCAACGTCGTCTGGCTGCGTAGTGTCCAGTGTGATTCGATCACCGTTAATGCTTACGGTCTTAACCCCAGGCAGGCCAGCGAGCTCTTTCGTGGAAGCACCCGGAATAACAGCGCTAACGGTTGCACCTCGAACTGACGCCCTAATTTTTTCGATGGGGCCATCAGCGACGATTTTTCCTTCGCTGATAAAGATGACGCGCTCCGCGAAATCATCCGCCTCTTCGATGTAATGAGTAGCAAAAATAATCGTGCGGCCAGCATCCGCTTCTTCGCGCATGATGCGCCAAAACTTCCGACGTGCCTCAACGTCCAATCCGGCAGTGGGCTCATCAAAGATAAGCACTTGCGGATCTGAGAGCATGGCCAACGCAAAACGCAATCGCTGTTGCTGGCCCCCAGAGCATTTCTCTACTTTTCTGCGAGCAAAACTAGACAGATCCCAACGCTTAATCACGTCTTCTACCCGCCCACGCGCTCCATGTGCGGCGGCAACTGCCTGAATAGTTTCCCGCACTGTGAAGTCGGGAAGCAACCCACCAGACTGAAGCACTGCCTGGCACTTGCCAGAGCATGCGGCTTTGTGCGGAGGCTCACCAAGTACTTTCACCTGACCAGAATCAGGCGAGCTGAGCCCCAAAATCATGTCGATCGTTGTGGATTTTCCAGCACCGTTTGGACCCAAAAAAGCAACAATCTGGCCCTGTGGGACGCTAAACGACACCCGATCGACGGCAACAAGCCCACGTTGGCCGTGCCGGTAGAACGACTTGGTAAGCTCGGAGACTTGAATGACTGGCGTACTCATAAATTTATGTTAGCCGATTAGTTAGCCAATGAAAAGGGTATATATCGCTTAAAATAATGAGTAACCATCGAGAGGTTAGAAGCCCTTATCCCAAGCCATTACGTTGTTAGCAGTTCCACCCCAAAGCACCGAAGATTCATAGCCTGTCCAACCGGGCCGGCAACAAAAAATTGAACAACGCCCTATGGCAATCGTCTTGTGCATCGATCAGATTCCACGAGCGTTGCCGGCAATTCTACGAACGAAAACGCAACGAAGGCAAAAGACACAACGCCGCAGTCGTCGCGCTCGCACGCCGACGCCTCAACGTCTTATTCGCCATGATGCGCAGCGGAGAACTCTACCGAGACACCCCCTCCTCCAGTACAAACATCACCACCCCTTGAAAAAGTGATATCACTTAAATTAAAGTGATATCAGGTTTTAACACACCCCTCCCATCGGACCCACCTTGAAAGGATCACAACCCCAACCATGCCTACCCACTCCCCCACCACCAACACACAACCCGTTGGCCATGAAGGCACCCGCGTCCACATCACCGAAAAACAGCCATGGACTGGTGGCACGGGCTTAGCACTTGGCATTCTCACGCTGGGCAGCGCCGTTTTCATCGCTGCTATCACCATGATCATCATGGCGGCAGAAAAGATGGATTCCACGGCAGAACCCACCTCACCAGCATTGATCGCGATGCTGATAGCAGGCATTATCCTTATCCTCCTTGCCGTTATAGTCCTCAGCATGGTGCGCGTGACCTCCCCTGGACACACTCGCGTTGTGCAACTTTTTGGTCGCTACCTCGGCACCTCTCGCATCACCGGTCTTTCTGTAGTGCCACCGCTTAGCACCACCACCAAGGTGTCGGTTCGCGTGCGCAACTTTGAAACAAACGAGATCAAGGTCAACGATCTCAACGGCAATCCCGTCAACATTGGCGCGATCATCGTCTGGCAGGTGGCAGACACCGCCCAGGCCACCTTCGCGGTTGAAGACATGGAAGAGTTCATCCACTCCCAGTCCGAATCGGCACTGCGCCACGTTGCCACCACCCACCCATATGATGGCGGCACAGCCAAAGCACCTTCCCTTTCCGGCTCCACTGAGCTGGTATCCCAAGAGCTTGCCGACGAAGTAGCAGCACGCGTTGCTGTGGCCGGACTCGAGATCATCGAGGCTCGTATTTCCAACCTTTCTTATGCTCCCGAGATCGCACAGTCGATGTTGCAACGCCAGCAGGCCGGCGCGATCGTGGATGCCCGTGAGACGATCGTTGAAGGTGCCGTATCCATGGTGGAAAGCGCTTTGGAGCAGTTGGAGTCTCGTGAGATTGTTGACCTTGACCCAGAACGACGCGCTGCGATGGTATCGAATCTGCTCGTAGTATTATGTTCTGACAACAATGCCCAACCCGTTCTCAACACAGGCAGCCTTTATACCTAATGCCCCGTAAAAATATTCCGCTTCGCATCGATCCCGCTGTGGCCGATGCGATTTCGCGGTGGGCGCAGGACGAAACACGTAGTGTGAATTCCCAAATCGAAATGATGTTACGTGAACAATTACGTCGCGCCGGACGCCTCCCCAAGAACGTTGGCAAGATCTCAAAGCCTGGCCGACCTGCAAAAAAGCACCAATAGACCAATCGGTCTTTTAAAAACAGACTATTGCGTACTACTGTGTCTATTTATGAAATGGAATAGCTTCGGAGCTCAGGTCATCTACGGCCTCATCGCAGGCGTAGTCTTAGGGCTCATCGCCAACAAAATGCCGGAAGGTAATTGGCTCACAGCCACACTGACCACCATTGGCAGTCATTACGTCACCCTCCTCAAAGTGTTGATCCCCCCACTGGTGGTCACCGCTGTTATTACGTCCATCGCCAACCTGCGGCAAGTCACCAACGCCGCCCGATTAGCAGTAAAAACCCTGATCTGGTTCGCCATCACCGCGTTCTTCTCCGTACTGGCAGGCATCGCGGTCGGCCTTATCTTCAAACCAGGTCAAACTACTGGGCTCCAAGACACCGCTAAGGCGCCGTCGTCAGTCGGCTCGTGGTGGGCATTTATCGAAGGCATCGTGCCCTCCAACATTTTAGGTTTACAGTCCACCACCAAAATCGTCGATGGCGCAGCCACCACCTCGCTAAGCTTCAACGTGCTGCAAATCCTCGTGATCGCCATCGCACTCGGCATCGCTGCAGTCAAAGTCGGTGAAAAAGCCGAGCCTTTTATCAACTTCAACCGCTCCTTTTTGGAGATCATCCAGAAGGTGTTGTGGTGGATTATTAGGCTCGCCCCCATCGGCACCGCAGCCTTGATCGGCAAGGCGGTAGCCACCTATGGTTTCGAAGCCATGGGCGCACTGGGCAAATTCGTCCTCACGATTTATGTGGGCCTTGCCATCGTGGTTGTTGTGATCTATCCGCTGGTACTGAAGTTCCACGGACTGAGCGTGGTTCAGTTTTACAAGCGCGTCTGGCCAGTATTCTCCTTGGGTTTTGTCACCCGCTCCTCAATGGGCGTTATGCCCGTAACCGAGCAGACTAGCGAAGCGATCGGCGTGCCTAAGCACTATGCATCCTTTGCGGTGCCACTGGGCGCTACCACCAAGATGGACGGTTGTGCAGCGGTCTACCCTGCTGTGGCGGCCATCTTCGTGTCACAGTTCTACGCCATGCCACTGACGTTTACTGATTACATCCTCATCGTTATCGTCTCTGTCTTGGGCTCTGCGGCAACGGCTGGCACCACGGGCGCTACCGTGATGCTCACCTTGACGCTGTCTACTTTGGGTCTGCCACTTGAGGGCGTCGGCCTTCTGCTTGCTATCGAGCCGATCATCGACATGGGCCGTACCGCGGTCAACGTGACCGGCCAAGCATTGGTCCCAGCGATCGTGGCCCGCCAGGAAAAGATCTTGGATCGCACGCTTTTCGACGCCTCCCGCGAGGACGCCGAAGCCCGTATCACCGCCTCCTAGTCGAGGTTTTTAAATCCCACTCCCACCGGCACGCCGGCGTTATCTGTTAGCTGCACACCCCCAAAGGTTGCGGCTACAAATAACCTAGCGTCGCCGGTTTTTGGCGCTTCACCAAGATTCATGGCACGAAGTTCCACATAGTCAGGAGTCACACCAGCCGATTCCAGCACTTGATGGGTAACTCGCAGCACGACTTCTTTGCCATCTTCTGCCGCATGCGCTCCGGCGGTGATGGCTGCCGATAGTGCGAGTGCGTGTTCGCGATCTTGTTCAGGAACGGTGGCGTTGCGCAAAGAAATGGCGATTCCGTCCGGCATGCGAACAGTAGGTACGGAGTGCACGGTGACGTGAATGTTGAGGTCATTGAGAGCTTGCTGGGTGCGAACCAGTAGCTCGTAGTCTTTTTCACCAAAGATCACATCGCTGGGACCAACGAGGTTCATTAGGGCGATTCGACGGGTGACTGCCTCGGAGAGTTCTTGAGCTGGCTGCATCCCGATGCTCGGCACCTGAATAAGGGTGCGCAGTTCTTCCGGCTCGTACAAGAACACTGCATCAACGCCTTCTTCTGCAAAGGCGGGATCATCGTGCTGGCTGGCCACGATCACAATGCCACCGGGGATTCGTCGTGCGGCGCGCAGCAATGCGCGGTGTCCGGCATGTACTCCACTGCCGAGTGGGACGAATACGACGGGCTTTCCTTGTTTTTTAAAGGCGCGTGCCACCATGGCGATTTTTGCTGCGTCGAAAAGTGTGGCAGCACGGTATTCAAACACTCGTTGTATTCCTTATGTGTTATTTTGTTCTTGATTCATTGCCCACAACTCCACGTCGTTGTTGTGGAACACTTCCCCGCTTCGACGGGCAAGCTGGGCGTAGAGGCGCTTGGTTCCCACCGAGTCGATGGCATGGTAGCCGCGTTCGAGAGCTGCTACATTCAGTGGCGGGGCGACTGCGTCGGTGAGCTGTTCCACCACTTCGTCGGCATGATGGGCATTACCCAGAGCCTCGGTGAGCAGGTTGCGGGCTTCGCTACGCACTTGGCCGATAAACCCTGCGTAGGCAAGCCCTGCGGTGAGGCGATCGCGTTGGCTTTCTGGCACATGAACTACGCGTCCGCCGAGTTCGCTTATCAAAAGTTCTGCCACCATGCCGGCGAGTTCATCGGAGGCGGTCACAGCGTAGATCTGTGGCATGAGCTCGGTCAGCACAAAGGCATGCCCGCTGGAATATGCGTCAAGATCTGCAAGTGTGGCGTGCCCAAGGTGGGCTACGATCTGGCCGCGTCGAACAAGCTGCGTGGGATCAAATATCAGCTCGGCTTCGCTGGCCTCGACAAGCACATGCCCGTGCTCGAGAAGTGCTTTCACGAATTCGTTTTGGCCACTGATCCGCATGCGCGGTGGCGTCATTTTTGGTTCCGCTTGAGCAGGTCGGCAACGGAAACAGAGTTATTGTGTTCGTCGCGACGCCTACGCCCATGCGGCTCGTTCTTCTTTTTTTCCGAGCCGCGCCCCTGCAACCAGTCCACCTTGGCAAATTGACCAGTATCAAAAGTACGCTCTTTTTGTTTAGGGGCTGCCGCCTCTTGGAAGGACTTTTGATCAAAGTAGGAACCCTGCGGCTCCGCAATCGTGGGCTTGGGTGCTGGCTTATCCAAGTAGTCTTGGAACTTCGCACCTGGGATATGCAGTTCTTGCTTCTTGGTCTGCTTCTTTTCTGGCTCCGGCTTGGGCTTCTTTTCCTTGGCAGCCTCGGGGTTTGATGTCTCAGGAGCTGGGATCTTAAACTCTGCAGTCTCGTCAACGCGTGGGCTACGCGCAGGCTCTGGGCTTTTCTCCGCAGTGGTGGGGGTAAAGCGGGAGACTACCTCGGCGATGTTTTCTGAAGCGCTCGGGGCAGCATTCGGTGTTGCGGCTTCGATCTCATGGATACGGCGTGCCTGTGCGCGCAGCATAGCTGGTTCAGTAAACACTTGACCGGTGAGGGACTCTAGCTGGGTGCGCACCTCGTTGAGCTGCTCTTTGATTTTTTCTAGAGTTTCTTCATCGCGCTGGCGCAGCTGTTGTTCGGTTTCGCGTGCTGCATCGAGCTCCGACTTGTGGTGCTCGCGTTCAATTTCTAGTTCCGCACGTGCCAGTTCTGCTTGGGTGCGGTAGCGACTCACGAGGAAAAAACCGATGACTGCTGCCCACAGCGATGCCAAAAGCGCGATCTTGAGTGCGCCTACGTTGCCCGTTAGAAGCATCACTACGCTGGCTATCAGTGATAACACAACCAGCGCGATCAAAAGTTTTTGCCCGTTGTCCTTCTCCATGCGTTCCAAACTACCGCACTCCCTCGCCCTGTGGTGGGGGCGGCACGGTACAGCACTTTTCCAGCCAGTATCCGGCAGCCGACATCCCCACTCCTCCTAGTGCTGCCGCTACAACGACAGGGGTATCCTGCGCTGCCGCAGCTAGTTCTGAATACTTCGCCACAACATAACAGGCCATGCCGGTGTACGCTCCCCCGAATAGTGCGCCCGTCCACGCGGAGGTCTTTCCTACGATGAGGAATTCAGCGGCGGTCACGGGGTTGAGCTGGGAGCGATCTTGCCCGATTTTTTCGTCGCGAATCCTGCCTCGCACCCGCACGGCGAGCAGCACGCACAGTATCGTCATCGCCCAGAGCATGAGTGCAACGCTGACGGGCACTGAACTCATTGAGCCATAGAATCGTGCGACGAGAAGTAACGAGGCTGCGGCTGCGAACACGCCGAGGCCGATCAGTGCTACCCAGTTGGTGGATTTCATAGGCTTCCCACCACCGGAAATGTTTCGCCCAGTGCTGCGGCGCGCTGAGCTACTTTCTGGCCTAGCAATTCAGCTTCGGGGTCTGCTTCTGCCCAAGGCACAAGCACAAAGGCTCGCTCGTGGGCGTAGGGGTGCGGAAGGGTCAGCTCGGGGTCGGTGGATCGCATCTGCGTGTCGTCGTCGTTGTAGATGGTCACGACATCGACGTCGAGGGTGCGCGGACCCCAGTGCCGCAGGCGACGTCGACACGCGGCCTCTTCTAGGCGCTGGCCACGTCGTAGCAGCTCAAGGGGTGAACTATCGACGTCCACAATGACGACTGCGTTGAGGAACTCGTCTTGGTCCTCTACTCCCCACGGGGGCGTGGAATAGATCGAGGATGCTGCCACGATCTCTCCCGCGAATTCTTCGACAACCGTTCGCAGCAAGGCATAGCGGTCATCCATATTCGAACCAATAGAAAGCACTGCGCGCATATTCGCCGGTTACCTCCTCGACCTACGGGCAACTACTGCTACATCGGCAAATTCTAGAGGAATCGGTGCCTGTGGCTTATGCACGGTGACCTCAATGGCTGTGATAAGCGGGAATGTTGCCATCGCGGATTCGGCGATCTCTCCGGCTACGGTCTCGATGAGGTCACGTGGTGGACCTGTCACAATATCGTGAGCTAGCTGGGCTAATTCCCCGTAGTGCACGGTGTGTGTCAGGTCATCTGAGGCTGCTGCGGGGCGCAGATTCAGCCAGCAGGTGACGTCGATAATGAAGTTTTGGCCTTCGCGTTTTTCGTGTTCGAAAACCCCGTGGTAGCCAAAGCAGTGCAAGCCTTTAAGTTCGATACGATCAGCCATAACGATCACGCATTCCATAGGGCCGCAACGTCGACCGCGTCTCGGGAAACTGCTACTTCGTGGACGCGCACGCACCATGCTCCCATTTGTGCGGCGATCGCTGTCACCGCTGCGGTGGCGGGGTCGGCGTCGACTGGCCCTGATTGCAGGCCTCGGGCGGCGCGGACTGCCATCAGGAAGCGTTTGCGTGATGCTCCTACGAGCACGGGGTATGGGCCTGCGATAAATTCCGGTAGGGCGCGTAAGAGTGCCCAGTTATCTTCTTGTGTTTTGGCAAAGCCGAGGCCAGGGTCGATGGTGATGTTGTCTTCTTTGACACCGGCGTTGAGTGCAGAGGTGACCAACTTATCTAGGGTCTGGTGTACGTCTGCTACAACGTCGCCGCCGTGGTCGGCGCTTCCTGCTGCGTCCCCGAAGCGAACGGTCTTCCAGTGCATGAGGCAGACCGGTAGTTGGGTGTCGGCCATGACGGAGTACATGGCGCGGTCGGCGAGCCCACCGGAAACATCGTTGATGAGTTTTACGCCGGCTTCGGCTGCTGCGGCGGCAACGCTGGCGCGCATGGTGTCGATGGAGGTGGCGATGCCTTCTTCGGACAGCGCCCGGATGACGGGGATCACGCGGCTGCGTTCCACGTCGGGGTCGACGCGGGTGGCGCCTGGGCGGGTGGATTCGCCGCCGACGTCGATGATGTCTGCGCCTGCTGCGACGAGGTCGCGGGCGTGGTCGATTGCGGCATCAATGTCGAGCCAGCGGCCACCGTCGGAAAATGAATCTTCGGTGACGTTCACAATGCCCATGACGGCTGTTCGCTCGGGAATGATGAAGTCTTTCGCGCTCACGCCCTGCTCCTTTTATCACTTGCCTGTTGTATTTGGGTGGTTGTGGTGCTCATACTACGCGTTGATAAAAATCGGCCTGGCGAGTTGGGTGAACTCACCAGGCCGATTGTTGCAGTCATATTCTTATAGTCTGCATGACGACGCCCCCACCAATGGCCCGAGTCGATGCCGGTAGCGGGCGATCACCGCATAGATTCCGGCGAACAGCCAGTGCAGGCTGCGCTGTAGGAGGACCCAGCCGGCGATGCGAGCCCATCGGCGCGGTGCTTGCGCTAACGCCAGTCCGATGGCTCGGTGGCCGCGCTCAACGCCGTGCTCGGTGTGGAGTTCGGCGGCGGCGGGGTGCCCTGGTGTGATGGTCAAGGCTGGGTTGATGCGGGCGAGGTGCTGTGCGGACCATTGGCAGAATCCGCAGTCGCTGTCGTAGATGAAGGTCATTGTTAGCCGCGGATGAGGCTGAGTACTTCTGCGCGGGAGGCTGCGTCGGTTTTAAATCCGCCGCGAACTGCAGACGTGGTGGTCACGGCTCCTGGTTTGCGGATTCCACGCATGGCCATGCAGAGGTGTTCGCATTCGATGACCACGATGACTGCTTGGGCTTGTAGCTTGTCTACCAGTGCGTCTGCCACTTGGGTGGTCAGGCGTTCTTGGACTTGGGGGCGTTTGGCGTAGAGGTCAACGAGTCGTGCGAGTTTGGATAGGCCGGTGACTTTTCCGGATTCACCTGGGATGTAGCCGATGTGTGCTTTGCCGAAGAAGGGCACTAGGTGGTGTTCGCAGGTGGAGTAGATCGGGATGTCGCGGACTAGGACCACTTCCCGATGGTCCTCGCTGAAGGTTTTAGCGAGGACCTCGGTGGGGTCGGTGTGCAGGCCTGCGAACATTTCGGCGTAGGCCTTGGCTACGCGCGCTGGGGTTTCTTGCAGTCCTTCGCGGTCGGGATCTTCTCCGACGGCGATGAGGAGTTCTCGGACTGCGGCTTCGGCGCGTTGTTGATCAAATTGTGCGGTCATGGGTGTGTTACTCGTCAGTTTCTTCGACTCGTTTGATCACTTGGGTGGGATCAGACGAGGGGCGCTCACTGTCGGCGGGTGCGCGGTGGCGTCCGGATTCATCGTTTGGTTTCTCCCACGGGTTTTCGGTGCGCTCGTTTTCTGGAAGTTGGAAGCCTACTTCTTCCTGTGGTTCGGCAGGGGCTGCTGGTGTGCTGTCGTCTGCGTAGTTTTTCACGCCGGGGTGCACGGAGGCAGGGGTGTCTGCGTCCTTGGGTTGCGCTGGTGGCCACCCTGGTGCGGTCCAGCCTTGTGGTGGCGGGGTGCCACCGTAGCGTTGTTCCTTGGTTGCAGAGGTCGCAGGGGTTGCAGGCTTTTCGACGCGCTGCGCGGTGCCGTCCATGTGTCCGAGTCCGCGTGCGGGTTCCTGTGGTCCTTGTGCGGGTGCTACGGGGGCAGCCCCTGCGTTGCGTGCGGCGAGTTCTGCTTCCCGCTTGGCACGTGCGGCCTTGGATGCCTCCAGGATGGAGAAGGGCTTAGGTGGTTCTTCGCCGCGCTCGATAGCGAGCTCGGTTGGGGTCTTGACTGGTTCGCGGCCTGCTTGGCGTGGGAAGCGATCGTTTTCGTTAGGGAATACGTCGCCCACTTCGCGTGGTTCGATGCCTTCGAATAGTGCTTCGAGGTCGGGGCGTCGCAGTGTTTCTTTTTCGAGGAGCTTTTCGGCGAGTTTGTCAAGGTAGTCGCGGTGCTCAGCAAGGATGCTGTAAGCCTCTGCGTGGGCTTTATCCAGCAGGTATTGCATTTCGCGGTCGATTTGGGCAGCAACGTCCGGGGAGTATTCTAGGGTGCCGGTTCCACCGCGGCCGGAGAAGGGGTCGCCTTGTTCTTCGCCGTATTTGACCATGCCCAGTGATGGGCTCATGCCGTACTCGGTGAGCATGGCTTTGGCGATCTTGGTGGCTTGTTCGATGTCGGCGGAGGCGCCGGTGGTTGGTTCACCGAAGACGAGTTCTTCGGCTGCGCGGCCACCCATGGCAAACACGAGGCGTGCATAGAGCTCGTCGCGGTTGTACATGCCTTTGTCATCTTCTTGGGCGGTCATGGCGTGGCCGCCTGTGCGTCCACGCGCCAGGATGGTCACTTTGTACACGCGCTCGATGTTCTTGAGTGCCCATGCGGATAGGGTGTGGCCGCCTTCGTGGTAGGCGGTGACCTTCTTTTCTTTTTCGGAAATCACCTTGGAGGATCGACGTGGGCCGCCGATCACGCGGTCGGTGGCTTCTTCGAGTGCGTCTGCGGTGATCACGTTGCCGCCGATACGTGCGGTGAGCAATGCTGCTTCGTTGAGCACGTTGGCGAGGTCGGCACCAGACATGCCGGCGGTGCGGCGTGCCAGTGCGGTGATGTCGGCGTCTTTGGCAAAGGGCTTACCTTTGGCGTGGACGCGCAGAATTTGTTCGCGGCCTTTGAGGTCTGGGTTGGTCACTGGGATTTGGCGATCGAAGCGTCCTGGGCGCAGCAGTGCTGGGTCGAGGATGTCGGGGCGGTTGGTGGCGGCCATGATGATGACGCCTTCGCGGTCGCCAAAGCCGTCCATTTCCACCAGCATTTGGTTCAGTGTTTGTTCGCGTTCGTCGTGTCCGCCGCCCATGCCGGAGCCACGTTGGCGGCCGACTGCGTCGATCTCGTCGATGAAGATGATGCAGGGGCTGTTCTCGCGGGCTTGTTTGAAGAGGTCGCGGACGCGGGATGCGCCCACGCCGACGAACATTTCAACGAAGTCGGAGCCGGAGATGGAGTAGAACGGTACGCCTGCTTCGCCGGCTACTGCGCGTGCGAGCAGTGTTTTACCGGTGCCGGGAGGACCGTAGAGCAAAACGCCGCGTGGGATTTTTGCACCGAGTGCTTCGTAGCGGGTGGGGTCTTCGAGGAAGTCTTTGATTTCGTGCAGCTCGTCGATAGCTTCGTCTGCACCGGCGACATCCGCGAAGGTGTTGGTGGGCATGTCTTTGTCGAGCTCTTTGGCGCGGGAGCCGCCGAAGCCGAACATGCCTCCGATGCCACCTTGGCCGCCTTGCATGCGGCTGAAGATAAACATGATGATGCCGAACATGAGCAACATCGGCAGGATGTAGCTCAGCATGGAGACGAAGAAGTTTTCTTGGTTCACCTTGGTGGTGAACTTTTCTGCCTCGGACTTTTCTACCTTGCTAAAGATGTCGGCGGAGGCGCGTGCAGGGTACTTGGTCAGGATTTCCGAGACATCTTTTTGCCCCTCGTGTTCGATCGGGTTCTTGAGCTTGATACGCAGGCGCTGCTCGCGATCGTCGATCTCTACTTCCTTGACGTTTTTGTTATCCAGTTGGGTAACTGCCACGGAAGTTTCTACGGGCTTATAGCCTCGGGTGTCATTTCCAAGGAAAGTAAACACATAAATGGCCATGAGCACGATGGCGGCTATCACGCCATATTGCAGGGTCTTTTTGTTGTTCATGCACGCACCGGCTCTTGTGTGCCGGTCCCTTTCTTAAATGAATGTGGAAAAGCTACTTAAAGGTTCTGCCTTTAGTAACGCATAAAACCAGCCAGACGTTCCCAGCTGGTTTCTTTTGAGGTGCCCCTACCCTATTGTTCGGTGTACACGTTCTCGTTCAAGGATGCGACGAAGGGGAGGTCGCGGTACTTTTCTGCGTAGTCGAGGCCATAGCCAATGACGAACTCGTTGGGCAGGTCAAAGCCTATGTCGAGGCAGTCGATGGTGGTCTTTACTGCTTCTGGCTTGCGCAAGAGGGTGACAATTTCTAGGGACTTTGGTTTGCGTCCAGAGAGGTTCTTGATCAGCCATTTCAAGGTGAGGCCGGAGTCGATGATGTCTTCAACGATCACAACGTTGCAGCCTGCGACGTCTCGGTCGAGGTCTTTAAGGATTCGTACCACGCCTGACGACGACGCCGAGTTGCCGTAGGAGCTGACGGACATGAATTCGATCTGGCATGGAATGCTCAGTTTGCGCGCAAAGTCAGTGAGGAAGAACACTGCACCCTTGAGCACACAAATCAGTACCAGGTCTTCTTTTTCATCGCGGTACTTCTCAGATACGAGGTCAGCCAGTTCTTGGATGCGGTTTTGAAGTTGATCTTCGGTGATCAGTACTTCTTTCACGTCGTTACCGTAGGGGTTGGCTGGCACTGGAAGTTCCTTCGAATCGTGCATAGGGGTTTCACCTTTCATAATCAGCTAACCGAAAGTCTGCCATCTTTGCGGGTCACTTCCAACCCGTTTCCCACTGGAACGGCCTTTTGGCCGTGCCAATTGGTTATTAATGCGTCGACGGCACGCAGGTGAGCGGCGCTCACGCGCGCCCCGTAGGCTTGGAGTAGTGCTACGAGGTGGCGGCGTCGTAACGCTGGTGGCATGCCTGCTAGCTGGGCGATTCGGTCGTCGGGGGTGTCTACGTGCAAGGCGTGAGTGTCCTCGGCGATCAAGGTGGCGGCTTGTGACAATGCTGGCACTGCGTCGCCGCCAATGATGTCGGACAACAGCGGCACGACCTGGGTGCGTAGTGCTACGCGCAGGAAGTCGGTGTTGGCGTTGTGGGGGTCGTGCCAAGGTTCGATTCCGAGTTCTGCGCAGGCGGCGAGGGTGGTGGCGCGGCGAACGCCAAGCAGTGGCCGCCAGAGGTTGTCGGTGTGGATCTGCATTCCTGTGGCTTTCCCGCGTAGCGCGCCGAGCAGGAGTGTTTCGGCTTGGTCGTCGGCGGTGTGGCCGACAACGACGGGGAGGTTGCGGGAGTGGAGTGCGTGGTAACGGGCGGTTCGTGCGTTGGCTTCGAGGTTGCCCGGCGCGACGGTGACGCTGATGATTTCGGTGTGTGCTCCGAAGGTTCGGGCGTGGTGGGCTGCTTGTTGTGCTACTTCGTGGGAGCCGGGTTGGAGTCCGTGGTCTACGCAGAGGGCGTGGACGTTGTAGTCTTCGGCGCATAGTGCTGCGACGAGAGCGAGGGAATCTGCGCCGCCGGAGAGGCCGACGGTGATGTCGCGGGGTTGTACTGTGCGTACGGCGACGCGGCAGGCCATGAAGTTGGGGCTGTGGCGGGGCCAGAATTTATGCATCGCGAAGTGCTGAGGCGATGGTGTCGAGGGCTGCGCGGGCTTCGAGGATTTCGGAGCCGTTGGAGATGAGGCCGAAGCTGTAGATGTGTCCGCTTGTCGACGGCACCACGCCGACCAGCGCCGATACTCCTGTGAGGGTTCCGGTTTTGGCGCGTACCCAGCCGCGGCCGTCGAGTTCTGCGTAGCGGTCGATAAGTGTTCCGCTGCCGCCTGCGACGGGCAGGGCGAGGATGAGCGAGTGGACTTCGGGGTCGGTTACGGCCTTGGTGGCTACTTGGGTGAGTAGCGCTGGGGTGATGCGGTTGTGGAGGGAGAGCCCTGAGTTGTCTGCTACTTCGGAGGCGCCGATGGTGATGCCGTGTTCGCTGAGGATCCGCAGTGTTGCTTGTACGGGTTGGGTGGCGTCGATTTCACGGCCGATGGCTTCTGCCATCACGTTGTCGGAGTGTTGCATCATTTGGGAGATGCGTTTTTCTAGGGCTTCGGATTCTGTGGTGGCGATGACTTCGCCGGTGGCGGAGTCGGTGTAGCCCTTGGTTCCTGCGCCGAGGCGTTGTGCGAGTGCGGCAGCTACGTCGAGTCCTGGGTTGTGGCTGCGTGGTACGTCGCCTTCTTTGGCGCCGAGGCGTCCGCCGTAGAGCATGATGGGTTCGAGGGGTGCTACGTAGCCGGCGTTGACGTCGTCGGGGTCCCATCCGCCTAGTATTTTGTCGCCGCTCCATGCGGAGGTGTCTACGAGGACCGTGTTCACGCTGGGCATATTTTCTTTGATTTTGCGTGCTAGTTGGTCGAGGCGTTCGTCGGTAAGCCAGACGTCTCCTGCGGCTTTGATAACCACGGTGTGGTCGTCTTGTTTGATCACTTCGGTGGTGATGCGGTGTTCGGGGCCTAGTTCGTAGAGCGCCGCGGTGGCAGTGAGCATTTTGGTTGCCGAGGCTGGGGTCAGTGGTTTGTCGGCGTCTTTTTCTAGGATCACTTCACCGGTGGTGGCGTCGACAATTTTGCCGGCGAATCCTGCAAGCCTGGGGTCTTGTGCGAGTGCACCGACGGTGCTGCGTAGCGCCTCGTTGTTGGTTGTCCCTTTGTCTGTCAGCGCGGTGATGCCGCGAGCAGGCTCGATGGGTTTATAGGGGGCTTGGTGCGT
Organism: Corynebacterium diphtheriae; assembly: GCF_001457455.1. Lineage (NCBI taxonomy): Bacteria > Bacillati > Actinomycetota > Actinomycetes > Mycobacteriales > Corynebacteriaceae > Corynebacterium > Corynebacterium diphtheriae. The sequence goes on from NZ_LN831026.1 coordinate 2,026,503, forward strand.
TAAGGAAAGTTTTTGTTGTACTACGACTCCCGTTGTCACAGTGCCTGCTACCACTACTGTTGCAGCGATCGTCGCTGCCAACCACTTTGCGCCATTCATCGCAACCAGCCTACTGCTAATATCAAGCACAGTCTTATTTCTTATAGTCAATGAGGAGAATGCAATGAGCATTGAAGTCACCATCGAGATCCCTAAGGGTTCCCGCAACAAGTACGAAGTCGACCACGAGACTGGCAAGGTGTACCTCGACCGCTACCTGTTCACCCCTATGGCATACCCGCTGGATTACGGCTTCATCGACCACACTCTTGGTGAGGACGGCGACCCATTGGATGCGCTGGTCATCCTCCCTGAGCCAGTTTTCCCAGGTGTGATCGTCAAGGCTCGTCCACTGGGTGTTTTCAAGATGACCGATGAGGCTGGCGGCGACGATAAGCTGCTCTGCGTGATCGATGATCCACGTTGGGATCACCTGCAGGACATCCAGGATGTTTCTTCTTTCTTGCGCGATGAGATCGAGCATTTCTTTGTGCACTACAAGGATCTTGAGCCAAACAAGGAGGTCACTGGTTCCGGTTGGGGTGACAAGGCTGAGGCTGAGAAGATTCACGCTGAGTCCATCGAGCGTTACCAGGGCTAGTTTTTAGTCTGTACCGTTTGAGGTAATTATCGGCCTAGTGCGTTTGGCATTTTTGTCATGATGATGCCTTATGTACTGGGCCTTTTCCTCTAGGTCACATACCTATGGGGGTATCCGTGTTGCGGGGTTGCCCACTCCCCTAGGAAAACAGCTAGCATGTTCGTTATGCGTGAAGTATCAGTGACTGAGGTGCCTGCGGGCGCACAGCTTATCGACGTCCGCGAGACTGACGAGTTCGCCGTGGTGCATGCCTCTGGCGCGAAGAATATTCCTATGAGCGAGGTGACTACCCGCGTGGGTGAGATCGATTGCGACAAGGACATTTACGTCATTTGTAAAGGTGGCGGGCGCAGTGCTCGTGTCATCGAGTATTTGAATGCTCGCGATATTGATGCGATCAATGTTGCCGAGGGTACCGACGGCTGGGTTGCTGCCGGTTTGCCCACTGAGTAGTTCGTTCTTTTTCCGCGTGGCGCTGTAGGGAGTCTCCTTGCAGTGCCTTTTCCTTTTTCTAGGTTTTTATCGGCCGTGTCACCTAACCTTGGGTGTATGACCCCAGAAATTCCCGCTGACCTGCTTCATTCTCCTACGTTTCAGGCGGAGCGCATTCGTAAGTGTTTGCGCGATGGCAGCGAGGAGGTGTTGTCCAGGTATTCGGTGCGTATGCGGGAGTATTGGATTTTGGGTTTTGTAGCTGGTGTGGAGCCACCGACTCAGGTGGCAATTGCTGCCGCGCTGGGGGTGGATCCTTCCGACATGGTGCGTTTGATCGATTCGGTGGAAAGCCATGGTTGGGTGCGCAGGGAGCTCGATCCTCGGGATCGCCGTAGGCATTTGGTGCATATTACGGATTCGGGGCGCGCATTGTATGAGGAATTATCGGTGTTGGTAGCGCAGGCGGAAGCCCAAGTGTTGGCGGCTGCGGGTGATGTGACAACAGCGCAGGCGATGCTGCGTCGGTTGGCCAACCAGTTGGTTTTTGGGGTGTAGATGGTGGTTCCTGAGCAGTTTCTTCGTTCTGATAAGGCACCTCGTCCGCGTACGTTGGTGGATATTTTTCGCTCATCGGTGGCCGCCTTCCCGGAGGCTGCGGCCTTAGATTGTGGCGATGTGTTGACATATGCGGATCTTGCGGAGTTGGTCGATGATCGTGTTGCGCAGTTGCATGCTGCTGGGGTGGGTGCTGGTTGTCGGGTGGGTGTGCGGTTGCCCTCCGGGCAGCCGGATTTGTATGTGACGATTTTGGCAGTGTTGTGTGCGGGGGCGGCGTATGTGCCGGTGGATGCAGATGATCCGGATGAGCGTGCGGAGTTGGTGTTCGGGGAGGCCCACGTTAATGCGGTGTGGTCTGTTTCAGGGCTAAGGGTGACCGCTGCGCAGGCGCAGCCGCTGACCGCGGGGCCGCGTTTGGAGGATACGGCGTGGATTATTTTTACTTCCGGTTCGACGGGTAAGCCGAAGGGTGTTGCGGTGTCGCATCGCAGCGCTGCTGCTTTTGTGGATGCTGAGCGTGAGTTGTTTGTGCGCGATCAGCCGATTGGCCCTGATGATCGCGTGTTGGCGGGGTTGTCGGTGGCGTTTGATGCCTCCTGTGAGGAGATGTGGCTAGCGTGGGGGCATGGGGCGTGTTTGGTTCCAGCTCCGCGGTCGTTGGTGCGTACTGGGTTGGATTTGGGCCCGTGGTTGATTAGTCGTGATATTTCGATTGTGTCGACGGTTCCCACTCTTGCGGGCATGTGGCCTGCGGAGGCGTTGGATAATGTGCGCTTGTTGATCTTGGGCGGTGAGGCTTGTTCGGCGGAGTTGGTGGCCAGGGTGGCGTCGTCACGCCGCGAGGTGTGGAATACCTATGGTCCGACGGAGGCTACGGTGGTCACGTGTGCTGCGCGTTTGGAGGCTGGCCAACCGGTGGCGATTGGGTTGCCGCTGGCGGGGTGGGATACCGCGGTAGTAGGTGCTGATGGTCAGCCGGTGGCTATGGGGGACGTTGGCGAGCTGGTTATTGGCGGGGTGGGACTTGCTCGGTATTTGGATCCGGTGAAGGATCGGGAGAAGTTTTCGGCGGAGCTTGGCTGGGAGCGCGCGTATCGTTCGGGGGATCATGTGCGCTTGTGCGAGGACGGCTTGTATTTTGTGGGGCGTATCGACGACCAAGTCAAGATCGGTGGCCGCCGGATTGAGTTGGGCGAGGTGGAGGCTCATGTGGCTGCGTTGCCTAATGTGGCGCAGTATGCGGTGGTTGTTCGTGAAACTGCCGCTGGCGAGAAGGTGCTGGTGGCGTATGTGTCGCCGCAGGATCCGGACGTTGATATTGATACTTCTGCTTTAGATGAGTTGCCTCGGGCTATGGTGCCACGGCTTGTGGTGCTGCCGGAGATCCCGACGACTACGTCGGGTAAGGCGGATAAGAAGGCGTTGCCGTGGCCGTTGGAGTCGGCGCAGGTCACGGGCTCGGATTTCACTCCGACGCAGCAGTGGTTGGCCCAGTTGTGGGTGGATGTGTTGGGGGTTCCGGTTGGTGATGTGGATGCGGACTTTTTTGCTTTAGGTGGTACGTCGTTGGCGGCGGCTGGGGTGGTGTCGCGGATTCGGCAGAAGGCTCCCACGATGTCGGTGCGGGATTTGTATGATCATCCGCGGTTGGGGGCGTTGGCTGAGGTTGTGGAGCAGCTGCTTGGCGCGGCGGTGGCTAAGCCGCGTGAGCTGAGGCCGGTGCCGTTGGTTACGCGGGTGGTCCAGGCGGCCATTATTTGGTTGTGTGCAACTATTCGGGCGGCTAGTTGGGTGGCGTGGTTGTTGGTGATCAACAATGTTGCTGCTGGTTGGGGTGCTAGTTGGGCGCGCCCGCTGCCGTGGTTGTTTGTGGTGTTGTTCACGGTGCTGGTGGCAACGCCTGTGGGGCGGTTGCCGTTGGGGGCGTGGAGTGCGCGGCTTATCACAGCACGGATTTCGCCTGGGGATTATCCGCGCGGCGGTGTCACTCATATGCGCTTGTGGGTGGCACAGCGGCTTTTCGACGCCTTCGGTGCGGGTGATATTGCTGGCGCGACGTGGGTAAATTATTGCGCCCGTGTGTTGGGTGCCCAGGTTGGTCGTGGGGTGGATTTGCACACGCTGCCGCCGGTGACGGGCCTTTTGCGTTTGGGTGATCATTGCGCGGTGGAACCTGAGGTTGATCTTAGTGGTGTGTGGGTTGATGGCGATGTGGTCCATGTGGGTGCTATTGAGATTGCTGAGGATGTCCGCGTGGGTGCGCGTTCCACGTTGTTGCCTGGCACGGTCATTGGCGCCGGTGCTCATATTGAGGCTGGTTCAACGGTCACGGGCGCAGTGGTTAAAGCTGGTGCGCGGTGGTCGGGTTCGCCGGCGGCGAAGGTGGGGCGTTCCAAGCATCGTTTCCCCAATGCACATCCGCCGCGTAGGTCGCGCTGGGTGCCGGTGTATGGGGTGTCGTCGTTAGTGTTGGCACTGCTACCGTTGCTGGCGGTTGCTGCCGGAATGGTGGTGGTGTGGCGTTGGCAGGAGCGTACCCATACTGCGTTGTGGTGGTGGGTGCCGCTAGGCGTGGTAGCGGCCATGGGGTTGTATGCCCTGTTGGTGTTGGTGTTGGTTCGGTTGTTGGGTTGGCGGCTTTCCCCTGGAATTACGGCGGTGCGTTCGGCGCGCGGTTGGCGGGTGTGGTGCATTGAGCGCCTGCTTGACGACGCCCGCACCTACCTGTTCCCGCTGTATGCCTCGCTTATCACCCCGTGGTGGTTCCGCCTCCTAGGAGCGAAGGTAGGCAAGGATGTGGAGATTTCTACGGCGGTGATGGTACCCTCGTTATCTGAGATCCGCGACCGCGCTTTCTTGGCCGACGACACCCTCATCGGTGGCTACGAGCTCGGCGGTGGCTGGATGCGCTTGGGGCGCACGATCATTGGCAAGCGCTCTTTCGTGGGCAATTCTGGTATTGCGCTCCAAGGCCGCAAACTAGCCAAAAACTCGCTGGTGGCGGTGCTCTCGCAGGTGCCTAAAAAGGCTCGTTCTGGTTCTAACTGGTGGGGTTCACCACCAGAACGCATGCGACGCGTCACCGTGAACAGTTGCGCTGCCGCCACCAGCACCTTCTACCCCACCGTGGGCAAAAAATTCCTACGCGCCATGGTAGAAGTCCTTCGCCTAACAGCACCTATCACCAGTGGTTTCCTCTTGGCCGCAGTGCTCGTTTCCGCGCAGTGGCTTCTAGGATTTGGGGTGGTGGCCGCACTATTTGGCACCGGCCTAGCCTTGTGCGTGGCAGGAGCACTAGCCATCACGATCACCGCGGCGGTGAAATGGTGTACGGTAGGCCGTCACCGCCCAGGCAACCACCCCCTGTGGAGCTGGTTCGTCTGGCTCAACGAACTCCAAGACACCTTCGTGGAAGTCGTAGCAGCCCCTTGGTTCTTCCATCACTGCACCGGCAGCGGCCTCATCAACTCAGGTCTTCGCCTCCTCGGCGTCCGCATCGGCCCCGGCGCGTGGATCGACAGCTACTGGTTCCCCGAAACCGACCTGTGCCACGTCGGTACAGCAGCCACCGTAGGCCCTGGAACAGTCGTACAAACACACCTGTTCCACGACCGCGTGATGAGCCTCGACCACGTCCACATAGGCGCAGGTGCAACTCTTGCCGCACACTCCGTCATGCTGCCGGCCTCCCGCATCGGAGAGGCCACCACCGTAGGGCCAGGCTCACTAGTCATGCGTGGCGACGACGTCCCCGCCCACTCTCACTGGCAAGGAAACCCCATCGCCACCGCAAGTAACGATTTAAACCAGTCAATGGCAGTGTGGATGCCGACACATTAGCCACCTTGATCAACCACGGCTTACCCTGCGGGCGCTCCACCGAGAAACTAGGCTGCGTGGCATCCGGATCCTCAGCAGTTTTTACCAGCTCAGACAAAGCCTAGCGCTTGGGGTACACGTGCACGTCTTTGAGCCAGCCGTTGCCAGCAGGGTTTGTTTGTGGCGCTGCCACCAAGAACGGTTACGAACGCACCACCGCCTCTGCGCCGTTGAGCTCTTGAACGACGAGGTAGAGGGCTGGTTTGAGGTTATCGAATTTTGCCACGCCGCCTTCGGTTTTCTTAGTGACGACTTTGGTTACTTTGCCGGTTGGTGTGTCGTTTACGTCTACTTCTGGTAACTTGCGGAAATCGATCTTCGTACCATTAGCCGGCTGTCCAGTTGACAGTCCCATCAATGCATGCACGGCAATACTCGTACGTTCTGTGGCTCTTTAGCAAACACTGAGGCAAGTGTGACGTTTGATACAAAAATGTCAAAGTCGTTGCAAGCATCACCAGACGACACCCCCGTGCAGTCACACAATCCCTCAATATATTTATTTGACAAATAGTATTTTCACATTATTCTAAATCAACAAGGCATAAATAATAAATTGGATATCAGGAGGATGCATAACCCACACTACCGTCTACACACCTGAAGTATTGTCACCATGCAAGAATCAAGCGTGGTTTTAATTATTTCTAACTTAGAGTTAAGTGTGTGTAGTGTGTTTCAGCATCTAACAATCCACTCATCCTAGGCGGTTTTATGAATATACGGACAACAAAAATAGTTGCTCCACTAGTGGCGATGGCGCTGTGCACCCCAAATATTGCCATTGCTCAAGAAAATTCAAACGAAAAAACCATCAGCAGCAGCATAGACGTTAGAGACGACTTCTTGCTTACCCGAAGCATTTCCGCAATAAATAGGAATAATAATTCTAAACCCCAAGATCCTAATACAATCTATGTCAATCCCGGTGATACCATCCATGTACAACTCGATCTGAAAGGAAAAACAGACAGAGCAAATCACGGTTTTACCGGCTTTAAGGAAAAAGTCTCACCAATACAAGAATTTTCCGCTAAGTCAGGTTCGCTTACAGTTAAAAAAACTGGCTCACCTAAGCCGCAGGTGAGAACGCTAGACAACCTTCACTATGGCACTTTCGATAAAACCGGCGACCAGACAATTGAATTTACGCCAAATAAAGGATCGCTTTTTGGAGATATAGGCAACCACGTCACAATAGATTACTCATATACAGCCGGCAATCAACTAGGTAAGTACCAAACCGAGTTCCAACCTGATCCAGAGTTCGCTCGAGGCTCAAGCACGTTCGATGCAACAAAACTAAACCTTACGATTGTTGTTGAAAGTAAAGAACAACCTACACCACCAGGGCAGGGCGAACAACCTGCACCACCAGAACAGGGCGACGAACCTACGCCACCAGAACAGGGCGGACAAGATACACCACCAGATCAGGACGAACAAGTTATACCACCAAAGTCCAACAGGAGCACCGTTTTTAGCTGGCTTACCAAGACTTTAGGTGTCTTAGCGTTCTTGGGCGGTACGGTTTGGTTTATAATTAAACATATTTTCCGCCTCTAGTCTATCAATGATGCTCAGATCAGCGTTCGCGCCACAGTGCCCCCCTCGATCTGGGCATCACTTTGACTCCAAAGCTAGCGACTAATCTCCAATTAATTTATTTTAATGGACAAAATTAGCTAAGCTGATCTCCTATCATGAATGCTAGATTGGCTCTACTCCCTATATAGAAAAGTGCTAGCTTATTATGCTTTTAAGTACAATAAGCTAGCACTTCTTTTGATTCCTAAGCCCGCAGCTCAATCTACTGTTCCATTCTCCCAGCTCGATACTTTTTATTCCCCTATTCCAGACGCTAATAACACTGATGCTGGTATGGTTCTAAGCGAACAAGAATTACCGATTGGCGTGCTGAACACGCTGGTAAAAGCAAAGCGCATTGCCTATTCTTCAACGCATCCCAATGGACAGCATACTCCTACAACAGCGACCATTTTCACCCCGACTTCTCCATGGCGTGTCCTAGGGCCGCGCCCAGCGGCGTTGCTTGCCCCCGGTACCCAAGGTGCTGGTGATCAGTGCGCACCTTCTAAATTGCTCACACTAGGAGCCGAATATGAGATGCTCCCTACTACGTTATTGTTAAGCCGAGGGGGACAGTAGTTAATACCCACACCTCGGAAGTAGAAGAAAATGCCCCATTGATTTTATGGGGATATTCACAAGGTGGCGGGGCTGCCGCAGCAGCTGAGATGCATGCTACTTATGCGCCAGATGTAAATATTCGCGGAGGTTTTGCCGGTGGAGTTCCCACAGATTTGCTTTCTACCGCCCGCGTTTTAGAAGGTTCACCTTTGTTAGGAGCCTTAGGTTATGCAATTGCCGGTATGTACGAGACGCATCCAGAGACCAGGGCTCACGTAGAAGAATTGCTCAATGAGCGCGGTAACCAATGGATAGCAGATAGTAGCAAGCATTGCATTTTTGATTCTTTCCTGACTATGCCTATCCCAGATTCGCGAATAAAGAACAACGCCTCGGAAATGTTGCGCCTGATGTCCCTATGTGCAGCAAGCTCGCGATATGGTTGCTCATGTCCGCCCATTGCTTACTTCCTTCGAGCCCGCCGTGCAGTGGGCAGAATAACTAGCTATTACCGGTAAGGCTTAGTCTCCAATGCGGTCCCTGCCACGCGTAACAATCAACGGATCAGGTTCGCCAACGGCCTCATGGTCTTTGTTGGCGTACTCAAATTTGCTCAGAATATAGCGCATGGCGTTAATACGTGCGCGTTTTTTGTCGTTCGAACGGATGGTGATCCACGGTGCTTCGTCGGTGTCGGTATAGCGAAATTGTTCTTCTTTCGCACGGGTATAGTCATCCCAACGGTCGAGTGAGGCGAGGTCCATAGGCGATAGTTTCCACTGTCGCACGGGGTCGACTTGTCGGATGGCAAACCTGGTGCGTTGCTCTTTCTGCGTGACGGAGAACCAGAATTTGGTCAGTGAGATACCGGATCCCAGGATCATGTTCTCGAGCATGGGTACTTCGCGGAGGAATTCGGCGTGTTGGGATTCGGTGCAGAATCCCATGACGCGTTCCACGCCGGAGCGGTTGTACCAGGAGCGGTCGAAGAATACGATTTCGCCGGCGCATGGGAAGTGTTCGATGTAGCGCTGGAAGTACCACGAGGTGGATTCGCGTGGCGACGGCTTCTCTAGTGCCACAGTGCGGGCACCGCGAGGGTTCAGGTGTTCGTTGAAGCGCTTGATGGTGCCGCCTTTGCCGGCCGCGTCGCGACCTTCAAACAGGATGATGTGTCGCTGACCTGTGTCTTTGGTCCAGTTCTGCCACTTGAGCAACTCGATTTGGAGAGCACGCTTGGTCTTCTCATACTCGTCACGTGTCATCCGCTCTTCGTAGGGATAGCTTTCGCGCCACGTGTCGATGGGTGTTCCATCGGGGGCTAACAGCACTGGGTCATCTTCATCAGAGTCGTCAACGATGTACCCCTCTGTCGCCGCAAGGTCGATGATAGGAAGCTCGTCTTTGTGGTCAGCCATACTCTTACTTTAGTCCTTTTATCTTCTGCATCACTACAGATTGGCGCGTCACTTTGGGCATTTTTCGTGTTCGCTGCATGCATTTTTTCGAACATATTAGGCATGCTGTGTCGCTTGGTGGGGCTGCATAGCTGGTTATTCGTATGTACACTCTGGGCCGTACACCGCAAGGGGCTAGCGTTCGCCTATAGAAGATGAGCTAATATGCTTGAGTCTTTGTCTATCTTTTTTGACCAACCTTGGCGCAGATTTCTTCCACTTTCGCTCCGGTGAGTGACGACGCCACCGGCTTGATCTGCAGCTAGGTGTTGCGCTCCTGAGTGACACAATGGCTCCCTACTGTTTTCGGTAGGGAGCCATTCTTTTTAACTTCTCGCTAGAATATCCGCGATTCCGGCATGTCCGGCACTATTCACGTGCAGCGGCATGTTCCCACCACCTGCGGTGAAGTCGATGATCCCTGCGAACCATCGCTCGTGGTCGGGCGCGCACATGCCGTGGTTTGCGGCGCGGACTTTCAGATCCACAAACTCGGTTCCGGTGGCATTGGCTAGGTCAACGTTCATCCACTGTGCTGTGTCTTCCCAATAGGAAACCGACCCAAACGGAAGCTTGCGCCACTCGGCAAAGACTGGGCCGGACGGCAATACGTGGAACAAGCAGGCTCGACCGTTATCCGCGATGGGCAGATAGCCGACGATCTGAATGCGCGCGTTCGGTGCGGCGGCACGAATACGATCGATTTGGGGGCGCATGGCGTCCACGTATGCACCACGAATATGGCCTTGGTCCCAACCCTTCAGATTGTAGGCATCGTTAAAGCCTTGGGTGATCAGCACTCGACGGGTACCGGCGTTGAGGGTGCCGTCGGCAAGCGCTTGATCTACCTGGTCGAAAAACTTTGGGCCGTTGGCTACCGACGTCGCCCCTGGACATGAGTAATCTGCGATCGCGAGGCCGAGACGCTGCGCGGTTTGGTGCCCATAGTTGGTGGGGCTTTGGATGCAGTTTTTGCCAGGAATGGACGAGCCATACTGGAGTGTGCGCGCAATGCGATTACCGATGTAGGCGAACGTGGGGGAATCCGCAGCGATGGAGTCGCCAAAATTAACCAGATTGCCTTCTGCAGCCGATGCGGCTGGGGCGGAGATAATGCTTACTGCAGCAATAACACCGGCGAATACGCCGGACAGCTTTTTCATGAGAGAAACTCTATTCGAGGCAAGGTAGAGTTAAAAAGACTTATTTAAGATACACCAAAGGGCTCAGCCGGAGCTGAGCCCTTGAGCGTTAAGAAATCACAAAGTGATTACTTCCATATGCCCGCCAGGGTCTTCAGGCCCTTAGCAAGCTCGAGAATGCCGTTTTCATTGAAGACAGCATAGATGCTCTTAAAGAAGGCTTGAATGACAGTGAATGCGATTTCAAAGGAAGAAGACATATTTTTAATCCTTAACTAGTAGTTAACCTAGATTACTTGACATGAATAAGAGGGGAAGAGGTTACTACATCCGAAGAAGCTTGAACGATGAGCTTCAGGCTCTTGTAGATGTCTCCAAGATCGAATTTAGCAAGACCGCTGATTACCTTAGCCCAGCCATCCCAAGTGTCAATGAAGTTAGAAAGGTGAGTGGTGATAGAACCCATAGTGTTCTCCTATAAAGAGAGTCTGGTAGCTAACCAGAACCGGTTTTGGAAATTTCACAGACCCCCTCGCGCGAGGAAGTCCTGCCGACTCCCTCGCGGAAGCCCTGCGAACTATTAAAGCACACGCCGCATAGCTTTTAAACCGTTCTTACAAAGTTTTTATTAGAAATTTGCGATCGAAGGGTGCTACCCCAAACCGCTGTAACTACATCACTTTTACCCCCCGTTAGTTTGTGTAGCTTTCCCCACACATGTCTAGCTGGCACTTTATAAAACTGATTATTTGCCCCAAATATTATTTTTCCCCCTGTGTAACGCACCGATAACAGCAGCCGATGTTTGCGAAAAAATTGCGTAGATCACATTTATCAGATCTTCTAACTCACCCTATTGCGGGGGTAAAATAGCTTTTCCGCTATGCATAGAAACCCCGTTTTGCAGGTTTTAACACTGGCTAAGGATGACGTAAGGCGACATCCTCATGGCCCTTTTGCCTATCCCATACTCATAAAACAGGCCCAGTACGGCCGATATAGGTTATCCCCCGCAGATAAGCACAAAAAGGAGTGGCACGCATTGCGTGCCACTCCTTTATATATAGAGGTATGGGTTGTTTAGAAGCCCATGCCGCCCATCTCGTCAGCACCTGGCATAGCTGGAGCTGCTGGCTCTGGCTTATCAGCCACAACAGCCTCAGTGGTCAGGAACAGCGCTGCAATGGAGGCAGCGTTCTGCAGAGCAGAGCGGGTAACCTTCACTGGATCGTTGATGCCCGCAGCCATCAGGTCGACGTACTCGCCGGTAGCAGCGTTTAGGCCCTCGCCTGCTGGCAGGTGGGAAACCTTGTCTGCCACAACGCCAGCCTCAAGGCCCGCGTTGAGAGCGATCTGCTTCAGTGGTGCAGAAAGTGCCTCGCGGACGATCTTGACACCGGTGGCTTCGTCGCCAGTCAGGTCAAGGTCGTTAGCCAACACGTGTGCGGCCTGGAGAAGTGCTACGCCACCGCCGGCAACGATGCCCTCTTCCACAGCAGCCTTTGCGTTACGCACAGCATCCTCAATACGGTGCTTGCGTTCGGTCAGCTCAACCTCGGTAGCAGCACCGACTTTGATAACTGCAACGCCGCCAGCCAACTTAGCTAGGCGCTCCTGCAGCTTCTCGCGGTCGTACTCGGAATCAGAGTTCTCGATCTCGGTGCGAATCTGGTTCACGCGACCGTCGATCTGAGTGGAATCGCCAGCACCTTCAACGATGGTGGTGTCATCCTTGGTCACAACAACCTTGCGTGCGCGACCCAGCAATGGCAGATCAGCAGTCTCAAGGGAGAGACCAACCTCTTCAGAGATAACCTGGCCGCCGGTCAGGATAGCCATATCCTGCAGCTGAGCCTTACGACGATCACCGAAACCTGGTGCCTTAACAGCAACAGACTTGAAAGTGCCGCGGATCTTGTTCACAACCAAGGTGGACAAAGCCTCACCCTCAACGTCTTCAGCGATGATGAGCAGTGGCTTGCCGGTCTGCATAACCTTCTCCAACAGTGGGAGAAGTTCCTTGATGTTAGAGATCTTGCCGGAAACCAACAAAATGTATGGGTCTTCCAGAACAGCCTCAAGGCGCTCCATGTCGGTTGCGAAGTAACCGGAGATGTAGCCCTTATCAAAGCGCATACCCTCAGTAACCTCGAGATCCACACCGAAGGTGTTGGACTCTTCAACCGTAATCACGGATTCTTTGTTCAGCTTGCCACCGCCGACTGCGTACATCGCCTTAGCGATCTGCTCACCAATAGCTGGATCGGCAGCAGAAATACCAGCAGTAGCAGCGATCTGCTCCTCAGTCTCAACCTCTTTAGCAGAAGCCAGCAGTGCTTCAGTAACCTTAGCGGTAGCCAGCTCAATACCGCGCTTAATGCCCATTGGGTTAGAACCAGCAGCAACGTTACGCAGGCCCTCGCGAACAAGTGCCTGTGCCAAAACGGTCGCAGTAGTGGTGCCGTCGCCAGCTACGTCGTCAGTCTTCTTAGCGACTTCCTTAACCAGCTCAGCGCCGATCTTCTCATACGGATCCTCGAGCTCAATCTCGCGAGCAATCGAGACACCGTCGTTAGTAATGGTAGGAGCGCCCCAGCTCTTCTCCAAAACAACGTTACGACCCTTAGGGCCCAACGTTACCTTTACGGCATCTGCCAGAGTGTTCAAACCCTTTTCAAGGCCACGACGTGCTTCCTCATCAAAGGCAATGATCTTTGCCATGAAACTTTGTGCTCCTTATATATATAGAGGCGTAAAACTCTTGAGAACTTTCGCAGGACGACACTCACGCCTTAAACAACCCAGCAGGCGCCCGCGACGGCACGGTGGCGAGTGTAATCCAACCTCACCCACTGATCTGTCTCTCATGTGTTCATTTGTTTAGCACTCGGTTAGATCGAGTGCTAAGTCCGTTTTAGCAGTCTACGGGTACGAGTGCAAGATTTATCGCTGTCAGCGTAAGAAACATATATATAAGGAATAGAAAAACTTACGTAGCAGAATTTTACATAGCGCGCGCATGTTTATAAGAAAAATGCCTAACTTCATAAGGGTTCAGTTATATAAACGCGAGCGTGTCAAGGAAGATCACGGGGTAGAACTCGTCTAACTGACGGTTTTTACCACACCAGTACTTCATCAAGCACTGCATCTGTCACTACAGAGATGTCCACCCGCATGGCAGTGGCCATATATATGGTGTTAAATATCGCGGATGGTCATCCCACCGGCATACAAACTCACGATCATGTCATCGACATCCGTTAAACACTTCGAGCCTTTCGGGACCATGGTGGGAATATACGTCCCAGCTCTATCCTGGGGGACGCCTGCGGTAACCGGGCCGTCGTTGGAATCAACAGTCTTTAGGTAGGTGCCGTTGCGATAATTGTCGATCCCAGCAGCCGCTTTAGCTTCCCGATCACCGGATTGATAGCCGAGCTGAGCATCCGTCGTCGATGTACCTAGTTCGTCAATCAGCTTCGCGATTTCAGTGTTAGCAAGCAGCTTTTCCTCAGGTCGCGTCAATCTTGGCCTTATCAGCTGAGTCTCGTCTTGCCACAGTAGTCATTCTGGCTTATCTCCTTATGCGGAATAAAATCCCACTCACAAACCATCAGACACCCTCCACCAAAGAGACCAACGACAAGTCATTGTGGGCGGTACCGAAGTGTTTGAGGACTTCGATCCTGCCAGCCTTATAACGCACGACCTGAACACTTACACCTGAGGCGGTCCGCACGTATTTGATGTAGGCCACAGAAAAAATCTACCACGGTCTTAGTTCGCGAAAACACCCCTTCCAACACAACACAACCCCAGACCACAGCGTTAGGGCTCAGAAAACACCGGATTTGTTGTGAAAGTCGGGTGCTCACGCCGAGCCCAGCCATCCTGGCTGCGGCTCGGTCTTTTTATGTCCCGAGTTGCTTGAAACCCCCGGCATAAAGCCACCTACGGGCGAAAAGTCATGGTCCGCGAGCGAGATGTTTGCTCCTGGGGGTACCAGATATAAAAATTGCGTTATCTTTCACCGTTTCGCGTTTTGACAGCGGCCGGCAACTATCGATAAAATTTGGACAACACTGTTGTCTCGCGACAGCCTCATCCTTTTACTCTTCCATGGAGATTCCTATGTTCAAGCGTTCACTCGCGTCCCTCGCTGCCGTCGCCGTCGCCTCTGGTGCGGTTGTTGCGCCGGCAAATGCCATGACTGCCACGGTTAATGGTGATATGTGCACCATTACACCCACTCCTGAAGAAACTAAATTGACAAACTTGACTCAGGCGAGAATGCTCAACAAGGACAAAGCTGCTAATTATAGAGATACCATCGCAGAACCCCAGCTGCTTGCCCTTCGCATGCAAATAAAGAATGATCAACAGAAACTGGCTAACCTCAGACCCGACTCGGTGGAGAAGGAGAATTTGAGGAGAAGGCTGGAGGAGAATACGAAGAAGCTCACCGCCTACCAAAACTTCAAGGATGCGCTGAATGCGTGCATCAACGGTCAGAACTACAACTCGAATCAGTCCGGGCGCCCGAATAACCCCGATGGCTCGGATCAGCCCGGTGGCCCGAAGCGGCCCGATGACTCGAGTAAGCCCGGGCGCCCGAATAACCCCGAGGGCCCGGAGCGGCCCGGTGGCCCGAAGCGGCCCGATGACTCGGATCAGCCCGGTGGCCCGAAGCGGCCCGATGACTCGGATCAGCCCGGTGGCCCGAAGCGGCCCGATGACTCGAGTAAGCCCGGGCGCCCGAATAACCCCGAGGGCCCGGAGCGGCCCGGTGGCTCGAAACATCCCGATGGCTCGGATCAGCCCGGTGGCAAACGCGCTCTGCCTTCGATCAACGGAGCAGTAATCGGCGTCATCGTCGCGGTTCTCGGCATCTTGGTCGCCGCTCTGCCGGTCATTAAGTCGATGCTCCCGGCTCTCCTGCCGTAAGCAGGTTCCCACTCTAGGCTCAGTGGTCATCCCCGCCGCGGTCTCAAAAAAGATTGTGCGCGGGGATTCGTGCTTTCCTGGTGAGCGTAGGGCATGCTCGTGGCGATAAGGCGTGTTTTCCCAGTACATGGGACATAAATGCATGTCGAAATTCGGTAGAAGCCTAACACAGTGAGACAATTTGGCGATATTTCTTGTTATAAGGGCGCGCCGTACGGCGCTGCGCCGGCAAGTAACACCCGCCATAGAAAGACTGATGACTTTTACCTGACTTTCACAATTTGGTTTAGTCCGCGAGTTTCGGCTTAAGCCTCAAGGATTGTGGTGATGAGGTTCGTGGTTTCTTCGTCGATGTTGGGCGGGATGTGGGCGTGACCTCTGAAAAGTAGACAGGGTAAGTGGCAATTATGCCGCCTTGGTCAGTGCAATAAATTGGGATTCAAAAACATCAGGCGATATCTGTCCACACCAAAAGTGCCGGCGCTGTGTGTTATATCTGATACACCACCGAAAATACCTCCCGCCAGCATAGCAGCGAATTAGCGAAAACTTTCCTATTACGCAAGACTTCTGTTTTCACCGTGGAATTAAATGACCCTGCCAACGCATTATCTGCACTAGTACCGATAACACCCATGAACTCGATTACACCAAATTCCTAGCATCGTATGCTAAACGCTGCTGATGTACACACGCTGCCATGATCTGAACGAAAGATGGCACCATCAAGCCCACCACGGGCTGTACTGACATGGTCTAAAGCCTCAATCACAAGGCTACTTCACACATGGTCTGCGATCACAAAACCGGCAAATTGGCGCAAATACAGATCAATAACCGTGGCCAGATACATATTAGAGCCGTTCCTACAGGACAAATAGGTAAATATCACCGACATACACCTGGTTTAGTGCTTGCGCACGAAACCGTCGTTTCACTAGATCCTCAAACACCGGAATTGATGCGCTGCGCTAGGTAATCACACACCAGCAGCGTTTGCTAAATCCACGTAGTTTCATGTTTTTCATGATCCCGGCAACCTTTTTATGATTGACCCACGCAAAGCACTCATCGTCGTTGAATCACGCAGTGATGCGCTGTGCACCATACAGTCCGTCTTCTTCAGCAAAGACTACGGCAATACGGACTCCAAGTACACCGTCTGCGCAGATACGTGATGCACGGCGGGCTTGTGCGGCTTTCCATGTATAAAACGATGAACGTGTGAGCTTTAAAACGGTGCACATCCGCTTGACCGAGTACCCGGTCTTGTAGTCCTCGACAAACTAGAAGCGGATCACCAGCTTGTCTCTTCGGCAAAATATTTCACAGCCTTACGCACAATTATCTCGTTGTTCGCGCAGCTTTGCGTTTTCTTTTTCCAATAAACGTATACGTTCTGCGTCGGAGGCTGCTTCTGCTTGGGCTTTAGCCTCGATCATACGAGTCCTCTTACCAGTGCCGAGTTCTTTCTCCCACTGATGTAATGAAGCACGGTTGACTTCCGGTTCGGCGGCGGCAGCAGCCAGAGACAAGTTCTCATTGTTTTCATAAAGAGCAACGGCGTCACGCTTGAATTACTCAGAATAGAACTTAGACATAGTAGGTAGAATACCTTTCCTCCCAGCCCGAACGGCCGAGAATCTAGATGTCTACCAAACAGGGGTCAGGTCCATGTCTATGAGCGTACGTGGCCCCATTGTGATGAACTAGAGCGAGCAATTCATGAATATGTTGACTTCTATAACGAAGATAGAATCAAGCTTGAGTTCGATGGATTAAGCATCAATCAACGCAGGCGTGAACTGCTACTTTGAACATTCCTAAAAATGTCCGCATCCCCTTTTGTGTGGGATTTGATGTGTCGATTCATTCCTTGACTTGGGGCAAGGTGCGGATATTGAATGAAAATCAGTTCCAACCTGAGGTTGAGCCCTCAAATACGCCGGTCATTGCCAACCTGTGATATTTGAACCTGCTACGGCAATTCTTATGACAGGTCGTATGAATTGCCCAACATGCCCGATCTGCGGAACCAACATGCACAAAAACGGTACAACAACAGCAGGAACCCCACGCTGGCGTTGCCCCAACTGCAACGCTTCTCAAACCGGCACCAGGGCCAACACCGCCAATATCTAGCACTTCAAAGTCTTTTTAGACTGGGTCCTTACCGGCGAACCAGCCCAACGCATAGCACACCGCCTTCACGTCACCCGACGCACACTGACCCGGTGGTTTACCTTCTTCTGGTTTATCGTGGTGCCTCACATACCGACAAGTTCCGCGTCTACGACCAGTTGTTTATCGACGGCACCTACTTTCACAAGAAATGCCTGCTTGTTGCGTGCACCGCCGAACACCCCGTGGCCTGGCTGTGGTGCACCGGGGAATCAAAATACAACTACGCCAGACTCCTGGACAGGCTCGCACCACCACTGATCGTCACGATCGAAGGCTCTGGCGGTGCCCGCGCAGTCATTAAAAAGCACTGGCCAGATACTAAAATCCAGCGATGTCTCGTTCATGTTCAGCGCAATATCCTCACCGACATCTCACGTCATCCCCGCTATCTAGCGCATAAAGCACTGCGCACGTTCGCGTATCAGCTCACACATATCGAAACTCAAGATGAAGCACGCGAGTTTATCACTAGAGTTCACAAGGCCAGCGTGACATTCGGCCCTTGGCTAAAAGAGAAAACATACCGCAGCCAGGTAAAAGCCGTGGATATACCGCGGTGCGTCACGCCGAGTCAAAAATTCTGGTTCACGCACCGTGGCGCTAGGCGAAGCTTCAACAGGCTCCATGAACTTATCAACGACGGAACGCTATTTACCTACCTGAATCCTCCTGAAGGCGTGACCTGCGACGTGAAATCCACAACGAACCTGCTTGAAGGCGGAATCAACAAGCAGCTCAAAGACCTTGCTAGAGCCCATCGTGGAACCTTCGATGAGCATCAACGCACCATCATGGATTGGTGGCTCTATGTCCGCACGGAGAACCCAGTGTCGCCACTACAGCTGGCTCTTGAGCAAGATTTCGGACGCAAAGGCGAACAGAAGGAACGGGCGGCCTAGGCCAAGGAAGAAATCAAGCGCCGCGGCCATGCTGATGGTCGACCAGCCGCCTATGACACGGGAATCGATTCCGAGTGGAATCCCCTTTTGTCCCTTAAGCCAAAAATCGTTTAACGGGAAAACGAGAAAAGCTCCCCATTCCAATGGAGTGGGGAGCATACGTTGTTCTATTTAGTAAGGGATCGTATTACCACCGAGAAGCTTCTCGAAGAACATGAAGAGCGAGTCGAAGAGGTCCCCAACGAGGGACAGGAGGTCTAAACCGAGGCCTGACAAAGAAGACATAATTAAACCTTTCTTTTTGGTGACGCGTTCAAACCGGATTGTTTGAATTTATTTCACCATAAGCATGGCTCGGGGATCGTGTCAAACTATTTCTTACCCTAACTTAAATTTATATCGACTACCCGTCCATGGGTGCTGATCCTCTCGGAAGGGGCAAGGAATGGGTGTGGGGGTATGGCCGCCGTTTACCCCCCCCGTAGGGGTCTTGAACGATGCTGCCGCAGCTGTCAATGCCGCAAACCCAGCAGAAGCTGAGGCGCTCATCAAAGAGCTTGACAGAGAGTGTCCGATTGTTTGTGTGCGGGGGCTTGGTTTACAAGTAGTCCGCGAATCGGTCGGGGTAAGCCACGGCTAGTTGGTTGATGGCTTGTTTCCACCCGGTGGCTTTCGCTCCTTCAATATAGCCGTTGCATTCGATGGCGCGCTTCGCTTTCTTCGCTCGCTGGGCAGCGCGCTTGTCCTCGATGTTGCAGATCATCAGCCACAGCGTTTTCAGCGCCGCGGTATCGTTCGGGAACTGGCCGCGGTTGCGGGTGGCTTTCCGCAGCTCAGCATTCAGCGATTCGATCGAATTCGTGGTGTAGAGTACCCGCCGTGCCGCAGGCGGGAACTGCAAAAATGGCACAAACCGGTCCCAGGCGTCGCGCCAGACTTTGACCGATTGCGGGTATTTACGGCCCAGTTCACTGGCCTCGAATGCGTCCAGGGCGGCGCGGGCGGTGTCCTCGGTCGGTGCGGTGTAGACCTCCCGTAGCGCACTTGATACGGGTTTGCGGTCTTGGTAGGACACCCACCTGTTGGCCGCCCGGATCAGGTGCACGATACAGGTCTGCACCATGGAATTCGGCCAGGTTGCCTCCACGGCTTCCGGCAGGCCTTTGAGCCCGTCGCAGCAGACGATGAACACGTCTTGGACCCCACGGTTGGCAAGGTCAGCGCACACGGATGCCCAAAAACTGGCGCCTTCATTGTCTGCGATCCACAATCCCAGGATGTGCTTGATGCCGTCCATGTCGACGCCTACCGCCATGTAGCAAGACTTGTTGACCACGCGGTGGCCATCGCGGATCTTCACTCGCAGCGCGTCGAGGAAGATCACTGGGTAGAACTCGTCGAGCTGGCGGTTTTGCCAGATCATGACCTCTTCTAACACCGCGTCGGTAATGGTGCTGATCGTATCTGGGCTCATATCCACCCCGAGGGTGGTGGCGAGGTGGTGCTGAATATCGCGCACGGTCATCCCACCGGCGTACAGGGAGATGATCATGTCATCAAGCTCCGTCAGACGGCGGGTGCCTTTAGGCAGCATCCGCGGCGTAAACGTGCCAGCTCGATCCCGGGGCATAGT
Source organism: Corynebacterium diphtheriae (assembly GCF_001457455.1). NCBI lineage: Bacteria > Bacillati > Actinomycetota > Actinomycetes > Mycobacteriales > Corynebacteriaceae > Corynebacterium > Corynebacterium diphtheriae. The sequence goes on from NZ_LN831026.1 coordinate 2,046,428, forward strand.
CACATCAAAGGTGCCGTAGCCAGAGTTGACGGTTTTGGTGTACGACCCGTTGCGGTGATTGCCACCATCCGGGGTGCCCAGCTGGGCTTTCGCCGTACGATCAGAGTGCGCGTATCCTAGATGCGCGTCCATTTCAGCCTGCAGACCAGCGTTGATCGATGCCTGCAAAAGACCTTTGACCAGGTCGCTGGCATCATCGGTGGAAGTCGACAACTCGCCGATCAGTTCGGCGATTTCCGGATTTTCCATCAGCTTAGCGCTGATCTCGTTGACCCTGTTCGGGTCATGACCTTTCCTCGGTGACACGGTAGTCATTATCAGTGAAACTCCTTCTGGATCAGAGCCTCACACACAAAACACCTGACACCCTCGCTTGACAAGATCGACCCCTAGGGCTTCTTGCCCCAAGAGTCCTAAGATCTCAAAAGCCGTTGAGACCAAAAAATACGAAATCGTCAAGGCTAAAGCCGAAAAGCTGCTCCAAGAAAAAGCAGACCAAGACAAAAAGATCAAGAAACACGCGTTAATGCCGCCGAAGCCGCACACCAAAAGAGTACGACAAGCTAGCAGAGCAAGCTAAGCACGAAACCGAAGAAGAAGCACGCCTCGAACGCGAAAAAGCCCAGCACCACAGCCACAGCCTGAGCCAGCACCAGCTCCTGCACCACAGGCTCAAGCACCAGTCGTGCCACAAGAAAGCGGCTCCTCCGTCGGCGACTTCATCGCAGGCATCTTAGCCATCGTCACAGGTGCGCTCACTCCCATGAGCATCGGCACCACCGCCAACACCTTCCTCAAAAACAACGGACTGCCGCACTTCTAATTCCCCGCACCGGCCAAGCAGCGTAGTTTGGCCGACCCCGCTGGTGAACGTCGATAAGCGAAACTTCACAGCACCCAACAATTACAACACCTAAGCCACGACGTATGCTGGATAACATGACAAAAACAACTATCCAGACCGTCCGACCCCTCGTAGAAAAACAACGCGAGCGCATCTTCAAAGACCTCAGCGAAATTACCTCCTACAACTCAGTGCACTCCACCCCAGAATGCGCCGAAGACCACGCCGCAGCCTGCGCCTGGATCGTCAACGCACTGAAAGAAGCCGACCTCAACGTCACCGAATACCCCTATGACGGCGGCGCAACCACAGTCATCGGCACCAAAGAACCAGAAGACGGCGCACCCACCGTCCTCCTCTACTGCCACTACGACGTAGTCCCCGCCGGCGACCCAACCGCCTGGGAAAGCGACCCCTTCACCCTCACCGAACGCAACGGACGCTGGTACGCCCGCGGCGCAGCCGACTGCAAAGGCAACATCGCCATGCACCTCGCCGCACTCCGCGCAGTCAAAGAAGCCGGCGGCACCAAACTCGGCATCAAATTCCTCGTCGAAGGCTCCGAAGAACAAGGCGGCGCAGAACTCTCCGACCTCATCAAAAAACACCCAGAACTCTTCGACACCGACGTCATCCTCATCGCCGACTCCGGCAACCAAGCCGTCGGCACCCCCACAATGACCACCACCCTCCGCGGCGGCGCACGCATCACCGTCACCCTCCGCACCCTCGAATCCGGCGTACACTCCGGCGCATTCGGCGGCGCAGCACCAGACGCAACCGCAGCACTCATCCGACTCCTCGACACCCTCAAAGACGAACACGGCCGCACCACCATCGACGGCATCGACTGCACCGCCCACTGGGAAGGCGGCACCTACAACCGCGAAGCCTTCAAAAAAGACGCAACCATGCTCGAAGGCACCACCATCATGGGCACCGAAAACGACAACCCAGCCGACATGGTCTGGGCACGCCCAGCAATCTCCATCATCGGCTTCACCTCCACCCCAGTCGACCACGCCATCAACGCCGTCCCACCAATAGCATCCGCACGCCTCAACCTGCGTGTTCCACCAAAAATGGACGCCAACCAAGTAGCAGACGCACTCGTCAAACACCTCAAAAACCACGTCCCATGGGGCGCACACATCGACGTCACCTACGACGACGCCAACCAACCCTTCTCCGCCAAACTCGACGGCCCCGCCATGCAACTATTCAACAGCTGCCTCGCCGGCGCATACGGCCAAGACGACACCGTCAAAATCGGCTCCGGCGGATCCATCCCACTCTGCTCCGAACTCCTCGAAGTAGTCCCACGCGCAGAACTCGCCCTCTTCGGCGTAGAAGACCCACAAGCCACCATCCACTCCCCCAACGAATCCGTTGACCCCAACGAAATCCGCGACATCGCCGTCGCAGAAGCAGCCTTCCTGCTCAGCTACGGCAAGTAACGCGCGGGGCTCGTGTTTTGGTGCCTGGTGCCTAGTGCTTAGTACCTTGGTGCCTGGCGCCCTGGCGTGAGCAATTTTTGTACCCTAAGCCTGCATTTCCGCAGGACGCCCCTCCGGGAAGCGTCGTTAAGGTGCAAAAATTGCTCACCACAGCCACTAACCCCGCGCCGCGTGCCACCAACCCTGCGCCGTGTGCCACTAACCCCTGCGCCGTGTGCCACTAACCCCTGCGCCGCACGCACCAACCCCGCGCCACGGCCACCGCACACCCCGTCGTGAGCAATTTTTGTACCCTAAGCCTGCATTTCCGCAGGACGCCCCTCCGAGAGACGTCGTTAAGGTGCAAAAATTGCTCACCGCGGCCACTAACCCTGCGCCGCGTTTCTCCATCCGTGCAAAAATCCTGTTTTAATGGTCGGTATGAAAAGTGCACCCTCAATCACCGCCATGTTCACTGCGTTGTTTGCGTGGTTTTTGGTGCAACAGTCATCGCTGGGCTCCAACCGGCGCTTTAGCGAATGGTTCCCACCCCTCGACCTAGCCATCTACAAGAAGGCCGGCCTGGTGCTCGACCGCGGCGGCCACCTCTACGACCGCGTGTTTTACCACGACCTCGGCTTTACCTACACCCCGTTTGCCGGCTTGATCTTTAAGTTCTTGTCCCGCATGGATGACAACATGCTGACCGTCGTGTGGCAGAGCGCGAACTTTGTGGCCCTGCTCGCGGTCATCCTGATGATTTTTGCACGCAAGCAGCTCACCGCCGGTGGGGTCATCGCAGCAATCGCCATGGCCGCGGGCTTTATGTCCCTCATCGAAATCCGCGATAGCTTTTTCTACGGGCAGATCAACCTGCTGCTCATGTTCCTCGTGGCCATGGACTTCCTGCCACACAAGCGCACCGGCATCGGAATCGGGCTTGCTGCGGGTATCAAACTCACCCCCGCGATCTTTATCGTGGTGCTTCTCATTCAACGACGCTGGTGGTCAGCGGCAAGCGCGGTGGTCACATTCGCGGCGACGGTCGCTACGGGCGTGTGGGTGCCAGACACGTGGGATTTCTGGACCAATAAGATTTTTGATTCCTCGCGCGTGGGCACCCAAACCAACCCTGGTGCGCAGTCGCTTCGTGCGGTGCTCGTGCGTCTCGACGCAGAACAGTACTGGATTCCCGCCATCATCGCCGTCCTTCTCGTGGCCGGCTTCGGATTCTGGCGGGCGCGCAACAACCCTGCCATGTCGCTGGCTCTAGGTGGCATTACTGCCTGCTTGGTGTCGCCGTTTAGCTGGTATCACCACTGGGTGTGGGTCGTGCCGGCGGTCGTGGCCATCTTTATCGCCATGGACTTTTCGCACTGGGCGCTTGCTCAGCTCGGCGCGGTGGCCGCAGCCGCGATCTCAGTGGCAGTGTTCTCCCCGCACCTGCTGTTTTTCCATGACTGGTTCAAAGACTGGTTCTGCGTATCGGGCTTGGTGTTCGTCGCAGGCTATGCGATCATCAGCCCGATCGCGGGTTACATCTCGGCGAGGACGGCGTCGACAACCGGCAGCCAAGAACCTGTTTCTTTGTAAATAGCGCGCTGCCGCTGGTAGCTGGCACCTGTCTGGCAAATGGTGAGCACGCCTTGGAGTTCGTCGTAGCAGCCGAGCTCACGGGCAAGCGGACTGAGGCGTTCCACTAGTGCGCGCAGCTCGTCGGTAACCCATGCCTCGTCGGTGTCGCGGGAGATGATGATCTCCGCGTCCATGCCATAGCGGGCAGCACGCCACTTGTTCTCGGCAACATGCCAATCCTGCAGCGTAGGGAGCTCCTCGCCACGGTCGAGTTTGCGCTCAAGGTCTACGATCAGGCAGTGTGTCAGTGCTACGGCTGCGGAAAGTTCGCGCAGGTTGGTGGAGTCGCAAATACGGACCTCCACGGTGCCATAGCGGGTGGGGCGAATATCAAAGTGCATAGAACCGGTGTGGTTAATCACGCCGGACTTATTCTGATCCGCCATGTACGCCTCCCACTCATCCCAGCTCTGGAACTGGTAGGGCAGGCCTGCTGTGGGCAGCTGCTGGTACAGCATGGTGCGGTTGGAGGCATAGCCAGTATCAATGCCGTCCCAGCCTGGAGAGGAAGCAGTCAACGCCAACAGGTGCGGGTAGTAGGTGAGCATGGCGTTGATGATGGGCCACACGCGATCCTTGCTGGAAATACCCACATGGACATGAATACCCCAGATCAGCATCTGGTTACCCCAGTACTGAGTGCGCTCGATAATCTCGTTGTAGTGGCCTTTTTCATTCACCGGCTGCTTGCGGAAGTCCGAGAAGGGGTGCGAGCCTGCAGCCCACACCTTCAAACCCATGTCGGCTGCAATGGCTTTGACTTCCTCAATGCCCTCGCGCAGCTCCTCAATGGCTTCGGGGACGGTGGTGCATACCGACGTCACCAGCTCCACTGTGTTAGCAAGGAACTCGCGTTCCAAATGCGTGGTGGCTTTCTCAATGACCTCGTGGCCACGGGGCACAAGGTCACGTGAGTGCGGGTCGGCAAGCGCTACTTCCCATTCAACGCCGAGGGTTGGGGGCGAAGGCGGAAATATCATTGGACTGTAACCACTACGATGTCGGGATTGTCATGCTGTGCGATAACCGCATGCAGCTGATCTGCGATTTTTTGTGCCTGTGCTTGGTGGCCGGCTGGGTAGAACACAGTGGTTTGTGGAACAACCGCGTCTGGAAGGTTGCCAACCTCGACCACATCTATGCCGTGGCTGCGGAGGGTATCAGCAACTTGGGCAGCGAGGCCTTGCACTGTGGAGTTATTGAGCACGCGAACCGGCACAGGGCGCTCAGCAGCAGGTTTATCAGCTGCAGGTTTATCAGCAGGTTTGTCGGCTGGGGCCTTTTCGGCCGGCGCAGCGGATTCGCCCGGCGCGTCGGAGGCGGCAGGAGTATCAGATACAGCTGGTGCCTGCGGTGCGGACTTCTCCGCGGGGGTTTGCTCGGATGTCTCGGCAGTGCTGGTCTTTGGTGCACTAGAAGAGTTATCAGAGGTGACTGAGTAGACTCCCCACGCGCCGAGCATTAAGGCGACGGCGATGAGGATCATGGCAATTCCACGCAACGGCAGTTGTTTCACAAGGTCCAAGTCTAGCGTGTGTCCCTGCGTCGGCGGAGTCGTGCCGTCAATAATGGGTACTCGGCGATCACAGTGGGGTCGTCGATAGCTACGTTGAGCATCTGATAATAACGCACCGGCGTAAGCCCAAGTTCACGGATGGCTTCCTCTTTGGCACCGAGGCTGCGCGGGGCTTTTTCTTCGAATGCGAGCAAGTCAAGATAATGTATAGGCATGATTCGTCCGATCGTTATTTGTGGAGATCCCGTCCTCCATAACCCTACTGCCCCCGTGAGCGACCCAGCAGAAGTCCAAGACCTCATTGCAGACATGTATGAAACCATGGAAGCAGCTCGTGGTGTAGGTCTTGCCGCTAACCAAGTTGGTGTTGGCTTGCGCCTTTTCGTGTTCAACTGCCCTGACGACGAGGGCCACTTCCACCGCGGTTGCGTGATCAATCCTGTGCTGGAAACCTCCGAAATCCCTGAAACCATGCCTGCCGACGACGGCAGCGACGACGAAGGCTGCCTCTCCGTCCCAGGCGAAGGCTTCCCCACCGGCCGTGCCGACTGGGCACGCGTGACCGGCCTCGAAGCCGACGGCACCCCCGTGGTTTACGAGGGCACCGGCTTCCTCGCCCGCTGCTTCCAGCACGAAGTGGGCCACCTCGACGGCTTCCTCTACACCGACACCTTGATCGGCCGGTGGAAGCGCCAAGCTAAAAAAGCCATCAAACGCAACGGTTGGTCTGCGGGTATGACTTGGATGCCGGGGGTGGACCCTGATCCGTTCCACTAAATTCCGCACCGGTCCGGTGCAGGTCGGCGACCGCATTGTGGTCCGCCAAGAGGAATTCGACACCATTGGGCACGTTTTAAGCGTCGATCCGCTGATCGTGCGCCCGCACGCACGCGGCGGTTTGCCGTCGAACGCCGAGCCCGTGCGCATTGACAATCCGCTCATGATTAAGCGGCTCAGCCCGCGCACTGTGCGCAACGCAGATATTCGCGCCATCGAAGTAGCCACCGCCAAAGCTTTCCCCGGCATCGAACACACGTGGTGTGGGCAGTGGCTGCTGCGTGCCGGCGACGGTGTCACCGAGCGTTCCAACTCGGCAGCCCCCTTGGGCCCACAAGCCCTGTTCACGCCGGTCCCCTACGAGGAAATCAAGGAATTCTACCGCCGGCACAACCTGCCAGCGCTGATCTTGGTGCCGGAAAGAATCGCCCCCGCGATCCCAGACGACGGCCCCGAAATCATCGTGATGACGCACCCCCTGGATAACGTCAGCGAAATTGACGACGTCCACGCGGAATTCCTCGACCAACCCGACGACGATTGGCTTGAGCTCTACCACTTCCGCGGCAAAGCCCTGCCCCGCCACGCACTTGAACTGTTGCGCACAACTATCGACGGCCGCATGTGCTTCGGCAGACTTAAGCGCGACGGGAAAACCGTGGCTATTACCCGCGGCACCATCACCGACGGCTACCTCGGTTACTCCGCGGTGGAAGTCGCACCGGAGTATCGTCGACAAGGCCTTGCTACCGAACTCGGCGCAGCCATGCTCGCATGGGGTAAAGCCCACGGCGCACACACCGCATACCTGCAGGTCATTGAGAGCAATGCCGCCGGAATCGGGCTGTACCACAAGCTAGGGTTTGTGGAACATCATCGTCACAAGTACGTGCGGGTATCCTAGCAACATGCGCATTGCCAACTGGAACGTGAACTCCGCCCGGGCGCGAGTAGACCGAATACAGGACTTCCTCGAACGCCACGACATTGACGTCCTTGCCATGCAAGAAACCAAATGCCGCGACGACCAGTTCCCCGAATTCAAAGGCTACGAAGCCGCCCACTTTGGCATCAACCAATGGAACGGCGTAGCCATCCTCTCCCGAGTAGGCATTGACGACGTCCTCACCAGCTTCGGGCAACCCGACTACGAAGAATTCGAACCACGTTCCATCGGCGCAATCTGCGGCGGCGTGCGCGTGTGGAGCCTCTACATTCCCAACGGCCGCGAAATCGCCCACCCCCACTACGACTACAAACTGCGCTGGCTCTACGCCCTCCAACACTATGGCGTCACCGGCGACACCGTCTGGTGCGGCGACTTCAACATCGCCCCCACCGACAACGACGTCTGGGACATCGACTTCTTCCAAGGAAAAACCCACGTCACCGAACCAGAACGCCAAGCCTTCGAAGCACTGACCGACATCATGCCGATCACCTCCCCCGAGGGCTACACCTACTGGGACTACACCGCTGGCCGGTTCCCCAAAAACCAAGGAATGCGCATCGACTTCCAGCTCTCCAACATGACCCCCACCGGCGGATTCATTGACGTTGAAGAGCGCAAAGGCAAGGGGGCTTCCGATCACGCCCCAGTGGTGGTGGACTATTGATAGATTGGCAAACAGCTGGCCTGATCATCGACTACGCCATCAAAATCGTAGCCATCGGATTCGTCCCTGAAGGCCGTCGTCCCTCCAGCTCCACCGCATGGCTCCTCGCCATTTTGTTGCTCCCCTTCGTAGGCCTACCCCTCTTCTTGCTGATGGGCAGCCCTTACATCAACCGGCGTCGCCACGACGTTCAACGCCGCGCCTTCCAAATGATCAGGGAACGCCAATCCCACGTACCCGACTACCCGCCAGACACCGTCCAAAGCCCCGAGCTGACCTCCATGATCCGCATGAACCGTCGGCTCACCGCTATGACGGCCACCACTGGATCAGTCAAGCTACATTCCGACTACGACGAAACCATCCAAGCGATGGCCGATGCCGTAGACCAAGCCCGCGACTACGTCCACGTACAGATCTACATCGTCGCTTGGGACGACACTACCGACGTGTTCTTCCGAGCACTTGAACGCGCAGTCCAACGAGGCGTAGAAGTCCGCCTCCTCTTCGACCAAGTAGGCAGCTGGAAATACCCAGGCTACCGCCGCCTCGGCAAACGCCTCACCGCCATCGGAGTGGACTTCCACCTCATGCTGCCCCTGCAGCCCTTCCGCTGGCGCTTCCGCCGCCCCGACCTGCGCAATCACCGCAAGCTACTCATTATCGACGGCCAACGCGGCTTCATCGGCTCCCAAAACATGATTGCCTCGCATTACACCCCACGCAATCGCTCCAAGGGCCGTCATTGGGTTGACGTGATGGTCGAGCTCGAAGGTCCCATCGTGGCCTCCATGAACACCGTCTTTGTTGTCGACTGGTCCCAAGAAAGCCACATCGTCCCAGAATTCGAAGTACCCCCAGCCGACCACGGCGACGTAATGCAGATCGTCCCCTCCGGCCCAGGTTTTAGCACCGAACCAAACCTCCGGCTGTTCAACGAGATGATCCACCACGCCAAAAACCAGCTGATCATGTGCAGCCCTTACTTCATTCCCGACGAATCCATGCTCGAAGCAGTCACCTCCGCCTGCTACCGTGGAGTCCGCGTAGAACTCCTCGTCAGTGAACAAGCCGACCAATTTGTTGTTGATCACGCTCAGTCCAGCTATTATCAGACGCTTCTCGAAGCCGGCGTACACATCTACCGCTACCACGCCCCCGCCGTGCTCCACAGCAAGTTCCTCATCGCAGACCCCCACGGCGTGGCCGTCTCTGTGATGGGTTCCTCCAACATGGACATGCGCAGCTTCGGCCTCAACTACGAAGTCTCCCTCATGACGCTCCAAGGCCAACTCACCCACCTGCTTTACGAGCTAGCCGAAACCTACAAAGAAAACTCCACCGAGCTCACCCTCGAAGAATGGAACCAGCGCGGATTCGTCCGCCGCTACGTGGACAACATCATGAAACTGACCTCAGCGCTGCAATAATCGCTGGCTAGACAAAGAAATCGGTCCGGCGAGGGTTCGGACGTGGCACAAGATACTAGGGGTCCTACCATCTACCGCACCGCAGAACACGGTGATAGTTACCGTTATCGAAGCCGAGCCCGTCGAGCCCGTCAATGCACTCTAAAACCGGAAACGCCCCTAAACGGGGGTATTTCGAAGGATTTTTCTCCAACTTCACACCAAATCGCTTTCAGACCGGCCGTTTGAGCAGATTTGGTGTGAAGTGCCGTCTTTTTCGGGGGTGGACGGGGGTGGCGCGCCCACCAACGCCCACCAGCGCCACCAACGCCCACCAACGCCACGCCGCCAACATCCGACACACAATCAATGCACTCTAAAACCGGAAGAGCAGATAAATTCGCCGGACCGATTTTTCGCTATGCGGGTACTAGGAGAAACCCTCCTTAAGCGTCGCGCTTATTTAGGATGAACACTCCGATCACCCAGATGGCGATGGCCCATGCTGCGAAGTACACGCCGCTTTCTTGCCAGCTCCACACGGTGTCGGATTGGGTGAGAAAGGCATTCATGTTGGTGATCGGCCCGTATTTCATGGCGTCGCCAACTTTGGGGAGCAGTGACAGCAGGCTTTCCAGTGCGAGGACCCAGAGCAACATGATGGTGGTAGCACCTGCGGTCTGGCGGACTATGTAGGCAATGCCTTGGGCCATGGTGACCAGCAGGATGGCAACCAAGGGGTAGATCCACATGAGTCGCAGGGCGTTGTCATCGTGCCAGACGTTGAGGGTTTTGCTGGCCACGCTGCCGCCCATCCATTTAGCCACGTAGTAGCTGAGCACCACGGTGCCCCATGTCAGGAGCGCGCCGAAGACTGCGAACATCCACTTGGCAACTGCGACCACTGTGCGGTTCGGGGTAGCTAGGAAGGTGACTGTTTGGTAGTTGTGGCGGTATTCGCTGGTCACGAGCATGATTGCTTGGACGCAGAGCACGAGGAAGCTCAGCCCTTGGATTCCCATGACGGCAGAGGCCGCGTAGATAACGGGGATACCTAGTGGCCCTGGGGCGACGTTGTAGTGGAAGAGCGCGGAGAACCCGGCGCCGAAGATGATGAACAATGCGGTTGTCCACCAAAATGCTTTCGTGGTGATGAGTTTTGTCCACTCAGTTCTTACTGCCATATTGCACCGCCCCGCTGGTCATTTCCATGAATGCATCTTCTAGGGATGCCTGTTGTTGAGTGAGAAGTTGCAGGGCTACGCCTGCTTCGAAGGCCAGCTTGCCGACGCGTTCCGGAGAAGCGTCAACCTCTAGCACACCGTTGTTTTCTGTTACTTGGAAGCCCTCGGCGTTCAAGGCTGCTGCTAGTTGTGGCGCGGCAGGTTTTACCACGGTGGTGTTGCGCGAGTGTGCTTGGATGAATTCCGCTGTGGAGCAGGAGGCAACGAGTTTGCCGCGGCCGATGACCACAAGGTGGTCGGCGGTTTGGGCCATCTCGGCAAGCAGGTGGGAGCTGACTAAGATGGTGCGGCCCTCGGCGGCTAGGCGGCGTAGGAAGTCGCGGACCCAACGAATACCTTCGGGGTCGAGTCCATTGACGGGCTCGTCCAGGATAATGACTTCGGGGTCCCCCAAAAGAGCTGCGGCCAGACCAAGGCGCTGGCCCATGCCCAGGGAGAAGCCGCCGGCCTTCTTCTTGGCCACTGAGCTAAGGCCAACAAGGGCGAGGGCTTCGTCGACACGCGAAGCAGGTATGCCATTGGACTGGGCAAGCCACAAGAGGTGGTTGCGTGCACTGCGGTTGGGGTGCACTGCTTTGGCGTCGAGAAGCGCCCCGACGTGGGTTAATGGCTTTTTTAGCCTGCGGTATTCCACGCCACCGATCGTGGCTGTACCGGAGGTCGGTGTGTCTAATCCGAGAATCATGCGCATGGTTGTGGACTTGCCGGCACCATTGGGGCCGAGGAACCCCGTGACGATACCCGGCGAGACGTTAAACGTCAGGTCATCAACCGCGCGCACCTTCCCATACTCTTTGGTTAACCCGCGTACTTCAATCATGCGTTCTATAGTGCCACAGTGTAGGTTAAACACAATGAACGACCAATGGCTTGACGTGCAGAGTCGGTCACGCCTGAGCGCCTTCTGGCACGACTCGGTTACCTACCCCATCATGTGGTCGAAGAAACTGCTGCGGTTTCTGGCCACCACACCCGGCAAGATGACCACCCTCGTGGTCGTGCTGTCCGTCGTGCTGCTTTCTGCAGGGTTGTCCATGGCGCAAAGTTCCGCACAACGCCACGCAGACTTGAACACGTTGGTCGGACACACCGAGCCGGTAGCCAACATTGCACAGGACCTCTACTCTTCGCTGTCGTTGGCGGACACGGAGGCGTCGGCAAGCTTTGTGCGCGGCACCAACGATAACTACGTGGAATACATCCAAAAAGCCGCCCTCTTGGTCACCCAAACCGACGGTGATATCGCCAACATCGCCACCCAACTGCCCGTGTACACGGGGCTGGTAGAAACCGCGCGGGCTAATAACCGCCAAGGACATCCCGTGGGCGTGGCCTACATGTCTGAGGCCAGCACCCTCATGCAAGAAAGTATCCTGCCTGCCGCTTCCCAGCTCTATCTCAACGCAGCCGAGCAAGTCTCCACAGCGCAACGCAATCTCGCCCGCCCCCAAATCCCACTCATCGGGCTCGTCGTTGCCCTCGTGCTTCTTGTTGTTGGGCAAATTTGGCTGGCACACGTGACCCGCCGACGATTCAACGCTTGGTTTTTGCTGGCCACCGTCCTCATGCTGGTATCCACCACGTGGGTGGGCACCACCAACTGGCTCAACTACCGCGCAGGCTCCGTGGCCTACGAACAAGCAGCCGAGCCACTAGAGCTCCTTACCGAGGCGCGTATCCACGCCCAGCGGGCGCGTACCGACGAAACCCTCGCCCTGGTGTGGCGACAATCGCTAGAAAACTCCAACCACACCTTTAGCACCACGTTAAAGCGAGTGGACAAAGCACTGAGCAAGCCAGGCCTTGACCCTGCCGAGGTTGCCGCTGCGCGCAATGCCATGAACACATGGAGTGCCAGCCACGAGGAACTGACCAACTTTCTTAACTCCGGCCGCTATGAGGAAGCCCTCAAGCTGACCACGGAAGGCCCCAGCGCCTTCACCGACCTTGACGCAGCACTCGACTCGCTCATCGACTCCACCCGGGTACGACTGCGCGCCGAAATCCGCGGCGTGGATACTACACAGGTCAACGTAGTCATCGGCCTGACCATTGCCGCCGTGCTAGCCCTTTGGCTGGGAATCCGCCCCCGACTTCAGGAGTATCTGTGAAACGCCGTGCACTTTTGACCGCCACCGCAGCTACAGCAGCGCTCTGCCTGACCAGTTGTGCACAATCAGTTCCGCCCGTAGAGCTGGTCGACATCCCACCGCTGCCGCTCCCCGCCGGTGCTACCGTAGGGCCTCCTGCCAGCGGCACAATCCAAACAGGCAACCTGTTGGGATCCCTACGCCCCAATGGTGACGACGTTCCCAAGGTCCGCCAGCGCGGCTACCTGATCGTGGGCATCGACCAATCCCAAAATCTGTTGAGTTTCCGCGACACCGACGGTGACCTTAAAGGCTTTGAGGTTGACCTCGCCCGCGAAGTTGCGCGCGATATATTTGGCGAACCTAAAATTGACTTCCGCTACGTCGATTCCACCTCCTGGGTCAAAGCCCTCGAAGACGGACAGGTGGATATGGTGCTGCGCTCCATTTCCGTTACCCGCGAACGCCAAGACCAAGTGTTCTTTTCCACCCCGTACTTCTCCGGTAAAACCCGCATTCTTGCCCAAAAAGACTCCGACATTCACGGCGCGGAGGACCTTAAAGGAACAGTCTGCGTGACCAACCTGTCCACCGGCTCCAAACGCCTAGGCACCATCGCACCGAATTCCACCATGCTCGCCGTGCGCAACTCCGCGGATTGCCTGCTTGCGCTCCAACAAAACCACGCCGACGCAGTGATCTCCGACGATGCCATCCTTTCTGGGATGATCGCCCAAGATCCTTTTACACACATCGTGGGTGACCCCATCGCCACCGAGCAATATGCGGTTGCTTTTGCCAAACCGCGCACGGGACGCGACACCGCGCCGATGATTCGCCAAGTAAACTCCACCTTTGAACGGATTTTCCGCGACGGCACGTGGACACGCACCTACAATCACTGGTTCGGTGCCTACCTTGCACCACAAGCACATCCGGCTGTGCACTATCGGGAGGAACGATGAACGAGACTGAAGCAGTCCCCTTCGATCCCTTTGCGGATGACACCGACGATGACATGGACGAGCTGCTCAGCGACCTTGACCAGCTCCGCATGGACGTAGGGCAGCGCTCCCGCGAAGAAGCAATCTCCACATTCCGATCCCGTCGCGGCGCCAACCGCACCTCGCGGACCGTGGCCAACGGCATGGTTACCCTGCCGTTTATCCCCGTGCGCCCCGTTAGCGAAGTACTCAAATCTGAGGAGTACATCGCAAGCGTTGGCGACGAGCCCGCCCTCAAACCAGGTGATGTTCTAGCCGGCCAGTACGAAGTCGCAGGCGTGATCGCCCACGGCGGCATGGGGTGGATCTACCTCGCCCACGACCGCAATGTTTCCGGCCGCATGGTGGTGCTCAAAGGCCTGCGCGACAAGGCGAAACCCCAAGACTACGGTGCCGCAGTAGCCGAGAAGGAATTCCTAGCAGACATCACCCACCCGGGGATCGTGAAGTCCTACAACTTTATCGACGACCTCATCGTGATGGAATACGTCGAAGGCCCAGCACTGCGCGGCCCCATGGCTATCGACCTTGCCATCGGCTACATCCTAGAAATCCTGCCGGCGCTGGACTACTTGCATTCCCGTGGCGTGGTGTACAACGACCTCAAACCAGACAACATCATTATCTCCGAGGACCAGGTCAAGCTCATCGACCTAGGTGCAGTATCCGGCATCGGTGCGTTTGGGTACATCTATGGCACCAAAGGATATCAGGCGCCAGAGGTGGCCAGCGATGGGCCGTCGATAGCCAGCGACATTTACACCATTGGCCGCACGCTGGCCGACCTCACCATCGACCTCAACGACGGTGCCGGCGGCAAAAAAGACCTACCCACCGCCGACGAGGAACCCCTATTTGCGCAGAACCTTTCCTTCTACCGGCTGGTGCGCCGCTGCACGCGCAGCGATCCCGCGAAGCGTTTTAGCAGCGTGAGGGAGCTAGAAACCCAGCTCTACGGGGTATTACGCGAATATTTGGCCGTGCATAAAAGCCAGCAGTTCCCCGCGCAACACTCCTTGTACTCGCCGCAGCGTTCCACCTTTGGCACCAAACACATGGTATTTCGCACGGATCAGCTTATCGACGGCATCGAGCGCAACGTCCGCATCACCTCCGAGGAGGTCAACGCCGCACTCCCCGTGCCGCTGCTCGACCGCCAAGACCCAGGCGCGATCCTGATTTCGGGTTCCTCCTACACCGAGCCCTCCGAGGCGCTACAAACCATGCGCGAGGCCATGACGCAGGAAAAATTCAGCGGCTCGGTGGAGATTCCACTGGGAATCGTGCGTGCCCTACTCGACCTCGGTTTCACCGACGAGGCCGCCTCCTGGCTCGAAGATCTTGTCCCCCGCCTAGGCAACGAGTGGCGGCACCAGTGGTATTCCGGTGTCACCTCGCTGCTTCTCGACGACTACCTCACCGCCCAACAGCACTTCAACGAGGTGTACAACATCCTGCCTGGGGAGTCGGCGCCCAAACTTGCGCGTGCCGCTGTCTGCGAAATGCTGCTGCAAGAAAAAGGCCTCGAATCTACAGCGCTTCTCGACCCCGCTGTGACAGTCGCCGCCGCCGACATCAAGGGCGAAGGCATGAGCAACATCTGGCGCGAGCTGACCAGCGATCCCGCCACGCTGCGCTTTAAGGCGATCTACCTCTACGCCCTTGTGTGGCGCACCAACCCCACCACGGTGTCCTCGGCCTTTGGGCTGGCACGCCAGCTCGCCGCTGAAAACCAGATTGATTTGGCAGTGTCCACCTTGGACCGCGTCCCCCAAAACTCTACGCACCGTCGCATGGCAGAACTCACCGCAATCTTGCACCTGCTGGGTGATTTGAGTGAAGCCCGCCTTCGTCGGGCAGCGCGCCGCCTCGAAGCAATCCCCACCAATGAGCCACGCTTTTTGCAGATTCAGATCGCGATTATGAACGCGGCCCTGCAATGGCTGCGCACCGGCGGCGAAGCCACCAACAATCCGATTTTTGAGTACCCCTTTACACAGCGGGGATTGCGCAACGGGCTGTCTGCCACACTCCGGCAGCTCGCCCGCAGCGCCCCCAGCTCACATCGCTACGCGCTTGTCGACGTAGCCAACCAGGTCCGCCCCATGACCTGGTTCTAAGGCATAACACCCTACCGGCTTATTCGCCGGAGAGTGCCTTGGCATAGCGTGCGATAGCAAGCTCCTCGTTGGTAGGAACCACAAAGACCTTGATGGCGGAATCGTCCGTCGAGATTTCGCGTGGGCCAGTGTTTGGCAATGCGTTGCGCTCTGGGTCGATCTTGATGCCAAAGCCTTCGAGGTGCGAGAGGGCGTCGGCACGCACGGCCACGTCGTTCTCGCCAACACCTGCGGTGAACGTAATAGCGTTTACGCGACCAAGGGCGATCATGTAGGAACCGATGTAGCGACGCAGCTGGTGAATGTAAATGTTGTACGCCAGCCAAGCGTCCTGGTCGCCGGCGTCAATCATGGTGCGCAGCTCACGGAAGTCATTAACCCCCGAGATACCCTTCACACCGGACTTCTTGTTCAACAGCTCATCGATCTCATCAATGCTCATGCCCGCCTGACGGTGCAAGTGGAACACAATACCTGGGTCAATATCACCAGAACGCGTACCCATCACAAGACCAGACAATGGGGTCATACCCATCGAGGTGTCAATAGCCTTACCGCCACGGATAGCAGCGCACGAAGCGCCATTGCCCAAGTGCAAGGTGATCTGGTTGATCGCACCTTCAGGAAGATCCAGCAGCTCAGCCACCTTGTGAGACACATACTCGTGGCTGGTGCCGTGGAAGCCGTAGCGACGCACACCATGATCCGCAGCAGTCTTGGCGTCGATAGCGTAAATCGCTGCCGCTGGTGGCATATCGTGGAAGAAACCAGTATCAAAGACCGCAACGTGTGCCACATCAGGCAAAATCTTGCGAGCAACCTCAATGCCATCAATGTTGGCAGGGTTGTGCAGCGGAGCCAGCGGAATCAGATCGCGGACCATGTCCATGATCTCATCCGTAATTACCTGCGGCTGGGAGAACAAAATACCACCGTGAACCACGCGGTGACCCACAGCAATGATCTCCACATCAGTAGGACCACACTTGTGCTCACCCATCAGATCGAAAGCCAACGCCAAACCAGCGGAGTGATCAGGAATCGGGGCCTCGACGACGAACTTCTCACCAGCGTGCTTCAGAGTCACTCGACCCTGTGGCTCACCAATCTGTTCCACCAAACCAGAGGCAAACGGATCGTCAGTGGCGTGGGCGGTAGGGTCTACCAGCTGGAACTTGATAGATGAAGAACCAGAATTGAGGACGAGGACAAGCGCCATTTATTTGCCTCCTTGAATTGCAGTAATGGCCACGGTGTTCACAATGTCGGCAACGGTTGCGCCGCGAGAAAGGTCGTTCACAGGCTTGTTCAAACCCTGCAGGATCGGGCCAACAGCAAGAGCATGGCCGGTGCGCTGTGCAGTCTTATAGCCAATGTTGCCGGCCTCAAGATCAGGGAAAATAAAGACATTTGCCTGGCCTGCAACCTCAGACTCCGGAGCCTTCTTAGCGGCAACAGTAGGATCGCACGCAGCGTCGAACTGCAATGGACCATCAATCTTGCACTCCGGAGCAAGCTCCTGAGCCTTCTTCGTTGCAGCAACAGCGCGGTCCACATCTGGGCCAGAGCCAGAAGTACCCGTGGAGTAGGACAAGATAGCAACGCGAGGATCGATACCGAACTGCTCAGCCGTCTTTGCCGACACAGCAGCGATCTCACCAAGCTGATCTGCAGTTGGATTAGGGTTCACAGCACAGTCGCCGAAAGCCCACAGGCGGCCGCGCATGACCATCAAGAAGATAGAAGACACAACCGACGTGCCTGGCTTGGTCTTAATAATCTGGAAGCTTGGCTTGATGGTGTGCGCGGTGGTGTGAGCCGCACCAGACACCATGCCGTCGGCAAGCCCCTCATGAATCATCATGGTGGCGTAGTAGGAGATATCCTTCATCGTCTCCCGAGCCTGCTCCAGCGTCATGCCCTTAGACTTACGCAGCTCAGCGAAATCTTCCGCGAACTTCTCCGCATTCGGATCAGTATCAGGGTTCTGCAGATGAGCAGCCGAAAGGTCCAAGCCCAGCTCCTGTGCACGTGCAGTAATGGCCTCAGGATCGCCCAAAATGGTCAGCTCACAAATCTCTTGAGCAAGCAGCTGATGAGCAGCCTGCAAAATACGATCATCGTCACCTTCTGGCAACACAATGTGCGCATTCTTCGACTTAGCCTGCTCCAACAGCCACGACTCAAACACCGGTGCACTCATCACAACAGGAGCCTCAACAGCAGAAGCCTTAATGCGCGCGATACCCTCAGCAGAAACGGCCTCATCGGCAGTAAAGACACTTGCCACAACTGCCCCAAGTTCCTCGCACTCCTGCTTGGCAAGGTCAATGTGCATACCAGGGGCGTCGATAAGCAAAAGTAGTGGCACACCCAAAGCAGATGCAGCCTTAGCATCAAAATTTACGTTTCCGGAACCAATGAACAAGCTCGGGGTAGTAGCAGGATGGGCAGCGAGGATAGCCGCAAGATCCGGAGTCGAATCAACCAGCTGACGGACTGGGAGGCCAAGATGATCGGCGAAACCATCAACATCAAAGCCGTTGAAGTTACGTCCAGCACGGGTAAGCAGGAACGATGGCTGCATGTGGTCAGTCACGTGGATCCTTTCAGTTGCAAAAAATAATGCGCTGCACCTACATGCCCACAGTGAGACCTGTGCCACAACACATCGTTTATGTGATCGTCAGAATTCTACCCCTTTTGCCCCCGTTTTAGTGAACCGGAAAGTAGTTAGTAAAGGCTTCCCCTTGCGCGTAAACTAGTACGCCGAAACTCAATTAACCCATGTGAACGGGTTAAATTCAGAACATTTACACCTGACCTCTATCACTAGGAATGTGACATTTATGACTGAACCTTTGCGCGTCGCCGTCATCGGCTCCGGCCCCGCAGGCATCTACGCCTCCGACCTCCTCACCAAAAACAACCCCACCACCACCATCGACCTCTACGAACGCATGCCCGCCCCCTTCGGACTCATCCGCTACGGCGTAGCACCCGACCACCCACGTATCAAAGGCATTATCACCTCCCTCCACAAAGTCCTCAGCAACCCCAACATCCGCCTTATCGGCAACGTCACCATCGGCACCGACCTCACTATCGACGACCTCCGCCACCACTACGACGCCATCATCCTCGCCACCGGGGCCACCGCAGACCGCAACCTCACCATCCCAGGCGCAGAACTTGAAGGCTCCCACGGTGCAGCAGAATTCGTCGGCTTCTACGACGGCAACCCCGACTTCCAACGCACCTGGGACCTCAGCGCCACCGACGTCGCCGTCATCGGCGTCGGAAACGTAGGCCTCGACGTCGCCCGCATCCTCGCCAAAACCGCCGACGAACTCCACACCACCGAAATCCCCGACAACGTCTACCACACCCTCAAAAACAACCAAGCCACCACCATCCACGTCTTCGGCCGACGCGGACCAGCACAAGTCAAATTCAGCCCCCTCGAACTCAAAGAACTCGACCACTCCCCCACCATCGAGGTCATCGTCGACCCCGAAGACATCGACTACGACGACACCTCCATCAACACACGACGCCAGTCCAAATCCCAAGACCTCGTGTGCCAAACACTCGAACACTACGCCATGCGCGAACCAAAAGGAGCACCCCACAAACTCCACATCCACCTGTTCGAGTCCCCCGTAGAAATCCTAGGCACCAACGGACACGTCACCGCACTACGCACCGAACGCACCGAATACGACGGCAACGGTGGACTACGCGGCACCGGCAAATACACCGACTGGCCCATCCAAGCCGTCTACCGCGCAGTCGGCTACCGCTCCGAACCCATCAACGACGTCCCCTTCGACACCACCAACCACGTCATCTACAACGACGGTGGACACGTCACCACACAAGACGGCACCATCATCCCAGGGCTCTACACCACCGGATGGATCAAACGCGGACCCGTAGGCCTTATCGGCAACACCAAATCCGACGCTAAAGAAACCACCGAAATGCTCATCAACGACTGGGAAACAGGACAACTCACCCCAGCCGACAACCGCGACCCAAATGCCATCTTCGAACTGCTAAAACAACGCGGCATCCCCGTGACCACCTGGGACGGATGGCACGCACTTGACGCAGCAGAACGCGAACTCGGGCAGGCAGAAGGACGCGAACGCAAAAAAATCGTCGAATGGAACGACATGCTCCACCACGCCGCCAAAAAGGACTAACCCACCGTGCACATCACGGTATCCCCACTGCGCGACCTCCATGCTCTGGAGGTCCACGCACTCTATAAACTGCGCGTCGACATCTTCGTCCACGAGCAGCAGTGCCCCTACGCAGAAATAGACACCACCGATGCCCTCGACACCACGCAACACATCCTCGCGTGGGACGACAACGGTGACCTCCTGGGCTGTGCCCGTGTGTTTTCAGGTGACCACGGCACCCACATCGGACGATTCGCCGTGATCCCCCAAGCACGAAAAACGGGGACTGCGCACGAGATACTCACCCGAGCCATCGAACTCGGTGGAAACTACCTCGAAGCACAATCCCCACTCGTGGGCTACTACGCCCGCTACGGATTTACCCCCTGCGGTGCGGAATTCCTCGACGAATCAATCCCGCACACGCCCATGAGGCGCTAGCCCTCCAGCTCAGATACCGCTGCGCGAGCCGACTCCCATGCTTGCTCAGCGGTATCTGCCGTAGCAAGAGCCACCGCCAATGTCTGCCCCACCACCACATTAACCTCCGACATAGCCAACGCACGCGCAAGACCTGCGCGCGGAACCTCATCAACCCCCACCGACGACATTGCGCCAGGACTGGTTAGGGTGACGTCGATAGGCAAACCCAACAGCGCACGCGCATGCAAATCAAACTGTCCAAACCGCTGCGTCGCACACGTAACAAACCCCGACAACGACGGCCCAATCGTCACATCAGAGAAATACACGTCATCCCCCTTGACAAACATCTCCACCACGAACAAGCCCCGGCAACCAATCGCATTCGTAATACGCGCAGCCACACTCCGCGCATTATCCAACGTCGCAGCACCCAACGGAAACGGCTGCATACCCTCACTAATCGGCTCGCAATACCACGTAGCCAACTCCCCCGTCGCAGGATCCACAGAACGCACCGCAACCATGCTGATCTTGCGATCAAAATCAACAAAATTCTCCACCACGCACTCGCCACGCCACTGCACATCCTCCGGCGAACGCACCACCTCAACCGAATCCCCCTTCACCACACAAGGGAAACCCAACTGAGCCGCAGCAACCTCCAACTCATCCGGATTAGACGCCACCGCATAACGCGGCACCGGAAGCCCCAAATCCCGCGAAGCCTTCTGCAACAACGCCGCACGTGACCAACGCGACACCCCCACCGAAATCGAACCATCCGGATCAACATCAGTCACAACAATGCCCAAACGTTCAAAAGAAAACCGCAGTTCCCGCACCAAATCAGGGTCGCCAACCAGAGAAACTTTAGTGGCATTATCTGCGATGAGCTCAGGAGTAAACATTTCTTTAGCCTACATGCGCTAAAGTTCGACTATGGCTTACCACGCAGATTCAGCAGATCTTGAAACAAAGGAAATCCTGACTTGGGAAGGATTCGGCATTGCTAATCGCGAACTCGCGCAGCAAATCGTAGACAGCGACTACACCCCAGACATCATCGTCGCCGTCGCCCGCGGCGGACTCGTCCCCGCCGGCGCACTGTCCTACTCCATGGGCATCAAACTATCAGACGCCATCAACGTAGAGTTCTACACCGACGTCAACGAAACCCTTCCAGACCCAGTCCTCCTCGAGCCACTGCTTGACACCAACTCCATCCGAGGCAAAAAAGTGCTCGTCGTCGACGATGTCGCCGACTCCGGTCGCACCCTCGACCTCGTACTCAAACTGCTCGAAAACCACGGCGCAGAAGTACGCTCCGCAGTGATCTACGCCAAGAGCCGCTCCATCGTCGCCCCCAACTACATCTGGAAGCGCACCGACGAGTGGATCGTGTTCCCATGGTCTGCTGAGCCACCAGTAACCAAGGCTTAGGGGCCGCCTGTTTCCCCTGAATGGGGGCAAGTTGGCCGGCACTTCACACCAAATCTGGTCGAACCGACCCAAAAGGTGCGATTTGGTGTGACGTGCTGCTAGTTTTTCCACTTATGGGGGTAACGGGGAATAACTACACCAAGATTTTTCATCGCATGTACTGGGACGGCACTCCTACGCCGACACAGTTGGCGCAGGAACTATCCAAACACGGACTAGCAATCACGGGCATAAGCCTGTGGCAGCTCTACAACGGCACGCTGCAGTTTCCGATCCATGTTGCTACCGAACGGCAGCTCAAGTCCACACAGTGGGTCACGTTTCATCGCCGCAAGCAGCTGCGATGCTGCCCAGCAGGTGTATTCAGCGTTGAGTACCCAGTACTAGCGATCACAGGTCTTAGCGACGCCCAGGCCGTCGAGACTCTAGAGGGCGCGTATGCGAAGGCTCAGGGGGCAAAGTTTGCGGCTGAGCACGCTCGGCAATATGTGCCGCAACGCAATCGCGAGTTGCTGCGGCGCGCGGTGGTAGGTGTGGACAGTCCACCGGAGAAGTTGCTGATTACGGCGTTGCGGGAGCAGGGTATCGATTGCCACGCGAATGTTTTGGTGGGTGATTATCGTTGGGATATTCAGTTGGATCGGCACCGTGTTCTTATCGAGGTCGATGGCTTTGAGTTTCACCGTTTTAAACCCGAGAATCAGGATGCGTTTGTGCGCGATCGTTGGAAGACTAACGACGCCACCCTGCGCGGATACCTTTGCTTGCGCTACGCGGCACGGTCGGTTTATCGCCACACTGCTGTGATTGTGGACCAAGTGCAGGCAGCAATAAGGGTAGCCCCGCACAGGAGCTACCCTTTTGATGCGTCCGCGATGTGGCACCGCGGGTGTTGGAAGTGGAGTTAGAGCTTCACTTCGTGGACGGTGTCGCCGTCGAGGATGTAGGCGCGATCCTTCACGATGGCAAGGTCGGAGCCTTCTACAGGGAGGTTGGCTGCGTCCTTGACGGTGAAGTCTTTCATGTTCACGCGAACGAGGCAGTTGTGTTGCTTGGACAGTAGGTAGAGGACGTCGCCACGCATGTCGGCACCGACTGGGTAGTAGTCGCCTTCGAGGACGCCCTCGCGGACCAGCTTGTTGTCCTTCTTGGAGAACTCGCTCACCACGATCTGCTCGGCGCGCTCGTGAGGAACGCTCACGGTAATGAAGGTGTCGCTCTTAGCGTCGGATGCAACGCTCATGGTGTATTGCATGCGTGCGCGGATGGTGCGCAACTCTGGGCGGCCCTTGGAATCGAACAGTGGCATCACGTCGCCGGAGGACTCGAGGAAGTCTTTCCACGCGATGTAGTCGTCAACATCCTTGGTTACCAACGCACCGTAGAGGGTCTTGTTCTGCGCGATACCTGCGAGGCCACCAGGCTCGAAGAAGGCGGCGTCGACAGTGTTGTGTATGTCCGCACCATTAGGAACATCGAGGTGAGCAAACGACGTTGCCTTGTCGAAGTCCTTGGTAAAGAACAAGGAGCCATCCTGGGTGACCAAGCCGAACTGCTCACCATCATGAGCGATACCAGCGAACTTGCCGTCAAAGCCGATCTTCTTCGAAGAAACCAGTTCCAACTTCTTGCCGTCTACAGGCGACTCATCGAAATCGAAGGTGCCAGGCGCTGGCGCATTGAACTTGTGCAAACGAATGTCAGACAAAGACTCATACTGGTGTTCCTTGTCCCAGTACTTAGCATTCTGCGCAATGTTAAAGGTGAAACGAGCAGGGTCGCCAGCACCGGCATAAGGTGGAATACCGTTACCGAAGAGGAACTGCACACAGTTAGAGCACGTAATCACAATCGCAACGATGGCAACAAAACGAGTAGCAGGACCGAAATCCTTAACCACAGCCTCAGAGGAAATGAACTCCTGTTGGAGTGCCTTATCCTTACCGATGAAGATCAAGCCAATGGCAAGAACGCCGATAACAACCCAGTAGACCAGAATGCCCCATGTGTAGGTGTGTACACCGAGCACAGCGTCACCGAAGCCCTGACCCAAATCAGCGCTGGCGCGGCCGCCCCAGTGGCGAACCGTGGTGTAAAGATAGTAGAAAGCCACTAAAAGCAAAGTGACAATGTAACGCATACGTGCGCCATAACGCAGGATAAAGACACCCAAAGCGCCAATCAAAACCATGCCGAAGCGCTCATTACCGCACAAAATACATGGGGCTTCACCGTGGAAGAATCCGAGGTAAATGTTGGCCACGCCGACAGGGAACGCCATGATGACGAATACCGCAGCGGCAAGAATAAAACGGAAAACTTTGGCATTAAACATTTAGAGATTCACCGCCGGAACAATCGACGTTGCAGAACCCATAAAGAACATCAATACAGACATGGCAAAAGACGCTACGAGCAGGCCAAATGCCAACTTTTCTTTATGAGGCTTGAGTAGCACCAAAAACAGACTCGCTGCACACAAGCTGTAGAAAACAAACTCCACGAGGAAACCTTTCCTAGAGGGGAATTAGGGACATTTCAAGCATAATTCTTGTGTCACAAAATACTAAGTTTTGTTAAATAAATAACATTTTATCAAACGTGATAAATCAACTGTCTATCGACCAATTTCCCCACAAACAACAAATTCTTTCTCCCCAAAAATGAAAAACCCGCTGGAAAACCAGCGGGTAAAACAAACAACCGTTTTAGGGCTTTAAGCCTCCATTACATCGTGGCACACGATGGTCTGGTCGCGGCCTGGGCCAACACCAATGTAAGAGATACGGCAACCGGAAAGCTCTTCTAGGCGACGAACATAAGCCTGTGCCTTTTCTGGCAGATCGTCGAAAGTCTTGCAGCCAGTGATGTCCTCATCCCATGCTGGCATGGTTTCGTAGATTGGGGTGGCGTGGTGGAAGTCGGACTGCGTCATCGGCATTTCGTCGTGACGCACGCCGTCGACGTCATAAGCAACGCAGATCGGGATCTCGCCGATGCCGGTGAGCACGTCGAGCTTGGTCAAGAACAAGTCGGTGAAGCCGTTAACGCGGGAAGCGTAACGAGCCACCACGGAATCGTACCAGCCACAACGACGCTTACGGCCGGTGTTCACGCCGACCTCGCCGCCGGTGGTCTGCAGGAACTCGCCCCACTTATCAAACAGCTCTGTTGGGAATGGGCCAGCGCCAACACGGGTGGTGTAGGCCTTAATGATGCCCAGTGAGGAGGTGATACGGGTTGGGCCGATACCGGAACCCACGCACGCGCCGCCTGCGGTTGGGTTGGAGGAGGTGACGAATGGGTAGGTGCCGTGGTCAACGTCCAGCATGGTTGCCTGGCCGCCTTCCATGAGCACGTGCTTGCCCTCGTCAAGACCACGGTTGAGCTCCAGCTCGGCCTCGATGACCATGGGGCGCAGGCGCTCGACGTAGCCGAGGAAGTACTGCACCATTTCCTCAGCAACGATGGCGTTGCGGTTGTACATCTTGACCAAGGTCTGGTTCTTCACGTTGAGTGCAGACTCGATCTTTTGGCGCAGGATGGATTCGTCGAAAACGTCTTGTACGCGGATACCTACGCGGGAGACTTTGTCAGCGTAGGTTGGGCCGATACCGCGTCCGGTGGTGCCGATGGCGCGCTTGCCTAGGAAGCGTTCCTGAACGCGGTCGAGGATCTGGTGGTATGGGGCCACGAGGTGGGCGTTTGCGGAAATGCGCAGGCGGGATGCGTCGCAACCGCGGGCAATCAGGCCGTCCATTTCTTCAAAGAGGGCCTCGAGGTTGATCACAACGCCGTTGCCGAGGATTGGGGTTGCATTTTCTGAAAGCACACCGGCTGGCAGAAGTTTGAGTTCGTACTTCTCGCCGCCAACAACCACGGTATGTCCCGCGTTATTGCCACCGTTAGGCTTTACCACGTAATCGACCTGGCCACCGAGGATGTCGGTTGCCTTGCCTTTACCTTCGTCGCCCCACTGGGCTCCAACAATAACGATTGCCGCCATCTTCTTTTACGTCACTTCCGAATTGTTCGACACCGTCCGAATCGCACGGACGGCTCATTGACGTTGCCTAAGTCTACTTCACTTCCCCGCCGCCATGCCATTACATGGCCAACACCTCAGCGCGCTGCGCGTTTTAGAGGCCGAAAAGGAAGGAGAACAGCTGACGAGTCAGTCGCCAGATCATGCCAAAGAAGGATTCATTTTTGGTTTTCTCCGGCGCGGACTCTGCGTCTTTTACCTCACTCTTTACGACGCTTCGCTTAGCGACGCTTCCCTTAACGGTGACCTCCGCTGCCGCCGCTGACGGTAATCACCTGAATGTCATTGACTTCACTTAGTGGCAAAGCTGCGTCATTTCCTGCCACGTGAGCCTTGGAAACCTTAAGCGTAATCGGGACGGCAATATCGGGGCGCGTTGAGAGACATATGGAGTTACTCCTTATATATAGGCAGGGGAAATACAGAGATAATCTAGTTCACCGATTAGCCAACCCCTTATGTAAACCGTGGAAAAGTTCCCGCCTCCGCGCCCCAAGAAGGACGCCTAGCCTCCTAGCGTGTAGTTTTATCCTCATGCAGTTGCTTGCCTTACATTGTGGACCCACCGCAGACGTGGTCATTCCTGGTGCTACCCGCCTTGATATGTCTGAGATCCCTACTCGCAAGGAGCTCAAGGCGGTGGATGCTGCCGCTGCTGCTATTTTGCCGGAGGATCCCACGCCATCGTTGGATGAGATTGCGGCGATGCCGGATGTGCCGCATTTGGGCGAGCCGCAGTTCGCGCCGCAGCCCGTGCCGGAGGCGTTGCGCGTGGTGGTCGTCGGTAGCGACGCGGCACTATCGGCGGTGGTCACGCGGTTAATGCGGGCGGACACGATGTGGGTGGAGGTCGCCTACGTTCCTACTGGCGACTCCCAAGTGACACGGCTGTGGGGGTTGCCGGATAACGCTGCGCAGTTTGCGGTGGAAGGCCAGGTGCGCCCCAAGCCTCTCTTGCGTGACGACGCCGGGGTTGCGATCGCAGGTATTGCCACGGTGACTGCGTGGCACGGCGGGGAACTCACCGGCGAAGTGATCGTGGACGATACCCGCCTCATTTTCCACGAGGGTAAGAAGAAAGCCCCACGTTATGGCGTTTTTGGCGCCCAGCTAGAATCTGGTGTGAATGCCCCGGGTGTTAGTGCCCGCGTACTCACCACGGCTATTGATACGCCAGAAAGCCCGAGTGTCTTGCACAAGTTACGTCCCACACCACGCGGCCAGCTCGGCGATCGTGAGCTCCACGGTCGTGCACTGCAAGGCGGCGGCATTGATTTCCGCATAAGCATTGATGGCGTGTCTAGAAAACGCCCCGTGGATCGTGTGACGGTGTATCGCCACCTACGGGATCTGCAGTGCGTGCGACCTTAGTGATTGGGATCGTCACGGATTTCGGAAGGATAAGCCGGCGATTCCGAGGTCAGCGCTAGGCTTGCCACCGCGGAGGCACGCGACATGCCACACACCTGCAACAGATCCACGATGATCGAGCGGGATTGTGCCAGCACCACCTGCGCGGAAAGCACTTTACCTTCGGCAACGCTTAGGCCTGCGCGCGCCGCCATGGTTTGGAGAGTGCGCACTAGTTCTGGGATTTCCGCAGCTTCGGAGGCAGCACCGCGGCGATCATAGATGGCGGCGACGGCCGAAGTGACGGAGACGAGGTCGTCGATAAGCTGAATTTGTGCCTCAGATACTTCATCACCGTCCTCGATAAGGACCTGTGCCCGGCGCGCGAGCACCCTCGTGTTGCGCATTGCGTTGTCAACGGGGTGCAAGATCCTCACAAAAGACCTAACTCGAGCTTTGGAACTCCACAGGAACGGCGAGACAGCGACCTCTTCTTGGCCGGATTTTGCTGCGGCGATCATCGCGTTGATCGCTGCTTGGGAGCCTCGTGCTTGACGTAAAGCCTCGCGGATTCCGTCCACGTCGCCGGTGCGCATGGCGGTGCTGACCTGCGTGAGCGCCTCGCTTGCCATGGTTAAGACTTTTGCCACTTCACGGCGGCCTTCTGCTAGTGGGGAGTGTGGCAGCAATGCCATAGTGAGGATGCCAAAACCACATCCGATGAAGGCGTCGATCATGCGGTCAGTGGCCGCCGCAGAGCCTGGCGGCATGATAGTAGAAATAAGTATCGAACCAATTGCGACTTGATTAATAAGAAGCTGGCTAGAAGATAGAAAAGTGGCAAGGAACAGCGAAATAAACACCGCTAATGCCAATTGCCAGTAGCCGGAGCCAATGCCGTAAATCAGGAAGTCGCCCAAGCCCACGCCCAGCGAGCACCCAATAGACAGTTCCACGGCCTTTTTGAGCCTGTTTCCCGAGTTCAGGCCCAGCATGATGATTGCAGCCATGGGTGCGAAAAATGGTTTTGTATGGTGTAGAAAATCAAGTGCGACGAAGTATGCCAGTCCCGCGGCCACCGACATCTGCACGATGGGCAACAAGCCGTGCTGCACCCGTTGATAGCCTTTACGCATCCATAACATCAGCAATTCCTAAAAAACTCACTAGCGCCCATTGAGGGAAAAAGAACATCTACCCGTGTAAGCCACTTACCTTAGTGCTTGTTGGACCATCAATCGAGGTTAGGAACCTAACATGAGAAGATCCCTCATTGCCATTGTTGCTGCTAGCTCCGTGGCATTCGCTCTGCCTGCTCACGCCCAGCGTGCACCAGAGCCTACCCACATCCCTGGCGTTGCCGTTGACCAAGGCGACTCCCTGCTCGTGCGTGCCGACGGCAACATGCTCGGCGTGTGCACCGTAGGATTCGTTGACACCGAAAACAACCGCGTATGGACCGACGCTCACTGCGGTGAGAACGGCGCAGCGGTTATGGATAACTTCCAAAACCCCATTGGCACCCTCCACCACGTCTACCCCTCCGAGTGGGAGCGGTTGCAAAACATCCAGGGCACCGAGTGGTCGGTTAACAGCCGTGCTTCCGACGTCGCATACGTTGAGATCGACGACCCAGCCGTCTTGGGCCAAAACTACTTCTCACAAAACACCATCGCCCGCGACCCAGCCGTCGGCGACAACCTGTGCAACTACGGTGGCCGCACCGACAGTGTCGTCTGCACCCCTATCACCAACATCAACGGTCCAGTCGTTATCACCGCAAACAACGGCTCCGACCACGGCGATTCCGGCGGACCAGCATGGATCGAGGGTAAGGGCTACGTCGGCCAGCTGCTCGGCTCTGACGTGATCTGGCGTTCCGACGTCGGCGACTTCACCACCACCGTGTTCCGCAAGATCGCCGACCAGGAGATCCACTCCCCCATCGACCTGTCCCGCGCCCTGCCGTTCTACGACTTTGATGTGCAGAAGCTACGCAACTCGCCAGTAACCACCCCAGCTTCCGCCGCCGACATCATGCGTGCCAAGGCCGTTCGCGACCGCGAAGAGCGCGAAACCATGCAGCGCTACTGGTCCGGCGAAGAGCTCACCCCGAAGCGTGAGCAGGCCCACGAAGACCGCGCTAACCTCGATGCCCGCGAAGCAGAGCTCGAAGGCCAGGTTTCCCGCGAAGCTGATCCACAAAAGAAGCAAGAGCTGGAGCGCGACCTCGAAAACACCCGCGCAACCAAGGAAGTTGTTGAGGAGTACGAGACAGTTATCGACGGTGCCGAAGGTATGACCAAAGAAGAGGAAAACGCCTTCCGTGAGTTCTTCCGTGGCTTGCCATCAAGTTGGCTGCAGGAATTTATGGAAGCATTCCGCCGCTAATCTAATGCAATAAGAAAAACGCATCACGTGGGGTTTTCTTCTCCCACACGCGATGCGTTTTATTATGTGCACCTATTGTGCACAACAGGCTTTACACGTCGTCATTCCAGATCTCTTTGACAGAAGCAGGATGCATAGACGTGGGCGACAAGATCTCCACAGCGGACCGACGCGACTGACCACAGATCTGCAACAGATCCACCACCAGCGAACGCGACTGCGCCAGCACCACCTGCGCGGAAAGCACCTTGCCCTCACTGACCTCAAGGCCAGTGCGCGAACCGATCATCTTCAAGTTGTTGACCAACCGTGGGATCTCAGCATTTTCCGACAGTTCAGAGTTACCATAGTAAAGGTTGCTCAGGTCCTCAGAGACTTCAGCAAGCTGCTCGATAATCTGAATCTGGCGACCCGACACCTCGTCATTATCCTCGCACAACACCAACGCACGACGCGCCAACACACGAGTATTACGCATCGCGTTGTCCACAGGGTTCAGGATTCGCATCATCGAACGGATCCGCTGACGCTGCGCCCACAACAGTGGCGACGCCTGAATCGTCTCCTTACCCATGTTTGCCGCAGCAATCATCTGGTTAATTTGGCCTTGAGTACCACGAGCGCGCACCAGCGCATCCACAATCCCATCAGTGTTGTTATTACGAAGCGCCTCAGCGACCTGACGCTGCACCTGGGCGGCCACACCCAAAATATTGGCGATCTCACGGCGCCCCGAACGCAACGGCGACTCCGGCAACAACGCAATCACAGCAATACCAACAAGACCACCCACCAAGGCGTCAATCATGCGGTCCGCACCACCCGAAGTACCAGGCGGCAAAATAGTCGCAATCAACACCGCCGCAAACGACGCCTGATTAGCAACCAACACACCCTTATCCGCGATCGTGCCCAACATAATCGATAACGACACCGCCACAGCGATCTGCCAAACACCAGAACCAACAAAAGCGATGAGGACGTCGCCAAGCCCAACGCCGATGCTCACACCCAACACCAGCTCAAACGCACGACGGAAACGCTCACCGCCCGTGGTACTCAGCACAATCACCGTAGCCATCGGCGCAAAGAACGGCTCCGCGTGATGGAACAGATGCAACGCCACATAATACGACAGACCCGCCGCCAAACCAGCCTGAATCACATACACCCAATTAGCACGCAGGCGCACAACACCCTGCTTAAAGCGATTCATCGTCGCTACCTGTTTCCATGTCAAAGCCATGGCAGTGATTTTAGACCCCACCCCCAACAGCCAAGCCCTTTCCCCACCGCTAAAAGAAAAAAGCTCAAAAAGCAGCTCCTAAGCCTCAGAGCAAGGGCTCGGAGGAATCAGCAACCAAGACCGTCAAGGGATCATCGGCTACATTCCTTGCGCTCATCACAGGTTTCTTTAGCCTCGCATGGTCGTAGATCTCCGGCGTTCTGCCTTTCAAATTCTAGGTTTAACTCTGCAAAAACTATCAATTCGAGCTTAAACAATCTTTGTAGAGGGTAGTTGAAACCCCTAATCTTCATGAACTATTGCGCACATGTTCGTGAAGTTGTACTATCGCCTATGTGAGCCAGGGTTGAGCGCAAGCAAGAAAGCCCCGGGCAGCAACTCCAAGGACCCCAATGCTTCGCATGAGGGTCCTTGCGCTTTTAAAAATACGGGGGGATCATGCTACTTGCATATATTGATGAAATTGGCAGTACTGGCGCATTCATACATCCAAATCACAATCGTTTCAGTGATAGTCCAGCATTCGGCTATGGCGGGTTTATAATTCCAGAGGAATCCGCACGAGAGTTCGGCTCTTATTTTGCAGAACGTAAAAAGATCTTTTTCCGCAATGAAATCCCCAACAACATAGATCCTGGTCGTTGGGAAAAGAAAGGATCAGATCTACTATTTGCTTTAGCCATCAATGAAAGACCACAAAACCTTCGACTACTCGGCTCTTTGATTTCGAAACTCAGAAAACTTGATGGCCACCTCTTCTATTACGCAGAAGAAAAACCCATTGGCACTCCGAAAGCAACAAACTGCGGCGCTACTGAGTTTAGGGATCGCGAGGAAACAGCTATGTACGCACACATTCTAGGACGAGCCTCGGAGCATCAAGAAATGCGTCGTATCGTCGAACCTCCAATGCACATCGATAGCCAGCTATCCACAAATATTCAGTTTGCCGACTGGATATGTTCCCTTGCTAAGCGGGCAATCGAATATCAATTAGTAGAAGACTCGCGTTATAGCTGGGTTCCAACAGCGGAAGCGCTAACCCCAACAAGAGGATCTTTTACATATGAGTCAAAACTAAGGCTTTATCACCGTGCTATCGACGATTTAAATCATTCAAGTATTCTCAGACCTACCAGACCGCTTTTTAATTCAAAAATTAATCAGACACTCGACGAAGAAAATAGGAGAAAACTCGAAAAAGTCCGAGCTGCGACAATTAAAGAAGCAAATAATTAATAGCTTCACAGAAGCCTTATGTGTGACACGAGCTGGGAACGTCGTAACGCATGCGAAATGACGTATAAGATGAACGGGTTAGTTTTAGCCCTAAAACGGAAGCCCCCCTCATCCCCAGGGAACCGTTGAAGTTCAAGTGTTAAAGCCGCTTGTCTGCGTGAGCGCTGCTGTAGATTCATGGAAATGATAATCAGCTTTTGCGGGTACCGTTTCTCCAGGAAGTATTTTTTGATCCATTAAAAATATGATTCATGGCGCAAAAAGTATTCCTGTAGTATTTTTTGAGTCATGAAGAGTTACGAGGCGACAGAGATGCTCAGCGATCTCGCATCCCAGCAGTGGGGACTGTTTACCTCGGCGCAGGCAAAAGATAGTGGTGTCGATCTTCCGTCTCTACGCCGATTGGAAAAACGCGGCGTTTTTACCCGCGTTCGACACGGGGTCTATGCGAGTACGACGACTGTATTGTCGACTGAATTAGAGCTCAAAGCCCAGTGGCTTTCCCTACAGCCGAATCTCATGGCAGCTGAGCGCATTAGCGATCCTTCATTAGTTGCTGACGCTGTAGTTTCTCACACTACGGCCGCTGAAGTATGGGAGATAGGGGATCTCTGGCCCGACGGTATCCACTTTACGGTCAATCGCCGTAGACGAAGCAGGCAGACAGACGTTCAGTTTCACCGCGCCGATCTCGCCGATTCAGACTGGGTTGTTCACCCTGCATCGGGCCTTCCTATAACCACTGTGCCCCGTACCATCTTGGATCTAGCACAATCTGGACATGAGCCAGACCACTTGCTCCATTTGGTCGCCGATGCAGGAAGGAAATACTTACTGACCGAGCAGGAATTGCTCGACTCTTTTTCTGGCCATGAAGATTCTTTCGGGCTCGACCAAGGAGACAGATCCGGGCTTAAAGAACTAGTTGACGAATGCTTCATTGACACGAAGACTGCCCAGCAAACTCGCCTATTGGTAGAAGAAGCAATGCGCCCGCTCCAAGAGCAACTAGAAGCGATAATAAAACCACTCACGCAAAGTCTTTCCTGGAAAAATGCCATGCAGGCTCCACTTCAGCAACACTTGGCGCAATTAATCTCACCGATACCATCAGCTATGCAGGTACCAGAAATGACTGTGTTTTCTGAGCTGGCAGAGACGATGAAGAAAACAGCCAGTCTTCCAAACATTTCAAAAAATATGTGGTCTGAAATCTATCCCCCCGAAACACTCTCGTCCGTTCTTTCGACAAGCCTTCCGCGTACGCAAGTGTCACCTCCTGAAAAACAACGAGAAAGTACCGAGACTAATGAATCAAATTCCGAAGCTAAAAAAGACGCACGGCCAAATCGCCAACGCTTTGAAGAAGGAAGCGAAAACACTCAACAAGAACCCCAATGACGTGTACAACCAATTCTTCCGAGAAGTCTTTCTACATGAGCTAATGAGACAGCAGAACGGATGGGTACTCAAAGGGGGAACCAATATCTACTGCCGCATCCCTGGGGCTAGACAGACTAAAGATCTGGACCTCTACCGACGAGATGACCCCACCTCATCAACAGGAGCTGCCGAATCTCTCGTGTCAGCAATGAACGGTTACAAAATAGGCCCCTATATTTTTCACGTCATACACCCTCGACAATCTGGAGGTGTAGGCACGGTAGATAGTGAACGCATCGACGTAACAGTTATCCATGGCATAAACAATCGACTTGTCTCCTTCGGGGTAGACGTAAGCGGTGACCTTGAAGTAACTGGCACTGTAGAACCTGTGACTGTAGCAACAAGCTATAAGGTGCATACGGAATTTCTACCGCAAAGGTTCAAAGTGTATTCGTATCCTGTGGCTAGCCAGATTGCAGACAAAATCTGCGCCATGTATGAGCGTCACGGAAATACTCCACCTGGTAGAGCATCTACTCGTTACCACGACCTCTACGATGTAGCACTGATGGCTAGGGAGTTAACCGTGAGCGCCTTTGACCTTCGTTCTGCGCTAGATACGCAATGCCGAGTGCGCAATATGTCTCTGCCAAACCATCTCACTATTCCGGATGAAAGCTGGAAAGACCAATACCCCATCAAAGCGAGGAATTTTGGAGATGAACAGTGGGGACTAACGGAACTAGACGAAGCACTAAGAGTAGCTGGATTACTCATTAACCCTATCCTGAACAGAGAATTTAAAGAATCTGACCGAGCATGGAATTGCACAGCACTACTGTGGGAATAGTGCTACAAAACTAAACCCCACTAAAGCTGACTACATGACAAAGCAAACAAGGGAGAGTTAAAAATACTGAAGTAGGCCTGACATGAAAGACAACTTCCATTGCTAGAAACCGTGATGGGAATCGTCTGCGGAATAGTAGCACTCTACGGTGGAATACTACGATCCACAACACTCCCCCTTCCTTTTGTGCTCTTGTGAGGTTACCCTCGTGTAGTGGACACCTTGTTTGTACGGATCGTGTGTCCGTAGGAGAGGATGTTCATTGTGAATCAACCGCGTAAGAAGTTCACGCCGGAGTATCGGCGTGAAGCGGCGAATTTGGTGATCGAATCGGATCGCCCTATCGCGTATGTGGCCAAGGAAATCGGTGTTTCCGCGGGCTTGCTAGGCAAGTGGGTGAAAAACGAGCGGCAACGCCGAGGGTCATCCGACAGGATGAGCGAGGCTGATCTTCGCGCAGAAATTCTTCGCCTGCGCCGCAAACTGGCTGAAGCCAAGATCGACAACGAGTTTTGTCAAAAGCTGCTGCTTTCTTCGCTGCGAAGCAACACAAACGGAAAAGTTCGAGCTGATACGGCAGGAAAAAACGAACTACAACATCAAACGCATGGCACGCCTGTTAAAAATCTCCCGGTCCGGCTACTACAAGTGGCCCCATACCCAGGACCAACAAGCAGCCGGCAACGACGAGCGTGAGGCCTACATGGCAGAGGTTGACCACAAGATCAGGCAGATCTTCAACGATTCCGAGTGCGTCTACAGCTCCCCACGGATTACTGCGGAGCTTGCTTGCCGCTACCGGATCACTTTAAACCGCAAGACCGTGGCCAAAAGAATGCGTTTGATGGGGTTGGAGGGGATCTCGCCGCGAATGTTCGCCCCGGTGAAGGCTGGTTGTATCTGTGCGTCGTACGAGACGGTCATTCACGCCGCGTGCTAGGTTGGGCCATGGACAGCGTCCACAACACTGTTCTCGTGGAGCGTGCGTTGCGGATGGCGTACACGCTGCGCAGCGGCGGTGCTGACGTGTGGTCTTCCACGCTGACCGCGGCGCGCAGTTTACGAGTCGGCCGCACCGAGGTGTGCTTCGACAATGCGATGGCCGAGTCGTTTTGGTCGACGCTGAAAACCGAGTTTTACAACCGTCGACGCTTCGCCACCCGCGATGAGGCAAAAAGGCCGTGGCCTGGTGGATCGAAGTGATCTACAACCGGAAACGTCGGCACTCAGCACTCGGTATGCAAAGCCCTGTCGCCTTCGAAAACCAGATTAACCACCACAACCAAAAATCAACCGCTGCCTAACCTGCAGGTAGCTCCACTACGTGTCCACGATTTGCGGGCAACCCCAGGCTTGGGAGACGTTACTTATAACGAGGCCTCGGTCAGCTAATTTCTGAACCTGGTCTTCAATACTGAGCCAAGGTTTGCAATAACGCGTCATCACTATTCTCCCCAGAATGAAAATCAGCCCGAGCCGCAAAAGCGGCGAGCGGGCTGATCATGATGAAGCTAGGATAGCACGTTTAAGTAGCAAACGACTACCCCTCATATCCAATAGGATAAAGAGAAAGGAAGATTCTAGGGGGTTACCATCAGCGAAGACTGGTTTCGGGGCAGCAGTAGGCTCAAGAGAAACTCAACACAAGCGTGGTCTAACGCAGCTGAAAACACACAAACAGATCACCGGCATGCAGGAGACCGGATACTCTTTGAGCTGCTCAAGTCTCAGAATTTTTCAGGCAGGGACTACGACGATTTCGAAGTAGAGATCATGGACTATGGGTTTGCGACCATCCGTAAGTGGATCAGAGAGGCAGACTTGATTGCCGAGCGCAGGAAGGCAAGCTCCTAGCCGGTTCCAAACCATAGCCAAACTCGCCTTGACTTGCTTACACAAGAGGAAATCAGTGAGCTCGCTGCCGATATTGTTGTTGATGCCACTATGAAGTTCAAGCAAAAGCTCTTATAGACGGGGTTGGGATCCCAACAAGAGAGCAAGTCTCCGCACCTATCTCGTAGGTCGTTGCAAGCTATCTGCAATCAACGAATTAAAGAGGCTAGCAAAACGACGACAAGACGAAGAAATCTTCGATCATCGCGGCGACGAGCAGTTGTTAGAAATCCCCTCACGCGACATGACGCCCGAACAACTTTTAGAGAGTGATGAGGAGCTTCGAGCGATCGCCGGTGTCCTCAATGAACAAGAAGAGGCTACTCTCGCTATGCACCTACGGGGCTATCACATAAGGAGATTGCTCAAACGCTAGGCACTACCCCAGGCGCCGCACGCAAGGTTGTTCACAGGGTGAGACAAAAAATCAAGACTGATCAGGAAAAGAGAGGGTTTGCGTGAGCAATAGCTACAGAAGGGCGATGGAAAATTCTTCATTTGGAGCTTCTCACGCGAAGCGGGCACGCGCAGAAGTTACCCGTAACGAACGGGAAATTCTCTCAAGAAAGATGCGGGAGAAAAGAGCCCGCATCAGTAAAAAGGAACAAAATAAACTCTAACCGCATATAAGTTAAGTGCCGAGGTTAAGGGGCAACTTATCCTCAGCACTACGAGAGGTTAGACCTCTACATCACTAGCAGCGATGTTTAGAGTCTAACGGAGTTTTCAGCGTTTCAAGAAGCAACGCGCTCACTCTCGTCTCTTTAAGAAATGAGGTACGGGCTATGGCTCGTCGTTCTGTAAACAGGTCCGCTAGTACTGGTCGGTTTGTATCAAAGGCTTCGGCGGCTCGGTGGCCAACTAAAACAATCACCGAGCGCGTAGGGGTAGGAACCAGTAACCGACGAAGCGTTACTCGGTCAGCAACGACCGGTCGGTTTGTCACGAGTCGATGGGGCGATCAGAATCCTGATGGCACTATTCGCCAACGTGTTTAGTTCTCACGGTTAAGCAAAAAGCAGCCAGCGCCTTTCAGGTGCTGGCTGCTTTTTGAAACACTCTAGGCCTTGTTCTGCCCTAAGTAGATAGAGGCATTCACGCAGCTTCATCCTCTCAACAAGGAATTCAAGAGAAGCAAACGCCGGCAAATTTCCCTAGGGTGTACGTCTTGACGTTTGTTTGAAAAGAAAGAAAGCAAATCCTATTAAGAGGATTGAGAGGAACGCCCACATTGATGCATAAAGAATTTGGGCATCCCAAAAAGCGGTGTTGGGGTAGAACTCCACTAGATGGTTTCCATTGTCGATCGACTTTGACGATATCATTTCACCTGGAACGGGAAGAACAGAGTCATCTGGACCACCGCCTTTGAATTCGCCTTGCGCGATAGGCAATAGTGGATTTAGCCAAGAAGCTCCAGTGGTGCATAGCACTAGCCCTAGAGCAAAAGTTATGGCTATGGAAGGAATAGCTTTCTTTAGTAGGACTCCAACCAAAGCAGCAATTGATACCATCAGGATTGTTACAAGTGCTGGATAAAAGGCATGTCCTGCTATATATGAATAGGACATCATGTTCTTGGCGCTGCCTAATGAACTGGAATTAATTTGGCTTAGTTCGACGATTCCCCAAACGCAAATTCCAAAAACTAGCGCTGAAGTTAAGGGGCTTACCATTCGACAAACGAACCACTTACTGGGGGAGAGATCTTGGCTTAGCGCCCATACACTCGACTTAGTTTCAAATTCACGAGAGAAAAGCGCCACTGCCCAGACGATTCCTACAAACATGGGGACGATGCCTGCTAGCATCTCGGTCATTCCAAGGTATGGCTTAAACTTCAATTCATATATTGAAAGTAGCGTCAATAGTAAAAGGATGCCTGCACAGGAAGCCCACGCAGCTCGGTCAATTCTGAAGTAATGTAACGCGACCTTGAACACTAGAACTCTTCTCTTTTTAGGTGACTAAGTACGAATTCTTCAAAGTTACCGTTTGCCTGTGTTTCAATTTGTTCCCGTGACACAGTTACGATGAGGTTCCCGTTCTCTATCACCCAGAGATGAGTCAATATCGAAGATAGATCGGAGACGGTATGCGAAGAAACTATAATTCCGACCCCTTGTTTATTGGCAGCGTAGTCTAATAGCTCGCGAACCCAAATCTTTACTACTGGGTCTAGGTCAGCCATTGGCTCATCAAGTATCATAAACTTCTTTTTCCGAGCGAGGGACAAGATTAACGCGACTTGGGTGTGCTGACCTCCCGAGAGCTGAGAAATCTTGGAGCTCAAAGGTATGTTGAGTGATTGGAGTCTTTCTCTTGCCCATTGGTAATCGAAACGTTCATTCATGTCTCGCGCTAAGCGAAGATGTTGTTCAACGGTGATGCTTGAATAGAGCGGTCTACCCTGCGAAACAAAGGCAACTTCCGAAGATAATCCGGAGCTTCCAATACTATCTTGAGTATAGGTCTTGATTTCTCCTCCGACGGGCTTCAGATGCCCTGTCAAGGCAGACATGATAGTTGATTTTCCGGCTCCGTTTCTACCTACCATTGCTACGATCTCTCCTGAGCGCAGTTCGGCCGAGAAGTCACTAACGATGGTAGAGCTGCCACGGACTATTCTAAGGTTTTGGGCGGTAAGAGTGTTCTTCATTTTGCCTCCTTGATAAATCCTTCAGTGCATGAAAAGTATCGTCCTATAGGGGATGCGGACATTTTTTAGGAATGTTCAAAGTAACAGTTCACGCCTGCGTTGATTGATGCTTAACCCATCGAACTCAAGCTTGATTCTATGCTCGTTATAGAAGCCAACATATTCATGAAGTGCTCGCTCTCATTCATCACAATAGGGCCACCTACGCCCATAGAACATCTCATTTTTCATTCTGCCGAACAATCCCTCGCACGCTGAATTGTCGGGCGAACATCCCTTCTTCGACATCGAACGCGTAAAACCGATGTCCTATAAGACTTGAACCCAACTGTTGCCCCGATAATGGCAACCACAATCGGAATGAATTACTCATTGTGCGGTTCAGGCGGTGCATTATTGTCAAACGCCTGCTTCAAACAATCATCGGCAAGCTGCTGATGAGGGTGTCGGCTCGTTGTTGCCCCGACAATCTTTCCATCGAAACAGTCCACTAACGCCGAGAAGTATATTTTCCCGCCCATCAGCAGGAAACCAGGAAATATCCGTCAACCACAGTAAACCCGGCGGGTCGGCATAAAAAATTTCGTTTCACCAGATTCGGTGGGGCATCCGAAATCTCACCACGATAGGACGAATAGCAACACCTTTTCTTCACGTAGCGCACCGTAAGTCCTTCGGCAGAGATGATTCAACACACGACTTTCTCACTGACCTTGATACCCAGTTTCTTCAGCTGGATCCATACGCGACGATATCCACAGCTGAATCCAGAATGCTCGACGATTTCGGTTACCACCTTGGTCAGTTCTGCATATTTTGACAGGCTATTGAGGGCTTTGAGCTGGTAATAGAAGCTGGATGAAGAAAGACCAACAATGTCGAGCAACAACGAAGTTGGAAAACAAGACCGTAACGCATCGACCACAATGGTTTTAAACTTGTTACTCAGGTTGGCTGGGTCGATGGGGATCGTCTTTTTTAATTCTTCTCGTTCTTTTTCTCACACGGCCTTTTTTCGCTGATAGGCGTGCTGCCAGCTTCTTGAGTTCAGCCTCATCATCTGGAAGCGATTTCTCAAAAGCTTTACGAGTAACAATGCCTACAGACTGTTTGCGTCAAGTTGTGCTCATCAAGCCCACTTTCCTTCTTCGCGGAATCGTTGGGCCCAAGCATGAGATGCTCATTTTCGAGTTCAGCGAAAGCTCAGATGCGATGGTGTTAGGAGACATACCGGCGGTGAAAAGCTCAACGGCTTTTAAGCTTTACGCCAAGTGGGTAGCGCTTTAAGGTCGTACGTCGAATGGGGGCAGCTGGGGGTTGATCACGCTGTCTGATCCATCGATGAAGTGTCCAACGGCCTGGGTAGCCCAACTCACGAACGGTCTTGGTAGCAGATTGTGTTCTATCGAATACCTCTCATGCCTTAAGCCGCTGGGCATCCGTGTATCGCACATTAGTCATACGGGAAATCCTCCAAGATTTCGTCCGCATCCTTTTTGCTACTTAACCCGCCGCTGGAGAGGAGGTGGGACACGATGCGCCAACTACAAACCTATACGCCAACCCGGTTCATGGCCGACGGCTCACGCTACGACAAGCGCAAGCCTGACTACGCGGTTGCTTTCATCCAAGCATTGAAGCATACGAAGGGCCACTGGTCGGGTAAGGCATTCAAACTGATCGATTGGCAAGTGCGGATCATCCGTGACTTGTTTGGCACCGTCAAGGCCGACGGTTACCGCCAATTCACTACCGCCTATGTCGAGATTCCCAAGAAGATAGGAAAGTCGGAACTCGCCGCCGCAGTGGCGCTGTTGCTGACGTGCGGTGATGGTGAGGAACGTGCTGAGGTTTATGGCTGTGCGGAAGACCGCCAGCAGGCCTCGATTGTGTTTGGAGTGGCGGCTGACATGATCCGCATGAGCCCGGCGTTATCGAAGCGTGTGAAGATCCTGAGCAGGCAGAAGCGGATTATTTACAAACCCACCAACAGCTTCTATCAAGTGTTGAGTGCTGAGGCGTATTCCAAGCACGGGTTCAACATCTCTGGCGTCGTCTTCGACGAACTCCACACCCAACCGGGCGCTCTTCGACGTCATGACCAAGGGTTCGGGTGATGCTCGCACGCAGCCGTTGTACTTCCTCATCATCACCGCTGGCACTGTCACGCACAGTATTTGTTATGAGCAGCATGAGAAAGCCGAAGACATCCTCGCAGGCAAAAAGCATGATCCCACGTTCTACTCGGTGATTTACGGTGCTGGCCGTGAAGATGACTGGACCGACGAAGCAGTTTGGCATAAGGCTAATCCGAGCTTAGGGATTACCGTCCCGATCAAGAAAGTCCACCAAGCCTTCGCGAGCGCGAAGCAAAACCCTGCCGAAGAAAACGCGTTCAGGCAGTTGCGCTTGAACCAGTGGGTGAATCAGTCGGTGCGGTGGATGCCCATGCACATCTGGACGCTAACAACGCACCCGTCGATCTGTTTGATCTGGAGGAGCGTGTGTGTTACGGCGGGCTCGATCTTGCGTCGACGACGGATATCACCGCGTTCGTGCTCGTCTTTCCGCCAGGAAAGGTGATGAGACCTATGTGATTGCGCCGTGGTTCTGGGTCCCCGAGGACAACCTCAAACTCCGTGTGGCTCGTGACCACGTGACCTACGAACTGTGAGAACAGCAAGGGTTTCTGCAGGCCACGGAGGGTAACGTCGTCCACTACGGAGTGATCAAAGCCTGCATCGAAACTCTTGGTGAACGCTTCGATATCCCTGAGATTGTGTTCGATCGGTGGGGCGCTGTCCAAATGAGCCAAAACCTCGAAGGTTTAGGTTTTACCGTGATCCCGTTCGGACAGGGTTTCAAGGATATGAGCCCGCCGTCGAAGGAGCTGATGAAGTTGGCGCTTGAAGGACGCCTTGCTCATGGTGGGCACCGGATCCTGTTGTGGATGGTTGACAACATTCACGTGCGCACCGCCCCGGCAGGAAACATCAAACCCGACAAAATAAAAGAGCACCGAGAAGATCGATGGCGTGGTCGCCACGATCATGGCGCTCGACCGTGCCATCCGAAACGGAACCGGGCACGTGAGCGGCAGTGTTTATGAAGAGCGCGGGCTGCTAGTGTTCTAGACGTTTTTGTTTGCGGATACGGTGCTACTGCTATGGATTTCATTTCCGCCGACCACAACGAAAGGACGGAGTATGTAGTCGCCGTTGTTCACCTCGTCTATGTCTTCTAAGCAAGCACAAAGTGCACCCGGAGAAAAGGAGAAAACTTGGAAGTCGTTAGCAGGAATCGTGATCTTCTCTCTATTAGTCATGTCTTCTGCCTGCGTGGAGAAGTCCACGTTGATCTTGTTTACGCGACCATTGTGTCGTTTCTCAAGATCAAACTTCACCGGTGACATGTTGATCTCGAAGTTTGATTTGTTCCAAATCTTCACGTCCACGTGAGCTTTATTTTCACCATCAGTTCGCAGCTCGCAGATGAGCGCTACGGGCGGATCTGATTGGCTACGTTCGGCTGCTTTATTCATGACTGTTTCTGCGACCTTTTGCAGTGTCCAGGCACCAATTTTGATAAACGTTTCTTGCATAGATTCTCCTCGATTGGGCTGCACTTCCGAGTACAAGTTTAAGGGGCTCTTCCGGTTTGAACTAGCCCCCGAAAGTTGGACTGGTTTAATTCTAGGTGGTTAAGGCCTTCAAGGGTCTGATTCCGATACTGCATCGGAGTCAGACCCTTGAACCGTTGTTGAAGCCGGGCGTTGTTGTACCAGAAGATGTAATCATCTACGGCCCGGTAAAACTCATCAACACTGGCGAAGTAGGTCAAGTCCGGTGAAGTGGTGTATGAGTTCTTTCGAATTGAAGTGCCCTGGGTTTTGTTCCTAGGCTTATGCCTTGATTTCCATTATTCCTTGACTGGGGTGGTGTTCCCAAAACTAGGCTTCGACGTCAGCCGGCGTACGGTAGCCCAGACTCTGGTGGAGCCGTGACTCGTTCCACCATGACATCCACTCGAGCGTCGCGATTTCCACGTCGACGACATCGGCCCACGAGCGCCTATGGATCAGTTCGTTCTTGTGAGAGGCCATTGACGTTCTCAGCCATAGTATTGTCATAGGAATCACCAACAGTGTCGGTAAACGCACTAATTCCGTGTTCTTCCAGGCGCTCGTTGTAGACAATGCTCACATACTGCTTGGATTCAATCGGTGGTTGCAACACTGTTGTTTTGAATTGATTGTAGTTGTTCATTGAAGACTTCGGCTGGGGTTCGAAATCCAAGGACTTTTCTTGGTCTGTTGTTGAGCGTGTAGGCGATGGCGGCGAGGTCTTGGGCTGTCCATCGAGACAGGTCGGTACCCTTGGGAAAGTACTGGCGTAGGAGTCCGTTGCTGTTCTCATTCGTGGGACGTTGCCATGGCGAGTGTGGGTCCGCGAAGAACACTTTCGTGCCCGTGGCTAGAGTGAAAGCGGCATGGTCAGCGAGCTCGGTTCCGCGGTCCCAGGTCAACGTTTGACGCAGTTGTAACGGTAGATCTTTC
This sequence comes from Corynebacterium diphtheriae, assembly GCF_001457455.1. Classification (NCBI taxonomy): domain Bacteria; kingdom Bacillati; phylum Actinomycetota; class Actinomycetes; order Mycobacteriales; family Corynebacteriaceae; genus Corynebacterium; species Corynebacterium diphtheriae. Next base: position 2,089,789 of record NZ_LN831026.1, read on the forward strand.
ATCACGGTTTGTAGGGCGGTGTTCATCGCTTCAGCACCGTACCCACCCAAGGCAGGTCCGTTCTTCGTCCTTGGTTGTTCACCCCAGCCGTCCAACCGGGGCAGGTGCACCAGCAGGATCGACCGGCTGTAGCGTTCGACCACGGTCCCGATCGCTGACCTGCCGGTACCGATGATCAAGTCTCCTTCCCAATGCCCGGGCACCGCCCGATCCGAGGCTTCCGGGGGCCGGTTAGAGATGACAACATCGGCGGTGACATGACCTTTAGGCTTGCTCTTGGACCGGGCGCGGGGTTTACGCAGGGCCCGCCCAGTCCGCAGTGCGGCCACGAGTTCACGCTTCAGCGCCCCGCGCCCCTCAATATAGAGCGCCTGGTAGATCGCTTCATGGGAGATTCTCATACTCTCATCATCAGGGAAGTCGATCCTTAACCGCTGCGATATCTGCTCCGGGCTCCACGCGGTCAACCACCGTCGGTCTGCCCTGTGAGGTTTGCTCCGGCCCTTCCACGCAGGCGTATCAGGCCCCGCCATGACGACCCCGTTTTCATCTCGGACCGTCCCAGCAAGACGCTCCTGAACATAGTCTTGCAGGCGCGGATTATCCACGAGTTTTGCTTGTTTGGGACGCTTAGCGGCTTCCTGAGCTTTCCACTGGGCCACCCCTACCCGATAAATCTGCTTGCCACCACGGGTGGCAGCATTACGCCGTAGCTCACGAGAAATCGTCGCCGGATTGCGGCCAATCCGTCGAGCGATCTCACGCACACCCGTCTGTTTCTCCCACAGGATCGCGATTTCCTCTCGTTCAGCAAACGATAGATACCGCCCCGAGGGCTCGTCCAAAGCTAACGGTCTCATTCCACCAGCATGACGGAACCACCTCGTTCCCACCGGTACGGACACCCCCACCTGAAGGGCGGCCTGCGCAGTGGTGATTCCCGTCGCGATCAGACCCCAGAACTGGCGTTGCACCGCCCGTGACGGAACCGGCCTACCCGGGGAACGCATCGCAGGCCGCAACGCCCGATCCGCACGCCACTGACGCCGCACCCCCACCGGCATATCACTGGTCTTCTTACTCCAGTCCTTGGTAGCCACCTTCTCACACCTCCATGCTCAGGGTGTTGCGACAACCAATTGAATCCACCCTGCGACCCACGGTCACTGTGATGCACCAAAGGCCCATCTAACTGGCCTTTCGCTGAATGAATGGCCTGCGACAACGCTTCCATCGGCAGCGCCACGGCTGACAGCGAAGACTTCGTCGACCACCCGACGATCTTGCGACTAAACGCATCGGTGACAAATGCCGTGTACACGAACCCACTACGGGTACGGACGTAGGTAATATCAGCGACCCACAAGCGGCTCGGCGCATCAGCAGTGAAGTTGCGCTTGACCAGGTCAGGGCGCGAATCGGGCTGCTTGGCAGGCTTGGTGGTCACGGGGTTGCGGCCACGACGCACACCCTTGAGGCCTGCGATTTTCATCAGCCTGCCGACCTGGTCGCAGCCGATGTCGTGACCTTCGTCAACCATGGCCTGGTGCAGCTTACGGATGCCGTAGACCCCGAAATTGTCGGCGTGTAGGCGCTTGAGCTCTTCAATGAGTTCCTCGTCGCGAAGCGCCCTGGCCGATGGTGGGCGGGACTTAAACGCCCGGTAGCCGCGTGAGGTGTAGAAATCTTCGCAGAAGTCCTCGCGGAGCACCCGGCAGATGGCCTCGACCCCGTAATGATCCTTGTGCTCGTCGATGAAGCGGATCATTAGCGTCCGGGATGGTCGAGTTCCCGTGCGAAAAAAGCCGATGCGGCCTTGAGGATCTCGTTTGCCCTGCGTAACTCGAGGTTTTCGCTGCGTAGCTGCTGCATTTCTTCGCGTACTTCAAATGGCAAATCGTCACCTGGTGGGGTCTTTTCCAAGCTCTTTTGCATCCACCCGCGGATGGTGTGGAGGCTAACTCCGAGGCGTTCGCCGACTACCGTGGCGGCCTGCCATGCGGAGCAATCGTGGGCCTTGCGGTGCTCGTCGGTTAGGCGGACGGCGCGCTCCTTGAAATCTTGTGGGAACTTCCTACCCATGGATGATGATCCTTCCTCAAACTAGGTCGGAACAAAACCCAGGACGGTTCAGGTGCTCGGATGGTGGTTAAAAGCTCGCCGCGTAGAACTAGATGCAGTGCAGCAGAGCGAGGCCACACCAGACGAACTCAAAGCCGAGATCCGCAAGCTGCGTCGGGATATCGCCACGTTGAAGATGGAAAACGAGTTCCTGGGAAAAGCAAGCGCCTTCTTCGCAGCCAAGCAACAAAACAAGAACTGTTTGAGCTAATGGCAGCGCAGAAGGCACAGTTTCCCATCGCGCTGATGGCGCGCCTGCTCGAGGTCAGCCGGGCTGGGTTCTATCAGTGGTTCGCACGGCGGCTGGCAGCATCGGACAAACAAACTGCCCGAGTACGGTTTGACCGGATGGTTCGGCAACTATTTTTCGACTATGCACAAACCCACGGATCCCCACGCCTGGCCGCGGCCTTACAGCGTGACTACGGCATCCAGGTGGATAAAAAGCGCGTCGCTGCCAGCCTAAAACGCCAAGGTCTAGAGGCTATATCCACTAGACAGTTTCGCCTGCCACCACGGGTTCGGCACGGTGGCGATGGCCCACCTTGATCATTGCGAACGCGTGTGGGACCGGGGTGCGATCGACAAGGTGTGGATCACGGATTTTACGTATTTAAGGTCTGGTGAGGGCTGGGGGTATCTCATCGCTATTCGAGATGCGCATTCCAAGCGGGTGCTGGGTTACGCCATGGGAGATGAGCAGAATACTGACTTGGTTACACAGGCCCTGGCCATGGCGATGGACAACCGTGGCAACGCCAGGCCAGAGGCGGTGGTACTGCACGCGGATCGTGGATGTCAGTTCACCTCTACACAGCTGTCGCGATTTGCAACGAACATTGGCGCGACGTTGTCGATGGGTCGGACCGGGGTGTGCTGGGATAATGCAATGGCGGAGTCGTTCTGGGCGAGTTTGAAGATCGAGAAGTTCTACCGCCGTGCTTACGCCACTAGGCGACAAGTTTACAGCGATATCTCCGCCTGGATCGAGGGGTTTTATAACCACAAAAGAATCCACTCATCCATCGGGATGCAAAGCCCTATCGAGTACGAGCTTGCCCTCCAACAGCACACCGCCCAGGCGGCCTAGACACCTAACTCAACTGTCAACAATTTGCGGGCAACCCCAGTCGGGTGGTACAACCAGACCCGGTTGCCCTCATCGGTGGGCTACCGCCCACCGAACCAGGTCCACACCGAATGGGCCACCACCACCGCTGTCGCATCCTCTGTGGCGTAGAAAACCAAGAAAAACAGCCTCTACGAAACCCGGAGCTTGATACCTGCACAAGTTCATGGTCAGGGCCCTAGGTGGCTGGATGGACTGTGTGATAACGACCATCTTGCACCGTCTAGGGCCTCTTGCTATGCCACGACACCACCAAAACACCCCCTGCCTATCCTTTTGACCCGGCCCAACGACCCCTACCCCCAGCCAGGTAGCTATGTTGCTACGCACTCTAGATCGGGAAGAGCCGTTTTACCCTCTATCTATTGCAACTCATTGCCGCGCAGGGTAGCCTAACCTAAACCGGCGCTATCTGGCGTTATGTGCTCGCTAAGAAAAGGACATTGAGTGGTTCGCACAGGAGAGACGGCAAGAGTGGGGGTTCTCGGTTCGCATGGCGAAGTAGGCCGCCAAGTAGCCGCACTGTTGCGCGCTAGCGGACATGTGGTGAACTGCGGGAATCGGTCTCACCACACATCAGATGAGCGCACCGCTATCGTTGACGCTCACGACGAGGAATCTGTCAACAAATTTTCCCGTGACCTTGATGTCGTCGTCAACTGCGCCGGACCGTCATGTCTTCTCAAGACCTCAGTAGCGTCGGCACTACCAGACTCAGTGGGCTATATAGACCCGTTCGGAGCCAACTCATTCGACAACTATCCCACCAACCGTCCGTGCGTGGTCAACGCCGGCGCTACCCCCGGTCTCAGCGGTCTATTACTACGCCACCTGGCGGGCCTAATCGACGACTGTCAATCGGTAACTCTCTGCACTGGTGGACGCGACCGGGGCGGGCTGTCGGGTCTGGTCGATGTGGTGCTAAGTACCCACAACTCCTACGGACATCCCGGGAAGATGATTGTCGACGGCGACCTCGTGGCTTACCAACCTGGGAGCATCCACGCTGAAGATCTGGAACCTTTCCCAAGCGATGACGGACTCATAGCAAGCCCGTTCGTCACCAACGAGCTACGCAAGGTGGCCCAAGATTTCTCTATTCCGCGCCTCATAGGGGTCACGGCCATACCGGACCGGGACACCCAGCAGTTACTTTTACGTGCGCTCTCACAAACCGACATATCAGACCCAACCACGCTCATGAATTTGTGCGCAGACATAGCTGCAGCGAAGACCAAACTCGATGCCGGAAAGAACCACTGGTTTGCCATCCAAGCCACTGTCCACGGCACCCTACGGGGCCGCCCTGTTCGCGTCTCAGGCAGTGTCCACGCACCGGACTCCACCTTCATCACCGCTCTTTTTGTTGCGGAAGCGACAAAAAGCGTTATCCGCGACGAACTACTAACCGGGCCGAAATGGGGCTATGAGCTGCCGGCCCCTCAAACTGTCCTCTCGTCACTGGCCTCTTACAACGTCGACATTAAAATCGTCGGCCCTACAGCAACTACCGACGCACCTCAATGGAGTGATGACGACGATGCAGGCTTCATTTAAAAACCCCGGTATTTCGGCTCAGAACCTAGAAAGGCCCGTCGCATGAACACTGTACGCGTCGTCGTATGCGGCACAACATTTGGCCGTATATACATCAACGGGATAAAAAAGCTTGCGGATAAATTTTCGCTGGTAGCAATCCTATCTCAGGGCAGCGAACAGTCGCGCCGGCTGGCAGAGCAGCTAGGCGTACCTCTGTGTACCAAGATCGAAGATCTCCCCGCTTTTGATCTTGCCTGTGTGGTGGTCAGATCTAGCGTCGTTGGCGGTTCCGGCACGCAGCTCGCCCTAGAGTTTTTAAGCCGTGGCAAGCATGTAGTGATGGAGCACCCGATCCACAAGAAAGACTCTGTAGATTGCTACCGGATGGCAGCGAAAAATAACGTGCAGTTCAAGCTCAACACCTTCTACCGCTGGAATCCAACCATATCCCGGTACTTGGAAATCGCAACAACACTAACCAGGCAGTTCAAAATCATCCACATAGACGCCGAATGTAGCATTCACTTTCTATTCTCAACGCTCGATATCATCGGAAGGATTACCGGCGGTTTTACCCCATGGAGCTTTGATGACGACACCCAAGTTACCGGAATATTCACTACGCTCACCGGTTCGATACGCAAAACCCCGCTCTGCTTGCGCGTGGTTAATCACAACGACCCAGAAAAGCCAGACGATTTCGCTCACGTGGGGCATCGAATAACTGTTTTCACGCACGCCGGAAATCTGGTGCTCACCGAGACTGACGGAACCATCATCTGGCACCCAAACACCCCAATCCCACGAGATCAAGCTGGCTTGCTAAGCACTGCTGCCGATGATCGTTTGAGCACTCTACAGTTGCATGAGAATCTCCTTATCGAGCCGTGCGTTACCCGTGTCGCCCTCTACGACCATACCTGGCCTGCAGGCATTGCGGAGTTTCTGAACGAAGTATATGACAAGTTGGCGTGCTCCAAGAACGAAGCGCAAGAAGCCGAATACCTCCTGGCATTGTGCGCAGTCTGGGCGCGCACCGGACAATTACTGGGTCCCACATGTACCGTCCAAGCAGCTATGCATGCCGAACCACTCAGTCTCGAGAGTCTGATGTGGCCGCTGGGGGAGTCTCATACCTCCCCCATTGAGCGAAACAACCCCAACCACCGGAACACAGGAGAGATAACATGGATGTCACAGCGCTGATTAACGACCTTGAATCCCGCGGTATAGCGCTATGGGTGAACGGCGATCGACTCAACTACCGTTCACCCAAGGGTTCCTTGCGCGAGGAAGACCTCGCGGCCTTAAGGTCAAATAAGGAAAAGGTTTTGGCATGGTTGCGTGAGCGGGAGGCCGTTCCGCATGATGAGCAAGCACGGTTCGCCCCCTTCCCCATGACCGATATTCAGCGCGCATACGCAACCGGTCAGAACGAAGGCTATGATCTGGGTGGCACCGGGTGCCACAGCTACGCCGAAATACGAACGGAACGCCTTGATCGCAGCCGCCTTGAACAGGCTTGGCACGAACTCATCCAGCGCCATGACATGCTCTCTGCAGTGGTCGTTCCACCGGATTCGCTGCAGGTGGTTAAATCTCGCAGTTTGCCGGTGCTACAAGCTGTAGACCTCGCGGGCCACAACCCAGATGTCCCGGACGCCGAGTATCTTCGTCACCGCGCAAAATTGGAAAACCGTAGCTACCCGTTGGGCACCTGGCCACTGCACGAATTCCAGCTTTTGCAATTTGACGAATGCAGCATCCTACAGTTTTCGGTGGACATGATCATCGCCGACTTTGTAAGCGTGAGGGTGATGGTCGAGGAACTTCTAACTCTCTACGCAGGTAACGTTCTACCGGAACTAGAGGACACCACGTTTCGGGATATAATCACCTCCCGTAACCACCACAGCCAGAGTGCCGCTGGCTTCGCTGCACGCACCAATGCAAAAAAGTACTGGTCCGAGATCATCCCCTCGTTGTCCGGCAAACCCTTACTGCCGACGCTGACCTCAGCCGATCGCACATCCGAAATGCCGGTGCGTTTCACCCGGCGTACCTGGCGATGCTCGCCAGCAGCATGGTCAAAGCTCACCGACGCAGCAAGCACTCACGGCGTCACTCCTTCGGCGACGCTACTTACCGCCTACGCCGATGTACTGCGCCGTTGGTCCTCCACAAGTGACTTTTGCGTCAATGTCACTTCGATGAACCGAGATTCTGCCATTGCCGGAATCAACCGTATTATCGGAGACTTTACCGAGATGACCCTACATGCTTGTCATCCGCACACTGGAACCTTTAGTGAGCGCGTGCACGCAACCCAGGAGCAGCTATCCGAAGAGCTATCACACGCTGCGTATTCCGGGGTTGACGTGTTGCGCGATATAGCCCGCACTACCGGGCAGCCCGCGGTAATCCCGGTAGTATTCACCAGCGCGTTGGGTGCAGACACACCGCACAACAATGGTCCGGCCTACAACCTTGTCTCCGGCGTAAGCCGAACGCCGCAGGTATGGATTGACTGTCAGGCATTCCAGGACGGAGGCTCTTGCAACGTCAACTGGGACGTGCGAGAGGACGTCTTTGAACCGGCGTTGATCGACGACATGTGGGAGTCATTTACCGACCTACTCGATCGCCTGGTCGACGACGGTTCGGCGTGGCAGGAAACTGATTCAGTCCACTTGCCCGATAAGACGATCGCCATCCGTAACCGCATTCACAAAACCCACGTACAGCAGACCACCCGATGCCTCCACGACGGGTTTTGGGATAACGTCCAGCAGCACCCACACCAGCCAGCGCTGGTGTGTGGCGGAAAAACCTACAGCTACCAACATCTGGCTGGCTACGTCGGGGCATTACAGCATGAGCTCTCTGATGTCGGTCCCGGAGATTACATTGCCATCGTCCTAGGTAACGGAGTATGGCAAATAGCTGCCGCTGTTGCCGTGGTATCAACTGGTGCAGCCTACGTGCCGATCGATCACGAGCAACCCGCAATCCGCCAACGTTCAATGATAGAAGCGTGTCGTCCTGCCAACGTCATCACTAATTCTCATTTCTCCGAAGAAAATACCGATATCTCCAACATCAACGTCGATACTCTCAGCCCGATACAGTACAGTGGCACCATAGCCTCACCGGTTTCCCCCACCGAAACCGCCTACATCATCTTCACCTCAGGCAGCACCGGAATTCCAAAAGGTGTTGTCGTTACGCACTCGGCTGCAATGAACACCATAGATAGCGTGAACAATCTCCTCGGCCGAAATAAAAGACGCACGGTATTGGGGGTATCGAAGTTATCCTTTGACTTATCCGTGTATGACATCTTCGGTACCTTCGCAAGCGGTGGCACTTTGGTCCTGCCGTTAGACGAGGAATCGCGAAACCCCAGCAAATGGATCGATTTCCTTGTTGATAACAACGTCGATACCTGGAACTCTGTTCCTGCACTGTTCCAAATGCTTGTGCGAGAGGTAGAGGTGACCCGTCACCCGAACATCCTCAGCCTAGACCTGGTTATGCTGTCCGGAGACAGGATCCCGGGCACTCTCCCAGCGCATGCTGCACCCCACTTCCCTAATGCTGAACTCATCAGCCTCGGCGGCGCCACGGAGGGCGGAATATGGTCGATTTTCCACCCGATGACCTGTCACACAAATGAAACTAGCATACCATATGGTACCGCGTTACCCAACCAAGGAATGTGGGTGCTCGACGAGGCCTGCAATGAGTGTCCGGACTGGGTGCGAGGGCAAATCCATATTTCCGGGGAAAGCCTAGCCACCGGTTACCTCAACGATCCAACCTCCACAGCAGAGAAATTTTTCTTTTCCGAAAAGCATGGCACACGTATGTACGCTACCGGGGATATAGGAAACTACCGCCCAGACGGCGTAATCGAGTTTCACGGCCGTCGGGACAATCAACTAAAAATCAACGGCTATCGAGTGGAAACCGGCGAGATAGAAGGAGTCCTCGAATCCAACGACTTCGTCGAACGCGCTATAGTACTCGCCCAGGAAACCAGTGACCCAATTAAACTACATGCTTTCGTCACTGATGCACAGAGCGACAAAGATGAGCTCAAGGATGCTGGGCAAATCAGAAACTCGGAGCTCCGTACAATGCTTGAGCAGCGCTGGACACCTGCAGATACGAGCCTTGACACGGGAATATTTGCCACATGGATGCGGCTGGGAAACGAAGCCGCGATGGCTGCTTTGCTCGCGGCTTTCCAACAAGCCGGTGTTTTCCTCGTTGCAGGAAAATACCACACTCTTACGGAAATCACCGCGGCGATCCATCCCTCCGAAGAGTATCGCGAACTCATAACCCGTTGGCTCAATATTCTGACTGGAGAAGGCTTAGCCACTAAGGATGATGAGGGTTGGACTGTCAGCCAACAGACCCTGGACTTCTTCGTGTTCGGAGAGGCCTGGGATCAGTTCGGCAACATGGAAGCGGAAATCAATAACAGTAAGGAATTATTCAATTACCAACGGCACGCAGCTGAGGCGCTTCTTTCCCAGTTGCGCGGAGAGATCAGTCCCACCGAGGTGTTCTTCCCGGAGGGAGATACCCATAACGCCCGCACCATTTACGGCGAAAACCGCATTAGCAAGGCGATGAATGCTGCGGCCGCAGAGGCAGTGATCGGCATTGCCGAGCACCACGCTGATCATCCGGTAAGGATCCTCGAGGTCGGCGCTGGCATAGGTGCTACGACGGAAAAAATTGTTAGCCGACTCCCCGAGAACGTAATCGAATACCGCTTCACCGATATTTCGACATTCTTCCTACATAAAGCCCAAAAAATGTTCGCGCATTGTGGTGCCATGACCTATGGCCTGTTTGATATGAACTCAGACTGCACATCGCAAGATGTAGAGTTCGGCGGTTACGACATCATTTTGTGCGCCAACGTACTGCATAATTCAGTAAATATCGAGGAGTCATTCACCCGCTTAAAGCAGCTGCGCCGCCCCGGGGGCGTGATCGTCATAGTAGAGCCGATCACTGAACTTTACGCAGCCCTTATCTCGGTGTCCATCAAGATGAATCTGGTTGATTTCACGGACCACCGTGCGGAATCACACAAGGTGTTCATCGAGGACGCGCAGTGGGATCAGGTCTTCAGGGATACCCAGATGCACCGCATCGCGGAGTATCCAAACACTAGTGACCCGTTGCGCGAATGCGGGCAACGACTCATCATCGTTGGTGCCGATGACGACGATGTCCCCACGCTCAACAGTGAAGACATTCTGGGCTACCTGCGTACTCACCTACCGGGTTACATGGTTCCGGCTTCCGTCAATGTACTACCGGAATTGCCGTTAACCTCAAATGGCAAGGTAGACCGCAAGGCCCTAGCGCAACTCTGCTTAGAACCGGTGGGAAGCCCCAACAACCGGATCGATCCTCCACGCAACGAAACGGAAGAGCAGATAGCGACTATCTGGCGCGATGTCCTCGACACCACGGAGGTTGGGCGCAATGATGACTTCTATGCGCTTGGGGGTGACTCACTGCTCATGGCCGAAACGGTAACCCGGCTCCGCCAAGAAATACCTGGCCTACAGCAGCACACGTGGGACGCCCTTATGCGTGGCGTACTCAAGGTGCCAACCATCGCAGGCATTTCCGCGCTAGCACAGGCTGCAGGAAGTAGCTGTCAACCCGAAGCATTAAAAGCCGTTAATTCTGCTAATCATACCTCCCCTGAACTGACTGCTCTGTCTACTGTAGCCAGTGGCTCTCCAACTGGGTCTTCAAATCTGCATGTATACCGATTGCCGAAGGACGCAACGTTCTGCCGCGTGATGATCCACGCTGGCACTGGCCGCCTGAAGGACTACGAGTTCTTGATGCCCGAACTGCTTCAACGCCAGCCAGAGATTGCCCACGTTGGTTTTACCGCTGGTGACGCAGATCGATTCCTGGACTACACAACCCGTACGCTGATCAGGGATCTGGCCCAGAGCTACGCCCAGGAACTTGATGAGTTGGATATGGAATCTTATCAGTTGGTCGGCTACTGCATTGGCGGTATGTTAGCGCTGGAGACCGCGAAGGCGCTCACCGAACTCGGCCGCGACGTGCGCCAGGTAACTTGCATCAGCACCCACCAGTGCCCGCACCGGGTCACTAATGAACTGCTGTGTGAGCTCGCCTATGGGTGCATTTTCAACGCTGACCTAAGTGCAATGGGGGCGAACTTCGACCTCAAAACCCTCGCAGCAGCCCTGGAGCACACCCTTGATGGCATCAACCGCAATATCAGTGACGAAGAACTGTGTACCCTTGAAGGCCCATACGCAGATATCGGGGAGTTCTTCCAAAAGATGGCGGTGTTGAGTCCCAGGGCGCGCCGCAAACTCATCTACCGAAGCATCCGTGAATTCGACACAGACTCCGAGTCCACTCGCGGGATGCTGGACATCCTATACGATGTCTTCCGGCATTCGTTACTCGGAACCATCGACTACGTCCCCGATGTCTATTTCGGTGATGTAGTCGTACTGCAGCCTACCGAAGGTGTAACTGGTTTTTACCCGAGCCTAGGCGGAGACATCGATTGGCCAGCGACCGTGCTCGGCAACCTGCAGATACATGCCGTGGCCGGTTCTCATGCCACCTGCCTGCTACAGGAGAACGTACCCTCACTACTTCCGTTCTTCACGGAGAGGGAACAACGAAATGGCTAATGTGGGACACATTATCTATAAAGCAGACGACCTAGAGAACTCAATTAATTACTTCCGTTCGCGCGGCTTTGACGTTGAACCAGGACAACAGAAAAACGCTGCAAGCGCGCTTATTTATTTCTGCGAGGGTCCCTACCTGGAGATACGAGAGCGAGCCGACGTACCACCGTTTTTCCGCCAACTTTTACACCTTACTGGCAATGGAAAATTCGTCGACTCCTATGACAGATTCGCCACCATGTCACAGGGGTACTCACGGGTGGTACTGGATGCGCAGCGCAAGGAATTTGACCACATAAAGGAGATTTTTGATTCTCATCAAACCAAGAGCCTGACAATCCCGTTCTCCCGCAAGGATCCCGCTGGCAGACGGCTCGCCTGCTGGTGTCTGTCACCCGACGACTGGGCGATCCCGCTTTTCGTGACCCCCTTTGCCATTGATACCCATCGCAACACCCCGCATCCTAACGGGATTACCCACATAACCGACATCGATTTTGCGGCCAGTGAGAAGACATTAAGCATTTGTAAGCACGTTGGTGTCGACGGCGGCCTCACCTGCCGTTCCGGCACAGGCACGATTGATTTGGAGTTTGCATGAGAGGGCGCGATATCGACCGCAACAGTGTGTTGAAGCATTACGAAGGCACCGGCCACCTGGCCCGAAAAAGCCTGTGCCAGGAACTGTTCGAATCATCCGAGATTTATTCGGACCATGTAGCTGTCATCGCTGACGACGCACACCTGACCTACGCACAACTCGAGCAATCACTTTGTGTGTTCACCGAGGAGCTACGAGAAAGCGGCCTCTCGCCAGGAGACCACGTGCTACTGCAACTGCCAAACACCGCAGCGTATGTGGTGACTCTGCTTGCGCTGATGCGCGTGGGTGCTATCCCAACCCTGTTGCTTCCCGCGCATAGAGAGGCCGAAGTTGCAGCGTTGTGTGAGTCTTTACACCCAGTTGCTTATATCGGTGGCCGCGACCATCTCGGTTTTGACACCGTAGCCATGGTAGAGGCTATGGGACCCGGCGAGCTCGGACTCAAAGAACTGTGGGCCGATAACGGACCCACGCACGACAAGGAGTCCTCGTACCGAGTTCTGCCAGGTCTCTTCACTGCCCCGATTTCTACCAAATGTTCTCCGCCTACTAAGTGGCCGGATCCACGCAGCGTTGCGCTGAATCTTTTGTCTGGCGGAACCACGAACATGCCAAAAATAATTCCCCGGGTACATGAGGCGTATGCATATAACACCCGTGCGGCGGCACAGTGCTGCGGCGTCGGGCCAGATACGGTATACTTGGCGGTTCTATCTACCTCTCATGATTTCGCCTTAGCTCAGCCCGGGATTCTGGGCACCTTGCTTTCGGGCGGCACTGTGGTTCTGTGCACCAGCGCAGCCTTCGATGAGGCGTTTCCGGCCATTGCGACCCACGGGGTCACGCTGACTGCACTAGTTCCTGCGGTAGCCCAGGTGTGGGTGGAGGCCGCAGAGTGGTTTCCCGCAGATTTCTCTTCCTTGGAGCGAATTATCATTGGCGCAGCGGCGCTTAACGACGGCTTAGGTGAGGCAATACAGGATCGTTTCGGTGTGCGTATCCACCAGGGTTATGGCATGGGTGAAGGCATCACTACGTTCACGCGTATTGATGACCCTCCAGCGGTGATTCTTGGCACGCAAGGTCGTCCCATCTCCGATGCTGACGAGTTGGTAATCGATGGCCCGGGAGGCGAGCCGGGAGAGATACTAGAAAAGGGCCCTTATACTTTCTTCGGCTACGAAGGAAACCGCGATACCCCGGACTGTTTCACCGAGGATGGTTTCTTCCGCACCGGTGACCGTGGCTACCTTACCGAGGACGGCAACCTGGTGCTGTGCGGGCGCGTGGTTGAACAGATCAATCGCCTGGGCGAAAACGTCTCCCCTTCTGAGGTCGAGACACTCCTGTCTGGAACTCCAGGCATTAGTGCTGCAGCCGTCTTCCCAATGCCAGATAGAGCACTGGGAGAGCGCACCGTTGCAGCCATCGTCGCCCAACCAGGCGTTAACCGCTCCGCCATTCTGGATGATTTCCTCACCCGAGGCGTAGCCCGATACAAGGTGCCGGACCAGGTGATCACTGTCGACGAAATTCCACTGATCAACATCGGCAAGGTCGACAAGAAAAAGCTGCGTGCTCTCGCGGCAGCGCAATTTACTGACCGTGAATCCGAACAAAGCTGAGAGGACAAGACCATGATCAAAGAGGAACAAATTCGCGAAGAACTCCTCGCCTCGCTCCACCAGATCCTCGGCGAAGATGCCGAAATCGGCATCGACGACAACCTGCTCTCCCACGGCCTGGAGTCACTTCCAACAGTCCGTCTGCTCGCTGATTGGATGAAACAGGGACACCGCGTCTCCTTTGGAGATTTCATGCGCGCCCCAACGGTAAGGCAGTGGGCGAAGATGCTTGTAGAATCCACACCAAACCACAGCACTGACGCCATTGAGTCCCCCAAAGATGGGTTTGCCGCTCCCATCGACGATTCCGTACCCTTTGACCTCACAGATGTCCAATACGCCTATTGGATTGGCCGCAATTCCTCGCAGCAACTGGGCGGGGTGGGCACCCACGGCTACGTAGAGGTCGAATCCCGCAGTATCAATATCGACCGATTGCAACAAAGCTGGCTGACGCTGCTACGTTCCCACCCGATGTTGCGCGCCTGCTACACCGAAGATGGCAAGCAATATGTGCTGCCAGAGCCGCCCCACCCCACCATCCTCGTTCATGACCTCACCAAGATGGACGAGTCCACGCGCGAAGAAGCTCTGCTATCCACGCGCGAACGCCTTTCGCACCGACTGTTGGACATAGCTACCGGCCATGTGGTATCTTTAGAAGTCAGCCTCCTCCCTCAGGATGTAGCAGTTATTCACTTCGATATCGACCTGCTTGTGTGCGATGTGCAGAGTTTCCAAATTATCTTGCACGACCTCGCCCACCATTACGCCACCGGTGAAGCCCCCGACGCCGACCCGTCGTGGAGTTTCGCTCGCTACCTCGCTGGACACGCTCGCGAAGGCGTCGCCGATATCGACCGTGACCAGGCATACTGGCGCAATCGCCTCTCCGAGTTGCCGGGTGCCCCAACCTTGCCGATGAGCCACGGCACCAACGAGGAACAAGCACACCGGTTTGTACGCCGCAGTCGATCATTCGATTCGGCAACTTGGTCGCGCTTGCGTGAGGTGTGTGAACACCACGCTACTACCCCAGCAATGGTGTTGCTGACCGCCTACGCCCGCACCATCGGCCAATGGAGCGAGAATAAAAAATTCCTCATGGCCGTACCTCTGTTCAACCGCGGTTCAGACACAGCGATAAAGAATGTCGTCGCAGACTTTACCGCCCTGACACTCACCAGTATCGATCAGTCCACACGCCGCACTTTCAGCGAGGACCTCAAGGATATACAGGCCTCTTTCTATGAGGATTCGTCACATTCACAGTATTCGGCGGTGCGGGTGCTGCGAGACCTACGTGCTTCCAGAGGTGAGCAAGTTTTGGCTCCCGTGGTGTTCTCCTGCAACCTGGGAGACCCACTGGTTGGCCAAGAGTTTATAGATACCTTCGGAGAGATTAGCTACATGATCTCCCAGACCCCCCAGGTGTGGATTGACCTCCAAGTCTTCACCACCGTCAACGGCTTCCTAATCGTCTGCGACGCAGTTGAACAGTTGTTCCCCGAGAAGATGCTGGACGATCTCTTCGCCACCCTAGTGATGGAGATTGACAAGGCAATCACCGACGATCTCTCGCATTCAGACCCGGTAGAGAGCCCAGGAGCGCAGGCCCGTCGAGCGTCACGTGCCGAAGTTGCCTCTTGGCGGCTGCCTGACACCACCCTTGTCGATGAGGTGATTGCCGCTGCACGGTGCCACCCCCAGGCCACGGCCATTCGCAGTGCAAGCGGCGACGTTATTACCTACCAAGATTTGGAAGAGCAAGCCACCACCATCGCCTCTGCTTTGGTGAATTCCGGGGTTGGGCGAGGCGCTTTGATTGCAGTGATGGTGGAGCGTGGTCCTCGCCAGATTATTGGTGCGCTAGCCGCGATGATGGCGGGCGGAGCATATGTACCGGTGAGTCTACAGCAACCGGAATCTCGTATTGCCGCTCTCTTGGGGGCAAGCCAAGTAACGCATCTGATTACTGACCGACCCGATAAGGTTCTGAGCGAAACTGCAGTTCAGGTAGTAGATTTCACGAGCGCTACCGGCACAGCCAATCTTCCGCAGCTGCATCCACAAGACCCGGCCTATGTAATCTACACCTCTGGGACCACTGGAACACCAAAAGGAGTCGAGATTTGCCACGGTGCTGCATGGAACACCATTAGCGAGATCAACCGTCGCCTGGGCGTTGGTCCGACAGACCGCCTACTAAGCGTATCTTCCTTTGATTTCGATCTCTCGGTGTACGACGCCTTCGGGCTCCTTTCTGCTGGCGGCGAACTGGTAACCATCCCAGATGATGCGCGCCGCGACGCCAAGAAGTGGGTATCGCTGGTGGATAGTTTAGGCATAACTATCTGGAATTCGGTGCCTACTTTGTTTGAGATGCTTTTATCTGCGGCTGATCGGACACCGGGCAAGCTCAGCAGCATACGCCATGTTCTGCTATCTGGCGACTGGATTGATACCAGCCTGCCTGAGCGCATGCGCACGGTTACCCCGCAGGCACACCTATTAGCTATGGGCGGTGCGACGGAGGCATCTATCTGGTCCAATGGTCTCGACCTCGATGTAGTGTCACCCGAGTGGACCTCAATTCCCTATGGTCGGCCGCTTGCCAAACAGATGTACCGGGTGGTGTCCAGCAATGGCCAGGACTGTCCCGATTATTCTGTGGGGGAGCTGTGGATTGGCGGCCTGGGCGTAGCTACACAATATGTCGGCGACCCCGGACTCACCGAAACTAAGTTCGTAATCTCGGAGGACTCACGTTGGTACCGCACAGGCGATATGGGCCGGTTCTGGGCCGATGGGACGATCGAGTTTTTAGGCCGCTCGGATAACCAAGTCAAAGTTCGTGGCCACCGCATCGAACTCGGCGAGATCGAGTCCGCGTGTGAAGCGTTGCTGCCAATAGAGCGTGCCGTGTGTATCACGCACCAAGGTGCATCATCGTCACCATCTTTGGTTACGTTTGCTCAGTTCACACCGTCACATGTTGCCCGAACTACTCCGGAGCAGTTTGCGACGTCATTGCGCGCCAAAGTCAACGACGTGCTGACCGAGGGCGACATCCGCACGTCCGTCGAGCACGATGAGCATTTACAGACCGCATATGCCTTCTCAGTGATGCGACGCTGGGAGGAGCAACTCACCGGCGTGGGGACCCCAAACCACCTCCGCGAACACCGTAATCGCTGGCAGACATGGCTAGGCAAAGCAGATGAACACCCGGCTACCGCAGACTTGCTTCTAGACGACGAGTCGTTCGGCGCGTTAGAGCGTTTTGTCACCCCCTTCGAGCAAGCCTTCGTAATGGCGGAGAAGCAGCGCAGTATCGCTGAGTTCATCCAAAGCCCAGATTCGATGTCGGTGGAGCAATTCCTCGCAACCCGTCCGTTGGGTCGGTTGGTTCACCGGGTCCTCGGCGCGGTTGTGCGTGAATGCAGTACCCACTCAACCAGCGAGCTCAAGATTCTTGAGATCGGGTCACGCCGGCCCGAGGCCTCTGCGGACTACGCGGCTATCGCGGGGACGAGCGCATACGTGCTCGCTGATCCCTATCGTCATCACCTCGAACATGCCGGACAACGTGTTGGTAACACCTTCACGTACCGCCAGCTCGGAGTCACTAGCACGCCCCAACCGACTCCTGGGGAGGCAGTGACGAAGGCGGACTTGGTGCTGTGCAACCAGACGCTGCACCAGAGCGAGGACATCGAGAAAACGCTCTGTGAGGCCTGGGGCCTCAGCGCCCCTGGAGCAACGATGGTGGTGGTAGAGCCCACTGCCCCCTCCCCGATGTCCGATATCACCGCCGCATTTATTGCCAACAATACCACGGACGCTCGGGCCGAAACCGGTACAGTACTACTCAGCGCCCGCAGCTGGAAAGAAATCCTGCAGCGCACTGGGTGGAAACCTGTAGAGCATGTAGAGATCACTAAAACGACGGCGCTTATCATCGCCGAACGCGCTAGTTCCAACGAATCGGTCACACTATGCGATTCTGACTATGCCAAGGCTACAAACCTACTGGCCACCCGCCTTCCGGAGTACATGCTACCGAAACGCATCCTGGAGCTAGCGAAGTTTCCACTCACCAGCAACGGCAAGATTGACCGCAAAGCGCTCACAGCATTAGTGCCGGAATACTTCGACAACGAGCCCGCTGTCACCGAACTTCCGCACACCGCCACCGAGAAACGGCTCATCGATATCTGGGATGAGCTGCTGCACACCAGCTCCAACGTGAACTCAGACTACTTTCGCTTGGGTGGTGATTCTCTCACAGCAACACGCCTGCGCCGTACCATCGAACAGTGTTTTGGCGTGGAATTTCCGTTAGAGAATATCTTTGACGTTCCGTTGCTGCGCGACATGGCCGCCCGAATTGACCAGATAGCCGAAGTCCCCCACCAGCAATCGGATCTTCCCAAGATTGTTCACGGGTCTGAACAGTACGCTCCGTTCCCGCTGACTGAGGTGCAGCAGTCCTATCTCATCGGCAGCTCTGGAGCCATCGAACTCGGCGACGTTTCCAGCCACTGTTACTTTGAAATGTCCACTGCTTGCCTAGCCCCGGAGCGAGTGGAAGACGCGTTCAATGCCCTGATTAAACGCCATCCCATGCTGCGCACCGTCGTGTGTGAGGACGGATTGAGTCAGCGTGTGTTGCCCGAAGTACCACGCTACCGCATTGCCCTCATTCGCTCCGGCAACGCCGACAATGAGGATACTCTCGATGAAATCCGAGAGGAAATGTCCCGCCAGAAGTTTGATCCCACTCAGTGGCCATGCTTTGACGTGCGCTACGTAGCCGAGCCCGACGCGGGTCGACTGCTTTTAAGTTTCGATAACTTGTTTATCGACGGCTGGAGCATGTTCCACATTTTCCGTGAGTGGAAGCAGGCCTACGACCACGGCGTAGACAGTCTCGATCCGGCAATCCCCTATTCATTTAAAGACTATGTCGAAGCCACGATTGAACTGTCACACAGCGACATCCATAAGCGTGACCAAGCCTATTGGGAATCGGCAGTGGATACTATTTATCCTGCACCGCAGTTGCCGGTGACCGACACAAACGGCGCTAATACCTCGCAGTTTTGCCGCCACCACGCCCTGGTGGACGCTGCGAAGTGGCGCCGGATTAAGCAACGGGTACGTGAGGAGGGGATGACCGAAGCCGTATTCCTAGCCGAGGTATACGCCGAAGTCCTAGCGAGGTACAGCGATGAGCCGCGACTTAGCATCAACCTGACCCGGTTCGACCGCACTCGGTTCGCCCCCGAGGTTGACCACATAGTTGGCGACTTCACCAGCCTATCTATTCTCAGCGTGGATACCCAGTGTGCACCATCGTTCCGGGACCGCGCTGCAGCGCTACACAGGCGCATGTTCAGCAATCTCGATCACGGCAGTGTCTCCGGCGTGTCGGTGCAGCGAATGCTTACTAAGCAACGCGGTGCTCGGGTAACCATGCCGGTGGTCTTCACGTGTGGCCTGGGCGTCGTGGAGCACCCCGAGTCAGATCAGAGTCCTTACCTGGGCGTAATCGATCATGGCCTATCGCAGACGCCACAGGTATGGATGGACCTCCAGGTCTATGAACACGATGGTGGCCTGATGCTGAATATGGACGCGGTCGAGGCGATCTTCCCCGACGACATGGTGGCGGAGCTTTTCACCAGCCTTACAGCCACTCTCTCGCACCTCGCAGAGTCCCCTGAACTCTGGAACGCGCCCACCAGTACCATAGCTCCGACGACCAACGCGCCCACCGCAGATCGAATCAACGACACAGACCGGGAACTCCCCGGAGCGGATAAGAGCCTACTGGGGCTGTATCAGAAGGGACTTGCCGAGCATGGTGACAACCTCGCGGTGATAGACGCCACCACGCAATGGACATACGAGCAACTCAATGAGCAGTCGGATAAGTGGGCCCAGCTTATTGCTGCAACTGACCCGGCGCCTGGTGATCTCGTTGGCATCATGATGGAAAAGTCCGCACAACAGATCGCAGCGGTACTAGGCGCAATGAAGGCCGGATGCGCCTACTTGCCGCTGAGCGTGGACCAACCGGTGGGGCGTAACACTTCCATCATCAACGATGCGGGTGCATCCATTGTTGCGATGGACCATCCGGACGATGATTTCGCTGCGTTAGCCGAGCACTGCACAGTCATCACTCTGGCCGATGTCGCCCGGCATCGGCCTGGTGACCAGGCCTTAAGCGAATCGAGTCCGACACCCAGCTCGCTTGCGTACGTCATCTACACGTCTGGTACGACGGGCACTCCCAAAGGAGTAGCCATCACCCACGAGTCGGCGGTCAATACGATTGTCGATGTCAACGAACGCCTCGGGGTGACTCCGACCGACCGGATATTGGGGATTTCAGAGCTAAACTTCGATCTATCGGTATACGACATCTTCGGGATGTTCGCGCGGGGTGCTACCTTGGTGTTGCCATCTCCAGCAGACAAACGTGATCCGCAGTGCTGGGCAGATGCCGTAACTACGCACTCGGTGACGCTGTGGAACTCTGTGCCAGCACTTTTTTCGATGTACGTGGAACACCTCCGCGAACGGAGCCTCATTGGTTCCTCCGTACGGTCGGCACTACTCAGCGGAGATTGGATACCTGTAAATATCGCTTACCAGGTCAGCACCCTCTTCCGGGACTGCACAGTTTTCGCTGCTGGGGGTGCTACCGAGGCATCGATATGGTCAAACTGGTACGAGGTAGGCGTCGATGATGCCTCGCGTACCAGCATTCCCTATGGAACGCCGCTGGCAAATCAGCGAATGTACATCCTCGATGAGGCCCTGAACCCCCGACCCACGCATGTGCCGGGAGACCTTTACATTGCCGGACGTGGCCTGGCCATGGGGTACTGGAAGGACCCAGAGAAGACCGCAGCATCATTCATCACCCACCCCCGCACCGGCGAACGAATGTACCGCACGGGCGACAAGGCCCTCTACAATCACCTTGGTCACATCATCTTCCTGGGGCGCGAGGACGGTCAGGTTAAGGTCAACGGCTACCGCATCGAACTCGGTGAGATCGAGTCAACAGCACGAAAATTCAACGAACTCCGCGATTGCGTCGCTGTCAACGACCATGGCATTGTTCTCTACGTTGTTACGCATGAGGGCTTTAACATGGCAGCACTCAATAACCACCTCGCCGAGTCTCTCCCTGCCTATATGCGTCCACGCGTGATATCACGCATTGATGGGCTACCACGGTCTTGGAACGGCAAGATTGATCGCAAGAGTTTAGAAGGAAAAACCTTTGAACAACCACAAACAAGGGAACGCTCTCGTAATCACCGAGATTCGGGTATCATTACCATCTTGCAAGAACTCCTCGGGCCCAAGGAGATCAGCATCGACGATGACTTCTTCACCATCGGTGCCGACTCGCTCACGGCCGTGCGGCTTACTAACTCGATTCGTCGAGAAATGTCAGTAGAGATCTCCATACGTGACGTATTCAACCATCCAACGGTCCGAGAATTGTCCGACCTGATCGCCGACATCGTCGGCAGCGACGTAGAAGAAGGCGAAATTTAGAGTTCATGCCACACCTGTTTCACTCACCTGACAAGCCACTTGCCCCCAACCCAGTGCTACGCACAAGCAGCCTAATCTGAAAGGAAACATCATGCCCAGTACTCCCCACACCACCCCGAAAGATGCAAAAGCAGGACGGCTGAACATCACCGACCTGATGAACATCGGCATCTTCTTCGTCATCAACTTGGTAGCCGGCGTGGTCATCGCCTTCATCGGCATCACCCCCATCACCTACGTGATGATCACCAGCGTTCAGGCCCTCATCCTGGGCATCCCGATGATGCTGTTCTTGGCCAAGGTGCACAAGCCCGGCATGGTCTTCATATTCCTTCTTCTCAGCGGCCTCGCCAGCCTGCTGCTTGGTTTAGGCATATGGCCACTGCTGCTCAGCTTGGTCATGGCCGTGTTTGCCGAGTTAATTTTGCGCGCCGGCAAGTATACGAGCGCAATACACAGTGTGATCGCCTATGCCTTTATAGCAGTGTCACCCACCGCATCATATATTCCGCTTTTCTTCACCACTCGGCGCTACATAGAGAGCAGCGGCATGCAGACCAAATATGGTGCTAGTTTCGCGGATGGCCTCACCTCTATTGGCCAGATGACTTGGCTATTCCTCATCATTGTGATAATAACCTTCGTCTGCGGGATCCTCGGCGGGATCCTCGGCCGGCGCATCTTCACCAAGCACTTCCAGCGAGCAGGAATCGCCTGATGTCGCCCACTTTGCCCGGATCAGGCACGCACACAGCGGGACTCCATCTGGACCCACGCACCACGGTGCTGGTCATCCTCGTGGTGTCCTCGGTGCTCATCTCACCGGCCGGGTCCAGTGGGGCGCTGGGCAGCACCGCCCGGTGGATGCTCATTGCCGTTCCCGGGGCACTTTTCCTCGCCTCCGGCATGGTGGCCGCTGCACTGCGATACGCACTCACCTTCGCGGTGCTCGCCGGCTTTCCTGCGGTGGTGGTACAGGCCCTGCCCGAGCGCCACATCATCGTGGACGTGTGCGCTACGTGGTTCGCAGGGCTTTCGCTCATCCTCCCTGGCATCACGTGCTGCTGGTACCTACTACGCACCGTCTCGGCCAGCGAATTCATGGCCGCGATGCAGCGCATGCGGAGCCCCGACGCCCTGACCATCCCCACGTCCATCATGTTCCGGTTCTTCCCGACGATTCTCGAGGAATACCGCGATATCCGCACCGCCATGCAGATGCGTGGCATCTCGGGCCTGCGCAACCCGATCGCTATGCTCGAATACCGCTTTGTGCCACTGTTGGCGTCCGTTGTGAGCATCGGCAACGAGCTGGCTATGTCTGCAGTGACCCGCGGATTGGGCTCGCCTCGCCGACGAACCACGCTGTGCGAGATAGGCTTCCGCGTAGGCGACGCAATAGTCATAAGCGTGCTCGTCGTGTCCCTGATCCTACTACTGGTAAATATAGTGATGCTGCCGTGATAAAGCTGCACGATGTGTCACTATCCTATGGTCAAAACACAGCGGAGCCGGTGCTGCACCACGTAAATCTCACCGTGGCGAAGGGCGAACTAGTTCTAGTGTGTGGCGAATCAGGCTGCGGTAAGTCCAGCCTGCTACGCCTGATAAACGGCGTGGCGCACACGTTCTGCGACGCCCAGATTTCGGGGGAGGTGCTGCTGGACGACGAAGACATCACTCATGCCCACCCACACGACATCGCCGAACGCGTAGGCTCAGTGTTCCAAAACCCCAAGTCGCAATTTTTCACGCTGGAAGTAGCCAGCGAACTCGCCTTTGGCTGCGAAAACCTCGGCGTGGCGCCCAACGAGATTCGACAGCGTATTGGGGAACTTTCCGCAGATTTCGGCATGGTTCATCTCCTCGACCGGCACCTGTTCACACTTTCCGGCGGCCAGAAACAAAAAATAGCATGCGCTTCAGTGGCCGCGATGCACCCACAGGTACTACTACTAGACGAACCATCATCAAATCTCGACCTCGCCGCCGTCGATGAGCTGCGCCGCATCGTCGCGCAGTGGAAGACACAGGGCCGCACCGTCCTGATCGCTGAGCATCGGCTTTCCTACCTAGTTGACATCGTGGACCGAGTGCTGGTTATGCAGGACGGGCAGATCGCTCATGATCTCAGCGGCTCGGAGTTTCGCACCCTAGACAAGGCCGAACTGTACCGCATGGGCTTGCGCTCAGCGCAGCAGGTCCCCGAGGTGACCCGCGAGCCACGCCCTTCAAGTGGCACGATGGTGCTCAAAAAGCTACAGTTCACCTACCCCAAGGCTACAGAGCCATCCCTGAGCATCAGCCACACGGAGTTGCCGCAAGGACAAGTCATCGGCGTGGTAGGACGCAACGGGGCCGGAAAATCTACCTTTGTGCGCGTTCTGACTGGCCTGGAATCTAAGGCCACCGGCGTGGTGGACATCAATAACCGCTCGCTCTCGGGTCCCCGGCAGCGCCTGCGCCAGTCCTATTTAGTAATGCAGGACGTAAACCACCAGCTTTTCGGGGAGAGCGTGGAGTCCGACGTAATCATCGGCACCAGTGGACCGGATGGGAAAAACGAAGCGCGCCTTACCGAGGTGCTTGGTGCACTTGATCTCGCGGACAAGCGGGCCCGGCACCCGATGTCGCTTTCAGGCGGCGAACGCCAGCGCGTGGCCATCGCCTCAGCAGTCCTAAGTGAGCGCGAGGTAATCGTCTTCGATGAACCCACCAGCGGGCTGGACCTGTGCCGCATGCACCGGGTGGCCCACCTGCTAGACGCCCTAGCCCGGCAGGGCAAGACCGTTTTGGTAGTAACCCATGACATGGAGCTGGTGGCGCGGTGCTGCGATCTTCTCCTGCGCGTGGAAAAAGGCCGCCTTACCGCCTGCGAACCGTGCGATGATCTCGCACTGGCGCGCACGGTGCGGTATCTACGCGGCCGCGACAGCTAGTCCCTACAGCTTCCAGCTGGTGGCGTCGCTCTTTTCACCCCAGAAGCTGCGGTAGCGTGGGGAACTCTCCATGAGTTCCTCGTGGTTGCCGATAGACTCCACGGTGCCGGAGGGACTCATCATCACAATCTGGTCCGCGTCGCGGATGGTGTGCAGCCGGTGCGCAATGACGACGATGGTGCGCTCGGCAGAAAGCGTTTTCATACCGCGCATCACAAGGTGCTCATTCTGCACGTCTAGAGAGCTAGTCGCCTCATCAAGCAGCACGATCCGCGCGTCCTTCAGTAGCGCACGAGCGATGGAGACACGCTGACGCTCACCACCGGAGAGATTCTGCCCGCCCTCGCTAATCAGGGTGTCAAACCCCTGCGGCAGCTGCCGGGCAATCTCGGTGACACCGGCCAACTCCGCTGCGCGGAGCACCTCCTCCCGCGTTGCATTGTGGCAGCCCAGGCGGATGTTTTCATACAGTGTGTCCTCGAAGAGGTACACGTATTGGAACACCATAGCCAGCGAATCCAACACCGCCCGGGAGCCAAGATCGCGAATATCCACACCACCGATACGGATGGTCCCCTGGTCAACGTCATAGAAGCGTGCCGCAAGTTTTAGCAAGGTGCTCTTGCCGCAGCCGCTGGGACCCACCAACGCAGTAGTAGTTCCGGGCGCCACGCGGAAACTCACGTCGCGGACCACTGGGGTGTTGGGTTCGTAGCCAAAGCCCACCCCATCGAACTCGATGCCATAGTCGCGTGGCGCCGCCGGAACCGCAGGCTCCGGCAACACCCGCGCATCGAGGATCTTTTGGATCTCATCTAAGGTATTGCGCGCGGATTCCAAGCCCTCGCCGTAGGGTATGCCCGACATAGCAACGCGAGCCAGGATGAACACCAACACAATGACGCCAATGTAGGTGCCTGCTTCTAGCCAGTGGTTGAGAAGTAGCACGGTGGCCAGGGCATCAATGACCACGGTACCGACCATGATGATTAAAGCCAGACGACCCATGATCATCTCACCTGTCTTCTGGGTGTGCTGCTGGGCGCTAAGCTGCTCTCGAATCGAGGCGCGCACGGCGCGCTCCCCCAGCGAATCCGGCCCAGCCATGCGCAGCACCGGCTGCACCTGGGCGAACTCCAGCACCTCCGCGGCGCCGTGCTCGTTGCGCTCGCCCTTCTGGCGCTCTGCCACGCGGTACTGCCGCATTAGGCGGTTATAGGCGAACCACACCACGGCAGCCACTGCAACGGTAACCAGCCCCAGCCGCCAGTCCACGGCGATGAGAAACACGCAAGCCAAACCGGCCGAGGCAGCACCGTGCAGCATGGGCCGCAGCATCATTGCCGGCGCGTTAGCGGCAAACAGCGCACCGCTGGTGGCTACAACACCGATCTGGCCGGCGCGATCTTCTTCAAAATAGCCCAGGGGTAGCTGTGCCGTGCGGTCGGCGATAAGCCGGTGGATGCGCAGCACGTAATCATGCCCCAGGTCCTGGGCAATAACCTCAGTGGGCCAGTCTGCGGCGGCGTAGACGAGGACGGAGATAATGATCCAGGGCAACCATGCTGCGGCCTGCGCGGGATCTTCGCTAAACAGCGTGTCCAAAAACAGTGCAATGAGGATAAGGCCAATGGCCAACGCCACCGCGGAAATCCCAATTAGCGTAAGGACCAGCACCAGACGGCGACGATCAGCCGGACTGCCCAGTGAATAGAGCGTGCGGATCATTATTTTTCCTCCCCTTGGATGCCCGCCTGCGCGGTTTGGTAGCGTGCCCACATCGTGGTGTAGCCCTTGCCTGCCGCCACTAACTCTTCGTGAGTGCCTGCTTCGGTGACCTCACCGTTTTCCAGCATGAGGATCCGGTCAGCGCCGGTGATCGTGTGGAGCCGGTGTGCGATAACTACTAGCGTGCGCCCGGCCACCAGCTCGGTAATGGCCCGCTGGATCGCGGCCTCGGAGTCCGGATCCGCAAAAGCGGTGGCCTCATCCAACACGAGGATCGGCGCGTCGAGCAAGATGGATCGGGCAATAGCCAGCCGCTGCTGCTCGCCACCGGAAAGCTGCGCGTCCTCTCCCACCACCGAGTCGTAGCCGCGCGGCAGATGGGTAATGCGCTCATGAATCTGGGCGGCGCGGGCGGCGCGAACCACGTCTGCGTCGGTGGCCTCCGGGTGAGCGAGGCGAATGTTATCCCGCACGCTCATCCGCATAAGGTAAGGGTCCTGGAAGACGAACCCTACCCTGCGGTAGAGCTGGTCAGATCGGAGATCAGTACTAGGGACGCCACCAATGCGCACCGACCCCTCCGTGGGGTCTAATAGCCGGGGGATGAGCGCGGCTAACGTGGACTTCCCCGAGCCGGAAGGTCCCACCACCGCAGTGATGCTGCCGGCGGTAAGTTTTTGGTTAATGCCGGAAAGCACCGGGGTGTCCGGCACGTAGGAGAAGCTTAAATCTTTCAACTCAATTCCGGCGTTTGCAGGCTCCCTGCCGCCAGCAGCGGGCGGCAATACCGGGATGTTGAAGAACTCGGTGAGATCCGCCGCGGCAGCCTTCGCCTCCGAAAACATGATGTTAGTGCGCGAAAGCATAAGCAGAGGCGCGGCGATGTTGTTGATGAGCAAAAACGCTGCCAGCACATCGGCCACTGGTACGCCCGCAGACGTGATGAGCCACGGGCTGGCCGCGGCTACCACCAGCAGGCCAAACCCGGTGGAGGTGAAGATCTTCATCAAAGCGGTGGGGTGTACGGTGGCGTGCAACCACTCGCGATAGAACCCACCAAAACTCCGGGAACGACTAAGGAAAATGCTCTCGTCGTAGCCTTCCGGAACAAACACCTTGATAACCGGGATGCCGCGCACCAACTCTACGACGGCGGCGTCTAGCTGCTTCTGGCTGGACTTAAATTTCTCCGCCTTTTCTTGAAACTCGCGCATCATAAACGGCATGGTGGCCACTGCCAACAGCAGTGGTACCAGGCCCAGCAGGCCTATCCGCCAGTCCACCACGAACATGTATCCCAGGCTCAATAGCGGTACGAGTACACCGGCCGAATAATCGTGCGGCGCGTGGGCGATGAGCTGGTGGATCTTGGTGACGTCGTCTTCGATGTAGGTTTTCACAGTCCCCGAAGGTGTCCGCGTAAACCAAGACAGCGGGAGCCTACCCAGCTTGGTAATCTGCTGCTGGCGTAAGTGCTCGCCCAAAAGGCCGTCGGCCTGGTGGCTTACCTGGAGGCTCTTCACGGTTGCCTGTCCATGTAGGACGGTGGCCACCATGAGCGCCGCGACTAGCAGCCACAGCTTTGACGCATCTATCGGCTCTCCCTGGAAGGACAGCATTACGGTGCGCACCAGCTCAACCAGCACGATTACCGGCACCAGCGACAAAAACGCCGCCAGCACCGCCAATAGCAGCGACACCGTGATCTGCCGGTGGGCAGGTTGAGATATTTGCCTAAATGTAATGGGTGGTTTTTGTTCGGTCATCGGGGCCTCTTTACTTAACAGTCACAATCACGCATTGTTCCGCGCTAACCAGGCAGTGTTCCCAGTAATTCCCGCTAGAAAACCGGCAAGCAGGTCGAGGAACTCGGTTCCAGTATCGAGCGGGAAGAAATGCCCACCCGGCAGGACCTTCAGTTCAAAACTACCGCTGGTAAAATTTTCCCACCGGGAAAGCATCTCTGGGCTGACAGCTGGGTCGCTATCCCCCGCCAATGCCAGCACAGGAGAGCGAAGCACCGTGGTTGCATGGTGAAAGCCCTCGTGTAACACATAATCGCGACGAATGTCAGCGAGCAGCAGCTTCATCACATCATCATTGGCAAGGATCTCAGGTGGTGTGCCACCTACCTTCTCAAACTCCCTGCGCAGCGCACCGAACCCCATTGACGAGTGGTATTCCCCAGGCACGGTTTCTCCGGGCGCCTGCCGTGCGGCCACCACCACGGCTTCCGGTATAGTGGGCCGATGCATCTGCTGCAGGCAGGCAGCAACCTGGTAGGCCAGCGCTGCCCCCATGGAGTGGCCGTACAACGCAATCGGCGCGCCCGCCGCCAGATCTACTATCTCGGTTGCGCACATATCGGCGAGCTTGTCAAAGTCGCTTACCCATTTCTCTCGGCGACGGGTTGCCTTTCCGGGAAGCTCCACCGGCACCACGTCAATGCTTGGGTTGACCCCCACCCATCCACGATAGACGGAAGCGCTGCCTCCTGCGTGATGGAAGCAAAACAAGAGGGTTCCAGTGCGATGTCCGGCCACAAACGGAAAGACTCCCTCGCAGCTGATTTCTGTCATTTTTCGCCTTTCGCTAGGTCGGACTGATTAAGCACGATTTCTACTGCTGCGACGGTACCCGGGTCTGTGGCAAGCAACTCGGGCATCCTGCGGGCTGCGGAGTCGTATGCTCCACTTACCAAATCGGCAATTCCGGCGGCCAGGGACTGGGCACTCAGTTCGCCTCGCTGGGCGTCAATATAGTTCGGCCCGGCACCGTTTCGACAAACTGCGTTGGCATGGAAGTGTTGGTCACCACCGAATGCAACCGCAAGGCACGGCTTGCCGGCGCGCAGGATCGCCCCGGTGGTGCCCAGTGAGCCGTGGCAGATGCCTGCACGGCACCACGGAAGCACAGTCGCGAACGGGACCCGGGCGACGGTGAGGATTCCTTCTCTCACACCAGGCTCATGATCGGGATCGACGATTATCGCCCGCAGACCATGCTCGATGCACGCGTCTCGAGTCCATCGTTGAAGGTCATAAACGCGATCTGAGACCATACTCCCAAAGCTTGCCAGAACCGGGGCCGAGCCGGCAGCCACAAACTCCTCGACTGCTGGGTCTAGGGCGAGTTCACTGTGGTGCGGGTCAAGCCACTCGCCAGTGACGTGAATGTGGTTTTTCCATTCCGACGCCGGCGGACTCAACGCGGGACTGAATTGGTAGATCGTGGTTGGTGGAGAGGAGAGCGCTCGCTGACGCAGCCCCAACCTACGGCGCCATGCCGCTATCACTGGGCGCATCGCCCAAGCCATCAGAGTATTGGACATCCAGTGGGTGACCAGAGCTCCGACAGAGCCGTCCAGTTTTCGCGGATCCACGAGGCTGTAACGGAGGCAGGGTTCGGTAGGGAAAACCTGCACCCGAACGCTGGGGACTCCGCGTGCAGCCCCTAACAACCGAGCAACTTCACTGAATTGGGTGTACATGACCACGTCAACGCCATCCATGGCATGCTCTAACACATCGAAAACGTGGGCGTCAGATATCATCTCACGGATACCTAAGACAGTGTCCATCATGCCTTTACTATCGCCCAAAAGGCGCTTCATTAACGCCCGGTAATCACCGGGTAACTCGATGTAGTCCACCCCGTTTGCACGAAAACTCCCGCCGAATTCGCTAAACCCAGCCAAAACAAACTGGTGGCCACGATCTCGAAGTGCGACACCAAGGTGCGCAAATGGCAGCATATCACCCTCAGAACCCAGGACGACCGCGAGAACTTTCACAGCCGTCTCAATCCGTAATCCAACTAGGCCACTCAGGAACCCAAGACTCCCCCATGAGCTTATCTTCCGGGCCAATATCACGAATGACTCGGCACGGATTACCGGCTGCGAGTACCATGGGCGGAATATCTCTTGTCACAACACTGCCAGCACCAATTACTGCACCATGCCCAATCGTGACACCCGCAGTTACCGTGCAATTGCCACCAAGCCACACATGGTCTTGTATGGTGATCGCACCCCCGGTACACACCATGTATTGCCGCTCTACGGGGTCTAAGGCGTGATTGCCAGCAAAGAAGGAACACCATGGACCAACCATGACCTCATTGCCAAATGTCACCGGGGCCATATCAAGTACCGTCGTTCCTCGATTGAAGGTCACGCCATCTCCGACCTTGATTTTCGAGCCATATTGGACATGAAATGGCAGGAAAACCATTAAGCGCTCCCCCAGTTCACCAAGCAGGTCTGCCATCACTGCCTGCTTCTCCGCTGTTTGAAGTGGACGAAGCTGGTTGAGATCGTGACACTTCTCCGCCGCCTCCATCATCTCGTAATAGAGATCCGGGTCCTCAATAGGGCGGAAGGGCTGACCGCAGAGAATCTTATCTTCGATTTGCTCTCGAGAATCCATGGATACTCCTTTGTGCTTGAGAGGCGCGAGCCGCAATACGAATTACGGTCAGCCACGCGGTTTGACCCTGACTAGTCGGAATACCTCGGAATACCCAGATTCTTAGCTCACACTTGGTAGCTTACAGGCCTTCGACTTAATTGTCAAGCATGCCATGCCTAATTATGGTATGCTCAACTTTGCAGCAACCTGCAGCGTCGCCGCCGATCAGCCGACCTGTGCAGCCCTCTCCTGCGGGGCGCTGTGCACGACCCGGTGCCGCTAGACATACATCATTTTCTAAGGATTAGTTGGCACTACCCCAGGCGCTTGCTCCGTGGACCACAATCCATCGTTCGCGGGCAATAATCGGTTTTCCTTCTGCGGTAGGAGAATCGGTGCGCCGTCTAATAGACCGTTGACGTATATCCAGGGATGAATCATGAAAGAAAACCCCACCACGGCAACCGCTAGCGGTGACCCCAGCGCCACCGCAGTCCCCTCAACCAGCGCCCACGCAAAAGGCCGCGACCTGGTGCTTGATGTCCAAGATCTGCGATGTAGCCTGGGAAAAGTCAAGAAGCGAACGGAAATCCTGCGCGGTGTGACCCTCGCCATTCCGCGCGGGGGCATCCTCGCCGTCCTAGGCGCCAATGGTGCCGGCAAGACAACCTTGGTCAATGTCCTTTCCACGCTGCTGCCCGCCACGGGCGGAACCGCCATCATCGATGGCCACAACTTAGCCACGGATCCTTCCAAGGTGCGCGCTTCCATCGCGCTGACCGGGCAATACGCCGCAGTGGATGAGGAGCTTACCGGCAAGGAAAACCTCATCTTCTTTGGCCGCCTGGCAGGGCTTAAAGCTAGCGATGCGAAGGCCCGCGCCGCGGAACTTCTTGAGCGCTTCGATCTGGTTGGCGCCGCCGACCGCCTGGTTTCGGCATACTCGGGCGGCATGCGCCGGCGGTTAGATATCGCCGCCTCCCTCACTGTCCCGCCCGCGCTGCTGTTCCTCGACGAGCCGACCACGGGCCTCGACCCCGCCGCGCGCAGCTCCGTGTGGGATACCGTCCGCGGGCTGGCGGCCGACGGCACCTCGATCCTGCTTACTACCCAATACCTGGAAGAAGCTGACCAGCTCGCAGACCGCGTCGCCGTGCTCGCCGGAGGCAAGGTGCTCGACGAAGGCACCCCCGCCGAGCTCAAGGACCGCTATGGCACCACGGTGTGCCTCATCACGATGTCTAGCCCGGACGATGCCGCACGCCTCACCCACACCTTGCAAGAACACCGCATCGACTGCCGCCAAGAGGACACCGTATTGCGCGTCGATGCCCCCGATGGCCACCGCACCCTAGTCCGGGCGCTGGCCTTGTGGGATGGCGACGACACCTCGGTCGCGGACGTCTCCTTGGTTCCGCCCTCCTTGGACGATGTCTACTTCGCTATCGCCGGGTCCGGCGACATCGCGCAGCAGGCTCCCCACACCGGTGGAGGCTCCCAGTGAACGCGCTCGGAGCAGTCGCTGCCTCGTGGCACCGCAATGTCCTGCGCACCGTCCGCAACAAGGCCGTAATGGTTTCCGCCGTGGCAATACCCAGCCTGTTCATGGTCATCTTTTACGCCACCTTCGCCAAGGCTTCGACGGAACTCGGCATCGATTACGCCGCCTTCCTCCTGCCCGCCGGCGTTATTCAGGCGATTGTGTTCGCCGCCGGGGGCTCCTCCTTGGCGATTACGCGTGACGCCGAAAACGGCATCCACGACCGCATCCGCGCCACCGGGACGCCCGCCTGGGCCACGGTCGTCGGCCGGCTGCTGGCAGATCTCACCCGCGCCGCGTGGTCGTGCAGCATCGTCGTCCTCACCACGATCCTGCTCGGTGCCCGCTACGCTGCCGGACCGGGTCGTATTATCCTTACCATCGCCCTTTTCGCCGCCCTCACCATCATCCTCTCCGCGTTTATCGATGGCTCCTGCCTGTTGGCCCCCAAGCCCACCTCGGCGTCCTTGCTCTTCCAAAACCTCGTGCTGGTCATGGTGATGTTCTCCACCGCATTCGTGCCTGCGGATGCGCTGCCCGGCGGCATTGGCCCCATCATCCGGCACGTACCGCTATCTCCCATCTTGGACACCGCCCGCAACCTACTAGGTGGCGCTGCCCTGGGGGCGCGCGGAGTCGAAGCACTGTGCTGGCTCATCGCCATGACCGTCGTTGGCGTATGGGGCTTTATCACCGCTTTCCAGGGGAGGAAACATGACTAACCACACCACCGCCACCGTGTCGCACGACACCACCTGGCTGTCCACTGTCGCCACGCATTTTGGAAGGCACCTGCGCGCCGCCCGCCGCGATAGCGCGGTAATTACCAATACCGTGGCTGGTCCCGTTTTGATGTTCCTGGTCATGCGGTGGCTGTTTGGCGACCTCATGGCGGCCTCGCAAGGCTCTGCCACGCTCGACGCGTTACCGCTTACCATCGCGCTCATCCTTTCCAGCGAACTGATGAATGGCACCTCCGCCGCCGCGCAGATAATTAAGGAACGCCAACGCGGTATCACCACCCGCATCGCGACCACGCGCTACGGCACCAGCCCGGAGATCTTCGGCCGCTGGTGTTTCGATTCCTTACGCAGCCTTATCTCCGGCTGCGCGGTGCTGCTGGCTTCCGTGGCTTCTGGCCTGCGTATTCACACGCTGGCCGGGTTTGGCTGGGTGCTGTTAGTCATCATCTTCGGCGCGGTGGTGGCCGCCTCGCTATCGGCCATGGTGGGCGCGATGTGCGCCACCCCGGAGGCCGCCATTGGCCCGGCCCCCATCATCATGGCGGCCATGGCACTTAACGGCGGCCTCGTGCCCGTGGAGCAATTCGCTGGTGTGGTTCAACCCATCGCCCGGTGGAATCCGCTTACCTTCGCCGCCCGCGCCGGCGCCGCCATCGACGGCACGCCAAGCGCCGAAATCCTTGCCACCGGCCAGCCCGGCACCGCAGTCTGGGCTTTCGTGGCCTGGATGGTAGCACTCACCGTAGTGCTGCTAGCCGCCGCAGCTGCGTTCCGCCGCCCCACCATGTCGTAAATAGCGCCGGTTAGCGCGACAGTGCTACTTGTCGCGCGGCGGCGTCCCCAGCGGCGCGGTAGCGCTACTTGCCGCGCAGGGCGCGCCGCCGCGATAAAGAGCTGCGAATCTTTACCCGCGGCCGCGCTAAGGCGGGTAGTGTCGCCGCCGGTTACCGGCAACCAGGCGGCCTCGCCCGGGGCTAGCTCCAGGTCGTTTACCGTGACCACACCAGAAGTAGCCAGGGCGATGGCCGGTCCGGGAAGCTGCGTGGAAACCGTGGTGCCGGCGGGCAAATCGTAGCGGGTCACCGCAAACTCCTGCACCGGCAGCGGGTACTCTACTACCGTCGCGGTGTTGGGCGCGGCATCGGCAACAGCGGCGCTCTCCGCGCCTGCACCATCGCCCAGGGAGGGGTGGTAATGGCGGCGACGCGGGGTTCGGCGAGGGCGTCGAATTTGAGCACCTTGACCAGCTCGGGGACGTCAACGTACTGAAGCACCCTGGGTTTTGTTCCGGGCATTAGACCTGAACTAGCTCAGGCCGATTTGCATAATACGCAGCCTCCACCTGCGCTGGGGTCTTCAGCCCCAACGCATCGTGGTACCGCTTGTTATTCCACCAATACACCCAGTGCATCGTCGCCAGCTCCACATCCGCCAACGAGTCCCATGACCTGCGCTGATAGATCAACTCGGTCTTGTATAGTCCGTTGACCGTCTCCGCCAGGGCATTGTCATACGAGTCACCGACCGTGCCCACCGACAAGTCGATCCCCTCCTGCTCCAGGCGCTCGTTGTAGACAATGCTCACATACTGCTTGGATTCAATCGGTGGTTGCAACACTGTTGTTTTGAATTGATTGTAGTTGTTCATTGAAGACTTCGGCTGGGGTTCGAAATCCAAGGACTTTTCTTGGTCTGTTGTTGAGCGTGTAGGCGATGGCGGCGAGGTCTTGGGCTGTCCATCGAGACAGGTCGGTACCCTTGGGAAAGTACTGGCGTAGGAGTCCGTTGCTGTTCTCATTCGTGGGACGTTGCCATGGCGAGTGTGGGTCCGCGAAGAACACTTTCGTGCCCGTGGCTAGAGTGAAAGCGGCATGGTCAGCGAGCTCGGTTCCGCGGTCCCAGGTCAACGTTTGACGCAGTTGTAACGGTAGATCTTTCATCACGGTTTGTAGGGCGGTGTTCATCGCTTCAGCACCGTACCCACCCAAGGCAGGTCCGTTCTTCGTCCTTGGTTGTTCACCCCAGCCGTCCAACCGGGGCAGGTGCACCAGCAGGATCGACCGGCTGTAGCGTTCGACCACGGTCCCGATCGCTGACCTGCCGGTACCGATGATCAAGTCTCCTTCCCAATGCCCGGGCACCGCCCGATCCGAGGCTTCCGGGGGCCGGTTAGAGATGACAACATCGGCGGTGACATGACCTTTAGGCTTGCTCTTGGACCGGGCGCGGGGTTTACGCAGGGCCCGCCCAGTCCGCAGTGCGGCCACGAGTTCACGCTTCAGCGCCCCGCGCCCCTCAATATAGAGCGCCTGGTAGATCGCTTCATGGGAGATTCTCATACTCTCATCATCAGGGAAGTCGATCCTTAACCGCTGCGATATCTGCTCCGGGCTCCACGCGGTCAACCACCGTCGGTCTGCCCTGTGAGGTTTGCTCCGGCCCTTCCACGCAGGCGTATCAGGCCCCGCCATGACGACCCCGTTTTCATCTCGGACCGTCCCAGCAAGACGCTCCTGAACATAGTCTTGCAGGCGCGGATTATCCACGAGTTTTGCTTGTTTGGGACGCTTAGCGGCTTCCTGAGCTTTCCACTGGGCCACCCCTACCCGATAAATCTGCTTGCCACCACGGGTGGCAGCATTACGCCGTAGCTCACGAGAAATCGTCGCCGGATTGCGGCCAATCCGTCGAGCGATCTCACGCACACCCGTCTGTTTCTCCCACAGGATCGCGATTTCCTCTCGTTCAGCAAACGATAGATACCGCCCCGAGGGCTCGTCCAAAGCTAACGGTCTCATTCCACCAGCATGACGGAACCACCTCGTTCCCACCGGTACGGACACCCCCACCTGAAGGGCGGCCTGCGCAGTGGTGATTCCCGTCGCGATCAGACCCCAGAACTGGCGTTGCACCGCCCGTGACGGAACCGGCCTACCCGGGGAACGCATCGCAGGCCGCAACGCCCGATCCGCACGCCACTGACGCCGCACCCCCACCGGCATATCACTGGTCTTCTTACTCCAGTCCTTGGTAGCCACCTTCTCACACCTCCATGCTCAGGGTGTTGCGACAACCAATTGAATCCACCCTGTCAGCCGTGGTCTGAGTGGTGAATCAAGCCCGTTGTTTCCTTGGCGCACACAATGGCCTGGTTTAGTGCTTGCAGTAGCAAGGCTTGAAGTGCGCATCGAATCAGACAGCACCCACCCGATGATCCTCCAAGAGTACACATCGGTTACGAACGCGGTGTACACGAACCCTTGTCTTGGTGCGCACATAAGTAATGTCGGCCACCCACAACCGATTGGGGGCCAGGGCCTTAAACTCACGATTGACCAAGTCAGGGCGAAGATCTGGGTCCTTGGGTTTGCGCGTTGTGATTGGCGCTCCGCCTTTGCCTTTGCCAGTAACTCCTGCAAGGCGCATGAGGCGGGCTGTGTGCTCACGTCCAATGTCGATTCCCTCGCGGCGAAGGGCGTGCCACATCTTGCGGATGCCGTACACACCGTAATTTTCGGAAATGCACATCACGAATATGCCCTACAAGGGCGGCGTCGCGAAGACTACGGGCACTTAAGCCACGGGCTTTGGATTGGCGGTACCCACGCAAGCTAAGAAAACCGCCTTCGCGATGCGTGTTTAACGTCTGGCAGATGAGCAAGGCAGAGAAACGATCCCGATGCTCATCGATGAATCGGAATCATTTCTTAACGTTTTGGGCCTGGTCGTGAGGCGAAAAAAGCTGAGGCGGCTTTCAACAACTCGTTGGTGTCGCGAAGCTGATGGTTTTCTCGACGCAACCGTGCGTTTTCTGCCACAAGGTCCTCAGGCAACCGTTCAGTAACGCGTCCCTCACGTCGAGCGGGCTTGCGTTTATTGCCTTCGCCGTGTGCCACGAAACACCCAGCTTTGGTGCCACGATCTTGCAGGCTAACTGCATGGAAACGTAATCCGCCAGGATACGATCTTCCACGAGGTGGACCACTCGGTCTTTGGCATCCTGGTCAAATTTTCCTTGGCATGTTCGAAGATTTTCCCATCTACTCAAACGGAACAAGACCTAGGGCACTTCACCATGCCACTACGTGGTTATGAATACGGCAGATTAATCGGCACTCTTTCACATGTGTACCCACCCGAGTGGAAGCAGGTCTCCCCGCAAGCCAACATGCGTAATCAGAACACATATAAAGGCAGCATCAACGAAACTCTTGCCGATCTTACATATATTGAAGTAACCCGATCCTAAGATACTCGGCAGAAACATCTATTCCAGTGATGCCATCACCACGCCCCAACTTGGCGACGAGCTTTGCACCTACGGCAGGCGCACCAAAACCATCCATTGTGCACCTATCTTCTACCAACAAGATGCACTGATCTATACCGAACACATGGGAACAGACCACGGCGATTCTGGCGGATCAGCCTAGATTAAAGGTATAGGATACGTCGGCCAAATTATTGGACAAAACAATTTCAGCACATACTCCGGAGGCAATCTCGCTGGAGAAAATTCTTCATGTCCGTTGTACGCGCAGCTGGGCTACAAAAAATTCACACCCCTAAAGACCTAACTGCACCTATACCTCTCAATATCAATGCCTTTCTATCAGCATTGCGCAAGGAAACAATACCTGTGACGCGCCACAAATTGAGCGCAAACAGCCTCATACACACTGGCAGGCATCCACCGAGGATTCCGCCAAAGAGCCCTCTCCTTCCAAAGACGCTGATTCACGCCTCAACTTATCCCAAATATTGGCAAGTATGAGCTCAGCTAGCGGAATTATCAGTCTACTTTGGGCAATCCTACGATTCGTGTTCTTTCCAAAACTAGACAAATAGCGCCAAGACGACCTCTTAACTATGCGATCATGTTTGCCATTTCACACAAACTGACATGCAGATCTAGACCACAACCCGTTTTTTGAAAAATTAGACAACACTATTATGAATTTTACATAAGTAAATATGTAACTTTAGCCCGATTGTCAATGAGAAGTATTTAATCTATACTGCCCTTCTTGCTTACTTTCGTTTGTGCCGGCCTTAAAGAAATCAAGGAATACATTATGGTTAAAAGTGTGCGACTAATCTGCATACTGCTTGCATCACTACTGCTCAGCGTTACTTTTGTTGTACCCCATTCTTACGCCGCTGACGGAGATCACAGCACTAACGCTGACACAGTAAATATCTGGCTTAAAGAACGCATCAGCTTTCGTAACAAAGATTACTATGAGCAAAAAGAAGCCTATGAGAAACAAGGCGAGTCCATTAAAAAAATCTATGTTGAAGATTCTGTAGCTACTGGGAAGTTCGTTGGTTACTGCTTTGACCTCGGCAAACATTTCCCAGCCCCTGAAGGCCACAACTCGACAAGTTTTCAAAAACGGTTGCCACTGAGAATCTTTTTAGCGAAAAGATCAATGGACGCACACCTCGCCTTCAAGGTTCGGAACTTAACGAGGCTATCCTTAAAATTATCTGGAACGGATACGGAGAAACCCCGTCAGGTGCCATGATTGACCGTACCGGAATTGCGAGCGCATACGGGCTTAACTCTGACCAATTCCACGATATTACCCAGCATGCAATCTGGTACTACACGGATAATATTGAGCCTACATACCTAAAAAAATCTCCAGAAAAAGTTCAAGAAGCTCTTCTTGCTCTGCTTGGTAAAGAAACAAATAGCTTGGTCACTCTCCAAGAACCACCAGCAGACATGACTTTGAATCTTTATCTGACCAGCAATCCAGACCAAAATCAAAACGTCTTGGGCGCTCTCCCGATCGACAAGAATGAGGAGAAACCACTCATCGAGCCGGAGAGCGGCAACTCTTCATCCACCACGACCTCATCAGTGGTTCCAGCGCCGTCTTCTACAGCTACCCCTGAACCTAGGGCGGTACCTTCAGAGACAACTTCTACAGAAGCTACGTCTACGAAGGCAACGAGCACGGAGTCGACCACAACGGAATCAACAACAACCAGCACACCCGCTGAGCCATATACTCCTCAGTCACCAGAGCTAGGAAGCTCTGTGGGAAAGTACGCAATCATTGGTCTGCCTATCGCTATCGGTACGATCGCACTGATTAAGGCTTTTACTGCAACGCCTTCTTCGTCCCCACAACATACAAACCCGCCAGTCGGTTACGCTGCTGCAGCCGCGACCCCAGCAAAAACCACTGAGGTACCCCCAACTCAGCATGCACCACAAGCAAAGCGACAGCTTGCTAAAACCGGAGCTAGTGTTCTCATGGTTATGGCAATAGCACTCGCCTTGGTAGTCGCTGGACTCCTGTTGGTTCGCCGTCGACCATAACACCCCGATAGCCGCACAGACCTCCGGACATCTCATGATATTTATGAGATGTCCGGTTTACTTTATGTTAAAAAGAGAGGGTTAAGTAAAGAAAAGTGTGTCTGCTCGGCGTGACGGGAATAACGAGGTAGGAGGCTAGCCGACGGCACCTTTTTGATCCCAACGCTGTGGCTGTACTCGGTTGAGATAGCGTTGTCATAGAAAGCTGGTCGGCCTGTTTCCTGGTCTGCTTTGTTTTCGTCTGGTTGGGTCAGGGCTGTGACTTTGGCGAGTGCGCCCCTACCCCCAACGTTGTTGCTTGGCGATGTCTATCGGATCGCCGGGAAATTACGTTTTTGACAGCAGCCACCAATCAATGGCCGTGCGCAGGTGCGTCCATCCCCACAGTTTTGAACTAGCCCCCAAAAGTTGGACTGGTTTAATTCTAGGTGGTTAGGGGTTCAAGGGCCTGATTCCGATAGTGCATCGGGGTCAGGCCCTTGAGTCGTTGTTGGATGCGTTCGGTGTTATACCACTGGATGTAGTCTTCGACAGCTTGGGTGAATTCCTCGACGGTTTTAAAAACTTCTCCGTGGTACATCTCGGTTTTTAAGTGTCCGAAGAAGTTCTCCATTACTGCGTTGTCGTAACAATTAGCTTTACGCGACATTGACTGAACACCGCCGTTGTCGTGGATTAGATTACGCCAAGTTGAATGCTGGTACTGGAAGCCTTGATCGGTGTGCATCATCCATCCAGACTTCGGCGCACAGGCTGCAATCGCCTTTGTTAGGGAATCGGCGGTAAATGCTATCGACGGTGATGTAGCCACGGTGTGAGCGACAATACAGCGGTCGAAGAGATCCATTACCGGTGATAAATACACTTTGCAGCCTGCAACCCTCAATTCGGTAACGTCGCTGACAAAGACGGTATTGGGCTTGTCTGGAGTGAATTTACGGGCAAGCTTATTGTCAGCAATACGACTGATAGTTCCTGTGGAGGAATTATAGGGCCTGCGCTGACGGATTTTGGCCGAAGACCCATCTGGTGCATAAGCGTGTAGACGAGTTTGTGGTTGACCACCCAGCCCTTGTTGCGCAAGTCCAGCAACACTCGCCGGTAGCCGTAGCGATGCTTGTTGGCTTCGAAACTTTCTAGGATTGCGTGCTTTACCGCAGCATGTTTATCCGGCTTATCGAGTCGGGTTTGATGGTAGAAGAATGTCGCCCGCGGCGTATCTGCCGCCGCGAGGAGATCTGCCAAGCGGTGTTGTGACTTGAGGATGACGATTGCCTGGGCTTTCAGGCGTGTCCCTGGTTCCTCAAGTCCCGCATTTTTTTAAATAAGCATTTTCAGCCCGCAACCGTTCGTTTTCGCGACGCAGCTTATCTTCTTCAGTAAGCACTTTCGGCTTAGCTGAACCTTTAGGCCTGCCCTTCGGTGTCAGCTTTAACGCGTCATCACCGCCTTTGCGCCATTTTCGCGACCAATATCCGACCACTTGATCCGATGACAGACCAAACTCACGGGCCAGATCCATCTTCGACTCGCCAGCTAGATGGCGTTGGACAACTTCCTTTTTGATTTCGAAAGAGTACTGCTGCTTTGAAGGCTTTTCCACAAGACATAGCTTGCCATGGAGCAAGAACCGACGAAACAAAGCACGGACTGGGTAAACACCAACACCAACATGATGAGCTGCAGCCTAATAACTATAACCCTGCTCGAAAAGAGCCACTAATTCTTCCCGCTGTCCCGCCGACAACGAACTACGTGCACGCATACAACTGCTCCCCGCTAGTAGGTAACTGATTTCTCAGTCCAACTAATGGGGAGCAGTTCAGTTTTTTGCCTTGGGGTTGTCCCTGGTTGTAGATGGTTTTCTCATTTAGGAAGCCGTTGAAGAGGTTCTCTGTCTCATGTAGGTGAACCGCCCATTGTGCCGCATCGTCTTTGGTGGTGGCCAGCCGCTTTGTGCAGTCGGTGGTGGACGCGCCGCAGGTAGGGTTTGTGCAGCGCTACCTGGTGGTTCCTTTAGTTGTGGCTTCACCGAAAACACCACCACGGATGTATGGCACAGTGGTGGCATGAAACTTGGTATTTAGTGGGGTTGTCCTGCGGTGATCATGGGATCGGGACACACTTTTCTTTACTTAACCCACAAACAATTTGAGATAACACATAAAAATAAGGACCCCGCAGGGCCCTTATCCTTTATTAGCTGGAATTACTTGCTCAAAGTGGTTCCAACAGAGTGCAGATCTTGGCAAGCCTCGATGATGCGGTCAGCCATAGCCTGCTCAGCCTTCTTCATGTAGGAGCGTGGGTCGTAGACCTTCTTGTTTCCTACTTCGCCGTCGATCTTGAGTACACCGTCGTAGTTGGTGAACATGTGGGTGACGATTGGGCGGGTGAATGCGTACTGGGTGTCGGTGTCAACGTTCATCTTGATAACGCCGTAGCCGAGTGCCTCTTCGATCTTTTCCTTCTCGGAGCCGGAGCCACCGTGGAAGACGAAGTCGAATGGGAGTGCGGAGTCATCCAGACCCAGCTTCTTGCGAGCAACCTTCTGGCCCTCAAGGAGGACCTCTGGGCGCAGCTTGACGTTACCTGGCTTGTACACACCGTGGACGTTGCCGAAGGTAGCGGCGAGCAGGTAGCGGCCTTTTTCACCGGTGCCGAGAGCGTCGATGGTCTTTTCAAAGTCCTCTGGAGAGGTGTAGAGGTTAGCGCCAGCCTTGGCTTCAACACCGTCTTCTTCGCCGCCAACAACACCGATCTCAGCTTCAAGAACGATGTGAGCCTTGCGTGCCTTCTCCAGCAGCTCCTGCGCAATGGTGAGGTTCTCGTCGATTGGAATTGCGGAACCATCCCACATGTGGGACTGGAATAGTGGCTGCTCGCCGCGGTCTACGCGCTCTTGGGAGATGGCGATGAGTGGGCGAACGTACTCGTCAAGAACTTCCTTCTGGCAGTGGTCGGTGTGCAATGCGACGTTGATGCCGTAGTGCTTTGCTGCCTCATGAGCGAAGGCTGCCAGTGCGCAAGCGCCTGCAACCTTGTTCTTAACGGATAGACCGGAGCCAAATTCTGCGCCACCTGTAGAGAACTGGATGATGCCGTCGGACTCCGCCTCAGCAAATCCACGCAATGCTGCGTTGATGGTTTCAGAGGAGGTGCAGTTGATGGCTGGGTAGGCGAATCCGCCTGCCTTAGCGCGGTCAAGCATCTCGTTGTAGACCTCTGGTGTTGCGATAGGCATGAAGTAATCCTCCAGTGGGTTGTATTTATTTGCTCCACCTCAAGTATGCCAGCGTTAGCACGAGAATGCTTCCCATATCCCAAATTTTTTCGGAGACAAATCCCACACAATCGGGCATTTAGTCAACTAATGAGACACGAGCGGCCGCTTCCAGCAGCATCCAACCGGAAAGCTGCACCGACAAATCACGCTCGTCGATACGCACAACCCGCACGATGTCACTTAGAGCGCTTCCACCCACACCGTAGTTGTGTGGCAAACGTGCATCATCACACCAGTCGGTAGCAAAAACCGGCAGGCCGTCTACCTCAAGGCGGTGCTCCCACACGCTTTCCGCAGAGGCCATCACCAAGCGTTTAGCGATCTTCTTCGTCGCAATGTTCGCTGGGCTGTCTTCTGGCAACCGCACGGCAGCGTCGGCAAGATAACGCATCAAAATACCCTTGAACAGGCCACCATCGCCGTCGCCGGTAGCCACGTTGATCACTCCCTCAGGGGTCGCCATCTCCTTAGCCACCGCATGGATCACCGCACGGGCATGCGCCAGATACTGAACAGACTCCTCAAACGGCAAGGCCTCCGCGATCTCTATGCAGGCACCGATCACCACGCCTTGGCAGTAGGGGTACACGGGATCCACGATCTCTGGGCCACGCATACTCATGCGCAAACCATCCATGACCAAGCCTTTGTCGTTGATCAGGTTGTCAAAGATCCAGTCCACAAGTTCGCGAGCCTGCTCTACTTCCCCATTACGAGCCAGCATGATCGCCGCTGGACCGTTGGTGGGCACGTTGAAAAAATGCTCGCCGACACGCCACGGCAACACGCCTTGAATATCGTCTTGGCCTGCAGCAATGTTGCTTTCCAGCACACGCAAGTACTCACGCTTGGCACGCTTATTCAAGCGGCGCTCGCGATCAAGAGCCAACGCCAGCCACGACTTATCGTCGTAATAATTGTTCTTAGTCAACCGGCCCAGATTACGCAGGCGAATGCCCACGATGGTGTCGCGAATGCGCTGCTTACGGGCCTTGGTGGCGCGTCGTGAGGCGGCGTCGATAAGGCAATCCAAGTAGTGCGCCTGCCACCAGTAATGCCAGCGGTAGAACAGGCGCTCCTTCGCCGTGGGCGGCCACGCCACTACCGCGAGATTAGTTCGCGGTAGCATCCACAGCCGCGACGCATGGCGCTCATTGATTGCAGATTCTGCAAGGTCAGCACGGTGTAGCCACATCTCGTTCACGAGTGTGAAATCTACCATGCATTGTCAAGATCGGCGTGCTGTCTGATCCACGCATGCATCGCAATACCTGCGGCTACACCCGCATTGATCGACCGCGTCGAACCAAACTGG
The DNA here is from genome assembly GCF_001457455.1 of Corynebacterium diphtheriae. NCBI lineage: Bacteria > Bacillati > Actinomycetota > Actinomycetes > Mycobacteriales > Corynebacteriaceae > Corynebacterium > Corynebacterium diphtheriae. Next base: position 2,133,410 of record NZ_LN831026.1, read on the forward strand.
GCAATCGAGCATGTCATCCGCGCATTATCCTGCGCCTCCTGCGTCACTCCAGGGCCTTCTTGGCCAAACAGCAACAAGCAACGCTCAGGCAACTCGGCAGTCTCCAAGGACACACACCCTGGGGTGTTATCGATCGCAACGATGGCAAGGCCTTGCTGCTTAGCCCACGCCACCACGTCGGCAGTCGTGGGATGGTGCATAAGGTGCTGGTAGCGGTCGGTGACCATCGCCCCACGACGATTCCAGCGCTTGCGCCCCACAATGTGCACGGTATCTACCGCAAACGCATTAGCGGTACGCACCACGGTGCCAATGTTGGCGTCGTTTTCGAAGTTCTCAATCGCAATATGCAAGCAGTGACGACGCGTATCGATGTCCGCACGGATCGCCTCACGCGACCAATAACGGTAAGCGTCCACGACGTTGCGACGATCACCGTTTTCCAGCAGCTCCGGATCAAACCGAGGATCAATTGCCTCCTCATGGGGGTGCTCCTCAGCCCACGGCCCTACCCCGTGGCGACCTTCGCCCCACTCCGTAGGGCCAGCAACCTGCTCAGGGTTAAGCAAGACCCAAGTCCTCCAAGCCCAAAATGTAGCGGTACTCCAAGCCCTCCGCAGCGATCACATCGGCAGCGCCAGTAGCACGATCCACAACGGTTGCTACGCCCACAACCTCAGCGCCCGCCTCACGCAGCGCCTTGACAGCAGTCAGCGGAGAGTTGCCAGTCGTGGTGGTGTCTTCCACCACTAACACCTTCTTACCCACTACATCAGGGCCCTCGATACGACGCTGCATGCCGTGCTTCTTAGCCTCTTTACGAACCACAAACGCATGGATTTCGCGGCCATCAGCATGCATAACGGAGGTAGCCACCGGGTCGGCACCCAAGGTCAAACCGCCCACAGCCACATAGTCCCAGTCGGCAGTCAGCTCACGCAGCAGCTCACCAATCAGGCGAGAAGCGCGGGAGTGCAAGGTAGCACGACGCAGATCAACGTAGTAATCCGCATCTTTTCCAGACGACAACGTAACCTTGCCGTGAACAACGGCGAGTTCCTTGACCAGCTCTGCAAGTTCGGCCTTTTTGGACATGCGCGGAGGCTCCTTAAGATTCCAATGAAATATCCCAGCACTTATGTGCAGTCTCTCATTCTAAAGGGTTACGCCCCAGCTCCGCTGAAAGGTCGTCAAATATGCTCGACCCCTTACTCAAATCACGGATCACCCGTGTGCCCTGAAAATCGCTTGCCTTGGGCATAGCGCCATCAGCAATCGCGTCCACATCGTCATCACCGATCTCACGATCAGCAACTACCCCCAAGCTCTTCGCCGCCGCACGGGTAGGCAACTCCACCGGTTTTTCCTTACGCTCCACCACCGGCAACGTAGGCTCCGGATCGTCCAGGTCCTCTTCCTCTTTTTCGGGGGCCGTAGGCAACGAACGCGAGGGATCGCAGTCGCTTAGATCGATCGGTTGCACAGCACCAGCGCGCGGGGGCAGCACGCGGGCGGCGTCGGAAAGCGTGGCCAACACGGGGATGGTCGCGTCCCAATCATCGCCGGTAGCGGTGGCAGCAAACTGCGCCAACACCCAATCCGACTCGATCCACAACGCCCCCACGGTAGCGGGCAATGCTGAAAACGCGCTGTTCACACGCTCTTCGATCAAGCGTTCCGCTGCGGGCGCGTCCGTGCTAAACACCCGAAACTCCCCCACCGTGGTCACCGGCATCAAGTCCTCAGCATCCGACTCCGTCGCGTTACGACGCGCATCAACAACCACATCAGAGGCAACAGGGCGGCGCATGGCCATCACAGTGACCCCCGCCAGCTCCACCAGATGCACCTCATAGCCAGCAGCAATACCACTGACCACGTTCTTTGCTGCCACCCCGCCAGCGGCGGCACCACGAGTCCACTCATCCGTCAAAAACGCGTCGGACTTAGTGTAATCAAAGCCCTTTTGAGCAGCCCACTGTTGCTTTGCAGATTGCTTCGGTGGCAGTACAAGGAGCACAACACCAATAACAAGGAGTACGGCAGCAGCAAAGATAAAAGTCATTAACGTTCCACAGGGTTCTTCGGGTTAGCAGCCCACTGCGACCAGCCACCAATGTAGTGACGAGGCGTGCCCAGACCAGCAATGTTCATCGCAATGATGGCCTGAGCTGAGTGGTTACCCGAACCAGAGTAGATGATAACGTCGTCAGCCGAATGAACGCCTACCCCTGCGAAGACCTCACGGATCTCCTCCGGCGACTTAAACAAGCCCTCCTCAGTAAGCAAATCACGTGAAGGAACATTCTCAGCACCAGGGATATGGCCAGCCTTAAGATCCAAGCGCTCCTTACGGCCACCGAAACGGCTCGACTCACGAGCATCAATCAAAATGCCCTTGTGAGCACGCACATCCTCAATGGTTGCGGTAGGCATATGGCCCAAATCTGGCTTAATTGTGGAGTAACCATGTGGGTTACCAGGGCCACCGAGCGTCTCATGGCCGGCAGCCTCCCACGCCTGCTGGCCACCATCCAAAATCACAACATCCTGCACACCGGCCCACTTAAGAACCCACCACGCACGAGCAGCATACAACCCACGCTGATTGTCATAGACCACCACCTGGCGATCCTCAGTGAACCCCCACTGCACAAACCAACGAGCAAGCACATCCTGCGTAGGCAGCGGATTACGACCCTCCACAGAACTAGGTGCCGACGCCAACGCCGCCGCGGTATCACAAAAACGCGCCGTACTGATGTGCTCCGAGTTAAACTGCGCATAGCCGCCGCCCTCATGAGCAGACCACAGGCTTGCAAGGATGATATTGTTGCTGCCCTTATTAATACGCTGGGCCAGCTCGTCAATGCTGATCGTGATACTCATATTCCCAAAGTCTATCCACTTTCGCCCGCTTATGTCCGAATCAGTCTGTTCCACACATCGTGATCGCATGTTTTTCCACACAGTGCATTACAAACCACCAGCACACACCCTTTTATTCAAACCTGCTACCAAAGTGTGTTTTTTATCATTGCGCCGGATTTTTAATTTCCACGTGTGCCGGATCATGCCAATCCACCACCACATTATCTTTCGTGTCCAAACCTTGATGGGGGCTGCTCCGGAACCTTAGCCACAATGTTCTTGCAAGCACGCCCGGCGCGCAGTTAACGCACCACTTCGATATAGCCGATAAGAAAAGCCAAGACTATCGACGCCGCCGCGGATTCCAACGCCGATGGTGATGGCCGAGTACACACGGTTGGGTCGCAACGCTGCTGGACCAAGGGCGTCAGTTGATCAACGCGATCAAAGTATTTCCCAACGGCACAATCGCTGCACGTAGTGCCTGCGGAAAGACAAAAAGCGAAATGTCTGCGTAAACGACAACCCCAGCACCGCCAACCGGAAGTTATTGGTGGCAAGGAAGGTTTCTGGCTCCCTACTTACCAACTGAAGCCCCAACGTTTGGTACAAACCGAACGAGCAAAACAGCACCACAAGAGTCAGAGGAGTATTGCGCACAATATTGATGTATCCAGTTGAAATCGAACGCAGCACACCTACGGGCGATACTCACATCGCGGTCAAGATGGTACCCAATACAAGAGAGCCCACCTCCGCCCCCACATAACAACAGGCCCTGAGCATAGATAACATCCACATGAACCTCGCTGCCATCGCGAACCTCACCAGACAACAGCTTCTTAGCCAACTGATCGCCAATAGCCTGCTGGATCAAACGACGAGCGGCAAGACGCTGTGCCAGCTGCGCAATCTGAATCTCCACAATGTGTGCGAGCAGCTCTTGACTCAGCGGATCAAAGATCACCACATCATAAATAACGTTTAACTAAAAACCTCAATACAGTTCACCAAATAATGACAAATAACCAAGCAAACTTACAACTTTAAGAAACGAAAAATTTGCAATATAGCTACATATACCAAAAGTTGGTATTAGCACAAATTTTATTTCCGATCGCTCATAATTAAAGCAATAGATAACACTGTCGGAATTGAAAATATGGACACAAAAGCAATCATTATAACTAAAAGAGGAATCATAAAAAATAAATTTTCAAAACTAACGGAAATAAACATCAAACAGAACAAATAAGAATAAATTAAAGAAACTCTGAAAACTGCGAAACCCAAAAATTCCACAAATTTTAATTTAGGCTTTCTCGTTCGCGCCCACGCAGGTAGCAGTAGTACCGAAAAAATACCTAAGAAAATAGAAAAAATAGATAATATCGCCCAACGATAAACATTAAGTGATGTGCGGACTTCCCAAGCATCCGGCCGACCACCTCTACCGAAGTGCACGGGAACAAGCTCCGTAAGATAGTCGTCATATACGGTGATCAGCATCAATGCTAGGAGCCAAAAAAGCAAGTTCAAAATAATGCTAAGAATCCAATTTTTCACCATCGGGAAACACACCTCTTTCATAGGCAAATCTATCGGGCAGTAAAAAATAGATGGCACCTCCAATCATAATAATTGAGAAAGATGTGATACCCAGAAAAACGCAATCGATGTATGTAGAATACATAGCAAAAAGCAATAGCTATTATTTTCACATTATCCGAACCAAAAATCGCAAAAGAAATAAAAATCTCACAAAAAATAGCACCAATGGTGCGCACAACAACGCACGATAGTGGCCTTCATCAAGGATTCCTCGCAACGTAACTAAAGTGCCTCAGAAAAACATAGGTCGGCTGGAGGTTGTTCCTCCAGCCGACCAGTCACCATGTACTTACAGCATGTATCGCTACAAACGTCAGTTACTACGAGGCGCTAATAACCAACCCATCATTGTCCAAATCCGCATCCACATGAACCTCGCTACCATCGCGAACCTCACCAGACAACAGCTTCTTAGCCAACTGATCGCCAATAGCCTGCTGGATCAAACGACGCAACGGACGAGCACCATAAGCCGGCTCATAACCGCGCTCCGCAAGCCACAACTTCGCAGAATCCGACACTGCCAACGTCAAACGACGAGCAGCAAGACGCTGTGCCAGCTGCGCAATCTGAATCTCCACAATGTGTGTGAGCTGCTCTTGGCTCAGCGTATCAAAAATCACCACATCATCAAGGCGATTCACAAACTCTGGCTTAAACGCCCGCTTTACAGCATCCATCATCTCGTCCTTTGTGCCACCGGCACCTAAGTTAGACGTCAGGATCAGTACTGTATTACGGAAGTCCACCGTGCGACCTTGGCCATCCGTCAACCGGCCCTCGTCGAGGACCTGCAGCAGGATGTCAAACACATCTGGGTGTGCCTTTTCCACCTCGTCGAAAAGAACGACGGTGTATGGGCGACGTCGAACAGCCTCTGTGAGCTGACCGCCTTGATCGTAACCCACATATCCTGGAGGGGCACCGACCAAACGAGCGACCGCATGCTTCTCGCCGTACTCCGACATATCAATGCGAACCATCGCACGATCATCGTCAAACATGAACTCCGCAAGAGCCTTGGCTAGCTCCGTCTTACCCACGCCCGTAGGGCCTAGGAAGAGGAAGGAACCTGTCGGACGGTTCGGATCCGCCACGCCGGCACGGGCACGACGCACCGCATCAGACACCGCAACCACAGCCTCCGACTGGCCAACCACACGTTTGCCTAGCTCAGCCTCCATGTTGAGCAGCTTCTCCGTCTCACCCTGCAACATCTTGCCGGCAGGAATACCAGTCCACGCCGACACCACCTCAGCAATGGTGTCTGGAGTAACCTCCTCGCTCAGCATGGTGGTTTCCACGGTGTGTTCCTCGGCCTCAGCGACCTGCTTTTCCAGTTCAGGGATACGGCCATAGCGCAGCTCAGCTACCTTGCCGTAGTCGCCGTCGCGTTCCGCGATTTCCGACTCCGAGCGCAGCCGCTCCAGCTCTTCCTTGGCCTCGCGAACCTTATTAATCGCGCCCTTCTCGTTGTTCCACCGTGCCACAAGCTCACCGAGCTTCTCGCGCTCGTCGGCAAGCTCCTGACGCAACTTGACCAAGCGATCCTTCGACGCAGCGTCCGTTTCCTTCGACAGCGCTACCTCCTCGATCTCAAGGCGACGCACAATACGTTCCAGCTCATCGATCTCCTGCGGCGAAGAATCGATCTCCATGCGTAACCGCGATGCAGCCTCATCCACCAAGTCAATAGCCTTATCCGGCAAGAACCTGCTGGTGATATAGCGATCCGACAGCGTAGCAGCCGCCACCAACGCCGAATCCTGGATCCGCACACCATGGTGCACCTCGTAGCGCTCCTTCAAGCCACGCAAAATACCCACGGCATCCTCTACCGAAGGCTCACCGACAAAGACCTGCTGAAAACGACGCTCCAGCGCAGCATCCTTCTCAATGTATTTGCGGTACTCATCCAAGGTGGTAGCACCCACCAAACGCAGCTCGCCACGAGCCAACAGCGGCTTAATCATATTGCCTGCATCCATAGCGGAATCGCCGGTAGCACCAGCGCCCACAATGGTGTGCAGCTCGTCGATAAAGGTGATGATCTCACCCTCAGCAGACTTGATCTCGTCGAGAACCGCCTTCAAACGCTCCTCAAACTCACCACGGTACTTAGCACCAGCCACCATGGAACCAAGATCCAAACTAATCAGAGTTTTGCCCTTCAGCGACTCCGGCACATCCCCTGCCACAATGCGGCGCGCAAGACCTTCGACGATGGCCGTCTTGCCCACACCAGGCTCACCAATAAGAACAGGATTGTTCTTAGTGCGGCGAGAAAGCACCTGAACCACACGCCTAATCTCCTGATCACGGCCAATAACCGGATCAATTTTGCCTTCCCGCGCCCGCGCAGTCAGGTCAGTGGAGTACTTCTCTAATGCTTGGAACTGATCTTCTGGAGACTCCGTAGTCACCTTCTTATTACCGCGCACCGAAGGGAAAACACCCTTGATGACGTCGTAAGTAGCACCGCGCTTGGTCAGCAACTCGGCAGCATCGTTAGTCCCGCGAGCCACCGCAGCCAGCAGCACCTCGGTAGAAACGTACTCGTCGCCTAACTCACCCGCCAACTCCTGAGCATTGTTTAAAACGCTTAACGCATCACGGTTAAAGTTCGGGTTTGCCAAGTTGGTACCTTCAGCCTTCGGCAGCTTGGCCACCAATGCTTCTGCTTCACGACGAACCACATCGGGGTCCACGCCCGTAGCGCGCAATACCGGAATAGCAATGCCATCTTCTTGACCTAAAATCGCAGCAAGGAGGTGCTCCGGACGGATATCCGGATTACCTGCGGCCGACGCCTTCTGCAGCGCCTCTTGCAATGCCTCTTGAGTTTTCGTTGTGGGGTTAAAACCAGCCATCGTTCATCATTTCCTTCCGTGGACTTTTATCAGTCACTAGGCACAACGAACACAAAGTTGAGTTTGTTCCACTCAACTTCAAAAAAGTTTCCACACACCAAAAAATCCACACCGCAGTGGCCGAAAGCTGCTCTTTTAGCCTCATGCGGTGTGGATTTTTCGTCGAAACGCCCTTAAACGGGGTGGCCGCTCAAACCTCTAACCAAGCGGTCCGCCACAGTTAGGCCACGCACCCGACCCCTGCATTGCCAACACATTCTCGGCAATCTCGATCTGCTGCTCCTTTGTGGCCTGATCCGCCGTTGGCGCATAGGCGGTTCCACCAGCCCCCGCCCATGTCTCGGCGCTAAACTGCAAGCCACCGTAATAGCCATTACCAGTGTTGATCTGCCAGTTGCCACCGGATTCGCAGGCGGCAACCTGATCCCACTGGCTCACGCTGGCTGCTCCAGCCGCCGGCGCAATGGCTGCGGCGAGTCCGCCAGTAGCGGCGACGATCAGTGCTGTCTTCTTTGCGGAAAAACGCATAACGGGAAAAATGCTCCTTTGCTCGTTTCTTCTCCAGTTGGGTTGCCCAACCTACGCGACCAACCCCCAGGGCTGTCAAATTAGGAATTATCCTCGACAAGTCATCACCACTTTGATTATCTGGTTATCATGATGCCTTCTTCCTTCCAGTCAGATCCCACAGATCAGGCCTTTGCGGTGCGCGATCTTTCCGTTTTGTTCGGCCCCAAAGCAGCCGTCGATCATCTCAATTTGGATGTGCCACACGGCAGCATTTTCGGCCTCGTAGGCCCCAACGGCGCCGGAAAAACCACCATGATTTCGGCAGCCACGGGACTGCTACGACCACAGAGTGGTTCAGCGTGGATCAACGGGGTCAATGTCTGGGAGGAACCGGTTGCAGCGAAGGCGCATTTTGGGTTGCTTATCGACGGCATGCCCGTCTTCGACCGTCTCACCGCCACGGAGTATCTCGAGTTCCTTGGTGGCTTGCGTTCCATGTCCCCCGATGTGGTTGCGCAGCGCAGCGAGGAACTACTGAGAACCCTCGGGTTAGCTGAGGCTAAAGACAAGCAGATTGTGGACTTTTCCGCCGGCATGACCAAGAAGATCTTGCTGGCGGGAGCCCTCTTGCACGCGCCACGCGTCTTGATCTTGGACGAGCCCCTCGAGGCAGTCGATCCAGCCTCCGGGCAACTGATCCAAAAGATTTTACGCAACTATGCCCACTCTGGAGGCACCGTATTGTTGTCCTCCCATGTGATGGAACTCGTCGAGGGCTTATGCGACCACGTGGCGATCATCAACCAAGGCACCGTGATCGCCTCCGGCACCGTCGATGAGGTTCGCGGCACGGGCACCTTGGTAGACAAATTCGTAGAACTCGTCGGCAGCACCCAGCTTGACGACGACAGCTTCGGCTGGTTAGGCGGCAAATAACATGAGCCCCACAAAAACCATCCTGAGGTTCCAATTTCGGCAACGCAACCGAATGATCTCCTCGAATCCCGCCTCGATCATGATGATCATCTTCATCTGCCTCTACGGATTCATCGGCCTTGCCAGCATGCTCTTTAGCGGCTACGACGGCTACCGCAAACAATACTTCGCCGTCGCAGCGATCATCCTTGCCGTCGGAGCACTGGGCTACATCATCTCGGTATCAGTGCTTCCCACTGGCGAAAACCACGTCAACCCCCGCGAGCTGGCCTTCTTCCCCCTAACAGCCCGCAACATCCTGCCTGCCCTGCTCCTTGCCCCGTTGTTGACGTCGATAGGCATGCTCACCATCTTCTTCGCCCTGACCACCGCAGCCCTCGGCGCATGGATCCTCCCCACCGGCGCTGCAATCGCATGGGCTCTCGCCGTAGTGATCAACACCGCGCTGACCATCATCATCGGCGAAATAATCCGCTCCGCACTCGGCACCTCTGGACGCACAAAGAAAGAACGCATCAACATCATCAGCGGATTGGTGATCTTCATAATCATCATCGCCTTCAACGCCTTCCAAGGCCTCGACCTCCAAAGCGAACAAATCAACCAAGCCGGACACATACTGATGTGGACCCCGCTAGCAGCACCCGCGGGCATCGTCATCGGAATCCTCGAAGGATCACTCACCACCGCACTCGCCACCGCCGCACTGACCCTCATCTACCTCGCAGGCGCAGTATGGCTATGGCACCGCAACATCACCACTATCCTCAACGAACCTATCGAAAAAGGCTCCACCACCACCCGCACCCGCTCATCACGCGTGCTCGTCCCGTGGGCACCAGCCACCCCGACCGGATACATTTACTCCCGAGCACTGCGCTACATCCGCCGCGATAGCCGCATGATCAGCCAACTGATTATGACCCCCATCTTGATGGTCTTTCTCACCTACAAGGCGATCGTGGATTCCCCCTGGGCCTTGGTCTTTCTCGTCGCGATGGCAGCACTCCTAGCTGGTATGGCCGCCTCCAACGACTTCGGCTACGATGGCCCCAACAACTGGAGCATCATCGTCGCAGGCGTTCCCGCTAAAAACTGGGTACTAGCCCGTCACGCAGCCTCGCTGACAATCCAAAGCAGCACGGTTCTCATCTCTTGGATCCTCCTGCTTGTACTCTTCCCTGACAAAGGCATTGCCGTGGCCGTCTGTGTGAGCTCCCTAGGCGCACTCATGGGATCCGCCGCCATCGGATTAGCCTTTACCGTATTCAACCCCTTCCCCACCGCCGCACCAGGTGTTAATGCCTTCGCTGACCGTTCCGGATACAGCGCCGCCGCTTTCCTCACCGGATTCGGTTCCATGCTGCTTGTGTGGATCCCTATCCTGCCAGGTGCTGCACTGCTCATCTATGGGTTCAGCAGCAGTGCCGCGCTACCGATCGTGGCCGGCTGCGCACTGTGCATTCTTATACCCGGCGCGATCTACTACCTCGTGATTCGCAAGGCGGTGGCGCGGGTCGAGCGTGCTACGCCAGAGATCTTTAACAAGGTGAATAAGTTCGTGGGCTAAGTTTCCCGCAGGTTGTGACTCCGCAGTGTCCGCAGCTCCCGCAGCTTGTGACTCCGCACCCTTGCGAGATACAAAAATCGGTCCGGTGGGCTGGGCACTACGCGGAGTAGGACGTTTTCCATAACCATGGCCTGGCTGGGATTGGCTGGCATTGGTGGGCACTGGTGGGCGTTGGTGAGCGCGCCACCCCCGCTCACCCCCGAAAAGACGGCACTTCACACCAAATCTGCTCAAACGGCCGGTTTGGAAGCGATTTGGTGTGAAGTTCGGAGAAAAATCCTTCGAACTACCCCCGAATGGTGGCTCGGTGGAACCGGAGCGCCCGCAGCAGCACCCGCTGTAGCAGAGCCGCCGCCGACGAGCATGCCGAACCATCCGAAAATGCTGGCAGGAATGTGATGACTAAACCGTTGGTGAGGCCGCCTAGTACGCCACCGCGTCGGCCGCCGGTCGCATTGCCGTATACGCCACCCCCGCCCCCCCCCGAAAAGACGGCACTTCACACCAAATCTGCTCAAACAGCCGGTTTGGAAGCGATTTGGTGTGAAGTGCCGAGAAAAATCCTTCGAAATACCCCCGTTTGGTGGCTCTTCCGGTTTTAGGGTGCATTGTTTGTGTGTCGGATGTAGGCGAGGATGCCTTTGCGGCGCTTGCTCATGGTTTTCTTGGCTGCCCGCATGTGGGGCTCGATAGGCTCGACGGACTCGGCTTCAATAACGGTAACTATCACCGTGCTCTGCGGTGCGGCAGATGGTATCGACGATGACATTTCCGTTAGGCTGCACGGTAGGTCCTTGGTTTTGTACGGACAAAGCCAAGGACACCTAATATCTTGTGCCACGCCCGAACCCCCGGCGAACTAATCAATGCACTCTAAAACCGGAAGAGCCAGTAAAGCCGAGTAATGCCGATTAATGCCGTCCCTGCTACTCCATTTGGTGCTTGATCGCGGAGTTCGCGCGCATACCGTGCACGGTAGCAACGACCAGAATCACGGCGAAGATTGCTGTCGCCGCCACGCCCAGTCCCAAGGTGAACCCGGATACTACGGCGATAGGAGCAAGGATGGTCATGCCGATTTCAAAGGGTGCGAAGCCCACGTAAGCTACACCGTATTCATTCAGGGTGCCGGACTTGAGTTTGGGGTCAACGATCTTGAGCAGGGCGATACCGGTTGCCACGGCGGCAGTTGCCCAGCCCCAGCCGAAGATGCCACGTTCCAGCCAGCCTTCCTCGAAGAACTTGGAGGCGAGGCAGAAGAAGCCGAAGCAGTAGATGATACCGAGGACGAACATGACCAGCAGTGGAACCCAGTAGCTGGCCACGGCGGCAGGAACGATGGAGGCGATACCGAAGGCGATGAGGAAGTCGGTGGAGCCACCGGAGATGGTGCTCATGGTGTCTTTGTCGAGGTAGTTAGGCTTGCCGATGAGCTTGAGGCCTAGAACCATGAAGATACCGACAACGAAGGACAGCGCAAATAGCGGGATCGATACGTTGGGGAACATCGAGGTGATCTGCTGTTGGCCAAGGTAGGCGAGCATGACGGTGACGATGATCGCGCCGAAGTGCAATGCTAGTGGTTCGATAGCTGAGGGGTTGGTGGTTGCTTTACCGATGGATGGGCGACGGTGTTCTTCAATGTAGCCAGCAAGCAGTTCCCATGGGAGCTTGTCCGGCAGGGATGCGGTCTTTTTGTTGCGGATACCCCAGTTGGCAAACAGGATTCCGCCGACGATAGCCGCCAGGGTGCCCACTGTTGCGGAGGTAAAGCCAAGGGATGCTGCTGCGGATGCTCCTACGGTATCGAGTGCACCACCGACTGCGGCGGCGGTACCAAAGCCGCCGACGAAGCCTACTGGCAGCATCATGCCGAACCATTCTTCGGTTCCCCACACTGGTGTGAAGAGGAAGAGGCCGAGCAGGATAAATATGCCCCATTGTCCCATGAACATGGACGTGGAAAATGCCCACATGGTGCGGGCGCCTTTGATGTTTTGGGCGCTAAAGGTCATAGAAAACGGCATCGATGCGAAGACGATGGCGATGAGGATGGTGGAGTAGGTTCCCAGTTTGTCGGAGAAGGGTAGCCAGCCGAGTACTTCTGGGCCTAGGGCTAGGCCGAGCAGACCTGCGGTGATGGGGGCTGGGATGAGGAGGGATCGAAACCACGGGACGAATCGACGAAGCACCACGCCGACGATCATGAGAGCGGAGATAAATCCTATGTCCATCACCGCGTCAAAAGGCGTGTATGCGTTCATGCCGTCCTTCTTTCTCTATATCTAGTGTCACATTGCGTGTGTCCCCGTTTTGTAGGGCACATTTTTACATCTTTAGACTAAAGCACGAGCCCGCAATTCCGCATAAGTGGGGCCTGATCACCCCTTTTAGTCGTGTTCGTGACCATCAAAGTCAGCATGATGGTCCACGCTATGACCTGGTTCTTCGCTATCGCCCTCGTGTGCATGCAAATGGGAATGGGTGTGAGTATGGGCATGGGTGTGCACGAGATCGCCGTGGGAATGTTGGTGTGTGTGCACGTGGGTGTGCATGTGGTCGTGTTGTAATCCGATGGAGTCGCGGACGATTACGACGGTGGCGGCGACCATGATGAGCAGTGCTAACCAGAATTGGATATCGGGGCGTTCGCCAAGCAATATCATGCTGAAGGCCACGCCGAGGAATGGCGCGATGGCGTAGTAGGTGCTGGTTTTTGCGGCTCCTAGGTGGCGTTGAGCCAAGATGTAAAAAGTAATGCTCAGCCCGTAGGAGACGAATCCCAAAACCATGGTGAGTGCGATGATCTGCCAGCTGGGAAGGGAGTTAGCCAGTAGGAGGGCAACGGTGAGGGCTCCAAGCCCAGAGAATATGCCTTTGATGACCACAATCTGGGCGGGGTTTTTGTTGGAGAGCGCGCGTGTGCAGTTGTTTTCGAGTCCCCAGCAGGCACACGCGGCGAGTACGAGGAGTGATCCGAGGTTGAACTGGATGGTGCCTGGTTCGAAACTCAGAATCAGGCTGGCGAGGGTGACGAGCCCGATGGCAAGCCAAAGATGTTTGGAGATCACTTCGCGGAAAAGGATAAGGGCGATCAGCGAGGTTGCAACGATTTCGAAGTTGCCAAGCAACGACACGCTTGACGACGTCGTCCGTGCGATTCCGAGCATGAGCAATATCGGGGCCGCGATGTCGAGGACGACCATGGCTACTACGTATTTGGTGTCCTGGGCGGTGATGGGGGCGTCGTCAGGCGTGGGGCGCGCAAAGGCGATCATGCCGATACCCGCGCCAAGATATAAGAAGGCGGCAAGCATCGTTGCTGTGGTGTGATCTAGCAGCATTTTGGCTACGGGAACGTTGAGGGCGTACAACGCCGCGGCGAGGATAGCCAGCAGGCTCGCTTGAGTTTTCATAATGCGAAAATACACTACGATTGGTAACCGTGACCGCTCAATCAATCCAGGCCGTTGCCGACGAACTTCGCGCACACCGCGCGGAGTTCACTCAGGCAGCCAATCAGAAGCCGGACTCCCCTCTCGCGGACGCCATCGTGCAGCTCGTCGACCATACCGATCTAGACGGACACGTTCCGGAATCGATCGCTACCTCATGGCTACAGCACGCAGCCGCCGCCGAAAGCCTCGGGGTATCACGTGACTACTACCTCACGCTTGCCGACGCCTCCCGCAGCGCCCTGCGCCACATTTGCGCAGACCTCCCCTTCGCCGAGGTTCTCGGTGCCGAACGCGCTATCACGTCGATAGCCAACACACTGACCAGCGCGCCCCTGCCCAACGCAGCAGTACCCGCACAAGTCGTGCAAGTAGAAAAGCGCAGCAGCGCTATCTCCGTGGTACGACTGCAAGCAGAAACAGCTATCAACTACACCGCCACCCAGTACGTCACCGTCACCGCCGATTACCTGCGCGGAGCACGTCGTGAGCTCTTTCCTACCATCCCACCCAACGAGTACGGCCAAATCGAATTCCATATCCGCCACGAAGGCATGATCTCTACATTGCTCGCCGGCGCACATGTAGGCGACACGTGGTGGATCAGCACAGGCCAAGGCGGTTTTGATTACGTAGAAAACCAAGACATGGTGTTTATCGCCCACGGGGTAGGACTCGCAGCACTACGTCCCATCATCGTCGATTTCCTCCGCCTAGCCGAACCCCCTCGAGTCCACCTCTTCCTCGCAGCCGACTACCCAGGCGAACTCTACGAGCTCGCTGGCCTATGGAGCCTAGCGTCGACCGCACCTTGGCTGTCCGTCACCCCTGTTGTTACCCATGAAGAAGACGCCTGGTGGGTAGCCCCCACCCAGCATTCTCACCCACCGCGCGGGCTACACATCACCCAAGTCGGACAAGCCGGAGAAATAGTCGCAGGTTATGGCACGTGGGAAGATCGTCGTATCTTGATCGCTGGTCCCTCCCACGACGTGGCAGCCTCCCGCAAGGCACTTATTCGCTGCGGAACGCCACCCACCATCATCCACACGCAAACTTTCGATTACTCACCGTTTTGGTTATAATCCGCATCCGCTAACACAGGGATAGCCTCGCGGGTACGCCTAACGGGGTCACGGTTGACGTTCACCATGAACAACTCCTCCCCTGTACCGGCCTCGGCAATACGGCGACCATCAGGGGTTACCACCGCGGAATGCCCCACACCGGTGGGCGCACCCGGCGCGCGCTCATCCTCTGCCACCGCTTGGTCGCAGGCGACGATATAGCTGGTGGAGTCCAATGCACGCGCCGCGGTAAGCGTACGCCACTGCTCCAGCTTGCCCTCGCCATCAGCCCACGACGCTGGAAGCACGATCACCTCAGCGCCGAGGCGGGCAAGGTCAATAAACTGCTGAGGGAAACGCACGTCATAACACACGGCAATTCCGCAGGTCACATCACCTACAGGGAAAGTAACCAGTTGGTTTCCTGGGCGAACCGTGTCAGATTCTTTGAAACCAAAGGCATCGTAGGTATGAATCTTGCGGTATTCCCGCACAGAATCGGGGTGGGCAATTAAAGCCACGTTATTAATGCGCTGCTTGCCATCATGTGTGTCTGCGGGGCTAAACATACCAACTACGATCACGATGTTGAGTTCGCGAGCCAGCTGGCATATTCGGGTAGCAAAGGGGCCGTCGATACGCTCGGCTACGCGATCAAGGCGCCCAGTACCGAACCCTTGCATGGTGGCCTCTGGAAACACCACCATGTCCGCGCCACGCTGGGCCGCCACACTGGCATGGTGTTCTACCGTAGCCAAATTAGCCATTGTATCGGCACTACTAGAAATCTGGGCGAGAGCTATCCACATGCCACCCCAGACTATGCGCTAAGCGCACAGTTATCCACAGCCTTGCTGGGATTTCGCACGCGCACCTACCCATAGCCTTGCGAATAGCACTCGTCCCACCACATCATCAGGCGCATGGACATTAGTTTTTCTGCGCTTTCCCACCTGCACACACCCAGTACCGCAATCACCCACACGAGCATAGGTGCCAATGCCAGCGGGGCCGCCCTAGAGCGATTCCTTCATAGTCTGACCACGCATCACGCCCGCAATACCGCCGATATTGCAGAGCTCATCGCGCAAACCACACAGCTTGTGCACACCTGCGCCGACATCGACGCCACCACCGCCTTGGGGTTGTCATGCTCGCATTAGATTCTCGCAGCCTCGCACTAGCGCGAACAGCGTTAGCCCACAACGCCGCCGAAGGGCACACGGCTTACGACGCCGCCCGCTACCTATGGAACCGCAGCTTTGAAGAACTCAAAGGACAGGCTTTCGACGCCTCCCACCAGCTGCTTTCTGCCCAAGGGCACTCGTGGTCCCAACTTTTCCAAGCCATTGAGGATGTCTCCCGCATACTTGAACTCACCTACGGCCCCCAAAAAGACCTCGAGGCCGCCTACGATTATCTGCTGTTACTTTCTCAACGCAGCATAGATAACTCCGCCGTGATCTCTACAATGATTGCCGCCATTCGAGCCATGGGAAACCAACTTGACCAGCACTGCGCCCAGGCAATCGATTCCATTGCGGCGCTATGCAAACCTGACTATCCGCAGCACCAGCAACTCGCAGAAGATTTTGAACAACACCTCGCCCAAGACTTCCCCGACGCACAGATTCTTTCCGCCCACGAGCATGGGGTTGTTGTTGCCCTCGGTGATATCCGCACGGCCGACTCCATCACCACCGTGGTCGCAGGAGTAGGCTCCGCCAACCCAACACAATGGCTGAACTACGTCGAACGCGCTCAACACATACGCCACGCCACCGGTGGTGCTGCCGTGGCCTGGTTAGGTTACAACGCCCCCGCCAATGTCGCGGCAGCCGCAGCGCAAACACCTGCCCAACAAGGCGCATCACAGCTACAGAAATTTCAAAAAGAATTGCGCGCACTTAACCCGAAAGCACGACTCATGGTCTTCGGGCACAGCTATGGTTCCGTCGTCGCAGGCCATGCCGCAGCGCACGGCCTCGGTGCCGATACATTCATAGTGGCCGGAAGCCCAGGGGTCCCACCCAACCCCCAGTTACACAGTCCCAACCCCCGCCTTATTTCTGTGTTAGGCAGCCACGACATTATCGGTCTGACCGGAACAAACACCGTGGCCGCCCACGGTATCGACCCCAGTGCGCTCAGTGCACAAGACGCCGGATTTGAGCGCTGGGGTGTCGCGGGCGGCCACGAGTCGTACTTCACCGATAAGCGTCTCCTGGAGCGGCTAGCACAGGAAGCTCATCGAGGTCCCAGTGAAACTAGTAGCGGATAGCCATGCGGCCGTCGATCTTGCCTTGCTTCATATCAGCAAAGACCGAGTTGACGTCGTCAAGCTTGCATTCAGTAACCGTTGGCTTGATCATGCCGCGAGCGTAGAAGTCCAAAGCCTCTTCAAGGTCTTGGCGCGTACCTACGAGGGAGCCGCGGATGGTCAGGCCCTTGAAAACGATGTCGAAGATCGGTGCTGGGAACTCTCCTGGAGGAAGACCATTGAACACAATGGTTCCGTTCTTACGAGCCATGCCAATTGCCTGACCGAAGGCCTGAGGGTGCACCGCGGTGACCAGCACGCCATGTGCGCCACCCTTGGTGTACTTCACAATTGCCTCAGCTGGGTCTTCTTCGCGGGCATTGACCACAAACTCAGCGCCATGCTTCTTAGCCAGTTCGAGCTTGTCGTCCGCAATATCCACGGCGATAACGCGCATGCCCATAGCCACGGCGTACTGGACGGCGATATGGCCCAGACCACCCACGCCAGAGATGACCACGAACTGGCCTGGGCGGGTTTCGGTAACCTTGAGGCCTTTGTACACGGTCACGCCAGCGCACAGAATTGGGGCGACTTCCAGCAAGTCACAGCCGTCTGGGATTCGGGCACAGTAACGGGTGTCTACCAGCATGTACTGACCGAAGGAACCATCGACGGTGTATCCACCGTACTCGGCTTTCTCGCACATAGTCTCCCAGCCGGTGCGACAGTACTCGCACTCGCCACAGGCTGACCAGAGCCAGACGTTACCGACCATGTCACCCAGCGCAACACTGTGCTCACCTGGGCCAAGTTTGACCACTTCGCCTACGCCCTCATGGCCTGGGACGAATGGTGGCTTTGGCTTAACTGGCCAGTCGCCTTCGGCGGCGTGGAGGTCAGTGTGGCAGATACCGGAGGTGAGCACCTTGACCAGTGCTTGGTGTTGGCCTGGCTCTGGGAGGTCAACGTCGTGAATGTTGAGCTCGGAGCCAAACTTGTCCACAACAGCGGCGGTGAAGGCAGAGGGGAATTCAGTAGCAGACATCGGTCGCAATCCTTTCTAGTGGTACCTATTTTCAATAGGTGGCAGAAATGACAAAACCCCGCGAAATGCGGGGGGTTGAACCGTATGAAGTTATAAGTTTGTGCAGGCTGTAGAGCCCACCCAATAACGGGCTCTACTTAGCTATGGCTTACCTTTAAAATAGGCCTGTTGGATTCTCATCATACGAGACAAGAAGGTTCTTTGTCTGCTGGTAGTGATCCAACATCATGAGGTGATTCTCACGCCCAATTCCGGACTCTTTATAGCCTCCGAATGCTGCGTGTGCTGGGTAATTGTGGTATTGATTCACCCACACGCGACCAGCCTGGATGGCGCGTCCGGCACGATACGCAGTGTTCTGATGGCGAGTCCACACACCAGCGCCGAGGCCGTAGTTCGTGTCATTAGCAATGCGGATTGCCTCATCAAAATCCTTGAAGGTAGCAACCGAAAGCACTGGGCCGAAGATTTCCTCACGGAAAATGGTCATGTCATTCGTGCCCTTAAACACCGTGGGCTCGATATAGTAGCCATTTTCCAAACCGTCAATCTTGTTCACGTGGCCACCGGTGAGCACCTCAGCGCCCTCCTTCGGGCCAATATCGAGGTAGCCGCTGATCTTATCCATTTGTTCCATGGAAGCCTGGGCGCCCATCATGGTTTCCGTGTCCAGCGGGTTACCGAGCTTGATGTTCTTCACACGTTGGACACCCAGCTCAAGGAACTCGTCCGCGATGGACTCATGCACCAACGCACGCGACGGGCAGGTACATACCTCACCCTGATTGAGTGCGAACATGGCAAGGCCCTCAATGCACTTCTCACGGAAGGGGTCGTCGTAATCCATGATGTCCGCGAAGAAGATCGACGGCGACTTACCGCCTAGCTCCAAGGTGACGGGGATGATCTTGTCAGCGGCAGCACGGTTGATAATCTTGCCCACCTGCGTGGAACCAGTAAAGGCAATCTTGCCAATGCGGTTGGAAGAGGATAGCGCCACGCCAGCCTCCTCGCCGAGGCCGTTGACGATGTTGAGCACACCATCAGGGAGCAAGTCACCCACAATGTCGATCCAGAACAGGATGGACGCAGGAGTTTGCTCCGCAGGCTTCAGCACAATCGTGTTACCCGCAGCAAGAGCTGGGGCGATCTTCCATGCGGCCATGAGCAGTGGAAAGTTCCACGGAATGATCTGACCGACTACGCCGATGGGCTCATGGAAGTGGTAGGCCACCGTGTTGTGGTCGATTTGAGAGGTTCGTGATTCTTGGGCACGGATTGCGCCGGCAAAGTAGCGGAAGTGGTCAATGGCCAGTGGAATGTCGGCGGCGAGCGTCTCACGCACAGCCTTGCCGTTGTCCCATGTTTCAGCGACAGCGATTTCTTCGAGATGCTCTTCCATGCGATCGGCAATGCGGTGCAGGATGAGTGCGCGCTCGGCCGGCGAGCTATGACCCCATGTTTTTGCTGCATCATGCGCTGCATCCAAGGCCTTTTCCACGTCGGCAGCGGTTCCTCGTGCCACTTGACAGAACACTTCACCGGTGACTGGGGTGATGTTGTCGAGATACTCGCCACCTACCGGCGGAACCCATTGGCCGCCGATGTAGTTGTCATAGCGCTTCTTGTAGTTGGCTACGGCACCTGGCGTTCCTGGATATGCATAAATAGTCATGTGGGCCACCCCTTAGAGGTTCATGTGATGTGCAACATATTAAGACACCATTGTACAGAGCTCCGCGTTTCTCGTCTGCAGGAAAAATCACGCTGCCAACCATGCAATACAGCTTGCACACCTATAGGTGCACCCAAAAGCCAAGAACTGTAAATTTTGTTAATTTTTTGCGCTTTTCACCCCCTCCCCCACGATCACCCCCTATTCTTACTTTTGTTATTAAACCTAATTTACGCTTAGAGCGTTATATACTACTAATTCCATCTCCAGCTATCAGGAACACAAAGTCATCGTGAAATCCCTCAATCGTCGTTTCATCGCCGGGGCAACCGCCACCGCCGTCGCCCTATCCACTAGTGCCATCCCGCACGCCCATGCCGCCGCCACCATTTCCACCGGTGTGGACTGCTCGATTACCGCACCGTTTGTTGGAACAACCACCCGCAGTTCCACCTTTGACGCGCATATCGACGTCCCCGAGACCGTCCAAGCTGGAGTCGGATTCGAGGCCAGCGTGCACCTAAACAACATCTCGGTGCAAAGTGAACAGTTGTCTAAGATTTCCGGCGCGTCCCTGAAGACCAGCACGATTCGCATCAAAGTGGGCAACAACGTTCAACTCGACGGCTCCCAGCCCGGCGTGAACCTGTCCAACGGCGTACTCAGCATAAAAAACAAGCTTAAAGCCAAGCTCAACGGCACTTCGCTCGACATCACCGCCGAGCCGATCACGGTTCGCCTCAAAGCAACCACTGAGGGCGATATCACCTTCACACCTGACAGCACAGTGCTTGTAACAGACATCGACGTCCAGACTGGAATCATTCCAGTCACGGCAAAAGCCTCCTGTGCAACCACCAACGCGAAGCCATACGCAACCATCAAGGCCACCCCACAAGAAGGCCTCAAGGTAACCGCCCCCACCGAGACAACACCACAGAGCATTATCGACGTCACCGCCACCGCACCCAACACCACCACAGGAAACGTGCAGTTTTACCTCAATAACGCACCTGTGGGCCATCCGGTTGCCGTCACCGCTAAAGGCACCGCAGCCACCAAGATCAGGCTGGGCGCAGCCGGCTCCGCGACTATTACCGCACGCTACGTCGACGCTGAGGGCTACAACCCACTCCCCGATGGGACGGTAACGGTAGCTGTCGGCATGCTAGCCCCCACACTCAAAGAAGGCGACGAGGATACCTACACCGGCACCATTAACGGCCAAGCTACCTCTATCGACGAACCACTGAAGGTCACCCCAGGTGAAACCGTCACCGTCACCACCACCATGACGCCAAGCAGTGCCTCCGTCCAGGTGTACGAGCTAGGCATTAACCCACCATCAGGCGTGACCTATGTGGAGGACAGCGGCTCCCGCAACTTCAAGTCCGTGCTGACCACCACCGGAACCGGCTTCACCCCACCAAACTCCACGTACCACAATCCGCACTGGGAGAAGGAAGCCACCAAGCCAAACGACCAATACCGCGGCTTCCACACCACATCCACCTACACAGTTTTGAGCTATGTCCCCCAGACCGTGACCGCCAAGTACCAGATCCCCAAGGACCTAGCACCTGGCCGCTACATGTTCCAAATGGGCGTGTACAAGTACTCCACTGAGTTCAAAGACTTAGTCAGCATTCCAGAAACCTCCTTCGAGATTGCTGCCGACCTACCTAAACTCCCCAACCGCAAGATCAAACCGGCCCCACAAAACGAGGAACAGACCACCGAACCAGAAGATACCCCAGCTAACAGCGGTTCCTCGTTCGGTTCCCTCCTGCGTTCCCCATCATTTTGGTCAACCATCTTGGACGTTGCTGCAGGCATTGTCACACTCTTATTGAATTTCCTCGCACGCCGCTAACGGCTCTTCCGGTTTTAGAGTGCATTGATTCTGTGTCGGATGTTGGCGGCGTGGCGCTGGTGGGCGTTGGTGGGCGCGCCACCCCCGCTCACCCCCGAAAAGACGGCACTTCACACCAAATCTGCTCAAACGGCCGGTTTTCTTGCGATTTGGTGTGAAGTGTCGAGAAAAATCCTTCGAAATACCCCCGAATGGTGGCTCTTCCGGTTGTAGAGTGAATTGATTGTGTGTCGGATGTAGGCGAGGGGTGTCTTTGCGGTGCTTGTTCATGGTTTTCTTGGCTGCCCGCACGTGGGGTATTCATTGATGGGCTCGATGGGCTCGGCTTTGATGATGGCATTTCCGTTAGGCTGCACAGTAGGTCCTTGGTTTTGTACGGACAAAGCCAAGGACCCCAATATCTTGTGCCACGCCCGACCCCCCCCCGGCGAACTAATCAATGCACTCTAAAACCGGAAGAGCCCCGCTAACCAGCACGTAAATAGACATCATGCTAGCTGTGGTGCCGCGAACCGCGACGCGGTTCCCACATCACAACCGCGGTCGAACGAGGCACGTGAACGATCTCGCCGCGGGGGCGTGCCCCACGGTTTTTAAGTTCATCAGCCTCAGCCCGTGCCGCCGCAAGTTCCTTGCGCAGCTGCGCATTTTCCTTTTTCAGCTCGATGATCGACTTGATACCCGCCAAGTTCACACCTTCCACTTGGCTTAGGTGTTGAACAGTGCGCAGGAGTTCAACGTCGTCACGCGAGTACCTGCGGCCACCACCGCGAGTACGCTGCGGTGTGACAAGGCCGAGCCGATCATAGGTGCGCAAGGTTTGAGCGTGCATTCCCGCAAGCTCCGCAGCAACGGAGATAACAAAAACGTCGCCAGAAAACTCTTGGGCCATAAAGCTCACCTCTTTCTCGCGTTATTTTCCTGCCCAGCCAGCACGCGGATCAAAACCCGCGTCCCGCTCGGCTTGAACATAGGCGCGCAGCGCGCTTGCCGACGCCGCATCCAAACTCGACGGCACCGTCACTTCTACCTTGACCAGCAGATCTCCCGCAGAACCGCCACGCTTAGGCACGCCCTTACCGCGCACCCTCAGCACACGACCATTAGGCGTACCGGAAGGAATACGAACCCGAACCGGAAGATCGAGCGTAGGCACCGAAATGGTATCGCCCAACGCCAACTCCGCGTAGGACACCGGCACCGTCACCTCGAGGTCATCGCCCGAACGGGTAAACACTCGGTCGTTTTTCACATGCACAGTGACATACAAATCACCGGCCGGTAGCCCGTTAGGACCGGCCTCACCTTGGCCAGCGAGGCGCACCTTTTGGCCATCGACCACGCCCGCTGGAATGCGCACAGTGATCGAGCGAGTACGACGCTGCGTTCCAGTACCTGAGCAATCAGGGCACGGATCAGAGATCATCTTTCCAGTACCACCGCACTGCGTACACGGTGCAGAGAACCCAAAGGCACCCTTGTTTTCCGAGGTAAACCCAGTTCCATTGCACTTGGTACACGTGGTGGGCGCACCGGAGCGCGAGCCGGATCCGTGGCAGGTGTGGCAGGGGGCGTCGCCAGTAAGCTGTAAGGGGATCGTGGTGCCCTTGGCCGCCTCACGGAATTCGAGGGTTATTTCCGTTTCGACGTCGGACCCCCGCGTCGGCCGAGCTGCGTTGCGAGCACCACCGCCGCGGTTGAAAATGCCACCGAAGATATCCCCAAAACCACCTTGCGGAGCGTGGCCTCGACCCGCTCCAGATCCAAAGATGTCTCCGAGGTCGAAGTCGAAGCCTTCTTGCGTCCGAAACCCGCCGGGGAATCCGGCGCCTCCGAACCCGCCAGAAGCGATCATAGAGCGGAATTCGTCATACTCTTTCCGCTTCGTCTCATCGCCCACGACGTCATAGGCCTCAGCGACCTTTTTAAAACGCTCTTCGGCTGCGGCATCCCCTGGGTGAGAATCGGGGTGGTTTTCTCGCGCCAGCTTGCGATACGCCTTTTTAATTTCCGCTTCAGTTGCGGACGAGGAGACTCCTAGGTCGGCATAGTAGTCTTTCTCAGCCCACTCGTTTTTCGCTGCCATAGGTCTTCTCCTCCTTTCTTGTTTTCCGTATTTAGTTGAAAATGCGGAACCCAGCTCCCCACCACCGTGGGCTGCTGGATCCCGCATTCATCTCAGTGAAACTCAGTGACTATTGAGCATCTTCTGCTGGATCGGCAATGATCACCATTGCGGTTCGCAGCAAACGATCGTTCATCTGATAGCCACGGCGCAGGACAGTTCCCAGCACCTTGTCATCTCCCGAAGAGAGATCCTGAACTGCCTCATGGCGCTCGGCATCAAACACGTCGCCCTCGGCGCCGAATGCGGATACGCCCAAGCCTTCAACAACGCTCACTAACTTGTCGCGGAATGCTTTGAGAGGTCCTTCGTCGAGGTCACCGTGTTTTTGAGCAAGCTCCAGATCATCCAAGATGGGAAGCAACTCGCCGAGAACCTTGGCCTTCGCGGCCTCGACGCCGACCTTGCGTTCGCGGTCGGTGCGGCGTCGATAGTTAGCGTATTCGGCGCTAAGGCGCTGCAGATCCTCGGTACGCTCGGCGAGCTCTGACTCAAGAGTCGAGGTCTCGCCGACGGTAGCACCTGGATCCTCGGTGGAGGCGTCGACACCGTCGAAGGCGTCTTCGAGATCCGCGAGGGTATCAGCATCAAGACCAGCCGACTCCACCAAGGCTTCCTCCTCGGCGGGGACTTCGGTGGCATCAAGATGCTCGAAGTTGTTCTCCTCGTCATCCCATTCCGGTTGGCCTGGGCGGCGGTCGTCGCCGTTAGTGTTGTCGGTAGTGCTCATTACTTGTTTCCGTCCTTGTCATCGTCCTCAACGACCTCAGCGTCGACGACGTTAGGATCAACGTTGGTGGCATCAGCAGCGCCAGCGTTAGCGGCCTCAGCCTCGTAGATAGCCTTGCCCATCTCCTGAGACTCGGTAGAAAGCTTCTCGACGGCCGTCTTAATAGCCTCGATGTCCTCGCCCTTAAGAGCCTCGTCAACAGCGTCGGCAGCCTCGGTAACCTTGGTCTTGATCTCCTCGGAAACCTTCTCGCCGTTCTCGTCTAGGAACTTACGAGTCTGGTATGCCATGGACTCAGCGGAGTTACGGGTCTCCTGCTCCTCACGACGCTTCTTGTCTTCCTCAGCGTGAGCTTCAGCATCCTTGACCATGCGATCGATCTCTTCCTGAGACAAACCGGAACCATCCTGAATCTTGATGGTGTTTTCCTTGCCGGTGCCCTTGTCCTTCGCGGTCACGTGCACAATGCCGTTTGCGTCGATGTCGAAGGTGACCTCAATCTGAGGAACGCCACGAGGTGCTGGAGCAATACCACCCAACTCGAAGGAACCGAGCAGCTTGTTGTGTGCAGCGATCTCGCGCTCGCCTTGGAAGACCTGGATCTGAACGGAAGGCTGGTTGTCGTCCGCAGTGGTGAACGTCTCGGAACGCTTGGTTGGAATCGTGGTGTTGCGCTCGATGAGCTTGGTCATCACGCCGCCCTTGGTTTCGATACCAAGAGACAACGGGGTGACGTCGAGAAGCAAAACGTCCTTGACCTCGCCGCGCAGCACGCCAGCCTGCAAAGCAGCACCGACAGCAACAACCTCATCAGGGTTAACTCCCTTGTTAGGCTCGCGGCCACCGGTCAGCTCCTTGACCAGCTCAGAAACAGCAGGCATACGGGTCGAGCCACCAACGAGAACCACGTGGTCAATCTCGGAGACGGTCACACCGGCGTCCTTGATCACCTGGTTGAATGGGGTCTTGGTGCGGTCGAGCAGATCCTGGGTAATGCGCTGGAACTCGGTGCGAGAAAGCGTCTCATCCAAGAACAGTGGGTTCTTATCAGCATCAACGGTGATGTATGGCAGGTTGACGTTTGCAGACTGGGAGGAAGAAAGCTCAATCTTTGCCTTCTCAGCAGCCTCGCGCAGACGCTGCATAGCCATCTTGTCCTTGGAGAGGTCAACACCCTGAGCGGTCTTGAACTTCTCAACCAGCCAATCAACGATGCGCTGGTCCCAGTCGTCGCCACCGAGCTCGTTATCGCCAGCGGTTGCACGAACCTCAACAACGCCATCGCCGATCTCCAGCAAGGAGACGTCGAAAGTACCGCCACCCAAGTCGAAGACCAAGATGGTCTGCTCTTTCTCGCCTTTTTCAAGGCCATAAGCCAAAGCAGCTGCGGTTGGCTCGTTCACAATACGCAGAACATTCAAACCAGCAATCTGGCCAGCTTCCTTGGTGGCCTGGCGCTGTGCGTCAGAGAAGTAAGCAGGAACAGTAATCACTGCGTCGGTAACGTCCTCGCCTAGGTAAGCCTCAGCGTCGCGCTTGAGCTTCATCAAAGTACGAGCGGAAATCTCCTGAGGGGTGTACTTCTTGTCGTCGATAGCAATGGTCCAGTCAGTACCTACGTGGCGCTTGACGGAGCGAATGGTGCGATCAACGTTGGTAACAGCTTGGTTCTTAGCAGACTGTCCGACGAGAACTTCGCCGTTCTTAGCGAAAGCAACAACCGATGGGGTGGTGCGGGAACCCTCAGAGTTAGCGATAACCTGTGGCTCTCCACCTTCGAGGACGGAAACCACCGAGTTAGTGGTACCGAGGTCGATTCCTACTGCGCGTCCCATGTCATTTCCTCCTGATTTGTTGTTTATTAGTAAAGCGAAAAGTTCAAAGTTGACTGCCCTGCACTCAACTTCTGAAGCTTCTGCATTGAAGGCTACCAGAAACCTTGAGCCGGTGTCACTCAACCTGACACTAGTAGTAACTCACAGACCCCCAAAGTTGTTCCCACCAGACTCAACTTTTTTCAAAATTTTTTAAAACCGCAGGCCAGAGCGCGGCCAGCACAGCATTGCTTGGACACAAACAGGCAAAGATCTAGCCATCGCCGCTTCACTTCCGCAACTCACCCCGCAACCACCTCCCCCGCTCAGCTACCCCACAGAGCTGAGAATGCTGTGAGAACAACTATTGTATTCACTTGACATCGTGATACATACGGGGATCACCCCCACAGGATCGATCATGAAAGCGGGAGCATGGAACGCGTAGCGCCAAACGGCCAGTTTAAAGATGTAGGAGTGGACCAATTATTCTTCTCCACCACTGATGCCCAAGGGCGCATCCAAGAAACGAACAACACGTTCGTTGAGCTTTCCCGCTACACCGAAGAAGAGCTCCGCAACGCAGCACACAATATTATTCGCCACCCCTTTATGCCCGGTGGTGTTTTTAAGATCATGTGGGACAAGCTCCAGCGAGGCGAAACCTTTGCCGGCTATGTGCGCAACCTTGCCCACAGCGGAGAAACCTACGATGTGTTTGCCACCGTCACACCCATCCCTGGCACTCACGATTACCTTTCGGTTCGCCAGCGCCCCTGCCATGACGACCACCGCGCACTTGCTATGACCATTTACGCAGAGGTCGGCGACTACGAGGCCCAGCTGCGCAAAGATGGCATGTCAGCCCGCGAAGCAGCCGAAGCTGGAGCACGCTTGATTAGCGATAAGCTGCGAGAATCTGGCTTTGACAATTTCGACGCTTATGCGCACGCAATGTTGCCGTGGGAGGTTTTCTGCCGCGAAAACATGAGCACGGGCCTCCCCCAGCGCGAGGTCGCTGGCGAGTTAGGCGCGGAGCTGGCCCAGGCACACGATGTTCACGACCATCTCGACGACTGGATGTTGCGACTCGACGAGTTGCTCACCACAGCTCAGCAGCTTGGTGAGGCCCGCGAAGAGCTCGTGGATTCGCTTGGCCAAACCTCATCGTTAGGCGATACCGTCGATGCCCGCGGCGCTAGCGAAACATTGCAGGTAGTCCAGTTCCAGCTCAACGTATGGAAGGGCATGCAAAAGATCGTCGATAGTTATGTCGTCGAACTCGCCGAACTCATCACCACCCTCGCGAACGACACCCTGCGCGAACGCTTCCAGATCTCCGTCTCGCGCCTGCACACCGCCATGCTGGCCACCTTCCTCGCCGAGCTTATCGACGGCACCTCCGCCACCGCGAACACCGAACACAAAGTGGCCCTGCTCAAAGCCACCATGCGCGATTCCTTGGAGGCCATCGACCGTGGGTCCTTCCACCGCGCCCAACTTGTTCGAAGCACCATAAGCTGCATACGCACCGTCACATCGCTCATGGAAAGCCCCCGCGGCCTGCTCACCGAGGCGATCCGCGAGGCCCAAAGCCTCAACAACGACGAGCTCAGCGCCGCGATTGCAGCCGAACTCGAACGCTCTGAGCGTGCCGCCAACAACATGCACCAGCTTGTTGCCACCCTCGAGAGCACCGCCACAACCCCCGATATTGCCGCTATGCTCGCAGAACTCTAAAACGCTTCAGTACCTTACTCTGTGCTGAGCTGTGGCACTATAGGTAGCTATGACATCCCGCGACAGTAATAAGAAAGATCTCCCCTCAGCGTTGACTGAAGCGGTAGAGAGCGCCGACGAGACCCCCTCGGCGCATGTAACAGAGGCTACGGCATACGGCCACCGCGACCGCGCCGTCATTATTGGCATGGATGCGCGTTGGGCAGCTGGCTGGGCGCTTCGTTTTATTATCGTTGCCATCGCCAGCATCATGGCGTGGCGCGGTCTCGGCACCGTTTGGCACGGTGTCCTACCAGTTATTTTGGCAATTTTGCTCTCCACCGTGCTGTGGCCGCCAGTGCGCTGGCTGCGCTCCAAAAAGGTGCCGCCAGCTCTTGCCGTAGTAATCGTTATTTTGGGCTTCTTCGGCATCATCGGAGGCATTTTCGCCGCCATGGCCCCGAGCGTGGGGGCGCAGTCCAAAGACCTTGTCGACCGCGCATCTGATGGCATTAGCCGGCTACTCGACTGGGCGGAAAACAGCCCCTTCGATATTGATACCTCGCAGATCGACGGCTACTTGAGCAACATTACGAACACCCTCAAGGAACAGTCCAGCAACATCGCCAACGGTGTGTTCACTGGTCTTTCTACGGCCTCCACCATCTTGGTCACCATGATCCTGATGCTGATTCTGTCCTTCTTCTTCCTTAAAGACGGCACCCGCTTCCTCCCCATGGTGCGCCGCCTCACCGGCCCGAACGTAGGCTGGCACCTCACTGAGGTTCTTACTCGCATTTGGAACACGTTGGCTGGATTCATCCGCACCCAGGCGATCGTTTCGCTTGTCGACGCAGTCCTGATCGGCGTAGGCCTGCTCATCCTCAAGGTACCGCTGGCACTCGTCCTAGCAGTACTTACTTTCTTCGGTGGCTTCATCCCGATCGTCGGTGCTTTCACCGCTGGTGCTCTCGCCGTGGTCATCGCTTTGGTCAGCAACGGCATGTCCAATGCACTCATGGTGCTGGTCCTCATCATCGCAGTCCAGCAAATCGAAGGCCACATCCTGCAACCAGTCTTGCAGTCCAAGGCCATGAACTTGCACGCAGCTGTGGTGCTGTTGTCGGTCACGGTGGGCTCTACCCTCTTCGGTGTGATCGGCGCTTTCTTGGCAGTGCCAGTCGCTGCTACGTTGGCTGTTCTCGTGCGCTACCACTCCGAGTTGGTGGCGCTTCGGGCTGGTGAAATCACCATCGATGACATGGTCTTGGCTACCGGCGAGGACTCCAGCTCCGACCAACCGTGGGGTTCGGTAAAGGAGCAACTCAGTAAGTTGAGTCTGCGCAAACCCAACGTGATTGTGCGCAAGCAGGAGGATCCAACGGACGCTTAGTCCCCCACCAACAAAAAATCCACACCACACCTCTCGAGAAACCGCAAGTTTTCGAGGGGGTTGGTGTGGATTTTTATTTTTCTCCCCCTATTTGCACCACTTCATCAGTGCACGCCCGTAGCAATCGGTGGTCGTGGGAAATAAACAGTACTCCGGCACCTTCGTGGGCAATTCTGCGCAACAAATCCACAACAGCCGCGGTAGCTAGCGGATCCAGCATTGATGTGGGCTCGTCGCAAATGAGAAATGCTGGGTCGATAACGAGTGCGCGTGCAATGCAGGCGCGCTGCAGCTGGCCATCACTGACATTATTAGGCAAGCGATCCAACAGGCTGGGGCTTAACAGGGCGCGTGCGGCGCACTCTTCTACCCGGCGCGCGATCTGTTCTGTTGAAAGTTCGCCGGCGATGGCGAGGGGTTCACCGATGATGGTGCGTAGCGTCCAGTTGGGATTGCAGGCATCGCGTGGTTGTTGGCTGATACTAACAATATCGGTGCGTCGGTGTGTGCGGTTGTGTGGGACTGGCTCATTATCAATAGTCACGGTGCCTGATGTGGGTGCGAGTCGTCCGCTGAGAAGCCCTGCGAGGGTGGTTTTTCCGGATCCCGAGGGTCCGATGAGCCCGAGGAGGTGGCGTCGCGGTAGTTCTAGCGTGATGTTGTCGAGCACTGTGGTGGTGCCAAATCGCATGGTCACGTTGTCAGCGCGTAGCATTTTCTGCCTCCTTTTCTAGGTGCAGTCCGCCGCTGGGTAGGGCTGCGAGTAGTGCGATGCAGAAGGGGTGCTGTGGGTGGATGAGGACATCGTCGTGGTTGCCGGTGGCGACGATTTCGCCGTCGTTCATGACTGCGATGCTGTCGCATAGGCGTAGTTCGCGGAGGTCTTCGATGTCGTGGCTGATAATCAGAACGCCCACGCCGAGCTCGTCGGCAAGCGAGCGCAGCAGCGTGAGGATGTCGCGGGTGAGTTCGGGGTCAAGTGCGCTGGTGGGTTCGTCGGCGATGATAAAGCGGGGGTTGCCGGCGAGAGCCGCTGCGATCGCTGCGCGTTGTGCCATGCCGCCGGAGAGTTGGTGCGGGAACATGTCCGCGACGTCGGCGTTGAGGTGTACGCGTCTGAGCAGGTCGGCTACGGTGGCGGGGCTGTGGTGTTGGTCGATGACTTCTTGAATCTGCGCGCCGATACGTCGCACGGGGGTGAAGGATTGGGCGGCTGATTGCGGCACGAATCCTACGACGTTTCCGCGTAGCGCCCCGAGCGTGGCCGCATCCCAGTCGTGGCGCTGCCCGTTGAGCTCAACATGTCCGCTTATCGACGCCCCTTCCGGTGCGATTCCGACAATGGATCGCCCTAGGGTGGTTTTGCCTGATCCGGAAGCACCGATGAGTCCGGTTACTTGCCCTTGCACTAAGGTGAGCGATGCTTCCTGCACTAGGTGTGCGGAGTCGACGGAGATGTTCATCCCAGTGAGCGCAATTGTGTCGCTGACCGTGGGTGCGACTCGGGCGGGCTCCGGTACGGTTGTGGCGCGCGCGAGGCGTTTTCGGGCAAGGGATACCCCTGACAAAGTGGTGGCGAGTAGCACTGTGGCAGGAAAGAGGAGCGCCCACCATGCTCCACGAATGATGTCTTCGCGGGCGAGATCCATCAGTGTGCCGAGTGATGGTTCATCGGCTTGGATGCCCAGCCCTAAAAACGACAACGCGGATTCATGCCATACCGCGTGCGGCATGAGCATCACCATGGCAACCACTGCTTGACCCAAAGCCGCAGGTGCAAGGTGTTTACGCAACACCCATCCAGAGGTTGCTCCGGCAGCGTAGGAGGCTTCTACGTAGCCGGATGTGCGCACGGCCAGTACTGATGAGCGCACGATACGAGCAACGGGCGACCAGTGCGTCAACGCGATGGATATGACAATGGCCAGTAGCGAGCCTCGAAACAGTGCAACGATGACTACGGACAAGATGAGGTGTGGGATGGAGTTCACCGCATCGTTGATACGCATGATGATGCGGTCAATGCGCCCTCCTGTGGTGGCTGCTATCAAGCCGACCATAACTCCTAGTGCGGTGGCGAATAGGGCTGAGAACGCGCCCACCATGAGAGAAACTCTTAAGCTTTCAGCGCTGCGTACGAACAGGTCGAATCCGAAGTGGTCGGTGCCAAAAATATGCTTGGCACTTGGTGGTTGTAATGCATTGCTAAAGCTAGGGGTGCCGGCATCCATTACTAGGGGCACAATCAGTGCATACAGCAGCACGAGCAAGAAGACTGCCAAGCTTACTGTGTGTTGTTTGGCCCACGACATGTACTGAGCGTTAGACATCGCTTACCCTCGGATCGATCAACATATAGGACAGGTCGCTTGCAAGAGATCCCAGCATGACAACAACTGTGGTGGCAACGGTGATAAAAGCTAAGAGGGGAAAATCTACTGCGATAGCGGATTCCACGGTTGCTTGAGCAAGCCCTGGCCACGAAAAGACCGTTTCGACGATCACCGCACCGACCACGAGTTCGCCTAGGCGGGCACCCAATAGTGTTACCAACGGCATCATAGACATGGGAAGAACGTGCTTTATCAGCACAGTTCTTTCTTTAATGCCGCGCAGACGCGCATTTGCTACAGCTGGTGAACGGGTGGCTTCTACGGTGGCTTGTTGCATTGTGAGCAGCGGCCACGATAGCTGCGATATGGCTAGCACGATGGCAGGCGCTATGAGGTAGGGGCCGACGGTTCCCAGCCGAGGTGCGTATCCGACGGGGCTTGCACCACCGACCGGGATGGCGTGGAGAAAAATCGCAAACAGCAAGACTGTACCGAGTGCGTACACGTAGGAGGGGGTTGCCGCGATGAACACGCCTAGGGCATTCACCGCCTTGTCGACGACACCCCCAGGTCGGCGAGCCGACCATACTCCGAGGATCGTCGCAATCACTAGCATGAGGAGCAACCCAGTAGCTGATAGCAGGATCGTCCATGGGAGTCGTTCGACGATCACAGCAGAAACTGGTTTGTTGTACACTCGCGACCAGCCAAGATCACCGGTCAACACGTCTGTCCACCAGCGCAACCACTGGTGGTACCACGGAACATCCACTCCGAGGGCTGCCGCAATTTTTTCTCGTTCCGCCTCGGTGTAGTCGCCATAGCTCGAACCGAGATAGTGCGCTAGGGGGTCAAACGGCGACAGTGCCGCCAGGCCGAACATGATAAACGTAACCACCACGGTGGTCACCGCGATGGTGAACATTCGCCAGCCCACCATCGCGGTGACTCCGTGGAGATTATCCCTGCGGTGCAATAACGCAGCCACTTACTTTGTCCACTCCGAGATCCGCCACCATGGACCCCAGGTCACACCGTGGATGTGAGGCTCAAGAAGAAGTTCTGGTTTCTTCCACTCGTTCTTCTTGCCCACGTACACGTGATCGACGTTGACGAGATTCAGTGCTGAAGGGTTGTTCACATATTCTGCCTGAATCTTGCGCCACAGGTTGTTGCGCTTTTCCACGTCTACTTCGCTGCGTGCTTGATCGAGCAATGCATTTAGCTTTTCGGATCCGTAGTCACCAGGGTTCGCCCACTTTCCAGTGGAGGGTGTACGAGTATGCAGATATTCATAGGCCATAATGGTCAGGTCGTAAGGTGCTGATCCTCCACCTGTGACAACGGAAACATCACCAAGTTTGGTTGCGATTTCATCCCAAGTGCTTGCAGTGGTGGGGAAATCGAGTCCCAGCTTTTTCATCTGAGAAGAAAACTCGATGGCGATGTCGCGTCGCACGGTGTCGCTTCCGGCGTAGTAGAGCTCGACACGGAATGGTTTTCCGTCTTTCTCACGCACACCGTTGGAATTTTTCACCCAGCCGGCTTCGTCGAGAAGCTTCTCCGCTGCAGCGATGTCCTGCTTGTAATCCAGTGATGGATCATGTGCATCACCATAGATTGATGAAATCAGCGTTGACACGGTTGTTCCATGTCCGCCGAGAGGTCCGTCGACAAACGCTTGGCGATCCACAGCGAGGTTCAGTGCTTTGCGGACTCGAGGATCGGCGATTTCTGGAATCTTAGGAAAGGAGATGCCACGCCAGTCAGCAGTATGCGTGGTATTAATTTCTAGGTCCTTCTTGCCTTCCACGGTTTTGAGCTGGCTAGGTGGGATCGCAGCACCGTCTATTTCACCTGCGGCAACGCGCTGGGCGCGAGCGGTGTCGTCTGCAGCGGTCGTGATAACGAGCTCTTTGACCTCTGGGGCACCTTCGAAGTAGTTCTCGTTGGCTTTGAAGACCACTTCGTCGCCACGGTTTTCTACTAGCTCGTAAGCGCCCGTTCCTACAGGATGCGTATTCAGTTTCGACTCTGTAATCGACCCTTTTGTTAAAAGTTCTGAGGGTGCGATCGCATAGGTCATACGGGATAGAATCTCGGCCAGCGGCACGGTCATTTTGAAGACCACAGTGTGTGGATCTTTTATTTCCACGTCTTTGATCACGTCGTAGCGACCAACTACTTCTGAGCCCGATTCCAAATCCCGAGCTATTGCATAGGACGCTTTAACATCCTCGGCATCGAAATCAGAACCATCGGTGAATTTCACACCTTCGCGCAGCTTAACGGTCCACTCTGTGGCATCAGCGTTCGAGGTTGGCATTTCGGCAGCCAATGCAGGAACAAAGTTGGGCACTTTTTCTGGGCCGTTTGATACTGGACGCAATAGGCCGTCATAAACGGGGCTCACACCAGTTTGTCCATAGCCGGTAGCTGGGTGGAATCCATCACCAGCTTTTCGATCTGCTAGAACGAGTCGCGTGGGATGTCCGGGATCTCCGGAAGCTTCGGATTGCCCTGGATCACCGCAAGCAGTAACGACGGAACCGGTGACGAGGCACGCAAGCGTGAGAGATATCAGTTTTCGCATCTATTGTCCGATCAATGAGTATGAGGAACCTTATTGAACCGAACCTAACACCACTGCACAACATTTTCAATAACGTTTTCACAATTAAGGCAATCCTCACACATCCGCGTCCCCGCGCGGATAGCAAAATCCACACCGCATTCTCGAGAAACCGCGAGTTTTCGAGAATGCGGTGTGGATTTTTCGCCGTACACGCAGGTATTACCCCCACACGGCGTTGAGCACGAGCACTGCTGCGCCGGATACTGCGGCTGCAGCCGGCAGGGTGATAATCCATGCCATGCCGATGGGCTTCATGAGCCGCCAGTTGGCGGATTTGTTGACCACGCCGATACCGAGGATCGCGCCGATCAAGATGTGAGTGGAAGACACCGGCAAGCCGATGACGGATGCGCCCATGACTACCGCTGCGGCGGAAAGTTCAGCTGCGAAGCCGGAGGCAGGGTGCATCTTGGTTAATCCGGTGCCCACGGTGTGGATCACGTAGCGGCCGATGAACCACAAGCCGGCGATCAGTGAGATACCGCAGGTGACCATCAGTGCGGTTGGCACTGCGGCTTTGCCGTTGATGGAGTCGGTGCGGAGGACGTCAAGCACTGCGGAAAATGGTCCGATTGCGTTGGCGATATCGTTCGAACCGTGGGAAAACGCGAAGGCAGAGGCGGTAAATACCTGCATCCAAGAGAACAGCACAAAGGTTGCCCGTGTGAGTTCTTGCTGGCGCAGCAGTCGGGAGAAGATCGAAATGGCCATCCAGACTACTGCGGAGAGCATCACGAGGATAACCACGTTGCCCAAGTTGCTGATATGCAAGTTGAGGTTCTTAAGCCCTTTGAACAGCATCATGGCACCGATAAGGGCGGCGCCTGCAGCAGCCAGCAGCGGCACCCAGTTTTCCAACGCACGGTGGGTGTTTAGGTTGTCGCGTCGGGTATTGATGCGGTACAGGTTGCGGTAGTAGTCAGACTCCAGTTGTTCTGGGTCGAAGTCTGGTTCTTGGATCAAGGCGGCGTCGCGAGTCATGGCGTTGGTGTAGGCCAACTGCTGGATCTCGTTGAGGCGCTCGAAGGAGGCTTTGAAGGATTGGTGCAGCTCAATGCGGTCTGCTTTGATCTGGCGAAGCGCCTCGTCGGCTTCTTCGTTGTAGACCAAAATGTGCTTTTTAATAAAGCCGAAGAGCAACCACGCACAGAGGCCACCAAGTAGTGGCGAAAGCACCCAGGACATCGCGATGCGGCCGATTTCTGCCCATTGCACCATCTCCCAGCCGCCGATTCCTTGGGTAAAGCCCAAGAGCAGCGAGGCACCGACGATACCGCCGACGATGGAGTGCGTGGTGGACACTGGCCAGCCCATCTTGGTGGCCACGAGGAGCCATACTGCGGCTCCGAGGAGCGAGGCCATCATGATGAAGGCGAAGTGTTGGGGGTCGAGGTCGATGGCACCGAGGTCAACGATGCCGGATTTAACTGTGTCGGTGACCTCGCCGCCTGCGAGGACAGCGCCGGATACTTCGAAGATTGCGGCGATCACCAGCGCTTGTTTCATGCTGAGTGTTCCCGCACCCACCGAGGTGCCAAAGGAGTTGGCCACATCGTTGCCGCCGATGTTGAAGGCCATGAATACGCCGAAGGCGATCGTGGTGATCAGCATGGCTTTGTTGGCTTCGGGGCCAACGTATCCCATGGACCATGTGATGAAGAAGATCAGCGCCACTGCGAGCATTCCGCCAAAGGTGAGGTGCCACCATTTGTCGGAGCGCTGATCGAAGGGAGCGCCACTGAGCATCGCGCTGTCCGTCATAGTGCTCAACTTTCTGTTGATTCAAGCAAAAACCTGTTGCTCATATTCCCTCATCAAGGTGAACAGAAAGTTACACGGAGATCGCCTGCACTCGTTTTGTGACTACAGACACATTCTGTTGTA
Source organism: Corynebacterium diphtheriae (assembly GCF_001457455.1). Classification (NCBI taxonomy): domain Bacteria; kingdom Bacillati; phylum Actinomycetota; class Actinomycetes; order Mycobacteriales; family Corynebacteriaceae; genus Corynebacterium; species Corynebacterium diphtheriae. The sequence continues at coordinate 2,169,789 of NZ_LN831026.1, forward strand.
CTACTCGTGCTCGCTGTCAACCCCGAAGAGTTAATCCCACACCGGCCACGATGGCGGTGTCCACGAGTCCACATCGTGGTAAGCGATATCACCACGCACCGTCCCATTGTTACCTACGAAGCCATGCGCGAACCGAAAGGAGCACCCCACAAACTCCACATCCACCTGTTCGAATCCCCCGTAGAAATCCTAGGCACTAACGGACACGTCACCACACAAGATGGCACCATCATCCCAGGGCTCTACACCACCGGATGGATCAAACGCGGACCCGTAGGCCTTATCGGCAACACCAAATCCGACGCTAAAGAAACCACCGAAATGCTCATCAACGACTGGGAAACCGGACAACTCACCCCAGCCGACAACCGCGACCCAAATGCCATCTTCGACGTGCTAAAACAACGCGGCATCCCCGTGACCACTTGGGACGGATGGCACGCACTCGATGCCGCAGAACGCGAACTCGGGCAGGCCGAAGGACGCGAACGCAAAAAAATCGTCGAATGGAACGACATGCTCCACCACGCCGTGCTCGCGCCCGTTAGCTTCTAACTAATTAACGACCCAAAAACTTCGCAATAACAGGCATGAAAAATGCCAACAGTCCGGCCAAGCCCAGTCCTGCGATGATCGCCAGAAAGATGTTCGACCTCTGCGGTGAATCTGATTCGGCTGCTGGGGTTAACTTCTCCGATGTCTTGGCAGTGAAGCAGTCGGCTTCCTTCAAAGATGCATAGACCTTGCCAGATTCTGCGTCGCGAAGCGCCTCTTGAGCCTGCTCAAGCTCTGCATCAACGTTGACGTAATTCTTAAGCTGCTGCTCACGAAGTGCGACCTGCTTCTCAGCCTCGCTCTTCGCTACCACAGCCGCGTCATAATCTTTCTTTGCCGAGACAACCTTTTTGGCAAACTCCTCCTGAACCATAACGTCTACCTCATATGGCTCTTTTTGTTTCTTCCGGAGCTCCACCTTCTGAGCTGCCTCATCACGAACCTTCTGAGCTGCTAGGACCGCCTCATCGGCAGCCTTGACGTTAGCCTCTGCCTCCGCGATGATCTCTTTCATAGCATCGTAGACAACTTTGTCGTGTTCATACTGTGCCAATGAACTTTCCGCGTGCGCAATTTGCTTGTGCTTTTCCTGGCGCTCGTAGTCGTTCCAAACATCATCTTTGGTAGCTTGCAGCTCCTTCAGTTTCTGTTCATAATGCTCTGCAATCTGAGCATCAACTTCAAACAGTTTCTGCTGAGACTGACGCTGAGCCAACTTTTCCTGCGCCAGACGCTGGGTTTCCATCGCGGTTGCTAAAGCCTTATCTGCCGAGGCAAGATCCGCTTCCGCAAGTTCTAACAGCTCTTGGAAAGCATCGCGGATTTCCTTATCAGTTCGACGAACGTCGACAGCACCTTGTACACGATCAAGCTCAGACTTTTTTTCTGCAGCCTCAGCGGTTTTAACTTGAAGATCCTGCTGTGCCTCTGCCAGCATTTCTGCATAAGTAGCTGCCACAACCTTGTCACCTTCAGCACGCTTAACTGCCTTGGTAGCTGCGGACCAACGCTGCATCGCTTTCAAAGACTCGGGAGAATTGGTGCAGACGTCTGTGTTCTGCGTTGGGGCAGCTGTCACCACGGCGGTACCGGAAAAACCGACAGCTAACGCCGTTGCTGTGGACACGAATACAAGTTTAAATTTCGGCATGTGTGCATCTCTCATGAGGGGAAAACCACATCGCGCACAAAAACGATGGACGCGACGTGCATCATTTTATAAAGTACTAGGTTTACATCCTTTTTTACTTATTTGTTAGAAAATTAACCATATTCGGGGCTAGACAACGCTAAAATGTCCTATGTTCTGGAGTTTCCGGTGTTGGGCTGGGCGGGAAGTGGGTCGTTGTATGCACAAAACAAGAGCACGAAACCACTACCGCGAAAACCTCCATCACGGGATTTCGAACCCACGAACACGAGAAACAACAACACATACCCCTTAGGGGTGTAGTTACACTCGAATAATGGACACTCGATAAGAAAGGATGATCATCATCATGACGAGGAAGGGGTACATCGCAGAGTACCGGCATCAGGCCACCTAGTTGGTTATCGACACCGACAATCCAATTACTGACGTTGCCCGCGAGCTCGGTTTCCGTGCCGAACTATTAGGCAAAGTGGGTCTAAGCCAAATAAGAACGCACCGAATCGGAAACGAAGAACTGGGTCATGAACTAATATGGCAAGTTGGAGCGGCTTCAAAAAAGTTTACTGGGCTGAAAATTGCCAATGAGTTCATGTGAAAAGAAACAGCCTTCTTCGCATCGAAGGTAAAACGCTTCGAATACATCCATATGTATGGCAGCGAAGAAGCCACACAGCTGGGACAACGACCAAAACATCCCTCTAGAGCGCATGGTCGTGCTGGTGCAGTTTTTTTGGATACGGCTACGCTTGGATAAAGGAATATTTTGACAAGGCTGAAGGAGCTGACGAGAAGGTCGAATACCAGATGCAGCTGCGCCGACGGATGTTCACATCTTGAGAGATACCAGACAGACGGATAAGTCTCCAAGGATGATTAAGGTTTTGCGTTACTGAGATATTGAACCTATTTCGCCATGGTCATGGAGGTGGGCTCTACCACCCCGAGGGCATCGACTCTTAATATCTCTGACCGTGTGAAATGGTTATTTGATACCGGTGTTCGTAACATGCTGTGGATGTCGGATATTACGTATCTATGAAGTCGGGAAGGCTGGCTGTATTTGTGCGTCTTATGCACTCGGTGCAGTGATTCGGTAGCAGGGTGTGGTTGTTGGTGTGTTCTCGTTTCCTCCAGTACGAAACCATGATCACGAATCCGTGATCACGAAAACCCCAGCATCACCATGCCCACACCTAGGCACCGACCATGGGTTTACGTAGTCACGAATACGAAAACACGAAAACCAACCCCACCCCTAGGCACATGCACTCCACCACCCCTGAGGATCAACAGCCCCCAGCCCCTATCCTTGGCGACACCATCTACCCCACAATACTTGCCGAAGACGCAGAAGACTATTTTCGACCCATGCACCTGACCAGTACTGAGTTGGAGTTTATTGATCCTCTCACCGGCCGGCCCCGCTTGTTCACCGGTGCAGTGATCCGGTAGCAGGGGTGGGTTGTTGATGTGTTCTCGTGTGTGGAATCCTTCAGCACGAAATCATGATGACGAAAACCCCTACACCACAAGGCCCACACCCAGGCACCCCACCATGGGTCTACGTAGTCACGAACTCGAGAACACCACCCACACCCCGCCCTGTACCACGTGCATCGCGCACCCCTGAAGATCAACTGCACCCCTGGCCCTAGGATCACCAGCCCCTAAGCCCCAACCCTAGGCAAAAAAAGAGGGGCGCACCCCACCAGGAACACCCCACACAAACACACACATGCGCATATAAAAAAAGTGGGGTTGTGGTCGGTTGAAACACGTTGTTTCAACTAACCACAACCCCATATCATTATTTAAGTTTTAGGTTGGCAGCGACCTACTCTCCCACACCCTCCCAGGTGCAGTACCATCAGCGCAATCGGGCTTAGCTTCCGGGTTCGGAAAGGGACCGGGCGTACCCCCGACACAATAACCACCAACACACACAACCAACCACCCACGGTGACAGGCGTGCCATGCCAGACACTGCACAGCAGACGCAAGCAACACTCATTATCCATTTAAACCATCACCCACAACAAAAAGCGGTGAGATGTTCATAGATGTTTATTTTTTGCTCGTTACACACTGTTATTACTCGGTAAAATTAGTACCAGTCACCTTAACGCATTACTACGCTTCCAGATCTGGCCTATCAACCCCCTAGTCTAGAGGGAACCTCAAAAGAAACCTCATCTCAAAACAGGCTTCCCGCTTAGATGCTTTCAGCGGTTATCCCTCCCGTACGTAGCCAACCAGCCCTGCCACTGGCGTGACAACTGGCACACTAGAGGTACGTCCGTCCCGGTCCTCTCGTACTAGGGACAGCCTTCTTCAAGTTTCAACGCGCGCGGCGGATAGAGACCGAACTGTCTCACGACGTTCTAAACCCAGCTCGCGTGCCGCTTTAATGGGCGAACAGCCCAACCCTTGGGACCTACTCCAGCCCCAGGATGCGACGAGCCGACATCGAGGTGCCAAACCATCCCGTCGATATGGACTCTTGGGGAAGATCAGCCTGTTATCCCCGGGGTACCTTTTATCCGTTGAGCGACACCACTTCCACAAGTAGGTGCCGGATCACTAGTCCCGACTTTCGTCCCTGCTCGACCTGTCAGTCTCACAGTCAAGCTCCCTTGTGCACTTACACTCACCACCTGATTGCCAACCAGGCTGAGGGAACCTTTGGGCGCCTCCGTTACACTTTAGGAGGCAACCGCCCCAGTTAAACTACCCACCAGGCACTGTCCCCAACCCAGATCATGGGCCAAGGTTAAGGTGCTCAATCCGATCAGAGTGGTATTTCAACTTTCGACTCCACAACCACTAGCGTGACCACTTCACAGTCTCCCACCTATCCTACACAAACCGAACCAAACACCAATACCAAGCTATAGTGAAGGTCCCGGGGTCTTTTCGTCCTGCCGCGCGTAACGAGCATCTTTACTCGTACTGCAATTTCACCGGGCCTGTGGTTGAGACAGCAGGGAAGTCGTTACGCCATTCGTGCAGGTCGGAACTTACCCGACAAGGAATTTCGCTACCTTAGGATGGTTATAGTTACCACCGCCGTTTACTGGGGCTTAAATTCTCCGCTTCGGACAACAATGCCCTAACAGGTCCTCTTAACCTTCCAGCACCGGGCAGGCGTCAGTCCGTATACATCAACTTCCACGTTTTCGCACGGACCTGTGTTTTTAATAAACAGTCGCTTCCCTCTATTCTCTGCGACCACCACCAGCTCAACCACGTCGGTCACCAGCAATGGTCCCCCTTCTCCCGAAGTTACGGGGGCAATTTGCCGAGTTCCTTAACCACAGTTCACCCGATCGCCTTAGTATTCTCTACCTGACCACCTGTGTCGGTTATGGGTACGGGCCATATATGCACTCGCTAGAGGCTTTTCTCGACAGTACAGGATCACCAACATCAACCACAAAGGTCTACGCATCACGCCTCACCCAAATATGCGACACGGATTTACCTATGCCACGGGCCACACGCTTACACCACAATCCACTACATGGCTCAGCTACCTCACTGCGTCACCCCATCACTTGGCTACTACCAACGAAGATCCCACGCACATCACCACCAACCACACACAAAGCATGACCAGCAGATCCATGGATGGTTAGTACCACTGATTCACCACTGGGCGCACATACACGGGTACCAGAATATCAACTGGTTATCCATCGACTACGCCTGTCGGCCTCGCCTTAGGTCCCGACTCACCCTGGGAAGATTAGCTTAACCCAGGAACCCTTAGTCATCCGGCGGAAAAGTTTTCCACTTTTCATTCGTTACTCATGCCTGCATTCTCACTCGCACACACTCCACACCATCAAGTCACCCAGGTGCTTCACAGCAGTGCACGACGCTCCCCTACCCAACCAACAAAAAAATTGTTGACTGCCGCGGCTTCGGCGGTGTACTTGAGCCCCACTACATTGTCGGCGCAGAACCACTCGACCAGTGAGCTATTACGCACTCTTTCAAGGATGGCTGCTTCTAAGCCAACCTCCTGGCTGTCTTCGCGATCCCACATCCTTTTCCACTTAGTACACCCTTAGGGGCCTTAACCGGCGATCTGGGCTGTTTCCCTCTCGACCAACGGAGCTTATCCCCCGCAGTCTCACTGCCATGCTTAACATTACCGGCATTCGGAGTTTGGCTGACATTGCTAAGATTGTAGTCCCGCTCAACCAACCAGTAGCTCTACCTCCAGCAAGAAACACACAACGCTGCACCTAAATGCATTTCGGGGAGAACCAGCTATCACGGAGTTTGATTGGCCTTTCACCCCTACCCACAGCTCATCCCCTCAGTTTTCAACCTAAGTGGGTTCGCGCCTCCACAACCTCTTACAGCTGCTTCACACTGGCCATGGGTAGATCACCCCGCTTCGGGTCCAGGACATGCCACTAACAACACCCTCATTAGGATTCGCTTTCGCTACGACTACCCCACACGGGTTAACCTCGCGACATGCCGCTGACTCGCAGGCTCATTCTTCAAAAGGCACGCCATCACCTAACAAAAAGAGGCTCTGACGGATTGTAAGCACACGGTTTCAGGTACTATTTCACTCCCCTCCCGGGGTACTTTTCACCATTCCCTCACGGTACTATCCGCTATCGGTCATCATAAGTATTTAGGCTTACCGGGTGGTCCCGGCAGATTCACAGCAGATTCCACGAGCCCGCTGCTACTCGGGAACATCATCCACTCGCATGCACATGTTTTCACGTACGGGACTCTCACCCACTACGGCAGGCCATTCCAAACCACTTCCGCTAACACACACATCACAAGCGAGGAGCCGGCAGCCTCCTCCAACAACGCCCCACAACACCACACACGCAACCCCTGCCAGGTATCACACGCATACGGTTTAGCCTCATCCACGTTCGTTCGCCACTACTAGCAGAATCATTAATTATTTTCTTCTCCTACGGGTACTGAGATGTTTCACTTCCCCGCGTCACCCCCACACCAGCTATGAATTCACTGATGGGTAACCACACATAACCATGGCCAGGTTTCCCCATTCGGACACCCTCGGATCAACGCTCTATTGGCAACTCCCCGAGGCCTATCGCGGCCTTACACGTCCTTCATCGGCTCATAATGCCAAGGCATCCACCGTGTGCCCTTAACAAACAACACACATGTAACAAACAAAACACCAAGAACAATTAAAGAATAAAGATTACTCGCGTCCACTATACAGTTCTCACACAACACACCAACCACGAAGATCCCATGAAGCACAACCAGCACACAACCAGCCACACCAACACAAAAACCACATGAGTGATCAACCAGAACAACCATGTTGTCCCAGACACCCAACAGCGCACCAACACACAAAAAAAATAAGAACAAACACACGCAACAACAACAAACACAACAACCACAACAGCCCCACACCACACAGCGTGAGAAAAAACCATCATGGGTCACACGCATCCACCCGGATACAAAAAACAAAACAGGCAACAACTGTCACCCAACAATAAAAACTCCTTAGAAAGGAGGTGATCCAGCCGCACCTTCCGGTACGGCTACCTTGTTACGACTTCGTCCCAATCGCCGATCCCACCTTCGACAGCTCCCCCCCACAAGGGTTAGGCCACTGGCTTCGGGTGTTACCAACTTTCATGACGTGACGGGCGGTGTGTACAAGGCCCGGGAACGTATTCACCGCAGCGTTGCTGATCTGCGATTACTAGCGACTCCGACTTCATGGGGTCGAGTTGCAGACCCCAATCCGAACTGAGGCCGGCTTTCAGCGATTCGCTCACCCTCACAGGCTCGCAGCGCGTTGTACCGACCATTGTAGCATGTGTGAAGCCCTGGACATAAGGGGCATGATGATTTGACGTCATCCCCACCTTCCTCCGAGTTAACCCCGGCAGTCTCTCATGAGTCCCCACCATCACGTGCTGGCAACATAAGACAAGGGTTGCGCTCGTTGCGGGACTTAACCCAACATCTCACGACACGAGCTGACGACAACCATGCACCACCTGTATACAGACCACAAGGGAAAACGTATCACTACGCCGATCCTGCATATGTCAAGCCCAGGTAAGGTTCTTCGCGTTGCATCGAATTAATCCACATGCTCCGCCGCTTGTGCGGGCCCCCGTCAATTCCTTTGAGTTTTAGCCTTGCGGCCGTACTCCCCAGGCGGGGCGCTTAATGCGTTAGCTACGGCACGAAAGTCGTGGAAGACCCTCACACCTAGCGCCCACCGTTTACGGCATGGACTACCAGGGTATCTAATCCTGTTCGCTCCCCATGCTTTCGCTCCTCAGCGTCAGTTACTGCCCAGAGACCTGCCTTCGCCATCGGTGTTCCTCCTGATATCTGCGCATTCCACCGCTACACCAGGAATTCCAGTCTCCCCTACAGCACTCAAGTTATGCCCGTATCGCCTGCACGCCCGAAGTTAAGCCCCGGAATTTCACAGACGACGCGACAAACCACCTACGAGCTCTTTACGCCCAGTAATTCCGGACAACGCTCGCACCCTACGTATTACCGCGGCTGCTGGCACGTAGTTAGCCGGTGCTTCTTATCTAGGTACCGTCACAAAAGCTTCGTCCCTAGCGAAAGAGGTTTACAACCCGAAGGCCGTCATCCCCCACGCGGCGTCGCTGCATCAGGCTTGCGCCCATTGTGCAATATTCCCCACTGCTGCCTCCCGTAGGAGTCTGGGCCGTATCTCAGTCCCAATGTGGCCGTCCACCCTCTCAGGCCGGCTACCCGTCGACGCCTTGGTAGGCCATTACCCCACCAACAAGCTGATAGGCCGCGGGCTCATCTCGTACCGAAAAACTTTCCACCACACACACTAAAGCATGGTCCTATCCAGTATTAGACCCAGTTTCCCAGGCTTATCCCGAAGTACGAGGCAGATCACCCACGTGTTACTCACCCGTTCGCCACTCGAGTACCTAGCAAGCTAGGCCTTTCCGTTCGACTTGCATGTGTTAAGCACGCCGCCAGCGTTCGTCCTGAGCCAGGATCAAACTCTCCATAAAAAATCAGTCAAAAGACCAACCCTTCAAGCTGGAACGAGTCCAACCAACTGGCTAAAAACCACCACAAACAACACACAATTGTTTGCAACTGGCAAAATAAAAAATTAATGATTTGCTCTATCAAAAACGTGGCCATCATCCCTTGACGGGGAAAAATAACAATGACCACCAACACAACAATTCACAACAACCATCATGTTATTTACAAGCCATGGCACACTTGCCGGCCGTATGACAACATCACGTTCATCATCATTGCATGTATCTTTATTCCTATACCGATCCCCACCCACAATAAGGATGGGAACCACAAGTACATTGGCACACTATTGAGTTCTCAAACAACACAATCACACCACCACACACCACCATGAAACAATGATGCTCGGTGAAGAATTACGTGTATTTTTGTCGACCAGCGTGTTTTCCCACTACCTGCTCTCACTTATGTGAGGGGCGGTGTCGGTCGCGGCGACTTGATTAAATGTACACACCACGACCTGTTGACACAAACCCACAGGTCACAACAGGTTTTTAACATTGAAGAAAGGAAAACACCCTGCGGGATACGTCGATAAGCGGGCAATCCCGCGAAAACTGTACTGGTTATAACAGGCGCTGGGTTTATTGCGGCCGTAACTTAGACTTTTGCGTAGTTCTATAAAGGCATTCGAGGAACCCCTACTGAAAGGTGCACCATCGTTATGGACGCGCGTCTTGCCATTCGCCGCTCACCCAACTTCCGCGACGAGGAGCGCGCGCTACTGCGTTCCCTCAACAACTTAGAAGGCGCCCCCCTCACCGACGTCCAGATCATCAATGTCTACGACGTCTTCGACGCCACCGAAGCAGACATCACCGCCCTAACAAACTCCGTAGTCAGCGACCCCAAGGTGGACACCGTACTTACTACAGCTGAGCTCGACACCATCGTCGAACAAGCACCAGCTCATCTCGCGGTCGAACCACTACCTGGCCAATACGACCAGCGCGCCGACGCAGCCGAACAAGCACTACGACTGCTCAACCCCCACACCAACGCACGTGTAACCTCCGGCGAGCTTTATATCTTCAGCGACCTAACCGAAGAGGCATTCGCCAACATCCGCGACTACCTGATCAACCCCGTCGAAGCAGGCGAGAAAAACCTCGATGTACTGCGCGCACCATCCATGGGTAACATCGCCCCACTCAAGCAATACCCAGATTTCCTTGAGCTCGACGACGCTGGCTTGAGCGCATTGCTGGCCAGCGAAGGCATGGCCATGAGCTTGGCGGACCTGAAGCTTATTCAAGAATACTTCCGCACCGAAGGCCGCACCCCCACCGAGGTGGAACTGGCAGCACTGGACACCTACTGGTCCGATCACTGCCGCCACACCACCTTTAACACCGAGCTGAGGGAGATCACCAACTCCAGCAGTCGTTACGGTGCACAGCTCGACCGCGCACTGAAGCGTTACGACGAACTCCGCGAAGCCAACGGTCGCGCCCATAAGCCACGCACCCTCATGGACTTGGGCACCATCATGGGCCGTGAGCTGCGTCGCAACGGAACCATGACCGATCAAGAAGTCAGCGAAGAAATCAACGCCTGCTCCGTATACGTTGACGTGGACACCCCAGAAGGTGACAAGCCTTGGCTGCTGATGTTCAAAAACGAAACCCACAACCACCCCACCGAAATCGAACCATTCGGTGGCGCATCCACCTGCCTCGGTGGCGCAATCCGCGACCCACTATCCGGTCGCTCCTGGGTTTACCAAGCAATGCGCATCTCCGGCGCCGGTGACATCAACACCCCACGCACCGAAACGATCGACGGCAAACTCCCGCAGGCAGACATCAGTGCCCGCGCAACCCACGGCTACTCCAGCTACGGCAACCAGATCGGTCTGGCAACCACCAGCGTCCGCGAACTGATTCACCCAGGTTACGTCGCCAAGCACATGGAACTCGGCGCCGTTGTGGCAGCCGCACCACAAGAAAACGTCAAGCGCCTAGAGCCTCAACCAGGCGACGTAGTGATCATCCTCGGTGGCCGCACCGGACGCGACGGCGTGGGCGGAGCCACCGGCTCCTCCAAAGCACACGACGAAGAATCCTTGGCACGCTCGGGTGCAGAAGTCCAAAAGGGCAACCCCGTCAACGAACGCAAGATCCAACGCCTGTTCCGCCGACCAGAAATCGCCCAAATGATCGTGCGCTGCAATGACTTCGGCGCAGGTGGCGTGTCCGTCGCAGTCGGCGAACTCACCGACAGCATCGACATCCACCTCGATCGCGTACCACTGAAATACGCCGGCCTCAACGCCCGCGAAATCGCCATCTCCGAGTCCCAGGAACGCATGGCAGTCGTCGTGCGCCCAGAAGACGTAGCCGCCTTCATTGAAGCAGCCGCAACCGAAAACATCGAGGCAGTAGAGCTCGCCACCGTCACCGACAGCGGACGCCTACGCATGTTCCTCGGCAAGGACCTAGTCCTCGACCTCTCCCGCGAATTCCTCGAAACCAACGGCGCAGCACGCTCCCAGAGCGTAGAAATGCGCGATGCAGGAGACGTCGAAAAGCCTGCTCAGCCAGCAACCATCCTCGAATCCTTGACCCGCCACGGCTCCCAAGAAGGCATGGTCGAACAATTCGACGCCACCGTCGGACGCTCCACCGTACTCATGCCATACGGCGGCCGCACCCAAAAAACCGACGAACTCGCATCCGTACAAACCTTCCCAGTACCAGGCGGATCCCACACCGCATCGGTCATGACCTACGGATTCAGCCCAGAGCTCGCCGACGTCTCCCCCTACCTCATGGGCTCCTACTCCGTCGTCGAAGCACTCAGCCGACTCGTCGCCACCGGTGCCAACGCACGCGGCGCATGGCTGTCCGTCCAAGAATACTTCCAGCGCCTCGACCAAAAACCCGAACTCTGGGGCGAAGTAACCCAGGCACTCCTGGGCCTTCTTGAAGCACAAGACGCCTTCGAAGTAGCTGCCATCGGCGGCAAGGACTCCATGAGCGGCACCTACGGCGATGACCTGCACGTTCCCGCAACGCTGGTCACCTTCGCAGTCGCCACCATGGACGCACGACGCACCCTCAGCGCCGCCATCCCAAGCGGCGAATTCGACGTCTACCACCTCGCCCACACCCCGCTGGAAACCGGCGAAGCCAACTACGAGCAACTCCGCGCCAACTTCGACGCCTTCCATGAGCTCGCCGCCACCGGCACCCTCTCGGCAGCCTCCCCCATCATCCCAAGTGGGCTCGGCGCCACCATCGTGAACATGCTGCTCGGCAACGAACTCGGATTCCAAGGTAGCGCCACCACCAACGCAGCCCTCGGCGGCCTCGTATTCGCGGTCCCAGCCGGCACCGCAGTCGAGCTTGCCGACGCCCAACTCATCGGTCACACCAACCCATCCGGCGAGATCGCCTTCGGCGAAGAAACCTTCACCATCGCCCAAGCACTCGACACCCTAGAGCGCGACTACCGCGAGGTCTACCCCCTCAACGTAACCACCGCAGACGTAGAGGCCCTCCCAGATTTTGCAACCGCCCTACCCACGGCAGACTCGGATTCTGAAGAAGCCAACGCCTCCGCCGGTGACAAAGCCGTACACGTGTTGCTGCCAGTATTCCCAGGTACTAACTCCGAATACGACATGGCAGAGGCCTTCGAAGCAGCAGGTGCCACCACCGAATTCCACATCATCCGAAACCTCAACTCGGAGATGCTGGCTGCTGACACAGAAGCATTCATCACCAAGCTGCAATCCGCCAACATCCTGGCATTCTCCGGCGGATTCTCCCTCGGCGACGAACCAGACGGCTCCGCGAAATTCATGGCAGCCTTCCTACGCTCCGACGCCGTAGCCGCAGCGGTCAAGGACTTCGTGGCTCGCGACGGCCTCGTCCTCGGAATCTGCAACGGCTTCCAAGCACTGGTCAAGAGCGGATTCCTCCCATACGGCGACCCTGCCAAGATGACCGCAGAATCCCCAACCTTGGCACACAACCGCCAACTGCGACACGTCTCACGCATCGCCACCACTCGCGTCAGCTCCGTAGCCTCCCCATGGCTGAGCACCTTCACCCCAGGCCAGCAGCACCTCATGCCGGTTTCTCACGGCGAAGGCCGCTTCGTGGTATCCGAAACGGAAGCCCAAGCACTGTTTAGCGCAGGTCAGGTAGCATTCCAGTATGTGGATGCCGACGGCACCCCCACCATGGAAGCACCTGCGAACCCCAACGGATCCAACTACGCCATCGAGGGCATCATCTCCCCAGATGGTCGCATCCTTGGCAAGATGGGTCACCCCGAGCGCTTCCGCGACGGCCTCATGCGCAACATTCCTGGTATGGAGGTCCAAGACATCTTCGCTAACGCGGTGAACTACTGCCGTAAGAGTCAACGCTAGCGCCGTCGATATTCATCGGTCCGGCGAGTTTGGCACCATTGTGGTGGTGCTACCCAACTCGCCGGACCGATTTTACTAGCTCAGGCCCACAATCTGGGCTACGCATTCCCCTAGTGCGGCGGCCCGGCCACGTGCGGCGTCGTGCCACTTGGCGGCTGCGGATTCATCTGTGCGCCGGTGAGGATGACCTGCATCAGTGCATTCTGAATACCAATCATGCGAACGACGCGGGAGACACCGCCGCCGCCTGGCAAAAGGGCGAGGGTGACCTCTGGCAGGCCGATCTTGGAGCCGCGGGCATCGGCGGCAATGCGGTGGTTAGCTGCGAGAGCGACCTCGAGACCGCCGCCGAGAGCTGCACCGTTGATGACTGCCACGATTGGAACCGGTAGTTTCTCCAAGCGGAGGGACTCCTTCATGTGCTCAACCATGGTGAACATGGCTTCCGCGTCGGCCTCGGTGGCCTTGGACATCTGCTTGATGTCGCCACCTGCGAAGAAGGTCTTTTTCGCGGGGGTGATGATAATGCCCGTGATACCGGATTCCCCGCCAGCGACGCACAGCGAGATAAGGCCGTAGCGTCCGCTGATGCGGTGCAGTTCGTCGATAGCAGCGCCGGTGATCATCGCGCCGGTCGCACCCAGTGGGTGGCCCATTGCCATAGCGCCACCTTTGATGTTGAGCTTTTCGTAGTCAATGCCCAGGTTCTGCTGTGCATGCTTCACGACGGCTGCGAAAGCCTCGTTAATCTCCCAGACATCAATGTCATCGACAGTCAGGTTTGCTTTCGCGAGTGCTTCGCGAACAGCTGGCTCGACACCGTTGACGGCGGTGACGACGATGCGTGCGCGTGGGATCAGTCCCATATCCGCGCCTGCCTTCTCGGAACCGATGAGAGTCAGGGCAGCGCCGTCGACAATGCCGGAAGAATTACCGGCGTGGTGGACGTGGTTGATGGTCTCAAGCTGTGGGTATTTCTTCAGTGCAACAGCGTCGAAGCTGCCCTGCTCACCCATCATGGTGAAGACAGCGCGCAGGCCGGCCAGCGACTCGGCGGAGACACCTTCGCGGAGGTTTCATCGCGGTCGAGGATGGTCAGGCCGTTGGCGTCCTTAACTGGAACGACGGAGCGGTCGAAGCTGCCCTCCGACCAAGCCTTAGCTGCGCGAGCATGGGAGAGCACCGCCATCGGACATCATTGGTACGCGGGACATGGACTCCACGCCGCCGGCGAGAACAAGTTCGTCCATGCCAGAGCGGACCTTTTGATCTGCTAGGTTGATGGCGGATAGGCCGGCGGCGCAGAAACGGTTAATCTGCACGCCGCCGGTGTGGTAAGGCGGCGAGCGGTCAAAGCTGCGGTTCACACGATGTCTGCGCCCTGGTCGCCAACTGGGGAGACACAACGATGAGGCCGCTAATGCGCTCCTCGTCTAGACCGGGAAAACGGTTACGGATTTCGTCGATAAGCCCGACGAGCAGTGAAACCGGACGGACCTCATGGAGAGAGCCGTCTTTCTTGCCCTTGCCGCGCGGGGTACGAATTGCCTCGTAAATGAAGGCTTCGCCGCCTAGCTGGATGGTGACGGAGGTCATGTGTGTTCTTACCTCACAAATTCAACGGAGAGTGTTGCATATCACTCTTGATACGTTGTGTGTCACTCTATAACGAGCGGCGAATTGGCGGGGTTGATTTATAGGGTAATGGGGCGAAAATGACTTTTAGGGCGTCTTTGAACTGCGGGAACGCAGGAAACCGAGGGTAATTACATAAGTATTTGGGATGCGGTGTGCTTGCTTGGGGCGGGCGTGGGGATGCGTATTTCTAACCCTTGTGCAACGTTGCTCGCCTTTTCAGCCCTAGTTGGTCCACACTGTGCAGCCATTCGGCACGCGATTCGACTCGTGGTACCAGCATTGAGGTTGGCCGACTCCCTTCACCTTTCGCCAAGAAGTATTGACTAACGGTGGTGCTACTTACGCCTGAAGACGCATCGGGATCAAGAACTGCGCCTGTTAAGTCAGCGTGCATTAACAACGCTCCACGAAAATCGGACTCGCTGAGAATCGCGTGTGTAAAATCTGCGCCGGTAAAATCTGCCGACTTTAGGTTGGCCTAGGCCAGCATGGAACCCCGAAACGAACATCCTCGGCACACGCTTCCTTCAAGATTGATGTCTGTCAGGTCATAATCCACGATTCAGGCATTGCTCTATACATTAGCCACCTCCAAAACATTTCTGCGTTCAATCCGATAAGGCTGTCTTCCTGCAGAGCTTTCACACGGTGATTAGTCTGCTGGCTGGTGATATCTAGTTCCCACCCGAAGGTTTGCTACCCCTTCGCCGCTTGGCCCCGCTTCCAATATCCCATGAAGGACACCTGCTTCCTCGGAACCTGGTGTTCCTTCACCAGCAATCGCCGCATCCGAATCACTGCCGACGACTCACCCGCAATCCAAAAGTAGGTGCCCTTAAAGGGACTCTCGCTGTGGCTTGTGTCCAGCGCCTCACCCGCCCGTGAGAAGCTCGGCGTCTCCCACACCATAAGGCTCGGATCGTATTCGCTTGCCGACGCAGCATCCTCGGCCATCTGCTCCGCCCCAACATCTGACAGCGGCTCTTGTGAATCTACCTGCAACTCATTACGGACAAATTTCTCCAGACTGGTGTACAACAGTTCTCCCGAAGCTCCGCGTCCGTCGCCGTCGCCATTGGCGGCCGCTTTACGTCGCAAACTCTCGGACAGCTGTCTATCGGCCTCGTCGACCTCTCTCGCTAGCCACTGCACTGTAACCCCAGGTGGCACTTCCAATTCTTGTGCGTCGTCCAAGCACGGAATCTCAATAAACACATCCCCGCGCACGTCCTCCGGCCATTCCTCCAACGTCTTCGCAATCGCAGGAAGGGCAGTCTCATCGCCGAGCATCACGACACGACTGCTAGCATCAGGCACGAACTCGATGCCACCGCCAGAATCGTCGTCGCGCGGTGGCGCGATGATAAGTAGTTCATCACCGACCTCGGCATTCGTGGCCCATGTCGACGCTGGCCCAGCGGCATCAGGGTGTAGGACAAAGTCAATGTCGAGTTCATCGGGCGCGTTGTTGGGCAGGTTGCGTCGGAAAGCGCGGATTGAATAGGTGCGGGCGTGCCCACGCGTCTCCGGATCGAGGTCCTTCCAGGTAGTGAACCAATTCTCTTCGGGCAAGTCAGGCAGCTGTCCACTAGTCGGGATGATGACCTTGATACGGACATCACGAATGATGTCCTTTGGGCCGACATTCTCGACGCCGTGAAGCGTGACTCGCTGGAAATGCGGGGAAATCTGCTGCGCACGAGCGACGCGAACGCGATGCGGACGATGTGCCATAGAAGTTCCTTAATCTAGTGAGTTACTTACGTCTGTTGAGCTGCTTAAATCTCATGGACTAGTTGCGTGTGATGACGGCCGATGGGAGTCACCGTCGGCAGCCCTGACACAGGATCGGTAATAACGAGCGATTCGAGGTCAAACGCCTCGCGGGTGAGGTCTTGCGTGAGCACGTCGACGGGCCTGCCCACCGAATGCAAGCGACCATCGCGCATAGCTACGAGGTTGTCGGAGTAGCGGGCGGCCAAATTCAGGTCGTGCAGCACCATGATGATGGTGGTGCCACGACGTTGATTGAGGTCGGTCAGTAAATCCAGGACTTCTAACTGGTGTTTCAAGTCGAGGTAGGTGGTCGGTTCGTCGAGGAGCAATACGTCGGTCTGCTGCGCGAGCGCCATCGCAATCCATACGCGCTGCCGCTGGCCGCCGGAAAGCTCTTCGATGCTCCGATCTGCCAATTCCGCCACCTGGGTGGACGCCATCGCTTCGGCGACGATGTCGTAGTCGGACGCAGTCCACCTACCCAAAATTCCCTGGTAAGGCGTGCGGCCTCGCCCTACCAGGTCAGCGACGGTGATTCCATCGGGCTCAACCGGTGTCTGCGGAAGTAGCCCGAGCCGCTTTGCCAACTCGCGCGAAGAATAGGCTCCCAGCGGCTTGCCATTCAGCTCAACGGAACCGGCTGTAGGCCGAATCAACCTCGCCAGGGTCCGCAGAAACGTAGACTTGCCGCAACCATTCGGCCCGACAATCGACGTAATCTTGCCGGACTCAAACGATAGGGTTACATCTTTCACAATGGGATCTACCCCATACCCAGAAGAAAGAGAACGGGAAGTGAGTTGAGCGGACAAAGTGAGTAACTCCTTGGTTCGAGGTAGTAGTGACAGCAACACATTGCACAGCTAGCGCGAGGTTTTAATGAGCAGATAGACCAGAAACGGCGCACCGAGCGCGCCAGTAATAACGCCCACCGGATATCGCGTGCCGACGAGATACTGTCCAGCTAAATCTGCAGCAAGCACCAAGAACGCGCCGATCAGTCCCGAGGGCACAATAAGATTCGCGCCGGGGGAGAACACTCGCATCGCGATCGGCCCCGCCATGAATGCGACAAACGAGATTGGACCGGTCGCGGCTGTCGCAACGGCGATGAGCATGACCGCACCGACAATCAGAGCTCCGCGCAGCAGGTTTACCCGGAGACCGAGTGAGGTCGCGATGTCGTCGCCAAGCTCTAGAATCGACAGCCTATGCGCGCCAACCAGCAGCAGCGCCACCACTACCAAAACAGTAATGACCAGTGGAAACCCGCGTTCCCACGACATATTGTTTAGCGATCCGGTCAGCCAGCGCGTAGCCGTCGGTAGATCCCACGCGGAAGCCTTAGATAATACGTATGTAGTCCATGCCTGCAGCATCGCTGCAATGCCGATGCCTGTCAGAATCAGGCGCGTGCCCGTGAATCCAGACTTCAGCGCCAGCATGTAGGTCAGGCCCGCCACGCTTAACGACGCCACCAGCGCCACCGTCGACACGATCGCCTGCGACGCGTGAAATATCACAATCATGGTGGCACCTGCAGCGGCGGCACCAGCAGAAATGCCAATAATGTCCGGTGAGGCCAGCTGGTTTCGCAGCATCGTTTGGAAGATGATTCCCGAGACACCAAATGCGAATCCAGCCACGATAGCAATCGTCGCGCGTGGCAGGCGCAATTCACCCACCGTGAAAGATGCGCCGGGGACGGTATCGCCGAGGATGACGCTGGTGACGTCGGCAAGCGAATAGAACGAGTCCCCGAACATGAGGCTGGCAAGCCACAATACGATCGTACTGATGGTCAGCACAGCTAACGTGAGCGCAAAGCGAACCCTGGCGCGGCCCCGCTGCTTCTTGATGATGGCTGCGAGCTTGGTTACTCGGCTTCGCGAGTCGGTTTCTGTGGCGAGGTGTGTCATAGTTCGCGCATCCTTGTCTGTCGCACAATCCAGATGAACAGTGGCGCGCCGAGGAACGGCATGATAATGCCGACGGCGATCTCGGAGGAGCCTTCAAGGAGGCGTCCTGCGGTGTCTGCGAGTGTCAGCAATACGGCGCCTGCCAGCGCACTTGCTGGGATTAGGATGCGGTGGTCCGTGCCGAGCAGTAGGCGCAGGACGTGCGGGACGATTAGCCCGACGAAGGCAATCGGGCCGGTGACGGCCGTGGCGGTTCCGCAAAGCAAGACTGCGCCGAACGTGACCAAGATCCGCGTGCGAGTGAGGTTAATGCCCAAGCTGGTGGCGACATCATCGCCGAGGGACAGGGCGTTAAGGCCACTGCTGGTGAGAAACACTATGGCGAAGCCGAGCCCAAGCAGCGGCAGCGCCACCGCGAGCGATTCCCACTGCGCACCGCTAACGGAACCAATCTGCCAATTGCGGAACTCGTCCATGACATTGGCTCGGGGCAACAGGATGGCGCTGGTCAAGCTGGACAAAGCGGCAGCCGTGGCAGCACCGGAAAGCGCGAGCTTGAGCGGTGTGGCGCCGCCGCGACCAATCGAGCCAACGCTGTAGACAAACACCGCAGCAGCGAAAGCGCCCGCCGACGCAATAAGCATGATCGGAAGCGTGCGACTGACGTTAAAGAACGTAAGGCTGATGACCACTGCAAGAGACGCGCCCGCAAGAACACCGAAGATTCCAGGGTCTGCCAGTGGATTTCGTGTCACAGCCTGGAAAGCGGTGCCTGAGGTAGCGAGTGCCGCACCCGCGCAGAGCGCCAGTAGCGTGCGTGGAATACGAGTCCACGCTGCAGCTTCACCGGCGGTGTCGGTAGCACCACCGAGCGCCGATAGAGCTTCGGCCGGTGTAATGCTGCGAACGCCGAACATGACCGACAACACCACTGCCACCAGCACAAGTGCCAAAAGTACAACAAATACAGTTGACTTGGCGCTGTTGGGCTTCGGCTTGTTCGGCGTTGTATGGACTCTGGTTGTCACTGCTACTTCAGTCCGTCGTTAAGCGTCGCGAAGTAACGGTCGATTGCCCACGGAATGGACAGCGGTGAGGGGTTCGCGGCAGCTCCCAGCGGACCATTTTCCAGGAAGGCAATGTTGCCGTTTTTCACGGCCGGGATCTTGGACAAAAGCGGGTCTGCCTGCATGTCCTTGACCTTCTTCTCATCCTCGGCTTTGTTGCCGGAGGAGTAGGAGATGATGACATCGACATCGTCGAACTCTTCTGGCTTCTCGGTGGAGACTTCAACCCAGAACTTCTCGGCAGTCTTGGACTGTTCCTCGACGATCTTCGGCGCGGTCAGACCGTGGCTCACGAGGAATCCCATGCGCGGATCCTTGACGGAATAGAAGCCAATCTTGGATGGGTCGGAGCTGCCGCCGAAGGAGGTAAAGAGCGCTTTCTTACCCTTGAGGTTCGGGTATTTATCGAGGTTATCGGCAATCTTGGTGTCAAGATCCTCTGTTAGCTTCTTGCCTTCTTCGGCCTTGCCGAGGGCTTTGGCGCTAATCGTGATCATGTCTTCCAACGATGTACCCCACGCCATGTCCGGGTAGGCAATGACTGGCGCGATCTTGGAAAGCGTGTCGTAGTCCTCCTGCGAGATGCCGGAGTAAGTAGCCAGAATAATGTCCGGTTTTGTGTCCGCGACCTGCTCGAATGGGATGCCGTCGGTTTCGTCGAAGAGCACTGGCTTCTTATCGCCGGAGTCTGCGCCAAGCTCCTTCAGCTTGTCTTCGACCCACGGGAGGATACCGTTGTCGTTGTCATCGCCAAAGGTGGCTTTGCTCATGCCGACGGGCACTTGCCCCAGTGCAAGTGGGACTTCGTGGTTCGCCCAGCCGACGGAAGCGATGCGCTGAGGGGCGTCCTTAATCGTGGTTTCTCCGAAAGCGTGCTTGATAGTGATGGGGAACTGCGCGTTAGAGTCCGAGGCGCTGACGCTGTTTGCGTTCTTTTCGGTAGCAGAGTCAGTGTTTCCGCAGGCTGCCAGAGTGAGCGCGATGGACCCGGTGGCGAGTGCGAGTGTCAGCGTCTTGAAGGTTTTGTTCATTTAGGTCCCTTTGTAGTGTCAGTCCATACTAAGAAAAACTAAATATACACCAACAAAGGTTTGGCTAACCTAAAAATGTCTTTGGGGGAAAGTAACTTTGATGCGTTGCTGGGGAGTTCTACACATCCACCTTGTAGCTCAGTCCCAGGTCTGCACCGTTTTGCCCGCGAATGCCCCAGTTAACCGGCTCTTCCGGTTTTAGAATGCACTGATTAGCTCGCTGGGGTTCGGGCGTGGCATCGCCCTAGGCTTCCACAACCTTGACCACTACATCTTGCGGTGCCTGATCCACGCCGCCAACATCCGACACAAAATCAATGCACTCTAAAACCGGAAGAGCCACCAAACGGGGGCATTTCGAAGAATTTTTCTCCGAACTTCACACCAAATCGTTTCCAAACCGGCCGTTTGGGCAGATTTGGTGTGAAGTGCCGTCTTTTCGGGGGTGAGCGGGGGTGGCACACCCACCAACACCAGCCAATCCCAGCCAAGTCATGGTTGTGAAAGTCAGGTTTAAGGTGACGGGGATCCCGAATTCCCGCGCCACTTTTACAACGGCATACCCTTCCATATCGCATAGTTGGGCCTGCTGGGCTAGGCGATCGCGGGTGGCGGTGTCAGAAATAAAGGTATCACCAGCAGCAAGCCCCGCTGTGGGCAAAGAGGTCAATGCGGTTAGCAAAAGGGCGACCGGTAATCGCGGTGAGCGTTTCATGATCAAAGTCGTGTTTGATCACGTGGTCGATCTCGAAGATTCCGGAGCAGCTGGGAATCAGGCTACCGGCGGTACCGGCATTGATAATGCGGGTGGGGCGGTGGCCACGGGAGTGGGCGTCGGCAAGCGCCCTGCTCAGGGTGATGGCGGCGTTGAGCGTTCCAATGCCGGTGATCAAGGTGGGAATGCTGGCGGTCATGCCGCCTGCTTTTTCGGGGGCGGCGATCACGATGAGGGGGTGGCCGTTGCGTATATCCATTCTTCTTGTTGTGGCGCCCCTTGGTGGATGAGGTGCGAATAAATCACTAGACAGATCGGTACCTATAGGTATAGATTTGGTAGACAGTTCAGTCTATAAACGAAATATGAGCAGAAAGGGTACCTCGATGGCTACACCACTCCACATCGCTGTCATCGGCGCAAACGCCGCCGGACTATACACCGCTGATCTGCTCATGCGCTGCCACAACAACCACCGCAACATCCACGTCGACATCATCGACCCCGCCCCGGCACCAATAGGAATCAGCCCCTACGCCCAAACAACAATCGCGCACCCCCTGCAATCAATTACAGGATCAACCACCAAAGTCATCGGTGGTGTCACAGTTGACGCCGACATCAGCGCCACTGAACTCAGCTCCCGCTACGCAGCTGTGATCACCCCTGCCACGACCGATCTGGCAATCCAAGCACAAGTAGCCGCCGCGCTCACCGCCTTGCCGCAACCCGCCGTCGATCTGCCTGGCATCCTGCGGAAGCGATCCATCGTCCACACTGAATGGCGCCACAGCCTGCACCTTCCCACAGGTCGCAGCCTCGCCGACTGGCAACAAGCCCTAGCAACTGCCCACGGCGCACCCGTGTGCTTCTGAAATGTCATGGCCACCCTTTAAGGTTAGAAACGACAGTTGTACTGACTTCCTCAAAGGACCGTGATCACTCGCTATGCCACTGACCATCACCACAGTGCTGGGTTTCCTTGGGATCGTCTTGTCCGCGCCCGCGTGGTTCTACTTCATCCGCGCGGCGGCGCACCTGTATAAGTTCGTAGCCCAGGGACAGCCCTCCCCCGGCCGCACGCAGCAACTTGGCAGGCGCGCATGGCAAACGTTCGTCGAGGTATTTTTCCATACCGAGCTCCGACGCAAACCCGCTATTGCGGTTGCGCACTGGTTTGTCATGCTCGGTTTCCTCTTCGGCTCTATCGTCTGGTTTGAGGCTTACATCCAAACCTTCCGCCCCGATTCTGGGTGGCCGCTGCTCTCACATTGGTCGGTGTATCACTTTGTCGAGGAGATTTTGGCGCTCGGCACGGTCCTCGGCGTGCTGTTTTTGTTCGCGGTTCGCCTGAATACGGGCATGCGCGATCGCCTTGCGCGGTTCTATGGTTCCAACGCCACGGCAGCTTATTTCGTCGAGGCAGTGGTGTTTGTCGAGGGCTTGGGAATGCTCTTGGTCAAGGCGGGCAAGATCGCAACTTATGGGCATGCGTCGGCGTGGGCTGATTGTGTGACCCGTTTTATTGCGTTGGCGCTTCCGGCAAGCCCCACACTGGTGAGCATGTTTGCGCTGGTGAAGCTGCTCAGCGGCATGATCTGGCTGGTGGTTGTGGCCCATAATTTGTCGTGGGGTGTGGCATGGCACCGCTTTTTGGCGTTTTTCAATATTTTCTTCCGCCGCAATCCTGATGGTTCGCAGGCGTTGGGCAAGTTACAGCCGTTGTATTCCGACGGCGAGGTGCTCACGTTGGACACGGCTGACGACGATTCCATGCTTGGCGTAGGCACTATCGAAGACGCTCCTTGGAAAATGCTTCTCGACGTTTCCACCTGTACCGAATGTGGTCGCTGCCAAGAACAGTGCCCAGCATGGAACACTGAAAAGCCTCTGAGCCCCAAAATGCTGGTCACGGATCTTCGCGATGCAGCCATTGAGTATTTTGATTCCTCCCATGACTCCGTTGATGTGCTCGCATTAGCAGGAAATAGCGGTGTGATCAGCGATGATGTGTTGTGGTCGTGCACCAACTGTGGTGCCTGCGTTGAACAGTGCCCCGTCGACATCGAACACATCGATCATGTGTCGAACATGCGTCGTTTCCAAGTGCTCGCCGAGTCGAACTTCCCCTCTGAGCTAGGCGGAATGTTTAAAAACTTGGAGGTCAAGGGCAATCCGTGGGGGCGCAACTCCCAAGAGCGCGCCACGTGGATCGACGAGGCGCGTCGCGACGGAATCGAAGTACCGGTCTTTGGCGAAGACATCACGGACTTTGAGGACACGGAATACCTGTTCTGGGTTGGTTGTGCTGGCGCTTTTGATGACGACGGCCGCCGCACCACACGTGCCGTCGTCGAGCTGCTGCACACCGCCGGAGTGAAATTCGCAGTGCTTTCCAAAGGTGAAACCTGCACCGGCGACCCAGCTCGCCGCGCGGGTAACGAGTTCCTCTTCCAAATGCTGGCCACAGAAAATATCTCCACCCTGGATGATGTTTTTGACGGTGTCCCCCAAGGTCAGCGCAAAATCATCACCACCTGCCCGCACTGCTTTAACACCCTACGCAACGAATACCCCGACTTCGACGGACACTACGACGTCTTCCACCACACCCAGCTACTGAACCGTCTGGTCCGCGAAGGCCTGCTTACCCCCG
Organism: Corynebacterium diphtheriae; assembly: GCF_001457455.1. Classification (NCBI taxonomy): domain Bacteria; kingdom Bacillati; phylum Actinomycetota; class Actinomycetes; order Mycobacteriales; family Corynebacteriaceae; genus Corynebacterium; species Corynebacterium diphtheriae. Next base: position 2,193,772 of record NZ_LN831026.1, read on the forward strand.
TCCCGCGCCGACCAGAAGACCGCGCACCGATCACCTACCACGATCCGTGCTTCCTCGGCCGACACAACAAAATCTTCGACCCACCACGCGAACTTCTGGGTGTTACCGGAATGGAACTCGTGGAAATGGACCGTAACCGCAACGAAGGCTTCTGCTGTGGCGCTGGCGGTGCCCGCATGTTCATGGAAGAAAAACTCGGCACCCGTATTAACGAAAACCGAGCTGCAGAAGCAGTAGCCACCGGCGCAACCGAAATCGCCGTGGGCTGCCCCTTCTGCAACACCATGATGACCAACGGTGTCAAAGCCGTTACCGAAAATACGCCCATCGTCCGCGATGTGGCCACCATGCTTCGCGACGCCATCAGCACCGACGGCACCTTGCCCGCCCCTCGCGAACGCGCCTTCCTGGATCTCCCCATCCGATCTGCACGTGCAACAACTCCTGAGACTCAGCAAGCTGCGCCCAAACCAGTGGCACCTGCAGCGCCAGCGGTCCCGGCCATGCCTGCGGTCCCTGCTGCCCCAGCAACACCGGTGCCACCTAGCACTCCAGCTCCGGGCGCAGCAGTACCACCAGCAGCAATACCTCCTGCGGCAGTACCTCCGGTAGCGGTTCCACCAGCAGCAATACCTCCTGCGGCAGTACCTCCGGTAGCGGTTCCACCAGTGGCAACTCCCCCGGTTGCCGCGCCACCCACCCCAGTTCCACCGACACCAGTGCCACCAGCTGCGGTTCCGCCAGCTGCGGCCCCACCTGTAGCTGTGCCGCCTGCGGCAATTCCACCGGCACCACAACCCCCAATGGCGCAGCCACCACAAGCGCAACCGCCACAGCAGTAGCAAAGGTCTAGCCCCCCACTATTTCAGGGTGTTCCCTGATACTACATGGGGGCGCGGGCTGGTATTTTGGAGTGCATGTTTGATCCCTACCAGCCTGACTATCGCATCGGTGACGCGGAGCGTCGACAAGCAATGGACGACCTCGGCGAGCACTTCGCCGCCGGCCGCCTCGACCTAGCCACCTACGAGCAGCGACTCGACGTAGTCACTAATGCCACCATGATGTCGGAGCTATCCGAGCTTTTCGACGACCTCCCCGCCAACAGCGCGCAGGCGCCGTCGACAACCGGCACGATGGCTGTCTATTCCGCAGCAGAAGTGTCCGAGGCACACCGCAGCGGCCGCAACATTCGATCGGGGATCATGGGGTTGACCTCGATTCTTTGTGTCATGGCGACTGCAGCCACCGATGAAGGCCTTTGTATGTTCCTCATCCCTATCGTCGCAATCTTGCTCTACGTATTAAAGGTAGGCCCCAAGCAGTGGTATGCACCTAGTACCCGCCAGCTGGAGAAACAACGCATGCGCCAGATATCTGCAGCTCACCAAAATCAGCTCCTCGCGTTGCAGGCTTCGCAGAATCAGCAACGTGCGATCGCTAAGGCGGAGCGCAAGCGCAAGCAGGCAGAACTGAACTCTATTGCCATGGATCTAGCAACGGACACACTCAAGCGTTTCCGCGATAAGAGCCGCTAAGCGCTCAACAAACAATATAAAAGGCACAGCCTCCCCTGATATGACGGATTGGGATCAACGTCCTAGGGGGGACTGTGCCATTGTCGTAGCAGCTAGAGGCCTGCGCCCGATGGGGATACCAAGATCTTGACTGCGGTTTCATTGTGGTTAATGAGGGTGTCAAAACCTTTATCCACGATGTCTTGAAGCGCAATCTTGCCGGTGATAAACGGTTTGAGGTTAATCTTTCCGGATTCCACCAGCTTGATGGTGTTCGGGTGGGCATGGGAGTAGGCAATCGTGCCGCGTAAGTCGATCTCCTTCATCACCAACTTATGGATGTCAAAGTTGGAGCGCTTAGACCAGATAGACACCACAACGATCACAGCCCCTGGGCGAACAGCATCCATGAGGGTGTCCAGCACTACTTGGACGGAGGTGCATTCGAAGGCGACGTCGGCACCTTTGCCGTCGGTAAGCTTGGCAATTTCTTCAACCACATCCACTTCTGCTGGGTTGAGAGCGTAGTCGGCAGCACCGGAATCGAGTGCCTTCTTCCTACGCAGCGGGGATAGTTCCGATATCACCACCGTGGCGCCGAAAGCCTTGAGTACTGAGGCGGTGAGCAAGCCGATAGGTCCAGCACCGCCGACGAGTGCAACCTTGCCCTTGGCTGCTTCTTCGGAGGCGAACCCAGCACGTTCCACTGCGTGATAGCCCACAGACAGTGGTTCGATGAGGGCTGCTTCGTCGAGAGGCAGGTCTGGGGAGATTTTGTGGATCCAGCGCCGCTTGACCACAATGTTTTCACTCAAGCCACCGCCGCCACCGGCAAGACCAATGAAGTTCATGTCGCGGGAAAGATGGTAGAAGGGGTTGGCTTCAGAGGTGTCTACATCATCGTGAATCAAGTAGGGTTCTACTACTACGTGGTCGCCAACGGCTAGATCGGTCACGTCCTCGGCGACTTCTGTGATCACGCCGGACATCTCATGCCCCAAGGTCACTGGGGAGTCCTCGCCGGAAACTGGGTGCGGGTGGTGGTGTTCTGGGACGAACAGTGGACCTTCGAGGAACTCGTGTAAGTCGGTGCCACAAATGCCACACCACGCTACTTTGATGCGGGCAGTGCCTGGCAGCAGTGGCTGCTCGGAGATTTCTTCAATTCGGATGTCTTTTTGGTCGTAGTACCGTGCTGCTTTCATAGCAGTTCTCCTTCAATCGGACTGTTGCATACTATTGCATGCGTGATTAAACACGAAATTACCACCAGAAATTGGGATTTTTGTCCCTGAGATAGTGTCATTTCCCACGCGAATTTTCACCCCTACAGGGGTGTGCGGCGGCTGCGGGAAACAGCGTTCAGTGCTAGATACTCAAAATTAGTCGTGGCTGATAGTGGGGTAATTAATGCCGGTGGGTTAAAAAAGTGGCAACATTGGGGCGATGAATAACAAAAAAGAGACTCCACAAGCAGCCCCTGCCCAACGCAAGCGCACACGGCGGATATTTGATCAGTCGGACAAGTTGAAAAATGTGCTGTATGAAATCCGTGGGCCGGTGACGGCTGAAGCAGAGGCCATGGAGCTCGACGGGCACCGGATTCTCAAGCTCAACACGGGCAACCCTGCGATCTTTGGGTTCGAGGCCCCTGATGTGATCATGCGTGACATGATTGCGTCCTTGTCTACGTCGCAAGGCTATTCCACGTCGAAAGGCATCATTCCGGCACGTCGTGCGATCGTAACACGCTACGAGGTCATTCCAGGTTTTCCTGCTTTTGACGTAGATGATGTTTACATCGGCAATGGTGTATCCGAGCTGATTACCATGACCACCCAAGCGTTGCTGAACAACGGCGACGAAGTGCTCATTCCGATGCCGGATTATCCGCTGTGGACTGCGGCGACGTCTCTTGCGGGCGGCAAACCGGTGCACTATCTGTGCGATGAGGAAGACGATTGGAACCCGTCGATCGAAGACATCAAGTCCAAGATCACCGAACGCACCAAAGCCATTGTGGTGATTAACCCTAATAACCCCACCGGTGCGGTGTATTCCAAGGAAGTCTTGCAAAAGATCGTTGATGTTGCCCGTGAGCATGATCTGCTGATTTTGGCCGATGAGATCTACGATCGCATTCTTTACGATGGCGCCGTGCACACCAACATCGCAGCTCTTGCACCTGATCTTTTGTGCATCACTTTCAATGGTTTGTCTAAGGCTTATCGTGTGGCGGGTTATCGTGCCGGCTGGATGATCGTCACCGGCCCAAAGAATAATGCCCGCGGTTTTATCGAGGGCCTCGATTTGCTGTCGGGCACCCGTCTCTGCGCTAATGTGCCAGGCCAGCACGCAATCCAGGTGGCGTTGGGTGGCCGTCAGTCGATTTACGATCTCACAGGTCAAGGTGGCCGTTTACTGGAGCAGCGCAATGTGACGTGGGAGAAGCTCAACGCTATTCCTGGCGTGAGCTGCGTGAAGCCCATGGGTGCGTTGTATGCCTTCCCGAAGCTCGACTTGGAGTACTACGACATCAAGGATGATGCCCAGCTGATGCTTGATTTGCTGCGCCAGGAAAAAATCTTGATGGTACAGGGTACGGGCTTTAACTGGGATAAGCCGGATCATTTCCGTGTGGTTACGTTGCCGTGGGCTTCACAGTTGTCGGAGGCCATGGACCGGTTGGGTAACTTCCTAGCCAGCTACAAGCAGTAATTACAGGGAAAGGGTTTTCTACGTGGGTCGCCATAGTTCAGCTCCGCAGTCCCGGTCGCAGCGTCTGCCACGTGCACCGCGCGTATCGACGCCTCCTCGCCCCTCGGGTTCTACAAGCAGGGACATTCCGGCGCTAGGTCCGTGGCGGTGGGCGTTGACCGTTTTCATCGGTGTGTGGATTGTGGCTACCCTCATGGGTCTTGTCAGGCTCTGGCCGGGTGATAAAGAACCGCAGATCAGCCCCGAGTTTTATCAGACTTTTAGCTTGGGGCAAACTCAGGTGGAAGGCCAGATTGTGGCGCAATCAAAAGGCAGCTGCTCCGCAATGGAGTCCGGCACGGTATTTGATACTTCTCCTCGGGTAGCCCCTGGTGCGGATCAGCAGTGCGATTGGTTCATCGTTCGAATCGATGAGGGCGACGATGCTGGTAAGCGCACGTTGATTGTGAATTCGGGTCAGCCTGGTGAGCCAGTATTGGAAAAGGATCAGCGGATTCGGTTGTTGCAGGCTCCTACCGCTGATGGGGCTGTGCATTATTCTTTTGGTGATTATCACCGCACGTCGTCGTTACTGATCTGGGGTGCGCTGATTGCGGCGTCGATAGTTGCATTGGCGGCGACGCGTGGTTTGCGTTCGTTGGTGGGCTTGGCGTTTACCATGGCGGTTGTTGCGATGTTTACGCTGCCGGCGTTGTTGGTGGGGGCGTCTCCGACAGGGGTGGCGATTGTCAGCGGCGCACTGATTCTGATCCCCGTGTTATTTGTGGTCCATGGCCTGAATTGGAAGTCTGCCGCGGCGCTGGGCGGAACGTTGCTGGCGTTGCTGATTGCTGCGGGCTTATCTTATTGGGCGATTGAGCATAATCAGCTGCGTGGCTTGGGCAATGAGGACAACCTGCAGATTATTTTGTATCTGCCTGGGGTGTCGGTAACTGGCCTCATGCTGTGTGGGTTCATTATCGGCGCACTAGGTGTGCTCAACGATGTGACGATTGCGCAGGCGTCGACAGTCAATGAGCTAGCGGAGCAAAACCCGACGGCAACACGTTGGCAGTGGTTTACCTCGGCAATGAAGGTGGGCCGTGACCATATTGCGTCGATGGTGTACACGCTGGTGTTGTCCTACACCGGTGCCACGCTGCCGCTGTTGTTGCTGCTGTCGGTGGCGCATCGTCCGCTGGCGCAAACGCTCACTAGCGATGTGATGGCCACTGAACTGTTGCGCTCTGGTTTGGGCGCGATGGCGCTTACTCTTGCAGTGCCGCTGACCACAATTGTGGCTGCGTGGACGGTGCGCACCTCGCCAAAATAACGGGTGAGCTTATAACATCGTTGCCATGCATAAACGTTGGGAATCTCGCCTCTTATTATGGACGGCACAGGTATCCACCATCTGGATGGTGGTAGGGCTTGTGCTCAAGTACATCAATTGGGATCTCACCGAGTCGATCGCGACGGCGTTCTCGGTATTTAACCTGCCGAGTTATCCCTCGTTGTTCATTGCCATCTTGATGGTGCTGCTGACCTCCGGCTTATTGCGTGGTAACCGTGGCGCGCTGGTGTTTTATCTCCTTGGTTTCCAGGTTCCTTCGCTACTGATTGGCATTGCGTACCTGCTCATCGTTGTTTTTGATCCCGAAGAAACACTGGATGTCTTTTCGCTTCTGGTGCTTATCTCCACTGCAGCTTCGGTGCTGTTCTTGGTGGCAGGTTGGCGTGCCCGCGACGAGTTCCCCGCCCGTGTCGAGGGTTCGTGGGTAAAGGCACTGGTGGTGTTGGGGGGCGGCATTGCGGTGTCGTTTAGCATCGTCTTGTCGCTTTTGGTGGTCTACTATCACAAGCCGATTGATTTGTCGGCAGTGTGGGCAATGTATACCGCTCTTGGTGTGAGCCCGAACCAACCGCCGTTTGCTGCGGGTATTCATGCCCCGCACTATCTCAAGGTGCTGGGTTCTGTGTTGTCCTCGGCTGCTATTTTTCTTGCGTTGGCTGTGATGATGCGTTCGCGTAAGTTCTATCGCGCCAGCTCCGAGGATCACCTGTTGTTGCGTAAGTTGTTGTTGTCACCGCCGTCCTCGGATTCGTTGGCGTATTTTGCCACGCGTGATGATCGCAATCTTGTGGTGTCGCCTAATGGTGCTGCTGCGATTTCTTATCGTGTGATTGATGGGGTGTGTTTGGCTGCAGGCGATCCGATTGGCGATCCAGCTTGCTGGCCTGCTGCGATGTCCGCATGGCGTACCGAGGCAAGGAAGAATGGCTGGATTCTCGGTGTTGCTTCGGCCTCGGAGAAGGGTGCGCGTGCCTACGCTGAGATGGGTCTGCGAGTTATTCCCCTAGGCGATGAGGCGATCATTGACACCGAGCATTTCCGGTTGAAGGATCTTCCAGCGGTTCGTAAAGAACTCGCTGGTCCACGCAAGGCTGGCTATACCGTCAAGGTGGTGCGCCAGGAGCAGCTCACCGCCGAGGAAGCCGCCCATTATGCGGAGGTAGCGCAGCAGTGGCGGCGTGGCGACGAGCGTGGTTTTACCATGGCGTCGGGCCGCGTGGGTGATCCTCGTGATCGTCGCACGGTGCTGGTTGCAGCCCATGATTCCACCGGCGAGCCGATGGGCGTGCTCACGTTGGTGCCGTGGGGCCGTAATGGGCTCTCCTTGGATGTGATGCGTCGTAATCCGAAGGCGCTCGGTGGTGTGACTGAGCTGATGGTGGCTGCCCTGGCCGCCGAGGCCCCCAACCTTGGTGTTAGTCGTTTCTCCTTGAACTTTGTAACCTTCCGCGAGTCCCTCGACCGCGGCATGGCGGTCGGTGCGTCCCCATGGGAGCGGCTGCTATTTAAGCTGTTGGTCACCTCCTCACGGTGGTGGCAGATCCAGTCGTTGTACCAGTCGAATGTGAAGTATGAGCCCTCGTGGCAGGCGCGTTATCTGTGCATTGAGCATGGCTTCCACACCCCACGCGTGCTGATTGCGTTCGCTTCGGGTGAGGGCTTCTTGCCTGGTTTCAATCCATCGTTGGAGCCGCTGGGTGACCCTGAGGCTATTGCTGCAGTAGAGGCCGAAGCGCTGATGCCAAAGGTGATGCCGCCGCATCGTTCGGCGCAGCAAAAAGCGCGGTTGTGCAAGCTCGATGCGTTGGAGCACAGTGGTATGCGCGCGTATCCGCCGGCTGTTCCGCGCGGCGAGGATTCTTTGACGGGCCGTATTTGGTTCATTCGCGACCACGGCAAGGTGTTGTTCGCCGATGTGGTAGAGGGGGAACGTCGTACCCAGTTGCTTATCGACGCCACCGCCCCCGACGCACTAGCCTCCTTTAAGCGCCTAGTGAGCCGTGGCGATATTATTTCTGCCACCGGTGTGATGGGGCAGTCGCGCAATGGCACACCGTCGCTGATCGTGCAGTCGTGGACGATGGCGGCAAAGTCTCTGGTTCCGATGCCTCGCCAGGCATCGCGTAACCCGCATACCCGCGCGAAGTTCCGCCACATTGATTTCACTATGAATTCGCAGGCACGCTCGATTTTCTCAGCGCGTTCTCGTGCCATCACCGCGGTGCGCTCGGTGCTGGTGTCGCAAGGCTACCTTGAGGCAGAAACCCCTATTTTGCAGACGATCCACGGTGGAGCCAATGCCCGCCCCTTTAGGACTCACATCCGTGCTTATGATCAGCCCCTGACCTTGCGTATCGCCCCGGAACTGTATCTCAAGCGTTTGGTCGTGGGCGGGTTTGAACGAGTTTTTGAGATGGGCCGAAACTTCCGCAACGAGGGCGTGGATGCTACCCACAACCCAGAGTTCACCTCCTTGGAGGCCTACCAAGCGTACGGCAACTGGGACACCATGCGGGAGCTGACGGAGAACATTATCCGTTCGGCAGCGATTGCAGTCCACGGTTCCCCACAGGTAACCACTGCTTCTGGCGAGGTTCTTGACCTTTCAGGTTCGTGGCCAGTGGTTCCTGTGTATGAGGCGGTATCGCGTGCGGTGGGTGAAACAATTTCACCTTCCGGATCCCTCGCAGACTACGCGCACATCGCTCAGCGTTACGAGATCGAAGCGGCCACCGTTGGCGACCTCGTCAACGAACTTTACGACGAACTGGTCGAACCCACCACAGTATTCCCCACTTTCTACGCTGGTTTCCCCGTAGAAACATCCCCATTGACCATGGCCGACCCCGACGAACCACGCATTGCGCAACGCTGGGACCTGGTGGCCTGTGGCATGGAGCTCGGAACCGCCTACACCGAGCTTGCCGACCCCATCGAACAACGCGCGCGCCTCACCGACCAGTCACTTCGTGCCGCTGGCGGTGACGCCGAAGCCATGGAACTCGACGAGAACTTCCTGCAGGCACTGGAATTTGGCATGCCGCCAACCGGTGGACTCGGAATTGGTATCGACCGCCTCGTCATGTTCCTCACCGGCCAAAACATCCGCGAGGTGCTGGCTTTCCCCTTTGTTAAACCAGACAGCACTAACTAATCAGTGCGGTGCAGTTCGGTGAGCAATTTTTGTTCAATAACTTTCGCATATGTCGCATTTCCGCAGGTCGGAGATATAAGAAATTGCCTAAGTGTACAAAAATTGCTCACTTTTTGACGAGAAACGGCCGCACCAGCTCAGGCGACTGCTGCGGAAACATGTGCCCCTCATTCCACAAGTAGTAGGTGGTAGCACCCAGTCGCTGGCCGAGCTGGCGCTGACGGCGCAAAAAGGTGCGGTTCAATCCCTTTCCCGCCCCCACAAGGTGAATCGTCGGCGGGAAAGCGATCGGACCACGTTCTGCCAAATACCGTGCCACATCGCGTTGGTGCTGTTCGACCGCGAAGAATTCGTCGGCAAGAAAGCGGATGGTGCGCGCACCTCCAAAACGACGCCGCAGATGATCCGGCTGCGGAACATTACGCACCGCACGCTGTGCCCACTGTATCCACGGAGCGACTGCGCCCACTGGGTAGCTGGCCGCATGGGCAAGGGCGTTGGGAAGCGGAAATGATGAGATCTCGTGTGGTTCGGAGGGGTCAGCTAGCACCATGGAATCTACTTGTTCGGGGTAGCGCGCCGCCCATTCGATGGCAAGGAGCCCACCGTAGGAGTGCCCGAAGAGGTTAACGCTGGTGCCGTCGGCAACGCCGAGGTATTCGCGGAGTTGGTCCACGCCACTGCTTAGTGGGCAGTCCCAGGCATCGACGATGCGGTCGGCGGGGGTGGCGATGCGCGCATAGTCGCTAGGCGGGCATGCCCAGCCGGGCAGAATGATCCACATACTTGGGCAGAATAGTCGACGCAGCAAAAATTACAACGCACGCGAACAGCACCTGGGCGCGCTGTATAAACCCTGCGGGAATATGCACAGCGGTGCACACCAGCAGCATCACGGTAGACAGCAAAAACCCTGCGCCGCCAGCTTTGGCAAGCCTCGACCGGCTGCGCAGCATGACCGCGGCGAGTAGTACTTGGGCGGTGACGACAACAGTGGATGTCACGATATGGAAGGACCCAAAGTGGTCAACTGGGCAGGTGGGCAGCGATTCGGCGCAGGGCATGGGGAAGAAAACGTCGCCAATTGTGGCAGCCCCCATCACCGCCAACGCAACCGCAATAATGCGTGACGACGCCTCCCACCGCGGCCACAAGCGCCACAGGCACAGCAACGCCACCAGCACCAACACAGCCGTGATCAGGTCCGTTGCCGCAAACAGTGTCCGATGTGGACTATCCGCGGCAGCATATTCGGACAAATAAGCCCGGTGCGGGTCCAAGGGGAACCCCAACGCGATCTCCCACACAAACGACGCATACGTTAGCGACGCAACCACCAGCAGGAATTGTCCAAACTTCACCATCATGGGTGCTACCTTAAACCGCCCACGTTAAAGATTCCTGTACGTCCACCCCGCGGCCACCCACGCCGAGCGCTCCAGCACACCTCGCGCGTCTACCACCACACCGCCACATCCATGCGCAAGACGGGGTTCAGGGACAACGCGACTAAACTCCGACCACGCCGTTGCCACCACAATTACCTCAGGTTCTTGCAGTTCAGGCGGCCAATGCCCCACGAGGGGATCCACCACGCGCACACGAAAACCCGCAGCTTTCAACGCATGGGCCACAGCTAACCCTGGGGAGTCGCGCACATCATCGGAACCTTCCTTAAACGTGGCACCCCATACATCGATCCGAGCGCCTAGGGTGCACAGGTTGGCCACGAGTTCACAGGTGCGCTCGCGCTGCCGCAGATTGGTGGCGTCGATAATGCTCAACAGCTCAGCAAAATGCGATGCCTGATAATCGCGAGCGCTGGCCGCAAGCCCACGGACGTCCTTAGGCAAACAGCCACCACCGTAGCCCAAGCCTGCGGACAAATACTGGGAGCCGATACGGGGATCAAGGCCCATGGCCCGAGTAATGGTGCCAATATCCGCACCGGTGGCACTAGCCAGTTCCGACAGTCCATTAATAAAACTGAGCTTGGTAGCCAAAAACGCATTGGCCGCCGACTTTGTCAACTCCGCCGTGGCCAGATCAGTGGTGATCACGGGAGCGTTAATCCCCTCATAAACACGCAAAAGCGGCTGTGGATCCGTGCCACCGATCACAATGCGATCAGGGTGCAGCGTATCCGCCACCGCATGGCCTTCGCGCAAAAACTCAGGATTCCACAGCAAGCGGATCTGCGGAAACTGCTGCAACAAGCGTATCGACGTCCCCACCGGCACCGTCGACTTGCCCACCACCACTGGGTGGGGCGCAAGCGTAGCAATAGTCCCCACCGCCGCAACCACAGCACTCACATCCAGTCGTGCTTGGGCAGAGGGACCATCGGTGCTCGGTGTTCCCACGCACACAAAATAGAGGTCGCAATCGCGCGCACGCTGCGGATCATCCGTCCACTCAACCGAATTCGCCGCTAGAAGATCCGCCAGACCAGGCTCAGAAATAGGCAACCGGCCTGCCGACAACTCCGCCACCCGCGCAGCGTCAGTATCAACAGCCACCACCTCGTGGCCAAGGTGCGACATACACGCAGCATGCGTAATACCTAGGTAACCCGCACCGAAAACCGCAATCCGCATGAGGACTACCGGAAGTTGAGATACGCCTTCGACGGAGTAGGTCCGCGCTGACCCTGATACTTCGAGCCCAGCACATTTGAACCATAAGGAGCCTGCGCCGGCGACGTCATCTTAAACAACGCCAACTGGCCCACCTTCATCCCTGGCCACAGCGTAATCGGCAGATTAGCAACGTTAGAAAGCTCCAACGTGATGTAGCCGGAAAAACCTGGATCAATAAAGCCCGCAGTGGAGTGCGTGAGCAAACCCAACCGACCCAACGATGACTTACCCTCCAAACGACCAGCAATATGCGCAGGTAGAGTGAACTTCTCCAACGTAGAGCCCAGCACAAACTCACCTGGGTGAAGAACAAACGGCTCCCCTTCTGGAACCTCAACCAAGCTCGTTAGCTCATCCTGCTGCTGCTTCGGATCGATATGCGTGTATTTAGAGTTATTAAATACACGGAAGAGTCGATCCATACGAACGTCAATCGACGACGGCTGAATCAGGTCGGCGTCGAAAGGCTCAATGCCCAACTCGCCAGTATCAATAGCGGCACGAATGTCTTTGTCGGAATACAACACGCCGTTTAGTGTACGCGATGGGAAGTGCTATCATAATGACGCTACTGAAAAATAGCGCTGCCGATGTAGTTCAATGGTAGAACATCAGCTTCCCAAGCTGAATACGCGGGTTCGATTCCCGTCATCGGCTCATTTTCAACCGGTGTTCCTCGCGGAGAGCACCGGTTTTTGCGTTCCTAGGGCGCTACATGAGCAATTTTTGTACACGTAGGCCGTTTCTTATATCTCCGAACTGCGAAAACGCGACACATGCAAAAGTTATTGCACAAAAATTGCTCACGGTGACATGACAACTGCTCATTGGTGTCGCGCAGCTGGTGATTTTCTCGACGCAACCGTGCGTTTTCTGCCACAAGGTCCTCAGGCAACCGCTCAGTGACGCGTCCCTCACGTCGAGCGGGCTTGCGTCCATTGCCTCGCTGTGTGCCACAAGGCGGACCACGCGATCCTTCGCTTCCTGGTCAAATTTTCTTGGCATGTTCGAAGAGTTTCCCGCCTACGCAAACGGAACAAAACCCAGGGCACTTCAGTTCAATGCTTCCGGCATGCACCTTCATCTGCGACATTTCAGCCCCCATCTGCAACCGATTCATTAGCTAAACCTGGGCCCGCTCGGGGTCTTTAATAACCTGCGAATCCAACCAACCATGCGGCAGATGAGGACGTCGCTCGTTTCCCTTCCGTCCGCGTTGGCCTTCCAGCAGCAAGCTTCTCGTTCAGCGGGTCAGGCTTCGCGCCTGCGCGTACGCGGCGTCCGCCTCGGTTAGTGCCATCTTTTGCCATAATTTTTCTCCAGATTGATAAAGTTTTCGTGCAGACTACGGAGGTTCCAGATGATTAGGTTTCGCGAGGGAGAAAGAGTTCTCCTAATGTCCGTTGGTACTCATGCTTCTGAAGAGTTCGTCGAGATCATTAAGCGTAAACAACGCGAGATAAAAGAAGCGGGGTACGCTCTTTGGGGGTACGGCGGGAGTCTAGGTAAACCGACGGGGAAGCTACTGCAAGATTTTCTTAACGGGGCCACCGACACTATTGAAGTATTGATGCGTCCGACAAATTCTTCTCACAACGGTGATGCCAATCGTGCAGATGAGTTCTCGGTTGATGGCATAAATTGGGATACTATTCCCGACTCCATCAATTGTCGAGGATCTAAGTGGGCGCTTTGCTTGGATCGGTTACAGGTTGTAGATGAAGCGTTTAATCCCAATGAGTTTCGAGTGGTCGGTGGAGTAAGTAATGGAAAAGTAGGCTCCGTCTTCAGAACTCGTGGCCAAGCTGATCAATTACGGCTCGAATTTGTAGGCGGGGATGTAGAACCCGATTTTGAGCCGATCTGGGTTCGAGCAAGGTTAGTGTCGCCATATGCGGTCCTAGTTCGGGATAGGCCTCAAGGCAGCGGCGACAGTTCTAATTCGAGAGCTTAACGCCCATGTTGGGGATGCGGACATTTTTTAGGAATATTCAAAGTAACAGTTCACGCCTGCGTTGATTGATGCTTAAGCCCTCCTCGAACTCGAGACTACGAAAACCGCAGGAAGGCTGTTATGCCGTGCGAGTGCTGTCCTTGGGTTTTCGCAGTCTTGAACTCGAGTTCGCGGAGGTTGGCTTTGCGGTCGAAGAGGTCTCGTGCTTGGTCGGTATCGCCGTAGCGAACACCCAAGCTTCGAACTTCTGCGCTGCTGGGAGCTTTGAAGAAATAATGAGCCGGTAGAGGTTGCCCTCGGTAATGAAGCGGACCTGCTGGATTCCGCCAGCGGTCTCAAGGGGGTAACGAAATAGAACCCTCTTGTAATGATCTTGGACCGCCTTGCTGGCGTTAACGTAGCCGAGCGCAGTGGCGACGTCCTTCCCACAAAACAGCATCTGGCCATCAGTAGTGATGGTGCGGATGGTGCCGAACACGTCGTTGGTAAATGTTTGAATGATGTTGCCCATAACAAGGCTCCTATTCTGAGAGCCAAATAGACGAATATGCACCGTTTGGTGCGAGAAGCTCTCAGTAGAAGACCACAAACCTCCCAAGGAGTTAACCCCTAGGCGAGTTTGTGGTCACTGAGCTTTGGGGCTCTCACACATACGCCCCCAGGCACCACCTAATCCGGACGGGTCATAGAAGAGCTTGTCGGGTGCTCTGTGCGGAAGAACCATCATTCTCTTGCTACAGCGATGCCGACACGGTAACCTTATAGACAACATGACCGGTTCCGCTACCCGCTTCGGTGGGAGTCCAGGGCCGGTCTTCGCTTTAGAAAAAGGTGAGCGCGTGGAACAGATGAAACTGTTCAAGACCTACAAGGAGCAGGTCGAATTGCTTGGCCAGCGTGGGATGCAAATTGATAACTCAGAGCGCGCCGAGAAGTTGTTAGCGCAGCTAAATTACTACCGTTTATCCGGATATTGGTATCCGATGCGCCGGTTTTCCCCGCAAAATGGTATCGCCCAAGATGAATTTGTTGACGGAGCGTCATTCGATTTGGTGGTGGCGCTGTACGAGTTCGACGAACGATTGCGCCACAGCGTATTCATTGAGCTCGACCGTGTGGAATTGGCAATTCAGACTAGGCTTGGTCACGAACTAGGTCGCCTTGATCCGCTGATCTATTTGGATCCGCAGCGTTTAGGAGCTCGCGCAAGTCAGCGAGGCAAGGGTGAGCGCACTGTGCACGAGGTGTGGATAGGAAAGTATCAATCGGCGCTGAAAGCGTCGAAGGAGGATTTCGTCGCCCATCATAATTCCAAATATGGAGGGACTTTGCCGATCTGGGCAGCCGTTGAAGTCATGGATTGGGGAATGTTGTCCTACCTGTATGGCATGTCTCCCAATATTGTGCGTAAACGGATTGCCGAGCCGTGTGGGCTCACTGGGCCCCAGCTAGAGTCATGGTTGAAATCCTTAAATATCCTGCGTAACTACGCGGCTCACCACGCGAGAATGTTCAACCGCGTCTACGACATCAAGCCCAAACTGAACAACGATCCAAAGCTGACTCCGGTGGCTAACAGAATGAACCGCGTATTCGGTCAACTCTCGATGATCCAGTATTTACATCATCAACTGGGCTTGTCCCAAGCTGACCGATTAACACGGTTGTTCAACACCTATCCACACAATCCCATTGTTCCACTCTCTCGCACTGGAGCTCCCGAGAACTGGCAAGAACTAGCGCTCTGGGTTCCCTAGTCCTTGCGGTAATAGTCGCACTCATACCCGTCAGCATCCAACGGCGAACCTTCGGCCCATGCTGGGAGCGTGGACATGAGCTCGCAAGCATCGGTGGCGGTGAAGCCCGAATCTAGAGGTTCGTCGATAACGATCTCATCGTGAACATGCATCACAATCTTGTGCCTAGCCTGCGCTACTGCGTGCATGCTAGTGACGAGTAGATCACGAGCGATCGCCTGCACGATATTCTCGACGAGTTTCCCGCCGTAGGTTTCTAACTGTCCCCAACGGCGTGCCGTGGTGATGCCGGTGTAGGTGATGGAGGTGCCGCCCCAACGATTCTCGCCTAGACACGGCTGCGCATACGCCAAGCGCCTTCCCGAAGGTAGCTCGATGAACAAGATCCCGGACTTGACGGTAAATCGCAGGCTACACAAGCGGATCGGCTGACGAGACGTGATCGCGGCAATAGCTGCTTCTTCGACGTCGGCCCAGAGCCCGACGATGTGTGGGTTGGCGGCCCGCTAGGTGTCCACGATCGGTTTCAATTCGTGTTCGGCTAAGCCCATGGTGAGTGCTCCCATGGCCTTGATAGCCACAGCTGAGGGTCGCAATTTTCCCTTTCTGGCGTAGCTCGCCGTTGATGCCGTGTTTTTTGACTGGGACGCCGAACATGCGGGAGGCGGTTTCGCAGTAGAGGTCTTTACCTTCGCAGCTTTGAACTGACCCCAGCTTGGAGCCGGTGTGGCAGGCTTTGGATGCCAAGGGCATGGGGTCAATATTCATCCGACTGGGTCGGGTGCGCATTCCACGATGATTCAGGGTGCTGGCTTGGAGTGGGTAAATGGCGCCCCGGTGGAGGATGCAACTGCGGTGTTGCAGCTCCCGAAAGAGGATATACCGTTCCTAGCCCAGCACATTGAGGATTGGGGTGCATTCCCCGCACTCCCCTGCACAGACACTGCGGAATATTACGGGGCCACCTAGGCGTTGGCTGGATCCGATCACCCATATTTCCAGGAGGAAAAATATGTGCGGCGTTTGATTACATTCACTCCAGCACATTGAGTGAGTCGGATCGTCAGCGCATTTTATCTGGTAACGCTACGGAGCTTTATTCTTCGCCGATACGCCATTGTGAGGAGCGTTCGAGTGTGTTCCACAGGGAGGCGTAAATTCCATTGTGCGCAATAAGTTCGTCGTGGGTTCCGGATTCGGCGACGCGGCCGGAATCAAGGACGATAATACGGTGAGCTGCGGCGATGGTGGCTAGTTTGTGAGCTACCACGATGGTGGTGCGCCCGCGTTGGAGAGCTGCGAGGCCACGTTGTACGGCTGCTTCGTTGACGGGGTCTAGGGCGGAGGTGGCTTCGTCGAGAAGCACGACGGGGGCGTCTTTGAGGGCGGCGCGAGCGATGGAGAGTCGTTGGCGTTGCCCGCCGGAAAGGCCGGAGCCGTCTTCGCCGAGGATGGTGTCGTAGCCATTAGGGAGCGCTTGGATGAAGTCGTCTGCGCAGGCGAGGGTGGCTGCGGCGATGATGTCGTCGCGGGTGGCATCGGGGCGACCGACGGCGATGTTGTCGGCGATGGTGCCGGGGAAGAGGTGCACGTCTTGGAAGACCACGGTGACAAGATCGCTGCGCTGAGCTGGGTCGATGGTGCGTAGGTCGATTCCGTCGATGAGCACTCGGCCGCTGCTGGGGTCGTCGAAACGCGAGATGAGGTTGAGCACGGTGGATTTGCCGGAGCCGCTGGCACCGACAATGGCGGTGGTTTCGCCGGCAGCTGCGCTTAGCGTAACGTCACGCACGCCGAGGCTGCCGTCGGGGTAGGTGTAGGAGACATGTTCCAGCTCGACGGCGGCACCGTGGGGGTGTTTGCCCAGCTCGTTGGGTTGTGCGACGGTCGGGAGCGGCTCGATGGTGAGCACGGCGAGCATACGGCGTAACGACGCCTGCGCCATCTGCCATGACTCGTTCGTAGACAATAGCCCCTGCACTGGCTGGTACACGTTGAGTACCACCACGAGTACTACTGCCACCAAGGTGGCGTCGGCACCCAGTGTGTCGAGGCTGTATCCGCCGGTGAGGATCACCACGGGGATCCCGAGCATGAGTACGAGTCCCGCAGCTGTCGATGGCACGATGAGGCGGTGGACCATCTCGACTGATAGTGCGCGAAATTCTTCTACTGCGGCCCCGTACCATGCTTGGGTGCGCGCTGATGTGGAATACACGCGAAGCGCTGGCATGGCTGCTACGAGGTCGATCATGCGGGCTGCTGCCCCTGCTTGGGTTGCGCCACGACGATCACCCAGCTGGGCTAGCCGCGCACTAGACCAGGACATCACGGGGATGACCACCACGATGGGTAGTGCGATGGCAAGGGCGAGCAGTGGGTTATGCATGCCCACCGCTACCAGCACGATGGTGGGGATACCTAGGGCTTGGCCTAGTCGAGGTAGGCCTTCGGAGAGGAAGTCTTCAATGAGCTGGGTGTCGGTGCTGAGCAATGCGGCGATGTCGCCACGCGAGCGTTTACCCAAGGAATTGACGGGGATTTCTCGCAAATGTGCCAAGAGTTGTAAACGCATATGCGCCACTGCTTGATACGCCGCCAGCCACGACAGCCGAGCAGCCGCCCACCCACAGCACAGCTGCGCCATCAAAGATCCCACACACAGTGCAGCAATCCAGACCACCTCGCGCGGGCTCGGTGTTGTGTCATGCACAATATGAATAACCACGCTCATGGCGGCACCAAAAGCCACGCCAAGACACAGCGACTGTGCAAGCCGCAGCACAGCACCAAACACGACCGGGATACGTGCAGGACCAGCAAGTTTCCACATTGTTGCCAGTTGGTTCATTGTTACTTCCCTTCCCCTTGGCACGACCACAAACGGGCGTAGTCGCCATGTGCCGCTAGGAGTTGTTCATGAGTACCCGACTCCACAATGCGGCCATTGTCGAGCACGTGAATGCAGTCGGCGTGGGTGATCGTCCCCAGCCGGTGAGCGATCACGATAACGGTACGGCCGTGGGTAAGAGCAGCAAGGCCTTGCTGGATCAGTGCCTCATTGTCGGGGTCGGTAGCCGCGGTGGCCTCATCCAAGATGAGAATGGGGCGATCGGCAATAAGTGCCCGCGCAATGGAAATACGCTGACGCTCACCACCGGAAAGCCCCGAACCACTTTCACCCAACACGGTACCCAGCCCCTGTGGAAGCTGATCCACAAACACATCCACGGCGGCAGCGCGCATGGCGCTACGCAGCTGCTGTTCGCTGACATCCGGATTTCCCAAGGTGAGATTTTCTCGGATGGTGCCGGCAAGAAGATGCGGGCGCTGGAACACTGCGCTGACGTGGCGGTAGAGGGTGGCGTCGTTAAGCGTGCGAATATCACGCCCACCAATCGTGACCGTTCCGCTGTGCGCCTGATAAAAGCCCAAAATCAGCTCACCGATGGTGGACTTGCCAGAACCACTCACCCCCACCAACGCAGTGATGGTGCCAGGCTTGGCCTCAAAACTGATGGAATGCAGCACGTCGTTGCCTGGCTCGTAGGCGAAAGACACCCGATCAAACCGTACACTCGGTGCTAGCTCACCAACCTCAGCGCCAAGTTCAACAAGCTGCGGACGCGGCGAGCGCGCAAGCTGCTGCTCGATTTCTACAGCACCATTAGATAGCAGGGGCAATGCCACCAAGCGATAAAACATGGTGACCAGTGGAACTGGGTAGGTAGGCCCCACAATGAGAAAGAGCAACAAGGTCGCTGGGGCTACGCTGCCGGTACTATACAGCCAGGCGCCCACCGGTGCGATCACCGCAATTGCAGAAGCCACCAGCGTAGAAAAGGGCGCGCCCCACCGGACGAACCCCTTACCCCAGTCGGACTGCAAGGCGGCGTTGGTGCGCACTGCGTCACTGGTACGTTTGTGGTCCTCACCCACGCGGTTGAACACGCGAATGACGGGCATGGCGGTAATGAAGTCCACAATGGCAGCGCCCATCCGACCATTGGCCTGCACCCAGTCACCCATGCGGTGCCCGTTGGAGCGCATGGCATGGATCATGGTGAGAAAAGCCACCGGTACGAGTGCAATTGTGGCCAGCGCTAGCCGCCAATCAACAAGAAACAGCCACGCTGTGATCGATAGCCACACGGTCAATGCGGCGGCTGCTTCCGGCAACGCATGGGCGATAAACAACTCCAGTTTTTCGCAGTGATCAAGCGCTACGGTTTTTGCCCGTGAGGAATGCACCGACGCTACTGCCCCTACCGGCAGCGAATTCCATGTTTTTCCCAGTGCATGGCGGATATCTGCGATCACGCCAAAGGCAATCAGGTGCGCGATCGCAGTAGAAGAACCGAAGAACACGGCCTTTCCGATCACTGCTGCACCAGCAATCAGTGCAGCAGTGACAAAGGAGGTCATGGTGGCCTCGTGTTGTGCGAGTGCGACTACCAGCCGCCAGATCGCCCAAGCGGGTAATACCTCGCAGATACCGGACACAATGCCACAGGTGATAGCCAACGCCATGTGCGGCCAGCGTCCGTGGATGTAGCGGGATAGCAGGCGGGGTGCTGAGCAGTAATCGGGTCGGCTGGGTGCAGTGGGAGCAGCCTCAGTTGTGTGTGATTCCATCAGTGCACTGATCCTTGTAGGTGAAATAGGTTCCCATTAAGACTAGAAGATGTCATGCCAAAAGCTCCCGAATCTGCTCAGAAATAATCTCAAGACCCGGCGCGGACAGCACGGAGTAATGATGTCCTGGCACCATGATTTCTGTGGTGGACGTGGGCAGGTTGTCGCCCCAGCCCAAGTGTTCGGTGTCGCGGGCGTCGTCGACACCCATGCCGACCCCAGAGTTGGCGGGGCTTTGGTATTCGGCGATGACGAGCAGCGTGGGGACGTCGATAAGCGGGCGGGCGCGCAGCTGCGCTAGACCGGCGAGGTGGCGTGTGAACACGGAGATTCGGCGTTCTACGTCTTTTAGCGCTAGGCCTTGGCCGGCGAGTGCGCGGGCGACCCCTGATGCTGGGTCGGATTCGGTGACCGCCGAGGCGTCTACGGCCTTTGCCCCGAAGGCCTGCAAGGAGCGCAGGTATCGACGCGCGAACTCCGCGTCTACCTCACGGTCGTTCATGCCAGTCAACGCCCGAATCCGGTCGGGAGAATTAGAGTCGATCAGCACGAGGGCTCCCACGGCGATTCCTTGGTCGCGCCACTGCACCGCTACTCGTTGTGCCACTGTGCCGCCCATGGACCAGCCGCCGATGAGGTAGCCGGCGGTGGTTTCGTGCACGCCGTGTTTGCCCGTGGCGACAAGGCCAGCGGGGCTGGTTCGGCGTTGTCGACTGCGCGGGCGAGTGTGGCCACGGTGGCATCACCGATAAAGGTGATAAGTGGGAGGTATATGCCGGTGGCGTGGTGGATTTCTCTTTGGAGGCGTACCGCGGTCATGGAGTCGATGCCGAGGTGCGAGAGGGATTGCTGGGGGTCGATGGGGCCGTATATGGCGGTGAGAATTTCGATAATGGTGTCGGTTGTGGTGGTGGAGTTCATCTAATGTTTCCTCCCACAACCAGCTACCATGTAGCACTTTTTATATACCCCACGCTGCAAGTGGTAATTATTTTCAACAATGGGCATATTTTCCAGAGGATAAACCGAGGCGGCCCACAATGCCACCCCTCGATGTGGCTACCGGCACAATATTTCCCTATGATCGGGTAACTAGTTAATGAAAAAGTCTGCAATTAGGGTATAAATACTAGTGCTGAGCTTGGCTTAGCCTACCCTAATAGCTTGCGTGACCTACCTCTCGCCCGAACGACCGAAATGACCAAAATCATGACATTTACTGCGTCACATCACCGCCCCCGAGAGCACTTCGGGTTGCCCTAGCCACCCCACCACTCATTCCCACCACGAAAGGACACCGAACCACACATGCTCCGCAGGGATTTCCTCAAACTCCTCGCCGCAGCGACCACCATCGCCGCCACCGGCCCCGTCATGGCCGCGTGCTCCCGCGACGACAACTCCGCAACCAGTGGAAAAGCAGCAACCGACACCATTCGCATTGCCGCAATCGGCGGACCAGGCGAAGGCCTCAACATCAACGAAGCCATGTCCACCGCCACGTGGGCTGCCATGTACGCCGTCTATGAATCCCTTGTGATCGCAGGCGATAGCGCACCCGCCTTCCAGTTAGCCAAGAGCGTCGAGCCCAACAAAGATGCCACCATGTGGACGGTCACTCTCCGCGACGCACCACTATTTTCCGACGGCTCCCCCGTCACCGCAGCCGATGTTGTCGCCTCTTTGAAAGTGGTGGCCAAAAACCCCATGCGCGGCATGACCTATGCCGATGTCGACGTGGACAAGCTCAAGGCTATCGACGACTCCACCGTAGAAATCCACCTCACCCGCCCCCGCGCCGACTTTGTTGATGCCGTGCTCGGCGTGAACTCACTGGTGTACAAAAACGGCGATCCCGGCACCACCATCGGCTCCGGCCCCTATGTAGTAGAATCCGGCGACTCCGGCCAGGGATGGAAACTGGCAGCTAATGAGCATTTCCCCACGGATCGTCGGATCTCTCAATCCCTAGAGATTCAAGTTATTGCCGATGCCGACGCACGCCTGCGCGCCGTGGATAGCGGTGCCGTGGATCTGGCCATGGATCTTCCCGCAACAGCAGCCCGCAGCCTGAAAAACGCACAAGCGTGGATCCCAGGCCCCGCCGATTCCAAAGCCTTGTTGTTCGTGCTCAACACCGCAGTAGCACCGTTTAACGACGCCGAGGTGCGCCGCGCTGTCAAGATCTCCCTCGACCGTAAGGCCATGGTCGACGTCGCCTTGGATGGTGCCGGCACCGTCGGCGCAGATATTCCAGGTTTTGGATTCAAGGACTACCCCGAAGGGATCTCCGAGGTGCGCCGTGACCTCGACGCGGCGCGACAGATCTTCAAGGATAAGGGCATTAAAGAGCTCACCTTGGTCACCGCCGATTTCACCCCTGGCATGAACGACGGTGCCGACATCGCCGCCAAGCAGCTCGCGGATGCAGGAGTCAAGGTGACTGTGGAAAAGCGCGACCCCACCACCTACTTTGCCGATATGGCTGCGCTGCGCGCGTTGCCATTTTTCGCTTCCTACATTGTGAACCGCTCCTTGCAGTCGGCATTGCCGTTTATGACTGGTTCCCACGCCATGTTCAACTTGTCTGGTTTTGGCACCTCCGGCGATTGGGATAAACGCTTGGCTGCAGCACAGGCAGAAACCAACGAGTCCCAGCGCGCAGCATTGCTCAAAAAGCTTGCTGTTGAGATGCAGCGCGATGGTGGCGATGTGTTGTGGGGCTACGCAAATGAGGTCCACGGGCGTGCCGACGGCATCCCTGACGTGCCGGTTTCTCAAAGCGTCCCTGTTCCTACCACCAAGTAATCCCACGGTATCGTGCCACATCTGTCCCAGCGCGCTTCGTCCATCATTCGCCTCGTGCTGCGCGCACCGGTCTTGCTGGTCGCCGCAGCGATGACGAGTTTTGTCATCATGGATGTCCTTCCAGGTGATGCCGCCAGCACCATTGCGCGCACTACGGACCCCGCCACTGTCGACGCGGTCCGTAGTCGCCTTGGACTCGACGATCCCCTCTTAGTGCGGTTGGGCGAGTGGGCCACTGCGCTATTTCTTCACGGCGACGGCGGCCACCTCTACGCCTCGGGAATACCCGTGTGGGAGGCTGCGGCGAGCTCGGCACGAAATTCCACGTACCTTGTTGCCTGCGCACTCCCACTGCTACTCCTTATCGGAATTCTGAGCGGTGTTTTCGCAGGTCTACGCCCTACGGCATTGCGTGATCACGTACTTTCTACCGGTGCACAAATCACACTGGCTACTCCTGATTTCGCTGTCACCACCGTGTTGTTGGTCCTCTGTGCGGGAGTGCTGCATCTGGCGCCGGCAGTCTCTCTGGTTCCCCCAGGTGGAACACCACTAGACCGCCCCGATTCTCTGATTGTTCCAGCGCTCGCCATCGCGCTTGTCGGTGGCGCATGGCTGCAACGTCTCGTGCGCGCAGCGATTGTCGACGCCGCCGCGCTCCCCCACATTCGCGCCGCACACCTCGCCGGTCACCATCCTGTAACAGTGGCCTGGCGTCTCACACTTCCTGCCGCAGCAGGCCCCATTGTCCAAGCATGTGCCGCCACCATCCCCTACGCTGTCACCGGTACCGTTGTTATAGAAAACGTGGTGGGATTCCCAGGAATCGGCACGCTCATCGCCACATTCATCGCAGCACGTGAAACCATCGCCGTGGCAACACTCACCGCAGTGTTTGCTGCAATTACCATCGCAGCATTCACCTTGGCTGATCTCCACCACGACATCCAAGGACGCCGCGCATGATTCACCTTCGCCGCCCATCCCTGCACACCGTCACCACCTCTGCGTTATGGCTGCTGTGGATTCTTACACTTATCGCAGCCATCGCCGGCCCCACCGTGGCTACCCTGCTAGGCACACCTGACCCTAGCCAGACAATGACGCGCTCCTTCGATCCCCCATCCACGCTGCACCCCCTTGGAACCGACCGCCTTGGCAGAGATCTTCTGGCACGTATGCTCAGCGGCAACATTGGGCTCGTTATTCCCCCAGCCATCGCCGCGGTGATCGCCACTGCTATCGGTTTATTGCTGGCGTTGGTGGCGTCGATAAGCCCGCTACTGCGCGCCATCATCCGGTTTTTCGGCGATATTGTGCTGGTCATCCCCGCAATGATTATTCTGCTCGCCGTCATTACCGCCGCCGAAGGCAGCTTTCTTGCCGTAGCCACCGCCACCGTCGCATTATCCGTACCGCTATCAACCCGCTACTTCATCGCCGCAGCCCGCCCCATCTTCGCCGCCGACTACGTAATCCGTGCACGCGCCACCGGCAGCACATGGCCACAGATCATAGGGCAACACATTCTTCCCGCTCTGCGTCGCCCCATCATCGCAGACATCGGTATTCGCTTTGTCACGGTCGTATTCTTAACCGCTACCGCAGCTTTTCTCGCCGGAACCTCTGGTGCACAGGAGAATTCGTGGGCGGCCATGGTAAGCAGCGGACTTAACGGTGTGGACCTCAACCCGTGGGCGGTTATCGCCCCCGTAGTCGCTATCATTGCATTGACAGCCTGCCCAGCGCTGCTGCTCGAACAGCACACCGGAGGCCGTCGATGATCGAACTGACCATAACGAATGCCACCATTACCGCAGGTGACACCCCGCTGTTGACCAATGCGTCCCTGCACGTTGGTTCTGGGGAATGCGTTGCCCTCATGGGAGAATCCGGCAGCGGAAAGACCACACTCGCCCAGGCGATCCTTGGGTATCTCGCCCCTGGTTGTAGGTGGTGTTCCGGCAGCATTGATGTAGACGGGCTCAACCCGCTGCAGTTAGCGCCACGCAGCCTGCGTGAGCTGCGCAAACGTTGTGCTTACGTGGATCAAGACCCCGGCGCGGCCTTACCGCCTGGGCATTCTGTGCGATCTATTGTGCGTTCTCGTGCTTCCTTGTCGGATGCGCAGATGCTGAGTCTTCTTGGAGATTTTGGGCTAGGAGATATCGACAGGATTTTGGATCGCACCCCGCAGGAATTGTCTGGTGGCCAGCGGCGTCGGGTTAGCGTGGCGGCGGCGGTCGCGACTGATCCTGAGTTGCTGATTATCGACGAACCCACTGCGGGTGTTGATGCCCCCACAGTGGAGCTGATGGTGGACACACTGCGTATTGCGCGTAGGCGTTCTCAGGCCACCACTCTTGTGATTACTCACAGTATGGATGTGGCATGTGCTCTTGCTGATCGGATCCTCACCGTGGATTCTAGGAGGATTCACTCGGTGTCACCTCAGCCGGCAGCTGCGTGCCCTTGTGCCGCTGTTGCTAGCAGTGCTGATCCGGTAGCGGCGCGGCTTTCGGTTACTGATGTTCGGGTAGCTCATGGTGCTCATGTGTCGTGTGCTCCGGTTTCTTTGAGCGTTGGTGCTGGTGAGATCGTGGCGTTGACAGCTCCTTCGGGTGCTGGCAAAACGTCGGTGATTCGGTGTGTGTTGGGGTTGCTTCCGTATAGTGACGGCAGCATTGTTTTCGATGGTATGCCTGTGGCATCGAGGCTTGGTGAGCGTCCGCTTGAGCTGCGTCGTCGTTTTGGGTGGATTCCGCAGGAATCGGAGTTGGCGCTTAATCCGCATGTCGAGATTCGTTCGTTGTTGGTTCGTACTGGAGCATCGCAAGAGCAGATCACGGCGTTGCTTGATGAGCTGGAGTTGCCGAACTTTTTGTGTCGTGAGCATCGTCGGTTGCGTGCCGACGATCTCAGCGGTGGGCAGCGGCAACGTGTCAGCGTGGCTTTGTCGTTGTTGGGTGGTCCGGATCTTTTGCTTGCTGACGAACCTACCTCCGCGCTCGATTCGCACAGTGCGCGTTTGGTGCTCGCTGCGATTCGTGCGCATCGAGCACCCCATGCGGCTGTGCTGATTGCGAGCCACGATCCTGCGGTTCTTGAGATCGCTGACCGCGTGGTTGCTCTAGGTAGCGGGGTTCCAGGGGAAGGGGAACAGTTCGGCGGCGCTTCGTGGGATTAAGCCGGTGGCGCTGATGGGGTCAGCGGGGCGGGTGTGTGATGGCCTGTTTGACCAGATGTTGTAGTTCCCGAGTAAGCATAATGACATTTTATGTAACGCCTTCTGCATATGTTCATAAATATAAGTATGAAAAACTGCAACGATTCTTTGACCCCGCAGGGCCGTCGTGCGCTGTTGGCGGCCTTGTTGGGAACCATCATTGAGTGGTACGACTACGCTCTCTATGGTGCCGCCGCTGCCGTCGTGATTGCCCCGCTCTTTTTCGAGTCATCCGCAGCCGGTGGACAGCTTGCCGCTTTTGCCACGTTTGCAGTTGGTTTTGTTGCCCGCCCGCTAGGCGGTGTGGCCATCGGCCACATTGGTGATCGTTTTGGCCGTCGACCTGCGATGATCTTGAGTGTTTTGATGATGGGCATTGCCACGGTCGGCATTGGTTTGCTCCCCACGGAGGCCGCTATTGGTGTGCTGGCTCCTATGCTCTTGGTGTTCTTCCGTCTGATTCAAGGTTTGGGTGCCGGTGCTGAACTTGCTGGTGCGATGACTGTGGTGGCCGAATTTGCCCCTGCGGCTAAGCGTGGACTTTTCACCTCCTTGGTTTTGGCGATGCCACCTGCGGGCATTGTGTTGGCGACTGCGGCGTTCATGGGGGCGTCGTCAGTAGGCGATGAGGCATTGTTGGGTGGCGTGTGGCGTATCCCGTTCCTTATTTCTGCGCTGTTGTTCTTCATTGCGTTGTTCATGCGCAAGCGTTTGGAGGAAACCCCCGAGTATGTAGCGGCCATGGAGGAGCGCTCTGAACAGGCAAAACACCAGTCTTTGCCGGTTGTGGAGCTGCTCAAGTCGCATAAGCGTCAGGTGGCTTTGGGATTTTTGTCCATCACCGGCCACAACGCACTGAACTACGCCATGGCTGTTTTTGCCATCTCCTTTATGACCTCCGATGCTGTGGGCATGGCCAAGTTTGATGCTTTGCTGGCGGTTTCTGCCGGAACCTTGGTCGGTGTGGTTGCTACCCCGCTGGGCGGGCTGGCTGCTGACCGTTTCGGTGCTGATCGTGTATTGGCTACCGGCTCATTAATTGGCGCATTTTATGCAGTGCCCTTCCTTTTGGGTTTGCACACAGGCAATGCGGTGATCGCCGCACTAACGGTCGCTTTTGGCTATGGTGCGGTGATTTCGTTGACCTCGGGCAGCCAAGGCGCATTCCTTGCTGGGCTGTTCCAAGCACGCGCGCGTTTTAGTGGCATTGCGCTGGCTCGGGAAACCAACGGTGCTCTTATCGCTGGGTTCACCCCGCTGGTGTTGACGTGGATCCTGCATGCCTCTGGCGGGAATGTACTTGCTGCCGGTGCTGTGGTGTCGGCATCCCTGCTGGTGTCTTTCGTTTCGATCATGGTGGCCATGCGCCGCTAAATTCTTACAGCGATTCCACAGCTTGTACCCAGTGGAATTGAAACTGGTGTGCGATTGTGGGTGCGATCGGTGTGTGTTTGCTGGCCTACCTTGCTCATGGTCGATGAGGTCAAGCTGGTGATCTCCCAGCAAGAAAAGCTGGGCCTCGACGTCCTCGTCCACGGTGAACCAGAGCGTAACAACATGGTCCAGTACTTCTCCGAACAGCTCGCAGCGCTGAAAGAAGAAGGCTACGAGTTGGGTGTCGGCCCTGGTGTGTGGGACATTCACTCCCCGCGTGTGCTCGCCCAGCTGGTCTAGTTGATAATAGTTGGGTACGTTCACTGACATGTCCCCAAGTCCTGCTTCCCCGACACGTCAGCTCATACCACCAGCATTGCTGGGCACCTTGGCGCTTGTTAACGCCACTGAACCGCTCAGCATCAACATGTACCTATCGGGGTTGCCCGTGTTGCGTCACGAGTTTGGTATCAGCCAATTCGACGCACAGTTGACCATCACGTTCTTCCTTATCGGAATGACCGTGGGCCAGCTGTTCAGTGGGCCGATTACCGACGCCCGCGGCCGGCGCGGGCTATTTTTCATCGGCACGATCGTGCTTACGATAGCAACCCTGTTAAGCGCCCTCGCACCCCACGCATGGGTGCTCTACCTCTCCCGCGCAGCCATGGGCTGGGCAGCCGGCACCGCAGTTGTTTCTGCACGCGCGATTGCCGCCGATAAGGTTTCTGGCCCAGAACTAGCCAAGGTGTTCTCCATCCTCATGGTCCTAGGCAGCATCGCTCCCGTGGTTGGCCCCATCCTCGGCGGTCTGATCGTCCACTCCGCCGGTTGGCGTGCTGTTTTCTGGTTCCTCACCGTGGTCTATGCGTTTACAGCTGTTATTGCAGCACGCACTATCCCAGAAACTCTGCCTGTGGAACGTCGCACCCACGGTGGTATCCGCGCCATGCTTGCCGCGATCCGCACCTTGTTAAGCAATCGCGTCTACGTAGGCTCCACAGTGGCATTCGTTTTTGCCTTTGCCACCATGTTCACCTTCGTGTCTGCTTCACCCTTTATCCTGCAGGAACACTTCGGATTCTCGCCGCTGCACTACGCACTCATCTTTGCCATGAACACCTCGGGTCTAGCCACCATGGCAATCATCAACGCCCGAGTAGTTCATCGCTTTGGGGCACCTCGCCTTGCAGCAACAGGAGTGACCATCATGGCTTTGGCAGTTGCTTGGCTGGCGATCGCCGCAACATTTAGCCTCGGCACCGTGGCATTCTTGGCTGGAATTTTCACCATGACTGCTTCCATGGGCATGATCTTTGCCAACACCTCAGCGCTGGCCATGTCCCACGCCGGCCCCGTGGGTGGTGCTGCCTCCGCATTCTTGGGATCCGGCCAGTTCTTCATCGCAGGGCTGTACGCCCCCATGTTCGGCGTGGTCCAATCATGGGGAATCGCACCCCCGCTCGCAGCTGCCACCATGATGTCGGTTACCGCGGTGATCACCGTCGTGGGCTTAGCACAAGCTCTGCGCTCTTCCTAGAAGCTCGACGAACCACCAGCGCCGCTAAACCCAGAGCTAAACGAGGTGTTAGTACGCGAGGAGTTCGCACTGGCAGCCTCTTGGGCTGCAATGTTGTCGGTGTGCCAGGAAGACATGATCCAAAATGGTACGAAGTTGTTCATACCATAGCCTGGGCGGTAGCCGGACTCGTAGATAGCCGGTGCCGCCAGCGTGGTAGCCGTGGACTCCTTCACATCGGAGAACTGCTGCTTGCGCACCTGCTCCAATACCGTCTGGTAGGAAGTCAGGATTGTAGCGTAGCGGTCAAGGAACTGCGGGGACTCCGGTGTTGCTTTCAACGCAAGCAGTTCGTCTTTCAGGCGTTCTACCTCGCGGCTTAACGCCGAGATCTTAATCTCCCCAAGGGCTTCCAGCATGTCCTTATATAGCGCATCGGCTTCGCGGACTCGAATCACCGCATCCCCGTTTTCTAGGCGGAAAAGGGTATCGATGTTGCTCTCGGCATAGCTGATCTGCTCGGCGGTTTCCCGTGCCGTCGAGATCTCATGCGACTTAGAGTAATAGTCCGAATCGGTCGCCAAGTTACCCAAGGTATCCATGCTGTCGTGAATACGCAGGAAACGATCACGCACATCAGCCCACTGGTTGCGCAGGGTAGCGTCGACAAGCGGGGAGCTCAGCGAATGTGCACGGGTGTCGATGGCGTCGAGACGCTGCGCCAACTCGCCGTACTCCCGCGACACCACCTCCATGTTGTCACGAGCCTGCACCACAATCCGCGACTTTCGCCGGCGCGTAATACCCACAATGCCCGCGATACCAAATCCGCCGCTGGCAGCCCCAAGACCACCGCCTACCAGCGCCGCCATCCGCGCATCGACGGCAGAATTGTACTGCTGCTCTTCGATCGCACGAACATCAACCGCAGTGCGCAGACCATTGCTCAAGCCCGCAGGAATGTTGCCGTCTTTTACACCCGGTTTGATCGCATCCAAAGACTGCTCAAGATGAGCGCTTTTACGCAGATCAAAAGCGTCCGCAACATCATTACCAGCAAAAATAAACGCCTGACGTGGATCAAGCCCCACGCCAATAATG
Source organism: Corynebacterium diphtheriae (assembly GCF_001457455.1). NCBI lineage: Bacteria > Bacillati > Actinomycetota > Actinomycetes > Mycobacteriales > Corynebacteriaceae > Corynebacterium > Corynebacterium diphtheriae. Next base: position 2,223,507 of record NZ_LN831026.1, read on the forward strand.
AGCACCCCGTCAGTAAAGTACTCCTTGCCGATCAAATCCGGACGCTGATCGCGCAGGTAATTTTCCACCGTGTCGTTCACGTTCTCATCATTGGTGCGAAACACAATGTAGTGCACCTGCTTGACTACCTGAGCAACCTCAATGTTGTCGGTATTGTTCAGCAGCCGCCGCTGGTCCTCGGCGTTGAGCACACCATCGCGATCATGGATCTCCACAGCAACACTGTGCGAGGGGCGATACTGCTCTTGATTGCTCACAACATAATTCTCACGCTGTGGGCTAGGAATCGTCATAGCCACAGCACCTGCCGCCGCACCGCCAGCGAGCAACGTCGCTAGCGCAGTAGAGGTCACTATGGTGCCAACACTCGGCTTAATCGCGGATTGATCGGTCATGCTAGACAAGGATAGCTGCGCAGGCGAGCACAAGCACCATCATTTCCAGCACACCAATATCTTTTGCCTTCCACACTCGCAGCCCACGACGCTGCACAAAGGGCAACGCCCACGCGCGCACTAGCGCAACCAGCAAAGTCAGAAGCGATAGCCAGATAAAACCGCTGCCAAGAGTCTCACTGCCTAGGTGCCCTGCCTCATGGGCATAGATCACTGCAGCCATGACCGCGATAGCGAGAACATGGTAGGCCAAGGAGGCATACCAAAACTTTGTGTTGGAACGTTCCCGAATCAATGATTTAACCACCATGATGGTGCCGGTGAAGTACAGCACCAAAAACACGGTGGCGATGTTGACCCCACCGGTCAGCACCGCATAGAGCAGTGCCGACGCCACCGTGGTGGCCGCCCCTGATAGCACCGAACGCGGGCGCTTGTTATACGTCTCGTACACAGCAACACCGACCAAGGGTGCGAAGTAGAACGCCCACCGGATCAGCGACGGGTCGACACTTAAGGCTACCGTGCACATGGCTACAGAAATCCCGCCGTAGACCAGTAAGGAACGGGTGTAATAGGCGCGTCGACGTGCGTTTCGACGCGCCTTCACCCACATGCCGAACGCAAAGAACGCGCAGTAACCGCTCAACCACGCAACCGCCACCGATGCCAACACAGCAGCCGGTGTATGCCCCCATGCCTTAATGCAACCAAGAACTGCTGGAGTAATAAGCATGGCCCAAGCGCCATGTTGGTTAGGGATGACCAAGCGTGTCGACGTCGAATGTGGCATGAACCCTAACTCTACGCCCGCATTAGGAACAGGTCACGATAGGCGAAGGATCATACACCGTGGTTTTTGTCTCACGAGAGATCTCGGAGCCAGAAAGCGAACGGATAATACGAGTATCGCTGGTGGTAAAGCCCTGTGCACCGGAAGAAGCGGCACAATCTGGGCCAGAAAGTGTGATCGGACGCGGTGGTGTGTAGTTCCAGCGACCACCATTAATCGATTCCACATTCACCGTTTTCACACCAGTGAGCTGTACTGTTACCGAACCGCCGCCGGCGGAGGTGACAATGCGAACGGGGTATGGTGAGGTGTTTTTAAACTGCAAGTCGATAGCACCTTCAAATACGGTAGCTTCGCGTCCAGCAGGATAACGAGAGATGTAATAGCTATGTGGAGTATGGGCTACGTCTTCCATGCCCGCGAAGTACGCAGCGTTATACAAAGTAGTAGCGAACTGGCTAATGCCACCGCCAACGGCTTTATCAGCGTGACCATTGAGGATAATGCCGGATTCCACAAATCCTTGGGCAATACCACGCGGGCCAGTGTACCCATTGAGTGAGAAAGTATCTCCAGGGGCTACAATAGCACCGTTGACCATCTGAGCAACGCGTGCAATATTGATACCCGATGCTTGTGAGTAGCCACCGGTAGTAAATTCACCGACAACTTGATCGAAGGTTGCAGCCTCTGCTTGCTCGGTGGTGAAGGTGGCTGGCTCATCGGTGTAGGCGACGTCGAAGGTGCGGCTGTCCTTGCCGGTCACACGCTTATCAAAGTGCTCCAGCGTCTTGTCCCATTCGATTCGCACGCCATCCATGTGCGGGATCACGGTCTTTGCTGAACCAGAGAATTGAATGTCAGCGTTTCTCCGCTGCACCTCGGTCACGTTGAGTGTCTCGTTCAAAATTGCGCGCGCAGCATCGGTGTTCACGGCAACGCGGAACTTCTTGCCATCAGGTTCGAAGGTCACTACCTCGCCCATGCGGGTTGGTTCAATGACACCGTCGATTTTGTCGCGGCCGTGTGCCACGATGGGGCTGCTGACGGCGGCTTCGGCAGCAGGGCGTGCCTCTTCCACAGCGGATTCACCGATGCGCGGCTTAGTCACCTTCGGGTCAACGCTTACTCCCTCAGGGTGTAGCCACGAGGAAACAACAGCCTTATCTAGTTCTTTTTTATCCAGCTCTTGGCCGTTAACAGCTGGGATGACTTCCACTTTTCCGTCGGTAAGACGAATAGCGGCATCGGCGGGCGCTGGGCTGAGCTCTTTTTGTACGCGCTCTAGCTCAGGGATGAGTTTAGAATCATCGCGCTCGGAGACAATCTCTACCTCGTGGGTGGTAAAAAAACTGCTCAGACGAGTAATGGGGTTGGCGGATTGCTTACCGGCGGCACGGATTGTTTCGTTCCAATCCACGCTCAGCCCTGCAACCTCTGGGGAGAAAGTAGCTGTGCGCTCGCCAGCGGTGACGGTGACCTGGTCGGTCAATTTCAGTTGCTTCTGCAGGGTGGAAATGGCGTCTTCTTTAGCCATTCCACCGATTGCGATGCCACCCACAGTTGCGCCACGAGGCACTTCGCCTTGCGACGTCACGTAGTCAGCACCGTATGCGATACCGCCGAGGACTCCCAGCCCCAGGATCACACCCGCACTAAACTTGGCTACTTTCTTAGAACTCACCTGACCCAATTTAGTGCACACACGCCTTAGCCTGCGACTCGCGCAACTGAAGCCTGGAACTGTTCGACGGGGTAACGCCCCTCCAAGACTGCAGCCACAGTGGCATCAATAGCCTCCACAAGACCGGCCGTACTTACCCACAGTGCCTGATCAGCACCCGCTGCTAGAGCTGCTGGTACCGCCTGCACGGTGGGCATTAATGATGTAACCGCACCCATAGTCAAATCATCGGTGTAAATCACGCCACTAAAAGGTTGACCACCGGGATATGAACCGGAACGAAGCAACTGGTACGCAGCTGGATTGATCGTCGACGGAGTTTCTGGAGCACCCAGCCCCGGCACGATCATGTGTCCTACCATCACGCCCGCACCAGCAACCGGCACTCGGCCATAAGGGATCAGATCGAGCTTTTCTAGCTCAGCCAATGGTGGGGTGTGTACTTGTGCGGTGTGCGAGTCGCCGCTGGCGCGGCCATGCCCTGGGAAGTGCTTGAGTACGGGACGCACCCCAGCATCAGACATTCCTTGGGCGAATGCGGTGGCGTAGGTGGCGTCGATAAGCGGATCTGGGCTAAACGCGCGATCGCCTACTACTTCAAGGCCGGCTTCAATATCGACTACCGGCGCAAAGTTCACATTAATGCCATGTGCGAACAAGGAACGACCCATGTCATAAGCCATTCCGCGCACCTGCTCTGGGGTCATGGTTTGCGCCATCACCTGCGGGGATGGGAAATCGCCAAGGATCCCGCGGTGACGCAACACGCGACCACCCTCAAAGTCGATGGCTACAGACAGCGGGCGCCCCGCTATTCGACGCAGCTCCGCAATGTCGCGGCCTGGGGTGGTCAAGATCTGGGGATCTGTACCCGAGCCGATAAAAATTCCGCCGGCACCTTGCTGGATGGCAAAGAGAGCATCGTCGAAATTACCCACGCCCACCATCATCAAGCTGGCAGCATCTTTGCGCAGCTGCACTGGGTCTAAAGCAACAGCCTGCGGCGTTGACGACGCCGACGAGAGCTGTTCAGACTGCGACGCAGTAGGAGTTGATGAAGGAGTGCTTGGCGCAGCCTGTTGGGAGGAGTCCTGCGAGCAGGAGCTCAGCATGCTAGCGGCAACAACAGTGCCAAGAATCAGCGAGGCGGGTGTGAAAACGCGGCGTAGGTTATCCATTACCTATCTAGTAAACCACGCTAGAGTAGTGCGCATGGCCTTTGATTCCGATTCATTAAACCGACGCACCCTTGGACCGGCAATTGCCAGCGCAGTTTTAGGGATCGCGCTCGGAGTTGTTGCCGTAATCGGAGCGTCCATGGTGGACTCCTCACCACAAGGAACACACATAAGCTCTAACGATGCTCTTTTAGGCGACCCAGAGTACGGATCCCGCAACTAAATGCCACACCTCGTGGGCTGGATACTGGCCGCCCTCTTCAGCTTCCTACAACCGTGGGGACTTATCGCAGCCGACACCAAACACGACCTCGTGGCTAACCCCCGCCAGTTTCTCGGCGGTGCACTCCACGCTTGGAGCGACACGTTCCCCCTAGGCCAAGTACAAAACCAAGCCTATGGGTATTTATTTCCCCACGGACTTTTCTTCCTCATCACAGATCCACTACCCGACTGGGTAGCGCAGCGCCTATGGTGGACCATTGTGCTTGGGGTGGGATATTCCGGCACCCTAATACTGTTGCGCCGTCTCCTCCCCCAGGCCCCCGCCACAGTAATAATGCTTGCCGCCGGCGCTTATGCGTTATCGCCTCGGATTCTCACCACGCTTACGGCGATCTCCTCGGAAGCCTGGGTGGTAGCACTCGCCCCGTGGATCCTCTGGCCGCTTATGCGGCAGGACTTGAAGCGCTGCCACGTGGCGGCGTCGATAAGCGCCGTAGCGTTGTTAGGAGCCGTAAATGCCACCGCCACCCTAGCCGCCAGTGTTCCTGCCGGCCTCTACCTTCTTTGCTACCGACGCTGGCGGCGCCTGCTGCTATGGCTTGGTGGGGCGATAGCAGTAAGCCTGTGGTGGATCGTCCCGCTGCTGGTGTTGGGCCGCTATGCGCCACTGTTTACCGACTACATCGAAAGCGCGGCGGTCACCACTCACTGGCTCAGCCTGCCTGAAGTCCTACGTGGCACAACCAGCTGGACTCCCTTCGTCGACATAGAACGCGTCGCTGGGCACGAGCTCGTGACCAATCCGCTACTTATCGTGTGCACGCTGGCGGTCGCCGGCCTCGGCATGATCGGGCTACTACGCGCGCCACGATGGTGGACGCTCCTGCTTTTCACCGGCTTACTCATCATGGGCGGCGCTCACCTTTGCACAGGGCTTCTCGACGGCCCCGGCGCGGCCCTGCGCAACATCCACAAGTTCGACCCCCTCGTGCGCCTACCGCTGGTTATTGGCTTGGCCTACGCGCTTCATTCCCTACAGCTCAAACGTCTTCCGGCTGCGGTTCTTGCTGGATTGGTGGTACTTGGTTCGATGGCTCCTGCATGGTCTGGGCAGCTACTGCCCCAGGGTGCTTACCGTGAGGTGCCACAGTATTGGAAGCAAGCAGCTGAGCTAATTAATCGCGAGGGTGCTCATACCCGCACGCTGGTGCTGCCTGCGGCGAGCTTTGCACGCCAGACGTGGGGATGGACGCGTGACGAGCCACTGCAGCCGTTGTTGCAGGTCCCGTGGGTGGTGCGCGACGCGGTGCCGCTGGTGCCACCGGAGACCATCCGTGGGCTTGATGGTGTGTTGAGTGCTGTTGATAAAGGCGCCGTGGATCATCTGGGCGATCAGTTACGAAGAATCGGCGTAGGCATTGTGGTTATCCGTCACGATCTCGTGGCACCACATAGTGGGGACGCGACCTTAACCATGATGCGCTCGCAGTTTCCGGATATTGAAGTCCACACGTTTGGTTCGGGGAAAGAGCGTGTCGACGTAGCCATCCTTGACCGCCAGGCCCATGGGTATCTCACCGACAAACTCACCCGTGTTGCCGGCGGTGGTGAGGCATTAAGCCTGCTCGGCCCTGGTGATTTTATCTTGAGCGACTCCGACGCAGAGATCGTCACCGATACCCCGATGTTGGCTGCTCGCAATTATGGTGCAGCCCGTCGTGCGATCTCCGCGCCGCTTGCTACCGAAGCCGAAGGTAAGGACGTAGGCAACCCCGTGCGCGACTACCCTTCGGCTGCTCGCGCCACACGCGTGGTGGAACGCGGTGGGCATGTGGTGGCATCGTCATCGGCCGCCGACGCTACTGCTTTTGGTGGCGCAGACCCCACGAGATCTATCACCGCAGCTGTTGACAACGACCCCGATACCGCATGGTTTGCAGCCCCAGGAGATCGTCATCCGTGGCTCGAACTACAGGCCGAGAGCCCCGACCCTCATCTTGAACTGCGCATTACCGGCAAGGCCGGAAAAGTAATCATACGCAGCAACAATGCTCATGTCGCCGCCGATATGCGCCCAGGTGTTCCCACCACCATCCGTATACCAGGCGGAGCCACTAACCGCGTGCGCATCGAAGTCGCCCCAGGCATGGGCATTGCCTCAGCGCAGCTTATCCACTCCCCCATCACGCGAACCCCCACCCTGCCGCCGGCAGGACCCAGTGCGCACACCTTCTTATTCCAAAAAGTGATGGTAGATACCGGCCTGCTCAACCGCGGCTTTGAAACCGCACGCCCTATCGAAGTCACCCTATCTGCCTCGCACTGCGAGCGCACAATCACTATCGACCAAGTCACCTACGCTTGCGGTGAGCGCTTCCTCCTGCCCGCCGGCTACCACGAGCTATCTACCAGATCAGATTGGGTGCGCCTTTCTGGGGACGGTAAGGCTGGTTTTGTTGATCTCAACGGTGACTCTGTTTTTGTGACCACCCAAGCTGCCAATCGTGGCATGCGTGCATTCATCGGTGATCATGAGCTCACCCCCATCACCGTCAACGCAGGTGGCCAAGGGTTTATCGTTCCTAAGGCATTAGCCACCGACGATGTGCTTGATGTGATTCGCTTCGAGTTCGCCGGTGAACACACCTACCGTCGCGGCCTTGCCGGCGGGCTTCTCCTCGGGATAGTGGTACTGGGTGCCTGCGCGGTATCCATCTGGCGATCCCGTAAACATGCATCGAGTGATACTCATGCTGCTGAGGCTTTCACCCCTGAGGTACCAACATGGATCGTAGTGACAATCGGATTAGGAGCAGTAACAGCCGCAAGCGGTTGGCTAGGGCTGCTAGCCGCAGGAATAGCTGCTGGCATCTCCGCCACTCGTTTTGTTCGACGCTCCTTTGTTATCGCAGCATGCTGTGTTGTTGCTGCCATGTGGATGGCAAGAGCCCCGTGGCCTGATTCCCATTACTTTGATGTGAGTACCTGGGCTTCGCTTGTGTTTGCGTTGGGGATGGGTGCGTTGTTGCCTCGGTGGCGAAGCGAAAAACGCCCCACTGATTCCACGAGCTCGTAGCTAATCCATGCCACCACAACGCTGATTGCGGCACACAGGAGGAAAACGAGGCCGGTGTTGCTGGAAAACACCTGCAATGTGGTGACCTCGAAAAGCACGGTCAGCACTGGCAAGTGCCAGAGAAACAGGGAATAGCTCCAGCGCCCCACGCTCAGCATGGGGCGAGTGGTGAGTATGCGATTAGGCAACGATCGGGGCGCGCCCCAGATACAGGGAGCGATAATCAGCGCTGCGAACACAGTGCCGGCTGCGATCTTTCTGATAAATTCCGCCGGCGTGGGGTGAATCAACCCGAGGGGGCCGTACCATTGTTGCCCTGCTAGCCACGCTACTGCTAGTCCAGCAAGCCACCAGAGCCAGCCGTGGCGAATGATCCATCTGTGTTGTTCCAGCTCCGCAGCGCACAGGCCCACAACAAACCACGGCAGGTAGGACATGGGCCAGAGTTGGAAGTTGACCCCTCCCCACACATCGGTGGGCCAGGGGATGGCAGCCCACCCAAAACCTGCTAGCGCAAGACCAAGGTAGCTGGGGATTTTATAGCGTTGTGGTATGCGAATAAGCAGGGGTAAGAGCAGGTAGAAGGCTACTTCGACGCTGAGCGACCATAGGTGGGTTAGCCCACCGACAAGGGCGTGGGGCAGGTAGATCTGGGTAAGAGTAAAGGTGGCTAGGATGGTGTACCAAGGGGTACCGAATGCGTTGGGGAGCAGGGCAAAGACGATGGCGCAGCATGCCCAGTAGGCGGGCAGGATGCGTTGGGCGCGGCGTCGATAGTAGTGCTTGTGGTTGCCGCGGGCGAGGAGGAATGCGGATAGGGCGAAGAAAACCGCGACAAAGAAATCGAATCGGGCCAGTATTGCGCCAGCTGGTGTGCGTTGGTCGATACCTGATTGGAATGCCGCGTGGGTAGCTAACACGCCGAGTGCCGCCACGGCGCGTAGACCCTCTAGCTGGGGCAAGAACCGTGGTGGTTGCGAGGTTAGGTACGATTGAGACACTCCCACGGATCCTAGTCGAAAGTTGAGCACACAAGGGTGAAGATGAAACCTCGCCTCAGCCCCTCTGGCATTGCGTTTGTTACTGCTGCCGTGTTGTTTATTATGGCGGCCGTCGTTCCGGCGTTGGTGACGGCGCTGCTCAAGCCGATCCCTGTGGGTATTGCGCGTTCTATTACTACCCAGCCGGCGGCGACGGTGATGGTAGATCCTGCGTGTGCGGGGGCGTCGCCACTGTCGTGCCCGCATGTGGAAACGACCACCCAGCTGCGTCGTGAGGTAACAACGAACAAGACGGAGGTGCGCGATGAGGTGGATTTGCGTGTCGACGAATCCTTGCGGCGCACAGACACCAACGAGGACATCATTACTATCGACGATTCCCTCCGCCTGATCAGACACTCCACCTATCCTGTTATCGACTCCACAAGCCACATGAAGGTGAAGTCTCAGGCGTTAAACCTCAACTTTGATACCGGCGATTTCGCCCGCGATGGTTTGCAATACTTCTTCCCCTTCCACACGGAGCGGCGTTCGTATCAGTTCTTTGACCCGATCGCACAAAAGACCTGGCCGTTGGACTATGTGCAGCAAGATAATGGCGAGTATGTGTTCACTCAGACTGTTCCTGCGACCAACTTGGTCAAGGCCGCCACGCGTTCTTATACGCAGCCGGATGACATCTCCGATGAGCATTCCACGCAGGCACAGGCCTCGGATCTTAGCCCTGAGCAGCAAAAGCAGTTGGCCGCAATGCAGGTGACGGATCCTCAAGGCTCGGCGCTGCTCACACCGTACTATGCGACGACGCGCACGCTGTGGGTGGAGCCAAAAAGTGGTGTGGTGGTCAACCAAGAAGAAGATGTTTTTATGTTCTACGCGGGTTCGCAGCGCGAGGCGGATCGCATTGCAGCTTCCGGCCATGACGATGAGCTGGCCAAGGAACGCACGATTTTGCGCACCTCTTTGAACTGGGATGCGGATACCCAGGCGAATGCTCGCGCGGAGGCCCGCCCGACGGTAGTGGCGTTAAAGGCTGCCCGCGTGGGTGGCTTCTTGGTCAAGATGGCTGGTGTGGCAGCGCTGATCATCGGTGTGCTTTTGGCTTCTCGACGCCGCAGCGAACCCCAATGCCGCTAGTCGTAGGCTGGGCAGCAGCTCTTATCACGGCACTTTTGTGGCCGTTTCTGATGCCCCACGACGGCATGCTGGCGTTGCGGGACATGGTGGTTATCGACCGCCCAGCGCTGAGCGAAAACGCCTTGGGCTGGGGAAATCTGCCCGCCCGTAATGCTCCTCAAGATGGGCTGCTGGCGATTATCGGCCAGATCATTCCAGCACCATGGACTGTGCGCGTGGCGCTGCTTGCCGCTGCTATTGGCGGTGCGGTGGGCGCTGCACGCTTGGGTCAATCGCAGTGGCAGCGTATCGCTGCGATAACCGTGACCTTATGGAATCCCTTTGTGGTGGAGCGCCTTTTACAGGGCCACTGGTCGTTGGTGATCGCCGCGTGGCTGGTTCCTCTGTTGCTTGGTCAGGGGCGTTTGGTGGCGTTGTGGGTGGCGTCGATAACGCCCACGGGTGCTGTTCTGGGCGCGGTGATTGCGGCGGTGTCTGCTCCCACTCGAAGGCTGCGCTTGGTGGTTATGGCGATCAGCGCGGTGTTGTTTCTGCCGTGGTTGTTGCCCAGTATGATCGCGCCTCCTGCGGGTGTGACGGATGTATTCTTTCCCCGTGCGGAGGGCTATGTGGGCCGGTTGGGTGCGTTTGTGGGACTTGGTGGCATATGGAATGCGGAGGTGATACCGCCTTCGCGGGAGTCCGGCTTTGCCATCGCGGGAATTATATTGTGCGCAATCACGGTGTGGTACGCTCCCCGCCGTTATCAGCTCCTAGCCCTTGTAGGGGTGGTGGCCATGTATGCGGTTACACCCTGGACGTTGACGCACATCCCAGGTGTTTTGCTGTTTCGCGATTCCGCCAAGCTCAGCATGTTGTTGCTACCAGCGATGATCTATGGTGCTGCACGTATCCGCCCCCGCCCACTGATTGCCGCGGCGATCCTTGCGGCACTTCTTCAAGTTCCCGACGCACCCCTTGCGGTCCGCCCGCTTGCCCCCGTGGCGCAGCCTGAACTCCCGCGAACCACGGGAAAGCTACTGATCGTCGATTCCCACGGGCTTGTCAGCTATCAGGGCCGCACGATCGTCGATCCCCGCATCAAGGCCAATGCCACGGTGGAATCCGGTGCGCTCAGAGTCGATGGCCAGCTTATCGACGCCCCCTCCCCCGCCTACTCCCAAGCAACCGCCGCCTGGCACCGCGGCGATATTAACTACCTGCGGGAACAAGGAATCACAGCTGTGATCGACCACGACAAGTTCACCCCCATCGCCGATTCCACGCCCCAGCGAACCGCTGGTTTTTATCTCGGATTGGGCTGCTTAGTACTGTGGGCTGCGGCTGGAATCTGCGGCTGCGCAATCACGCGCAGAAACTCGCGACCAGTATCTTCCCACGAAAACGTTGAAGCGAAATCATAAGCACGTCGCCCCAACTCATCGCGATAGCGTTGGTCTGAGAGCAACTGGCGGATAGCGCACGTAAGCTGAGCGGGAGTTTCCACCAACACCCCACCGCCACGCACCGAATCCCTAAGGCCACCAGAATGGGAATAGCCAACAGTAGGCACCCCGTGCTGACCAGCCTCAATTACGGCGAGCCCCCACCCCTCTTTCCGCGAGGGCATCACATGTACGGCAGCCTGCGCCAACAACGCATGCTTGTGATCTTCTGCCACCTGACCATGGAAGATCACTCGATCGGCCACGTCACGTGCATATTCTCGTAGTTGCGGCTCCCACCAACCTGAACCAATAATGTCGAGCACCACCCCATCGAGTTCGCGCACTACATCGATGGCATGCTCGATCTGCTTATGCGGCACCAACCGCGACAAGGTGACAAGGTGGGGGCCTGCTACCGGCGGCAGATTCATTGGAGCCGGAGGATCATCTATTCCATTGCGCACAATAGTAATGTTGCCTGCGGGGACACCAAGTTCCACTAACTCGTCGCGACTCGGCTCCGACACCGTCACATACCGCACACCCCGATGTACCCACGGGGACACCTTCGATTCAATAAACCAGCCCAGGCGCGCAACAAGCGGACCAGCCACATCCCACTGCCGGCGATGACAATGGTGGGTAAGCAGGATCGTCGGCACGCCCGAAAACACCCGAGCAAAAAACGGAATCCCATTCTGGGTATCCACCACCACATCCACCCCACGCAGCCGACCAATCCCCAGCCGCCCCATAAGCTGCGCCACCGCAGCCAGAACATAGACCGAATACTTGCCGCCCGCGTACTGGTACTCCACCCCGTCACGCACGGCGCGTCGCGACGCATCCGTATGGCGCGCCGTCCGAAAAATCACCTCATGCCCAGCCGCCACCAAATACTTTGCAATGTGCTCCAAGTAGCGCTCACTGCCACCGCCTTGGGGGTGGGTGGTGTCGCGCCAGCAGAGTAACAAAATCCTCATATCAGCCTCCATCGTAGGCGCTCGCCCCACAACCAGCCCGTTTTTGTAGGGATTGTGCCAAGATAAAGGGCATGCATTTCGCCACTTTGCGACGCTCCCTCCGCCTACTGCGCAGCTTCACGTACGAGCAGACGGATCCCGACCGTTTCTATTCGTTGTTGGCGCAAGACACTCGGGACCTCGTGGATCATGTGTGCAACAAGGTGGGGATTCAGTATCAGTCGGTTCTCGATGTCGGGGGTGGTCCAGGATATTTTGCCGATGCCTTTAGCCCGAAGCGGTATGTGAGCGTGGAGCCCTCGGCAGGCGAGATGGCTGCGGCGGGGATCACGGTGGCGCAGGCGGTTCGTGCGTCGGGGTCAGCGCTGCCGTTTCCGGACTCAACTTTTGATGTGGTGTTGTCCTCCAATGTGGCGGAGCATGTTCCAGACCCGTGGACGATGGGTGAAGAAATGCTCCGCGTTGTACGCCCTGGTGGTGTGGTGATTCTAAGCTATACCGTCTGGTTGGGACCGTTCGGCGGGCATGAGACGGGCTTATGGCAGCACTATGTTGGTGGTGCCTTTGCCAGAGATCGGTATGCCCGCAAACATGGGCATCTTCCTAAAAACGTATTCGGTTCTTCGTTGTTTGCAGTTAGTTGCGCCGAGGGGCTGCGCTGGGGTGTGAGCACTGGCCAGTTGGCGTTGGCGTTTCCGCGTTATCATCCGCGCTGGGCGTGGTGGCTGGTTCGGGTGCCGGTGCTGCGGGAGTTTTTGGTGAGCAACCTAGTGCTGGTGATACAAAAAGGTGGCTCCCTTACATAAGGAAGCCACCTAGGGAGTAATGCTTTAGGATTCAGCTGCTGCTACGCGAGCTTTGAGTGCCTCGAATTGTTCGAGGACCTCAGCCGGAACCGCGGAGCCCTTAGAGCCTAGGAACGCGAGGTATTCTTCGTTGTCGGCAAGGTCGCCCTTCCATTGTGCGGCTGGAGCGGACAGTGCCTCGCGGATGTCCTCGATTGGGGTGTCTAGGCCGGTGAGGTCCAAGTCTTCCACGCGGGCGGTGTAGCCGGCGATGGTTTCGTCTGCTTCGACGCGGCCTTCAATGCGGTCAACGATCCACTTGAGAACGCGGCTGTTGTCGCCGAAGCCTGGCCACAGGAAGCGTCCGTCGTCGCCACGGCGGAACCAGTTGACCAAGAAGACCTCAGGCATCTTGTCGCCGCCCTTCTTGCCCATGTCAATCCAATGCTGCAGGTAATCCGCTGCGTTGTAGCCAATGAATGGCAGCATGGCCATAGGATCGTGGCGCAGTGCGCCGACGGTGCCTTCTGCGGCGGCGGTCTGACCGGAGGACAGCAGGGCACCGATCATGGTGGCATGATCCCAGTTGTGCGCCTGGGATACCAGCGGGACGGTGTCTGGGCGGCGGCCACCGAACAAGATTGCAGAGATCGGCACACCCTGTGGGTCGTTGTACTCTTCTGCGGCGACTGGGCACTGTTCCAGCGGGACGCAATAGCGGGAGTTCGGGTGGCTGGATGGCTGGCTGCTTTCTGGGGTCCAGTCGTTGCCCAACCAGTCAGTGAGGTGCTCTGGCATGTTCTCCAAGTCTTCCCACCAGATGTCGCCGTCGTCGGTAAGCGCAACGTTGGTGAACAAGGTGTTGCCTGGTTCCATGGTGCGCATAGCGTTGGGGTTGGAGGAGTAGTTGGTGCCAGGAGCAACACCGAAGAAGCCGTTTTCTGGGTTGATGGCGTAGAGGCGGCCGTCTTCGCCGAAGCGCAGCCATGCGATGTCATCGCCAACGACCTCGGCGGACCAGCCGTCGATAGTGGGCTGAAGCATTGCGAGGTTGGTCTTGCCACATGCTGATGGGAAGGCAGCAGCGATGTAGTAGACTTTCTTTTCTGGGGAGGTGAGCTTCAGAATGAGCATGTGCTCAGCCATCCAGCCTTCTTCCTTAGCCATGACGGAAGCGATACGTAGGGCGTAGCACTTCTTAGCCAAGATGGCGTTTCCGCCGTAGCCGGAACCGTAGGACCAGATTTCCTTGGTCTCTGGGAAGTGAGTGATGTACTTTTCCTCGTTGCATGGCCATGCCACATCTTCTTGGCCCGGCTCCAGAGGTGCGCCCACGGAGTGCAGGCATGGAACGAAGGAGCCGGTGTCGCCGATCTTGGCCAGTGCTTCTGCGCCCATGCGGGTCATGATGCGCATGGAGAGCACAACGTACTCAGAGTCGGTGAGCTGTACGCCTAGCTTGGGGGCTGGGTCGTTGATAGGACCCATGCAGAAAGGCACGACGTACATGGTGCGGCCCTTCATGGAGCCACGGAAACGCTCGGTGAGCTCGGCTTTCATTTCCGCTGGGTCTGCCCAGTGGTTGGTAGGACCTGCACCTTCTGGGGTTGGGGTGCAGATGAAGGTGCGGGACTCTACTCGGGCAACGTCGGCTGGGTTGGAACGAGCCAAGAAGCTATTGGGGCGCTTCTCTTCGTTGAGACGGATGAGAGTACCGGACTCTACCAATTGAGTTGTCAGGCGGTCCCATTCCTCTTGGGATCCGTCAGCAAAAACAACTCGGTCCGGCTGGAAAAGCTCGACGTTTTCCGCAATCCAATTCAGCAGTACTTCATTTTTGGTGGGTGCTTCACCCTCAAGGCCCTTAATGGACACGGTGGACATCGCTTCTCCTGACATAGTTTCGCGTGTCAATTGACAGTTCTTCCACCCCACACAGTAGCCAGAAGATGAACAGCAAATGACAATGCAGTGAGAGATACACGTCACAAAATAGTCTATCCGCGGAGCACACCCCCAGAAACCACAGGTAAACGATCACGTCTGATGTCTTCGTATTGAAACAATTTGCCCCCTTCAGGGGGTAACACGTTACAGAAGATCAACACGCAACCCATCAGACCTCCACGATTTGTACGCGCTACCACACTGATTATCGCGCATCGCACGCATATTAGGTTGCCCTATGTTCAGCTTTCCGAACAACTGGACATATCCACATTCAGTGCAGTAAATCTGCGAATACCCTACCCCCTCCCATGTCACTATTTTCACACCCGTCACATATTTATCACCTGTCTGATATTGAACTAATCACAACCGAGGGGCACAATAGTCGGGATGTCTAATACTGATAATTCTGATAAGAACACCAAGCCCACCGGCTATCGTCCGCCACAAACGGACTTCAACACCGAGTTCGGCAACAACCTCGATTACCCACGCCTTGGCTCTGTCAGCTTCCGCCGCGGCACTCTCACCGACAACCAAGAATCCCTCTGGGACGCCAACTGGCCCATCCTAGGCAAGGACCTCACCGACGCCGAGGACCAGCGTATCGACGTCGCCGAGTGGTTCGGTCGCAGCGGACACAAGACCATCCTCGAGATCGGTTCCGGCACCGGCACCTCCACGGCGGCCATGGCACCACTAGAAGCCGACACCAACATCATCGCCGTCGAACTGTACAAGCCAGGTCTTGCCAAGCTGCTCGGTGCAGTCGTGCGCGGCGACATCTCCAACGTGCGCATGATCCGCGGCGACGGCGTTGAAGTACTCACCCGTATGTTCCCCGAGGAAAGCCTCGACGGTGTGCGTATCTACTTCCCAGACCCTTGGCCTAAAGCCCGCCACCACAAGCGCCGCATCATTCAGTCCGGCGTGCTCAACCTGATCGCGTCACGCCTCAAGCCAGGCGGCGTTCTGCACGTGGCAACCGACCATGCCGACTACGCCGAGTGGATTACCGAGCTCGTCAACGTAGAGCCACAGTTGGAGTTCATGGGTTGGCCATGGGATGAGTGCCCACAGCTAACCAATCGACAGGTGATCACCAAGTTCGAAGGCAAGGGCTTGGATAAGGACCACACCATCACAGAGTTCCTGTGGAGGCGCAAGTGAGCCGGCTGCTACTCGTATGGGATGCCCCCAACCTTGATATGGGTCTAGGAGCGCTGCTCGGCGGTCGCCCCACCACTGCTCATCGTCCGCGTTTCGACGCCATCGGTCGCTGGTTGCTGGCCAAGGCAGGCGAACTCGCACATACCACGGGCTCCAAGGTGGAATCAGAAGCCACGGTGTTTGCCAACGTGGTACCAGGCTCTGCCGATAGCATTCGTTCGTGGGTCGAGGCCCTACGCAATGTCGGTTTCGCAGTGTTTGCCAAGCCGAAGCTGCGGGATGACACGGATGTGGACCCCGACATGCTTGCCCACATCCGCAAGCGTTTTGAGGAAAGCGATCTGGCAGGGGTGATCGTCGCAAGTGCTGATGGCCGCAACTTCCAAGAGACGTTGGACGAGCTGGCGTCGGCAGGCGTTGCCATCACGGTGATCGGCTTCCACGAGCACGCCACGTGGGCACTTGCCGACGACCGCATCACCTTCGTCGACCTGGAGGAAATCCCCGGCGTCTTCCGCGAGCCACTACCACGTGTTAGCCTCGACAACCTCCCCGAAGAGGGAGCCTGGCTCAAGCCCATCCGACCGCTCAGCGCTCTGCTTTCCAAGAGCAAATAAGAGAGGAAACCCGTATGTTCTCTCGCTGGGGAGACTTTTCATACCGCCACCGCAAGGTCGTACCTATCGTCATTGTGGCGCTGATCCTCGCCGTGTACACGCTCTTCGGCGCACGCTTGGCGGATCGAATGAGCCAAGAAGGCTGGGAAGACCCTGGTTCTTCGTCCGCACAAGCCGCCGCTATTGAGCGCGATACCTTCGGCCGCGACAACAATGGCGATGTGATTTTGCTCTTCACAGCGAAAGACGGCATCGCGCACAGCCCAAGCTTTGACAAGATCAAGAAGTATCTCGACTCCTTGAAAACCGATCACAGCGACCACGTCGATGCCGTCACCTCCTACTTTGACAAGCGCAACGCGCAACTCATCTCTAAGGACGGCACCACCGCCTTCGCGGCTGTCTCGCTGCGTGGCGACGGCGAACAAACCCTCAAGGACTTCCGTGCCATCGAATCCGATCTGCACCCCCAGTTCCCAGAGGTCACCGTCCAGGTAGCCGGATCCACCGCCGTGGCCGACGCCCTCGACAAAGGCATGTCCGGCGACATCAAACGCGCAGAAGTAGTAGCCCTGCCCGTCGTCGCCGTGCTCCTGCTCATCGTTTTCGGCTCGGTAGTAGCCGCAGGCATGCCACTGATCGTGGGCATTTTGTCCATCTTGGGATCCTTGGGCGTGCTGTCCATCTTGGCAGGCTTTGTGCAGGTCAACGTGTTCGCACAGAGCGTGGTCACCCTCCTAGGACTTGGCCTTGCTATCGACTACGGCCTGTTCATGGTGTCCCGCTTCCGTGAGGAGCTCGACGCCGGCAGACCCATCCCCGATGCGGTACGCATCACCACCGCCACCGCCGGCAAAACGGTAACGTTCTCCGCGGCTATGGTCGCAGTGGCACTGTCTGGACTTTTGGTGTTCCCACAGGCCTTCCTCAAATCCGTCGCCTACGGTGCGATCAGCGCCGTGGGTCTAGCAGCACTGTTGTCCATCACCGTCCTGCCAGCGCTTTTTGGCATGCTGGGCAAAAACATCGACAAGTGGACGCTGCGCCGCACCTCCCGCAAGGCTACGTCGTTACGCTCCACCGCGTGGTACCGCATTCCCGCATGGGCCATGAAGCACTCCACGCTGGTCACCGTCGGAATTGTTGCAGTACTACTGGGACTTACTTTGCCGCTTGCCGGCGTGAAATTTGGCGGTATCAACGAAACCTACCTGCCACCGAACAACACGGTGCGCACAGCACAAGCCTCCTTTGACGAGAACTTCCCGCACTTCCGCACCGAACCCATCAAACTCGTGATCACCGGTGCAACCAACCAACAGCTCGTCGACGTGTATCAGCAGGCCAACAAGGTCGAAGGCCTCACCGATCGTTTCAAGCCCAGCTCGGCCACCAAGGACGGCACCACGGTCCTATCCGCCGGCATTGAAAACCGCGAGGACAACGCCAAGGTCGTAGAGCAACTACGGGCTATCGACGCTCCCGAGGGCGTATCCGTCTACATCGGCGGCACCCCAGCAATGGAAGTCGAATCCATCGAGGCGCTCTTTGACAAGCTGCCATGGATGGCGATCTACATCGTCACTGCCACATTCTTGCTGATGTCGCTCGTATTCGGCTCCATGATCTTGCCAGCCAAGGCCATCATCATGACCATCCTAGGTTTGGGCTCCACCTTGGGAATCCTGACCGCCATGTTCGTTGACGGTGTTGGCTCCTCGCTGTTCAACTTCTCCGCCGGCCCACTGATGAGCCCCGTTCTCGTGCTCATCATGGCCATCGTCTACGGACTATCCACCGACTACGAGGTCTTCCTAGTCTCTCGCATGGTGGAAGCCCGCGCCAAAGGCGAATCCACCGACGAGGCCATCAAGTACGGCACCGCACACACCGGTGGCATCATCACCGCGGCAGCTTTAATCATGATCGTGGTCTGCGGCGCCTTCGGGTTCTCTGAGATCGTGATGATGAAGTACATCGCCTTTGGCATGGTCGTAGCATTGCTTTTCGACGCCACCATCATCCGCATGATGCTCGTCCCAGCCGTTATGCATCTCCTGCGCGAAGACAACTGGTGGGGCCCCGCTTGGCTGAAAAAGATGCAAGTCTCCGAGGGTGGTTCCACTGAACACGACCCGCTTCACCATCTCACCGTAGACTTGGATACAGCTGGACGATCCGGACGCACCGTTAAAGACGATGCCGAGCTAGTCCCATTTTCCGAACTGATGAAACGACTGAGTGAAGAATCCTAAGATGCAGATCCTGAACAACAAGTGGGTGCGATTTCTGTTCCCCCTTGTTGTTCTGGTGATCGCAGCGTTTCTTCTTCGAAACAAAATGCCCTTCCTTGCAGAGGGCTACACCCAGGTCCTAGCCGCCAACAACACTGGCCTCTTCCTCGCCATCGTCGCCGTGGTGATCTCCATCGTCTCGATGGCAGGAGTCATGCGGCAACTCTTAGGGGCCGGCGGCAGCCACGTGAGCCTGCTACGGACCACAGAGCTGACTTTCATTGCCAACTCATGGTCCGGCACCTTCCCTGGCGGCGCTGCGATCTCTACCGTGTACCAATTCCGCACCATGCGGGCCTGGGATGTGAGCGTAGTAGTCAGCTCATGGTTCATCGTTGTTTCCGGTGCGCTATCCACCCTATGGCTCGTCGCCCTAGGTCTTGTCGCCGTACTTTTCCTCGGCGCGCACTTCAGCGTGATACCGCTTATTAGCACCGCAGCACTCATGATTGGGCTGTCGATCCTGCTGTTCGCAGCCACCAACAATCCTCGGCATGCCTCAGCGGTTTCCTGCAGTATCGTTCGAGCCTTTAACCGCCTTACCCGCGCCGACCACGAGCGATGGATCCCCACAGTCAAAGCCCAAGTTGGTCAACTGCACGCCGTGACGCTCACCCCAGGGCGATTCGCCGTTGCCTCCCTGTTTTCCCTCTGCAACTGGCTTTTTGAGATCCTCGCACTGTGGCTGTGTATCTGGGCAGTCACCGACACCCTGCCAGGACTCGAACGCGTCGGCGAAATCCCCTCAATCCTCGGCGTGGTGCTCGCATTCGTCACCGCCAAGATCGTCGGTACTGCCCAAATCACCCCCGCCGGCCTAGGCCCCGTTGAGGCCGCCATGACCGCCAGCCTCGTGGCCGTCGGCATGCCCGCCGCCAGCGCCTTCGCCTCCGTCTTCGTTTTCCGAATTATTGCATTTGCGCTGATCACCATCGCAGGCTGGGTCATCTACTTCATCTCCATCGCCCGCGGTGGTTTGCGGGCATATCAAAGGAGCACCCCATGAAATACTTAGCTAATGACGTCCTCGCCGCCCTCATCTTCGCCATCCTCGCCCGCGCCGCGCACGGTGGCCTCGAAATCGCCCACATCCTAGACACATGGTGGCCTTTTACCATCGGCACCATCCTCGGCTGGATAATCCAAAGAGGAAAACAGCCACTTACTTTTACTCATGGCGCTGTCATATGGGTCAGTACTGCCGCAACTGGTCTCATTTTCTGGGGCTTACGGCATGGCGCCATTCCTCACTGGTCTTTCGTTATCGTCGCAACAGTAATGTCCGGCATTCTTCTCCTTGGTTGGCGCGGCCTTGTTGCCCTATTTTTCCACTATAGAAATAAACCCAAAAAGTCTTAGTTTTTCATATAAAAATGACTCTTCCGGTTTTAGAATGCACTGATTAGTTCGCCGAGAGTTCGGGCATGGCACAAGATATTAGGGTCCTTGGCTTTGTAGAAATAAGGGTGTCTAATCCATCCAAAACCAAGGACCTACCGTGCAACCTAACGGAAATGTCATCGTCGATACCATCTGCCGCACCGCAGAACTAGGAGAAACTATCACCAAGGCCACAGAACATGGCGGTAGTTACCGTCATCGAAGCCGAGCCCATCGAGTCCATCAATGAATGCCCCACGTGCGGGCAGTCTGGAGTATTGCGCGACCACGTCATCCGCAGCCTAGCTTCTTGACGTTGTCCCAGAAAGAAACACTGACGCGTTTTGCGAACATGGCGGAATAATCACAGCGAAGTTTCGTGATCAGGTCTAAATCATCAGCATGGACGGTCTCCAAGGCTATGCCACCGCCGCCGGCGAAGTCATTTTCAACACCACCCCAAGTCATAGACCCCGTTCCACGTTGTACGCCTAGCCGGTGACAAGCCCCGTGGGCGGCTTGAAAAACTGTTTGACTTCGACGATGACTACGCGCTGCTACAACAGACCTGGAACTACTACCAACAAGCAAGCAGCTAGGAAGGAGCATAAACAAGCGCTGCAAGGACATCCTCGCCTACATCCGACACAAAATCAATGCACTCTAAAACCGGAAGAGCCACTAAACGGGGGTATTTCGAAGGATTTTTCTCCGAACTTCACACCAAATCGCAAGAAAACCGGCCGTTTGGGCAGATTTGGTGTGAAGTGCCGTCTTTTTCGGGGGTGAGCGGGGGTGGCACACCCACCAACGCCAGCCAAACCATGGTTGTGAAAACGTCCCACTCCTCACAGAGCCACGCCGGAACCCCGGCGAACTAATCAATGCACTCTAAAACCGAAAAAGCCCGAATAACTCGCTTTCACCAATTTGGGATTATGTAGACCAACTTTTGGAAAAGAAGAATGTGGAAGGGTACGAATCAGAGCGTAATAAGGTTTAAGTTCTATATGTAAGGTGGGTGTGGGCATACATCTGAAGTGTATGCCCACACCCACCTTACATATAGGTTAGTCGATACTAGTTTTTACGACGCCAGCTGACCAACCCGAATCCAGCTAGAGTAAACAGGATTGCAGCAATCAGAAGTCCTAGAATGCTTGCACCAGTTTTAGCTAGCATATTCGAACCCTTGCCTGTCTTTTCTTGCGACTTATCAGCATTTGAAGGTACTGAAGTCGGTGCAACACTTGGTTGTGTACTTGGTTTTGGGCTCGGGTGAACATTTGATGAACCAGTGCCAGGTGCTGAACTACCATTACCGGAAATTAAACCGATAATGCCTGCTCCGATAACGGCTCCCGCGGCCCATATTTCCCATCCAGAGCTTTCTTTCAGAGAAGCCACAGAAACAGTTTGGGAAGCTGACTTGATATCCGTATGCGTAGCAACCTCAAAACCGCCATCGTCCCTGAGAGTTTCGAATACGACTAGATCTTTTCCAGCGAATCCTGGACCCAGGATAAATTCAAGCTCTACCTCACCATCAGTACCCTCTGCGGTGAATGTCTTTTGTGAGGTAATACCTGTGCCTTTCTGGGTTTCTTTATCCATCAGTTCGCCAGAAATAGTATAGGTATTTCCAGTCTTTAGGCCTTTATAAGTTACAACGTCAACAACTGTGCCACCATCAGCAGGTATAATCTTTCCTTTATTGACGTCGTCTTTATTGTAAGCCTGTGTGGAGATATTCTTTGGTGTATAGGCACTATCAACAACGATCGTTTGTGAGGCAGAATCAATATCTGCATGGCGCACTACATAAGGTGTGTCTTCTTTGATCTCTTTACCGTTAACCTCATAAATAGTTTCGAAAACAACGATAGACTTTCCTGCTAAGGATGTATCTACGTCGAACTTCATAATATGTTCGCCGTTGGCAGCTTCAGGCGTGAAGGTGTCGATCTTTACTACATCAAGAGATTCCTTAGTGGTCTTATCCATCAACTCGCCTTTAACACGGTACTGCTTACCTGGTACCAAGCCTTCATAGCGGATCGCATCTGCAATAGTTCCGCCAGTTGTTTCCAACGTGTTGTCCCAACGAGGAGCATCCGCATCATAAGCGTTTGTATTCAAAGTAACTTGACCATCGACAACAGTAATCACATTGTTGTCATCACCTTGGACCCGAGCTTCTAAAACAGCTTCCCCATCACGCTCACCAGCAGTCTTAACCTCACCCAACGTAACAACACCACGATAATCAACCTCAAACTCAAACGTAGTGATGACCTTCAACGGAGCAGGAGCAAAAGTTTCTTCCAACTTGTACTTACCAGCCGCAAGCTTCACCGTATGAGCATCATCCGCCTCCGTCACCCACTCAGCAGGAGTGTTATCCTGCAAATCCATAGCAACCTCAGGCTTCTTTGAAGACTCTGCATCACCCTTCAAAATACGAAGCTTCGCACCAACAACACCCGTACCGCCCAAGTCCACTTTCGAAATGAGAACCTCATGCTCCTTAGGCATCAACGGGGCTTTCCGGTCAATCATCTCAATAACGGGAAGTACCGACTTAGGATTAGTCCGTGTACCTACAAAATTTTGGAATTTATTATCGCTCGTTACATACAGAGGAGTCCTCATATCATCGGGGACTTTCTCGTCTCCTTCAGCATAGGCAATTAAGGCTTCGTAGGCTTCCTTTATTTTTGCATTTTCAGGGTCCAAAATTCCCGCAAAACCATGCGTATTCTCCGAATTACGTCCTTCTTTAGCTACTACTTCCTCTAATTCCTCAAGACCAAAAGAATCAGTAAAGTAATAAATAGCCATTTGAGTAATTGTACGGAAAGCGGTAGGAGTCAAGTCACCCTTGAATTTTTTGGAATCTTTTGGATGTCCAGCGTAAATTACACGTTGGATGGCATCACCGAATTTTTGGGGGTCTTTGATCCTTGGCTTCGTTGCGTGCTTAATCAAAGTCTCCGCGCCATACTGAGCTTTGAAAGTCGGAACAGTTTCCCACGAATTATAGGATGCACCGTAATCAGAAGAATCTAACGGTTGTTTTCGGCCAAGGTTAAAGCAATAAATAATCTCATCAGCGTTTGCCGATTTATTTTCATGATCACGATCGATATAATAGAACTTCCCGAAAGACGTTGTACCCCAAGAATAATCATAATGTTCAAAATCATTATAAGCTTTTAATGGCTTTGAATCTTCTGAAACAAACTTCTTGACTTCACTCCAATTCTCACCATTTTTGAGAAGTACTTTATCGTTTTTGACTTTGAATACTATATTCGAAGCTTTTCCGTAACCCTCTGGAGCTTTTTCTCAACTAGGGTATAAGTGCCTTCGCCCAAAGAGAGATCTTTAGCTGGACCAGTCGTCCACGTAGCTATTGCTTTCGTGGAATCAGGTACTTCTTCCTCAGCGTAGTCTCCGTTATATACAGCAAGTTCAGCACCTGGGAGTTCTTTACCGTTGTTCTCTTCAGTAAACTTACTGATCCTGATTTTCTTTTCAGAAAGCCCCCCCCTCGTTATCAACAGCGACAGCTCTCACGGAAGCAAACACCAACGACGCGATAATCACGACAAAAATGATCGAGCTTCGGAAGATGTCCCCTGAGCTTAATCTAAGGTCAAGCGGCAAATGAATCTTCATTTTCTCTCTTTCCATTTGTAGATCAACTGTCTAATCTTAACAGGCTATCTACATATAATTAGGAGAAATGAAAATCTCTAAGTAAAACTACCCCTTTTCGTGCTAATGTATCCGGATGAAAATAAAAATTAGCCCTACATTAAGAGTCAGTGTTAATTGCACTCTTCGCACTTAGTAAAGTCAAAAAACAACAGCAAGAATTATAGGGATAGACACGAGAATCTAATGGAGCCGGCGCGGTTGCCATTACATCCCATATATCTAAGCCCCGTAAGATGTGTAGTATTTAGCACATAAAGCTACTACGCCATCCGAAGAAAGCAACTGCCCCTGCTGCGATAACGGACATCACGATAGCAAAAACGCTGCGGTTACCCGATGGCCGCTTCTGTTCTTCATCGCTACCGGAGCCTTTTTCATTAGGTTCCCCATCATTGGCATGAGGAGCGGATTTCTGCTCCAGCTTTACCAAGTCTTGTCGCGCCTTATCCAATAGTTCTTCTATTTCCTCGAAGGTACGCGCCTTATCTACTTGCGCAGTAAAAGTAGTCGAGACTGATGGATACTTGCTGCTTATTACACGCTTTGCTTCATCTTGTGCCTTGCTAAAAGCTGCTGGTTGAGCCAGCGCTACACCGCGCTTAGTAAACGAAAAATCAGTTTCTTTGACATTGTTAAGGTCATCTTCTCCATAGGTGCGTCCATCGCGATCAATAGCGTAGACAAACGCGCCGCCTTTTTCTCCGCCTGCTGGCTACCAAGCTGCCACCTCCATTGCTTTAGATGAATCGACATCACCAATGGCGGTTTCAAAACGATTAACCGTATCATCTTCTTCAGGATGCGCGTACCCTGGCACAAATTGACAAGAGCTTAAGGTATTTCTAGAGGCATTCCACAATTGATCAATTTCTGCCCCACCGCTCTTATATGTTTGAGGAAATACATAGTCAACAAGCTCGGCGACCACACGAATTTGAGAACGTTCAACGTCATCAAAAGTATCGTAAATTAGGAATTTATAGCCGGAATCATCCTTCTTTTTCCCTTGGTTAACATCCGCTTTAGGGCCAAGAAGTTCCGACAGTGCCGCCATGATTTTCCGGATACGCCATACATCTTCTCGGCGCGAATGCCAGTTACGTTCTAGGCGTAAAACCTCCATGACCACATCTAAGCCATCAAGGTTATGCGCATCCACATATTCCTTCTTGATTTTTTCTGCAACCTGCCGATAACCTTTAGCGTCAGCTTTCGCCCCTACCGCCCGCAAAGAGGCAGTTTCTTTTAAGAGCTCCGTAGCAGAAATAGTACGGACAACTCGTGTACCACGTCGTTGCAACTCAGGGTGATATACCTCATCAAAGGTTTTCCAAAATTCGGCGTCACTTTGATAATGGTCATTACCGGCATGAAAAAGAGAAACCATGTTGACATGTTTAGGGATATCAGTCAACGCAATTTTATTTGCTCTATTTGGTTTATCCGCCTATAACCATCGAGGTTGCCACAGCCAAGGACGCAGCATAACGGCAAATTTTCACTAGTTCTCCTTAAAATCAGTGAAAATAATAATAAATTCGCCTACATCGGTGCGATGGTGTGCTTCTTAGGCAGATCGTGAACGTCCTTAGTCTCCAGCTGACGCAGGGCACGTCGCAACGCAATGCGCGTCTCGTGCGGCTGAATCATGGCGTCAATGTAGCCGCGCTCTGCCGCAACATAAGGCGACGTCATATTTTCGTCATAGAAGTCCATGAACAGCTTCTTCATCATGGCGCGCTGCGCAGGATCTTCCACAGCAGCCAACTGCTTACCCTGAATCATCACCGAAGCGGCAGCAGCACCCATTACTGCGATCTGGGCAGTAGGCCACGCCAAGTTGATATCACCGGAAAGGTTCTTAGACCCCATCACCGCATAAGCTCCGCCATAAGCCTTACGCACGATAAGAGAAATTTTCGGCACAGTGGCCTCTACCAGCGCGAAGGCCAGCTTTGCGCCACGGTGAATCAAACCAACCTTTTCTTGTTCCACACCAGGAAGATAACCAGGGGTGTCCACAACGAAGAGGATTGGGATGTTGTAAGCGTCGCAAATGCGGATAAAGCGAGCCGCCTTATCGGCCGCATCGGCGTCGATACACCCTGCGTATTCCAGCGGTTGGTTAGCAACCACACCCACGCTGCGGCCGTCGATACGCGAGAAGCCCACAATGATGTTGGGGGCAAAGTTCGGCTGAATCTCAAGGAAATCATCCTCGTCGAAGATCAACTTGAGCAGCGAATGCATATCATAGCCAGCATTGGTGTCATCCGGCATGAAAGTATCCAAGCTGTGATCCGCCGCCATGATGTCCTCATCCGAGGGCGCCCAATACTCAGGGTTAGGATCATTGCAGGTAAGCGGCAAATGCTGCAGCAAATCATGCACATAGTTAAAGGCATCATCCTCATCGGCAGCCACATACGACACGTTGCCGTTGAGTTCCTGCTGACGCGCAGAACCCAGATCATGAGAAGTGATGTCTTCACCCGTGACTTCCTTAATCACAGCAGGGCCAGTGACATACATTTCCGCGCGACCATCCACAGCCACCACAAAATCAGTGGTCACAGGAGCATATACAGCACCGCCGGCAGACTTACCCATCATGATGGAAATCTGCGGGCTACGGCCACTCAATGGCAACTGACGACGCGAAATCTCAGAGTACATAGCCAGCGAAGTAACAGCGTCCTGGATACGAGCACCACCAGAATCCTGGATACCAATCACAGGGCATCCAATCTTGATGGCCATATCCATGACCTCACATACCTTGCGGCCAAACGTCTCGCCCACCGAACCACCGTAGACGGTCTTGTCATGGGCATAGATGGCCACGGGACGGCCGTCGATACGACCATAGCCAGTAACAACACCGTCACCGTAAGGGGCGTCGGGCTCACCTGGAGTACGACCTAAAGCACCGATTTCTACGAAAGAGCCAGCATCTAGAAGACGGTTAATACGCTGGCGGGGGGTTGTAAAACCAGCCTCGTCGCGCTTAGCCCGCGCCCGCTCACTACCTGGATCCTGCGCCTTTTCTAGGCGCGCCCGAAGGTCAGCGAGCTTTTCCGCAGTCGTACTCACAGTCCAATCTCCTACTTACCCTGTAGCTGTTCAATCCTGTTGGTGAGCGCCACACCAACCTTACCGATCTCCGGCTCATCCACCACTGCTAGGTGGTCGCCAGATAGTTGGATGATCACCAAATCTTCAACGATAGCCGACCATCCGCCATCAGGCTCAATCTCAGCGTACGCGGGTTCCAGCTCAATAGCCCCATCATGCATACGCTCAGCACGGAACAACATCACCGGAATCTTCACATTTGCCCAGCGCTGCATGTCCATACGATCCAAAATGCGGTTGTCTACAAAGGAAGCACGCTGGTGCTCCAGCACACCCGCCGACAAACCGTGCTCTGTAGCATCAGTGGTGGACAAGAACTCCGCCATCATCGCCAATAGCGCATCTTCACCAGCGGTTTCCAGCAGCTCATAGGGCACTGGGAAATCAAGACCATAGGTCTTCTTAGCAAACGCCGAGTAGCGCTCCCAACGCTTAACCGTTTCTTTCTTAGTATCCGGCGCCAAATGCGCAGGCTGCACGGTGTCCAGCAAAGCAATCGTTGCGATCTCCACGTCGGAATCCTGCAGCTGGTAAGCCACCTCATAAGCCAACGCGCCACCGAAGCTCCAACCGCCCAAAATGATGGGCAGGCCATCGGAGTACTGCTTGATCTCATCAAGGTAAGCTGCGGCGCGTTCCTCTAACGAGCCTTCACGACGCTCCACACCGTAGACAGGAACGTCCGCAGGCAACCGACGCATCAGCGGCTGGTACACCACAGAACTACCGCCGGCTGGGTGGAACATGAACACAGCTGGTTGCGTGGAGCCCTCAGGGCGGGCACGCAGCACACGGATGTTGCCCTCCACATCGGTTTCTAATCCCTCGCGCACAATGTTGGCCAAAGGTTCAAGCGTTTCCGCCTGCTGCACCTGCTCCGCAGACATCGCAACACCGGCACGCTCTGTGAGGCGCTCTGCGATTTCTCGAGCCTGCTCCTCAGTGATCTCCGGCAAAGTGCTGGTCACCCCGGCTGCCGCAGCCCCTGTAATACCGGCCCATGTAGCAAAGACCAAACGTTCGGAAGCATCACGTGGCGCCACGCCCACCTCATGGGATTCCGCGGCGGTAGCAGTGTGCTCGATAGCGATTTCAGTTTCGATGGGCTGGGCTGCGCCACGGTCGGCAACGAGTTCCTCCAGAAGAGCAACCACGTCTGCAACAGAAGCATCGCGCAGGGTTTGTACCTGCAGCGGCGGAATCTGGAAGTCATGCTCCACACGGTTCTTAATGCGCATGCCCATCAGGGAGTCCAAGCCCAGATCGATCAGTGGCAGCTCGCGGGGAAGATCCGCAACGTCATAGCCCATGGCCTCAGAAACGATAGCGCGCAGGCGCTCCTCCACAGTCTCCGTGGCGGGATCCCACAACAGGTTATCGGGCACCTCCGGGGCTTCTACCTCAACTACTGTGCCTACCACCGAATCAGGAGCAACCTCAGCGGCTGGGGGATGCGGGGCACTAAGCGTGGTGGCAAATGCCTCGGCGATCTGCTGGGTTTGGCCGTCAATCACGCGGTAAACCACCACTGCCACACCGCCAACATTCGGGGTAGCAACAGTGGTCAGCTCACCGGTTGCGGGCAGCGTTGCGGTTTCAGAAATCGCGAGCACCTGCGCGCCTGGTTGTACGGAGGTGACGGTAGCGTCGATAAGCGCTGCGGTGGACGGCACCTGATCGGCGACCATCGTAAACGCCTGCGCGCCACCTGGCAGCGTAACCTTCGTGCCCGGCATCGCAACACGATTGCTTGACGACGGCCGCGCGGACGTCCAATAATGCTGGCGCTTCCATGGAATATGCGGCGCAGGAATAATCTCCCCATCGCCATACTCGAAGGAAATCGGCGCGCCCGTAACATAAATCTTGGCCAACAGGTCGCGTATCGACGCCACCTCGTCCACCTTGCGCTTCAACGCAAACAACAACTGCGCATCCGACTTACCAACACTAAAGGCGGTGTTCATCATCGGCATCAGCGCAACAGGATTCGGAGAAATCTCCACCAGCATCATGGCTCCATGCGCAAACGCCTGCTCTGTTGCGTCTTGGAACCACACCGACTGACGCGTACAACGCAACCAGTAATCGGTGGTGTGCACCACCGAACCGACAGGATATACAGTCGCACGATCCACCGAGCTATACAGCGGAATGCGCAGTGGTTTCGGCTCAATCATCGAAGTTTCAGCTGCGAGCTCACCCAACAGCGGATCCAAAGCACTTGTGTGGCCTGCGCCCTTCACATTGAGCAAACGCGCAAACTTGCCCTCTGACTCAAGTTTTTCCACCAACTTGATCACGGCCTCACGTGGGCCACCCACAGTGGTCATGCCAGGGGCTGCATACACGGCTGGCTCCACACCGCTGAACTCTGGGTTTTGTTGACGGAACTCCTCCAGCGCCTCCACGGAGAATTCCACCACGGCCATAGCGCCGAGCTGGTCCTCAGGTAGTGACTTTTCGCCCTCGCCCATCAAACGAGCACGGTGGATAGCAATGGTCATCGCATCGTGATCAGACAAGCCGCCGGCGGCGTAGGCCGCAGCGATCTCACCCATCGACATGCCCACAACACCCGCTGGGGTGGCACCAAAGGAAGCCAGCAGATCTGTCAGTGCAATCTGGATGGCAGTGATGGTGACCTGCGCGGTTTCGGTGGTGTAGGTTTCCTCATCGTTGGTGATGATGTCCAGCATGGACCAGCCGGCCTCAAAAACCACCAGCTCGTCGAGCTCCGCGATACGCTGCGCGAACTCCTCGGAAACGCCCAGCAGCTTCTTGGCCATCAAGCGGTGCTGGGAGCCGAAACCGGAGTAAACAAACACGGGTGCGTTGCTGGGGGCGTCGGCCACTGCGATACCCATAGCGGTCTTGCCCTCAGCGACGGTACGCAGGCGTTTGACGGCCTCTTCGGTGGTTTCTGCTGTGACCACAGCGCGGGAGCGGCCATGGTTGCGCTTTGCGGTCGAGCGCGCCACTTTGGGCAGGTCGCTGTCGGGGCGACCCTCGAGGAAGTC
This sequence comes from Corynebacterium diphtheriae, assembly GCF_001457455.1. Classification (NCBI taxonomy): domain Bacteria; kingdom Bacillati; phylum Actinomycetota; class Actinomycetes; order Mycobacteriales; family Corynebacteriaceae; genus Corynebacterium; species Corynebacterium diphtheriae. The sequence continues at coordinate 2,253,480 of NZ_LN831026.1, forward strand.
GGCCAGCGCGGCGGCTGCTTCACGACGTCGCGACGGCAGCAATCCCGACACCTCAAGGGTGACAGCATTCGGGTTGTCTGGGTCGATCAGGCTCGGAGCGTGACGACGCTCCGCATCAGCCGCCGGCTCATACGAGCTCAGCACAACGTGCGCATTGGTGCCGCCAAAACCGAATCCGGACACACCGGCGATCTTCTTGCCGGAATACTCAGGCCATTCGCGTGGATCTTCCACGACCTCGAGGTGCTCGGCATCAAAATCGACGTAGCGGTTCGGACCAGCGAAATTCAGGGACGCTGGCAGCGTGTTGTTCATCATCGACAACACGACCTTGATCAGGCCCGCAGCGCCAGCAGCCGATTCGGAGTGACCAAAGTTGGTCTTAGCAGAACCCAGCAAAGTAGGGGTTGCTGCGTCACGGCCAGGGCCTAGGACCTTACCGAGTGCGGTTGCTTCGATCGGGTCACCCAAGATGGTGCCGGTTCCATGTGCTTCCACGTAGTCCACGTAGCGTGGGTCAATACCAGCGTCGGCGTAAGCGCGTTGCAGCACATCGACCTGTGCGTCTGGATTAGGGGCGGTCAGACCGTTGGAGTGTCCGTCGGAGTTCACCGCGGAGCCCTTAATCACAGCAAGGATGGTATCGCCATCGGCGACCGCGTCCTCAACGCGCTTGAGCACGAGCACGCCGGCGCCGTCGGAACGCACGAAGCCATCGGCGTCGTCGGAAAACGCGTGGATCTTGCCCGTTGGGCTAAACACGCCAAGTTCGCCAAAGCTGGTAGACACGAATGGTGCCGCCATGATGTTCACGCCACCGGAGACAGCAACATCAGCGTCGCCCTCACGCAGTGCACGCACCGCTTGGTGGACCGATACCAGCGACGAGGAGCACGCCGTATCCACGCTTACCGACGGGCCACGGAAGTCGAAGGCATAGGACACACGGTTAGCCACAATCGAGCTGGCATTACCCGTCATCGCATAGGGGTGCGACTCGGCTGGATCAGCACCGATCAACATACCGTAGTCATTATTGGAAGAACCGAAGAACACACCCACCGGCTTGCCCTTAAGCGAGGATGCCGGAATGTGCGCGTGCTCAAGAGCCTCCCATGTCAGCTCCAACATGATGCGCTGCTGCGGATCGATATTGACTGCTTCCAGCGGAGATAGTCCAAAGAACTCTGCATCAAAGAAAGCAATGTCGTCTAAGTAGCCGCCCCGTAAATCGGTATTAGCTATGTTTTCGCTGGTGACCTCGTCAGCAGCATATTCCGACCAACGGCCCTCCGGCAGGTCGGTGATACCGTCGCGGCCCTCAATGAGCATCGACCACATTTGATCGATGTCATGTGCGCCAGGGTAACGGGCAGCCATACCCACGATAGCGATGTCATGGGACGCGGTGCGCTGAGTTTCCCGCTGTGTAAAGACAGGGGTGGCCGCCTCAGGAGCACCCTCGATCAGACGCTGGCTCAGCGCCGCGATCGTCGGGTACTCATAAGCGATGGTCGCGTCGAGTTTGACGCCCAAGAGGTTTTCTAATTCCCCGGAAAGTAGCACCACGTCACGGGAGGAAAGCCCAAAAGATTGCATCGGTTTATCATCGGTGATTTCTTCCGCGGGCAAACCTGTAGTGGCTAGGACCCAATCTCGCAGCCATGTGCGTAGCTGCGAAGTGGTCATAGCCGTGACGCGAGAATCCATACTTTAACCTCAGAATATTGCAGACGAGACAGTCGTTCTATTCTATATCGTCTCACGCGTCACAAATGTTTCACGCGCGGGGCAATATCCCAAAAAATCTAGTGGGATTCTTGATACGCCTTCTTATTCACGCGGCGAGCAATCTTGCCGGAGGAAGAACGCAAGATCTCATCTGGGGCCACGATACGGATATCCGCAGGAACCACACCATGAGCCTCCGTGACGGCAGCACGGATAGCGTCGATAGCCTCCGCATCACCAGATGGATCACGATCCAGATCGCGCTCCGCCAAGATGATCAGCTGCTCCACGGCGTCGCCCTCAATAGCAAAGGCAGCCACTGCAGCAGGGCGGATGTGCTCAGAAGCATGATCCACCGTGTACTCAATATCCTGCGGATAGTGGTTACGACCCGCAATAATCACAAGATCCTTCAAACGACCCGTGATGTAGAGTTCACCGTCCACAATCACACCAAGGTCACCGGTCGCCATCCACTTCGTGGACTCCTCCGGCACACCTGCCGCACGGGAGTTCTCCAAACGACCAGCCAAGGTGTTGTGGAACGTCTCTGCGGTATCTTCTGGACGATCCAAGTAGCCAGCAGCCATGTTCTCACCATGCGCCCACAGCTCACCAATAGTGCCATCTGCAACCTCGGTGCGCGTCTCAGGATCCACGATGACCAAGTTCTGTGGGCGCACAACCTGCCCCACACCGGTCAACGCCACTGCGTTATCGCCCTTGTCGACGATCACCGCACGGTTTGCAGCCAACTGCTCACGATCAAAGTAAGAAATCACAGGGCGCTGCGGGGTCTGCGGGGTAGTTACCAGCAGTGATGCCTCAGCAAGGCCATACGACGGGCGCATGTTCTGCCTATTCAAACCATAAGGCCCGAACGTCTCAGCGAATGCCTCCACAGCCTTTTCGGTTACTGGCTCCGAACCAATAATCAGGCCCTCAACAGCAGAAAGATCCAAGCCCTCAGAAGGCGTTGCATAACGTGCAGCAAGCTCGAGTGCGAAGTTCGGAACCACAGCGTAGACCGCGTTATCGCCCTCACGACGATCAAGCTGGTCAATCCAACGCTTTGGCTGCTGAATGAAGTCGCGTGGCGACATCATCTCGAACTCCAAGCCCAACAACGTAACAAACACGGCCAAGATGATGCCCATGTCATGGTGCAGCGGCAGCCACGACACCAAACGCAGCGGAGTCTTCAACTGAGCCGCGGCGAAAATCTGCAGCACGTTGGTCACGATCGAACGGTTGGTCAGTACCACACCGGCAGGGGTGCGGGTAGAACCTGAGGTGTACTGCAAGAATGCTGGCAGATCAACAGGGTTGATCGCAGCAGCAGCCATCGACGGCGTAGGGATCTGATAGCTTTGCGCAAGCGTATCCGGCAGCGAATCAATGGAGATAATACGAGGGCGCTGTGCACCTGGCAGCGCAGAGAAGAAACGACGAACCGCCGCAGCCGACGCATTGTTCGTCAGCACGATAGCTGGCTGCGCGTCAGCCATCACAGCGGTGAGGTGATCGGCATGCCCTGGCTCCGAAGGATCATACAGCGGAACAGGCACCAGACCCGCATACAAAGCGCCGATAAAGCCAAAGAGGTACTCAGGGCTGTTGTTAGCCAAAATAGCTACACGGTCCCCAGGCTGTGCCACCTGCTGGAGGCGTGCTGCCACCGACTTAATGCGAGTGTTGATCTCGCGGCGGTTGTAGTCACGAGCCACGCCACCTTCAGTACTGTAATCCCAGTAGCGCATGCAATGACGATCGCCGCCATCAACATCCGACTGGTAGAACAATTCGCTCAGACCTGCGAGCGTAATTTGTGGCGGTAGCGCAATATTACCCTTGGCGTCAAAGAACTGGCCCATGGCTTTATGCAGATCCATACGTCTCCTTCAAAGTAAATAACGTCCATGCAACATATTGTTTTTGATGACAAAAATGTTACACGGGCGTTGGATTATCCGTCGATAAGCCCTCGGACCCAATCAACAACCCACTGGTTTGTTGTCGTCCCTGGGAACACATTCGGGTTGGTGGCATACAAGGCGTGCACACCATTGGCTTCCACCAGCGCCTGCGCCCGTGCGAGCGCATTGCCCACATCCCGAGGGGCGTCGCAAATCGTGTCATCCGGTGCACAAATCTCCACCGTCTTGGCATCCAACTCACCGAAACCACCCACGCGCGGACCGCGCATCGTAGCACCAGGAACAATCGGCTGGACCAGCAGATTCAGCGGCTGCAAAGCAATCTCTGCTCCCACACCGGCAACCGGATTGCCCACGGCCTGGCCCACACCAGGCTCGCGGCGACCATCAGCAATCAGGGCGACACCCCTGACACGCTCCGCTGGGATAACCCCAGCACCGGTACCAATACGGTTAGCAATATCGCCAACAATCACAGCACCCTGCGAAAAGCCCGCCATCACAAAGTCAGTCTGCGGGCACTCCTTATGCATCCGCACCAACTCGCCCTCCAAAGTCGAAGTGCCTTCCTGACGCGACTCGTCATAAGACATCTCTTCTTGGGAATTGATGTTGCGGAACTGCGCGGTGTACGGCAACGTCCACACCAACACATCCCCCGCGTACTGCTCCTGCAGCGGACGAGAAATGCTCAGCATGAACGACGCCGGATTCGCCATCGGATTCAGGGGGTCGTCGTCACGCGCCGACTCCCACGTACCCGGCGCCGAGATAACCTCAACAGCAGGGCAAGAATCAGGCTGGGATGGCTGCTCACTGCTCGAAGGAGCCGCCGGCGAGCCAGGCTGCTCATCAGAACTCGTGTTCATCCAGCGGACCACACCGGCGAGAATAATCACCAGCACAACCACGGTGGCTACGACCGTCAGAAGTTTTTTCATAACTACTAGCAGTACGCGGATTTCGCAGAACTTTCAATGAGCTTGACCAGCTCATCAAAGTTCTTGGTGGTTCGTTTCTGCTCAATCAGCTGGCCAGCAACCGCCTGAACCGTCGCCGGATTCACGCCATCAGCCTTGCCGCACACGAGGTTACCCAAGCCAACCATCTGGCTTTCTACACCCTCAACCTTTACGCCACCCTTTTCCAAGGACTCGAGGTAACCCTTGTCCTGTTTGGTGGGCTCAAAGCTTTGCTGCGGCACTTCACTGACCTGCTTACCAGGCACGTCGTTTTCCTGCGGTTCGCCCGCCGGACCGCCCATCACAGCGGTAGGCTCGGCACTGCGGCTCGCAGACGTCGACGCCTTAGCGGAATTCGACTCCGAGCTCTTCGCCGCAGCTTTCGACGGCTTGGTCAACGGCGCCACCGAGGAGCTCTGCTCCTCGTCCGTCACTGTTGCTTCACCGCAACCAGCCAGCGCAAGACATGCGACAGCCGCAAGACCCACGGCCCTACGCATTAGCGACGCTCCTCACGGATAACGCCATTGACCTGCGAAATCTTACCGTGCTGGAAGGTTATTTCCTCGCCACCAGCAGGGATCTGAGTGTGGTCGGTCACAGGGAAGCCCAACTCACCCTGCTCCCACTTCTTCACACCCCACGTGTTGAAGATGTCGCCCTTGCGGATGAAGTGTGCTCCGGTAGCAGCAGACCAGTAGATGTTGCCGTGCTCGAACTGCTGGAAAGCACCGCCGTTGATCTTAATCTCATCAGAAACTGGGAAGCCCAGCTCAGACTCAGCGGTCTTCATCTCACGGTACTTCTTAGCGATCTCGCCGCGCAGCCACTGGTTCTTGTTGTCCTTAGTGCGCACCACAAGGCCGCCCTCGAACTCTTGGATAAAGCCGCCAGCTACTTCCTTAGCTTCAGCAACAGGGAAGCCCAAGAAGCCATTCTCCCACTGCTGCTCGCCCCACTTATCCACGATGTCCTTTGGCACGGCAATAGCGCCACGCTCAGGGGACCAATAGATGTTGCCATTTTGGAACTGCACCACGCGAGCGTTGTCCTTGATGGCGAACTCGCTGCTGATGGGGAATCCCAGCCACGACTGCGGACCGCCCATTTCGCTGTAGCGGGCGTTGATACGACCGTAGAGGGCATGTGCACCAGTCGATGGTGACCAGTAAGCGCGACCGCTGACAAAGTCCTCAACCTTACCACCTGGGACGTCGTACTCGTTGTTCACACAGGAGCCCACCTTTCCGGATTTCACGGCCTCAGCAATCGCACCGATTGGAGCACAAGATGCGCCGCGATCAGATTCCGACAAGCCCAGCGCATTAGCCATGTATGGCCATGCCTGAGTCATCTCAAACTGCCAGTAAGGCCAGTCATGCACGCCCGATGGACGGAAGAATGCCTGAACCTCAACACCTGCGCGACGGGCATGAGCAACGAAGGTCTCGGTGGTCATACGAGAGATCACCTCAAGGCCGATACCCGCGTAGCTACCCTTCTTGTTAGCAACCGAACCCGGTTCACCGAAGTCATCGCGTCCGGAACCTGCAGACACATAGGTAGTGATGCCACGAAGTGCCTCAACACCGAGCTTAGGATCGTGGTCGATCCAATCTTGGCTACCGTCAGGTCCCCACATAGCGGTGCTGTCGTAACCACCGGCGTCCTTTTGCGCAGCGCGGATAGCAGCTGGCATACCAATCGAGGTGGTATCCAAGTATCCAGAGAAGGAGCCAACGAACTTAAACAGGTCAGGGCGACGCTCAGCCAAGTTGATGGCAGCCGTACCACCCATGGACAGGCCGACGACAGCGCGGTCGTCGTTAGTGCGGAAACCATTCTTGAGCACAGGGACGAGCTCATTAGTCAGGAATGTTTCCCACTTGTAGTGCTTGCCATTGTTTGGCTGCTGCCAGTCAGAATAGAAAGAAGACTGGCCGCCAACCGGCAAGATCACGTTCACGTTCTTATCAGAGTAGAACTGCTCGATGTTGGTACCAATGGTCCAGCCATTTTCCACATCGGTAGCGCGCAGACCATCAAGGGTCCACACAGATGGGAAGCTGCGGTTAGGATCCTGGAACCAGTCGCGAGCCAAGAGTATTTGAACCTGCACCTGGCCCATAGAAGGAGTGTTCACGTAGACGGCAACACGACGGCCACCGAGCCACTCCACACGATCGACGGATACACCAGCTGGCAGGCCATCAATCTTAGGGTGATCAGTGCGCACTGGGGTGCGCTTCACGCCTTGCTGGTTAAGGTAATCGGTTTGACCACCCAGCAGCCCTGAGCTGCCTGAGCTTTGAGCGTTGGCTGGAACCATAACCGAGGCACCCATTGCCAAAGCAACGGGCACGGCGGCGGTGGCAATCCAGAGGGAACCACGCTTGCGGAATGCGGTGTCGCGCATAAAAAATTCTCCTGAGTGCAGGGGACGCCAACAAAACCCACGAGGCTTCACAGGTTCCCCTCCTGTGAAACGCTCCCAAGTCCCATCGGGTATTCGTCCGTCGTTCAACGTCTACTCGATCCACGTCACAACAGCATGTGGGACCATTGTGACAATCGTGAAACATGAGTCTAGAAGTAACTTTAAGTTGAACTTGAGACTTTATCCAGTGACACTCCGTAAACCCCCACATCTGGTTTCAAATCTTTTTGCAACCCCACCGCAACCACCACGATCACCACACCCGCCAGCATGGCCCCCAAACCATTACCCACAAACGCCAACGGAGTCGACTCCGGATCAAACACCTCGCCCAAAGGTGGCAGCAACAACACCACCGGCAACATCGCGGCAATACGCACCCACTGATAGCGCGTCACCACCCCAGCACCAATCAAGGGCAAAAACGCCAACATCGTGTAATGCGACCACACAATCGACGCCATCGCCGTCACCGTGCACGCCACCACGGTCACCGCCAGGTGATAACGCCACTGCCGTGAAGACCACATCGCCCACGCAAACACCACAGCAATAACAGCACAAATCAGCAGCTTCCACACCACTGCCTCCCCCGCATCACGCACCTCGACCAGCATCTCCGCTTTCCCAGGCTCACTCCACTGCGCCACGACAGAATCCACCGACTGGTTCACCGGTGCCACCAAGGTCTTCGACCCCAACCACCGCAACGTTGTAAACCAATCACGCAATGTTGCCCATGGAACCAGAACCACACTGGCAATAGCCCACGCCGCAGTCCAACCAGCGGCCCACAACGCAGCACGCCTCCGCCACAACAACATCACCGGAATCAAAATCACCGGAGTCAATTTCACCAGCACCGCGCACGACAACAGGAAGCCGGCAAGCCAAGGGCGTCGTAAAGCCAAGCCCACAACCGTCAAGGCGATGATAATGGGGGTAGTCTGGCCGATCCACAGGCTCAACTGAACTGGCAACGATAACCAAATAACTAGCGACGCCGCCACCAGCTTCGTCGCATCAAAACTACCCCACAGCTTCAAACACGCAGCCGCAAATGCCACCACTGCAACACCATTGCACGCAGCCAACAACAGCACACTCTGCTCAAAGCTCAACCACGTTAAAGGCGTGAGCAAATATGCCACCAACGGGTTGTGAACAAATGGGTGCGCATAGGGTGCTAGCTCGGAAATCTCAGCCGCATAGGCCGGCCACACGTCTCCAGAAAAGGACGCAAAATCATTAGGATCCAGAGCATACAGATACTCCGTTTTCCCATCCGCAACCATCCTGGCTGCAATCCATAAACTAGCCCAATCGTCCGGCTGCGCCGAGAAATGAACTCGCACGGCGCTGGCGATACCCACCACGAGGGCCCACAACCACGTAAAACGCATAGAAATAAGAATAACCCCCCGCCAAAGGCGGGGGTAGAAAACTCATTACCAGGCGTTCATCACGTCAAGGATACGACCCTTGGTTGTCTCAATCTGGTAGCGCCACTGTGGCCAGTTGTGAATACCCGTGGATGGGTAATTCGTGGTGACGTTCAAGCCCATCGAACGAGCCTGTGCTTCCCAGATACGAGTAGATACGCGAGATGCAATCTCTAGAACGCTGCCGTTGATACGGTCGCCCACTGGGTAGTTGGAGTCTGGAGCACCCCAGATACCGCTAGCCGCAGAAACGTACACATCCTTGCCGGCAAGGCCACCAGCGTTGATCAGTGGATCGAGCTGGAAGCGACGCAGACCGAAGAAGGAACCGTACATGTTGTTGATGTTAAAGCCACCGATTTCCTGCAATGCCAAGCCCATCATCAAGTAGGTGCCAGGAACCGACATAGAAAGGTAACCGGAGAAGCTGAGCACCTGACGGAACTGATCTGGGTGCAGAGCAGCCAAGTTCATTGCTGCGGTAGCACCCATGGACAGGCCAGCGATGGAGTTGTTGGTTGGGGAAACACCGAAGTTAGCAGCCAAGTAGCTTGGCAGCTCGGAGGTCAAGAAGGTCTCCCACTTGTACACAGCTTTCTGAGGGCCCGCAGGACCAACCCAGTCGGTGTAGAAGGAACCAGCGCCACCAACTGGCATAACCAAGGTGATGTTGTGGTCAACGAAGAGATCCTGTGCGTGAGCGTCTACCGTCCATGCGTTAGCAATGTCGGTGGCACGAGCACCGTCGAGAAGGTACAGGCCGGCGTTGCCACCACGCTGAGCTGGCTGAATCTGAACGGTGATGTTACGGCCCATTGCTGGGGAGAAAACGTCACAGCGCTGAACCCAAAAGCCAACGCCGTCCCAGTCACAAGTACCAGTAGCATCAGCTCGCAGGAAGTCACGGTTTCCTGCCGTTGCGACGCCCGTACCTGCGACAACCATGGATGCGGCTGCGGCGACAGCTGCGACAGTGGCGGCAGCTTTCCTGCTGACCTTCTTCAACCGTGATGCGATTGTCATAAATCTCCTCGACTTCAACCAGGTGTCTCTTCACGTTATATCGCCATTAACAGGCTTATGTTACGGCTTATGTTACGGATTTGAGACAAAATCTTGATTAAAATAACACACCTGCAGCAGCTCCGGCACCTTTGACATAATCTCAGGGGTAATTCAGGTTCTATTTGTGATCAACATCGCCGCTGGACGCACCATCAAACTGCAAAGTAAGACCCGTTGTCACCGCAAACTTCATGTTCTTAACAAAGCGCTTGACACTCATCGGTTCCTTATAAGAAGCCATGAGTTCTGCAGCGTCACCTGACTGCAACATCTCTCGCACCTGACGGGTTTCCTCTTTATCCACCCACTTAGGCAAGATGTTGAGATCCGCACTGGAATCCGCCAGATCCCACTCCAATGGCAGCTGCTTGTTATGCCCGATACGCCCACCGTCGATCTTTGGTTGACGCGCAGCCAAAGGAGTACTCAAACCGACAGTGTCGTGCACACGCACATCAAGACCAGCATTCATACTCGTCATGCCGAGGTTGAGGTGCATCAGCGCCAACGGCTGCTCGCCATCCCGAGGCACCACGGCCCAAGAAAGAAGATCCCGCTTCTTATCCACCACATAATTAACCAAGTAGGCACCGTTAGTGGCATGGCCTTTGTCAAGGGCGGAATCAAAGTTGCGCAGCGCAGGTGCGCTAAGGAAGTGGCTCGCATGCCGCGGTGGGGTATCGCGGTGCAGGGTCTGCGTCCAGTACTCCCGCTCGTCGACAATGCCTAGCTCCGTCTGCGCCTGGGTACCAGTGGGACGCTCATACGTGTGCCCGTGCAGGGTAACTCCCAGCGCCCAGACCGCCACTGCAGCCGCAGCCCAGCCATTTTTCTTTGTCACCGGAACCACCATAATAGGTAGCAGCAGTGCGAACAGCGGTAGGAGCAGCATGCGACCATGCATGAAATCGCCGCCGACCTTAATCACATACACAGCATGAAGCAGGCCGCAGGCAATCATCAGCGCCCCACGACGTTCCAGTCCCACGACCAGTACCGCAACCACAGGTAGAAGAAGGTACATGCCATAACTGCTGACCAAATCCCACAGGTAGCTCAGCCCACCAGCCCAGTCGCTAGAGCTCGCCGACTTTGCGACGGCCGTATGTGGCACCAGCAACCCGTAGTACCCCATCCGGAAGACCTCATACCCCAGCGGAACGGGGACCGCCACTGCGATGATCTTCCAACGTTGCGACCAATCCGTGGCCTTATATAACAGCCACAGCCCAAAAATGGCGCTATATAGCAGCATTTCGGGGCGGATTAGCCAACCGATCCCTAGCCAAAAAGCAAAGAGGTAGGTGCGCTTGGTACCGCTCAACCACCACATCACCGCTAAGTAGAAAATGGACAGGCCCCACTCCAAACCGGAGGTGGCAAAATCCCGCGCGGGAGGAAGCGCTATATAAATGAGTGCACCAAAAGGCACCAACAGGTGGGCACTGTCACGGTAACGCACTGCTGTGGCATAGGCGCCCACCATGAGTGCTAGCACGCTCAAGATTAAAGAGGCCCCGAGCGCAATGAGGTGAATATCAGCGCCACTGATAAGGGCACAGAGATAAATAATGTATTGCCACAGTGTTGAGGTACTGGCCTCAACACGTTCCCCGACGTTAAACACTGGACCGTTGCCGGCGAGTAAGTTCCGCACGGTCCGCAACACGATGAGGCCGTCGTCGCTCATCCAGCGACGCGCCCAACCTCCCCAGAACATGAGCACACCCACAACAACCACGCTGATCAGGGTGGATAACTGAGGTGTACTCCAGTTCCGGATTCGACTCATACGCATGCTTCTTCTAATTCCGAGGCGTCCTTTTTATAGAGCCGGTACTAGGTAGACAGCGATACCGATACAAATAACCCAGCCCAAGGCCAAGAACTGCAGCGGACGGTCCGACAATGCGATCTCATCAGGCGCACCGCCTTCACCACGGTCGACGTCTGCCGCATAACGCAAAATTGCCACGGTGAAAGGAACCATAGAAACCTGGTACCACACGGAGGCAGTACCGCTTGCAGCCTTGGCCATCTCAAAGCCCCACAGGGAATAAGCCATGACCACGGCAGTCGCAGAAAGTGTCCACACAAAGCGCAGGTAGGTAGGGGTATAGCCCTCAAGGGACTTGCGGATCTTCGCACCTGATTTTTGCGTGAGCAAAATCTCTGCGTAGCGTTTACCCGAGGCCATAAACAGCGAACCGAATGCTGCGACCAGCAGGAACCACTGCGATAGGTCGATTCCGGCAGCAACACCGCCGGCCATCGCACGCAGCATGAATCCAGAGGACACCAGAGCGATGTCGATCACTGGTTGGTGCTTCCAGCCGAAGCAGTAGCCCAGCTGCAGTGCAATGTAAACAGCAACCACGATAGCCAAGCCGTGGCCAGACGATGCGGTGTAGCTGATCGCAACCGCGGCGATGATAAGGACCACGGCCATGATGTAGGCCAAGCCCACGGGAAGCACGCCGGCCGCGATCGGGCGGAAACGCTTGGTGGGGTGTGCGCGGTCAGCTTCTACGTCGCGGGCATCGTTGATCAGGTAGATCGCGGAGGCAGACATACAAAACGCTACGAAGGCGATGAGGATGTCGAACAGGGTGCGGGTGCTCAGCAGGGCGTCGGCACCGGCGGCCGCTGGGGCAGCAAGAACCAGAACGTTTTTCACCCATTGCTTCGGGCGCAGCGCTTTGATCATGCCGTCGACAAGGTTTTTAGGCGGTTGCCGTTTCTTGTCTAGCTCAACGCCGCGGGTGTGTGGCTCCGGCTCGATAAAGCCTTGGTTCTTGCTCATTTCACCTTCCCAGTTCGTGCAATTGCTTCTGCAGTGACCGCACCTACGAGAGCGCCGGTGGCCACGTCGGTCGGATAATGTACTCCGAGAACCATACGCGACACCATCATCACAGGGATACCCAGCAGCGGCAGCGGGTTGCGGGTGATCCGTGCGAGGCTCACCAGCGCAGCGCTTGTCGACGTCGCATGTGAGCTGGGAAAACTCAGCTTGGATGGGGTTCCGACACCGATTTTGATGCGTGGATCATGAGGGCGTTTACGTCTCACGATTCGCTTTACCACCACACTTATGGCATGGCTCACAAAGGCAGCTATAACGAGACGAACCCACTGCCCACGACGGGGAGCGTCGATAAGCGCGCCCAGCGCACCCATGCCCATCCACCCCAAGGCATGCTCACCAAAATGACTCAAACCGCGAGCCGTGGCCAACACGCCCGGAGTAGCAAGGTGTTTTTGCACCTCTACAAGTATGTCTGCTTCTTTCACTAGGACTCCTCAGCCCCTTGTGGTTCCTCGAAAATCTTCGCCCACGCCTCACGGCTGGTCAGCTCCTTGTGAGCCGCACGGTACTCCTCACGCAGGCGATCGAAGTTCGCAGCAACCTCTTTTTGCAGGCGGTACGACTCCTGCAAAAGTTCCTTGGCCTGAGTACGGTCGCGTTTGCGGTAGACAACACCGCGACCATCGGCGGTCGACACCGTGACGCCGTCGAGACGCGACAAGCTAAACCAACGAGCGTTAATCGGAGCCAAGTTAGCCTGCGGCACATCGTGGTGCTGCGGATTCTCCTTAGACAAGGTGTGCTTAATGCCCTTGAGCAACCAGCCGACCTTCTTCACAGGAGCCAGCGGACCACTCAGGTTGTACACCGTTGGCACACCCGGCGCGCCGGAAGGCCGTGGCAGATCAGCGGCACTTGGCAATACGACGGCATCCGAGTAGTTCTTGCGCAGCGCATTAATGCGTGGCAGAGAGGTTTCAAGGATGTCGAAGAGGTGCGATGGTCCTGCGAGGAAGTCTTTCATTGCCTCGTTTTGAACAGCAACCGTGGAGTACTCCAAACACAGGAGGTGCTTGAGGGTGGCCTTTTGCATGGATCGCACCATGCCTGCTGGGTTGCCGTTTTCGATAGCGCCGACGATCAAGCGGTTGCGTAGGTGGAAGTAGGCTTGCCAGTCGATGGCGTCGTCTTTATCCGACCATGCGAGGTGCCAGATGGCTACACCAGGCCAGGTGGCGGTGGCGAATCCGGCGTTGCCGGCGCGCAGGCCGTATTCGGCATCGTCCCACTTGATAAACAGTGGCAGTGGCTGGCCGATCTGCTCCGCAACCACGCGTGGGATCATGCACATCCACCAGCCGTTGTAGTCGACGTCGATACGGCGGTGCAAGTCTTCAGTCTTAGGACGATCGCTTGGGGCGTCGGGGCTTGGGCGATCGCTCAAGGGGTACCTTGCAAAGTCGTGGTCGTAGTGCACGAATGGTGCGGAGGTCCACATGAAGATGTTGCGGTCCACAACCTCACCCATGGAGTGCAGGTGGCTGCGTTCTTGCAGGCTAAGCATTTGGCCGCCAACCAAGATAGGGCTCTTGGCGTAACGAGCTACCTGAAGTGCACGCAGGACGGAGTCCGGCTCGATGGCGATGTCGTCATCCATGTACAGGATGTAAGGCGACTGTGCGGCACCGGCTGGTTTGGTGCCATCTACGCCACCGAGTGCCTCGTACATAATGCGGGAGTAACCGCCGGAACCACCGAGGTTGCCTTGGCGGAACTCGAAGAAACGATCACCGAAGTGCTCGGTTGCTTCCTTATATCCTGGCTCATCTGCTGGGTGCTTGTTGCCTTGGTCGGGCATGATCACAGCGTCGATGACCGCATCAACTTCTGGGTCTTCCGACAGCGCGGTCAGTGCAGCGACAGCGTCAGTTGGGCGGTTAAAGGTAGGGATACCCACCGTCACGCGCTTATCAAAAGGTCCCACTTGGCTGCCATCTGGCATCACCTGTGGCTGCGGTGCCTGCGGAGCGTACCAACCGGCTTTGAAGGTGACGTCGGTTTCTGCGGTGACGTAGAACCACAGCCAGCCGCCGTCCTCGAAAGGAGCCAAGCTCAGGTCGAATTCCACAACGCCATCGCTGACCACTTGGCCTTGCTCGGCGTACGACGCCCCGTCGATCTTGGTGCGGAACACATCCACACGGGCAGTACCCGTGACCTCTACGCGCAGGATTACGTTGTCCAGCTGCGTCCAACGACGCCAGTAGCTGGCAGGGAACGCATTGAAGTATGTCTGAAAGCTCACTTCGTCGCCAGCAGAGATAGCAACAGAGTGGCGGTCGTTCCACATGGCGCGGCCATTGTTGTGCTCAGACTCAATCAGGTAGAGCATGCGGACGTCGTGCGGCTCTCCTGCTTTAGGCATCAGGAAGCGCTGCAGTGATTCGACTGCTTTACTCATGGTAAGCATGGGGCCTTTCTAATAAGTGCGGTCGTGCCTCACCAACCACAAAACAGGGAAAGTGGGCACTCTTCACATAACAGCGTAGTTGTTTTATTCCGAATTCGGCTGATTGAAGCGGCAAGCAGACCAAATTAACCACACCGCAATAACCCCAATCGCGCCACCCACGAGGACGTCGCTAAGCCAATGCACCCCCACATAAAGCCTGCTAAGCGCCACCAGCACCGCCACACACCACGCCAATTGCTGCACCCAAGCGCGCGTTGAGAGATAAGAAATAACCGTGGCAAGAGCAAAGGCTGCCACCGCATGACCAGAGGGCATTGATGGGTTGAAATGGTACAGCAGCTGCTCGGCGATCGGTGGGCGTTCGCGACCAATAAGTGCTTTAAGTACCGGACTAAGTGATACAGCAAAACCCACCGCTAGCAGTGGAAATACTGCTTGTAGCGGTGGGGTACGGCGGGCACGCCACGCAGACCACAGTGCGGAATATAACAGGACGTAGCGTGGCGCGAATGCCAAAGTGAAGGGCACGACGAGGGCGGTCAACCACTCCGAACGTAGCGAGATCATGTAGCTCCACACGGCATGGTCGATACCCAACGAAAACTCCCTTGCTCCTTATTTAATACAAGAAGCCAGTTTAGCCGGCGAACCACCCAGTCACAGCAGGAGCGATGTTCTGGTAGACGTGCTTGTGCTCTTGGTACTCCGCCAAACCGGTAGGGCCTAGCTCGCGACCGTTACCGGACTGCTTCATGCCACCCCACTCGGCCTGTGGCAGATAAGGGTGGAAGTCGTTGATCCAGATAGTGCCGTGGCGCAGCTTGCGGGCAACACGCTCAGCCTTTCCGGCATCCTGGGTCCACACGGCACCAGCCAAACCGTATTCGGTGTCATTGGCAATGGCAATGGCTTCTTCCTCGGTACGGAAGGTTTCTACAGTCACGGTTGGACCGAATGCTTCATCGTGCACACAGTCCATGTCGCGGGTGCAGTTGTCGATGATCGTCGGCAAGTAGAAAGCGCCGGCCGCCAGATCGGTGTTTCCGGTAGCGTGCGATCCCTCATTGTCGCTGGCATCGGCAACACGACCACCGGTGGTGATCGTAGCCCCTTGCTCCTTGGCGGCAACCACATACGCATCCACCTTGTCGCGGTGCTCAAGGGAGATCAATGGTCCAGTCTCCGCAGCGGTGTCGAGAGGACCGCCGAGCTTAATCTGGGCAGCGCGGCGAGTAAGTTCCTCCACAAAGCGATCATGGATGGACTCTTCCACCACAATGCGCGAACCTGCCGAACAAACCTGGCCGGAGTGCACAAACGCACCGTTGAGAGCGTTATCCACAGCAGCATTAAAGTCGGCGTCCGCGAAGATCACGTTCGGGTTCTTACCGCCTAGCTCAAGAGCTACTCGCTTCACCGTTTCAGCTGCATTGCGCGCAATCAAACGACCGGTGACCAGACCACCGGTAAAGGACACCATGTCCACCAACGGGCTGGTAGACAACGGATTGCCACAGTGAGCACCAGCACCGGTAATCAAGTTAGCCACACCAGCTGGAACACCCGCACGCTCAAAGAGAGTCATCAACATCATGGCCGTATGCGGCGTAAGCTCCGCCTGCTTCAACACAAACGTATTACCAGCAGCCAGCGCCGGAGCCACCTTCCACGAAACCTGCAGCAACGGGTAATTCCATGGCGTAATCAAACCGCACACACCAACCGGTTCGACGTCGATACGCGAGCGAACATTCGGATCGCCCGGATCAACCACGCGACCCGCCTCGTGCTGGGCGAGGGTGCCAAAGTAATCAAAAGCATTGGCAATGTCATCCATATCCAGCTCAGACTCCGCCAAGCGCTTACCGGTATCAGCGGACTCCGCGCGCGCAAACTCATCCTTATGCTCACGCAGCAGCGCACCAACCTTGAGCAAAATCTTGCCACGCTCAACCGCAGGCACCGCCAACCACTCACCGCGATCAAACGTCTCACGCGCTACCGCAATCGCACGCTCAGTATCGCGCTCCCCCGCTTCCGACACAACACCCACCACGCTGCCGTCAGCAGGATTGGTAATCGTGCGCACCTCGCCACTATCGGCAGGCTGCCACGTTCCATTGATATATAAGGTGGCAGGCTTGTTGGAATCGCTAAAGCAGCCGGCAAGAAGCTCGGACTTCTGGGGATCAAATACTGCGTTCGATGTGGTCATATATATTTTCTCCTTTAATACTGTGTTGATTGTTTACCTAAAAAGTGCCCTAGCGGGCCCCCGATCTTAGGAGAACAACGGTGGAGTTGCACCATCGCTCAGATCCGAAGACCCCGGCAGATCACTATGCATGTGCAGGAATTCGAGGTGACGCTCGTACAAATCCAGCACGTTGTCGATGAGCTGTTCCTGGGTATAGCCGTAGATGTCGTACCCCAAAGAACCGGTCAGGTCACACACCTCAAGGCGGTAGTAGGTTTCCTTCTCCGAGGCATTGGCCTTACGGGTGAACTGCGGCACGGGGTTACACACAGGGAAAAGCTGGTAGCGGAAGTTTTGTTCGGAACCCATCTCCACGATCAGGTCCAAGCCCTCAACCGCCTGCGTCTTTGTAGTAACCAACCGCGCGTTGATTCCCTTGCGGCACAGCTCTTCAGCCACCTGCGTGAGCGCCGGCGTTGCCACATTGGTGATGTACGCCTGCGCCTTAGCAGCGCTCGGCCAAGTGTTGGCACGGCTAAGACGACGACGCCACGAAATAGAGTGTCCCTGCTGCTCACCGATGGTACTACGCCCCGACATGGCAGCATGGACCGACACCACGCGAGCGTCCTTTTGGGTTTGCTCCAATCGGAAACAGCGCACCAAACCGGCCATGACCAAGTAGATCACGATGGTAAACGGCAGTCCCATCACCACGGTAGCCGACTGGACGGTGGCAATACCGTCGAGCTGCAGCATCACAATAGTGAGCGCACCGACAACCACAGCCCAGAAAATTCGGGACCATACTGGGCCGTCTTGACTGCTGTGGTGAGTGGTGGAGGTGAAGTTACTCATCACCAACGCACCGGAGTCAGCAGAGGTAATGTACAGCAGCAGACCGATCATGGTGGCCAGTCCCACGAGGAAGATCGCACCTGGGTAGGTGGCCAGCAGATCGTAGAAGCCACGCTGGGGGTTAGCGGCAGCCTCGTGGCCAAAAGCATCGTCGCCGCCGCGCACGATGGCGAGTGCGGAGTTACCAAAGAAACTCATCCACAACACAATGAACAGGAAGGGGATGCTCAAGGTGCCGAACACGAATTGGCGCAGGGTGCGACCGCGGGAAATACGGGCGAGGAACAGGCCCACGAATGGCGCCCAAGCCACCCACCATGCCCAGAAGAATAGGGTCCATGCGCCCAACCATGCCTTGGTATGCTCCGGGTCGTCGGAAAACGCGTAGGTGTCCATGGTCATCCCCGGTAGGGAGGACACGTAGTCGCCGATGTTCATCACAAGACCGTCGAGCAAGAAGGCGGTTTTACCTGCGATGACCACGTAGATCATGAGGGCGATGGCGAGCAGCACGTTGATTTCGCTGAGCACTTTGATGCCCTTATCCACGCCGGATACCGCAGAAAGCGTTGCGACGGCCACCGATACCACCACAAGGATGATCTGCCAAGTAGGGCCTTCTTCTACCCCGAAGAGTACTTTCATACCGTAATTCAACTGCACCACGCCGATACCCAGCGAGGCAGCGATACCGAAGATGGTACCCAGCATGGCAGCAATGTCTACGCAGTTACCCACCGCACCGTGAATGCGCTTGCCGATCAACGGATATAGTGCCGAGCGGATCGCCAGTGGCATGTTCAAGCGGTAGGCGTAGTAGCCGAAGGCCATGCCCATGAGGCAGTACAGCGCCCAGCCGGTCATGCCGTAGTGGAACAGTGCCCACACCACGGCTTGTTCCGCAGCCTCACGCGTTTCACCCTGGCCAACAGGCGGACCATAGTACTGGGCCACTGGTTCTGCGACGGAGAAGAACATAAGATCCACGCCGATGCCGGCGGCAAACAGCATGGCCGACCACGAGAAGAGTTTGAACTGTGGGCGGGAGTGATCGGGACCTAGGCGGATGCTGCCAGTTCTGGTGACGGCAACACCGATAACAAAGACGATCACCACGGTGGCGGTGAGGATATAGAACCAACCTAGGTTGGTAGAGATCCACTCGGTGACAGCACCGAGTGCCGTGGCTGCTTTTTCACGGGCGAAGAATGCCCAGAGGGTCAGCGCAATAATGCCCACTGCGGATGCGCCGAATACGGGCCAGTTGGTGGTGGGTTCGGGGATGTCATTTCCGCCTGCGGAACTCTCACCGACAACTCCCCCCGCACCGGCTTTATATGAACCGACCAAAACTTTTGGCGCGGCTTCCTTTACCCCCTGCTTGTTACCCCCATGTGAGGTTGATGCGTCCACCGAGGACGCGTCACCATCTGTGTGAGCATCTTCTTTCACGCCATGTCACCTCTTCTTATCGTCTACTCATCATCATTGCTGTTGCCGGAGTCAGTGTTTCGCCATGTGAGACAGCAGTTTTGACTCACTGGTTTTTTAGACAAAATTACGGTTTCTAAGTCGCATTTTTGCCTGTTTGCACCGTGTTCATTCTCCATCACATCACTGTCGACACTACACAGCGCAGGACTTTTTGTGTGGCAGCAATCTCAACTCGCTGGCACACTGGATAAAAGAAGAAGCTGATAAATCTGAAAGGAAAAGGAGATATATGAGTCTACGAAACCGACTCCGCACCTCAATTTCTAAGCACGACACAGACGGCGAATTTATTCAAGATCGGACACGCGATGTGGTTATCGTGGGTGGCGGTTCCGCCGGCTCCGTGCTCGCCAATCGCCTCTCCGAAGACCCCGACACAAGCGTGATGGTGCTGGAAGCCGGTCGCTCCGACTCCCTGTGGGACCTATTCATCCACATGCCCGCAGCATTCTCCTTCCCCATCGGCAACAAGTACTACGACTGGGCTTATGAGTCCGAGCCGGAACCACACATGAACGGTCGCCGCATCTACCACGCCCGCGGCAAGGTTCTCGGTGGTTCTAGCTCCATCAACGGCATGATCTTCCAGCGCGGTAACCCTATGGATTACGAGAAGTGGGGCGCGTTGCCAGGCATGCAGAACTGGGACTTCAAGCACGTGCTGCCGTACTTCAATAAGATGGAAACCGCACTGGGTGCCGATGCTAACGATCCCCGTCGCGGCCACACCGGCCCACTGAAGCTCACCCGCGGTCCAGCTACCACCCCGCTGTTCCAGGCATTTTTCCGTTCCGTTCAAGAGGCCGGTTACAACCTGACTAACGACGTCAACGGTTACCGCCAAGAGGGATTCGCCCCCTTTGACCGCAACATCTTGAAGGGCAAGCGCCTTTCTGCTGCTCGTGCTTATTTGCACCCAGTTATGGATCGCACCAACCTTGAGGTGCGCACTCGTGCGCTGACCACTCGGATTTTGTTCAACGAGGCTGGCACGCAGGCCACCGGTGTTGAGTATGAGTGGAAAGGCAAGAAGCGTCGTGTGATGGCCAAGAAGGTCATTTTGTGCGGTGGCGCCTTCAACACCCCACAGTTGTTGCAGGTCAGCGGCGTGGGCGACCGTGAAGTGCTGGAAAAGGCCGGCGTTGACGTGGTCAAGCATCTGCCAGGTGTGGGCGCTAACTTGCAGGACCACTTGGAGGTGTACGTCCAGTACAACGTGACCAAGCCGGTGTCGGTGCAGCCGAACTACAAGATGACGCGTCGTCCGTTTATCGGTTTGCAGTGGTTGCTGACCAAGAAGGGCCCTGTGGCTTCTTCCCACTTTGAGGCCGGCGGCTTCGCCCGTTCGAATGATGACGAAGCATACCCGAACTTAATGTTCCACTTCCTGCCGATGGCGATTCGTTACGACGGCACCCAGCCGGAAGGCGACCACGGTTTCCAGTTCCACGTAGGCCCTATGTACTCCGATACCTTGGGCCATGTGCACATTACCTCGCCGGATCCTAAGGCCAAACCAGAGATCATCTTTAATTACTTGGCCACTGAACAGGATCGTCGCGAGTGGGTAGAGGCCGTGCGCGTTTCACGTCGCCTCCTAGATACAGATGCGATGAAGGAATACACCGACGGCGAGATTTCACCCGGCGCGGACGTACAGACCGATGAGGAGATCTTGGAGTGGGTGCGTAACGACGCCGAAACTGCCCTGCACCCATCGTGTACTGCGAAGATGGGCTCGGCTGACGACGCCATGGCGGTGGTCGATCCGGAGAACATGCAGGTTCACGGTATTGATGGCTTGTATGTGTGCGATGCTTCCGCAATGCCGATTATTACTAACGGCAACATCTACGCACCTGTGATCATGATGGCGGAAAAGGCTGCCGATCTGATTAAGGGCATGAAGCCGCTGGCACCTATCGACGTTCCGTTCTACAAGGCTAAGCAGGGCATGCCGCTCTATGCCGAGGGCGAGAAGGTTCGCGATCACACGAAGGCTATTCCTGGCGCTGACCACTAGCCTTCTGACATGGAACTCAGTGGCGCTGGTGGGCGTTGGTGGGCGCGCCACCCCCGCTCACCCCCGAAAAAGACGGCACTTCACACCAAATCCAGTCAAACGGCCGGTTTGGAAGCGATTCGGTGTGAAGTTCCGAGAAAAATCCTTCGAAATACCCCCGTTTAGGGGCTCTTCCGGTTTAGCTGTTATTTCAGGGCGTCGACAAGCTTGTTATCAAACATCGACAATGCCGAGGCAATAGCCATGTGCATGTCTAGGTACTGGTACGTGCCCAAGCGCCCGCCGAAGTACACCTTGCTGGACTCCGTCTCGGCGTCGGCAAGCTCGCGGTACTTGAACAACATCTCGCGGTCACTTGGGGTGTTAATTGGGTAGTACGGCTCATCGCCCTCTTCCGCGAAGCGCGAGTATTCCTTCATAATCACCGTCTTGTCCTTCGGGTGGCGATCCTCACGCTCCGGGTGGAAGTGACGGAACTCGTGAATACGCGTGTACGGGAACTCCGCATCGTTGTAGTTCATCACAGGGGTTCCCTGGAAATCACCCGTGTTCAGCACCTCAGTTTCAAAGTCCAAGGTACGCCAACCAAGGTGACCCTCAGAGTAGTCAAAGTAGCGA
Organism: Corynebacterium diphtheriae; assembly: GCF_001457455.1. Lineage (NCBI taxonomy): Bacteria > Bacillati > Actinomycetota > Actinomycetes > Mycobacteriales > Corynebacteriaceae > Corynebacterium > Corynebacterium diphtheriae. The sequence continues at coordinate 2,275,526 of NZ_LN831026.1, forward strand.
TCCAGTGGGCCGGTGTAGACCACAGGAGCCTCAGGGTTCTGTGCGCGGAGATCCTCACGTACCTCGAACCAATCAGTGTCCAACCGCACCTCAATGTTCTCGTGATCAGCCATGTTGCTCAACCACTGCGCGTAGCCGTCGACAGGCAGACCCTCATAAGTGTCATTAAAGTAACGGTTATCAAAGTTGTAGCGCACAGGCAACCGCGTGATGTTACCCGCCGGCAGCTCCTTCGGATCCGTCTGCCACTGCTTCGCCGTGTAATCGCGAATAAACGCCTCATACAACGGACGACCAATCAGCGAGATCGCCTTTTCCTCCAAGTTGGTTGCATCCTTGGAATCAATCTCCGCAGACTGCTCCTTGATCAACTCGCGAGCCTCATCAGGAGTATAGTAACGGCCAAAGAACTGGTTAATCAGACCCAAACCCATAGGGAACTGGTAAGCAGTGCCATTGTGCATAGCAAACACACGGTGCTGGTAACCGGTGAAAGCGGTGAACTGATTCACGTAATCCCACACCCGCTTATTAGAAGTGTGGAACAAATGCGCACCATACTTATGGATCTCAATACCCGTCTCTGGCTCCGCCTCCGAATAAGCATTGCCACCCAAGTGAGAACGCTTCTCCACAATGAGCACCTTCTTGCCCAGCTGGCTAGCAGCACGCTCAGCAACCGTCAGGCCAAACAGGCCAGAACCTACCACGATCAGATCAAAGTCAGACATGGGTATGAGTGTAGCCGGAAAGCTCAACCTTATGGGGGTCAGGCACCACAAATCCCCTCAAGCACTGCCATAATCTGCGCATAGCGCACCTCAATCTGAGGAGCATTCTTGCTAGGAATTTCTAAACGCCACACGCATCTCTCAACCGCTTGATCGTCCACATTTTTCCACCCAGCCAACAAAGCATCACGCGATTGCACGCTAAGAATCTTATTAATATCGCTTCCCAAGAGAAAACCAGCCATATTACGGAGTTCGCCCCAATATTTTTCAGGGATCTCATCAACACGCTCCCACAAAGCGTTGTCATCCTTTGCTACCCACTCCAAAATCAATGCTAGATCTTGAGCGTCTTTATAGGTTTCCCGACCACGATCCAGCCATGCAAACATTTTTAATGCTGCTAAACCCGACACTGTTGGCATCCGTATAGTTAAGCCATCACCCAGTTGAAGGAATTGCGCATGTTCAAACACTTCTTGCATTCCTCGTACATTGAGCTTATGCGTGTACCCACTAGACACTTCTCCGAGAGGCTCTTCGAGCTCTCCGAAAGGAATGATGTCTAGTGTGATCCCCTCAACTAAGACGGACTGCCAAGCATTGGTTGTAGAGGGAAATCGTTGTTTTAGCGCTCTGAAAGTTCCCAGTTTTCCAATGCTAATGCAAAATCTATATCTTTTGTGGCACGTGACGCTTCCCCACCGACAATGTTCTTCTGATGTATATCTCGACATCGAGCTCCTACGAGCATTATTTTCTCAGTTGAAACCACACTGCTGAGTGCCGTTACAACTCGTTTAATATCATCCATCTTGGTCCCCTAACCAGTCTCCCCTTGCGCGTTTAAGGATAATGGCTTTTATTACTTGAGCAACATCCCAAAGGCGGGCATCGTCAGAATTAAGAAGATCGGCGTACACAATCGCCTCTGGAATCTCTTTGACATCTATCGTATTCCAAAAAGCTCGTCGCAAAGTTATTGTTCCAGCTGGGTTTTTTACCAGTCTAAGTTCCTTGATCACTTTGGGTGAAAAGGTTTCTTCTCCTAGGTATAGCGAAGCAGATTGTCCATCAGAAATGTGGTCTGATACTGCGTTTTCGCTTGCCTTAACACCCAAATGTTCAAGGTTATATGGAGGCAGTTGTTGTGCTTTTCCGCGCAGCAACTCTAGATCTGCTCCCAGCCCTGTGGGATACGCACGGGCCCAAGCGCTAAGAAATAATTCCGCGTTGACTAGTCGGTGCCCGTCCATGGTTTCGGCAAGATAACCTGCTTTTTGGAAAATCTTGAGGGCGTTGCTTACGGTGCCTACGGAGACTCCCGAGTATCGGGCTATCACTCGAACTGGCTCCGACAGTAGCCATGGATACGTCAATATCATCGCGGCGACTTGGGCACGTCGCACGCTAAAAATCACTGCGGTTTTTTGGTGGGATCGCGCACTAGTAACAGCTTGCTGACCATAGATTTTAATCATCACGCCTGGCCATGAAATATCGCAATTGCCACGTGTGTCAGCTAATCCGATATTTCTTGCCGCAAGCCGCCGTCCTACTGTTCTAGTGGCGCATGGTATTAGTATGAGCGAATCTCTTTCTGGCAGGTGAAGATTCGCTATGTCATGCTGCCACGGAATGATCTGCATATTCCGTGTAACAAGGCTTTTCTCTTGTGAATCGACTACTTCAATTTCAGCTTTTGTCCGCTCCGATCCATCAAAACTGATGTTGGGGTTGGTAAATCGCAGTGGAACATTTTTTTCTTTCCATAACTCGTTCCATTGCCCCGAGCGCATGAATATTTGCGAGCCAGTTCGCATAGTGGTCATAAAGCAACCCTACAGCACTGTTCAGGAATAGTGAACGTTCATTATTCCTGAACAGTGCTTTTCATCGCCGCGGTACGATGATGTGCCCTCATGTTTTGACCTTCGCGTTGTAGATTTTTTCTACTCGTTCAACGGTGAGGTTTCGAGTGGTGCGCATGGCGTCGATAAGTTCGAGCACGTCTTGGGCGTGTCCGATGTCGAGCACCGAGGTGGGTTCGTCGAGAAGCAAAACGTCGGGTTGTTGCACGAAGGCTCGAGCGAGGACCACGCGTTGTGCCTGCCCGCCGAACAATGTCCGGCGGGGTTTCGCAATTATTACGGATTTTAACCCGTCTTATGCCGATAGTGTAAGACAGATTGCATGAAAACTGAAGTGCCCTAGGTTTTGTTCCGTTTGAGTAGATGGGAAAATCCTCGAACATGCCTAAGAAAATTTGACCAGGAAGCGAAGGATCGCGTGGTCCGCCTTGTGGAAGATCGCATCCTGGCGGAGAACATGTCCATGCAGGCAGCCTGCAAGATCGTGGCACCAAAGCTGGGCGTTTCGTGGCACACAGCGAGGCAATGAACGCAAGCCCGCTCGTCGCGAAGGACGTGTTGTGGAATCAATGCCCGAGGACCTTGCTGCTGAAAACGCACGGTTGCGTCGAGAAAATCAAAAGCTGCGGGACACCAACGAGTTGTTGAAAGCCGCCTCAGCTTTTTCACATCCGAACCAGACCCACAACGTTAAGAAACGATTCCGATTCATCGATGAGTATTGGAATCGTATCTGCATCGAGTTCATCTGCCAGAGATTGCATCCGTTAGCGTGGTGTATCTGTGACCCGCGGTAAGCCTTGTGCCGGTGCATAACAAGGAGACCACCCGATCCCTGCCAACAAATCACCGACGATTCGAAAGAACTCATACACCACCTACGCGGACGTGCCCTATTTTTCCTGAATCAACTAGAGAGATAGCACTAGTCACTTAAGGAACTGAGCGTGTCACCCTTTTTCGACATGAGGATCGTGCTTTCACAGTCCAACTTCTGGGGAGCAGTCCACCTAAGGTTCGGGTTGTGCTGCCTACCCGATAAGCGTCATGGCGCGATAGGCGATTTCCTCAAATTCAAGACCGCGCCGCTTGGCTTCCGCTAGCTATTTGTATAGCGTCACGGAGTACTCCTGCTACTTGCAGCTGCCGCGCATACTTAGGCAGTGCTGGTTTCCGCTTTGAGTATTTGCCCCACCCTGCCGTAGGTGATGCCAAGAAGGTAGGCAATATCGCGGTAGTTGTACCCACTATCCGCTAGCCGCCGCGCATGCTGCGACATATTGGCAAGCTCGTGAGCTTCACGCTCGCGGATGGCGGCAAGCTGGTCGCGGGTAGCTTGAGCTTTCTGTTCCATCTCACCAACAAGGTCAAGATGAACACTAGCTGTTTCGGGCGAATCGGTAAGCTCCGGGAAAAGGGCGAGAGCGTCACGGATTTCTTCTTGAATCTGGTCAAGACGACGCGCCTGAACGATAACGCCAGGGTCTTCGACAAGCTGGGCAACCCACCAGTTCTCGCCGCGCTCAACACAGGCAGTAAACGTATTCATGTCCTACTGTTCCATTCCGATTTGCTTGTAGATTTTACGAGCCATGAGATTGTCAATCTCCTTGTGGCGCCCCACGGTGGTGTACTTCTCGCCAACCCAGATTCGAGTATGGTTACCGCCCTCTATAATCGTGAGCTTTTGACCTGTTCTTTTTGCAAAGTCGGCGATATTTTTAAGAATGTCTTTCCGCTTCGTCACAACGATAGTATAGCAAATTAAACACTTTCAAGTATAGTCCGATATACTTAATTCCGATTAGGCTGACCACTTCGGTTACTGCCGGTGGCAAATAAAACAGTAGCAATGCAAATAGCAACCGGTATAGCAATACCTATAGCAATAGGCATAGCAGGGTGCGTCAGGCCTTATTGGTTGAGGTACTTATACAGTGTGGTGCGCCCAATACCGAGACGGCGAGCAACCTCTGCTTTCGAAATCCCCTCTTTCACCCACTCGCGCGCCTGCACTACTTGTTCCTCGTTGAGGACTTTTGCAGGTGCTGTCGCAAAGTTGGGTTGCCGTCGGCAGGATCAGCGGTCATGGGCATTTTCTCTGGTCGGCACTACCCTCAAGACGTCATTCTGTGGGCAGTGCGCTGGTATTGCCGCTACGGGGTGTCCTACCGCGACCTGGAAGAGATGCTCACTGAACGTGGTGCACCAGTGGATTACACCACCATCTACCGGTGGGTGCAGAACTACGGTCCCAAACTGGATAAACGGACCCGCTGGTACCGCAAAGGATCTGTAGCCTTCGCCGACTCCTGGCGAGTGGATGAAACCTACATCCGGGTAGGTGGAAGGTGGTGCTACCTCTACTGGGCCGTCACCAAGGACGGCCGGACTCTGGACTATTACATGTCCACCCGACGCAACACGACAGCAGCAACGCGATTTTTGGGAAAAGCGCTGCGTAGCACTGGTCACCGTGTCCGCAACGGTGAGGAACCCAGTGGTCCTCGGATCATCTGTACCGACAAAGCACCCACCTACGCTGCAGCGATCAAGGAACTGATCGACGAGCATAAGCTGTCGAGGACAGTAGTTCACCGGCAGGTGAAACACCTCAACAATGTGATCGAGGGAGATCACAGCCGGCTCAAACGGGTCCTGGGTTCCAAAGGTGGCGGGTTCAAGAATCCGGTGTCAGCGTACAGGACACTGCAGGGTATGGAGGCGATGCACGCGCTGCGCAAAGGCCAGGGCAGGGTGTGTTCGCCTTCGGGTGTCCGAACCCGGATGCGGTGATCGTCGCCAAGGCTTTCACAGGCGCCTGAGAGATCAGGGCTACAGGGTTGTGGACCGCCTTCTCGATCAGCGTCTGGGCACCGCCCGCTCCACTTTGCAACAGTACCCTTTAGAAAGTGTTCTCATTATATTCCTTTTTGGATGTTTACATTTTTTGCTGCTTTATTTGCAACGACTGCCCCCGCAATAAATCCAGCGAAGAGAACACCATAAGCTAGAATTCCAGAAACTACAGGCAGAACAGGGGGAAAAGCTTGAAAGAAAGAGGACACAAGTAGAATTGCCGTAATCCCAAGGGTGATAATTCCCGTAGCTTGCAGAATAGGGGTTGCCTTGCGATGTCCTTCTAACCAAGCACTGTCCGATTTCTTCGTCTCTTTAGTACGAATACCAATGGCAGAGTTCCGCTGAATATTTCCTGACATTGCCACTTTAGGAAGCGTCAGACACAATACGCTTAATAGAATCAGCCCCACTGAAGCGGATAACGCTGCGGCGATTGGCATGTATCTCTCTCCTTATTTAAAAGATGTACTTAAGGATTGCTTAACTAAGCAACAGGATCTTGCCTGTTGCTTAGTTAAACAAAAGCAGTGGCCAGATGGACTTCATACACGACGCACAGCCGATGTGCAACCCTAGGTAGTTGGAAGCTTTCACACAACCGGACCACCCCAAAAATAGGGCAGCGTTATAAAATTGTTGCCTAATAGGATTGCTTTTCATTTTGGACATATGTTTCACATGTTCTGTCTAAACAAGGTTGGTCCGTGTCAGCTTGTTCCTGCTAGCAACACCAGTCCACCAAGATCGAGTCAACTTCCGCACCGAGATCAAGAAGGCCATTACGACCGTCACGAAGTTCTGGCCGGACGCAGGCATCACCGCAGACCCTCAAAGGCGTCACAATCCAACGCGGCCAACCTTCCATCACCATCAAACCGAAAAAGGAACTCGGCTAACACCACCAAGCACCCCGTGGGGTGCTTTTCCTTTTGCCTTGGTCAGCTTGGATTCTAGTCGTTGTTGCAACGACTAGAATCCAAGCCGCCAACCGCGAGGCCTAGTCCACACGCTCAAAGGCGCGCTTCCCATTGCGGGAAGCGCGCCTTTCGCATGCGGTTTTAGAGCGCGTCGTACTCCGCATCCGTGACCGGCTCGAGCCATTCGTTGGTCGCGCCCTCGACCGGATCGGAAAACGCAATATGGCTGAACCACGAGTCCTTCGCAGCGCCGTGCCAGTGCTTGACCTCCGGCGAGAAATACATGGTCGTGCCAGCCGTGAGACGCACGGGTTCCTCGCCCTCGATCTGTGCCCAGCCCTCGCCGGCCGTGCAGATAATCGTCTGGCCCGCCTTGTGATGGATATGCCAGTTGTTGCGACAGCCCGGCTCGAACGTCACGTTGGCCAGTCCCACGGCCTCGCCGGACTCGAGCGGCTTTAAGTAGGACTGCCCCACGAAGTACTGGGCGTAAGCGTCGTTGGGAGCTCCGATACCGAAGCGGTCAGCAGTTTCAAATTCGGTACGGGATGCGTATTTCATATCAAATCTCTTTCATGCAGCGTTGACGTATATAAGGGTGCGGATTTAAGAATTCCGCGACTCGGCCGCGTTCTTAATGGCGGCCAGCGCGGCCAGCGAACGCGGATAGCCCACGAGCGGCACCATGACGAGCACGCAACGCTCGAGGTACTCGCGCGTGGCCCCCAGGTTCATGTTCGCACCAGCGTGCGCGATAGCGGGTCCATCGACCCCGCCTTGGGCGACGAGGTAGAAGAAGGTGGCGAGCTCGCGGGCGGCATCGGAAAGCCCAGCGCGCGTGTAGTAATCGCCAAAGCAATTGGCAGCAAGCAGGTAGTTGATGTCGCTCGCCTGCCAGAAGTCCGCCATCTGTTCGCCAAAGTAGGCGACTTGTTTGGCGGTGCCAGCCGCGCGGCGGGTCTCGGGCGTCACAGTGCCGCGCTCTTCCTCGTCTGCGCCGTACGCGTCGACGAGGGCCTGATGGAAGGCACGCGTGCGACCGATGCCCAGATAGGCCGTGGCCTGGTAGGTCACCTCCCGCGCGAGCGTCGGGTCGACGTCCGGCAGCCGCAGGCGGAACTCGTCGATGCCGCCGCAGCCCAGCAGGCTGGCGAGCGTGACGATGTCAGTAGTTTCCTTATCGAGCTGCGCGCGCTCTAGGACCTCGCGGTCCGCGAAACGGGCGAAGAGCTCAGCGAATTCGGGGGCCAACCCCCGTGTATGCAGCGACATACTACAATGATGACACCACGACCTACGGTCTCACCAGGCCCCACCACAACAGATTTAGGCGGGAAGGATTTCCACGCAGGCGCTCGCGGGCCCTTCGGCCATCATGGGCGGCAGGTACGAGCTGCCCGCATACTTGGACTCGTACGCGGCGGAGATGGCTGGGGTAAGGGCCGCATCGGCAGGCTCGAAACGCACGTTGAAGTCGGAGCCTGCGGCACGGATCATACCCGCCTTCTGGGCGATCGCCGCGCGGTACCACTTGCCGCGCGGACCGTTCCATGCACGCACGTAGAGGCGGTCGTCGACGACAACGGACCAAATCCACGTCGGCGTTCCGTGCGTCGCACCATCCGGATGCAGAGGCGCAATGTGCAAATCGTCCGCCGCATCAATAGCAGCAAGAATGTTTTTATCCCACATGATTATTCTCCTTGATGTAACCCAACAGCCCGCGGACCGTTTCCACGTTGGTGTGATCGAAGCAGCTAAAGCCAGGCTCCTCGAGTGAAGCGAGCGCCGCATGGTCGGACTCGGTAAGCGAGAAGTCGAAGACGTCGAGGTTCTCCGCCATGCGCTCCGGACGCACGGTCTTCGGGATCGCGATGACGTCGAGGTCGAGCAGGTAACGCAGCGCGACCTGGCCGGCAGTCTTGCCGTGAGCGGAGGCGATTTCGTTCAGGACGGGGTTGGCAAAGATGTTGTTCATGCCCTCGGCGAACGGGCCCCAGGACATGTGCGCCACGCCGAGGTCGTCCATCACGGTGTGGTCCTCACGCGCGGGGCGGAAGACATGGGTCTCAATCTGGTTGACCATCGGCGTGACATCAGAGAACGCCGCGATATCGAGCATGCGGTTGGGGTTGAAGTTGGACACGCCGATGGCGGAGGCGAGGCCGTCGGAGTACGCGCGTTCGAGGTCGCGCCACGCACCGTAGTAGTCGTTGTAGGCCTGGTGCAGCAGCACGAGGTCCACATGGTCGGTACCTAGGCGTTCGAGCGATTCCTGCAGTGAATCGTAGGCGCGACCGTAGTTGGTGACCCACACCTTCGTCACGAGGAAGATATCGTCGCGCGCCACGCCGGAGTCCTTGATGCCCGCACCGACGCCGCGCTCGTTGAAATACGCCTGCGCCGTGTCAATGAGCCGATAGCCCGCGTCGAGCGCCTGGGCCACGGTGCGCTCGGTGGTGTCGTCGTCAATCTGGAAGACGCCGTAGCCCAGCTTCGGCATCTGCAGTCCGTTTGCAAGTGTTGTAAATTCCATGAACCCACTATGACATGCCTGCTGTGCATGCGTACAATGCTTTTTCAACAGACCACTATGCACTGGAGACATACATGGAGCTTGAACAGCTGCGCCAACTTCAGGCCGTCGCGGAAGAAGGCACGATTTCCGCGGCTGCCGATGCCCTCCACCTCACCCAGCCCGCCCTCTCCCGGTCCATCCAACGGCTGGAACGTGAACTCGGAACCGAGCTGTTCCGCCGGACGAAGAACCACGTCGAATTCAACGAGGCTGGCGAGCTCGCGCTGGCCGCAGCCGCGGACCTCACTGCGCGCGCGGAGACGCTGCGCCGAGACCTGGCGGCGCTGAGTAGGAAGCAGCGGACGGTGACGGTGGCATCGGCAGCACCGGCGCCGAGCTGGCGGCTTGCGAAGCTCGCGACGCAGTTCATGCCGGGGCTCATCCTCGACCCGGAGCTCGCGGCGAATCCGGAGCGCGCCGACGCGGACCTGCGCATCACGCTGCGCCCACCCGGCCACCAGCTCATGACGGAGGACCTCTACGCCAACGTGCCCGCGGAGCATCGGCTGGCGGGCCGGCGCCACGTGCGGTTCGCGGACCTCAACGGCGAGCCCTTCCTCGTGCTCGCGGACATCGGTTTTTGGATGGACGTCGTGCGCTCGCACCTGCCGGACAGCGAGCTGCTCGTCCAGCGCGACGCGACCGTCTTCGAGCAGCTCCTCGCGCACTCGCCCCTGCTGGCGTTTAGCACCCAGGTCTCCCAGCCCCGCCCCGGCCGCACGTCCATCCCGCTTGCCGACGCCTCCGCGCACGCCACCTTCTTCCTTGCCCCCGGCCCCCACGCCTCGGCGTCCGCGCGCGAGCTCTACGCGGCGATTACTAGAAGCTAAGGCGCATCTGGTGCCAAGCCTCGCCGCGGCGCGCTGGCTCGTCGCGAAGCAGTTCACACACGTCTCAGGGGTTTCTTCTTGCCACTAGGTGCACTAGAGTTAACAAGGATTGTCTTTCTCCTCAGAAGACACACGCGCACATCACATCGAGGGAGAACACAGTGCAGCAACGACGAAGGCTGATAAGCCGCACGCCGAAACCAGTCACAGCAGCCATCATGGCCATCACCTTGGTCGGCGCAGCAGCCGTAGGCGTAAGCACCCACACCGTGCTATTTACCCAAGGCGACGCCATCGCCCCCATCAACCCAGAGCTGACCACATCCAGCCTTGCCGACGGCAACAACGTGCTGGTCACCGACCCAGCAATCGCCACCCAAGGCGAAGGCGAAGGCCCCAAAACCGTCAAAGAATTCCACCGCGAACAACCCTTCTCACAGTTCGCGCTCACTTGGAACGGCGAACGCGACATCGCAGCCTTCGTCCGTGGCCAACGCCCCGACGGCACTTGGACCGAATGGTTCGACACCGAACCTCTCGACTACGGATCAGACAACCCCAACCACAAAAAGGGCACCGACCTGATCTACATCGAACCCACCACCACAGTGCAGGTATCCATCAGCGGCGTTGACGTCCTTGGCCCCGACGCAGCCAACTTGGACGCAGTCTTTATCGACGGAGGAACCTCCGATCTCCCCGAAAACGGCATCAACCTCACCGCCGACTCCGACGGCATGCCCCGCGTCATCTCCCGCGCAGGCTGGGGTGCCGACGAATCCCTCCGCTGCTCCGGACCAGAATACGAAGACTCCACCGCAGCCATCGTCATCCACCACACCGCCGGCTCCAACAACTACAGCCAAAAAGAATCCCCCGGCATCATGCGCGGCATCTACAAATACCACGCACAAACCCTCGGCTGGTGCGACATCGGATACCACGCCCTCGCCGACAAATACGGCAACCTCTTCGAAGGCCGCTACGGCGGACTAAACAAGAGCATCGTCGGCGCACACGCAGGTGGCTTCAACTCCAACACCTGGGCTATCTCCATGATGGGCAACTACGACGTAGTCCAGCCCCCACAAGTCATGATCAAATCCGTCGGCGAACTCGCCGGCTGGCGCGCCAAAGTCGCAGGTATCGACCCCAAGGGCTACGACACCCACTACTCCGAAGGCTCCAGCTACACCTTCTACCCCTACGGCCAAGCAGTACGCCTGCCCAACATCTTCGCCCACCGCGACGTAGGAAACACCTCCTGCCCAGGCCAATACGGATACGCCCAAATGGACAACATCCGCAACATCGCCAAGCAGAAATACGACTCGATCCGCTCCGGCTCCGGCGCGACAGCACCCGCTGCACCGTCTACGCCAGCAAAACCAGCGCCTGCACCAGCCGCTCCCGCAGCACCTTCTGCGCCAGCCGCAACCGCTGACACTAATCCCATCGCGCGACTCAGCCAAGGCTCCACCCCTGCAAACACAGGCTCCTTGGTCGGACTTGCCGTCGCAGCAGCCACCACACTCGGTCTGATCGGCAACCTTAACAACATTGGCGACATCCCCGTCATCGGCGGGCTGAAACTCTCCCAGCTCCAGCCCATCATCGGCAAAATCGTTGAACTCCTTGGCAACAACGACATCTCCCGTGTATGGCGCGACGTAAACTCCTTCGCCAGCGCAGCCCTCGGCAACGCCCGCTCCCCCATCGCCCACTACGCCTCTGCCACCGGCACCCCCATCGACTACGCCCTCTTTGACAACGGCATCGTGATCAGCAACCCAGAAACCGGCACCAACGCCCTCTGGGGAACCATCGGCGACCTATGGGCACAACAAGGCTTCGAAGCCGGCCCCCTAGGACTACCCACCAGCTCCGTCTTTGAAGTTGACGGCCTCCAGCGCGTGAACTTCCAACACGGCTACATCACCTTCAACCCAGCAACAAGCGCCATCGACATCCAGGTGCAGTAACAAGCACAAGCTCGCCCCAGCCGGGGCGAGCTTTTTGTTTACCCATAATCTGCCAGCAATGTGGTTGTAGGATTTAGGTTTAGACGCTATAGATGACTCGGAATGATCTCGAATCCTAAAAATCTGGAAAACAAACTACGCGACGTAGTGGCGCAGAGATTTCTCGAAGATACGCAACAATGCGCTTTTGAACTGGCCGGTCAAGCTTTCGGAGTTCTTTAGCAGCACGCGGAGAAAACTCAATCGCCCAAGCTGATTGTCTCTAGCTCTCCGCACCGTATATTTCGCCCCTTGTGCCGTATTTGATGGGTTACTTACCTTTTTATGTTTGCGAGACATCGTAACGGCCACGCTCTGCCTTCGTCGGGATCCGGTAGCGCCACCGCAAAAATGGCATTATCAATACGCAGTAAATCAGAGTTTTATATGCACTGGCGGCGAAAGGGAAAACTTTGGGAAGTGTTTGGTTTGGGATTGTCTTGTTTGCTGGTGCGGCATTAACAACGGCTACTGCTGCCTATGCTGCGCAGAAAAACAACCCACAGCATTCTCTAGTAGCGCGAGCTTCAAAAAGTGCGATGTGGAGTTTCTTGGCGACCCTAGTCTACGACGCAGAACACTGCGAGGATTGTAAAACTCTTCTGTAGACCATTACAGGGTTCTTGCTGAGATGAAATTCTCAACAAGAACCACTGCATAACTTTTCATTCCTGCGTGGCATCCAGTTGTTCCAGTACCCAAGGCACCGACGACCCAGGGTTTGGAGCTGGTTTATTGCAGGTAAGATTTGGCCAAGAACGTTTAGCTCTTATAATTGCATCACGGTAATTATCCAGAGGGAAAGCGGGGTGCAGGCTCTTTCCCCGTTTTCCATCCACAATTTTCTTGCCCTTGAGCAATTTTTCCAGAGCGGTCTTATCTAGTTGTCTTGCGCAATCCTCGACATGCCAAAGTAACCAAAGCTCAAACATTGGGCTAGTGACGACTGCATCGATCTTACTATCTTCTGCGCAGCTTTGGAGAACAGAAGACAAGTGAGCGTGGGAGTCGGTGTCCATTACAAGAATGATGCGGTCGTAATTGTCTCGGAGCGATTGGGCTTTTTCGAACACCTTTGTTGGCTCTCCGTCACCTGGCACAACTTTGACGCTTAGCGAGCTGGTATTGCGACCAACAATTTGCTTGATTCTGTCGAAGTAAGAGCATTCTGACTTATCCTTGGACCCCTCAACGACAATTACCCACCTAGAAAGTAGTTTTCTTGGTGGGCGTTGCTTCCGCTTGCCCTTGGCCGACTTACTCACCTTGCCACCCCTGTTCCCCCGAAAAAGCTAACTCAAAATCATGTCCCTAATTAGGGACGTTGCCAACAATGGCACGCCACCGAGCCTACCTTCTCGGTATTGTTTTGCTAGGTTAGATTTGGGTTTCAACCCGAAGTCAGCTGCGGAAAACAGTTCACTGGATCCATCCAAGTCTTTCTGGGTGAACCACACCTGCCGGTAATCAAGCTGAAGGTCGGTATCGTTTTCCAGAAGAGTTACATCGTGGGTTGTTAATAAGATTTGACCTCCATTGCGATTAGTGTCGGGGTCTTGGAAAAGACGCACGATTTCTGCGGCAAGGTGGGGGTGCAAGCTAGTGTCTAACTCATCGACGAGCAAAAGCCCGCCATTGCGAAGCACATCGAGAACCGCAAAAGCGAGGGCTAGCCATGCGATTGTTCCAGCAGACTCGTCTTTAATACCGAACGAGACCTGCTCCCCCTGTGACTGATTGTGGACAAAGCGTAGGCTGCGAGCAATCCTGATCCGATTCTCTTCAGATATCTTGGGTTCATTCGAGTCACCGTTAACAGCTTCGGATTCAGAAAAGTGCTTTTCTATGGCCTCGAGGAACCTCGAGGCCTCGGCAGGAAGATCTTGTTCATCGAGCTCAATGCGGACAATTCCAATGTCAGCAGCCTGAGCTAGTTGCTGTAACCGTTCAACGCTAAGCTTGCCTTCCGCCAAATCTCTGGTCATCCATTGGATGCGTCGTTGGCGCTCTTGATCGCCCACGTTGTAGGTGCGCAGGTCTGCTAATTCACCAGCCAAAGGACCTAAGATTTCGTGACCGACTTGGCGAGCTCGCGATAGAGCTAATTCGCGATCGGATAACTGAGGGGCACTGCCCATTTGGGCCCCATAGCGAAGTTTGAGCTTGCCTCCGACGCGATGGCGGCCGAGTAACATCGTCGGGCGTGCACTCTTGTATTGCTTGAGTTCCTCCATCTCGACTCCATTAGGTCCGATTTCAAATTCATAGCGATAACGTAGTTCGGCACCTTTGCTGGCAACGTCTGTGACAAAGTCAATTGTGTACCTGCTCAATCCGCTCCGTGTTTCTGGAGAGAGTTGGAATGGGTCGCGAGTCATTTGATCTTCTTCGAGCCAACTTGTTGATGATCGTCGTACTGCTTCGGACACAAAATCCAAAGCTCGCAACAGGTTCGTTTTGCCGGAAGCATTGGCTCCTACCACGACAGCTACAGGGAAAAGGCAGTCTGACCACGTCTTTCCCTTGGGGGGAAGATTCGTAGTGAGAATCGGCCGCGAAAAATCGAAGTAGACATCATCACGGAAACTGCGATGGTTGGAAACTTCAAAGCTGATGAGTTTCATGAGCCATGATCATACATTAAAAAGCACCCCTGAGGAAAAGTTTTCCCCAAGAGAGTTTTAAAAAGGGGCATCTGGCTCTCTGCAGAATTCGCCACTAAGTAAGCCGACCGGAAAGAGCAGCGGAAACCAAAGAATCCCGGAGAGCATTGAGCGTTGTCAACGACTTCTGGACAAGTGTTTCGGCTTGGTTCAAGCTCTCGAGCTTAGAATCTACGAGTCGGACTATTTCCTTTTGTTCGGTAATTAGAGGAAACCTCAATTTGAACTCGAGCAGCTTCTGAAAATCAATACTCTCAACAGTCGTACCGGATTTCGCACACGTTGACCGAATTCTGGCTTCTTCTGATCGAACCAGATGATGGATGAATCGGACATCAAAGTCTTCAGATATGTTGTGAAGTATTTTCATATCTTGATTGGCAGTAAAGCTACCATCGACGATGGTTGTCGGGAGGGTCCTTCGCAAAATCCCGGACCGAACTACTAAAGCAATTGCAGGTCCAATGTACAGATTTGCAGTCGATCCGCTAATGCCCTCTTCGGTGACATGGTCTTGAGTGTCGCTTAGGATCCAACTCTTTACATCTTTCGGGGTCACCCACGGGATTGTGCCATTTTCCCAGAAGTCTGAATTTGATTTTCGCGGCGTTCCGCCGCCACCCCATTTTCCCAATTCGCGCAGATTATGGGTTACCCAGTCCTCCCGCTTAATCCCATTCTGAGCTCGCCACTGCGCGGTCAGCTGTCCCGAAACACCGGCCTGAATGAGGCTGTTTCGGTAGCTTTCAAATCCTGCCAAGAATCGCTCAGCTTCAGCAATGGCGGAATTTGTTTGTGCCAAATGTGCATCAAGCTTCTCGACGATCCGCAGTTGCTCATCCTTTGGTGGGAGGGGGATTGGCAAGGCAGTAAGAAAAGCCTTAGGGACGCGTTGTTGGCCGACTGCGCCAGTCATAGCTTGCTTAGCAACCAGGCGAAAACTGGCCTGACGCAACAATTGATGAAGGAGCTTAGGGTTGAGGAGATTCGATGGTCTGAGTACAAAAAACTCAGTTGATCCAAAACCAGCTTCAGATTCTAGATTAGGAACAATAGCCGACTTGCCGTTTTCCATGCATGGAGTGATCTTGGCGAATAAAACATCACCCTGGGCAAAGCAAGTATATCCTTTGGAAACACTCGAGTAGTTTCTTCTCTGTACTTTGGTGATCGAACCTGAAATGTCCGATACTGCCGCCATTGGAACGAATGCGACTGGGGCTTCGTTTGGCAGGTTAAATGTGGGTTTGGGGGGATTAAGTTCACAAATAGCTCCCAACCGCACCCACTTCCAATGCTCTGGAATAGGGTACGGCTGTTCCTCAACTGGTACTAGGGCCTCATCAGGGATATTGTCAAAGTCAGTGATGAGGGGCGATGTGCCTTTACGTGCCATCTATTTTCCCTCGCTGGTCTTCAACTCGTCCGCAAGGGAACGTAGGATGTTCACGGCTGCTTCAAGCAAGTCAGCTGCTTGTGTCGCTTGCTCGGCGGGATCGTAGGTATCCCAATCGATGCTGACCGATTCTTCCCTGATCAGGCCAAGGTCAAGACTGTCGTCCTTGGCTGCGATTTCCGCACGGGTGAAGTGGGAGAGACGGTCGTCGACAAGCGTTGTGCGGTCCGTGCTGGCGTAGGCAGCCGCGAACCCCGCAAAATGCTCCTTTGTAAGTGGGGTGCGCTTGCCGAAGGACGGCATGTTGGTGCGTAGATCGTAGAACCAGACCTCTTTGGTGTTGTCCTTGTCGGTGATGCCACGCTCGAAGAACAATACATTTGTTTTCACACCGTTGGCGTAGAAGATGCCGGTGGGCAAGCGCAAGATGGTGTGCATGTTGCACTTGTTCATCAAATCCTCACGGATCCGGCGCCCATCGCCGTCTGAGAACAGCACGTTATCGGGCAAAACAACCGCTGCACGACCGCCGCGTTTGAGGCTGCGGTAAATGTGCTGCAGGAAGTTCAGCTGCTTGTTCGACGTCGGGAAAGTGAGGTCATCGCGGGTAGCACGCTCGCCGCCGCGCTTGGTGCCAAAAGGCGGGTTAGTGAGTACCACGTCATAGCCATTGAGGTCCTTTCCAAGTGGTGAAAGGGTATCGCCCAAGTAGATAGGAGCCTCGATATTGTGCAGCATCGCATTCATCAGAGCCAGACGGTGTGTGTCATGAACCAACTCAACACCTGTGAAGGCTTCCTTGACCTGAAATTCGGCTCGATCGCCGTCCAGAGAATAGTGATTGTCAGTATTTCGGCGCACGTATTCGCTCGCTGCGATCATGAAGCCAAACGTGCCACATGCAGGGTCGTTGCAGCGTTCTCCCGGTTGAGGATCGATGAGACGAACCATGACGTCGATAAGCACGCGAGGGGTGAAGTACTGGCCGGCTCCAGATTTCTTCTCATTTGCGTTCTTTTCTAGGAGCCCCTCGTATAAATTGCCGAGGCCTTCTTCACGGGCGGAGTACCAGTCGAGATCATTGATTGCGTCGATGATCTTCTTCAAATTCTTGGGCTCATCGATGTTAGTCTGGGCGCCGGTGTAGATTTCACGAACTCGCGAGGTGGACCCCTCACCAAGTTCTCGGAGCATGTCCTGGTAGAACTTCTTCAGTTCAATCCCCTCGAGGACGCGCAGGTCATCCCAACGGAAACCTTCTGGAAGATACTTTTCCGTGTCTGTTTCCTTTGCCATCTTAAGAAACAGCAAGTAAGTGAGCTCCGTGACGTACTGGTGGTACGTGATTCCGTCATCTCGCAATACGTTGCAGAGGTTCCACAGCTTGGCAACGATCTCTTGAGTTTTCACGCAATGCCTTCTTGATCTTCATACATGTGTTGATTGAATTCCTCGATGACGATACCGAGGTTTCCACCGAAGGCTAAATCGATCTTCTTGAAGCCACCACTTTGGCGGAAACGTGGATCAGCATCGAAAGTTTCTCGCGTCAATAACAGTTCATTCTCTAGGTATTGTTCGATACGGGACAGCCATCCCAACTCCACCCGTGAGAAAGAGTGCTGTTTCTTCAGCCTGTTTACAGCTCGTTGCACACGCTCTTTATGGCTGATCAGCGGTGAACCAATGGCAAACCGACGAACAAGCGTAATGATGTCCGCAACAATTTCCTGATTTGAGGTTTGCGACAACGCACTTGACAGCTTCTGCTCGGTGAATCCCTTACGATCCAAGGTGAGTTTCAGTGACTTCAACTGATCTCGGGTCAAGTCCGAAGGGCTCGTGCAGATGACTTTCAGCGCCGCAATTTCATCCGCGTTTTCTTTCACAAACTGGGTGAACTCCGCCAAATAGTCGCTCGGGGACTCCGCCAGACCATAGTCGCGAGTATGCGAAATCAGCTCGTCTTCTTTATCTGAAATAACTTGCCTACGAGGCTCCCCAGTGGGCATGTTGTCCAGCAATTCGAACAACACAACATTGTCCTTCATCCACTCCCTGGCATCATCTGGTGCCAAATTCTTCAGCGTTTTAGCGACATCACCCAATGACAATCCGCCTGTCAGGTCGGATATGTGCTCCACTGCGCTATCGCGAAGGCGTTGCTTTCGGCGCTGCAGCTT
The DNA here is from genome assembly GCF_001457455.1 of Corynebacterium diphtheriae. Taxonomy (NCBI): domain Bacteria; kingdom Bacillati; phylum Actinomycetota; class Actinomycetes; order Mycobacteriales; family Corynebacteriaceae; genus Corynebacterium; species Corynebacterium diphtheriae. Next base: position 2,293,578 of record NZ_LN831026.1, read on the forward strand.
TGCGACGACCTGTTCCACAATTGCCTTCAGCCCATCCCCATCAGAGGCAATGTCCAAACCTTCCATCAGATCACCGAATGTAGATGTCGGACTAACGGATACAGGTTTCATGGTACTGACCTGCTCGAGCGCCTCGTAGACACCTACAGGATCGTAAACGCTGAACTTGTCTTTCTTGATTTCAGGGCACAGGCGAGTAGCTCGGCCCAGCATCTGCTCAAACAGGATGCGCGACTTCACGCGTCGCAAGAACACCAATGTGGTGATTGCCGGTACGTCAATGCCCGTAGTCAGCAGATCGACCGTGACAACGAGTGATGGAAAGCTTTCATTCTTAAACTGCTTGATCGCGTGCAGGATCTTCTTCTTGTTCCCACCAGCAACACTGCCGGTGATCTTCATAATTGCCGAAGGATCAACTCCGTGCTTGGCAAAGATGTTCTTCAGGATGTCTACGACCAAATCTGCATGGGCATCGTCCACTGCGTAGATAAGGGTCTTGCCGAAAACCTCTGGCAGACTCGGATCGAGATCTTTAGCGATCTCTTCCAGCACAGCTTCATTGAATGGCCTAGTCACGACCTTTCGATTGAACTGCTCAACGTCAAATGTGACCTCATCGGCAAGTTCGGCACTATTAATGATTTCTTCGGTTTCGGCGTCGTAAAGCGGCAGTGTCTCACCCTTACCAAAGGTGATGCCTTCAGTAGAGAGTTTGGTGGAGAGGCGGTGTGGTGCATCGTGGTCGATCAACCAGCCATCCGTTACGGCCTCGCGGTAGGTGTAAGTGAAAACAGGTGGGCCGAAAATTTCTGTTGTATGCAGCGCTGGGGTTGCCGTAAGTGCGATCTTGGCGGCATCGAAATAGTCAATCAGACTGCGATAGGCAGACTGATAATCAAACTGATTCCGGTACAGCAGCTCGTCCTCAGACATTTCCTTGTCTAGCAAATAGCCGCGGTGGGCCTCATCCACGATGATCAAGTCATAGTCAGTAACCGACGGCTTGAAATCATCGCCAGGATAAAAGACCCGTTTCACCATGCTTTGAACCGTGGACACATGCACCTTGGTGGATGGTTCAAGCTTGATGTCTTCTAGTCCCTTGATGTCGTAGAGCTCATCCAAGGTCATCAATTCTTCGAGCTTCACATCCTTGAATGAATCCACAGCTTGCTCGCCAAGGGAAGTGCGGTCAACAAGGAATAAGATACGGCGGAACCGCTTCGATTTAAGGAATCGATAGATCATGCCAATGACCGTGCGAGTCTTACCAGTACCGGTAGCCATTGCCAGCAGAGCACTTGATTTACCCAGCGCAATTGCATCTTCCACTGCATGGATTGCCGAAACCTGATATTCACGCAGGTTTAGGCCGAGAGGGTCAGTCAAGAGCTCATCGCTGAACCCAGAAAGTACTGCTGCAGCTTCCTGGGGCTGTTCATCGACTAGTGCTTGCAAGCCTTCGGGACTTGGCCAACCTTTCAAAGCCCGCGGAGTGTTCAGGCTTTCTCGTACATCCTGGAACCATACGCCTGACTTTGTTTCCAGTTGCGCCAAATATGGCCTGCCGTTTGTCGCAAAAAGGAAAGGAACTTTGAAGTCACCCCACCGGCCAAAAGTGAGCTCAAGATGTTCGGGCTTAATACACCGAGCATATTCCTTAGCCTGGTAGTCAAGGACAGAAGGTATGTCAGAGTGCTCGGCCTTCGCCTCAATGATTCCGACTAGGGTTTCGCCGATGAACAAGGCATAATCAGCGCGGCCATTACGTCCTACGGATGAATCGGTGGGCCATTCGGCGATAGCAAGATTCTTACCTTTTTCAGGACGAGTCCCCTCTGAAAAACGGACCTTGGCTGTGTCTGCGTCCCACCCGACGAGTCGCAACTGCTCGTCAATCAGCAAACGAGTCTCGGCCTCTGTTTTCGGGCGTTGATTTGCCGCTTGAACGGCACGTTTCGTGCGCTGATCCTTGGAGATAGGCTCGGCAAGTTCAGCCTTTACTTCATCCGCTTCCTTAAGCTCCGCGGTCTTGTCTTCAGAGATCGGCGCTGATTCAGACAGTTGTTGCTTGGTCGAGTAAGTCGGAATTTCTAAATCAAGCGGGCCATACGTTTGAGCAAACCACCCGGCAAGCGAGTGAACTACAGGGAGAAATTGGGTTGCGGTTTCCGCATCTCCCCAGCCTTGGTGAGCTGCCTTGTTTCGAGCTTGACGGACAAGATGAAGAATATCCTGAACATCTTTGGGCAGGAGTCCCTCGCGGCTCAATGCATCGATTCTCTTTACAGCCGTGTTTTCATAAGGCTCTTGGACATGATCGAATTTCATCATCATCGAGACGATGTTCTCGCCCAGCATGCCCATCTTCATGATCGAAGAATTTGGATCAGATTCCCGATACTTTTCAGCTAGCTGCCCAAGGTTTGCTAGGGAAGGAAACGGTAGTTCCAGAAATGAAAAATTGTCGGCCATGCTGTCTCTTCTTGTTGCTCTGTCGCGGCTACTTCGTTTTATTATCTACCTAATTATCATTTTAGGAGTAGATCTTGCGGTTTTGTTTTGTTTACCGATATGTTCTCTAAGCTAGAGAACAGAAATAACTCGATTTTTATTGATCACGGGTGCTTACCACCTCTGACTATGTTGTCTCATGCTAAGAGTGCGGATAAGAAAACATCAGTCACTATTCGTATTGACATTTACTTGCAATTCGATGCACATCACCGTGAAACGACTCGGTATAGACAAGTCTCAGACATATTAATTATCTTCAAGCAAGATTTGCCTGTCCCCTGTAAATACACATTCATGCAGATATAAAAGAACATATCAGCTCTCTGCGAGTAACGAATACCGTTCGCACTTCAGCATTCCAAAAAGCAAAGCTACCAAGCTGTCATCACAGCATTTGAAAAAGGATTGTGGGTCTATTGCAATGGAAGGAAACGACCGACTATAATTTTGCTCCCAAAATTACAGGCTTTAGTGCTACACACAGCAAACGATCTAGAAATCATAGCAATCAAATTTCGCAATCGACACAACGCTCAGATTTAGCACCTCGACTAGACGTCTCAATGAATTGCTCCGCTTATCAACGAACTAATCGGATATGTCAATACACCTTCAAAATCCCAACCCACAAAACAAACCCGACGAGCTGGATAGTTCGTCGGGTTTGCTGTTATTTCAGGTGGAGGCAGTTAGTTTTCCCAGTTATAGGTGCGTTCGACTGCTTTGTTCCATTCGGCAAGGAGCTCGTCGATCTTGTCGGCGTCCATCTTGGCGTGCCAGGTTTTGTCCACTTCGTTCATGTTGCGGAGTACGTCGAGACTGTCCCAGTAGCCCACGCCGAGCCCGGCTGCGTAGGCTACGCCGGTAGCTGTGGTTTCGATGTTCTTGGGGCGCGTGACGTCGGATCGTAGGACGTCGGCTTGGAATTGCATGAGCAGTTCGTTCATGACCATGCCGCCGTCGACACGCATTTCGGTGAGTTCTACTCCGGAATCCGCGACCATGGCATCGATCACTTCGCGCACTTGGTAGGCGGTGGCCTCGAGTACTGCGCGGGCGAGGTGCTTGCGGTTGGCAAAGCGGGTCAGGCCCACGATGACCCCGCGGGCGTCGGGGCGCCAGCGTGGTGCGAATAGTCCGGAGAATGCGGGGACGATGTACACGCCACCGTTGTCGGGTACTTCGCGTGCGAGGTTTTCGATGGCGGGCGAGTTCGGGATGATTTGAAGGTTGTCGCGTAGCCATTGGACGAGCGAGCCCCCCATGGCAACGGATCCTTCGAGGGCATAGACCGGTTTTTCGCCTTCGAGCTGGAAACACACGGTGGTGAGCAAACCGTTTTCGGAATGCTTCGGGGTTTTGCCTGTGTTCTCCAGAAGGAACAACCCCGTGCCGTATGTACATTTGGCATCACCTGGCCGGAAGCATGCCTGCCCGAACATTGCGGCTTGCTGGTCACCGAGGATCGCGCGGATCGGAACACCAGCTAGTGATCCACGAGCACGTACTTGGCCGAAGTTACCAACTGAAGGACGAATCTCTGGCAACACTTGCATTGGGATATCCAACGCGGCACATAGTTCCTCATCCCATTGCAGGGATTCGAGGTCCATGAGCAGGGTGCGGGAGGCGTTGGTTACGTCGGTGGCGTGAACGGCGGGCTGGCCGTTGTCGCCCTCGGCACCGCCGGTCAGGTTCCACAGCAACCACGTGTCAATGGTTCCGAAGAGCAAATCGCCGTTTTCTGCTAGTTCGCGAGCACCCTCGACGTTGTCCAATATCCACTTGAGTCGGGGACCCGCGGGGTATGAGTTGATGAGCAAACCGGTACGTTTCTGCCATCGGGCAGGGTCGCCTTGGGCTAACTCCGAGCAGATGGAGTTAGTGCGGGTGTCCTGCCACACAATGGCGTTATATATGGGCTCACCAGTAGTTTTGTTCCAGACCACCGTGGTTTCACGCTGGTTGGTTATGCCTACGGCCACGATGTCTTCACGGGAGACGTCGCTTTCGGCGAGTGCTGTCCCAACGGCTTGGCGCGTGTTGGCCCAGATTTCCATTGGGTTGTGCTCTACCCAGCCTTTTTGGGGGAAGATTTGTTCGTGTTCGTACTGGCCAACGCCTACTTGTTGGCCGTTGTGGTCGAAAATGATGCAGCGTGTCGACGTCGTTCCTTGGTCAATCGCAGCAACATACTGTGGTTGATTCATTGGTGTGGTTCCCTTTCACTACAGCACTACAGTGGCCAGCACTCCGCAGAAGACTGCGGCGATCATGGGGCCGACGATCGGAACCCAGGCATAGCCCCAGTTCGCGGATCCTTTGTCTTTAATGGGCAGCACGAAGGCGTACATCAGGCGGGGGCCGAGGTCACGCACAGGGTTGATGGCGTAGCCGGTCGGTGTGCCTAGTGACAAGCCTATGGCAACGATCACAAAGGCGACTGCGAAATAGGTCATGGGGCCTAGGTCGCCGCCGGTGGGGCCGAAGAAGATGAACAGCAGCAGTACACAGGTGCCGATGAACTCGGTGACCATGTTCCACCCGTTCTGATTGTGGGCGGGGCCGGTGAAGAAGATACCGCCGGTGGTGCGGTTAGCTCCCGTGACGTTTCCATTTTCGTCGGTGTTGTTGGCGTCGAAAAGCTGCTTGAATGTCAGCCAGCACAGGATCGCACCAAACATGGCTCCGAGGAACTGCCCGAGAACATAGCCGCCTACCAGGTTCCATGGTGTGCTGCCTTTGATCGCCAGCGCGATGGTGACCGCTGGGTTGAGGTGGCCGCCGCTGGGGCTTGCCACTGAGGCACCGACGAATACCGCCATGCCCCAGCCGAAAGCGATAAGCACCCAGCCAGTTCCTTTGCCTGTGGAGGTGCGCAGGCTGTTGACGGCGCAAACGCCGTTACCGAGGAGCAGCAGGAGGGCTGTGCCCAAAAACTCCCAGCCGAATGCTTGTAGGGCGGTCATCAGTTATCACCTGACACATCCACATAGCTGCGCACCGCGGAGCCTGCCACGATGTGCTCGTTGGCGGCCTTATCGGTGAGTTCCTTCTCGGCGGCGATTTCAGCGGACACGCGGTCGGTGAACGCGGTGACCTCGGCGGCGGTGCGCTCAGCGTCCCAGCCAAGGTAGTCGGCAACGAGCTCGGCGATGGCGGGAGCTGCGGCAACGCCACGGTCGGCGTATTCGATGCCGGCACGTAGGCGACGTTCCACGATGTCCTCGACGTGCAGGGCACCCTCGTGGGTGACGGCGTAGACGGCCTCTGCTTTGATGTAGCCCGGCGCGCCTGGGATGGGTTCGAGCAGCTCAGGCTTATCGACGCTCGGTTCTAGGACCTCATGGACGAGGGAGCCGTAGCGGCCGAGCAGGTGCTCGACGACGTCCTCTGTGGTGCCGAAGGTGCGGGCGATGCGTGGTGCTTGGTTTTGTAGGGCGTGGTAGCCGTCGGCACCGAGGATCGGGGTGCGTTCCGATTCGGAAGCTGGTACGCGGAAGTCCAAGTCTTCGGCGGCGAGGTCGACTGCGTCCTTGCCGATCACGCGGTAGGTGGTGTACTTACCACCGGCGACGGAGACGAGTCCAGGCATGACCTTTGCTACGGCGTGGTTGCGCGACAGCTTGGTGGTGGTGTCGGATTTGCCGGAGAGCAGTGGGCGGAGTCCGGAGTAGACGCCGACGATGTCGGAGTGTTGGATGGGCCGGCGGACTCGCTGGTTGACCTCGTCGAGGATGTAGTTGATGTCGGCGGCAGTTGGTGCGGGGTCTGCGCGGTTGAGGTCCCAGTCGGTGTCGGTGGTGCCGATGATCCAGTATTCACCCCATGGGATCACGAAGAGCACGGACTTTTCGGTGACAAAGCACATGGCTGCGTCGGCATCAAAGACGTTCTTTGGTACCACGATGTGTACACCCTTGGAGGCGTGGACCGAGAAGGGGCCGTTGCCGCCGGCGAGCTTTTCAATGTGGTCGTTCCATACGCCGGTGGCGTTGATGAATACCTTGCCGCGGATGGTGGTTTGTTCGCCGGTGTCGGTGTCTTGGAGGATGGCGCCGACCACGCGTTGGCCGTCTTTTTCAAAGCCGACTACTTGGGTGGAGGGGCGAACATCTGCGCCGAGTTCGCCGGCGGTGCGTAGGACTGTCATGGTGTGGCGGGCGTCGTCGACAAGCGTGTCAAAGTAGCGGACGGATCCGACCACAGCGTCGTCTTTTAGTCCTGGGGCCATGGCGAGTGTTCCCTTGCGGGAGTAGTGCTTTTGCATGGGGACTGATTTTGCGCCGCCCATGAGGTCGTAAAGAGTAAAGCCGCCGAACATCATCACCCGTTCCCACACGTGGTGTGTGAGGGGGAAGAGGAATTTCAGCGGCTTGACCAGGTGCGGTGCGAGCGTCGACATGTTGAGTTCGCGTTCGTGGAGGGATTCGGCCACCAGCTTGAAGTCCAGCATGGCGAGATATCGCAGGCCACCGTGGAACATTTTTGATGATCGTGAGGAGGTGCCGGCTGCGAAGTCTCGGGACTCTACGACGGCCACTTTGAGGCCGCGGATTGCTGCGTCGAGGCCTGCGCCTGCGCCGACGGAGCCGCCACCGATGACGACAACGTCGTATTCTTCTTCACCGAAGCGCTGCCAGACGTCCTGGTAGTAGTCGGGGTTGAATGTGCAATGGGATTTCGTGGTCATAGTTGCCACACTCCTTCTTTGCGTCCGAGGTTTGCCCCAACCCTACTGAACCGTAAGTTAGGCAGACTAGACCCCTAGAGCAAGTTTTTTAGTTTCGGAGATAATAACAACTGGTAGCAGGTGATATAACCAGTGGTGGTGGCGGCAAAAACGGGCTGCGCGACATACGCCACACAGCCCGCTAACCCCCGCGATTTACACACTTTCAGGGGTAATAAAGTGCTTGTCTAAGAAATTAATTATCCCGTCTTTGTCCGGACGATCGCACCACTGCGCAGCCTCCCGCAACACCACCACCGGCGCCGAGACCACCGCAACACGATGCCCCGCACGCGCCAACGCGCCTGCCTCCGACGCATCAGCAGCACACACCAGCACCTCATCCCAGACATCCCCCACACACGCCTGCACAGCCGCCTCAACAGAAGCCTCAGGCGAAACAATCACACAACGATCCGGCTCCCCAGGCAACGGAACAACCCGCACTACCTGCGATAATTCCTGCCACAGGCCTGGATCAGCCCCCAATCCAGAAACAACACCATGGTAAGCGCCTTTCCATTCCACACCAAGGCCCAAGCTATCCACACACTCTTGCACGGCAGCGCGAAGCTCATCGGAAACCACACACTCATGCAACACAGAGACATCCGTATCACTCACCGTGGCGGCCACCGCACCAGCGCTAGCACTGACACAGACATCCGCACCCGACTCCTGTGCCACCTGACGGGCAAGCGCCACCACCCGATCCATGCCACTGATCGTGGTCAGCACCACCGTGTTCTGCTGAGATAACGCCGTCACCTGAGACAACACCGACGGCGACAGCGTGACCTCAGGATACGCAGCCACCGCACCATCGACGCTGAGCACCAACACGCGTGGCAACTCAGTCTTTGGTGCGTCCTTACGCTGCGGCAACCGATCCAACAACATGCTGACCTGGGCCGTCGCCTGCACCACCACAGGATTAACCTGACTAGCAGTCACCGCCTGCCCATACAGATCAGCAACACTACGACGCAGCTGCTCACCGGCATCCATCACACGGTCTTTACCTTCCTTCGCGCTAGAGACAACCTCCTCAACGAACTCGTCGACAGTGTCCTTCAACACCGACAACGCCTTACCCGCATCCGCCTTCGCGGGCACCTCCCCATGCAACACGTCTTCCACACGGTGTCGAGCAGCGTCGACAGCACTCGCGCCCGCCTTCGTGGCCTGCTTAATCCGCTCCGTCAGCTGCGCGATCTCCTCCGTGAGCACGCGCACACGGCGACGCTCCTGCTCCACCTTATCGTCTTCCGCCTGGGCTTCGTCGAAAGTCGGCGCACCGCCGCCCAACCGCGCCGGCGCCCACAACGCACCAGGAGTAATCGGCTCCTCCGCCTGATAATCAGACCACACCTCCTCAAGTCCCGTGATCATCCGACGACGCAACTCCTGCGTCGCCTCATTCACATCACCCTCGGGGTACCACGCTGGGAACACCTTCATATGGATCGGCGAACCAGGATGAATCAGGTTCTTCTTTTGCCCCTTCGTCCACACCCGCTGCGACCCCACCACCATCACCATGATGATCGGAACCCCTGCCGCCTGCGCCATACGCACTGCCCCTGGGCGCAACGTCTTAATCTCAAAGCTGCGCGAAATCGTCGCCTCGGGGAAAATGCCCACCAATTCCCCCTTTTTGAGCATGTCCACCGCCTGGTCAAAAGCCGCGGTGCCGTCGATGCGATCCACAGGAATATGACGCATCTCCCGCAACAGCGGACCAGCAACCGGATGCTTAAACACATCCCCTTTAGCCATGTAGCGGACATACCTACGGAACTTCCTAAACGGATATCCCGCATAAATAAAGTCCAAGTACCCCGTGTGGTTAACCACCACAACAGCGCCGCCAGACTCTGGAACATTCTCCTCGCCCGAAATACGGATCTTGATGCCCTGGGCAGCCGTGATCGCGCGCACAGCACCAATTAGGTTGAGGTACAAAAGATCTTGGAACATGCCTGCCATGTTACGGGGTTGCTACCCCTGCAGCCACTCCCGCAATACCACCGCAATGCCTGCCTCATCGTTCGTCGGAGCCACCACATCAGCGGCACGCTGCAACTGATCGCACGCATTACCCATCGCAACGCCAGTGCCCGCCCAACGAATCATCTCAAGGTCATTGAGCATATCACCAAACGCAATCGCATCCGCAGGATCCACACCAAGGTCTTGCGCCACCACGTCCAACGCCGAAGACTTATTCACCCCAGGCTGCATAACCTCCAACAAACCGTCCGGCATGGAATAGGTCACATGGGCCACATCTGCGGGTACTACGGGGGCAACCAAGCGATGCATCTGCTCCGATGTCAGCGCATCATTGCGCAGCAACAGCTTCACCGCAGAACGCGCTAACACCCGATCGAGTTCCACCGTGGAGTGCTCAATAGACTCCCACGAATGCACAAAATCTGGGGTCACCATAAAAAGTTCACTGGGCATGTCATGCGCAGAAACCCCTGCGCGTTCTACTCCCACACCGCAACCGCCGAGATCGCTCAGCGCCTCACGGGCAACGCGCACCACCGTGCGCATGGTGTCGGAGGCAAGCTCACGACGATACGTAATGCGATCGCGGGCGGGATCATAAATCACCGCACCATTAGCACAAACACACAGCGTAGGCGGAATATAAAGCTGATCGATGATCGGGTGGATCCAGCGTGCGGGCCGCCCCGTGGCCACAACGAACGACACCCCAGCACGCTGGGCAGCCGCAAGCGACTCTTTCACCGCACTGGGGATTCGTTCCCGAGAGTCGATGAGCGTTCCGTCGATATCACTGACAATAAGTGCGCTCATCGCTCTCCTTGTATCTTTTCGTTGGGAAATTACTTCTTTGGCTCGAGCACTTCCTTGCCCACGAATGGACGCAGTGCCTCAGGAACGATCACGGAGCCATCAGCCTGCTGGTTGTTCTCAAGGATAGCGACCAGCCAACGCGTGGTAGCCAAGGTACCGTTCAGGGTTGCTGCAGTGTGTGCCTTGCCAGACTCGTCACGGTAGCGGGTGCGCAGACGACGTGCCTGGAAGGTGGTGCAGTTCGAGGTCGAGGTCAGTTCACGGTAGGTGTTCTGGGTTGGAACCCATGCCTCGGTGTCAAACTTGCGGGCAGCAGAGGAACCAAGGTCGCCGCCGGCGACGTCGATAATGCGGTAAGGCACCTCAACAGCAGCCAACATCCCGCGCTCCATGTTCAACAGAGCTTGGTGCTGCGCAACAGCTTCTTCTGGCTTGCAGTAAACAAACATCTCCAGCTTGTCGAACTGGTGCACGCGCAAAATACCGCGGGTGTCCTTGCCGTAGGAGCCCGCTTCACGACGGAAGCAGCTCGACCAGCCCGCGTACTTAATAGGACCATCAGACAAATCGATGATCTCATCCTGGTGGTAACCAGCCAACGCCACCTCGGAGGTACCCACGAGGTAAAGGTCATCACGCTCAAGGTAGTAGATCTCATCCGAGTGAGCACCCAAGAAACCGGTACCGGACATGACCTCTGGGCGGACAAGCACAGGTGGGATCATCAGCTGGAAGCCATTCTCGCGGGCCTTTTGCGCCGCAAGATTCAGCATGCCCAGCTGTAGGAATGCGCCATCGCCGGTGAGGTAGTAGAAGCGTGCACCACCAACCTTGGTGCCGCGTTTGACGTCGATAAGCCCAAGCGACTCACCAAGATCGAGGTGATCCTTTGGCTCGAAATCAAAGGTACGTGGAGTGCCTACGTGCTCCAAAACGATGTAGTCATCCTCGCCACCAGCTGGGGCATCGGTAACAACGTTGCCGAACAGCATTTGGATCTCGTTGACCTTGGCCAACGCTTCAGCCTCGGCCTCCTCCGCCGCCTTCACGCGGGACTTCAGCTCGTTAGAGCCCTCCAGCAAAGCGGGACGCTCTTCTGGGGAGGCCTGGCTAATCTTCTTGCCAAAGGCCTTGTGCTCGGCGCGCAGGTCGTCGGCAGACTTAATGGCCTCGCGGCGCTTCTCGTCAGCCTCGAGGAGCTGATCCACCAGAGCTGGGTCTTCGCCACGAATGCGCTGGGACTCGCGGACGACATCAGGGTTTTCGCGGAGGAACTTTAGATCAATCACAAAACTTACACTACCGCGTTCCTGAGTTAAGAGGGTGGTTCGGACCGCCCCAGACCCCGCAATGGTTCAAAGATCACACCAGAAACCCTCGCTGGTTATGACCACTCACAGTATGCTCATACCTATGGTCGACACTCTCCTGGAGTTGCCCGCCAGGACCCTGACTGACGGAACCAGCACTCCAAAACACCAGCAACTCAGGGAAATTCTCGAAGAACTCTGCCGCACCCAGCTCAAACCTGGCGACATGCTCCCCGGCGAACGCGCCCTAGAGGAGCAATACGGAGTTAGCCGCATCACGGTACGGCGCGCCATCGGCGACCTCGTTGCCACCGGCCAACTGCGACGCAGCCGCGGCAAAGGCACCTTCGTTGCCCAAGCCCCCATGATTACTCGGCTGCAGTTGGCGTCGTTTAGCGACGAAATGGCCGCCCGCAAGATCGAAGCCTCCAGCAAGATCCTCGCATCCTCATGGTCTTCACCCAGCGCCGTCGTCCACGAATTTTTCGGCACCGAACAAGGCACCCCGCACACCCACCTCGTGCGCGTCCGCCTCGGCGGCGGCAAACCATTTTGCATTAACGACGCCTGGTACAACTCCGCCATCGCACCTGACCTGCTCGAAAACGACGTATATAAATCCGTCTACTCCATCCTTGAGCAGAACTACGGCGCATCTATTACCGGTGCCGAACAAATCACCACTGCGGTGGCCGCCACCCCAGAAACCGCGCGGATTCTCGGCGTGGATGTCGGCGAACCACTACTGAAGGTGGAACGCCACGCACACGCAGGAGAAAACCCCATCGAGTGGTGTTCCTCGCTCTACCGCACCGACCGCTTCGCGTTAAGGACGTTTATCACGAAGTAGTATGGGCGAAATGAGTTCGAAAAAGGTTGCAGGTTTTGCAGGTGTGGCTGCTCTCGTAGTGGCTAGCGGCGTAGGCGCGTACACGTACACGGCCTCGCAACACGCCAACGCGCCCCACCCGCAGACCTCAACGTCTAGCGCACCAGCCGCCTCCGTCGGGTCGTTTACCAGCGCTGACGCTGGCGCATGCCTGACATGGGCAGATAACGGCGGCAAAGTATCCAAGTTCGAACAAACCGATTGCGCAAGCGAGCACCGCTTCGAGGTGTCCTCCCGCGAGGACCTCAACGCCTACCCATCCAAGGAGTTTTCCAACAACGCCGCCAAACCAGACCTGACCCGCCAAGCGCAGCTGCGTGAAGAGCTTTGCCTCAGCCCCACCTTGCAGTACTTGGGTGGCACCTATGATCCGCTGGGACGTTACTCAATTGCGTCGATTCTGCCGCCGCAGGATGCGTGGGAAAAAGGTGACCGCACGTTGCTATGTGGTGTGCAGGCCACGGATGATTCCGGCAAGGTGATCATCACCTCTGGTAAGGCCGCTGAGCAGGATCAGTCCCGCATTTTTGGTGCTGGGCAATGCCTGCTGATCGACGCCGCCAAGGCCACCCGCGTGGTCGATTGCCAGCAGGATCACCAGCTAGAGATCACCTCAGTAGTAGACCTCCAACCGGTATTCCCACAGGTCATTCCGTCAATTGAGGATCAAGACAACCACCTACAACAGGTGTGCACTCAGGCAGCCCGCGACTACCTTGGTGGCGACGACCCCCTCTACTACTCAACCTTGCAGCCCTTCTGGACTACCCTGCCCGATAATTCTTGGTCAGGTGGTTCCCACAGCGTGAACTGTGCACTCGTGTTCGGCCAAGAGGACGGCAACTTCGGGGTGCTGCACGGCACCGCCAAGCACGGTTTTACTATCAACGGCCAGCCCCCTGCGCCTCGCCCCGAACGTGCTCCGATTGTCAACCCCGAGGTGCTCGAAGGCACGGCTCCTTAAAGCATCATGGTTGAGATTTCCCACGAGGAGTTTGAAACGCTTGTCGACGAAGCCCTCGCCGCCATCCCCGATCCCGTCGCCGACCGAATTACCAACCTTGCGTTTCTTATCAGCGACTATGCCGAGGAGTCCTCCTATATCCTCGGCCAATATCACGGGGTTGCGCTAACCGAGCGCACCTTTGATCACACCGGTTTTCTACCCGATACCATCACGATTTATCGCGAAGCCCTCAAGGATTTTTGCAGCTCCCGCGAAGAACTGGTCGAGCAAGTACGTGTAACGGTTATGCACGAGATCGGCCACTATTTTGGGCTCGATGAGGACGATCTGCACCGCCTTGGCTACGCCTAAACCCTTGTACAATTTGTATCCTTCGCGAGCGTAAAATGGGGTAGTTCGTTGCCGCAAAATGGTATCCTTTAGGGATGAAATACCAGCTTAGAGCCATTGATAATCAGCTCGATGAAATGCTTCAATTTTCCGGAGCAATTGCGGTCGAAGGCGTAAAAGGAGTGGGGAAAACAGAATCAGCAATTCGGCGCAGTGAACATCTACTGCAATTAGACCGCGCCGGTGATCGTCAGCTTCTTGAAGCCGATCCAGAATTTAGAAGTTTTTCTACAGGCACCATCCTCATCGATGAATGGCAAAGAATGCCTGAATGCTGGGATTTTGTTCGCAGAGGCGTTGATGCGCAGCGCACACCAGGGCGATTTTTGCTGACTGGTTCTGCAACGCCACAAGCAGGAATAGATACCCACAGTGGAGCAGGCCGTATCCTTTCTATCCGCATGCGACCCATGGCGCTTTTTGAGCGAAGAGAACACTCCGCCACTGTAAGCTTGGCTGATCTTTTTCTTGGCAATGCCCCTATTAGCGGAACGACAGATTTAACGCTTAACGACTATGTCTCAGAAATCGCACGAAGCGGTTTTCCAGGGTTTAATGAACAGCCACAACGCGCCATCAACGTGGATTTGGACTCTTATATTGAAAGAATCGTTGATCGGGATCTCCCTGAGCAGGGGTACAACGTGCGCAATCGAGCAGGACTTTTAGGATGGATGCGCGCGTATGCTGCAGCATCGTCAACCACCATGAGCTATTCAGAAATCCTTAATGCTGCTACTCCAGGCGAAAGCGATAAGCCAGCCCGCAAAACTGCTGCACTATATCGCAGTAAGTTGACTGAGATTTGGATGCTCGACGAGGTTCCGGCATGGGATTTTGTACGATCGCCGCTTGCTGGACTCGCACAAGCACCAAAACACCAATTGGCTGATCCTGCCTTTGTCCTTCGTCTTTTAGGAGTACCAGCTAATCGTCTGGTTACAGAGCGTTATCGCCATTTTTTGGGCCCACTATTTGAATCATTAGCTACATTAAGCGTTCGAGTCGCCGCGGAATCACAATTTGGTTCCGTTAGGCACCTGCGTACTCGACGCGGAGACCATGAAGTTGATCTCATTGCGTCGAATCAAGACGGCGATCTTGTAGCTATCGAGGTAAAGCTCACCGCTGATGTGAAAAATAACGATGTCGCACATCTTCACTGGTTAAAAGAACAACTGCCGGATGATGTGGTCGATATGGTTGTTCTGACAACTGGCAACCGCGCATATCGACGTAGCGACGGAGTCGCCGTGGTGCCGTTAGCACTATTCGGCGCCTAGCTCCGCCCCTGCCCAGGTAATCAGCTTCCACTGGCCGTATTCTCCGGTCGGGTCGATGACGATGGTGGAGGTGTTGTCGATGTAGTGCTGGAGTGCGAAGTCTGCGGTGACGTTGGTGCCAAAGCGGGTGACAATGCGCATGGCTGCGCCGTGGCTCACGATCAGGTGGTCGCCGTCGTGAGTGGCGAGTTCTTCGAGTATGGGGCGCATACGTTCTACTACTTGGCCTGCGGTTTCACCGTCGGGCATGGCTGCGCTGCGGTCACCGTTCATCCAGCTGTGGAGGGCGTGGGTGTATAGGTCGTGGGAGTGGCTGTCGGTGTTGCCTTCGATGGATCCGGCGTCGATTTCGCGGAGATCGGCGTTGATGCTGAGCGGGATGGTGCCCGGCGCGATTCCGAGGGTTTCTTCGTAGGATTTGAGCACTGCCACTGCTGTTTGCTGGGTGCGGATGGCAATGGAGCAGGTCACGGTGCGGATGTCTCGGCTCAGTGTTGCGAGACTGCGGCCGGCGTCGTCGGCTTGGGTGCGGCCGATAACGCTGAGTTCGGCGCCTGGGGGCCTAGTGTCGAGGACTTTTGCGGCGTTGGCAAAGGTGCGCCCGTGGCGCATGAGGATGAGACGTCCCAAGGTTGTTTCCTTATTTCTCTTTCTGATTAGGCACCGTTGCGGGCGGCTTCTACCCATGCGGATGCGGCCTGGGCGACGGTGGGGTCGACTGCTGTGACGGGTTGGCCGGAAATGGCTGGCCACGAACCGATAAATTTTAGCGCGTTGCACCGTGGGTAGAGTGCTCGGAGTGCTTCGGCGACGTTGAGGTCGTCGATATGCCCATTGATGTCCACGTGGAATCGGTAGGTTCCTAGGCCTTCTTCGATGGGGCGGAATTCGATTCGGGTGAGGTCTACGCCGCGCATGGCGAATTCGGAGAGTGCGCCGACGAGGCTGCCGGGTTCGTTTTTGAGCGTGAATACTACGGAGGTGCGGTCGTGGCCGGTGCGTGGGGTCGGGGTGTCGGCGTGTCCGACGAGGACGAATCGGGTGCGAGCGCCGGTGACGTCGGCAACGCCGTCGGCGATGATGTTAAGACCGTACACGTCAGCGGCGCGGGCGGGGGCTGCGGCAAAGTCCACGATTTTTTCTTTGGCCATGCGGGCGGCTTCGGCGTTGGAGGATGCGGGGACGAATTCGGCTGCGGGTGCGTTGGCGGCAAGCCAAGTTTTTACCTGTTGGTAGGCCACGGGGTGGGTGGCAAAGCGGCGTAGGGGTGCGCCGGTGCGCTGCATGATGGCGAAGGCGATGGGGAGGTCGAGTTCGTGGAAGATGCGCACGCCGTCGATGGTGGCGAGTGCGTCGAAGGTAGGGGTGACGGGGCCGTCGACGGAGTTTTCGATGGCAACGCAGGCGTAGTCGGCTTGTCCTGCGGCGACGGCGGCGATCGCTTCGCGGGGGTTGGTGGCCGCAATAGTGTCGACGGATTCTAGTCCGAGGCGGGTGGCGAATTTCCACAATGCGGCTTCGGTGAATGTTCCTTCTGGCCCGAGATAGGCAATCCTCATGCGTCTTACTCTATCTGGCCGGTAAGGTATTCGTCATGCCTATCCATGAGCAGATTGATCTCCTTGCAGCACAGGTGGCTCAGATGTCTGCTTCAGATCACGGTTTTTGTTATTTTGATGCGGATGCCGCCCATGAGCAGGCAGAGCATGCGCGTGGGCGGTTGTCGGGGTGGATTATCCCGGCGAAGGATTTGTCTGATGTGGCTGGTATGCCCACGACGTTCGGTTCGCATTATCGGGTAACACACCCTGATAAAACGGATGCGTTTGTGGCACGGTTTATGGCTGAGGGTGCGGTGGTGCCGGGTAAGAGTCTGACACCTGAGTTGGGGTTGACTGCCTATACGGAGCCGGTGGGTCAGCCAGCGCCGGTGTTTGAGGGGCATACGCCTGGTGGTTCTTCTGGTGGTGCTGCTGTGATGGTGGCTCGTGGTTTGGTTCAGGCTGCGCATGGTTCTGATGGTGGGGGTTCGTTGCGGGTTCCTGCTGCGTGTTGTGGGTTGGTGGGTTTTAAGCCGCCGCATAATACGGCGGGTGCGGTGCCGGTGACGCAGGGTTTTCTTACGCGCACGCTTGCCGACGCTGCCTTCCTCCACGCCATAACCCCAGTTCGCCGTCCGTTGCGGGTGGGAGTATTAACGCAGCCGGTTCATGCTGAGGTAGAAGTTGCGGACCCGATGCTGGCGGCGGTGGATGCTGCGGCTTCTGCGCTGTCGCGGGCGGGCCATCAGCTGGTTGAGGTGCAGCGCCCGTATGGGGATGCGCCATTTGCGGCGTTTTCTGACATTCTTGCGTTGCGCTCTGCCAAGATTCATGGACAGGCGTCGCCGTTGGTGTCGTGGCTGCGGGATCGTGGTGGCCGCATTGGGGGGCGTCGAAAAGCGGAGGCGATAGCCGAATTTTTGTCGGTGCGCGCGCAGCTTTTTGCCGCCTGGGACGTCGACGCAGTGCTCTCCCCTGTGTTGGCCTTCGACCCGCCCGCGGTGGGCTACTTTTCGGCGATGTCCCCTGAGCAGGATTTTCATGCCCAAACCCAGTGGACCCCGTGGGCCACGATGTTCAACATGTCTGGGGCGGCGGCGCTCAGCATGCCGTATGCGGGGCGCAACATTCACCTCGGGGCGCTTCGTTGCAGCGTACCGGAGCTTTTCGGATTGGCAGGTGACTTGTGAATACTCGCCGGCTGCGTTACGAGGTCGCGCTCGTCCTCGCCTTGACCTTCGGTATGGCAGGGCTGCGCTCCATTTTCACGCTTATCGACGCCCTCTCCGCCCCACTGAACACCCAAAGCGTGACGCTCAACGCCCCACGCGCCACCGCCGCCTGGCTCGACTTCGCCCTCCAACTATGCGGCGCTGCCACCATCATGACGTGGGGATTACTTGCCCTCTTCCTCCTCGGCGAACGCCTAGAAAAACCTCGAGGCGCCGACTTTAGCTGGGGTGTGGGCCTGGCCGCCCTCATCGGAATCCCAGGCCTTGGATTCTACTATGCGGCGGTTCACCTCGGGCTAAGCAAAGAAGTTATCCCCTCAACACTGGAACACTTCTGGACCATCCCCGTTTTGCTGCTGTTTTCTTTCGCCCACGCCTTCGCCGAAGAAATCGTCGTGGTCAAATGGCTGAGCACAAGGCTCAACCAACTCGGCCACGGCCTTATTTTCACCTTGGTGGTCAGTGCCCTTTTGCGAGGCAGCTACCACCTCTACCAAGGCGTTTCCGCAGGTATCGGCAACGTGATCATGGGGCTTATCTATGGCTGGTTTTATCTGCGCTACCGCCCCACATCCATCTGGCCACTGATCATCGGCCACTTCCTTATCGATGCAGTCGCATTTGTCGGCTATACGCTTGCCACGATGCTCAACATCAACGTTTCTTGGTAAGAAGCTTCACCATGAATACGCCGATGGCCATCGCACCAATTCCGAAAAGTATGTCTCCGGGGACACGCAACCACCGTATCAGCATCAGTACTGGGCTGTAGAGGAACTCATCACTACGCGCATACCACAGGCCAGTATCAATCGATGCCCATGCTTGCGCTAAACCGAGGGGCAGAAGTGAAAGAAATGACATAGCCAAAAGGCCAGCATTCATACCCCAGAAACCCCAAGCGATCCACTTATCATTCCACTTTCGCCTCGGCATGAGCGAACGGATGCAGAACAGCATGAGGCCGATACCCAACATGCCATAGACACCGAACAAGGCAGTATGCCCGTGTAATGGAGTGAGGTTCAGTCCTTGGACATAGAACAATGAGATTGGTGGGTTAATAAGGAAGCCAAAGACTCCGGCACCCACCATATTCCAAAATGCTACAGCTACAAAGAAATAAACCGCCCACTTGTAATCCGATACCCAATCTCGGAGTTTGAGAAGTCGCAGATTATGCAGTGCCTCGATCCCCACAAGCGTCAACGGGACTACCTCAAGAGCCGAAAACACTGCACCTAATGCCATAACGTGCGCAGGGGCTCCGGTGAAATAGAGATGGTGCGCAGTCCCAATGATGCCACCAGTAAGGAAGATCGTCGTGGAAGAAATCACCGATGTTGTTGCAGAGGCAACGCGAATAAGCCCCAGCCGTGCGAATAGGAAGGCAATGACGGTTGTGGCAAAGACTTCAAAGAATCCTTCTACCCATAGATGGACAACCCACCAACGCCAATATTCAGCAATAGAGAGGTGTGTTTCGTGATTCACACCAAATGCGGCACCGTAGAATCCTGCGATAGCTAGGCAGCTAAGCAGCAACATGGCAATCAATGACCGTTGCGAGCCCACTGCTAGAGGTGCTTCTGCTGTGGCATGGAGCTGCCCACCGCAGGATTTAATACGTCGTAGCGCAGGTGCAAGTGAGCGCCACATCAAAGCGAACCATAAAAATAGTCCAATGAATAGGCCAATCTGGAACACACGACCAAGATCAACGTACTCGTAACCTTGAGTACCTATCCAGAAATTAATCGGGTTACCGTATCCCAGCTTGCCCATAATCGACGCCCATTCACCAACCATCGACCCTAGAACTACAATCAGCAGAGCCCCAAACAGAACATTTACCCCTAGATGTTGGAATCGAGGCTCTTTCCCACCGACCGCAGGACCAACATACAGACCAGTAGCAAGCCATGCCGTAGCGATCCAGAAGATACCCAACTGAGTGTGCCAAGTGCGCACTACAGCGTACGGCAAAACGTGGTCAATTGGAATTCCGAAAAGTGCCCCGCCTTCAACCCCATAATGAGCCGAAATAATGCCGCAGGCTATCTGCAACATGAATAAAAGACCAACGACGTAGAAATATTTAAGAGTTGCTCGCTGAGAAGGCGTTGGAGTAAAGCCCATTAGCGGATCTTTATCAGGAATGAGATCAGGATTTATCTCATCCTCTTTACGGGCACTGTGATACCACACAAGGCCACCAATTCCTGCCAAGAGGAGAACAAAACTAATCAGACTCCACATGATATTGCCTGTAGGCGGCGCATTATCAATAAGCGGTTCGTGTGGCCAGTTTTGGGTATAACTAATGTCGCTATCAGGGGCATTAGTAGAAGCTGACCAACTTGTCCACCAAAAGAAAGCAGTCATGTCATCCGCTGCTGCTTTATCGTTAAGAGCATTCTGGGGAATTGCGTAATGCTCATGTCCATCACGGAAGAGTTCTGAGTAATACTGCGCATTGCTACGCATCGCATCAACTCGAAGATCATCGAGTGTAATGGTGCCCGTCTGCGCATCATAGGTATTAGAGCGCATCGTCTTTTTTAACCGCTCTTTTAGCGCAGCCTGCTGTTCTGCAGGAAGATCACTATAGTGCTCGTGTCCTTGTTCCTGAGCCCACGAGTCAAGCACTATTGTAGCTTCTCGATGCAACCAATCAGCGGTCCAGTCAGGAGCCACATAGGAGCCATGCCCCCACACCGATCCGATTTGTTGACCGCCGATCGACTGCCACACTTGCTGACCGTGAACAATATCATCCTTGGTAAATAAAACCTGTCCTTGAATTGTCTGAACGCGTTCTGGAATAGGTGGCTTATGAATATTAATTTGCTGCCCCATCCATAACAAAACGACAAATGAAGCAATAACAACTGTAGCCAGCGCTGACCACCAACGCTTATCTGTTAAAGAATGAGTTTTCTGCATGTCCACCTCTGACAAAATGAATGTGAAAATCCTCAGATTAAGATCATGCTCCTATCCCTTTGTCAGATGAATAACCATCTAATTAATACCCCCTATTTGCGGGTAATTAGAAAGAATGCTATTTCAATTTGCCACCTTATAATCGTCTGTAGTATTTCCCCTTTTGCACTTGAATAAAGATAATAAATTCCAACCCTGTATGCTCTAAAGCATGGATGAACAGCGCAATCAGGGTGAGTTCCTTCTTGGTTCAGATGGAAAACCCCTTTTGGACCGCTACGGTCGCCCCATCCGGCGGCGACGCTCCGCACCGCGCCGCCCTAAGCTCGACCGCACTGAACCTCGGCGTGCTGCACCCAGCGAAGCCACACGGGTAATCCGCACGGAAACCACCCAAATGCCAGCTCAGCCTGGGGCTGTTCCGCAGGAGCGCCCACGGCAATACATTCCTACCCCCGAAGAGCAGCAACGCTACCGCGCACAGCAGTACTACCAGCAGCAACCGGTGCAACCTGGTCAGCCGGTGCAGCCGGGGTTTGAGCCTAATCGACGCTACCGTCGCAGCCAGGTCACCCTTCCTCCAGAGCCAAAGAAGCGTCGTCGTTTGCGCCCTGGCGGCTGCATTGCGGGTTTGGTGTGGACGCTCGTCATTGTCATGGTTCTTGGTATCGCTGGCACGCTGTGGCTAGACACTCGGCTCAATCGTGTTCAGGCTGCCCCGCCGCAGCACATTGCTAAGACATCCGGCACGAACTGGCTGCTCGTGGGCTCTGACTCCCGCGCCGGCCTGTCCGAGGAGGATGTTCAGCGTTTGGGCACGGGTGGCGACATCGGCTCCATGCGCACGGACACGATCATGGTGTTGCATATTCCGTCGTCAGGCAAGGCCACACTGATGTCGATCCCGCGTGACTCCTATGTGGAAATCCCAGGCTACGGCATGGACAAAATCAATGCGTCGTTCACCTACGGCGGTGCGCCTTTACTCACCCAAACCGTGGAAAACGCCACTGGCCTGCGCATTAACCACTATGCCGAGATCGGTATGGGCGGGTTGGCCAATGTGGTCGACGCGGTTGGTGGTATCGAGGTATGCCCCGCCGAGCCTATCGACGACCCCCTCGCCGGCCTCAACATCGCAGCCGGCTGCCAAAAAGTCGACGGCCCCACTGCTTTGGGTTATGTGCGCACCCGCCACACCGCTCTAGGTGATCTTGACCGCGTGCAGCGTCAGCGCGAATTCTTTGCAGCTTTGGTCAACAAAGTGACCTCCACGTCGACTTTGGCTAATCCTTTCCGCATCATGCCCACGATTAATACTGTGGCGGGTTCGTTCACTGTGGGTAAGAAGGATCACGCGTGGCATTTGGCCCGGGTGGCGCTCGCTATGCGCGAAGGTGTGGAAACCGTGACGGTGCCATATGCAGGTTTTGCTGATTATGACGTCGGAAATGTGGTCCTGTGGGACGAGGTCGCTTCCGAGGAGCTGTTCGCTTCCCTGCGTTAGTGGCCCAAAGGCACAAAGTGAGTAGTTCGTGCCAAATCTTTTTCACCTCCGCGACGTTTCCGCAGGTCGGAGATATTAGAAAAGATTTAATTTGGCACGAACTACTCACTTTTGGCTTTTAGCCGCCATTAGCGAGCTTTGTACGTCTCCCAGAACTCAGCGTTTTTGATTCCCACCGCAGCAGGATCAAATTGTGGATCCAGCCCAGATTTCTTCTGCTCGTTGTAGTCGCGCAGGCACTTAATAGCTGGGACCTGCAGGATCAGGATGGCGATCACGTTGAGCCATGCGGTGGCACCTGCTCCGATGTCACCCAATGCCCATGCAGCACCTGGGGTAGATACTGCACCGATCCAAACGGATACCAGCATCAGGCAGCGCAGGCCGAAGATGGTGGCGCGCCTTGCGGTTGCGTTGGAGATCCAACGCATGAGGTAGGTGAAGTTGGTTTCGGAGATGTAGTAGTAGGACAAGATGGTGGTGAAGCCGAAAAAGAGGATGGCTACGCCGATAAAAGATGGTCCGACACCTGAGGCGACGGAGTCGAGGCCTTGTTGAACGAATCCTGGTCCCACGGGGGTGTTGCTTGGTAGGGAGCCTGCGTAGCGCACGGGGCTGTCTTCGGTGCCGCCTTCGAAGACGCGGTACATGTCGGTGGAGATGATGATGAAGGCGGTTGCGGAGCAGACGAAGAGGGTGTCTACGTAGACGGCGAAGGCTTGTGCGAAGCCTTGTTTTGCGGGGTGGGATACTTCGGCTGCGGCTGCGGCTTGGGGGTTGAGGCCTTGGCCTGCTTCGTTGGAGTAGATGCCGCGGCGTACGCCCCACATGATGGCGGAGCCGAGGATTCCGGAGAAGGTGGCGTTGGCGTTGAATGCGGAGCTGAAGATGGTGCCAAATACGTGTGGGATTTGGTCGAAGTGCATGAAGAGCACCACGAGCGCGATGATGATGTAGACCATGGCCATGAAGGGCACGACTAACGACGCAAACCAGGCGATGCGCTTCACGCCGCCGAAGATGATGAGGGCGAGTAGCACGGTGAGGAATGCGCCGACGATGCGAACGTCAAGGTTCCATGCGTTGTGCATTGCCGACGCCACACCGTTGGCCTGCACACCCGGCATGAAGTAGCTGGTGGAGAAGATCATGACCACTGCGAAGGCGATGGCGTAGAACAGCATGAAGGGGGCTGCTTTGGTGTGCTTGAGGCTTTTCTCAATGTAGTAGGCCGGTCCGCCACGGTATTCGCCGGTGTCTTGGTCGCGCTCTTTGTAGATTTGGGCGAGGGTGCATTCGATAAAGGAAGTGGCAGCGCCGAGGAAGGCGACGGCCCACATCCAGAACACGGCACCGGGTCCGCCGAAGGCGATGGCGGTTGCCACACCGGCGATGTTTCCTACGCCCACGCGTCCGGCGAGGGACATCATGAGAGATTGGAAGGAGGATACACCGTTTGCTGATTTTTCACCGGCGCGGAGCTGGCGAAGCATGTCGGGGAGGCCGGTTACTTGAACGCACTTGGTGGCGATGGTGAAGTACAGGCCTGCTCCGAGGCAGAGAAAAACAAGGAAGGGTGACCAGATGATCGAATTAAGGGTTTCGATGAGCGTATTCATGCTGTGCTCCGGAGTTTCCTGACAATAAGAGTGTCTTACAACCTATCATCCAACAGATTTAATGTGCATCACCGTACCCCCTACCACTAATAAAGCAGAGGTGCTACCCGTGTGACTAGCCCCCGTTGCTAATAGTTTTTTTGCCTAGTAAATTTTCATTCTTGCACGCTATCAACCGAGAAAGCAGAGCATGAGAATTAGAAACGTACCGGGCATTGACGGACTTCGGGGAATCGCTGTCTTGGCCGTGATCGTCTATCACTTCTATGGCGCCGCCCTGCCGGGTGGTTTCTTGGGAGTCGATATTTTCTTTGTGCTTTCCGGCTTCCTCATCACCAGCCTGCTTATTCGCGAGCACGCGGGTTCCGGCCGTATTGACTTGAAGCATTTCTGGGTGCGTCGCGCTAGGCGCATTCTTCCCGCCGCGGTCACTGTGTTGATCACGGTCAGTGTGGTCACGGCCACCATTGGTGGCGACGTTGCCGTGGGGTTGCCTTCACAGTTCCTTGGCTCGTTGCTCTTTGCCAACAACTGGGTGCAGATTGCGCAGAGCCAAAGTTATTTCTCCGACGCAGGTGTGCAGGTCTTTGCCCATTACTGGTCGCTGGCGGTTGAGGAGCAGTTTTATGTGGTGTGGCCCCTAATTTTCGTAGCTGTTGCTGCGTTGAGCAAGCGCGTTGTTCCGCTGATTCTCACGTTCTTGTTGGCTGTTGCGTCGGCGGTGTGGATGGCTCTTGTCTATAACCCCGAGGTGGATCCGTCTCGTGTTTATTACGGCACCGACACCCACTCCTTTGGCCTGCTCATTGGTGCGTTTTTGGCGTTTGCTATTACTAGTCGCACTGAGGGGGATTCGTGGCCGGCGTCGATACGCCAAAGCCGGATCAGTTCGATCGCTGGCCCACTTGCGCTGGTCGGGCTGCTGGTCATGCTCGTGGTGGTTCACGCGACGCACCCCACAACGTACCGCGGAATTATTGTGCTGGGTTCGCTGCTCACGGCCATTGTGTTGTGGTCGGTGGTCAATGAGCGCGGCGTTGTTTCCAGGATCATGATCAACCCAGTGCTGCGCTGGCTGGGTCGCCGCTCGTTTAGCTTGTACCTCTGGCACTGGCCGGTGGTCAGCCTGTTGGCCTCGGTGATGGAGTCTCATTCGATTCTGATCGCGCTGCTATCGGCGGTGTTCTCCGCAATTCTCGCTGAGTGGTCGTATCACGCGGTGGAGAACCCGCTGCGTCGCCAGGGGTACCAGCGCTACTTCGGTAGCTGGTGGAGCCAAACTCGACTTATGCGTGCACTTTCGCTTCCTACTGTGATGACGGTTTTGTTGCTGTGCGTCCCTGTGGCGTTGTGGAGTGCTCCGGAAAAGACTGCGCTGCAAATGGATTTGGAGCGTTTGCAGGCACAACAGGAGGAGCAGCAGGCGCGTGCCGCGGAGGAGCGTGCGAAGGCACAGTTGCTGGCGGAAACGGAACGTCGTCGTCTGCCTGAGGGCGAGGAGATCGTGGCTATTGGCGACTCCGTCATGCTCGCATCTAGCGATGCCATCCAAAGCACCTACCCCGGCAGCTTTGTCGACGCCGCCGTCTCCCGCCACTACACAGCAGTCCTCGGGCTGCTCGACACCCTCCCCGTACGCCCATGGGTAGTGCTAGGTTTTGGCACCAACGGCCAAGCTTTCGACGGCCAGATCGAGGAGATCCTGAACAAGATCGGCCCCGACCACACCGTTGTGATGGTCCTCCCCTACGGTGACCGCGCATGGATACCCGATGCTCGTCAACAAATTTTCGACGCAGCCGCCACCCACGACAACGTCGTCATCGCCGACTGGTGCGGCGCAGCCCAAGGCCACCCCGAGTACCTCCGTGAAGACCAAATCCACCCTAGCCCCGAAGGTGCCGCAGCCTACACCAAGGCGATCACAGATGCCTTCGAGCGTTGGAAGAACAACGACCGCAGCTTCACGTCAACCTGCCAATAGCAGTAATGCCACCCAGGACCGCATGATCCTTGGTGGCATTCCTTTTGTTGTCGGTGCCGCGTTAGCGGATGGTCACCTGACGGGACTTGATGTTTTCGAGCTGCTTGCGCTCATCGGCGGTGAGCTGGGCGTCGTTAGCTAGCTCTGCTTCGATCTTCTCGTTCAATGCAACGAGGTCGTCGGCGTAGCTTTCTGGTGCGCGCTCTGGGTCGAGGTCCCACACTGGCACGACCAGTCCGTGGGTGCGGAATGCGCCTGCGAACTTGGTCTCCTCACCGAGTTTGAGCTCGCCACGAGCAGCGATACGAGCGAGGGCACGCAGCAGCGCATCCTCAGCTTCGGCGCGGACCCAACGAATGTGTGCCTTCTCACCTGGGTTGATCCACCAGACGGTGCCGGGGACGGGGGCCTCGACACGTGCGGAAGGCAAAACGGAATCGTTAGCAGCCTGGATAGCCTGGGCCTGCATTGGGTTCACGGTCGTGCCCTCTGGGAGCCACCAATCAAAGTTGGAGTACTCGGTGATCTCAAGGGTTTGGTCCTTGAGCAGTTCCGCAAGCTTTGGCTCGGTGCCATCTGCAAGACCCTTTTCTAGGATGTCGCCAGGCTTAGCGGTCTTTGCCCAGTTCAGGGCGTATGCGAGGTCGCGGTTCGGGTTTTGAGAGCGAGCCTGGGTCTGCAATGCGACGAACACTTCGCCGCCGGCGGACTCTTCACGCACAAGCGCTGCGGAGCCACCTGGCAGCACGGTGCACAAATAGACGTTATCCAGGCCTTCGACCTCGATCTTTGCGATAGCAGAGGGGACAAATTCCTGCACTGCCACGAGGTCGGTTTCAAAGGAGAAACCGCCATAAGGGCGGGGGTCGCGTTCAAAAGCGGCACGCTCGGCGGCACGAGCCGCCAACTTAGCCTGCCTGCGGCTCATGCCCTCAGGCAGCTGTTCCTTCTTCTTTTTCTTAGCCATAACAGATAAGTCTATTGGGCGAGCGCCTCAAGAGCTACATCCGGGTAATCCGTGGCCAGCAACTGCACCCCGTTGTCGCGTGCCCAGCGTACATCGTCGGCGTCATTAACCGTCCACATGTAGGTCTTTTTGCCGTCGCGGCCGATGAGCTGGGGGCGCATCTTCGCATGGGCTAGGGAAAGTCCCCACGCGGATGGTCGGGAGATG
Organism: Corynebacterium diphtheriae; assembly: GCF_001457455.1. Taxonomy (NCBI): domain Bacteria; kingdom Bacillati; phylum Actinomycetota; class Actinomycetes; order Mycobacteriales; family Corynebacteriaceae; genus Corynebacterium; species Corynebacterium diphtheriae. The sequence goes on from NZ_LN831026.1 coordinate 2,320,501, forward strand.
GCGAAGTCTTTGGGGTTGTAGCGTAGTTCCCATTCTCTGCGCAGGTAGATGGTGTCAAAGCCCGGCGCGATACGCCCCATGCGTCGGATGGCTGCGTGGGAGAAAGAGATGAGATGGAATCGGGGGTCGTGGAGTAGGCCGCGGTAGCGCAGGCGTAGTGCGACTTGTTCTTCGGCCATGACTCCGTAGCGCATGGGGTGTTTTGTTTCTATATAGAGGTGTTTGTCCTCGGGGAGGATGTCGATGAGCTCGTCGAGGGTGATTATCCCGTGTTCTCTGAGCTGGTCCATGGTTGCGGTTGAGACGACGAGTCGACAGCTTGCTATGCGCAGCAGGGTGCGGTCGTGGACGCAGGCGAGGTGGCCGTCGGCAGTGAGTCGTACGTCGCATTCCACCCCATGAATGGGCAGTTCGCAGGCTTTTTCGTATGCCTGCGCTGTCATTTCTGGGTAGCGGCCCCGAAATCCGCGGTGTGCAATGATCTCCATATTTTGAGACTACTCCGTGGGCGAAAAACAGAAAGTGAGTAGTTCGTGCCAAATTAAATCTTTTCTAATATCTCCGACCTGCGGAAACGCCGCGGACGTAGAAAAGTTTGGCACGAACTACTCACTTATCAAAAATGAGCGCCCTAGTTAGCTGGTGGGAAGAACTTCTCCTGGACTTCGCGGAGGGTATTTGCGGAGTGGATGAAGCGTTCCATTTCGTGGGCGGTGAGCTCGAGTTCCACAACGCGGTTGAGTCCGCCGCGGTTGATCACGGCTGGGGTACCAATGTAGATGTCTTCTTGGCCGTATTGTCCTTCGAGGTAGGCGGAGACAGGCAGTGCTACTTCTTGGTTGTGGATGATGGCGCGGGTAATGCGTGCTAGGCCCATGCCGATGCCGTAGGAGGTGGAGCCTTTGGCGTCGATGATGGTGTAGGCGGCGTCGCGGGTTTCTTCGAAGATTTTCTCTAGTTCTTCTTCGAGCCCTGGGTTCTTTTGCAGTTGGCGGCGCATGGATACGCCGGCGACGGTTGCAGAGGAGAGGACGGGGAGTTCGGTGTCGCCGTGTTCGCCGATGATGTAGGCGTGGATGGAGCTTGGGGCGACGTCGTAACGCTCGCCTAGCATGTAGCGGAAGCGTGCAGAGTCGAGGACGGTGCCGGAGCCGATGACGCGGTGGTGGTCGAATCCGGAGTACTTCCATACGGCGTAGGTGAGAATGTCGACTGGGTTGGAGGCTACGAGGAAGATGCCGTCGAAGTTGTTGGCCATGACGTTGTCCACGATGGACTTCATGATCTTCATGTTCTTGTCGACGAGCTGGAGGCGGGTTTCGCCTGGTTTTTGTGCCGCGCCTGCGCAGATGACTACGACGGCTGCGTCTTCACAGTCGGCGTAGGTGCCCTTAGAAACCTTCGTGCGTGACGACGCCCACACCACACCGTGGTTGAGGTCCATCACGTTGCCCTCGAGTTTTTTCTCATCGATGTCGATGATGGCGAGGTGGTCTACAGTACCCTGGTTGACCAGTGCGTATGCGTAGGCCACTCCCACGTCGCCTGCTCCGATGAGAACGACCTTGTTTCCGACGATGTTCTTCACAATGACCTTTCTAAAATTCGTGATCGGCTCGTGAGCCTCTAGTGTGCCTAGTGTGCAGCGGTGTGGCAGTATCGTGCACAGCGGGACCCATGCCCCATTATGCCCGATAATGTTGGAATATGCCCGTGTTATTTGCTTTTTGTGTTGAGATATACCTTACAGCCCCAAGTGCACCCCAAAACCAAACCCCCTAAATAGGACGGCATTGCAAAGGAAACCATCCTACGAAAGTGGCTTCTCTAGCACGCATCACCCAGAATCAGTTATGCGGTAGTAGCAATCTACTATCCGCGGACAGCTTTCTTCGCCGTAACCTCATCCCACGAGCTCATCACCACCGATTACTCTCGGTTTCACTTTAGGATTTGCACTTCCGAGATTCGGTAGGCTTGAGGGTTGCAAATGGATCGGTTATTTCAAGGCGATCGGTAGTAAAAGTAAAAAGTCGAGCTGGCCGACCGCTGCCTATTGCTCGCGCGGTGGTCGGCTGCAGTTGATTGCGCCGTGTAAGTATTCGTTGAAGATTGGTGGGAGAAACATTGTAGGTAAGGACGTGACTATATGTTTTAGCTAAATCTGAAATGGTAAATAAACGAGGTGCCAAGGCAAAACCAATATTGGAATAAGATAGCTTTGCCCTTAAACGATATAGACCTTGTTCGATAATATTTTTGTGGTCAAAGGCTAGCTCATCCAGATCAACAAGGGGGGTAAAGCTACCGTTAGTAACAGATGGATCAATATCCCAAGGGATAAGACAGAGATGCGCCGTTGCAATGGTGCGGTCGTAGGGGTCTCTGTCTATAGCGCTTCGGGTATCTAGCTGCTCAATGTGACTGACCATGCTCGGGTGCACGCCACTAAGATATAGATGCCTTAAGCATGCATCTTTTAACATCTCATTAGTTTCTAAAGCACCACTTGGCAGAGCTGACATATCGGCATACGGCGGTCGCGATCGGATAACAGTTAGAACATCCACGCCTTGTTGGGGATGGACTCGGAACACGCAGGCAATGGATTCGTGTCGAAATTTCGGTGTCCCATTAGCATCGCGCAGTGGTCGAGATTTTGTAGAGCCCATAAAGCAGATGATACTGTAAAAACACTTATCGCCCGACAGTCGAAAAGGGGCTATCCATGAATTTGATGGATCTAGCTAATGAGCACGATGCTCTCATCCTGGCTCACAACTACCAGACGCCCGAGATTCAAGATGTGGCACACCACGTCGGAGATTCTCTAGCCTTGGCAAAAATTGCCGCCGAATCTCAAGCAAGCACAATTGTGTTGTGCGGAGTTTATTTCATGGCTGAGACTGCAAAGATTCTCAGTCCCGAAAAACGTGTAATTATCCCCGAACCTGAAGCTGGATGTTCGTTGGCGTCTTCAATTACCGCAGAACAACTACGCGCATGGAAAGCTGAACATCCTGAAGCTGCCGTAGTGGCGTACGTCAATACCACGGCAGAAGTTAAGGCTCTCAGCGACGTCTGTTGCACCTCTTCAAACGCTGTGCGCGTGGTTGAATCAATCGACCCTGATCGCGATATCCTATTCCTTCCGGATCAATTTCTAGGAGCCCATGTTCAGCGCGAAACTGGACGAAAAAACATTCATGTGTGGCTTGGGGAATGCCATGTTCATGCCGATATATCTCCGACACATATTACGGAAATGGCACATAACAACCCGCAAGCAGACCTATATGTCCATCCCGAATGCGGGTGTACAACCTCGGCGCTCTGGCTAGCTAGCCAAGGGGATATTCCACAAGCAAGAATCCTCTCTACTGGGGGGATGATGGAGGCAGCACGAAAAACTGCCGCATCCACAGTGCTAGTAGCAACAGAAATAGGGATGCTGCATCAACTACGTAAAGCCAACACAGCGACTGATTTCATTCCCGTCAATCCTCATGCTGCCTGCCCATTTATGCAAATGATAACAATGGAAAAACTAGAAAAAGCGCTAGTCGAAGGGCACCATGAGGTACACGTTGATCCGGTTTTAGCCCAACGTGCACGTGGAGCCGTTGAGGCGATGATCACTCTATGATCTTCGAAGTTGATCTTGGCTCTACCGATTATATTGAAGAGCATGATGCCGTTATAGTAGGCGGCGGGGCAGCAGGGCTTCGCTCTGCGATTAGTTTAGCTGAGAGAGGCATAAGCCCAATCATATTGACAAAAACTACTGTAGATGAATGCGCTACAGCATGGGCTCAAGGGGGGCTTGCTGCCGTGGAACCTCCCGATTCTTTTGAAAGCCATGCACAAGATACTCTCAAGGCTGGACACTATTGCGATCCCTTGATGGTTCGAGAAATGGTACAGCAGGCACCTGCAGTAATCGATGAACTCCGATCTTGGGGAATGCCGTTTAGTCCAGTTTTGCACCGCGAAGGCGGCCATGCTGTTGCAAGGGTTTATAACACTGGGGATGGTGCCACTGGCGCTGCAATGCATGCAGTTTTATTGACCCGCGCAAAAAAAATGGGAATCAAAATCACAGAGCACTTTAGAGCTGTAGATATTCTTACTAACGGCACAGCCGCGTGCGGCATTCGTGTACAGGATGAGAATGGCCGTATCGGGGAGCTACTAACAAATATCGTGGTTTTGGCCACTGGTGGAATCGGTAGAATTTTCGGGCGTACTACCAATCCAGTAACGGCTACTGGCGACGGCCTAGCCATGGCCATTCGCGCAGGCGCTCGTACTAAAAATATGCGATACGTCCAATTTCACCCGACCGTTCTTGATTCCCCCAGTGGGGTACTTATCTCCGAAGCAGTGCGAGGAGCTGGCGCGGTGATTGAATTATTTGATGGAACAACGATTCCATTGGCACCGAGAGATATTGTCTCAGCAGCGATCTGGAAAGCTGGTGGTCATGCCATCCTGAACTGCGAAAAAGTTGATTGGACGCAATTCCCAGCCATTGCACGACAACTTGAGGGGTATGACCTAGATCGCATTCCCATTGCTCCAGGCGCACATTATCACTGTGGCGGTGTGGTCGCAAATATTGACGGGAGCACATCAATAGATGGTTTGTATGCGGTTGGTGAGGTTGCGTGCACTGGGTTGCATGGCAGTAATAGATTAGCTTCCAATTCCCTTACTGAGGCAGTAACTATGGGGCGTCTCGTTGCAACTGGGCTGAATAAAAACCATGAATACACAAAACCCACTCCGCGTGCGCGCGTTATGGAAAATCTCGATGCATGTAATCTTCGTTTGGTTAAAGAAGCGGTAGGACAGCAGCCATGGATGTTATAAACAATGCCCTTAATGAAGATCTATGTTATGGTCCTGACGTCACAACAGAAGCAATTTTTGGGCTAGAAAAAGCCGAGGTGCAATTTGTAGCACGTGCCCATGGGGTTCTGGCCGGATCTAGGATAGCAGAGGAAGTTTTTCGCACGTACGCTACGCAATTGAAAATGCGAATTGACACCGAAGTTCTGATTGAGGACGGCGAGGTGGTAGCCCCAGGAGACGTCATCTTAAGGATTTCTGGCCCGCTGCGTGTTCTTCTTACCGCAGAGCGCGTTGCACTCAACATAGTTTCGCATTTATCAGGAATAGCTACACATACCTCGAAATGGGTCAAGCAAGTCGCAGGTACAGAAACTCGCATTCGAGATACACGCAAAACGCTGCCTGGACTTAGGCAGTTGCAAAAATATGCCGTGGTATGCGGTGGAGGAATAAATCATCGCATGGGGCTTGGGGATGCTGCCTTGATCAAAGATAACCACATAGCTTATCGGGGGATTAAAGATTGTGTATCTATTATTCGTAAAGCACATCCACACATATCGATTGAAGTCGAATGTGACACGCTGACACAGGTTGCCGAAGCCCTTGACTCGGGAGTGCGACTCATTTTGCTCGATAATATGTCTGTTGACCAAGTAAAAATCGCCGTAGATATGTGCCGAAAAGCTCCACACCCTGTAGAAATAGAAGCTTCAGGCGGTTTAACGCTAGATGTTGCTTTATCTTATGCGCAGACTGGTGTTGACTATTTAGCGGTGGGAGAGCTTACGCATTCGGTGCGAGCTCTAGATATCGGTTGTGATGTGAATTAGTTTTCGGAAATGGGAGCTGTGTAATTCTAGATATCTAAGTTTTAACGGGCTGATTCCGATATTTCATCGGTTTCAGCCTGTTAATTGTTGGTAGTACCGCTACCTCACGTTATATTCTGCTGATTTCTCAGCTTCACGACGGAGTTTGTCCAGCGAAATACCTAGCCCTCCTTAGCGACATAAGCTTTCTCATTGCAGCCCTAGAACTACGCCTCTGGGATTCCGCAGGCCACTCCGGTGGAGTGGTGCGGGCAGTATCCTAGTGGGTTTTTGTGCAGGTACTGCTGGTGCTCGTCCTCGGCCATGTAGTATTCGCCGGCTGGGGTGCTGGCGAGTGGCAGGATTTCGGTGGTGATGCGTCCGAGGCCGGCTGCGGCAAGTTTGGGGGCGTAGTGTTCTACGATCTCGCGGGCACGTTGTGCCTGCTGTTCGGCGTTGGGGCCAGCGGTGTAGATCGCGGAGCGGTACTGCGTTCCGGTGTCGTTGCCTTGTCGGTAGCCTTGGGTGGGGTCGTGTGCTTCCATAGCTTTGACCACGAGTTCGTCGAAGGTGACCTGTGTTGGGTCGTAGACGACTTCGACGATTTCGGTATGGTTGGTGCGTCCGGTGCAGGTTTCGCGGTAGGTGGGGTTCGGTGTGATTCCACCGGCGAAGCCTACGGAGGTGTACACCACGCCTGGGGTTTCCCAGAACAGTTTTTCTGCTCCCCAGTAGCAGCCGATACCTATATATATGGTTTCGGTGCCTGGTTGACCTCGAAGAGTTCCTAGTACAGCGTGTGGCTGTGGGTTGGGCAGGACCGGGTGTGGTCCGCCTTTGAGTGCGTCTTTTTCTTCTACTAAGCGCGGTGCGCCAAATAACCATCCCATATCGACATCAACGTGCACTTTGGGAATTATGTTCCACAATTTCGTGCAGTTCTTCGTTTTTCTGACCACGAAAGACACATTTCGCCAAATAATTGTTGCCAAATGTGAGGATTCACCTATCATGGTAGGCACATCCAACGAAAGGAACGAAGAATGACGTATACCCTTCCTGAACTCGATTACGCATACGACGCTCTCGAGCCACACATCGCTGCTGAGATTATGGAGCTGCACCACTCCAAGCACCACGCTAACTACGTGAACGGTGCAAATACTGCTCTTGAGAAGCTGCAAAAGGCTCGCGAGAACGGTGAGATCGGTGCTGTTGTCACCGCTTTGTCCAAGGATTTGGCTTTCAACTTGGGTGGCCACACCAACCACTCCATCTTCTGGAAGAACCTCTCCCCTAACGGTGGCGGCGAGCCAACCGGCGCTTTGGCTGAGGCAATTGCCAAGGAGTTCGGTTCTTTTGAGAAGTTCAAGGATCACTTCTCTGCTGCGGCTCTTGGTCTGCAGGGTTCCGGCTGGGCTGTTCTCGGCTACGATCACATCGGTGGCCGTCTGGTTATCGAGCAGCTCACTGACCAGCAGGGCAACATCTCCGCTAACCTGACCCCACTTCTTATGCTCGATATGTGGGAGCACGCTTTCTACCTTCAGTACAAGAACGTGAAGGCTGACTACGTCAAGGCTGTGTGGAACGTCTTCAACTGGGATGACGTTGCTGCTCGTTTCGAGGCTGCTACCAAGTAAACCCACGTAAGCTTACGTAGCACTCAGTAGCTTTTCGCTACTGTGACTCTGAGTGAACAGAGCTCTTTTTCAAAGGCCCCCCTATAATCAGGGGGCCTTTCGCACATCTCAACTAAGGAAAGAAACTCTCAATAACACTCCTTATCTTTCGGCCATCCAGAACGGAAGAATGCAATTAAACACTATTGTTCAATGGCTTGAACTCTAGGATAGACTAAAGGCTTCCCATAAGCAACGAAAGGAAGCTCATGAAAATTGGTGTCTTAGTAGGAAGCCTCCGCAAGGAGTCCTACGCTCGTAAAATTGCTCTCAACGCCATCAACATGTTCCCCGAGGACTTCGAGGGCCAGATCATTGAAATCGGCAACCTCCCGCTGTACAACGCCGACCTCGAGGTCAACCCGCCGCAGGAGTACATCGACTTCCGCAACACCATCCAAAGTTGCGACGCCATCTTGTTTGTCACCTCGGAAAACAACCGCACGATCCCGGCTTGCCTGAAAAACGCCGTCGACGTCGGCTCCAAGCCCACCCCTTCGTGGACCGGCCTGCCTGCCGGCATCATGAGCCACTCCGTTGGCCGTATGGGCGGCTACAGCGCGCACAAGAACCTGCGCCTTGCCCTGTCCTACTTTGAGATGCCTATTACCGGCCAGCCTGAGGTTTTCCTCGGTCAGTCCCCTACGCTTTTCGACGGCGACAAGCTAGTCCCTGACACCGCAGCCTTTGTACAGCGCTACATCGACACCTTTGAAAAGCTCGTGCGCAAAAACGTACAGAGCTAGGCGATAGCGATGGCAGCGCACGTAAGTGCGTAGATCGCCAGCACGCCGGTGGTGATGGCTGCGTATCTACCATCCTGCGCAGCCGTCCACGGCTTTGCCAACCACAGGGCAATTGCTATGAGGCTGGCAACGGCTAGGATCACGTAGCTATCACCAATAATGTGTTGCCATAGCGGCCAGCGCTCAGCGGCGCGGTCGTTTCGGGGCAGCAGCCAGTGCCCTTGGCAGATCATTGCCACAACACCGGATAGTGCGCCTGCTGCGAGCATGCGTCGTGGCGCATCTTTTTGGTTCACCAGCACCAAAAGAGCAGTTTGAACTGCAAAGACGATCCAGAGCCAGTGATGGCTCCATGATACCGGCGAGCACAGCAGGGCTACGAGTGCGTTCACGCACACAGCAGCCACCGCTGCCTGCGACGTTCCCTGCGCAAGCAGTTTGTGCATGATCCAGGCGATCAGCACGATGGTGACCACGCATAGGAGGGCCCACGGCACCGCGCTGGTATCTGCACCGAATAGCCTCGCCAGCACGCCTTTAAAGGACTGGTTGGACGGCCAGCTCAACTCGCCGATGCGGCTGGAGTCGTGCAGCACATCGAGCCAGTAGCTGCGAGAGTTTTCTGGGGAGATCCCCCAGGCAAGTGCGCTCATCCCCACGCCGGAGGCAACAGACCAGGCGGCGGCTTTAAAGTCGCGTTTGATCAGGAAGTACAGGCCAAAAACTGCCGGGGTAAGTTTGATGGCCGCGGCGATACCTACTAAAACACCACGGGGCAGCAGCGTTTTCCTAGCGAGGGTATCGATCAGCACCAGCAAGATGAGGTAGACGTTGATCTGGGCGAACCAGATATTTTCGCGCATGGGCTCCAGCACTGCGGCGGCTGCGGTAACCACGAGCCCAAGGCGGTAGGCGTCGATACGCGTCCATGCAGGACGCTGACCTGCGATAGCCCGCGTAACTAGGACGCTGCACCACCACAAGGCAACCACGGAGCCGAGGTCGAAAAGAAGGGCGGCCACGCGCACCGGTAGGATCGTAAACGGCACGAACGCCAGCGCCGCAAATGGCGGATAAGTAAACGGCAGACTGATGTTGTGGACTTGGTAGCCCTGCGTATAGAGGTTTTTGTGCTCGGCAAAGGCCTTCGCCCCCTCGAAGTACACGCCGAAGTCGTAGTGATAAATAAATAGCGAGTCGAAGCCATAGATGGGTTTACGCATAAAAAGAGCGTCATGATCCATCACACCTAGAACAAGGATCGTCGCAAGGACCAGCCAAGCCACCACCATGGTGCCACGCCAGCGGAGGAAGCGCAGCAAGCTGTGCTCGTCGCAGTTATTCATCACGCGTGTAACAGTATCAATGCAGCATTGTGTTCAACAATGGCACGCCAGGTGCTCCCGCATTCAACCACGAGCGCACAGCGGCGGTCGCACGGCAATCGTCACCGTTGTAGCTCAGCAGCGTCGCGCGCACATTCGCACTCGTCTCCGCATCAACATGGGTATCCAGCCCAACTGCTTCGCGGTAGAGGTTCACGCTCGCCTCGCCGTCCACGTCGTTCGCCTCCCAACTAAACCCCGCCGCGGGGGCCACGATCTTCAGCCCTAGCCCTTCAGGGCCCACAAGATTATTCTTGACGGCCACGAACACGTCGTGCCATTGCCCCGATTGGATAAAGGCGAGCACCTCGGCCTCGCTGGGCACTCCTTCAACTTTGCCGTGGAACCGGCGCGCACTGAAGCGCAGCCAGTGGTTTTCGCCGTGCGCGGAGTAGCAAAACGCCCCGAAGGTCTGTCCGGCCTGCTCGGCCGCGTATCGACGCCCCATCAACCACGCCCAGAATCGCGCGAAGTTTTCTCCTTCCGCCTGCCCACCAAGAGGCTCCCAGGTCACAAACGGATGGTATGTATCGCCGTCGTAGGCACCCCACAGATAGGCACCATGGTCGAGGTAGGCCTCAACGTCGATGTCGATCTCTACGTCAAAGCGCTCGTGGTCTACGTGTTCAGTCACAGCAAGAACAGGGATGTGGGCGCGCCATGCCGCCGCAAGCTCGGAAGGGCGCCCGAGGCGGGCGTCGATAAGCCCTTGGACCGTGTCGATCCCCCGCTCACGGAACGGATTAGCGCGATCACCGCTTAAAAACAGGCTCAGGTCATCGCGCTCCCGCAACTGCTCACCGCACAAGTCAATAAACCGGCAGCTAGCACACTCCTTTACCCGGCGCGGCACATCTGGAATCCTAGCGCGCAACGCATTAGTGAGCCCCTGCTGAAAATAATCAGTATTGAGCACAAACACCTGCTCACGGCTTTGCCCAATAATAAGAGCCCGCCGGCACCCCACCCCGAGGCTATCGAGCGCCTGGGCAGCAAGGCCCAGCGTGAACGAGTCAATGGAATGATGCTTGAGTTTGGTGGCCACCTTATATGCCTGCCCCAGCCCTAGGCGGGCCGTGGCAATCATCCGAACTGTTTTGGCTTGGTCGGCGGCATTTCGAGCTGGGCGCGCGACGCGATGGTTAGACACGAGCAGGGGCAGGTAGCAGCCGTCAGGGCGTCGGATAAGGGCGTCGAGTTCTGTGTGCCACGCAATCCCCTCGCTTTCACCGATGAGAACTGCGCCGGTAATAATGTTGGCTTGATCGGCGATAGCTTCCAGCGTCTGCAGATACGTCTGCCACACATCCTCGTGGTTTACACGGGCTGGGTAATCGGGGCGAAGGTCGAGGCGCAGGAAGTGCTGGGGGTCCCCGATTTGTGGCTTGGTGGGCAACAGATCGAAGACGGCTCGGCGGGCGTCGAGGAGGCGTTCGCGCCTGAGCTGGGAGTTTTCAGTTGCCGATACGTTTGGGAAGCGCCTCCGCTGCACTTGGCGGTAGCGGCAACCGACTAGGTCGGAAGGTTGCAAGTGCGTATCAGTTTCCACAAGTTCTCCAGCTTATTGCACGAACGCGGGTAGTGTGGAATTGAACTGGGCACTGGTTTATGGTTTGTGCCCCTCAATAAAAATGGCTCACGTATTCGATAAGGATGAAATAATGGGACTATTCGAATCCTTCCGTAAGGCTCGCGCGAAAACTAAAGCAGAAATCAAGGCAGCTAAGGTCAAGGCCCGCCAAGAAGTTAAAGACGCCACGAAGTTGGAAATAAAAAGAAATAAACTTCTTGCACAACAAGAAAAAGCTCTCTTGAAAGAGGAACGCAAGGGCCTCAAGGCGAAGCGTAAGCACGAAGAAAAGCTCGCCAAAACCACTTTGGAACAACTCAAGGCTGGCAAATTTAATAAAGATAATGTCTTGCGTTACGCCGGCGCTGCACGCACCTTAGCCCCTATTGTGTTGCCGCTCATTTATCGCGGAATTACCTTGGCTAAAGAGCAGGCAAATACCAAGCGCGCGTTGCGTCTTGGTATCGATCCTTCCGATCTTGCGCGCTTTGCCGGCCATGGCGCTGAGCTCAAGGCTCGCATTGAGGGAATCCGCGGTTCGGTGAAGGTATCGTCGCTGCCTAAGGGATTTGTAGCTGATGTGGAGCAGCGTCTCGACGACCTCACTTTCGCAGTGGATAACGCCGAATACATGACCCCCGAACTGCGACAGCGCAGCCACCGCAGCATTGCTAATGATCTAGACCAATTAGCACGCCAAATCCAAGATAAAATCGGCGAATAGTGTGGCTAATAACTTTTCACACCCAACTAAATAAAATTCTGTCTTTTTTATTTTGGGGAATACCAAATCGTTCTATCATGTTATAGAAACCAATTATTTCTTTTGAAAAGGACTCTTCCCCATGGCACGTCGTGAAATCACTCAGTACTTTGACGATATTGACAACACCCCACTGACCGAAGATCAGGTTCATGTTGTGCGATTTGGCGTCAACGGCATTAATTATGTGTTGGATCTTTCCGCCGATAATGCCCAAAAATTTGAGGACGCTTTAGCGCCCTTCATAGAAAAAGCGCACCGAGCTAAGGTCGACGAGTCGACACATTACGATCCCAAGACGGTTCGTGCGTGGGCCCAAAAACATGACTATCAAGTGGCTGATCGTGGAAAGATCCCGTCGAATGTGATCGAGGCGTACCTTAAGTCCACCAAGCGCTAAAAAATATCACCGCCGCGGAGCACAACCGGCTCTGCTGCGGTGATTTTTTATGCTTCGTTACAGCACACCTTGTTCTCGTGCGATAGCCACAGCCGAGGTGCGGGAGCGCACGCCCAGCTTGTCATAGATATGCACGAGGTGGCTTTTTACCGTTGCCTCAGACAACAGCAGCCTGCGCCCAATATCGCGGTTGGAAGAGCCACCAGCAACCAACTTGAGCACTTCCAGTTCGCGTGGGGTGAGCGAATTTCGTGGGGCACGTACTCGCGACATCAAGCGGTTAGCCACGGTAGGTGATAGTGCGGTGTCGCCTTCTGCCGCCGAACGCACTGCTGCCAGCAGTTCCTCTGGGGGTGCGTCTTTGAGCATGTAGCCAAGGGCTCCGGCTTCAATGGCACCGAGGATGTCCGCGTCGGTGTCATAGTTGGTCACCACGAGTACCTCTGGTGGGTTGTCCATCCGGCGTCGGATGGCGGCTGTTGCGTCGGCACCGCTGGTGAGCTTTGTCCCCTGCACGCCTGGGCCGAAGCGCAGATCCATGAGGATCACGTCGATACCGCCTGCTTGTGCTGCTGCGATGGCTGCTTCAGCGGTGGCTACTTCACCGATTACTTCAATGTCCTCGGCGCTTTCGAGCACGGCTCGAAGACCTAATCGGACAATTTCGTGATCGTCAGCGAGCAAAACTCGGATCATGCGTTCTCCACGCCCTTTCTTTTATGCGCTTGCGCGTGCAGGTACCTTCTCACTAACCTAGCCCAGCTGTACAACTAATTGCTAACACTGATCCTGATCTTTTGAATGAATTTCCTCGATGTCTACTGGCAACGCCACCGACACCGCGGTTCCTTGACCAGGTTCCGACTCCACAATCAGCTCCCCGCCTAGTTCCGCAGCGCGTTGTTGCATGGCGCTAATGCCCACGTGCCCCAACCCCGCGGGGCGTTGCGCTACTTGCTCGGGGTCGAAGCCATGGCCGTTGTCCACTACGTCGAGACGCACTTCTTCTTCCCCGTAACTTAGGGTGAGGTGGCAATGCGTGGCACCCGAATGCTTTGCGACATTGCCCAGCGCACCTTGAGCGATACGCACCAAGGCTGCTTCAACGCGCATGGGCAGTTGGCGTTCCTCGCCGTCGACCTCAATGCTAATCTCGGGGCCCACCACGTGCTCTGCGATCCGGTTCAATGCCCCTTCGAGCGAGGTTTTGCTCAACGCTGCTGGTTGCAAGGCTGCGATCATGGCACGAGCTTCGCTTAAGTTTTCCGCGGCGGTCGAGCGTGCAAGCTCCATGCGATGCAAGGGTGCTTGTTGCTCAGCTTCCGGCATTCCTGACTTTTTAATGTCTTGCTCGGCAACGCGCAGCAACATTTGGATACTGGAAAGCCCCTGGGCGAGCGTGTCGTGAATCTCGTGGGCGATGCGCTGGCGCTCTGCGGCGATACCCGCGGCGCGTTCCGTTTCTGCCAACTGATTCCGCGTGGCTAGGAGTTCGTCGATAAGCTCCTCGCGCTCACGCGCACCCTTCCAGATCGCCTCGAACGCGAAATGAATAGCGATAACTACCAGCGCCGACACCACCGGCCCCATCACCGCACCAATGGTGAGCTGCGCTAATTGGCTGGTAATCGCGATCGCCGTCGCTCCGACCACCAAAATAATGCCGCGAATATCTGGCAGCACCCTCAGATAGAGGAAAAACAGTGGGAAGACCATGTAGATACTCACTGGAATGATGGGCAGCATAAAGACCCACAGCACGGTGAGAATTACCAACAGCATGGCTTTGGTCCACATGGCGCGGCGGTGACTGACAGCGGCCGCGGCGTAGAAGAGGGCAAAAAGCGCGCTCAGGATGACCGCGACGATAGCGCTACGACGATCCAAGCTGACCACGCCCGCGAGCGATACTAGCAGCAACACGCTGGTGAGCACGTTCATGGAGCGGTAGTACAGCGCGGCCCCAGGGCGTCCAGAGTGGTGGGAAACGTCGAGCTGCCCCGTGTCGGTGAGGTGTGATGTGCCTGAGGGCTTCTCAGGATCTAGGCTTGACTGCATGAAACGTACATTACTGCCTGCTGCGGCGTTGGGCGTGTCAGTGCTGCTATCTGCTTGTTCTTCCCAGAACGCCCCTAGCTCCAACGAAGCTTCCGCCACCCCTGCCCCCGCCGATCCCGCGGTGGTGCACGATTCCGCTTTGCCTTTCGACGCCCTCCCCATGCCACCCCAGGGCCGCGATGGGTTCGAGGAGTGCCCGTATCTTGATTCCCAGTGGGTTGCCGACACCAATGGCCAGCGCATGACGGGTCAAGGCGTGGATACGCGTTTTGATACCCCCGCGTGCGTGTTCTGGTCTTATCCCGAGGCTCCGCAGGCCACGGTGATGGTGCGTCACATGACTTCTGAGGAAGAGGCTATTCGGGTGGTTGATTGGGCGGCCCCTATTGATACCACCGAGCCTGCCGAGGAGCCGGAGGGCTGGTCGGGTGGCCGTGCCGGCCATGAGGAGGGTGCGGTGTATGCCGTACAAAAGGGCCCTGTTGCTGTGGTGGTGTGGAGTAACCAGCAGCAGTCGTTGAAAGCGGAGCTGATGGCTAAGGAGGCCATTGCCCGATTGGGCCTCTAACCCCCCAATCGGACAAAACGGACTCTTGTTTATGTGAGATTCCACATCTTTGAACAACGCGACCTGCGGTTTTACATATTGACAATAATATTCAATCTTGTGAAGCAGCATATTTTCTGTAACGATTCAGATATGTTCAGTGTGTTCGATCTCAAGAAAATCCCCAACAAAGGAATACCACTCGAGCAACAACGCAAGATGTGGCTGGGACAGTTCCTCAAGGCGTTCTTCGTCGTGTTCTTCGTGTACATGTCGATGTACTTCATCAGGAACAACTTCAAAGCCGCACAGCCGATGCTCAAAGAAGACTTCGGCCTCACCACCCTCCAACTGGGCTACATCGGCCTCGCCTTCTCCATCACCTACGGCATCGGCAAAACCTTGGTCGGCTACTTCGTAGACGGCCACAACTCCAAGCGCATCATCTCCACTCTGCTGATCTGCGCCTCCACCATGGTTCTCCTCATGGGCCTGCTCCTGAGCTACTTCGGCTCAGTCATCGGCATCTTCATCGTCTTGTGGGGCCTTAACGGTCTATTCCAATCCGCCGGTGGCCCCGCCTCCTATTCGACGATTTCTCGCTGGGCGCCCCGAACCAAACGCGGCAAATACCTAGGCCTATGGAACGCCTCTCACAACGTCGGTGGCGCACTCGCCGGTGGCCTTGCTCTCTGGGGCGCTAACGTATTCTTCGGCGGCAACGTCGTCGGCATGTTCATCTTCCCAGCACTGATCGGCCTCACCATCGGTATCATCGGCCTCTTCGTCGGCAAAGACGACCCCGAGGAACTGGGCTGGAACCGCAGCGAGGAAATCTTCGGCGAAGCTGTGGAAGCAGAAAACTCCCAGGCAGAAACCATGCCCCAGCGCGAAATCTTCCTTAACTACGTGCTGAAAAACCCTTGGCTGTGGACACTCTGTATCGCCAACGTCTTCGTCTACATCGTCCGCATTGGTATCGACAACTGGGCACCGCTCTACGTCACCGAGGAACTCCACTTTGACAAGGGCGACGCCGTAAACACCATCTTCTACTTCGAGATCGGCGCACTGGTGGCCAGCCTGCTATGGGGCTACGTCTCCGACCTGCTCAAAGGCCGCCGCGCCATCGTGGCAATCGGCTGCCTGTTCATGATCTACTTCGCCGTCATGCTCTACCGCAACGCCAGCAGCGTCACCATGGTGAACCTCTCGCTGTTCATCTTGGGCGCACTGATCTTCGGCCCCCAGCTACTCATCGGTGTCTCGCTCGTCGGCTTCGTGCCTAAGCGCGCAATCAGCGTGGCTAACGGCATGACCGGTACCTTCGGCTACCTCTTTGGCGACTCCATGGCCAAAGTCGGCCTCGCCGCCATCGCAGACCCCGAGCAAAAAGGCCTCACCGTCTTCGGACACCTCCTCCACGGATGGGGTGCTGTCTTTACCGTCTTTTACTTCGCACTGACCATCGGCATCATATTGCTCATGATCGTCGCCGTGGGTGAAGAACGCCGCATCCGCAAGCTCCAAGCAGCAGAAGCGGTAGGCAAGGCACTCGCCTAGCAGCTCACCAATAACAAAACTCGCCTGCGGCAATTCCTGCCACAGGCGAGTTCTTTTTTGTTTTACACAGCCACGTCGTTATACGGCATCATCGTCGAAACCCACGGAAATATTACTTCCATAAGCAGGAAGAACACTGCCACTAAAAGGGCAACAGCAATGAGAACCTTGACCAGCCGCGGCCCAGGGATGAGATGCCACAAAAATCCATACATTGTTGTTTAACCTTCCTCTAACGCTGCTGGTTTATTGTCCCCGTTTTTAGGAAAGTGCTCGGTGAGCATGGCGTGCACAATCATGCGTTCCGCATTGGAAAACTGCGGGTGGCAGGTCGTCATCGTCATAATGCCTTCCATCCCAGGGTCCGCCTCGATCACATCCGTCTCCGGCAGCGCGCTAATCGTCGACACATCACCTGGGGTAGTGATAAACCGGCCATTAACATGCTCATAATCGCCATGCGTTATCCGCTCAGCTTGCTCAGGAGTAAAGCACCCCATGGCTTCGTCGTAACGCTGCTGGCCAGAAGAATCCACCGGCATAACCCGATATACGCTCCACGACGTGCGCGTTTCCACCACAATCGCATCACACACATTCAAGTTGCCCAGATCATTAAAAGGCGCGCCCTTGCCCACACGGTGACCAGCAACCGCAAAGTTGCCGCGCTCACCCGGCAGCTGCGTGTCATTGTAGTGCCCGGGACCAGCCTCTAGATCCGCATCCGTTGTGCCTTCCACGATCGCGAACTGGAAATCCGAACCAAACTGCGGAATGTACATACGCGCAAACGCTTCACCTAACTCAGGGGTGAGCTTCTTACGCGGATTCACCCGCTCTTTCCACTGGTCATCCATCTTGTCGCTCACCGCAGCCTGGGCCTTGCCAGCCTCAATGTTGGTCCAATACGCCTCATAGAAAGCGAAGAGGAAAAACAGCACACCTGCTGTGAGCAGCAGCTCTCCGATCACTTGCGTGACCGTCACCCGCGGACGACACCGCGCCGTGGGGTGTTGCTCGGGAGAAACCACGGGACTACTCATACATTCCTTATCGTTGTTTTAGGTTGGTGTGCCCACAATCGTAGCGCAGCCCGCCGTTTCCCCTCTACAACCCGATTGCGCGTACCATTTAAGTCTGTTTGTTCGTGATACGTCCCGATCGGAGTTTCCCGTGCTTGAGATGTTTATCTATCCCGTATCCGGTGTGATGCGGCTGTGGCACTACATATTTGCGGATCTATTTGGCGTTTCCCAGTCGCAGGCCTGGGTAGCGTCGCTGTTCGCACTGGTGGTCACAGTCCGATCCATCATTGCTCCCTTCTCGTGGATGCAGTTCAAGTCCGGACGCTTCGCTATCATGATGCGCCCCAAGATCAAGCGCCTCAAAGAGGAATACGCCGAGCGCACCGACAAGGAGTCCATCCTTGAGCAGGAGCGTCGCCAAAAAGAAATCCAAGAGGAATACGGCTACAGCATGGCCGCGGGCTGTGTTCCCGCATTGATCCAAGTGCCAGTGTTCTTGGGCCTCTACCAGGTGCTGTTGCGCATGGCACGCCCCAAAGAGGGCCTCGACGCCACCGTTCACGAACCCATCGGCTTGCTCACCTCCGACAACGTGCGCTCATTCCTAGAGACTCGATTCTTCGGCGTGCCACTGCCCGCCTATAACTCCATGTCCCCAGAGCAGCTCGCACGCCTTGGTACCGACCAGCCCACCATCCACGCGTTTGTTCTGCCGCTTATCATCGCCGCCTGCGTGTTCACCACGATCAACATGATCGTCTCCACGCTGCGAACCCGCTACTCCATCGACCACGACTCCGAATTTGCGGTGGGCATGTACCGCTTCCTCATCGCCATGGTTCTTGTCGCCCCTATCGGTTTGCTCCAGACTGGCATATTTGGCCCAATCCCTGCCGCTATCTGCTTGTACTGGGTTGCCAACAACTTGTGGACCCTCATTCAAAACAACGGCATGTTCCTCGCCCTATGGTGGAAATACCCTTACGATAGCGACCACAAAGCATTCCAAGCCGAGCGCCGCGCCCAGCGCGCAGAACGCGTAGTGAAAAAAAAGTCCCGCAAAAAAGCGTTACGACGCCTCCGCAACCGCAGCCTCATCCAACCATGGAAAATCGCTGCGCTACGCCAACAGGCCCGCGACATTAAAAACGAAGTCCGCGAAGAAAAAGAAGCCGAAAAAGCCCGCAAGAAGGCTATCCGCGAGAAACGTCGCGAAGCTCAAAACGAAATCAACAACGAAAAGAATGCCGAACGCATCGAAAAAATCGCCCGCCGCGTAGCAAAATACAAAGAGAAAAAGGCCGCTAAAAAGGGCCTTGATCCTAAATCGAATAATCAGCAGGAGGAGCAGACAGCAACTGAACCGCAAGATCCCGAGCAGTCTTCAACGACTCCACCGAGCGATTCAGACGACAACCCGCAAGACCACCATCCAGAAAAACCATCAACTGATTAGCCTGAACAGTGCCGGGATACCCGTTCTTCTCCGTCAACAACTGAGTTAACGTCTCCAAACACCACCGGCGATGTTCCATCACAACCGACACGATCTCGCGCTCACTATCCGTCTCTGGGCGCGGGTACTCGTTAGCAGCATTCTGGAAGTGCGAACCGCGATAATCCTTCAGCGGCTCCTCATCAATACACTGGTCAAAAAACGCGAGAATTTTCTCGCTTGGCGAACCCATCTCCGCAGTGCGCTCGTAATACTGCTCACGCCACTTTTCATCCAAGTTCTGCAAATAGGCAATAACCAGCGCATCCTTGGATCCGAACAGGGAGTACAAACTCGCCTTGGCTACATCAGCCTCACGCAAAATGCGATCAATGCCGATCACCCGAATTCCCTCGGTGGTAAAAAGCTGCGTTGCGCCATCCAATAGGCGCTGACGAGGGCTCGGACGGTTACGTCGACGACTCGTCGTCTTCGTGCTTTTCGCCTCGGCCAAAGCGATCCACTTCCTTTCCAGAAGTTCTACAAAAAATTCAAGTGCCTTTCACTATATCTGCACAGATCAGTCTATTCACCTTTTGTGGCTGAATCAGCATTTTGCACTGCGGGTGCGGCTGGGGGTGTGCTGCGGGCCCTGCTGCGGGCGTGTGAGCAATTTTTGCACCCTAAGATCGCATTTCCCCAAGAAGCACTTCCAAAAATTGGCCTTAAGGTACAAAAAATGCTCACGAGGAGACAATCCTCGTGAGCATTCACCTAAAAGCGCTACTGCGTTACTTCTTTCGCGTAACCAACTGCACCAAGCTGATCAGAATGACTGCGCCTAGCAAGCAGGTAAAGAAGCTAAAGAAGAGGCCGCCGCCAGCGACGTCAACTCCGAAGAGGCTCAATAGCCAACCGCCCAAGAAACCGCCAACAATGCCGACGATAATGTTCAGGCCAATGCCCTGCTGGGCGTCAGTGCCCTTGATCTTGGATGCAATCCAGCCTGCGAGGCCACCGATAATGATCCAGCCGATAATTCCTAGTCCGAGCATGTTGTCCTCCTTGAGATTTTGTTGCCGCCCTCGAATCCGAGCGCGGTGGTTCTTGATTTCCACAGTAGGCGGGGACGGTTTTTCTTGCAGGTAACATGCAAGAAAACCCCGCACTTTATGGCCATCTCAATCAATTCGTTATCACGAATAAATATCTCTGAACTGGGGCGATAAGGATTACGTAACAATTAGGCTACGAATTGTCGCATTACCCAAAAAGAGCCGCCAACATACCCTTTTCGGACACATTGGCGGCTCTTTAAACCTTAGGAGATTAGGCCTTTAGTTTTCTTTTTCGTTGGGGCGCACAACCACCATTGGGCATGGTGCAGACTGCAACAGTGCGCGAGAGGTGGAGCCTAACAGCATGCCGCGGAAACCGCCGCGGCCATGGGAGCCAACTACCAGCAGCTGTGCGTTGTGTGCGCAATCTTCGAGGGCGCGTACTGGGCGATCACGGGTGATCACCATTTCGACCTCTACGTCTGGGAAACGCTCCAGCAGTGGCTGCAGGCGATCCTTAAGCAGGGTGGTTTGCTCTTTCTCGATGATCTCCCACTCTTGCTGAGCGGCTGCCAGACCAGCCAAGGATGCTTGGACTTGCATGTCCATCCAGGTGTGGATGGCAACCAACTTTGCGCCACGTGCTTGTGCTTCTTCGAAGGCGAACTCGGTTGCGCGCTGGGACACGTCGGAGCCGTCGACACCGACGACCACTGGGCCATACTTGTTGGTTTCGGTGACGTGGTTATCGCTTCGCACGACTACCACTGGGCAGTCGGCGTGGCTGACAACTGCCGCAGAGACGGAACCCATGACCATACCGGAGAGGCCGCCAAGGCCACGGGAGCCCATGACGATCATGGTGACGTCACTCGACATATCGAGAAGCATGTCAATAGGGCTTCCCTCAGCGATGACGTATCCGATCTTGATGTCTGGGGCGACCTCATGGGCAACTACGCGAGCTGCCTCGATCATGTCCATCGTCTCGGACTGGAGCTCGTCGAAAAGCTCCTGTGGTGGCACCATACCCTCAGCGTAGAGGAACTGTGGCATGGTGTAGCTTGCGGCGAGGCGAAGCGGAACGCCACGCTTGTTGGCTGTATTTGCTGCCCAGCGAACGGCGTTCTGAGAGGCCTCGGAACCATCGACAGCAACGACAACGATGTTTTCGGCAGTCATTGTAAAGCCTTTCTATCAAGCACAAGGCGGAATTTCCACCATTGAGGTAGCAGGCACACACAGAATCCTCACTGTGGCACCAAACACTTCTATGATAGCGCGCAAGACCAGCACACACTACTGGTTACAACCAGTTCAGGGGTGGTGTGGGGGAAAAATCACATGTTATTGCTGCCGCGTAGCCGCCGGAGCGTTAGAGGGGTACATGAAGGTGTAAAGGAACTGAAGGACACGCGCAATGACCTGGCCAATGCCGTGGCTAAAGAAGTCCATCAGGGGGTTCACGATAGCATCAATATTCATGACAGATAGGGTAGTACAGATTCCCCGCGGACATGCACCGCTCGGAATAAAAGATGGACTCAACCCCTCCCGCGTGCGCGTGCCGGAGCAGCGCGATGGCGTCTCCGCCTACGACTTCGTTTGGGAGCTCATTGCCTCGCAACGCCACCGCCACCCCGAGGACACCCCTGAGGCTCTCATGCGGCGTTTTGAAGCCGACCAGGTCATCATCGGACCGTGGTTTCGTATTGCAAGCCCAGATTCCGTACTCCACACCAACGACGACGTCTGGTTTTATCGCATCCCCGCCCCCGAACCGACGATCCCCTACAGCTGTACGGTGGTCTACGAAGACGACACCATCCTCGTCGCCGACAAACCCCCCTTCCTAGCGACGATGCCCCGCGGCAAACACATCACCAACTCCGCAACAGTTCAACTACGCCGCAGCACCGGCATCGACGAGCTCAGCCCCGCCCACCGCCTAGACCGCCTCACCAGCGGCCTATTGTTGTTCACAAAGCACAAACGGGTACGTGGCGCCTACCAAACACTTTTCAGCGAACGAAACGTCCGCAAAACCTACGTCGCCACCGCACAGTACAACCCGAGCATTACACCCGGCACCATTTGGCGCTCACATATGACCAAAACCGCTGGCGAAATCCAGGGCCACATTATCGACGCACCCCCCAACGCCGAAACCCTCGTCGCCGTCATCGAGCGTATCGACGCCCCCACGCAACAACACCTCCATGCCCTCCACGGAACCGACATAGACCTTGCCCGCTATACCCTCAAGCCACATACCGGAAAGACCCACCAACTCCGCCTCCACATGCTCGCAGCCGGTGTGCCTATCCTTGGCGACACCATCTACCCCACAATACTTGCCGAAGACGCAGAAGACTATTTTCGACCCATGCACCTGACCAGTACTGAGTTGGAGTTTATTGATCCTCTCACCGGCCGGCCCCGCTTGTTCACCGGTGCAGTGATCCGGTAGCAGGGGTGGGTTGTTGATGTGTTCTCGTGTGTGGAATCCTTCAGCACGAAATCATGATGACGAAAACCCCTACACCACAAGGCCCACACCCAGGCACCCCACCATGGGTCTACGTAGTCACGAACTCGAGAACACCACCCACACCCCGCCCTGTACCACGTGCATCGCGCACCCCTGAAGATCAACTGCACCCCTGGCCCTAGGATCACCAGCCCCTAAGCCCCAACCCTAGGCAAAAAAAGAGGGGCGCACCCCACCAGGAACACCCCACACAAACACACACATGCGCATATAAAAAAAAGTGGGGTTGTGGTCGGTTGAAACACGTTGTTTCAACTAACCACAACCCCATATCATTATTTAAGTTTTAGGTTGGCAGCGACCTACTCTCCCACACCCTCCCAGGTGCAGTACCATCAGCGCAATCGGGCTTAGCTTCCGGGTTCGGAAAGGGACCGGGCGTACCCCCGACACAATAACCACCAACACACACAACCAACCACCCACGGTGACAGGCGTGCCATGCCAGACACTGCACAGCAGACGCAAGCAACACTCATTATCCATTTAAACCATCACCCACAACAAAAAGCGGTGAGATGTTCATAGATGTTTATTTTTTGCTCGTTACACACTGTTATTACTCGGTAAAATTAGTACCAGTCACCTTAACGCATTACTACGCTTCCAGATCTGGCCTATCAACCCCCTAGTCTAGAGGGAACCTCAAAAGAAACCTCATCTCAAAACAGGCTTCCCGCTTAGATGCTTTCAGCGGTTATCCCTCCCGTACGTAGCCAACCAGCCCTGCCACTGGCGTGACAACTGGCACACTAGAGGTACGTCCGTCCCGGTCCTCTCGTACTAGGGACAGCCTTCTTCAAGTTTCAACGCGCGCGGCGGATAGAGACCGAACTGTCTCACGACGTTCTAAACCCAGCTCGCGTGCCGCTTTAATGGGCGAACAGCCCAACCCTTGGGACCTACTCCAGCCCCAGGATGCGACGAGCCGACATCGAGGTGCCAAACCATCCCGTCGATATGGACTCTTGGGGAAGATCAGCCTGTTATCCCCGGGGTACCTTTTATCCGTTGAGCGACACCACTTCCACAAGTAGGTGCCGGATCACTAGTCCCGACTTTCGTCCCTGCTCGACCTGTCAGTCTCACAGTCAAGCTCCCTTGTGCACTTACACTCACCACCTGATTGCCAACCAGGCTGAGGGAACCTTTGGGCGCCTCCGTTACACTTTAGGAGGCAACCGCCCCAGTTAAACTACCCACCAGGCACTGTCCCCAACCCAGATCATGGGCCAAGGTTAAGGTGCTCAATCCGATCAGAGTGGTATTTCAACTTTCGACTCCACAACCACTAGCGTGACCACTTCACAGTCTCCCACCTATCCTACACAAACCGAACCAAACACCAATACCAAGCTATAGTGAAGGTCCCGGGGTCTTTTCGTCCTGCCGCGCGTAACGAGCATCTTTACTCGTACTGCAATTTCACCGGGCCTGTGGTTGAGACAGCAGGGAAGTCGTTACGCCATTCGTGCAGGTCGGAACTTACCCGACAAGGAATTTCGCTACCTTAGGATGGTTATAGTTACCACCGCCGTTTACTGGGGCTTAAATTCTCCGCTTCGGACAACAATGCCCTAACAGGTCCTCTTAACCTTCCAGCACCGGGCAGGCGTCAGTCCGTATACATCAACTTCCACGTTTTCGCACGGACCTGTGTTTTTAATAAACAGTCGCTTCCCTCTATTCTCTGCGACCACCACCAGCTCAACCACGTCGGTCACCAGCAATGGTCCCCCTTCTCCCGAAGTTACGGGGGCAATTTGCCGAGTTCCTTAACCACAGTTCACCCGATCGCCTTAGTATTCTCTACCTGACCACCTGTGTCGGTTATGGGTACGGGCCATATATGCACTCGCTAGAGGCTTTTCTCGACAGTACAGGATCACCAACATCAACCACAAAGGTCTACGCATCACGCCTCACCCAAATATGCGACACGGATTTACCTATGCCACGGGCCACACGCTTACACCACAATCCACTACATGGCTCAGCTACCTCACTGCGTCACCCCATCACTTGGCTACTACCAACGAAGATCCCACGCACATCACCACCAACCACACACAAAGCATGACCAGCAGATCCATGGATGGTTAGTACCACTGATTCACCACTGGGCGCACATACACGGGTACCAGAATATCAACTGGTTATCCATCGACTACGCCTGTCGGCCTCGCCTTAGGTCCCGACTCACCCTGGGAAGATTAGCTTAACCCAGGAACCCTTAGTCATCCGGCGGAAAAGTTTTCCACTTTTCATTCGTTACTCATGCCTGCATTCTCACTCGCACACACTCCACACCATCAAGTCACCCAGGTGCTTCACAGCAGTGCACGACGCTCCCCTACCCAACCAACAAAAAAATTGTTGACTGCCGCGGCTTCGGCGGTGTACTTGAGCCCCACTACATTGTCGGCGCAGAACCACTCGACCAGTGAGCTATTACGCACTCTTTCAAGGATGGCTGCTTCTAAGCCAACCTCCTGGCTGTCTTCGCGATCCCACATCCTTTTCCACTTAGTACACCCTTAGGGGCCTTAACCGGCGATCTGGGCTGTTTCCCTCTCGACCAACGGAGCTTATCCCCCGCAGTCTCACTGCCATGCTTAACATTACCGGCATTCGGAGTTTGGCTGACATTGCTAAGATTGTAGTCCCGCTCAACCAACCAGTAGCTCTACCTCCAGCAAGAAACACACAACGCTGCACCTAAATGCATTTCGGGGAGAACCAGCTATCACGGAGTTTGATTGGCCTTTCACCCCTACCCACAGCTCATCCCCTCAGTTTTCAACCTAAGTGGGTTCGCGCCTCCACAACCTCTTACAGCTGCTTCACACTGGCCATGGGTAGATCACCCCGCTTCGGGTCCAGGACATGCCACTAACAACACCCTCATTAGGATTCGCTTTCGCTACGACTACCCCACACGGGTTAACCTCGCGACATGCCGCTGACTCGCAGGCTCATTCTTCAAAAGGCACGCCATCACCTAACAAAAAGAGGCTCTGACGGATTGTAAGCACACGGTTTCAGGTACTATTTCACTCCCCTCCCGGGGTACTTTTCACCATTCCCTCACGGTACTATCCGCTATCGGTCATCATAAGTATTTAGGCTTACCGGGTGGTCCCGGCAGATTCACAGCAGATTCCACGAGCCCGCTGCTACTCGGGAACATCATCCACTCGCATGCACATGTTTTCACGTACGGGACTCTCACCCACTACGGCAGGCCATTCCAAACCACTTCCGCTAACACACACATCACAAGCGAGGAGCCGGCAGCCTCCTCCAACAACGCCCCACAACACCACACACGCAACCCCTGCCAGGTATCACACGCATACGGTTTAGCCTCATCCACGTTCGTTCGCCACTACTAGCAGAATCATTAATTATTTTCTTCTCCTACGGGTACTGAGATGTTTCACTTCCCCGCGTCACCCCCACACCAGCTATGAATTCACTGATGGGTAACCACACATAACCATGGCCAGGTTTCCCCATTCGGACACCCTCGGATCAACGCTCTATTGGCAACTCCCCGAGGCCTATCGCGGCCTTACACGTCCTTCATCGGCTCATAATGCCAAGGCATCCACCGTGTGCCCTTAACAAACAACACACATGTAACAAACAAAACACCAAGAACAATTAAAGAATAAAGATTACTCGCGTCCACTATACAGTTCTCACACAACACACCAACCACGAAGATCCCATGAAGCACAACCAGCACACAACCAGCCACACCAACACAAAAACCACATGAGTGATCAACCAGAACAACCATGTTGTCCCAGACACCCAACAGCGCACCAACACACAAAAAAAATAAGAACAAACACACGCAACAACAACAAACACAACAACCACAACAGCCCCACACCACACAGCGTGAGAAAAAACCATCATGGGTCACACGCATCCACCCGGATACAAAAAACAAAACAGGCAACAACTGTCACCCAACAATAAAAACTCCTTAGAAAGGAGGTGATCCAGCCGCACCTTCCGGTACGGCTACCTTGTTACGACTTCGTCCCAATCGCCGATCCCACCTTCGACAGCTCCCCCCCACAAGGGTTAGGCCACTGGCTTCGGGTGTTACCAACTTTCATGACGTGACGGGCGGTGTGTACAAGGCCCGGGAACGTATTCACCGCAGCGTTGCTGATCTGCGATTACTAGCGACTCCGACTTCATGGGGTCGAGTTGCAGACCCCAATCCGAACTGAGGCCGGCTTTCAGCGATTCGCTCACCCTCACAGGCTCGCAGCGCGTTGTACCGACCATTGTAGCATGTGTGAAGCCCTGGACATAAGGGGCATGATGATTTGACGTCATCCCCACCTTCCTCCGAGTTAACCCCGGCAGTCTCTCATGAGTCCCCACCATCACGTGCTGGCAACATAAGACAAGGGTTGCGCTCGTTGCGGGACTTAACCCAACATCTCACGACACGAGCTGACGACAACCATGCACCACCTGTATACAGACCACAAGGGAAAACGTATCACTACGCCGATCCTGCATATGTCAAGCCCAGGTAAGGTTCTTCGCGTTGCATCGAATTAATCCACATGCTCCGCCGCTTGTGCGGGCCCCCGTCAATTCCTTTGAGTTTTAGCCTTGCGGCCGTACTCCCCAGGCGGGGCGCTTAATGCGTTAGCTACGGCACGAAAGTCGTGGAAGACCCTCACACCTAGCGCCCACCGTTTACGGCATGGACTACCAGGGTATCTAATCCTGTTCGCTCCCCATGCTTTCGCTCCTCAGCGTCAGTTACTGCCCAGAGACCTGCCTTCGCCATCGGTGTTCCTCCTGATATCTGCGCATTCCACCGCTACACCAGGAATTCCAGTCTCCCCTACAGCACTCAAGTTATGCCCGTATCGCCTGCACGCCCGAAGTTAAGCCCCGGAATTTCACAGACGACGCGACAAACCACCTACGAGCTCTTTACGCCCAGTAATTCCGGACAACGCTCGCACCCTACGTATTACCGCGGCTGCTGGCACGTAGTTAGCCGGTGCTTCTTATCTAGGTACCGTCACAAAAGCTTCGTCCCTAGCGAAAGAGGTTTACAACCCGAAGGCCGTCATCCCCCACGCGGCGTCGCTGCATCAGGCTTGCGCCCATTGTGCAATATTCCCCACTGCTGCCTCCCGTAGGAGTCTGGGCCGTATCTCAGTCCCAATGTGGCCGTCCACCCTCTCAGGCCGGCTACCCGTCGACGCCTTGGTAGGCCATTACCCCACCAACAAGCTGATAGGCCGCGGGCTCATCTCGTACCGAAAAACTTTCCACCACACACACTAAAGCATGGTCCTATCCAGTATTAGACCCAGTTTCCCAGGCTTATCCCGAAGTACGAGGCAGATCACCCACGTGTTACTCACCCGTTCGCCACTCGAGTACCTAGCAAGCTAGGCCTTTCCGTTCGACTTGCATGTGTTAAGCACGCCGCCAGCGTTCGTCCTGAGCCAGGATCAAACTCTCCATAAAAAATCAGTCAAAAGACCAACCCTTCAAGCTGGAACGAGTCCAACCAACTGGCTAAAAACCACCACAAACAACACACAATTGTTTGCAACTGGCAAAATAAAAAATTAATGATTTGCTCTATCAAAAACGTGGCCATCATCCCTTGACGGGGAAAAATAACAATGACCACCAACACAACAATTCACAACAACCATCATGTTATTTACAAGCCATGGCACACTTGCCGGCCGTATGACAACATCACGTTCATCATCATTGCATGTATCTTTATTCCTATACCGATCCCCACCCACAATAAGGATGGGAACCACAAGTACATTGGCACACTATTGAGTTCTCAAACAACACAATCACACCACCACACACCACCATGAAACAATGATGCTCGGTGAAGAATTACGTGTATTTTTGTCGACCAGCGTGTTTTCCCACTACCTGCTCTCACTTATGTGAGGGGCGGTGTCGGTCGCGGCGACTTGATTAAATGTACACACCACGACCTGTTGACACAAACCCACAGGTCACAACGGGTTTTTAGGTAGATACCCCCAACGCATTGTCAGATTTTTCACTTTCGATCTCCCGATTGATCACATTTCGATACGCTACCCAGATCGAAACGGCGGTTGATACAACCATAGCCGCAACGAAATAGGGGCGGTAAGGCCCTGCCGCAAAGAAGGCTACCCACAGTGCGGCCACGGCGAATAGGTGTACAACACTAAAGAACTGTTTCCATCTCTTAGATATGCAGGCGCTTAGGAAGACCCAACCCATCGTCAGTGACACAAGGGCAAGAAAGACCAATGAGGGGACGGCTCCGATGAATTTGAGATAAAAGCCCGCGCATAGCCCCACGGGGATTTGCGCGATAATGAGAGCGCTTTGGACGGATAGCCAGTTGATTCGCCGATAGCCGGCAGCGACCCAGTTGTCTAAGGATTTATAGATCTCTTTCGTAACTATCACCATCGTGACGACCACTAGGCCGACGCCACTGCCATAATTCACCTCTCGAGGGTGCGAAAAATACCCGATCAGCGCGCTTATCGTGCTGCTAACAAGCACTGCCGCCCAGAATCCTAGCCATATCTTGGCCATGGGCAAGATAATGAAGTCAAGGTAGGGACTTCGGAAAGTATCTCCGCTTTGAGCCAGCACAGTTTCTGTGGGGTCTTCGTTTTTCATGCGGAAGGAGTCTCGGTACACCGTGACGCAAATTCCAACAATGATGAATACAGCGAGCAGTGGCCATGGCGTATTTGTGCGCACGGCGGTGAGTGCTGCCATGACGAACATAAAGGTCGACGCTGCGACCGTGAGGCGGCGAACGTCGTGAAGCCATATCGACGTCGGAATATTGAAAGCTTGATATCGGGAGAGGTCAAGCGCATAGATCACCACGATTCCTAGCAATGCGCCGAGAATTGCCATGGATACCATCCCGATTGCCCAAGCGAATAGCCACACCACAACAACCATGATGCAACTAAGCATTGATCCTCGAGACATGAGGCGGAGTATTCGGTACGAGGTGGACATGCGCATATCAATCACACTCCAGGAACATCACGGCACGTTCGAGCGAAACTTCGTGGGTTCGCAGGCCAAGGGCGCTGAGCTGGTCCCATTCCTCGGCACGAGCTTCTGCTAGGACTTTTGCCACGCCACCGGCTGTGTGTACCTCGCCAATTCGACGCGCAGGGTGAGAAACGAAGCCTTCGATCGTGGCTTTGGGGCCGACTAGTTCTACAACGCGTCCGGTAATGGATTCCACGTCACCTTGGAGGGCCACGCCATCTTTTTTGAGCACCATGACGGAGTCGAAAACGTGGGAGGCCTCGTTGATGTGGTGGGTGGACAGGATGATAAGTCGTGGGCAGCGTGCTTGTTCTGCGCGGAGTTCACGGTAGAAAAGGTCGCGGTTGGCTACGTCGAGTCCGAGGTAGGGCTCGTCGAGAAGCGTGATGTCGCAGGTGGCGCTGAAGGCGATGATGATGCCGAGTGCGGATTTCTGGCCGCGGGATAGCGACTGGTAGGGCTTATCGACGGGCACCTGGAAGGCGTCGATAAGCTGCGCGCAGCGTGCCTCGTCCCAACGTGGATAGCGATGCTGGGCGAAGGATAGAAGCTTTGCGGCGCGCCATGTGGATGGGAGGGGGACGTCGATACCCATGAGCACGCAACGATCCATTACTTTGGGGTTATCAAAGGCGGGTTGGCCGTCGATCTCGACGACACCCTCACACCGCGACTGACCTGCAAGGATCCTCAGCAGGGTTGTCTTTCCCACGCCATTCGCACCGATAAGACCATGGATAGCAGGCGAGGTGAGGTCGAAGGAAACGCCGCTTAGAACTAGCACATTGGTGGCCGTGCCGTAGGTTTTAGACAGGTCACTGACATGAATGGTGGTCATTCGTAGAGTCCTCGGCTTTCTGCTACTCGGTCGATGAGGTTGTGGAGTTCGGTTTTAGAGATGGTGAGTTTGACGGCTTCGTCGACAAGCGGGGCGAGATAGGCCGCTGCGAAGTCGTCGCGCCGCCTGCCGCGGATCAGTTCGACGGCGTTGTCTGTGACAAACATGCCTAGTCCTCGTTTCTTTTCCAGCACGCCGGCGTCGACAAGCAATTGGAGGCCTTTGCGTGCGGTGGCGGGGTTGATGGAGTGAAACGCTGCGAGCTCGTTGGTGGAGGGCGCGCGCTCGCCGGAGGAAAGGGAGCCTTCCACGATGGAGTCTTCAATCAGCGCGGCGATCTGCCGAAACAGGGGGGCTGTTGTTTCGTCCACCCTCACCACCACCCAGTTGGTTGGTTACTCATGTAACTAACCATAGTACCAAAGACGCCACCCGACAATAAAAGTGACCACGCACACCACAAAAGAACCCAGCACCCCAAAAGAAAAGCACATTTAGCCAGCCGTTTTACCGTGGCGTATCGACGTACCCCCCTCACATACGGCACACTGGATAACCAGAACCCACAAAATAAATTATTTAGAACAATGAAACGGACAGCACAGGAGCCATGCTTGAACGCACACAGGTCTTCGTCGACACCTCATATTTACTCGCGAGCTTTTATAACTCGTGGGAAATCGGCGCTCGCGCACAATTAGAAATCGATCTACCTGAGGTCGTGGCCACCTTGGGCAACATGATCCACAACCAACTCGGCCAACCAGTACACCGCCAATTCTGGTACGACGGCATCCCAGAATCCGGCCCACACCGCTACCAGCGGGCACTGCGCACATGCGACGGAGTGCAACTTCGCGCAGGTCAACTCATTGAATGGGGCGAACGACGCACCCAAAAAGCCGTCGATACCCGCCTCGTAGCCGACATGGTCCTCGCCGGCGTGCGCCGAGAATTTACCGACATCGTCCTCGTCTCCGGCGACGCCGACATGATCCCCGGCGTCCAAGAAGCAGTCAACGCCGGCGTCCGCGTCCACCTCTACGGATTCGGATGGGACTCCATGAGCTCGGCCCTCCGCCACGCCTGCGACTCCACCACCATCCTAGACCCCCGAGAAGACTTCGCCGACTGCATGCAGCTCGAAATCCTCGAAGGCCCACTACCTCCCGTCGTGCGCAACCCCGACGAGGAAGGAGAAGAAGGCGAATTCCCCGCCGCAGCAGCCGAAGCCGCTGCCGACACAACAGTTACGACCGACGCAACGGACACCGAGGCAACGCCCCCAGTGCCAACACCAGAGCAGGTCGCAGAA
Organism: Corynebacterium diphtheriae; assembly: GCF_001457455.1. Classification (NCBI taxonomy): domain Bacteria; kingdom Bacillati; phylum Actinomycetota; class Actinomycetes; order Mycobacteriales; family Corynebacteriaceae; genus Corynebacterium; species Corynebacterium diphtheriae. The sequence continues at coordinate 2,352,204 of NZ_LN831026.1, forward strand.
AAAAGCCAGCGGGAAGCACCAACCGCACCCATCCCATGCCCACAGCGCCCAGGGGAACCAGCGCTATCGGAAGAAGACTGCATGGCGGAAGTCCCCGCGAAAATGCCCAAGCCAGCGGCACCTAAGCCCGGCACGCACCTGCCCGCCGAAACGCCAGCACCCGTGCCGACCGCCACGCCTGCGCCGACACCAAGCAGCAGGACGGTTCGCGTGACCTCCACCGTGGAGGAATCCCTTGAGGTGACGGTAAGCAACTCCGCAGAACCAAACGTCGAGGCAGAAGAAGCCGACACCCCAGCAACGCCACGGCCGGCACCCAACCCCTCAATGATGGCACCGCGCCGCAAGCTGCGTTCACGTTATGTACCACTGCCCAACGAGGTGTGGGCATCCGCCGGCTACCAAACGCCTTTCGACGTCGGCCAGCAGTACGCCCTCTGGTGGTTCGATAACGCAGCCACCCCTGAGCAGCGCGATTCCGCCCATCTGTTATCAGGCGGCGGGCTGCCCCCAGAGATCGATCGCCCTTTGCTCCAGTTCGCTTGCGAGACTCTCCACGAGTACACGCTGACTGAAGCGCAGCGCGTGGGGCTACGCGACGGTTTCCACTCCGGTATCCGCGGGGTTTTGATTAATAATCAGAATTCTTAAAACCTCTACGCAACATAGTAAAAAGCCTCCCTCCCCTGCAGGGTTTAACCCGCTAGGAAGGAGGCTTGAGCTTTATTTATCCGCTGGTGGCTCGGTTTCTTCCGAACCGGCGGGGAGCTCGCCACGCATCTGGGCGCGGATGGCATCAAGCTTTGCACTTGCACGCATGTCACGCTCACTGGTGGTGGCTTCGATCTCATGGATGCGCTCATTCATCGAGGACTGCATGAGCTCTTGGGAGCCTAAAGCATCGGCGTAACGACGCTCAATCTTTTCCCGAATGCTGTCCATCGTGGGCACATCGCGGTCAGGATCAATGCTGTTGATCTGATCGCTTGCAGCTACGGCAGCTTCCTGCATTTTTGTCTGCTGCGCCTGGGTGGTCAGCTCATTGATCTGGGACAGCTGCTCGTGTAGGCGAGCTTCTGACTGTTTAACCTGCTGGGTTGCTTGCTCTGCGGCCTGTTCAGCTTGCTGATGCAGCGTGGTGGTCTGCTCGATCTCTGATTCCACACCCACCAGCTGCGAGGCATACACCTCGGCTGCGTTGAGGTATTTGTGCTGCTCTGCGGGGTCTGTTGCGCTGTCGCTCAGCGAGAGGGCTTGGCGGGCTTTTTCTTGGATGGACTGTTGATCCTTGAGCAGTCGATTGAGTTTCATCTGCAGCTGGTTGCGATTGCCGATCACAGAAGCTGCTTGTTGCTCGATGTCCGCATGCTGCTTTTTGGCAGCCTCGGCGGCCTGTTTGATCTGGATAACGGGATCAGCGTTTTCTTCGATCTTGTTGTCCAGTGATGCGGTTAGGTACTTCCAACCCTTGGAAAACGGATTCGGCATTGTTCCTCGATTCTTCTACGGGACCCCCACGCGAAAGTGGGTTGGGTGCCTGCGCACAGCCTTGCCCACCAGTTTACGACGTTTTTGTATGACATGAACCAGAACAACAATGAGATACAGGTAAAAGTGAACCCCCATAAGGGGGTACAGCACAGGGGGTTAGCTATTTCTTAGAGTTCAGCACTGTCGCTTTGAGCGTTTTGCTCAGCAATCTGACGCTTCACGTCTTCCATGTCCAAGCCCTTCACCTGAGTGATCAGGTCTTCTAGAGCTGCTGGCGGCAAAGCGCCTGCCTCACGGTAGACCATGATGCCATCGCGGAACACCATCAAGGTTGGGATGGACTGGATCTGCAAGGCCGCAGCAAGACCTTGATTTGCCTCGGTATCAAGCTTGGTAAATACGGCGTCTGGGTGGTTATCGGAGGCCTTTTCGTAGGTGGGGGCGAATGCACGGCATGGTCCGCACCAAGAAGCCCACGCGTCCACCAGCACGATGCCGTCTTTGGTAACGGTCTGCTCGAAAGTGTCTTCGGTGACGTCAATGGTTGCCATGTATGCTCCTTTGTTAAAGTTTTTAAAGGTTTCGTGCTTCTCAACTACGGTACCCCCATTCTTATTCCCACTGGGCCTCATTACCGCAAGATCACTCGAGTTATTTTCACCTAAGACGGGGTGACATCGCGCGGGCGCGGTTTACTATCAAAACTCAAATGTGCAAATCTGTAGTCAAATTATTTAGAGCACCCAAGGAATAGAGGCGTGGAAATGAAGAAAAATTACCATGTTGACGGAATGACCTGCCAGCACTGCGTTGCATCTGTAACGGAGGAACTGCTCGAATTGCCTAGCACCCAAGGCGTTGACGTTGATCTTGAGACTGGTCGCGTAATGGTCACTGGCGAGGATTTCACGGACGCTGAGGTTAAGGCCGCTGTTGAAGAGGCTGGCTTTACTCTGCGCGAGGACTAATCCTTGATGTAGTTCGTCGGCATTGAGCCCCCCTGTGTGAGATGAATTCTCCACGGGGGCTTTGTGCTGCGGAATGAAGTGTTTACGCACATTGTTATTGTTTGGTAAGCCTAGTGATAATGTGCACCAATAAATTGCGATACCAGAAGGTGGCTCAATGACCAACGCCGCAGTAGAGATAGATTTCGGTGTGACGGGCATGACGTGTACGTCGTGTTCGGCGCGTGTGGAGCGCAAGCTCAACAAGGTTGCGGGTGTGGAGGCTACGGTCAACTACGCGACAGAGACGGCATCAGTACGCTACGATCCGGCGTCGACAACGCCCGCGCAGCTTATCGACGTCATCCGCGGAGCTGGTTACGATGCCTTCGAGGTCGCCGAGACTGAGCCCGCTACCGCAGAACCCAGCGATACCGCACGTGATCACCACGCTGAGGAGCTCAAGACCCGCTTAATCTATTCCGCAATCTTGGCTCTACCAGTTTTTTTGATGTCTATGTTTGGTCAGCTGCAGTTTAACAACTGGCAGTGGCTGGCCTTTGCGCTCGCGTCACCGGTGTATTTCTGGGGTGGCTGGCCATTCCACCGCGCTACACTGCGTAACCTCCGCCATGGTTCATTCACCATGGACACCCTAATCTCCTTGGGCACGTCGGCTGCGTATCTGTGGTCGGTGTGGGCCTTGTTTATCGGCAATGCCGGCGATCCAGCTATGCGTATGCACATGAGTTTTACAGCTCATGCTCATGGTGGCATGGACGAGATTTATCTTGAATCGGCCGCCATGGTGATTGTGTTCTTGCTGCTGGGGCGCTGGTTTGAAACTCGTGCGAAGGGGCGAAGCGGGGAGGCGCTACGTTCCCTGCTTAACCTTGGGGCGAAGGATGCCGCCATTATTCGCGATAACCGTGAGGTGCGCATACCCATTCAATCGCTGCAGGTAGGCGACGTTTTTGTGGTGCGCCCTGGTGAGAAGATCGCCACGGATGGTGTGGTCGTTGAGGGCACTTCCGCTGTGGATCAGTCGATGATCACCGGCGAGTCGGTTCCTGTGGAAGTTGCTCAAGGTTCTCACGTTACCGGTGCAACAATGAACACCTCTGGGCGTTTGCTGGTCACTGCCCAGCGCGTGGGTGCCGACACCACCCTAGCTGCCATGGGGCGGTTGGTTGCTGAGGCGCAGTCGAATAAAGCGCCGGTGCAAAAACTGGTGGATAAGATTTCTCAGATCTTTGTTCCCGCAGTGATCGTTATTTCTTTGATCACGCTGGCGGTTCACCTCGCCACGGGGTCTGCTACTGCCGACGCGTTCGCAGCCGCAGTAGCCGTGCTGATTATTGCTTGTCCTTGTGCGCTGGGTCTTGCTACCCCTACCGCATTGTTGGTGGGTACGGGCCGTGGTGCTCAAATGGGTTTGGTCATCAAAGGCCCTGAGGTGTTGGAGCAGGCACGAAACATCGACACGGTGGTGTTGGATAAAACTGGCACGATCACCACTGGCGATATGCAGGTTCGCAATGTTTATGGCCATTCTGGTTGGCAAGAACAAGATGTGCTGCGCTTGGCGGGTGCTGTGGAGCAGGCTTCGGAGCACCCTATTGCTCGTGCGATCGCGGCGGCAGCTGTGGCTCAGACTCGTACCGGCACGTTGCCTAAGGTGACAGACTTTAATAATCAGGCAGGTCATGGTGTTGCTGGCACCGTGGAGGATCACCGCGTGTGGGTAGGTCGCCCAGCCGACGACGAGGCCACGCAGCAGGTCAAGACCGCGGAAAATGAGGGTGCTACGTGTGTGGTGGTGCGTATCGACGACCACCTCGCTGGTGTGATCAGCGTGCGTGACACTGTGAAAGAGCACGCTCGACTCAGCGTAGAAAAACTCACCGCTATGGGGCTTACTCCGGTGCTGTTAACTGGCGATAACGCCGGTGCCGCCGCCGCAGTTGCCCGCGAGGTGGGCATTCCTGCCGACCGTGTGATTTCCGGTGTGCTTCCAGAAAACAAAGTCCAAACGGTCGAACAGCTGCAACGCGAAGGCCGCGTGGTTGCCATGGTTGGCGATGGCGTGAATGATGCAGCGGCCCTAACCCAAGCCGATTTGGGTCTTGCAATGGGTGCTGGAACCGACGTGGCCATCGAGGCTTCCGACATCACCATCATGAACAATGATCCGCGTTCCATCGCCAATGCGATCAATCTCTCACGACGCAGTTTGCGCACCATCAAAGGCAACCTGTTCTGGGCTTTTGCATATAACGTGATACTTATTCCAGTGGCTGCGTTAGGCCTGCTTAACCCTATGTTCGCAGGAGCTGCAATGGCGCTAAGTTCAGTGTTCGTGGTGACTAATTCGCTTCGTCTTCGCAGCGTACGCAGCGTATTTTCCTAGCAAAATCTATCCCCCATTATGACGTGGTAATTGCAAGAAACGTCACAATCTGGTTTGTTTCTTGGAAACCTTAAACCACTCATTGTAGGGAGGCAGCGTGCTAGACGCTCAACAAAGTCCACCACTTACCCGCAACCAGCGCCTCGACCGGTTGCCACTGAATAGTCAACACAAACGCCTCCTCGTCGGGTCCGGCCTCGGCTGGGCCCTCGACGCCATGGACGTCGGCCTGATCTCCTTCGTCATGGCAGCCCTGATCAAACACTGGGGACTCACCCACGGCCAAACATCCGTACTAGCATCAGCAGGATTCGTCGGCATGGCCATCGGCGCCACCTTCGGCGGCCTCCTTGCAGACAAGTGGGGGCGTCGCAACGTATTCGCCCTCACCCTCCTCGTCTACGGACTTGCCACCGGCGCCTCCGCGCTAGCCGGTGGCCTCGCTGTATTGATCGTGCTGCGATTCATCGTCGGACTTGGCCTCGGCGCCGAACTCCCCGTGGCCTCCACCCTCGTCTCCGAATTCGCACCACTGCGCCACCGCGGCCGCCTCGTCGTCATCCTCGAAGCCTTCTGGGCCGTCGGCTGGATCCTCGCCGCCATCATCGGCGCCTTCGTCGTCTCCGCCTCCGACTCCGGCTGGCGCTGGGCGCTCGTCCTAGGCTGTGTGCCCGCTCTCTACTCCGCCTACGTGCGCAGCTCACTACCCGAATCTGTACGCTTCCTCGAAGCCCGCGGCCGCCACGACGAAGCCGAAGCCGCCGTCCAACAATTCGAAAAAGCCAGCGCAACCATCCCCGACACCCCCGTCATCGCAACCGAAGACCCCGCCGACCAAGCAGACTCCATCTTCGCCCCCAACATGCGCCGCCGCACCTTCGGCCTATGGACAGTCTGGTTCTGCATCAACCTGTCCTACTACGGGGCATTCATCTGGATCCCATCCCTGCTGGTTGCCGACGGCTTCTCCTTGGTCAAATCCTTCCAGTTCACGCTGATTATCACCCTGGCCCAATTCCCAGGCTACGCACTAGCCGCATGGCTCATCGAAATCTGGGGCCGCCGCACCACACTGGCAGTATTCCTCCTCGGCTCCGCCGGCTCCGCAGCCCTCTACGGATTTGCCGACACCACAGCCTTGATCATCGCCGCCGGTTGCTGTCTCTCCTTCTTCAACCTCGGCGCGTGGGGCGCGCTCTACGCCATCAGCCCAGAACTCTACCCCTCTCAAATCCGCGGCACCGGCACCGGATCAGCAGCAGGATTCGGCCGTATCGCGTCCATCATCGCACCGCTGATCGTTCCCCCCATCGTGGCCGCCGCAGGCACCCCAGCGCTCTTCGCACTCTTCGGGGCCGCCTTCCTTGCAGCAGCCATCGCCGCATTCACCCTGCCCGAACAACGCGGCAAGGCCCTCGTCTAGGCTTTAGCCAGCGTGCGGCATATCCACAAACCGCGAGTAGTGCAGCTGGTGAGCCACTTGGATGGTGTCGATAGGACCACCACGGTGCTTAGCCAAAATAATATCGGCCTCACCAGCGCGCTCATTCTCACGGTCTTGGGAGTCTGGACGGTATAGCAGCATAACCATGTCGGCATCCTGCTCCAACGAACCGGATTCACGCAGGTCGGCAAGCTGCGGGCGTTTATCAGTACGCGACTCCGGACCACGGTTCAGCTGTGAAATCGCAATAAGCGGAACATCCAGTTCCTTAGCCAGCAGCTTAAGCTGACGCGAGAACTCCGACACCTCTTGCTGACGCGACTCCACACGCTTACCCGAGCTCATCAGCTGCAGGTAGTCCACCACAATCATCTGCAGATCATGCTTCTGCTTCAAACGACGCGCCTTCGAGCGAATCTCCATCATCGTCAAATTCGCGGAGTCATCAATATAGATAGGCGCCTGTTCGATCTGTCCCACGCGCGTTGCTAGCTTCGCCCAGCCGGAATCGTCGAGACGCCCAGAGCGCATATCTGATAACTTCACCTCAGCCTCCGCCGACAACAAACGCATCACGATCTCACTCTTTGACATTTCCAAAGAGAAAATCACAGCAGCTTTGTCATGCTTAATCGCACACGAACGCACAAAATCCAACGCGATCGTCGACTTACCCACACCCGGACGGGCAGCCACAATAATCATCTGGCCACCATGCAGACCATTGGTCAGGTTATCTAGATCCACAAAGCCCGTCGGCACGCCCTGCGCCAAGCCGCCATTCTCCGAGATCATATCGATCTCATCCATTGTTGGACCCACGATGTCAGCTAACACCGCATAATCCTCAGCTTGGTTCTTCTTAGAAACCTTGAACACTTCCTGCTGAGCACGGTCAATAACCGACTCAACCTCAGCGCCCTCAGTACCCTCATAGCCCAACTGCACCACACGAGTACCAGCGTTAACCAGCTGACGAAGCAACGACTTCTCAGCCACAATCTCCGCATAATAACGAGCATTCGCAGCAGTCGGCACCGAAGAGATCAGCGTGTGCAAATACGGTGCCCCGCCCACACGTTCCAGATCATTATTACGATCCAAACGCGCAGCCACGATCACTGGGTCGATCTCCTTGTTATCGGAGAACAAACCCACGATCGCTTCAAAGATCAACTGATGCGCAGGGCGGTAAAAATCCTCCGCAACCAGCAACTCCACCGTATCGATCACCGTTTGCGGGCTTAGCAGCATCGCCCCCAACACGCCCTGCTCAGCCTCCGCGTCATGAGGAGGCTGACGGAACTCGGTGCTCGCCATCGCCGCTTCACGACGCTTATAGCCCCTGCGCTCCCGCTGCACTGGCACATCCGAGGAAGCCGGCGGGGCCGGATCATACACCTCTGCCTCGGCGTACTCTGCCTCCGCATAATCTGCGGTATCGGAAGGAACATCCGCATCACCCGGTGGGACGTAATCGTCATCAAAACTGGGCGTGGTCATTCCTACACATCCTCCATCGACACGGCCTTATCACTATTTCTTGTGGGATCTTTGTGCGCGTTCGTACTCATCTTCGTTCCAACACGCATTTTTACCCCAGAAACACCGCGCTTATTCTACGTGATATTTCTTACCCCACAAAGTTATCCACAGGTTTATACACAGGGGTGTGATTTTCCTACAGAATCGCACGTCAACTATCCACAAGTTATCCACAATCTCTGTGGAAAATATGGGGAAAGTTGTGCGGTTCACGTTGCTTTCTTCCTATACATGCAGGTCAAACCGCGTATATAGCAACTGTGCACACTGTGGATAACTTTTAGCCGACTTTTCAACCAGCAAGTTTGACACCTTGACTCGAGACATTCCACTTCTCGGCGTGTCACCCCAAAGAATGTGAGAATTGGGGGTAACAGCACTTTTTACACGCTGCTAGAAGAAAGTTATCCCCAGGTAGTGCCACCCCGACATAGCCTTAAGGCCCCGACCCAGATCGTGTAGATCTAGGCGGGGCCTTAAGGTTGCTGTTGTCGTTGGGCTACATCTCGTGTAGCCGTCGTCAGACGCTTGTTAAGCGGCTACGACCTCGAAGTTAACCGTTGCTGCGATGTCGGAGTGCAGCTTCACGTTCACTTTGTAAGCGCCGGTGGCCTTAACAAGGCTCTTTGGCAGCTCGATGGAACGCTTGTCCAGGTTCGGACCGCCAGCCTTTTTAACGGCAGCGGCAACATCCTCGGCCTTAACAGAACCGAAGAGCTTACCCTTCTCAGAAGTGCGGACTGCAACAGAAACACCCTCAAGTGCTTCCAGCTGAGCCTTAACTTCGCGTGCGTGGTCCAGGTCGCGAATCTCGCGAGCTTCCTGGGCGCGCTTGATGCCCTCGATCTGCTTCTCTGCGCCGCGGGTGGCAACAATTGCCAATCCGCGAGGAAGCAGGAGGTTACGTCCGTAGCCGTTCTTAACCTCGACAATGTCGCCAGCGACACCGAGGTTTTCAACGTCAGCGGTGAGGATCAGCTTCATGATCCCTGCCTTTCGTGGTACTAACCGAGACCCGATTTCTCATCACTTGTGTGGTGGGAACCGAAGCGGCTCGGTGAAGTTTGATTAAAAGTTGATATGTGGTGCAAAGAGATTCGCCGTTATAAGTGGCTTAGAACGGTGGGTCTTGCTCCGCACCGCCGAATCCACCTGCTTGCGGGGCACTGCTCCATGGATCGTTGGCTGGTGCAGCACTCTGGGAGTTCTGCGGGCCGCCTCCGAAGCCACCTTGAGGAGCGCCGAATCCGCCACCTGAGTTGCCTCCGGTGTTTCCGCCGAAACCACCCTGGGAGCCGCCGAAGTTTCCTCCGCCGTTTCCACCCTCGCGAGGGTTACGGTTCACGCTTGCTGCTGCGTAGCGTAGGGATGGGCCGACTTCGTCGACCTCAAGCTCCATGACGCTGCGCTTTTCGCCCTCACGGGTTTCGTAGGAGCGTTGACGCAAACGGCCAGTGACGATCACGCGCATGCCCTTGGTCAGGGATTCTGCGACGTTTTCGGCAGCTTGGCGCCAAATGTTGCACTGCAGGAACAAGGCTTCGCCGTCTACCCACTGGTTCGTTTGAGAGTCGTAACGACGTGGGGTTGAGGCAATGCGGAAGTTTGCCACCGCTGCACCGCTAGGGGTGAAGCGAAGCTCCGGGTCAGCAACGAGGTTGCCGACAACGGTTATGTTGACATCTCCTTGTGCCATGTTCTGCCTTTCTGTACAACACCGAACTGGTTAAACGCGTTCAGTGTGATTGTGCGCGGTAAGCGAGGTTTCTTCGCTGTGCGCTAGTTTGATTCGTGCTGCGCGCTAAGTAATCCGTGACGGATTACTTGTCGCCACGCAGAACCTTGGTGCGCATAACGCTGTCGTTCAGGTTCAACACGCGGTCGAGCTCTAGAACGGTTGCGGATTCGCAGGTCAGGTTAACGACGGCGTAAATGCCCTCTTCCTTCTTGGCGATCGGGTAAGCAAGACGGCGCTTGCCCCAGATATCAACCTTTTCCACGGTGCCGTTTTCCTTGCGGACGATCTCGAGGAACTTGTCCAGGGACGGGGCTACAGTGCGTTCATCCTGGGAAGGATCCAGAATAATCATTACTTCGTAGTGACGCACGGACCTCATCACCTCCTATGGTCTTGTATTTTTTGAATCGGCTACATCCCGGTTGGATGTAGCAGGAGGGTCGTTGCGTCAGCAACCGTTCCAAGATACCCCATCGCCTGCGAAAAGTCGATAGGCACGACGGGAAAATTTATGACGGCAACTTTAACAACGAGCCTGTTGGCTAGTTAAGCCAAGGCAACATCCTAGGCGATGATCAAGGCCAATGTCACAGGAATGACAGTGACAAAGAGGACCGCCAAGGCAAAAAGAGTCCACGTCAACACCTGCGGCTTCTTATAGGAATAGCTTGCAAATGCGCCCGTGAACAGGAAAAACCCCAAAAATACACTTCCGATCGTCGTCATCATCACTGGGCTTAACATCAGTTCACCGTTCCTATTCTGCGGGGCGATACCCACACATCATGATCCCCCAAGCTGCCGCTTAAAGGATCACATCCATCGTTGTCCCTTCGCACTTTATCCTCATTTTTGCCCAACATCTGCCGCATAATGAGCACCGCAATACAAATAATGGCCACATCACGCCCCACAACGAACAGATCCAACAACCCCGCCGGCGCACCTTTGGCGTCACTTCCCATCATGTGCCATGTCAAAACCGGCCACGTGAGGGCGTCGATAAGCCCCCACCACAGCACAAGCCGCCAACACGGCAACGCCAAAACCGCAAGAGGAACCAACCACAACGAATACTGCGGACTCCACACCTTATTCACCAACAAAAACGCCGCCACAATCAAAAACGCCAACTCCGCCACCCGCGGCCGCCGGCGCACACACAACCCAAACAACGCAATCCCCACACACGCCACAACAAAAAGCCCCAACGACACCCCATTAAGCACATCAACAGGCAACGACCACCCCAACTCACGCGACATCACCGCATACACCGTGGTCCACTCCCACCCACGCTCAGAATTCAACCGCAAAAACTCACCCCACGCCCGCGGAAACACCAACGCCACCGGAAGATTAACCACCAACCACACAACTATCGACGCCCCCACCGCCCGCAGCCACACCCGCAACGCACCACTACGCACCGCCAACACCAAATACGCACCCAACAGAAAAAGCGGCCACAACTTAAACGCAGCACCAGCACCAATCAACGCACCAGCAAGCCCCGGCCGCCCACGCGACCACGCCCACAACGCCCCCACCGCAAAAGCAATCGACGCCACATCCCAGTTAGTCAACCCATGCGCAACCACCAACGGCGACACCGCCACCACCATCGCATCCCACTGACGACGCCCCGCCAACACCACCAGCATCCGCAACACCAACAACCACACCACGGCCAGTACCACAGCAGTGACCGTGAAATAGACCGAAGCCTGTGGAACCACCGGCGCAAACCCCGACACCACCGGATAAGCAACATGCGTAGCCATCGCCATAAACCACTGAAACATCCCCGCCAACACCGGATACTCCATATAACGAGTACGCCCATCCTCCGACCACGAATAGGCATAAGGGAAACCACCTTGGTCGAGGCCACGCGCCTTATACAACGGCACGATGTCGTTATAGCAAGCAGAGGTGTACTGGCGATTCCCGCTCCAATCCAACTGCGCCACACCGTTGACCAACACACCATGAAGGCAGTTTGCTTTGGCAAGATACGCCATGCTGAAGGTAAACAGACCCATCAAAATGATGACGCGCAGTGGGCTCCACCAGCGGTGTGGAAGGGCAAAACGTCCGGCGGGGCCGCCGATGCGGGTAATGATGTGGTTACTAGATGAGGTCACGAGGCTGATCTTCCGATGGTTGGCGCTACTGAGATTGCACTCTCGGGCAAGGTTCGTGACACATTTTTGTACCCTAAGCACGCGACCACAAATTGCGACCTGCGGAAACAGGGCTGCACATTTTCTTAGGGTACAAAAATTCGTCACGGGCTGGCGCATGGCATACAAAAAGTGCCCCCTGTAAGAATCAGGAGGCGCTTCAGGGAACTAGGTTATGGGACCGGCAGAACTACGCCTGGCAGAATCTCAATGCCTCCCGGAGCTGGCGCCGGCTCTGGGGCACTTGGTACTGGCGGTGCACCCGGTGTTCCAGATGCTGCAGGGCTGGTAGCCTCCGCCGAGCTGGTCGAGGTCTCAGTTTGAATCTTTTCAGTGGTCGCACGAGGAGCAGTTCCGTAGCCATATTTCGCCCAGCCAATATTTTGTGCGGGTTTGAATTGCTCCCAATCTTTACCTGAAAGAGCAGAGTCACTGATATCCTTCCATAACTGTGCAGGGAGATTGGAGCCGTACATAGGCCCACCCCACGAATTCAGCAATGGCGAGTTATCGGCGGTACCCGCCCAGACCGCGGTTGCAAGTTGCGGGGTGGCACCGATCATCCAAGCATCTTTATTAGCGCCGGTATCGCCAAGCTGAGTCGTTCCGGTTTTGCTTGCCGATGGACGCCCACCTGCAAGACCGTTTCCACCGGACCATGCTGCAATAGGAGCCATCGCATCAAGAACGTTAGTGGCTACTTTCTCGGAAACACGCCGTTCACCTTGGGTACCTTCATGCTGGTAGAGCAGTTTACCTTCGGCAGTTTCAATCTTTTCTACAAAGTACTCTTGGTGCCAAACACCATAATTGGCCAAAGTGGCCATAGCATGAGCCATATCCAGCGGACGAGAAAGGTACTGGCCGAGAATGACGCCTTCATAGGGCTGCTGACCATTTTCGGTCAGGGTTTTTTCAATTCCGGGCAAGGAACGAGCAACACCAAGGGAGTGCGCCATGTCAGCTGTGTCTTGGCTGCCATGTTTCAGATCATCTTGCAGCCGCAGAAAACTGGTGTTGTAGGAATTTTTCAAAGCTTCTTTAAGAGAGCAAACGCCACAACCTTTATCAACGTTAGTAACAGTGATACCGCCACGAAGTTGGTAAGGATCAGAGCTGTAGTTAGTAGAAGTTGGAATGCCCTGTTGAACAGCTGCAGCAAGACCAAAGATCTTGAAAGTCGAACCGGTTTGCAGCGGTGCATTGGCAAAGTCGTAGCCGGTGGCATCGTCGCCGCCGTAGTAGGCACGTACGGCACCGGTCTTAGGGTCCACACTGACGGCGGCGACACGGGTGTTGGATTGCTCGTCGGCCATGTTGCGGTCGACGGCCTCCACCATGGACTTCTGGGTGGCGTCGTCGATAGTGGTGGTGATGCGCAGGCCAAGGGTCTGCACATCGGACTCAGTGATACCTAGGGTGGTCAGCTCGTTCATGACCTGGTTTTTAATCAGGCCGTTTGCACCTGTGGCTTCGGTGTAAGTCTGGTTCTGAGCAGGGTCAGTGACCTCGGGGAATACAACACCAGCGCGCTCATTGGGATCGAGCCAGCCTTCGCCCACCATGCCGTCGAGCACATAGTTCCAACGTTGCTCTGCTTCGACGCGGTTGCTCCATGGGTCCAGCTGGCTGGGGCGCTGAATTGCGGCGGCCAACATAGCGGACTGTCCTACGTTGAGTTCGGAAGCTGGAACACCAAAGTAGGCATGGGCGGCAGCGTCGATACCGTAGGCATTGCGGCCAAAGTAAATGGTGTTGAGATATGCACCGAGAACTTCGTCTTTGGACCATTCATTGGCCATCTTGACGGAGTACACCAGTTCCTTTGCTTTACGCATGTAGGAGTAGTCATTGCCCACCACCATGTTCTTCACATACTGCTGGGTAATTGTCGAACCACCACCGGCGGAAGCGTCGCCGGTGAGCTGGCCCAAGATAGCACGACCAAAGCCAGTAAAGGAGAAACCGGAGTTGGTGTAGAACTCACGGTCTTCGGCTGCGAGGACTGCGTTGCGGGTAACCTCGGGGATCTTGTCGATAGGCACCTCGGTGCGGTTTCCGTCCGGTGGCACGATACGCGCCAGCTGCGTTTTACCGTCGGAGGCAAAAATCTGTGAAACCTGTTTGGTCACCAGCTCGCTAGGCTCGGGAACATCGGTCACAATATATGCGACCATGAACGCAAGGAAGGGGGCCAGTAGTACAGCAGCAATACTGCCGCCAATAACTGGCTTAACCCACTTCTTTTTCGGGCGACGCGCCTGCGGTGCCCGTGCCGGACGACTTTTCGCGCTACTTTTGGCACTGGCCTTCTTCCGCTTGGGAGATGGCTTGCCTTTACCTGAATCTGCCAACTTTGTTCATGCTTCCTTGATTTGCGGTTGAGCTCAACACCCACACTTTACATACCAAAATAGTCCAGCGGGAGATGCACGCAGGCGTTACTGTGGCATAGCTGTCACCGAATTCAGCAGGTGATTCCATCGACAATCAGGACACACTTCGACCGTGTGCACCGTAAATTCCTTGCCGGATTGGGCAAAGGTTACAATTTCTTCCATCGTGCGGGCACTGCCGGAAGCTCTACCGAGGCTTTCGCCATAGACCCACAGGACATGGCGTAACTGGTCACTATCGCAGACTGGGCAGGGTGTTGGGACGCGATTTCCATGGAATTTGGAGGCGGTGACGAGTACGAAGTCGGCGTCGCAAAGCGAATCGCGGCTGAGCATACCTGCACGAAACTTCTGCAATGTATGCCTACGTGTCCACTGATGAGACACTTCGTTTCGAAATTCCACCATCGCGACATTCTACCCCCTCAACATCAGGCACAGGGGGTAAGGCGATAAAATCCCCCAATCGCCCGATAATACGCAGCAAAAATACATTTCTTACACGAAACCGTTAGAATTACCTCTATGACGCCGTCACGTACGTATCAACTAGCGGAAAAGTCCGCCCCGGATTAACACAGCTGTATGTGTTGTACTTCCGTCTCGCGGCACAATCTGATCTCACTCAACCACAGTTGACGATCATGAATCGCCTCAATCTAGAAGGCGCTGCGCGCATCAGCCACATCGCACAGGCCGAAGGCATTCGCATGCCTACCGCCTCAAATGCACTTCATCTGTTGGAGCAGCGCGGAATCATCGAGCGTATTCGGGATGAGTCCGATCGCCGTGGTGTGAAGGTACAGCTGACTGACTTTGGTCGTGAGGAATTGCAGCGTGTAAGCAAGGAGCGCACCAATAACCTTGCCAAGATGTTCGCCACATTGCCTGAGGAAAAGCTCGACGATCTGGAGAAAGTCATCGACATTATTAATGTTTTGGCAGCAGAGTACACTCCCGAAAAACTCGAGGACTAATCGGAAACTATGGCGAAGAAGTCCACCGGCTTCGATCATGATCCCGTCCGCGTATTGGTTGCATGGAACCCCAGTTCCCATGGTGCTGAGGCCATCGAATGCGCTGCATGGTTAGCACGTACCACAAACGTCACCGTGCAGTGCGTCACAGCTTTTCTACGCCCGTGGCCGTCGAGCAGCGGCAACAAGCTGGGATCGAAATATAAAAAGTGGTTCAAAAAAGAAGCCTTTGCCTGCGAAGATGCCGTCAAGGCGGCATTTAGCCGCGCAGAGATCCCCACTGCCATGTGGGCGGACACCGTTTCCGTGTTCTGCGACGGTACCAATGAGGCAGCGTTGCTTTCCGAGGCCGCACATAAATTCGGTGCCGACATCGTCTTGCTCGGCTCGGAGGCCGCCGCCCCCAAGGGGCGCTTTCTAGCTGGGTCCACTGCCGACGCTCTCTTACACTCTTCCCCACAACCGCTAGGACTTACGCCGCGCAAACCAAAGCTGTCTAAACGCGGGGTGACACGGGTGAACTTCGCCTACACCGGCGACGCAACCGATAACACCTCCTTGATTCGCACGGCGCGTCTTGCTGCTGCTTGGGATGTGCCACTTCGTGTTCTTGCCCTATCCCCAGAAGGTTTTGGTGTTCCGCCGATTTCCGACACCCTTGAGCTGCCGGAGGATCTGGCTCTCGAGTGGCGCGAGAACACGTTCGCTGTTTTGGATCGCTCCCGCGACACCGTCCACAAGGCACACCCAGACGTGATCGTCGAAACGGAAATTGGTTCCGGAAATGGCTGGTCAGGGGCCATTGAGTCGTTGAAATGGAAAAAGGGCGACCTGCTTTGCTTCGGCTCTACCCCGCTGGGCGCTTTCGAACGAGTCTTCATCGGCTCCCAGGCCACCGAGATCCTCCCCTACGTCAGCGTGCCCGTGCTGATGATCCCCGCAACCACTAAGGTGGACAAAAAATCCAAGAAGTAGAAGGGGAGCACATGGATCGCGTTGCAGTTGTCACTGGTGGAAGCAGGGGCGTGGGCCTCAGCGTGGTTCGCACCCTCCTCGAGGCTGGTTGGCACGTGCATGCCCACTATCGCACCCAGCCCGCCGACATCACCCACGATCGACTCACGTGGTGGCAGGCAGACTTCACTCAGGGCCTTCCCACGGCACAGGCGAGTGGTTTTCCACAACTTCCGCGTATCGACGCCCTCATCCACTGCGCCGGCGTGGCCACTCTCGGCTCCTGCGCCAGTGTGGAGCGTGACGAATGGGAGCGCCACATGTCCGTTAACCTTCATAGCCCAGTGCAGCTGACCCGTCAGCTTCTCCCCCAACTTCGGGCAAACCACGCTCACGTGGTGTACATCAATTCTGGTGCCGGTAAGCGAGCTAACCCACAGTGGGGAGCTTATGCGGCAAGCAAATTCGCCGCCCGCGTATGGTGCGATGCGCTGCGCCAAGAAGAGCCAGAGATCACCGTGACCTCGATCTTCCCAGGCCGGATCGCCACTGACATGCAAAAAGCCATCGTTGAGTACGAAGGCAATAGCTACAACCCTAAGAACTTCATTGCTCCCACCACTGTGGCTCACAGTGTTCTCCACAGCCTCAGCGTTGGTTCCGATGCCATCATCCCGGAGATTGTCATCCGACCGCGGATGTAAAATCAGTCACTATGCCCAAACATTTGGAGCACCCAGAAAACGACCTCCGCTCGGATGCTGACTCAGCGAACAGGTTGCGCCCGCTCCCGCAATCCTTCGATGACCTAGCCGATTATCCCGATCCGCTCGTCCAAGCCAAACGCAACCGCCAATCCACTAAGCAAGCCATCGCTTGGGCATTCGGCGTTCCTGTTGTTACCGGCATTGTCGCTTTCCTTCTCGCCATTGTCTCCCGCTCTATCGGCGGACCCCTATGCGAAAGTGGCGACGCCACCTGGATTTGCAGCCGCTCAGCAGAAATCTGGTGGCCCCTGCTCACCAGCATTGTCCCCCTTGCCGGCGCAGTACTCTGCGGTGTGATCATGTGGCGAAAATACGTCACCTACACCCGCTGGCGGCCGTGGATGGGAACCTTCTGGACGCTTATCCCGTGGATGATGCTTTGGATGGTTACTGTATTCCAGATGTCGATCGTAGGACACTAACCACAACCAAGCGGTGAACTTAACACCCGACATAACACATGTGGGAAGTAGGTGTTATGTTGGGTGTTAAGTTATTTCCGCAGCTAGAAGACCACTTTTAGACTGGGGTGTTATGTTGGGTGTTATGTTCGACGAAGCCGATACCGCTGGATCGGCGTGCGACTAAAACCGCAAACTTCCCCGTTCTGTAATAAAACAAGGTTTTTCTCGCGGCAGTAGCTCTTCAACCTCGGCAACCACGACTGAAGAATCTTCAAATTCCACAATTTCAATAGTTGGCCTTACCGGAGGGGTAAGTTGACCACAAAACGAGACTAACTTGTCATGTGCCTTAGCTGCATCAAAATCCGGCACAGGAAGAAACCCTACTTCCTCAGAAATACCTACGATAATTATCCCGCCCGAGGTATTAGCAAAAGCACTCAAAGACTCAACGACCGATTTACCTACGCCGCTTTTTACTTCCACAGATTGACGATCAGTGCCGACCTCCCATAGAACTTAACACCCAACATAACACATGTGGGAAGTAGGTGTTATGTTGGGTGTTAAGTTATTTCCGCAGCTAGAAGGCCACTTTTAGACTGGGGTGTTAAGTAGGGTGTTATGTTCCCACACACCCCACAGGGTTGTGGGAAGCTACACCGCTGCCGCAGCAGCTGCCTCGGCGGCTACTTCTTTGCAGTGTTCCCGCCCACAGTTACG
Organism: Corynebacterium diphtheriae; assembly: GCF_001457455.1. Taxonomy (NCBI): domain Bacteria; kingdom Bacillati; phylum Actinomycetota; class Actinomycetes; order Mycobacteriales; family Corynebacteriaceae; genus Corynebacterium; species Corynebacterium diphtheriae. Next base: position 2,370,186 of record NZ_LN831026.1, read on the forward strand.
AGTTGCTGGGTTTTCGTAGCAATCTGGGCACATGAGAACGAGCTCACGGCACTCATCCTCATTGATGCAATGCTCGAACTTGTTGGTTGGGGCGCCACACTGCACACAGTGTCCCAGCTGGATAAAGCCTGGGTCTTGCACGCCATTGCCAAATTCCATGTGCATGCGGCGATCGAATACGTACAGCGAGCCCTCCCACAGGCCGTCGTTTCCGTACTTTTCGCCGTAGCGAACAATGCCACCATCGATTTGGTAGATCTCTTTGAAGCCGCGGTTCTTCATCAGGGAGGAAAGGATCTCGCAGCGAATACCGCCAGTGCAGTAGGAAACAACTGGTTTGTCTTTCATCCAGTCATATTTGCCAGACTCAAGCTCACGGATGAAATCATGTGTGGTGCGCACATCGGGCACCACAGCATTTTTGAACTTACCGATCTGAGCTTCCATGGCGTTGCGACCATCAAAGAAGACAACGTCGTCGCCACGCTCTTCGACGAGCTTGTTCACTTCCTCGGGCTTCAAGTGAACGCCACCACCGATCACGCCCTTCTCGTCCACCTTCAACTCGCCCGGCGCGCCAAAAGCCACGATCTCATAGCGCACCTTCACGCTCAGCTTCGGGAAGTCCTCCGCGCCACCATCGGACCACTTGAATTCGGTGCCGCGGAAACCTGGGTACTCCCGCATCTTGCGCACATACCGCTTGCAGGCATCCATGTCGCCGCCGACGGTTCCATTAATACCGTGTTCCGAAATAAGGATACGACCTTTAAGACCTAGCAGTTCGCACATATCGCGCTGCCACAACATCATCGCTTTCGGATCGGCAATGGGTGTGAACTTGTAATATAGAAGGATTTTGCTCTGAGCCACGCCTAGTATGCTACCCCGCTACACCTGCTAGTTGAAACCCACGTGACCTGCGATCACAGGGGTTTAACAGCTTTTTACGTGGCTTTAGCGAACAAAAGGGTTTAAAGTTTGGTAAGTCTGATACTTTTAGCGACCACCCCGCACCCCACACAATGTGCGGAGGGTCGCCTTTTTGAGAGGTTCCTCGTGACCGATTTCCTGCACATGCTGCACGACACCCAAGGTTTGCTCACCAGTGTTGGGCTCGTTGGCCTTGGCCTGATCGTCTTCGCTGAGACCGGCATCCTGATTGGATTCTTCCTGCCGGGAGATTCCCTACTATTTATGGCGGGCATGCTCGCCGCCGCTGAAAACCCCATCGCCCCATTGTGGCTGGTATGCCTCACCGTGGGCATTTGCGCCTTTGTGGGCAACGAGGTGGGCTACTTCTTGGGCAAAAAAGTAGGCCCTGCCATTATTAACAGCTGGGCGGGCCGCAAGATCGGTATTGAGCGAGTTCGCGCCGCCGAGGAATTCTTTGTTAAACACGGCGCATCGGCAGTATTCTTGGGGCGCTTTATCCCAATCGTGCGCACCCTCGTCCCGGTGCTCGCAGGCATGAACAGCATGAACTACCGCAAGTTCTCCATCTATAACTTGGTGGGCGCTTTGGTCTGGGGCATGGGCGTGCCGGTTCTGGGCTATCTGCTTGGTGGTATCCCCTTCGTGCGCGACAACATCGAGGCAATTCTGATCGGTGTGATCGTGGTGTCGGTTCTGCCGGTGGCGCTGCAGTTTGTAAAGAAGCAAAAGCCAGTACGCACTGTGGAGCAGGGAGAGCTTTAATACCGACGAATACCTACTGTTGACGCATCACTGTGAGTAGTTCGTGCCAAAACTTTTTCACCTCCACAGCGTTTCCGCAGGTCGGAGATATTAGAAAAGGTTTAATTTGGCACGAACTACTCACTTGGCGCTTTATTAGAGGTTGCCATTATGGTCGACAATGTGCTCGCGGATAAACCACTGGAATTTCTCTAGTTCGGCTGCTTGTCCGATGTAAATGTCCTCCGTGACGGAGTCGAGGTCGCCAGCGTTGGCCATGGATTCACGCACACCTTCTAGCACCTTGGTGTACACCTTGTTGAGTTCCTTGAGGTGATCCTCGGTGGAGCCGGAGTTGACGTTGTACTCCAGTGGGGTGCGGTTTTCTACGTGGCCGACTGGGGTGCCGATTGGGGTGCCGCCGAGGGTGGCGATGCGTTCTGCTACTTCGTCGGCGTATCCGCGAACGAGATCAACTTGGGGGTCGATCATTTCGTGGACGGCGATAAAGTTGCGACCGTGCACGTTCCAGTGGGCGTGCTTCAAGATGAGGTGAAGGTCGTTGTAATCGGTAAGACGCTCTTGCAGGTGGTCGATGAGCTGCTTGGCGTCTGCTTCTTTGATTCCTGGGACTGTAAAGTTCTTCATGCCCCCTATGATACGCCAATCCTTTAATTGTGCAACTATTGTTCACAATTACCTATTTATTCTTGGGGTGGCCTATCCTTAACAACCATGCCCGAAGGTCACGTCATCCATCGCCTCGCAGACCAACTCAACCAGCATTTCGCCAGCACACAGGCAACACCGGACACACAACCCCGCCGCCCGCTACTGGTCACCTCCCCACAAGGTCGCTTTGCCACAGAGGCCGCCCAACTCAACGGTCATGCACTCGACCACGCCGAGGCATGGGGCAAACACCTTTTCCTGTGTTTTGATAACGATAATCCCGCCCACATCGTCCACATCCACCTCGGGCTTATCGGAAGCATGCGCTTAGAAGACCCAGCCGACGTGTGGGGTCAGATTCGATTCCGGATCGAAGACCCAAAACAACCCACCACCAGCGCGGTAGCAGCAAACCTGCGCGGCCCTCAGTGGTGCAGGTTGATTACGGAGGCAGAAATGACCACCGCCACCGCAAAGCTCGGCGCCGATCCGCTACGCGACGACGCCAACTTCCTAGCAATCAAAACAAAAGTGGCGCGCTCGCGTCGCAGTATCGGTTCCCTGCTGATGGATCAGAAACTCTTTGCCGGCGTGGGCAATATCTACCGTGCCGAAACACTCTTCCGCCTAGGCATTAGCCCCTTTATCCTCGGCAAAGATGTAGCAGAGCTCGATCTCATCTGGCAGGATCTACGTTTTCTCATGCGCGAGGGGGTGAACAGGGGTCGGATTGATACTGTTCGCCCAGAGCACACACCGGAGGCCATGGGGCGGCCGCCACGCAAGGATGACCACGGTGGCGAGGTGTATGTGTATCGCCGCTATGGTCAGCCGTGTTATGTGTGCGGCACGCCGATCCTTGAGCGCACGATGGAGGGTCGTAATCTTTTTTGGTGTCCTACCTGCCAACCTGATTAGCAACTGGCTACGCTGGTGATCATGTTCGCGTACAGCACTGAGGCGATTCGCCTGTCGGAAAACCCTATGATTGCGGCTGCGCAGCCGGATGCGTTGATGAAGCAGGCTGCCCAAGCGGTGGCGGAGACTGCTGTGTGTATGGTGCCGTCTGCGTCGGCTGCGATCACGGTTGTTGCTGGTACGGGCGGTAATGGTGGGGATGGTCTTTATGCGGGTGCGATTCTTGCCCAGTTGGGTTATCGGGTTCATGCGGTGTTGACTGGGGAGTCTGCGCATGCGCCCGCGTTGGCGGCTTTTGTGCAGGCTGGTGGGTGCGTCGATAAGCGTGCGCCACGTGCTGATCTAGTGATTGATGCGATTCTTGGCCTTGGGGGCACGCCGGGGCTTCGCGACGCCGCCTGGCAGATCTGGCAAGCGGCCACCGCGGGCGATCCGCTAGTTTTGGCTATTGACGTCCCTTCTGGGATCGCTGCCGATACCGGCACCGCGGGCGAGCAGCATGTGGTTGCCGATGCCACCATCACTTTTGGTGCGGCCCGCATCGCCCATGCGGTATCTGCCGAGTGTGGTGAGGTGCTTGTCGCTGATATTAATGTCCCAGAAGCGGGCGGCTCACTTGCAGAAACCATTGCTTCCCACACCCCTGAGCTGCAGCTTTATCATGCGATTGAAAGGGAGCGCTACCCGTGGCCCAAGCATTTCCGTCGCCCCGAGCAGCTACTTATCCACGAGTCGTTGGAGCCTGGCACTTCTCACAATAAGTACTCCGGTGGTGTTGTTGGCATTGTCGCCGGCTCCGCGCACTATCCCGGCGCGGCGGTGCTGACCGCGACTGCGGCGGTGCGGGCTACGTCGTCAATGGTGCGTTATGCGGGGCCGTGCGCGAGGGAGGTTGTTCGCGCCTGCCCGGAGGTGGTGGCAACGGATACGCTTATCGACGCCGGCCGCGTTCAGGCGTGGGCGTATGGCCCAGGTGCCGGCGACACCGATGCGTTGGGCGATCTTTTAGAGCGGGAAGAACCGCTTGTTATCGACGCCGATGGCATTACTCAGCTCGCTCAAGAACCAGCACTGCGCGAGCTTATGCACGCACGCAACAAGAGTGGCCGCAGCACACTTCTCACCCCGCACGAGGGCGAGTTTTGGCGGCTAGCCAGCTGTTATAGCGACGCTATCCCCGCCGATGATCGGGTGTCTGCGGTGCGTTACCTTGCCCGTGAAACCGGCTGCGCCATCTTACTTAAAGGGCGCATCACCACGATATGCGTGGGCGACACTGTAACGTGCGTGGATGCCCGTAATTCGTGGGCTGCAACCCCTGGTAGCGGTGACGTTCTCACCGGCCTACTGGGCGCATGGATTGCGCGCAATGGTTTAGACAGCATCGCGCTGTGCGTCGCTGTGCATGCAACTGCCGCGTGGTTGTCGGCACATACGGAATACGGACTCGCCCCTACGTCCGCATTGCGCATTGCCAACACGATCCCCCAGGCCACGGCGTTGCTATCGCAGGATGTGAAGCTACGATAACAGGAACTTTGTTTAGATAAAGTTCTTCGCCAAGGCGACGAGCTGGTCGATGTCGATGTTCTGGTTTTGTGGCTCGCTTGATGTGGCAGCAAGGTGCTGGGCGTTGTCGAGCAGGATCACGAGGTCGCCTACGGAGTAGTTTCCGGCTGCGAGGTCTTTGAGCTGGTCGATGGGGAGATTCCCGGAGTTGATGAGGTCTTGGACTACCTTGATCAGTTCTTCTGCGCCTTCGGTGCTCAAGCCTGCGTTTTCAGCTGCTTGTGCTACCTGTGGTGCTGCGGCTGCACCGGCTGCCAGCGCTGCAACTGCGCCGACAAGAGCCTGAGAGTCGCCGCCGAGGTCTGCGATACCGGGCAGTGAGATGGATGCAAACTTGCCGCCGGCGGAGGCATAGTTACCCGCCGCGAAGGCGTCGAGTTGTGCGTCGTCGCCGTTGAAGAGGTTGAGGTCTACGTCGCCGACGATGCCGCCGATACGTCCGCTTCCGGAGCGCTGCCAGAAGTCGATGGTGTCCCAACCGCCAACTGGTTCTGGGGCTTGGGTTTGGTAGGCCGCCAGCCAGAGTGGGTATTCCGCGAACTGCTTGGTGTTGGCCATGTCGTGGATCCAGAAGTAGCGGTAGGTGTAGATCATTGGCTTGCGGCCGGATTGGGACTCAAATTCGTTGAGGAATGTTTTGGTCCAAGCTGCGAGCTGTTCTGGGGTTTTGCCTTCTGCGACCTCGATGTCGAGTACGGGTGGCAGGGAGTGGTCGTTGATTTGGGCGACCTTGGCTGCGTAATGGCGTGCTTGGGTGCGGGCGTCTTTGGAGGGGCGCGCGTAGTGGTAGCTGCCTACTTTGAGGCCACTGTTGGCTGCCTGTTTGGCGTCTTGGGTGAAGTAGTCGTTGCTCCAGCCTTCACCTTCGGAGGCTTTGACGAATGCGAAGCTTTGACCGTCACGTTGGACGCTCTTCCAGTCGATGGCGATTCCGCCTGGGTGTTGGTGGCCGGAGACGTCGATACCCGAGGACGCTCCGATGGGGATGGGCAGCGGAAGGGCGTGCGCGGGTGCGATGGCCAGCATCGCGGACGTCAGCACTGCAACAGTTCCGCCGGTAATTCCGGATAGCAAATGGCTCTTTTTCTTCACGCCCCGCACAATACACAACTTTCACACAAGTCACAGAAGCAACACACCCAACTTCAACAACTTATGCCACTGTGGTGTCAGACACGGGCTTGCCCCTCACGCCGGCAACGCGCTCATTCCAAACACCGACAACACAATGACCGAGAGCACGGAAAACACCAGCACAGCACGGCCACTACCCGCCCATGACGAACGCGACACCACCAACGCCCCCAACAGTCCGCCGAGCGAGTTGAACACTACGTCGTCAATGTCGGAATACCCCCGCGCAAAAATAAACTGCAATGTTTCAATACCGGCACTCAGGCTTATCGACGCCAGCGTCGCCACGACCACAGGCCACCGCAACCGCCACCCCAACAACGCCAACAGGTATCCCCACGGAACAAACAGCGCCACATTGCCCAAAGAATCCACCCATGGCCGCCACCATTCTTGGTAACTCCACCCCCGAAACGGCTGCAGCTCCACCCTGCGCACCTGGTGTTGCGACGGCTCCCACAGTCCCGCCACCGAAAACTCACTCTTAAGCAGTGTCATCGACACCACCACCATCACCACAAGGGTGAGGGCGACCATAACTATCTGCTTCGATGCCATCTTCTCCAACATCCCCGCCACCCTATGGCTAGGAATGTACGATCGCAAGCGCCGCCTGAGCTCGTGGTGGGCGCTAGCAATGTCCGTTCCCATGGGCCCAGAGATTCCTTCCGCTAGCCCCATCATCCAACCGTGGTCCTCAGCAGCAGCAATCCGCAGGTTTTCCTTTATATATGCCTCGAGTGCGGCTTCTGGACTACTCGCCTCAGCGATGGCCTCGTTGGTTGCGGTTACACAGTCCACCGCCTACCTTCGACACTAGTTGCCACCGGTATACCAGCCCCTAAGGCCGAGGCGCTTTACTCGTTCGGGAACAGCGCCTTATACACATTGGCAGCTACGGAGTTAATCTTCTCCGCATAAGCATTACGCTGATTAATCTGGGCGCCGCGCACGCCATCGGAGCTGGATAGCTCCATAATCGGGGCGTGGACATCTTGGGCGGTAGCCGGCATGGAATGCATGTGCGGCACGTGTCCCAGCAGGGTCGAGTGGGAATGCTTGCTCAAAGAGTTACTAATCCGCTCCGCCTCGGCCGCAAAACGACCACGGAAACGTTCAAAAGCACCAACTAGTTGCTCTTGCCCATTAGCGCGACGCTTCACATATTCCAAGGTGGTGTAGCCGAGATACCGCAGCCCTTCCCCATCAAAACCACCCAAGCGCAGCGGACGTGTCTTTGCCTCAACATCGGCGGAATACTTCTTCCATTCCGCCATGTTGCCCTCATGGATTTCCGCATACTGCGTTACCCACGCATCAAACCAGCGGGCGAGGTTGCCAAAAGCATGGAAGCTGAAAAGATCCGTGGCGGTTGGGGTGACAAAGGCATCGCAGCCGAGCAACACCGTGCGGTTAAAGGGGCCGAGGCTGGGACCAACATCGAAAAAGATTACGTCGTAACGGTCGTCGCGCTCCATTGCGTGGGCGAGCTGACCTGCCCAGTGTATGCGTCGAAACGGACCGGTTTGCCGGCCTAATGCCGACTGCCACGAGTCACTCATCAGGTCCTCGATCTGCGACAACGCTGGGTGCCCAGGCAACACATCAACACCGAAACGCTCCGAGCGCATCGGAGTAATCTCAGCCGCAATCTGCGACTCCCCCTCACGCAGCGGAACAAAAATCGCATACACCGTTTTAGCCAGCGAGTTCCGCTCCGCAACCTCATCGTTGAGGCCATCGAGGTAGATACTTTCCGTTTGCTCCTCCGTGAGCATCAGCTGAGTGGCATTGCACTGCGGATCGCAATCCACATACAAAACCCGTTTTCCCTGCAGTGCAAAGTAATGGGCCACGTTAGTAGATAGCGTGGTTTTGCCTACGCCGCCCTTGTTGTTGAAGAAACTGATCGTGCGCACTTCATATCCCTTATAGATCACCGTTTGTCGCTTAAAATCTAACAACATTGGCTGCAAAACAGCGACCGTGGCAGCGCAGCTCCTACCCCCGGGGTGCACGAGGGAACATTCTATGCGGGTCAGTGAGTAGTTCGTGCCAAATTAAAGATTTTCTTATATCTCCGACCTGCGGAAATGCTGCGGGCCCCAAAAAGTTTTGGCACGAACTACTCACTCGCACATTGTTCAACCGTGCTAATTTAATTGTTTGCTGGTATGCCATCTAGCAGCGATGCTGCCGCGCAAATCCAGCTTTCCATCGTTCGTTTCTCATGATTGGGATTAATAATGAAAAAGTGTGGGTTTGCCAGCTTGGCAGCGCTTGCCACTGCAGGACTGCTATCGGGCTGCGTCGGCGCACCGGAGTCGAACAAATCGACAGAGGCTGCCGGCGACTACCAGCCAGTGACCGTGACCAACTGTGGCGTAGAAACCACCTTCACCGCTGTACCGCAGCACGCTGTGACCACCAACCAAGGTGCAACCGAGATGATGCTGGGACTAGGCTTGGAAGACAAGATGGTGGGCACCGCCTACCTAGACGATCACGTCACCCCATCGCTGCAAAAAGCTTTTGACAAGGTCCCTGTGCTTTCCGACCAGAGCTACCCTTCCAAGGAGAAGTTCTTCGAGGTAGATCCTGATTTTGCTTACTCTGCTTATAGTTCTGCGTTTACAGAGAAGAATTTGGGTAGCCGTGAGCAGTTGAAGGCAAGTGGCGTGAATACGCGCATTATTCCTTATGGCTGCCCTGAGAAGAAGGATCAGCCTAGTGGTGCCAGCATGGATCCGGTGTGGGAAGAGGCGATGACTGTTGCCAAGATCTTTGATATCACCGAGCGTGGCGAGAAGGTAGTTCAGGAGCAGAAGGACCGTTTTGCAGCTCTTGAGAAGAAGGCTCCTGCGAAGGGCAAGAAGTTCGTGTGGTACGACTCCGGCGATAAGGATCCGTACATCGGTACTGGTGAGGGCGGCCCGCAGATGATTATTAATGCGCTGGGCGGCAAGAATATTTTTGAGTCCGAGAAGGGTAACTGGGCTCATTTGTCGTGGGAGTCTGTGATTGAGGCGGATCCGGATTTCATTGTGGTGGCTGATCCTACGTGGGATACCGCTGCGAAGAAGATTGATTATATGAAGAATGATCCGGTGTTGAGCCAGTTGCGCGCGGTGAAAAATGATGCGTTTTTGAAGGTGAAGTTCTCGGAGTCAACACCTGGTTTGTCGTTGATTAATGGTGCTGAGAATTTGGCTGATCAGTTGGCTAAGTTGAACTAGTTTTATGTTGGTGCAGCGTAAGAGCCGTGCGGTTGTGCTCGGTATGGCTTTGTGTGTGCTGACGGTGGCGTTGGCGCTGGTGGCTTTGCATGTGGGGGCGGCATCGATTCCGGTGGAGCAGTCGTTGTCGGTGATTGGCCGCAGGCTTGGGCTTATCGACGGCTCCTCCGTCACTGTTTTTGAGGACCAGGTGGTGTGGCAGCTGCGGTTGCCGCGTGTGCTGGGTGCCCTTGCTGTGGGTTGTTGTTTGGCGATTTGTGGTGTGGTGCTTCAGGCGTTGACGAGCAATGAGTTGGCGGATCCGTATTTGCTGGGTATTTCTTCGGGTGCTTCGGTGGGTGCGGTGACGGTCATTGTGTTTGGTGTGTCGCTTCCTGCGGTGGCGTTGTATGCGGCGATTCCGACGGCGACGTTTGTGGGTGCGATTGCGGCGACTGTGATTGTGCTGGTGTTGGCCCGAGGCAAGTCGGGCTATTTGCCCCCTGGGCGCACGATTTTGGCTGGTGTGGCCGTTGCACAGCTGTGTGGCGCTTATACGTCGTTGGCGATTTTGATGTTCGGTGAGCGTGGCACTGCTAATACGGTGTTGTCGTGGACGCTGGGTTCGTTGGCGGGTATTCGCTGGCCGCATGTGGCGTTGTTAGCAGCGGTGACTGTGGTTGCGTTGGTGGTGATGCTGGGGGCGTCGAGAGTCCTCGATGCGTTCTCTTTTGGTGAAGACGCCGCCGCTACCCTGGGCATTAACGTCAATCGTGCGCGGTGGATGTTGCTTATTGCCACCTCGTTGATTACCGCATGCACGGTGGCTATTGCTGGACCGATTGGTTTTGTAGGTTTGACGGTTCCGCATGTGGTGCGCCTGATCGTAGGGCCGCGTCATGCCACATTGTTGCCGCTTAGTGCGCTTACTGGCGCGTTTTTGATGGTGGGTGCTGATACGTTGGCGCGCACGTTGCGGGAAAATACTGAGATTCCTATTGGCGTGGTCACTGCTGTGGTGGGTGCCCCGTTGCTGATTTATTTGCTTCGGCGTCAGGCGGCGCAGTCATGATTACTTTTAGTAACGCTGAGTGGGTCACTGATGGTGGCGACCGCATTGTTCACCCCACGTCGTTGGAGTTGCCGAGTCGCGGGCTCACGGCGATCATTGGACCGAATGGTGCTGGTAAGACGTCCTTGCTGCGTATGGCTGCGGGCATTGTGCGGCCGTCGGCAGGCGAGGTGACGTTCCAAGGTCGTGCGTTGGGTTCGATCCCGGCGCGGGAGCGGGCGCAGCAGATTGCGCTTATGGAACAGCAGCCGGCAACGCAGCTTGATTTGTCGGTTCGCGATGTGGTGGAGCTGGGCCGGATTCCGTTTCGTAGTTCGTGGTCGTTTGGACAGGCGGCTGATGATCGCACGATTGTGGAATCGGTGATGCAGCGGGTGAGCGTGGATACGCTTGCCGACCGCCGCTGGCTCACACTCTCCGGCGGCGAACGCCAACGCGTCCAACTCGCCCGCGCACTGGCACAGCAGCCTTCCTTTTTGCTTCTCGACGAGCCCATCAACCACCTCGACATCGCGCACCAGATTGCGTTCCTTGAGCTCGTGCAATCCCTTGACATCTGCACTACCGCCGTCATGCACGATCTTGATCTGGTGGCTGCCTTCTGCGACTACGTTGTGGTGGTGGCAGATGGACGCGTGATCGCTCACGGGGACATTGACTCCACGTTGACCGAAGAGCTCATCCGCGACGTCTTCAATGTGACAGTCTCCGTAAGCAACACCGACCGCAGGCGGGTGACCTGGCACTTTGACCACTAGTCGTATCCTTGTCAGCATGTCGTGGGCCGACGCCACCATCGATTGGGCACCCCACGCCCACAGCCTCGACGCACACATAGCCCACCTCCAAGGAGGCGACCCCAACCGTGGCCTCACCACCGTGCTGTCAGCCTGCGCACACAGCAACCGCATCATCTTGATCCCCTGCACCCACGACCACAGCGTGGGTGTCTCCTGGGTAAAGCGGGTAGCGCGCTGGTGGATGCACACCACCGACTGGGGTGGCGAACTCTACATCACAGGAGTGGGGTCTGATGTTTCTGAGTGCCGGCGTATTACCTGCACAAACCCCGAAACCCTGACCAACCCCGCATGGCAAGATCCCCCACCGGTAGCCAAGCACATCATCGTCTGCCAGGGGGTGCGCTGCCTAGCCAAGGGTGCCGACGAAGCCCTGCGCGAACTGCATGACGCACTTGATGTTGCTGACCTCCTCGACACCCACGTACTGGTCACACGCTCCGCATGCCTCTACCCCTGCAACCGAGCACCAGTCATGTGCGTGCAACCAGACATGAAATGGGTAGGCCCCGTAACCTCCGACACCATCGACGATGTGATGCGGCTGGTAAGGGGCACAGGTGGGCGTCGCAACGCCTGCGGCTACGAGCCAAGAAGAAGCTGAGTCAACGTGTCGTCAGGATCGGTGACACCCACGTACCACCACTGGCCGTTGTTCCACTAACATCCAACCGTGGTTCTCAGCAGCAGCAATCCGCAGGTTTTCCTCCGTTAGGTTTGCACGCTCCAGTGGTAGGTGGTTCCGTGAACGCCCCAGCCTCCTTCGCGCACAACTAGCCCGACAGCTTGCAGTTTATCGAGCGCAAATCTCAGCTGCCCCTGGCTCAAACCTGTGGTGCGCAGCAGTTCTTCAAAGCTCTGTTGTGACTTGAGCTCTAATGCGCGGGCTACTGTTGGCGCATTCTTGGTGATCTTTGCCAGAGTTGTTTCCCCTTTTTCCACACGGGGCGCTTGATTCTCACTGTGTGCTCCTAGAGCGAAAGTCTTATTATCACTCTCAATGAAGCCACGCTTCTTCAAACCATGCATGAGTTTTTCCGCCTCGGCCACGGTTATGGGCGAAAACTCATTGAGGATCCTGGACAAATGCCAGCTTTCCCCTTTTCGTAGCCCCACTAGCAGGTGCTTTTCGACGGCAGTAAGGCCATCTCCTCCAATGCTGCGCAGCCACTCCAACTCTGCTTCGCTGAAAACTGAGGCACCATAGAGGATCGCAGTGAACTGCACACCAGTATCAATGAGTTGAGGTTTTGCCAACAGTGCCTGACGGGTTTGCCTCAATACTTCTTGGATACCAGCGCCTTCACCTTCGATGACACTGTAGTCGGCTTCGGTGCGAACTCGTTTAGCAATGTCATAAAGGCGGGGATTTACTGCATTCTTGGAAAGAGTTGCACTCTCTAACTGTTTGACTGAGACTCCCCGAAGTCCACCCGGATTAGAGATGACGAGGCGATCGTCGCAAAGCCTAATCTCCACCCATTTTCCATCAGAATTGGGGCTTAGATCGCGGTGCACCAAGGCATTTGCGATCAGCTCGCGGACGGCAGGCAACGGGTAGACGCTCTCCTTGCGCATGTTTCCACTGGAGTCGTAAACATTCCGCGTCGGCGCATTCTGTCTTACCCACGTCAGTGCAGATTCGAGCAGGTCAGGAAGAGGGCCTTCAAAGTCCTGCATATTCCTGGTACGCACACTGCTGCCTTCGCGTGGCAATTGCACTGCCGCTGTAATGCGTAGCTGTGGAGCCTTACCCTGCGGATACTCGCCCAGGGCGTAGATTCCGGCCAGCGTGAGTTCACCTTTTACCGTCACGATATTGAGAGTTTCAAGCAGTTCTTGGTCATCAATTTTCTTGGACAAGATGCGGCTTCCCGCGCGCGCAGCCTCGAGGAAACTCTTTACCCGAACAGAGTCTAAGTCTCGGATTGAAGAGTTCAAGACTGGGACTACATCGAACTGGAAGTTCTCAGAATGAGAAAGTTTCTGGATCTCAACGAGTGCGAGATCGGCATCGTTCATTTCGTAGTCTCCATCGGATTGCCGCAGGTAGGCAACACTTCGATAGTGCGCCGGACGGTTTTGCAACGGCACTGGATTGACCTGTGCCACAAGCACCTGCTTACCCTCTAGAGTGAAAGTCTCACACTCGATCATAGGGGCCGGTTTCACACTGTTACGAGTCTGACTAATGAGCGCTTCTTCAAGCGCTGCCGCATCCGCAACACCGACGACTTCAAAGTCACGGTTTTCATCCACGCCTAGGATAATTGTGCCCCCACTAGGCATATTGGCAAACGCACATGTTGTTTCTGGCAGGTTTTCCGGCAATTCACTAGCGCGTTTGACTTCGATGTCTGTGGAGTCACGATGCAAACGCCGAAACTCAGCTAGCTGCTCAGTCAAACTGTCCAGAGTCCAATTCATACTCTTGAGTGTAACAGTGAGACTTTAGAGTTGCACTATTATTTTCCCCTGAGGATTTTATTGGCGCGACCTGGGGATTGTCAGAATAGAGGGGGTCTAATCTAACAATGAATCCCGCAATTGTGGAATCCTTGGTGGAATAGCAGGCGGCTTATTCCACCAGTCTGTAGCGCCGCGACCGGCCACCACCCACAGCGACAACTCGCTCCTCATCCACTAATCCATCAACACATGCCTTGGCTGTTCCCCGAGAAACTCCACACATCGCCATCAAGTCACTGGTAGCCAGGTCCCCAACTTCACTCAGCCACAGCATCGCCGCGTTGGTTAGTTCAGCTTGGTCTGTGGACAGATATCGAACTGGAGAAAACGGTGAAGGCTCGACCTTACGCAAAATCTCGCGACAAGCATTGCCGAGCAACCACACGCCATCGTGCGCGATAATCAAGGGTGCTCCAGCAACCGTAGTTTGACGCGCCGCTTCCAACGCATTTCGCGCCACTTCTTTACCCGATTGCAGACCGCGCGCAACTACGTCAATCGTTATGAACGGTCTCTGAAACAGAAGGTAAAGGACAATCGCGATCCGATAATCGTCCTGGCGCGCTTCCGGAACTATCGACGAAACCAATTCCAACACCGGCAGCACCGGACGGCCACCTACTAGGGTCGTTTCTACAAACGGCCCTGCGATTTCCTCGATCGTTGGTGGGCGGTGACCGAGTGCGATCATGGCTTGATACATGCGATCCACACCAACGCCTTGCTTGTCCACCAACCCCAGCGCACGATACAGGTCAGCGAGGGCGGGATAGCGAGCAGCACGGTTGCTCAGCACGTTTTCGCTGGTGATTGCAGCAGGGAAGCCACCTGGGCTACGAACGATCAACGTGCTATCGAGTTCAATCCAGCGCACATCAATTGGCTCGCTTCGATTCCAGTCGCGGTGAATCATAGCGTTGAGCATGGCTTCACGAACCGCCAGGCGCGGAATCTCAGGTACTGGTTTGTGGACGAAGCCTTCCACCACGGTGTTGTTCTTATTCACTACATTCAGCGCCTGTTCCAGATAATCCAGCTGTTCCAGGCAAGACTTCTCCGGTTCCGGCACCACTCTGTTCAGCACTTGGCCGCCGTGCACATCAAAAATGCTGAGCTCGATCGCAGTGCGGCCGAGGGAGGTGAAAAGCAGCTTTCCGGCCTGCGACAGGAATCCTTCGGCATCCAGCGCGCCAATTCCACGCAGAAGTTCTTCATCGGTGAGCTCTGCGAATGCGGGATCCCATTTTCGGGCCAGGGCAAGCGCAGCAGGGCGGGCGTCGCCCAGCGTAGCGGTGGTGACCTGCGCCATTGGGTCAAATCCGGATTGAGCTCGCTGGTATTCCCACCATTCCGCTCGATCAACAGGCCGGCAGGAGTCACCAACCCGCCACCGCAGTCGATCCGAAGTGTCTTCTACTGGTTCCGCGGCGGCAGCCACATAGATGGCGAGAACCCGCTGGCCGAGCACACGCTTTTCGACGACATCAGGCGCCACATCAATTCGGGTGAAGATACCTTGACGCAGCCAATCGATGTCTAGCTCAGTGCCAATAATCTGACCTGTCTTGTCCTCTATTCCCACGATCAACGCGCCACCGCCGGGTGTGTTTGCCATGCAGGCGACTTCGTCCGCCAACTTATCAGCAGCCTCAGGATTCTCTGGCTTGCCGGGCTCAATCTGCGGACCATTGCGACGGCCGGCCTCTTCCTTGAAGTCAACCGACTGTGTCTCTTTGGTTTTCTGCACTCGCCCGTCGGCAGCCGAGGCCAAGATGGACTCAACTTGAGCAATAAGTTGCTCACGACGGTCTTCCATGTTCGGCAAGCTCAGAGTCACAACACACCACCACTTGGGAATTGTTAGAATAGGGACCCCCTATTCTAACAATGAATTGGCGTTTTGCGGGTTTAGTGGTGGATTAGGGCTTGACTCCTTCACTTCCAAGTTCACCCGCATACCTTGGCGCGAACTTTTCCATCTGTTCGTAAACCAACTGGGTGGCTTCTTTTTGTCGGTCTGGTGGATACCCGTACTTGCGCAGCAGCAACTTGATGGTGCGGCGTAGCTTTGCTTTGACGTCGTCGCGGACGGTCCAGTCGGTGCGGGTGTCACGACGCATGGTGGCAACCAGGTCACGGGCGATGTCGGCAAGGACGGAATCACCGAGCACATCGACGGCGGATTCGTTCTGCGACACCACATCGAAAAAGGTCAGCTCATCGTTGCTCAATGCAGGCGCGAACTTCTCGCCACGACGTGATTCCTCAACCACTTCCTTCGATAGCTTCACTAGCTCAGCGATCACTTCAGCAGCAGTGAGCTGCTGGTTGGTGTATCGCGTCATTACCTCTCGGATACGCTCCGAAAATAGTTGGCTGCGTAGTTCGTTATTTCCGGTCGCGTCACGTACTCCCTGTTGGAGCTTCGCTCTCAGCGCCTCGATCGCAATTTCAATGTTGGACTTAACGTTCTTTTCGCTGAAACCTTGGCTAGCAAGCTCCTGCAGGTTGGGCACATCCTGTCCAATTTCCGCGTAGATGTCCAACACCTCACGGCTTTCAGCAGCATCGACGACGAGCTGGCCTAAGATACGTCGCGCGGTATCGGAAATCGGTTCACCGCGACTTGCTCTGTCCGCCGCTTCTATCTTGATCAGCCACTGGCGGGCCTCAAGGTAGAACTCGACTTCCGATCGAATCTCATCAGCGCCGTCAGCGGTCACGGCAATCGCCCAAGATCGCGCAAGCGCGCTAGAAAGTTCTCGGAACTTCTTCGCCACCGGTCGCGCCATTGGGTCTTCTGGGTCAGTGTTCCCTAGTGTCTGCGGCGAACGTAGAAATCCCACCACCGTTGCCAGTGCCCCGCGCACGTCACCACTTTGCAGCTTTGCGCGCCAATCTACCGTCACCAGTTCGTGGATTTGCCCCAAGAACTGCTGCGCGATGGTCAGCGTCTCCGCGGCATGCTGGCCGATGACTTTCTCACCGGATTTCTCTGCATCGACGGTGAACTCATCGAGCGCTTCCTTCAGGTTGTCGGTCAGGGGCGCGTATGCGATGAGCAGACCATCTTGCTTGCCTCGGAAGGTACGGTTCACGCGCGCGAGAGTCTGCATGAGCAATGCACCGCGCAATGGTCGGTCAATGAACAACGTGTGCAGCGGTGGCGCGTCGAAGCCGGTGAGCATCATGTCTTTCACGATGATGATTTCCAGCTCGTCGTCTGGATTCTTCACGCGTTCTTTGACAGCCTTAATAGCGCTCGGCCGACGCATATGCTTCTTGATCTCCGCGGTGTCCGAGGGATTCGCGGAGTACACAACTTTGATCTTGCCCTTATCGTCAGCATCGCTATGCCAATCAGGGTGCTTCGCGATGATCTTGTCGTAAATCTTCATTGCGATACTACGAGTAGATGTGACGATCATGGCTTTGCCTGGGCATCCGATGAAGTCCTGCATGACGGTCTTACGGTCTTCCCACCGCAGCAGTAGGTCGTCGACAAGCGTGTCCAAGCGATCGTCGGCACCATACATGGCTTCGAGAGCAGCAGTGGTGCGCTGGATTCGGGCGCGCTCGGACTCGCTGAGGCCTTCGAGTGCCTCATCGGCGGTGGCGTCGATGTACTCATCGGTGATGCCTTGGACCCGGGCCAGCGGGATTAGCCGTGGCTCGAAGTAAACGGGCACGGTCGCACCGTCGTCGACTGCGCGCTGCAGGTCATACACGTCAATGTCATCGCCGAATACTTTCCTAGTGTCGCGGTCCAATTCAGAAATCGGCGTGCCGGTGAAGGCAATCATGGTCGCGTTGGGCAGCGCTGAGCGCAAGTGTGCGGCATATCCGTCACGGTTTGCCCCGAAGCCGTAGTGCGACCTGTGGGCTTCATCAGCAATGACAATGATGTTGTGTCGCTGCGACAGCACCGGGTGCTTGGCGTAGGCATTACGCTCGTCCGCGGTTAGGCCGAACTTCTGCAAGGTGGTGAAATAGATGCCGCCCGAGGTGCGTGTGGCCAATGCTGTTCGCAGGTCATCGCGGTCTTCAATCTGGCGGGGCTTTTCCGGCAGCAGGGTGCTGGCGAGGAAGGTGCTGTAGAGCTGGCCGTCGAGTTCCGTGCGGTCGTTAATAACGATGATGGTTGGGTTTTCCAGCTCCGGGGCGCGCATCACTTTGGCTGTGTACATTTCCATTTCCATGGACTTGCCTGAGCCCTGGGTGTGCCAGACCACGCCAGCCCTGCCGTCGCTTCGCACAGCCTGCATGGTGGTGCCGGCAGCCTTGGTCACAGCAAAGTACTGGTGCGGCTTGGCGATGCGCATGTACAGACCGCGCTCGGTGTCATCAAACGCGGTGTATTCGCGCATGAGCTGCAGGAATCGGACTTGGTTGAATACACCCCAGATCACGTTTTCCAGCCCGAGCGGGATCTCACCGGAGCTGTCCGGCTGGTCCATCTTGATTGGCTTGCCGTCGTCATCCACGTTCCACGGCGACATGTGGTTCAGCGGGGTAAACGGGGTGCCGTAGCGCGCGTCTATGCCATCGCTTGCCACCACGACGTTGGCAAAGCGGAATGCCATGGGGAACTCGTGGACATAGGTCTGTAGCTGGTTGAATGCTTCTTCAGCAGTGGATTTGCCGGAGGGTTTCTTCAGCTCAAAGAATGCAACCGGCAGACCGTTGATGTAGGCCACTACGTCGAAACGACGCTCATATTCCACGTTGCGGATGATGACCTGGTTGACCACTTTATAGTCGTTTTTATCCACATTGGACGACACAAAATAAATCGTCGGATTCTGACGCTGCCCGTCGAGGTCGTAGTACTCAATTCCCGAGTAGCCCTGCACCAGCATCTGATGCACGCGCAGGTTTTCCGCCACGGGATCCTGGGACTTTGGCGTGAGCAGCTCGCCGATGGCGTGTTGTAGAAACTCCTCGGGTACTTCTGGGTTCAGCTTGGAGACAGCCTCATTCAGCGTTTGCCGGAGGACTATTTCTTTCCAGTTTTGGCGCTCACCAGAGCCCGGCGCGACTGCGGTGCCGTGGAGTGGCTGCCAGTCGTTATCACCCAGCTTTTCCAAAGCCAGTCGCTCTAGCATGTCTTCACTAAACACTGCTGTCTCCTTCCTCCTGCTGGTTTTGCTTTACGACGCCCACGTCCCCGGCCGCTTCCTTCGCCTCGGCAACGGTAATCTTCCCGTTCATAAGCAGCGGCAATAGCTCGTCACGGGTAGCGGCGAGGACTTGGTTTTCCTTCACAGCCGAGATTGCTCTATCTTCTAGCATTCCAAGATGCGAATGCAGGTCGAAGTATTCTTCATGAAAAACGTTAGGAACAGTGCATTCGAGTATTGTTCCCTTGGTGATGGTAGAGAACACTGATCCATAAGATTTGGACCTAAGTTCTTCCACAATTCCTTCTATTGCCAACCGGAGGGCAGCGCTTCGGTTTTCTGGTTCAGCAAACCCATATGCCGACTGATTGAAGGATGTCGGAGACACTAGCGTTACGACTTTTCCAACAGTGCCACGTGCAGAAAGCAACACCGCACCGGCGGGGAGCGGAGCAAAACGCCTTGTCTTTGCACACTCGGTGCTAATCCCTTCTGCAGTGCTGAGTAGGTATTTTCCATTCGCTGCAGTCATGTCAGCAACAGAGCTCCAAGGAATCTCATTAGTCCAGTTCTCTTGAACCTTTCTGGCAGGAGTCCCTCCTAATTGAGGCAATGCAACTGATTCAACAGGAACACGTTCGACATCCTTTATCGCTCGATTCCAAATAGCTGATTGCAAATCGGTTATCGAATTAACTACCCGCTGATTCGCCGCAATCTTGTCGTCCAAGGCACCGAGGACATCGGCGATTGCTAACTGCCGTCTGAGCACAGCAGCAGGCACCAGGAGCTTTCCGAAATCCGTCTTATTTAAGATTGGAGAAGCTGATCCTCCCGCGATGTCTTTGAGCTGAGGAGCTCCATTCAAAATCGCGTAGTAGAGGTATCGATCATGGGCCTTTCCTGGTGTTGCTGTAACGCTGTTGATCTGCTGGTTCGTCAACACCTGATTCTTTACAAAACCAGTTTTTCCAAGCGTAGACCCGATACACGTAACACACGTCGAATTTGCAGGAACTAGCCTGCTTCTGAGATTCTTCAAAGCCTCTACAGCTACGACACGATTCGTACTGACGATTTGATCCTTGTGGGAAAAATCAGACGGGGTAACAAATGGGATGCCCTCACATTTTTCAGTCAGCTGAAGAAAACGAGTTGGCGTCGAACCGGTTCTAATCTCAGCAAGACTGGCAAGCTCTACAAAATTAACCATCACTTCAACCTCCCCAGCTGCTCGCGAACGACAGCGTCCAACCGCACGGACTCGTCTAATGCAGCAGTCAATTCTGCGGTTAGACGTGCGATCTTTTCGTCGATAGGCTCATCATCTTCTTCGGCCTCAGGCATGCCCACATAGCGGCCAGGTGTTAGCGCGTAGCCAGCTTCGCGGATCTCCTCAATCGTCGCGGACTTACAGAAACCCGCCTCATCCTCGTACTCCCCCTCCGCGGACTTACGCCCACGCCAGGTTCGGAACGCATTAGCAATCTTGGCGATGTCCTCATCACTAAACGCCCGCTCCGTGCGGTCGATCATGTGGCCGAGCTGGCGGGCGTCGATAAGCAATACCTCACCACGGCGATCAACACTGCCACCAGCACCCGCCGACTTATCCTTAGCAAAAAACCACACGCACACCGGAATGCCCGTGCCACGGAACAACTGCGCCGGCAGCGCAATCACACACGACACAACATCATCTTCCACCATTTTCTTGCGGATCTCGCCCTCACCAGAGCTTTGCGACGTCATTGTGCCATTCGCCATCACCACACCAGCTTCGCCGTGATCCTTCAGCTTCGAAATGATGTGCTGCATCCACGCAAAGTTCGCATTCTTCGCCGGAGGCACACCGTACTTCCAACGGGCATCCTCCTCGTTGCAAATCCAATCCTTAATGTTAAACGGCGGATTAGCCATGATGTAGTCCATCTTGGTGCCCGCATGAATATCGCGAGCAAACGTGTCACCCCAGCGCTCACCCAAACCGGACGAACTGATGGCGTGAATAGCCAAGTTCATCTTCGCCATACGCCACGTACGCTCATTCAGCTCCTGACCATAAACCGCAATGTTGCTGCGGTCACGCTTCGTGGCCTCCAAGAACTTCTCCGCCTGCACAAACATGCCACCCGAACCACAACATGGGTCATACACACGCCCCTCAGTTGGCTCAAGGATTTCCACCAACGTCCGCACGACCGGCTGCGGCGTATAAAACTCGCCACCCCTCTTACCCTCAGCCTTGGCGAACTTGTCCAGAAAGTACTCATAGACCTCCCCAAGTAGGTCGCGGGCCTTCTTATCCTTAGTGCTGGCAAAGTACGTAGAGCTAAACAGGTCCACTAATTCACCGAGACGGCGCTGGTCGATATTGTCCTTGCCATAAATCTGCGGCAGCGTGCCCAGTAGCGATTCGTTATCCGCCATGAGCTGCTGCATAGCCTCATCGATCAACTTGCCGATAGACTTGTGTTTTCCTTCCAGATCCATGCCCTTGGAATACTTCTTTAGGAAGTCCCAACGGGCATTCGACGCCACCCAAAAAACATTCTCGCTGGTGTAAGCGTCAACATCGGCAAGATCTTCTAGGATGTATTCCTCATCAATGCCCTGGCCTTCTAGCTCCGCGCGGATTTCCTTCTGACGTTCCTCAAAGGAATCCGATACATACTTTAGGAACACCAGCCCCAGAGCAACATCCTTGTACTGCGACGCATCCATAGAACCGCGAAGCTTATCCGCGGACTTCCACAATGTGTCCTTGATTTCCTTAGAGGTGGAAGGGACCTGCGCCACTTCCTTCTTCTTCCGTACCATTTTCTTTCCTCACTTCTCTTTGCTTTTCGCTATTTTCTAGTTTCGTTGAAGCACTGAGCTTCATGCAGTTATCGCGTGAGCTAACCAGGCGCCGCCCTAATAGCGCCGCTGACCAGTGCCTCTCCCAGCTCCAATTGAAAACTGTCGAGCCGATCTAGTTGAGTCTGAAGTTCCTGCCGCTTCGCATTGACCTCCACTAGAGCAGATTCAAAGGCAACCGCGTCCTCCCGATCCACAACCGGCACCAACCACGATTCCTTCTTCTTCGCCTTCACCTTGCTAAGCTGCTGCGCCAACAAATGCGGAGATGTCACCCTCTTCAGAAGTTCTTTCGTCCTCCCCCGAGTCTGCCTGCACCGCAGAACCTGCACTGGCGCCTCCACAAGCGCGCCACCGGAAGAGTCCACAAACACATGCGGGCTGCCATCGAAAGCAAACAAAACATCGCCCGGCTCGGTCAAATGAGCATTCCGAAGCTTAAATTCCAACTCCAACAAATCAACTTTTCGCTCACCGACCTGTACAAACCCCAACAATTCACTTCGCCCAATCACCGGCACAGTGCCATCAGGATTGGCTACATTAATATCGGCAAGCTTGAACCCCGACAACAACTTCACCACCGCTTCGGGCCCGTTCGTCGCCTGCGCCCAGTTGACCAGTTGCTTCCGTCGCGGAGCATACGGATTTCCCGCTTGAGCAAAAGGCGCGTTATTGAAAGGAGTAATGCCTATCGATGCCGCACTCTCACGCAACTGTGTCATCGACACGGCTTGACTAATCGACACTTGCCGTTCCAATGTCGGCATCAAAGAATCACGCGTCCGCGCGATACGCTGCGGGATGACCTCAGCTTTATGGAAGGTATGCGACCTCGGATTTACCCGGTTATCTACAGCTGCTAATACATCTCGGACTAGATGACGAACTGAATCTGGGGCTAAATCCATCACCGCATAATCCGCAAGAACAACCACATCATTAGTGGTTTCGGCATTGACACTATTCCGCAGAGCCCACAACGCAAGTTGCTTTTGCCCCAAATGCCGAGTCCACCCTTTAGGTAGCAGCGCGGCAAAACGAAGTGAAGTTTGCAAGCTGGTTCGACTCGGCCACAGGCAATTCTTTCGCTCGGTGTTTAGGTACTCCGATTGAGAAGAAATGAGCAAATCAGCCGGCCCCACTACCAATACGCATCCACGTTGGTCAATACCGGTCACAGCGAGATCCACCTGATTGAAAAACTCTTCAGAGTTATCGGCTGTAGCGGCCAACCATCGCATTAACACTACGGCGGAAGGATCCCATTCGTCAGTGTCCACCTCTACCGGAATGCCCAGCCCAATGCTCAAACACATTTCCGGGCTGAATCGGGAATACTGCAGAGCTAAACGGGAAGGTACAGGCATTGCGCCAGAAACTCGTTGAGCCCACGTATCACCGCCAGCACCTAAGGCCACAATTTCTCGGCTGCCCTCGTCAATGCTTAACATCTGTGCAATTTCTGATCCCACGACATCGAGGCACAGCTCAGCACCAGTAATCATGCCTTCGGCAGATGCGTTACGACGATACTCGATTATCCTCTGCAAGACTTTGACCGCGGAGAAACCTGCCTCTGCCAATTCATTAGCGATAGCGACCGCTGGTTCCAAATCACTGTTGAGGACTGACTCCGGAACAAGCGCTTCTAAGAATAAACGATCATAAACAAGCTGCGGCGTTACTTCCTCCCCAGTTAAAGCATGCACTGCCAATGCTGCCCACACCGCTGGGCTCTTCATGGCATCTAGGAACAGTTCACTATGGAAAGCGGCGTCCTCGACAGCTTCTGCATTATTACCGTGATTCGTGTCAATAAGCCACCGCGCTACTTCACGAGCATCAAATTTCATCGAAGGATCTGTTTCTACAGGCTGCGGAAAAGGAGTCGCAGAGGTTGAAGGAAAACGCGTCTGCCATTGCGTAACAGCCGGACGTTTTACCTCAGCTAAGTTCGCTATCCCTTGCATAGAGATCAACAGTGCGCTCATCTTCACCTACCTCGCTTTCAACGCTCATGCCGTGATTGCTCCAACGATCAAATCTGATAATAGAGAACTTTAATCAGTGTTTTTTATATGTTTCTGTTAAGCACCCTTAACGAACAAGACTTAATGTGTAGCAGCCAACCTCTGCGGAGAAATACTCAGTGTGTGCGACGAGATCCACAGGCGTGGTTTCGTCGCTAAGCACAAACCTAACCGAGCGAGGCAGACCCAAGAGGCAAAACTGGTGGGTTGGGAACCGCGCGTCCTGATGGCTACGCCAAGCGAGTATCAAACTGACTACTTGCTAGCTGGCGATCCGCATGAGTGATCAGGCTTAAGATGTCGTCGGCATAATAACCAGTCGTGCCTCGAGTACCGATAACTTTTCCGCGCAAAATGCCCGCAGCCTGCAAATCTTCAAGCGCTCGGCGTGCGTTGGACCAGGTCACACCGTACAACCGCTCTAGCGTCTTAGCTGTCACAATCGGATGCGCAGCAAGACCTGTGAGCAGTTTGAAATCTATCGAATCTGCACGCAGCGCACGGGTTTTACCTTGGCTTTTCCGGTACTCGTCTAAGCGTTGTTCCCAATCCTGCTGGATCTCTAATAACTGGTCAGCTAGTAAATTCGCCTGTGTGACGGCTTCCTGCGCCGCATCAAAAAAGGTACCGAGCCAACGAGGAACATCACCTTGACGAAACGCCGTAAGCCCTTCGACATAGCGTTTGGACCACGTGCCCAAAATTAAACTAATGGGCAAGATTGTTTGATGTGTTAACCCACGACGCAATAGAGTCCCATGGATCAAGGCACGCCCAACACGGCCGTTTCCATCCGCGAACGGATGAATAGTTTCAAACTGTGCATGAATAATCGCAGCCTGGGTCAAAGCTCCATGGGCGGCACCATTAAAGTACCGACAGAAATCGGCCATTAAGGCGGGAACTTCTTCAGGCGGTGGCGGAACAAATTCGGCCCCAATGGGTGTTCGACCAGATCCGCCAATCCAGTTTTGAATCTTTCGTATCCCTACAGGAACCGTTGGATGCGCACCAAGAAGCTCAGATTGCAGCTGCCCAAGATGCTCTGGGGTAATTTCTGGTGTAGTAGCAAAGGAATTTTCTACGGAACGAAGCACTTGTAGGTTTCTCGCCACGGCTTCAGCACTTTCCTTGAAGCCACGAACGTCTTCTTCTTGTGCCAATTCGGCAAGAACAACCTTGTCAACGTTAGGCGCAATGCCTTCAATGCGTGACGACGAAATCGCTTCCGAGCGCATCAGCAGGCGCGCAATGCTTTCCAATTGCCCCGCACCATCTCGCCGCCCTAGAGCAATAATGCTTCTCTCGATTTCCGCAGCTTTTTGCGCCAATTCCACAGGAATAACGAGACTGGCATCAGAAAGCGTGTCGGGGATGTATGCCTCATAGCTGCCGCCTTGTCTATCTCTTCGAGAAATGCCACTACCGTCAGCCGGTATCCAATTACGCGTAACCCATTGAGGCATGTTTAACGCCTTTCCATTCCCCAAAGCCTGTTTCATGATTGTTTAACAGTTATCCAAACATGAAATCAGGGTGAAAGCAACGGAAAACAGTTATCCAAACATGATCGCACGCCGGTTGCGCCGCCGCGGTGAGCAATTTTTGTACCCTAAGGTTGCAAAACCACAGGACGGCCCCTCAAAAACAGTGCTTAAGGTGCAAAAATTGCTCACGCACCCCTCACGCACCAAGCGAACCAACAAGCGAAAGCCTGCGGTAGCGGTTGAGCGCCGCCATGACTTCCTGCGGCCGGGGCATGGCCACGCGCCCTGGGTGTCGCTCGGCGTGGGAGCCTGCGCGTTGCCCGCTAAGCGCTGCCCACCCGTGGGTTTGTATCTCCGCGAGTACGTCGTTGACCAGTGTGATCATGGGCGTGTGGCCGTCGGCACGCTTTTCTAGGGTTGCGATGATGCGGGCGATTGCTTGGGTTTGGGAACTGCAGGCGAGTTGGCTGATGGCGCGGAGGTCGATGTCGTCGCGACCGTGTTGGATGGTGTCGATTCCGCGGGCGCGCGGCAGCTTGGGGGTGCGTCCGCGCTGGTCACGCTGGGTGCGAACGCGCGCGGCCACCCGCGGGGCAGGCCATGTCATTGGTGTGAGGGCGGGCGCTGTTGGGGTGGTGTTGATAAGTTGTTGAGCTTGGGTGGTTGCATCGTGGGGTGTGTAGGCGTCCATGGCGATGACGGTGTCGGCGATGTCGATAAAGGCGCCTGAGCCGCCGGCGACGACCACTGTGGAAATACCGTGGTCGCACCATAGTTCGCGGGCGCGGTCGACGAGCGGGGTGATGGGTTCGCGGTCGGCGGGAACGAGACGGCGCATGCGTTCGTCGCGAATCATGAAGTTGGTGGCAGAGGTGTCCTCATCAATGAGGAGTGTGTGCGCGCCCGCCTCGAGTGCCTCCATCAGGGCGGCGGACTGCGATGTGGAGCCTGAGGCGTTGGTGGTGGAAAAGGAGGTGGTGCGCTCCCCCGACGGCAGACCGTTGATGAACGGCGAGATGTCCACACCCGTGATGGCACGACCGTCTTCAGCACGCAGGGCGACGGCGGTGGGGTCGGCGACCACTAGCTCGCGACCATCGCCGGCAACGTGATCATAAACACCTGTGACCAGCGCGGATAGCAGCGTGGACTTGCCGTGGTAGCCACCGCCAACGATGAGCGTCACCCCCTGCGGGATCCCCATGCCGCGCGCGGTCCGCCCCGATGGCAACGTGAACTCATGGGCTAGAGATTCTGGCGCCACGAACGGGATCGCATGGGACTTTGGCTCATCACTATTGCCCGCCTGACGAGGCAAAATGGAACCATCGGCAATAAACGCCACCAGCCCAGCACCTGCGAGCGCACCCCGCAGCGCAGTCTGATCGCGCCCCAGCGCCGCCGCCGCTTCCAACTCGGCCCGCAACGCATCCCCACCAGCGGTTATGCACAGCGCACGGTCCAGTGCCCGCGGCAAGGTGGTACACAGCAACTGGGCAGCCTCACGCCCGCGGATACGCCGCCCCCGCGCCGGCAGCTGCACCTCAAAACAAATCTGCAGCGCGTCGTCTAGCTGCGTCACCGCCGCCCGCGACAACACCTGCTGGCCGGGGCAATCAATGGCCAAACCGTGACAGAACTCCCCCGCGATTCGGCGATTAAGCAGGTCACGTTGGTGCGTCGATAAGCTCCCCGAAAATGGCAGCGCGGCCAGCGGAACCCGCACACGGCTTAACGACGCCGGCGCAAACGGATCCGACTGCACCTTGTCCAGAAACAGCTCCGCCCCGGGGACACCCTCCAAGGCGTGCCGACCCGCAATCGACTTGTACGCGCCATAACCCTTGCCATCTAAACTGCTCAACCGCTGAAATAAAGTGCCCATAGAACACCGCATGCTACCCTAAGGCCGCAAACCCGCAGGACGCCCCCTCAAAAACAGTGCTTAAGGTACAAAAATTGCTCACACGAGGCTTATTTTGCTTCGATCACGCCGCATGCAAAGCGAGCGCCAGCGTCGCCAGTCTTCAACGTGTCCTGATCAGGGCCTTCTGGTGCATAGCGCTCAGGGATGTTGGCAAAGTTATCGCGGCCTTCGTGCACAATGAGGCTGGCGCCATCGGTGCCGAGAAGCAGCTCGGGGGTCAGGGCGTCGGTTGTAACCGTCAACTTTGCAGTGCCATCCTTTGCGGCCAAAAGTGAGGGCAAATCACCAGCGTGTGGATGGTATCCGCCAGAATGATCGGAGCCATGGGAATGATCTGGGCCGCTTAAATGACCTCCAGCGGACTTGAAGTCACCTTCACATTTACCCTTATCGTGCACATGGAAACCATGGAACCCTGGCTCCAGCCCCTTTGCATCCACGTTGATTTCAGTTCCAGCCTGTGTGGTTGTAAAAGTAACCGTGCCGGCGTCTTCGCCCTTCTGCGTGACGAGCTTCGCAGTAGCAAATGGCGTTCCCATCTCGCCTGACGACGTCTCACTTGCCGATGCATTCATCGAGGCATTTTCAGTTTGCTCACCGCTGCCGCAAGCTGCGAGTGCGCTTGCTAGGGCAAATCCTACGCCCAGCATGGTGAGCTTTTTTGATCGTGGGGAAAGCGCAAAGACTGCACGAGTGTTCATTGTTGGCCTTTCATTGAGTCAGCTATCCCACCATGCCACTTGACAGTAATAGACTATTAAATGGCAATTAAAGATAGTGTTTTTATATTGAAAAGCACTCTAGCATTGCCGAGATAATTTAGCTAGCCCCAATTTATCGAGTCAGATCGGGGTGACGCTCCACAATTCCCCCCCTCCCAGCGCGCCCGTGAGCAATTTTTGTACCCTAAGGCTGCAAAATCGCAGGACGCCCCCTCAAAAATGGCGCTTAAGGTACAAAAATTGCTCACGCTGGAGCTTTTAGGGCAGCAGGGCAGGGAAAAGCGCCTGCTCCAGCAGGGGAACAAGAGGTTTGGTGGGGTGACAGGGGTCGACCCAAACGCATTCGGCAATTTCGGTAGCAACGGTAGGTTCGCGCAGGTGAGCGTCGATAAGCGTGAGGCCCCCTCCCGGCGCGCGGTCTGCCGCCGGGGAACATGAAGCGGCTGGTGTTTTTCTTACGGCGCTCACGCAGATGGCGGGGGAGTTCATGGGACCGATCCTACTGACCACCGCAGTCCCGAGGTGAGCAATTTTTGTACCCTAAGGCTGCAAAACCGCAGGACGCCCCCTCAAAAACGGCGCTTAAGGTACAAAAATTGCTCACGCCCCGGCACCCACTCACACAAAAATCGGCCCAGCGATCTCGCCGGGCCGATTTCTCGTGTTGTGGTTACTTGACCACTAGGTTGACCATGCGCCCTGGGACGACGATCTTCTTGACCACGTTCTTGCCTTCGATGTGTGTTGTCACGGCATCGGAGGCGAGTGCGATTTCGGAGATCTGTTCTTGGGTGGCGTCGGCAGGGACCATGATGCGGGCGCGGACCTTGCCGTTGATCTGGACTGGCATTTCTACTTCGTCGTCAACGAGCCACTTGTCTTCGTACTCGGGGAAGGGGACAAAGGTGATGGTGTCGTTGTGTCCGAGGCGCTTCCAGAGCTCTTCGGCGATGTGTGGTGCGACGGCTGCGACCATGATGACCAGTGGTTCGACGGCGGCGCGTGGTGCACCGGTGGAGCCGTATGCCTTGGTCAGGTAGTTGACGTATTCGATGGCTTTGGCTACCACGGTGTTGATGCGCAGGTTTTCGTAGTCGTCACGCATGCCGGCGATGGTGCGGTGTAGTTGCTTGAGGTCGTCGTCGGTGAGTGCTGCGTCGGTGACAACGATGGATCCGTCGTCTTCCGAGACCACGAGACGCCAGAGTCGCTGGAGAAAGCGGTGGGCACCGATGACGTCCTTGGTGGACCATGGGCGAGAGGTGTCCAGTGGTCCCATGGCCATTTCGTAGACGCGGAGGGTGTCGGCGCCGAAGTCGCGGCAGATGTCGTCAGGTGCGACGGCGTTCTTGAGGGACTTGCCCATCTTGCCGTATTCCTGGTTGACTTCTTCGCCTTGGTAGTAGAATTTGCCGTCTTTTTCTTCTACTTCTTCGGCTGGGACGTACACGCCACGGGAGTCGGTGTAGGCAAATGCTTGGATGTAGCCTTGGTTGAAGAGGCGTCGGTAAGGTTCGCGGGAGGTAACAAAGCCGAGGTCGAAGAGGACTTTGTGCCAGAAGCGGGAGTACAAGAGGTGGAGCACGGCGTGCTCGACACCGCCGACGTAGAGGTCAACGCCGCCGGAGTCTTCTGCGCTACGGGGGCCTGTCCAGTAGCGTTCGTTTTCGATGTCGCAGAAAGCTTCGCTGTTGGTGGGGTCGATGTAGCGCAGTTGGTACCAGGAGGAGCCGGCCCACTGTGGCATGACGTTGGTGTCGCGGGTGTACTTCTTCAGGCCGTCGCCGAGGTCGAGTTCTACTTGGGTCCACTCGGTGGCTTTGGCCAGTGGTGGGTGTGGTTCGGAGTCGGCGTCGTCTGGGTCGAAGGAGACTGGTTTGTAGTCTTCTACCTCGGGGAGTTCGACGGGCAGCATGGACTCGGGTAGTGCGTGGGCGAGGCCGTTTTCGTCGTAGACGACTGGGAATGGTTCGCCCCAGTAGCGCTGGCGGGCGAAGAGCCAGTCGCGCAGCTTGTACTGGATTTTTTCGGATCCCTTTTGCTTGTCGACGAGCCACTCAATAACCCGAGCAATCGCTTCCTGCTTGTCTAGGCCATTGATATCGAGGCCTTGGTCATTAGCGGAGTTCACGGCTGTGCCGGATTCGGTGTAGGCCGCTTCGGCAATGTTGCCGCCAGCGACAACCTCGCGAATGGGCAGGCCGAATTCGGTGGCGAACTCGTAATCGCGGGTGTCGTGTGCAGGCACAGCCATGATTGCGCCGGTGCCGTAACCGGTGAGCACATAGTCACCGATAAACACTGGGATGCTCTCACCGTTGACAGGGTTGACGGCGTTTACGCCGAGGTAAACGCCTGTCTTTTCCTTGTTTTCTTGGCGCTCAAGGTCGCTCTTTGCGGCGATGGAAGCACGGTAGGCTTTGACTGCTTCCGCAGGGGTGGCTTGGCCGAAGGTCCAACGGGGGTCGATTCCTTCGTAGGAGTTCGTGCCGGCGGCGACGAGGGCGTCGACAAGCTCGTGCTCAGGGGCGAGAACCATGTAGGACGCGCCGAACAGTGTGTCTGGGCGGGTGGTGAACACGGTGATCGTGTGGCCGAGGGCATCAAAGTCCACCTCGGCGCCACGCGAACGACCAATCCAGTTACGCTGCATGCTCTTGACCTTGTCTGGCCAATCCAACAGGTCAAGGTCGTCGATAAGACGATCCGAATATGCAGTAATGCGCATCATCCACTGCGACAACTTCTTGCGGAAAACTGGGAAGTTACCGCGCTCCGAACGACCATCCGCGGTGACCTCCTCGTTAGCCAACACAGTGCCCAAACCAGGGCACCAGTTCACCATCGAGTGAGAGCGGTAAACCAAGCGGAATTCATCCACAACCTTTGCTTTTTCCACCGCATCCAACTCGGAGTACGAGTCAGCAGAGCCCTCGAAGCCCTCCGGCAATGCCACTTCACCCGACTCCAGAAGCGGAATTAGCTCAGAGATAGGGCGGGCCTTTTGCTGCTTGGTATCAAACCAAGCATTGAAAATCTGTAAGAAGATCCACTGCGTCCACTTGTAGAACTCCGGATCAGTGGTAGCCACGCTACGGCGAGGATCGTGCCCCAAGCCCAATGCACCCAACTGGCGCTGCATGTTCGCAATGTTGGCCATGGTGGTCGTGCGTGGGTGTGTGCCCGTCTGGATCGCATACTGCTCAGCTGGCAGACCGAAGGCATCGTAGCCCAAGGTGTGCAGCACATTCTTGCCTAGCATGCGGTTAAAGCGAGCGAAAACATCCGTCGCAATGTATCCCAGTGGGTGGCCAACGTGCAGACCAGCACCCGATGGATACGGGAACATATCCTGAACAAACAGCTTGTCTTCAGGGAGTTTGTCTCCAGAGACGGCTAAATCGCCCACGGGGTTGGGGGCGTTAAAAGTACCGTTATCAATCCAGTACTGCTGCCATGAACGCTCGATCTCACCGGCCAGTTCGGCGGTATAACGAAACGCAGGACCTGCTGAAGTGTCAGGGGTGTTTCCGCTCGGATTAGTCATGGTCAAATAGTGTAGTAGCAACCCATGACATTAACCGCATGAAGGTGTACAAAAACGAAGTGACCTGCTACCGTTCAAGGAAACTGACCCCTAGAAGTGAGGAGTTCCCCATGGACTTCGGCGTTATTTCCGGTGCACTGTCCACCGCTTACCAGTTCATTGCACCAATCCTGAAGATCCTTTCCTTGATCAAGGCCTTCATCTAAGGGATCTAAAGGGTTCACCTTCAATAACCCCCTGTAGAAAGCAGCCACAACGAGCTGTTTCCTACAGGGGTTTGTTGTTTTCTACCACGGTGTGGCGGTGAGGTATGCGACTGCGTTGGTGGCGTCGATAAGCTCTGCGAGTTGGAGTTGCAGTTCTTCTTGTTTGCTGGCCTCCACTAGAATCCAGCCAGTCCAAGCTGTTTTACCCATGGCATAAATTTGGTCGCCTACATTGCTCATAGTTCGCTGTGCGTCGCGCACCCACAATAGGCCGATGAGATTCGCTTGAGAAATGTCATCACATTCAGCAATGCTTGCAGCATAAGCTACTGGATCCGCGTTACTCACGAGCACCTCGTACAGCGATTGCAGCACCTCGGCATGCTCAGAGTGAGCCAAGAAAACAGGTGTCACAATGCAGAGCTCATCTGTGCAACGAGTGTCAACAGCCCCTAACTCTATATCGAGGCGATTAACGCTTGCAGAGTAGACGGTCGGTTCTGCGCAGTCTTCGAAAAAGAATTTTTCTATCAGGGAGTCGTCAGGGTCGGGAGTTTCCTCGTAGGTCACTAGGCTGCGAAGCTCATAGCACTGCATAAGTTCTGGGTGTGATTTTTGGGCGTATGCCGATTCGCAACGCAAGCTCCATTGTGCGTAGGCACTTCCTTTACTGGGAAGTGGTCGTGGGGAGCTACATACGATGTGAAGGAGCGCGTCTTGGATGCGTTGTTGATAGCGCGCATAGGCATCGGTGATATCACTGGGATGAGCTACGAATTCAGTGATCAACACTTCACAGGTCATGTCCGTGAGACTAGCACACCAAATTCCCCCTTGAACAGGGAAAATCGGCCTGAGGGTTATGCGGTTTGGAGGGCTTTTCCGTCGGCCATTTCTACGAAGCGGTCGGCGTAGGCCAGTTGGGAGCGGTCGTGGGTGACCATGAGAGTTGCGAGGGCGAATTCTTTGGTGACGTCGCGGAGTAGTTCGACGATTTCCTTGGAGAGCCGAGCGTCGAGGGCGGAGGTGGGTTCGTCGGCAAGCAGGAGTTGGGGGTTGCCCATGAGTGCGCGGGCAATATTAACGCGCTGACGTTGGCCGCCAGAGAGTTGGGCTACGCGTCGACCGCCGAGCCCTTTGAGTCCAACGCGGGCGAGTAGCTCGTCGGCGCGGTCTTTGCGGGGTTTGATACCGCGCAGGTGGTCGGTGATGAGTAGTTGTTCGCGGGCGGTCAACGATCCGAGGAGGTTGGGTTGTTGGAAGACGAATCCGATGTGTTCACGGCGTGTCGACGTAGCATCCAGGCCTTCCGCACCGTGGAGTGTCACGGTTCCGGAGGTGGGTTCTTGGAGGAAGCCGGCGATGGAGAGCAGGGTTGATTTTCCGGAGCCGGATTCACCGACGATGGCTACGAGCTCGCCGGGGAATATTTCCACGTTGGCGGAGTCGAGGGCGGTGACTGTCGAGGTGCCGTCGGGGTAGACCACGCTGGCGTTGGTGATGGAGAGAACTGGTGCGGCGCTCATGCTGTTGCTCCTAATGCAATCTGAGGATCGACTTTGGTGACGTTGCGGACGGCGATGGTGGCTCCGATGAGGCCGAGTAGCCAGATGCCTAGCGCTGGGCCGAGTACGGATACCCATCCGAGCGAGAATGGCACGCTGCCTGCTATGAACCATCCAAGGAGGGCGCCGATACCAGCACCGAGGGCTACGCCTGCGGCGAGGATGATGGCGGCCTGGCCGAGGGCGTCGATAAGCAGGTAGCGTTTCGACGCTCCCAACGCGGCAAGCACGGCAATGTCGCGGGTACGTTGCAGGGTCCATACAGTAAGGAAGGACACCGTGACCAATGCAGAAATAATGTATAAGAATGCCTGCATGCTTACTAGGGAGGAGCGCTCCGACTTGTAGGCGGGCATTGCTTGGAATGCGCCTTTAAGGTCGGTGACTACCTCATTGTCTTGAGGCTGGATAGTTGGCTCTTGGTTGAGGAGCAGTACTGTCCCCACAGCCTTAGTGTGGCTGACCAGCTGCCAAGTAGCAGTGTCGACCCAAACCACGGGGGTATGGCTGTAGTTTTCGGTTTTTACGGTGCCGGCAACGGTGACGGTGGCACCACCAAGGGTGATGTGGTCACCTGCGCGTACGTGCAGAAAGTCAGCGAGCTCTGCGGGGAGCAGTGCACCTTGTTCAATGAAGCCGCCTACGGAGTCGGGGAGTGGAGTCCCCTCAGGTAGTCCCATCACGGCGGTGGTGTTGGCGTTTTGGTCCGATTCGATACGGGTTTGGGAAACACCAAGGGGAGTGGAGTCCTTCCAACGTTCTGCCTGCTGTTCGGAGATTTCCGAGGAAGTGAACTCTGGGGAAGAACCACCAGCAGTGGTAAATACTACGCTGTGTGGTGCGAGCGCTTCGATGGCGGAAGTGTTTTGTTTACCTAAGCCTTGGGTGAGGCCGGTCAGCATAACGATCAACAGAGTAATCAAACCAACAACCGATGCGATCAGGGCAAAACGCCCTGCTGCGGCACGAATGTCGCGGATTCCTAAAAACATGATCTGCTCCTTATTTTCACTTCTATTGTTGTGAAAGTAAGGAGCTATTCCATCAGTTGGCGTGGTGAAACTCCCATCAACCGACTGGTTGATATGACATCAGTAGGCTAGATCGTGCGCTTTACTAAACAGCGCCTACTGGCGGCGCATCCTCACCAAGCCCAGTACCGCAAAACCGATACCAAAGAACGCCAATGCGGCCGGAAGCAGCAGGTCAGCGTAGGAACCCGTCTCCGCGAGTTTCTGCTTAATTGCAGACTTCTTCACGTTCGGATCTTCCTTCTTCGGTGACTTAGAGTCACCGCTCTTCCCAGCAGTCTTGGGCTCACTGGACTTTGCAACAGGGTGCACAGCTACTTTTTCTGCCTTCTTGCTTTCTTTTCCTGCTTTACCGGCTTTACCCGACACGTCTTCGCCTGTTGGCTGCTGCGCGGTGGCGTTATCGCCCACGAGGAACGTCACGGGCTGTGGTGCTGCGATTTCCTTGTCGCCACTTGTGGCCTTGAAATACAGGGTGTATTGCCCTGGTTTGTTAAAGGACCAGTTGCCGTGCAGGTGCAGCGGTTTGGTGGTGCTCAGTGTGCGCGTGTCCTCGTCACCGGTGTCGAGCATGCGCTTAACCTCGCCGGTTAGCGGATCAGCTTGGTAGAACACTGCACGCCCACCGTCTGGGGTTTCAGCATGATCCAAGGTGATGTCCACACCCTGCGGGTAGTGCTTGTAGTTCAGGTCCTCCGAGCTGAATCCTGGCCATGGCTTACCTGGTTCCTCGCTGCTAGGCAGAATGTAGAACTTCTCACCTACAGGGCCTAGGAAGTCCCACTTCTCGTCGCCAAGCTTGTTATCACGCTTCTGGCGTGCATTGTCACGTACTCGAATGATGGTGTCGTCGAGGGAACGCTGTACATGCTCATGATTCAGGTTAAAGCCCACTTTACCGTTGTTCTTAGCAAGGCGGATGTCAATATGTCCCTCGGTCAGCTCATGTTTATGGGCAACGGTAGGTTCCTTGTGTTCCTCAGATGATTGCGACGACGGTGATGATGGAGAAGACGGGTCAGTATCCTTGCCATTACCGTTTTTATTGGTTTCCGTGTCGTCACCGGTATCTTCGGTGTCTACACTCTCAGAGTCGTCGCTGTCATCAGTGTCAGCCTCGTCTTCGTGCTTCATCAGCGGGATGTTCTTCACGTCGTCGCCGCGTTTGAAGGAACCGAAGGTTTCTATCTGCTCGGGGGCTTTCTTCTCGTCCAGCTCCTCGAACTTGTAGTCTTTCTCTATGGACTTGCTTAAATCAATCTCTTCCGCTTTGGAGTCAATCGACTTCACATCGATCAATGGATGAGGAATGACAGTAACATGCAGCCATGGTTTAAAATCCTCACACGCGGAGATATCCCATTCCTGTTCGATCTTTCCATTTTCGTCGAAGTGCCCCTCTGTACTACATGCCGGCGCACCAATTGTGGAATTTGAGGAAAACATTTTAATTGAGGCAAAACCTCGCAACTTCTTATCGCCTTGCAGCGTCAAGATGTGTTTTCCATCCTTGGGCTTTATAGACACCCTGACATTGGCATCTTCCAATGATATTGGTTGTGGATCCCACACACGCTCTTTATCAATTTCCTTCGGCTTTACCAGTTCGGAGCCTGTCTCTGAGATATTCTTGGAGTCCTTGCGATCGTAGGTGAAAGACTCGGAAAGCCATGCTGGCTTGGAGTAATCATCAGGAATGAACAGCGCTTGGTACTTAGAGGATCCCTCGCCAAGGAAAGTGGTGGACTTCGCGGTGCCACCGGTGACAGGGAGTTCGTCGAGGAAATGGCCATCGATAAGCAAGACGAGGCGACCGTTGCCGGATCCCTTAAACGCGATCTCGGTGTTTTTGTTCTCACTAGGCTTAAGGGACAAGCTTGCCGATACCTCCCCCTTAGTAGCTTTCTCCCATGCCTGTGCTGGGTCGAGGATCTTTCCCTTGTCCGGCTGTTCGCCACCTACTTGCCATGCCAAATTCATAGGCATGGTCTTAATGGGCTCACCCTCGCTGTCATATGCGGTGGCTTGGTAGGTGAACACGTAGCGACCAGGCTTGGTAAAAGTGGTGTGGTAGTGCGAGTGACGCGGCTTAATCAGTGAACGGAATGCCTTATCTTTGCTGGAGAAAATTCGAGTGGCACGCAACGCTGTCTGAGTGAAAACTTCTACGTCCCCTGGCCCTTCTACTTTCAAAAGGTCAAGAGAGTAGTTCTGATTTTGTAGCTCTTCATTATCAGCAGCTTTTTGAATGTGGGAGCCACTATTATAACCAAAGTAGATAGGTAACTGGCTAGCATCCACATTCTGTGGAGCCTGCCACACGGTATCACCTTGTTTTGCTACAAAGGGAGTTTGCTCAGTGGAGTTAAACCGATAGTAACCAGATCGCGGTAGCCACATAACAGCATTATCGGCTGGCAAGCCTTTATATTCGGCGGTTTCTTCATTTGCCTTTCTCAGACCTAGCACAACGCCAAGGCCAGTGATCTCCTTGCCACCATCCCCATCATCTTCGCCCTCCAAGTTATGGTTAGCACCAGTAACAGCAGCTTCAGGTGAGAGATCCATATGTGTGCCGTAAACGGTGTGTTTGTTCTGATCTGGGCCAGCTAGGGCGGTAGGGGGGAGTGAGGCAAGTCCAGTCACAAGGAAGCAAGTAGCCGCAGCTCCTACTAATCGACGGTGAGGGATTTTCATCAAACACACTTTCATGAAATTATCGGTAATTATTTTCATTAAAAGGTATAGCCTAATTTGCCCCTATGCAACATAGGCTTCAATTAAGCGAACTTTCCTTCCAATCCATCACAGGCGCAGGAGATCTTTTATGCTCGCTAGTGTGAAGCCTCATGTGATTCAAATTCTCACCGTCATGCGCGTCAGCCTGCATGTTATGTTTGCCGTCCTACTTCTTTTTGGCATCGCGCGCTACCTCATAGACAGGCCAGCCTCACCCAATAGCTGGTTTTATATCACCTTGGCCATAGCGGTGATCCTCGGGGTGTTTTATATGATCGGCACCGCATGGGAAAACCGCTTTGCCCGTGGGGACGACATCCCAGATCCCACCGCATTTAGCCCCCTATGGCTCATAGTCGTGGTCACTCTCTGGGCCTTGCTTGTAGGCACATCCAGCTA
Organism: Corynebacterium diphtheriae; assembly: GCF_001457455.1. Classification (NCBI taxonomy): domain Bacteria; kingdom Bacillati; phylum Actinomycetota; class Actinomycetes; order Mycobacteriales; family Corynebacteriaceae; genus Corynebacterium; species Corynebacterium diphtheriae. Next base: position 2,407,347 of record NZ_LN831026.1, read on the forward strand.
TTTCTTGTGGCTCATGTTTCCGCTCATTTTTGTCATGTTGCACCTCAGGCACGGAATCCAGGGAATCCTAGGTGTTGCCTCACTACTTGCCATTGCCATCGCAATACCACTGGTTACACGCCCCGCTGACTGGGGCCCAGCTCAGGCCATGGGCCCAGCAATCGGTACCGCTTTTTCTATTGTGATCTTTTATGGCTATGCCACCCTACGCAATGACGCACAGCATTACCGCCAGTTAGCAGCAGAATTACTTGCTGCCCAGCAAGATTTAGCTACCTCTGAACATCAGGCAGGCCGGCTCGAAGAGCGAGAGCGGCTCTCTCGCGAGATCCATGACACAGTTGCTCAAGGATTGAGTTCCATCGTAATCTTGGCACGCGCCGCACACGGCCGCCTCGATAAAGGTGAAATTGAAGATGTGGCACAGCAACTCAGCGTGATCGAAACCCAAGCTTCAGACAGCCTTGCAGAGGCACGCCGCTTTGTGCGCGACCTAGCAGCCCCAGCACTGGGCGACTCGCTGCCTATCGCACTGACCAGTACCATTAATAATCTACGCACCAAACAGGATGCTCTCGGTGCGCCATTGGATGTTCATTTAGAGCTCGTGGGGGATACGTCGATAAGCCTGCCGGAGCCGGTATCGCGCACCGTAGTTCGCGTAACCCAAGAAGGGCTCAACAATGTGGTTAAACATGCTCATGCCACAAAAGCGGTGGTCACATTGGGCGTGTGGGAGGACGAGGTCAGCCTCGACGTGGTGGACAATGGGATCGGGTTCAACCCCGGTACCACCGAGCGTGGCACCAGCTCTGGCTTTGGCCTTGATGGCCTTCGCAAGCGCGTAGATACCGTTGGTGGCACACTCGTGATTGAATCAGATACATACGGCACCGCACTCGCTTGCCGCATTCCGCTTACCAGCCGCCGGGAGACTTCATGATCCGCGTCATGCTTATCGACGACCACCCCGTAGTCCGCGCCGGACTGCGCTCCATTTTGGACAGCTTCGATGACATCACCGTGGTCGCCGAAGCCAGCGACGGCAGCAATATCAACACTAAAGGCATCGACGTTGTTGTCACCGACATCCAAATGCCAGGCACCGACGGCATCACCCTAACCCGCGCACTCGCCAACGCCGGCGGCCCTCCAGTGCTCATCCTGACTACCTACGACACCGAGGCAGACATCCTCGCAGCAGTCGAAGCAGGTGCTATGGGCTACCTGCTCAAAGACGCACCGGAATCGGCACTACACGACGCAGTGGTCGCCACCTTTGAAGGCCGTCGCACCCTCGCCCCCGAGGTCGCCAACGCCCTCATGCAACGTGTAAGCAAACCCCGCCAGGCACTCTCGGCTCGCGAAATCGAAATCCTCCAGAACTTGGAACAAGGACTTAGTAACCGCCAACTCGCAGCCAAACTATTTATTTCCGAGGCAACGGTAAAAACTCACCTCGTGCACATCTACTCCAAGCTCGGCGTAGATAACCGCACCGCCGCCATCACGGCAGCACGCCAGCAACGCCTGATTTAACTCGGAGCGATACGCGAAGGATCACCCAACCGTTCCCCCAACCCCACAAGCACGGCGAACACCACGCCCAGCAGGATGGCGCAACCTGCCCACACGGGGAACATTTTGGGCCCGCAGATCTTCGCGATCACTGCACCTACCAAAGCGCCAAGCGCGTTGGTAATAACGTCATCAATATCGCTAAAGCCCAAAGAAAACGCGTACTGGCTTAGCTCGATAAGCACACTGACCACCGCGCCCAGCAGCACGCTGAGCGCCACCGCGGAACGCACCCGACCGTACAACAGCGCGTATATCAGCATCCCCAGTGGGATGAAGAACGCTATGTTGCCGCCGTAGCCAAACACGGGGATGAACCAGTTGGTGTCTGGGCCGAGGTTGCGGAGGTCGTCGAAAAGCACCCACGACACCCCGCTGCGGCGTTGACGAGCCGGATCCCACAAATAACCGATGCGATAGAAAGCCTTAAACATGGTTAATGCGAGCATCACCGCAGAATAGGCAACCAAACCACACCACAAGGCCATGCGAGTACGTGCCACTATGCGTCCTTTCCCAAAACGAGTAGTGGTTTCAGCCTACTTGTACGCATAGAAAAAGCCCGAGGCGGAGGATCCTCGGGCTCAATCACAACAACGCTACTGGTTGTTGAGTTTTCTTACGCGCGCCGCACGCACCATCAGCGTGACCGCCAGTGGCACCACAGTAAACAGGGCAAGCACCGCAATGGCCAGAACATAGCTAGCATCCAGTTCGCCTTGCGACGCCCCCATGAACGCCTCGCGGGCGTAGCTCATGGGGGACAGCGGGTGAATCGCACGGAACACACCTGGAACCGTGGCCAGTGGCCACACGCCACCGAAGGAGAACATTCCGAAAGCGAAAACCGCAAGGATGGCAATGCCACCAACAAAACGGCCAAACAGTGCGCGCAGCAACTGGTTTACCGCAGCCATCGCAGAGGCAGTGAGCAGGAAGCCCAGCGCGATGCCCGCCCACGAGCGCGGGTGCCAGCCGATGGTGGTGGCAAAACCAGCCAAGACGAACAGAGTCAGTACACCGATACCGAATAGGCCGGCAAAGGACTTCAACGTAGGGCCAACAAACGCGTTGCGACGATCCGTACCAAACACATGCGGCAGCAAGATCGCAGCCAGGGCCATGAGCAAGAAACCAAAGACCATGACGATCAGCATGGAGGCACCACCGTTGAGCTTCTTAGCCGTTGGATCATTGCTGTCTACCACCGTCTGCACTGGGTTGGCGTTGTTTTCCTTGTACACAATTGGAACCGAAATCTGCTTGGCCGATGCCTCTGCGTTAGGAACCTTCGGGGCATTCTTTGCACCCTCATCAAGCTTGGTGGCCAAGGTATTAGCACCCTCGTTGAGGCGGCCGGCACCGTCATAAAGCTGCTGTGTGCCATTAGCCAACTGCGCAGTACCATCCGCAAGGCGGTGCGCACCATCGTTCAACCTCACCGCACCATCGTGGGCCTTAGCCACACCGTCGCTGAGTTTCAGCACACCACCGTAATATTCCGAAGAAGGATCGCTCAGCATATAACGCAAGGTAGCGGTACCATTTTTCAGCTTATTGAGCTTGTTCACCTGGTTGTCAGGGTTGTTAGCGTCAAACTTGGTGGCCAGCTCCTGAATACGATCAGCTTCCGCAACCATACCCACGGCGCGAAGTGCATCGGCAGCCTGCTGCAACTGAGGGGCAGCGGCTTGGGCGGTCGTCAGCACTGGAATAAGGGTGTTCACCAGCGTGCCCACGCCGTCATCAATCTGAGCGGCACCATTGCCCAGCTTTGCGGTACCCGCAGCAAGACGGCTGGCACCGTCGGCAAGCTGACCTGTACCATCTGCCAACTTTGCGGTGCCCTCAGCGAGCTGGTGGGAGCCGTCGTTAAGCTTCTGCGAACCCGCAACGCCCTTGGCCAAGCCGTCTTTCAACTTGCCAGAGCCCTCCTCCAACTTTGCGGAACCGTCAGCAGCACGCTCCAAACCACCGCCGAGCTTATTCACACCGTTGACCAACTTGGTGGCATAGGCCTCCGAAATCGACGCCGACACCGCCTGCTGAATCTTAGGAACCAAACCGCCCGTTAACACCGAACCATTCGTGCCATTGAAGTCGTTATACGACAAAATGATCTCCGGCTTAGTAGGCTGATCCGCCAACAACGTATTCACGTTCTCAGAAAAATTCTTAGGGATCGTCACCGTAAACAAATAAGTGCCGTTATCCAAACCCCTAGCCGCTTCATCGGCGCTGACCTGCTTAAACGCCAGATAATCCTTATCCAGTAGACCCTTTGCCACCTTGTCGCCATAACGATTGAACTCGCCATTGCGAGTAGCACCCTCATCCTCATTAACCACGGCCAAATCCACAGAACGCAGATTTTTTGTGGGATCCCACATAGCCCACATATAGACTACAGAGACAAGAACAGGGAACAGCAGGAACAGCACCGCACATAGGCGCTTCCAACTGAAATGACGGGTATCCGCCAGGGTTGCAGAATCAGACATCGTTTCCTCCGGTGAAATAATTAGACCGGATAATTATCGTCGTTTTTCTTTGTAAAACAAAACCTAAAAGGATTGAGATGCCCCACACCTCAAAAATCAATGGCAATGAGACTTTGCGGAAAGATAGTAAAACCATACGCAAACCAAGGGAGTCTCAACAATAGGAGGGGAGTATCCCTTTCCCTTGCATATAGGGCAAAATAGGCCCCTAACTGACAAATTAGAAAATCATCTAAGCAACATAAGAACACTTAGACACCCATCAGATCGACCACCCTCACCGCCATCGCCATTGGTCTGGTCCCTTTCAAAAAATGGAAAGGGACCAGACCTCTTTTTGTGTGAGTTATTTGCCAACTAAAAGAGGTTGAGGGGGAATGCTACATGGGGGTAGCCTAGGCAAAAAGTTTATCGCTAGTGCGATGAACACCGCAGATGAGGAGGAGTTTTCATGGCATACGCAACCACCAATCCTTACACCGGCGAAGTTGTGAAGGAATTCCCCACGGCAACCGCTCAAGAGGTCGAGCAGGCTATCACGCGGGCGCATGACACATTCACGCAGTGGAGTCGCAAACCGGTAGCAGAACGCGTGGAAGTTCTTGCCCGCGCCGCCGACATTTTAAAGACAAAGAAGCGCGAGTACGCGGAAATTATCACCCTTGAGATGGGCAAACTCATTGCCGAGGCCGAAGCGGAAATCGACATTTGCGTCGACATGCTGCGCTACTACGTCGCCAACGGCGAGGCCCAGCTCGCCCCACGCTACCTGCCCGCAAAGGGCTTCGGCGAGCACGACGTCCAGCTCATCAACGAACCACTGGGTGTTCTCTACGCCGTCGAGCCATGGAATTTCCCCTACTACCAGGTCATTCGCATCGGCGCGCCGCAGTTCACCGCCGGCAACACGATCGTGCTCAAGCACGCCTCCAACGTGCCACAATCGGCGCTCAAAATGGTTGAGCTCTTCCGCGAGGCAGGCGCCCCCGAAGGCCTCCTAGTCAACATCTTCGCAGGTCACGACGCCACCGAGACAATCCTTTCCGATCCACGCGTGCGCGGCGTCGCTCTTACCGGATCCGAAGGGGCAGGAGCCACAGTTTCTGCAACCGCCTCCAAGTACCTTAAGAAATCCACCCTCGAACTCGGCGGCGCCGACGCCTTCATCGTCCTCAGCGACGCCGAACTCGACAAAGCCGTCGACTGGGCCGTCTTTGGACGCCATTGGAACGCAGGGCAGGTGTGCTGTTCGTCGAAACGCATCATCGTCGAAGACTCGCTTTACGACGCTTTCCTCACCCAGTACACCCAAAAAGTTGCCGCCCTCACCGCCGGCGACCCCATGGACCCAAACACCCAACTAGCACCACTATCCTCCCAAACCGCAGCCGATGACCTCGGCAAACTCGTCGACAAAGCCCGTGCCGAAGGCGCCACCGTCACCGAAGTAGGCATCGACCTCCCCGAACATGGCGCCTTCTATCAGCCCACCATCCTCACCGACATCCCACTCGACTCCGACACCGCACACTCCGAATTCTTCGGCCCCGTCTCCCAGATCTACCGCGCCCGCGACATCGACCACGCCGTAGAAATCGCCAACTCCTCCCCATTCGGACTCGGCGGCTCTGTATTTAGCCAAGACGAGGCCAAAGCCAAAGACATCGCACGTCGCCTCGATACCGGCATGGTGTACATCAACCAACCCACCGGTGTGAAAGCAGACATCCCATTCGGCGGCACAAAGCGCTCCGGATTCGGCCGCGAGCTCATCGACCTCGGCCTCCACGAGTTCGTGAACCAGAAAGTCGTGGTAGTCACCGACATCGACGGCTCCTTCTAACACCATTCGGGGGTATTCCGAGGCATTTTGCACAGAACTTCACACCAAATCGCTTCCAAACCGGCCGTTTGAGCAGATTTGGTGTGAAATAGTGCCCTGACGGGTGCAGTGTGCCCACCCCCGCCTATCCTCAGTAGTTGACACTAGTTATCACTGAGGAGGGATATATGAGTGCGCTCAATGAGCTTTTACACGATGATGCGATTGATCTGAACGCCCATGCCGAAACGTGGCAAGAGGCGATAGCGCAAGCAGGCGCATTGTTGGAAAAGACTGGTGCGATTACCAGCGCTTACACAGAGTCTATGATTTCCTCGGTGGAGGAGCAGGGCCCTTATATCGTTGTGGCCCCAGGGTTTGCGTTTGCGCATGCTCGCCCGTCAGAGGCGGTGAAACGTAGTGTGATTGCGTGGACTCGGTTAGATTCGCCGGTGGAGTTCCATCATTCGAGTAATGATCCAGTGACTTTGGTGGTGGCGTTAGCGGCGCAGGATGATCATGCGCATACGGCTGCGATGCGGGAGATCGCCCAGGTGTTAGGGTCGCGTCGGCGGGATCTGGATACGGTGGCGACTGTTGCTGAGTTGCGCGGTGTTTTGGAGGCGTCGAAACGCCGTAAGTCGCGTGGGGTTGCTGGGGGAGCGATGCATGTGACAGCCCAAGATTCGGTGGAGTCGAAGGGCAAGATTTTGACGGTGTGTGGCAACGGGCTGGGCACGTCGTTGTTCTTGAAGAACACTCTTGACCAAGTGTTGGATACGTGGGGTTGGGGGCCATTTGTGTCCACGGAGGCCACGGACACGATTTCTGCGAAGGGCCGCGCGAAGGAGGCGGACTTTCTGCTGACGTCTGAGGAGATCGCGCGCACGCTGGGCGATGTAGGTGTTCCGGTGTATGTGATCAGCAATTTCACGTCGGAGGACGAGATCGACGCCGCCCTCCGCGAGCTTTACGACGTCTAATCGCCCAGTTGAGGAGCTGTTTATTATGAATGCACTCATTGCTATCCCAGAGTTTCTGGTTAATGAGATCTTGTCAGTGCCGGCGTTTTTGATCGGCATCATCACCGCTGTAGGACTTGGCGCCATGGGCAAAAAGACCGGCCAGGTTCTGGGCGGTGCTATCAAAGCTACGTTGGGTTTCCTGCTCATCGGTGCGGGAGCGTCGCTAGTCGTAGCATCTTTGGAACCATTGGGCACAATGATTCAAGGTGCCACCGGCGCCCACGGTGTGGTCCCCACGAACGAAGCAATTGTTGGTATTGCGCAAAATCAATTCGGTGGCCAAGTCGCATGGTTGATGATCCTCGGATTCGCCATCTCTTTGGTCCTAGCCCGTATCACCCCGATGAGCTACGTGTTCCTAACCGGGCACCACGTACTATTCATGGCCACCATGCTGACGATGGTGCTCGCCACCGCCGGTTTTGGCCCCTGGGTTGTGGTCCCCGTCGGCGCACTACTGTTGGGCATCTTGATGGTGTCGCTGCCTGCAATCGCCCACCCATGGACGCGCCGCGTAACCGGTGACGACTCCATCGCAATCGGCCACTTCGGTACGGCTGGATACGTGGCGGCTGGTGCCGTCGGCAAGCTCGTAGGCGGCAAAAAAGAATCAATGTCCGCCTCCACGGAAGAGCTCAAACTCCCCGAAGGCCTACGATTCCTTCGCGACTCCATGGTCGCCACCGCACTTTCCATGGCATTAATGTACGTCGTACTCGCCATCCTATTCATACTGCGCGCCGGCCAAGACGAAGCCTTCACCGCATTCGCAAACGGTGCAACCAGCGTAGGCAACTACCTCATGCAATCCGTCACCCAAGGCCTACAATTCGGCGTTGCAGTAGCAGTAATCCTGTTCGGTGTTCGCACCATCTTAGGCGAACTCGTCCCCGCGTTCCAAGGCATCGCCGCCAAAGTAGTACCCGGCGCAATCCCAGCTCTCGACGCCCCCATCGTATTCCCCTACGCACAAAACGCAGTGCTCATCGGCTTTATCATGTCCTTCGTGGGCGGCCTGATTGGCCTTACAGTACTCTCCGTCTGGCTCAACCCAGCTTTCGGTGTAGCACTCATCCTGCCAGGACTCGTGCCGCACTTCTTCACTGGCGGCACAGCTGGCGTATACGGCAATGCGACCGGCGGCCGACGCGGTGCCGCACTAGGCGGCCTCACCAACGGTTTAATCATCACATTCCTGCCAGCATTCCCGCTGGGCGTTTTGGGCAACTTTGGTGATACCAACACGACCTTCGGCGATGCCGACTTCGGATGGTTCGGCATGCTCGTAGGCGGCGGCGCTCGCGTAGGTGGTCCGCTCGGCATCGTCCTAGTGATCCTTGTTGGTCTTGCAGTCTTCACCTTGGGCTGGTTCTCGCAGGTCAAGCTGGTGCAGGGTAACTGGGATCCGACACCGTGGCGTGGCGGCTTTGCTACAGCGGGTGCTGCTGGTCCTGCTACTGGGGTTCCGGCCCAGGGTTTGACCCGTACATACCCGAAGGTCTTGCCACCGAAGGGCGCTCCGGTTCCACCGAGCCACCATTCGGGGGTATTTCGAAGGATTTTTCTTGGCACTTCACACCAAATCGCTTCCAAACCGGCCGTTTGAGCAGATTTGGTGTGAAGTGCCGTCTTTTCGGGGGTGAGCGGGGGTGGCGCGCCCACCAACGCCAGCCAATCCCAGCCAAGCCATGGTTGTGAAAAACGTCCCACTCCGCGTAGTTCCACGTTAGGTATAGTGGGCACCATCCAGAATGCTTGTGACGTATATTCGCAGGTTAAGCACCATTTTTAGGTGAAGGAGTGGTTGACAAAATGAAGAAACTCATTAATGATCCACATGATGTGGTCGCGGAAACCATTGCGGGTTTCGTGGCCGCACATAAGGATGTGGTGACCTCCGATGGCCAGTTTGTTGAGCGTGCTGAACCTAAGGCACAGGGCAAGGTCGGGATTATTTCGGGTGGTGGTTCTGGGCATGAGCCGCTGCATGCTGGGTTTGTTGGCTATGGCATGTTGGATGCCGCGGTGCCAGGGCCTGTGTTTACGTCTCCGACACCGGATCCGATTGTGGCTGCTACTAAGGCTGCGGATCATGGGGCGGGTGTGCTTTATATTGTGAAGAATTACACCGGCGATGTGCTGAATTTTGATACGGCTGCGGAGCTTGCTGAGTTTGATGACATTGAGGTGTCGCAGGTGATTGTCAATGATGATGCTGCGGTAGAGGATTCTCTTTATACTGCGGGTCGTCGTGGTGTTGCCGGCACGGTGTTGGTGGAGAAGATTGCGGGTGCTGCGGCGGAGCGGGGCGATAGTCTTGCGGAGGTTGCTGCGGTTGCTACTGAGGTGGTGAAGAATACGCGGTCGATGGGGGTTGCGCTGACGTCGTGCACGGTTCCGCATGTGGGTAAGCCGTCTTTTGATCTTGGTGATTCTGAGGTTGAGATTGGTATTGGTATTCATGGTGAGCCGGGTAGGCGTCGTGAGCCCATGAATTCTGCAGATACCATTACTGATCAGTTGTTGGATCCTGTTGTGGAGGATCTGGGGCTTTGTGCGGGGGAGCGGGTTATCGCTTTGGTTAATGGTATGGGCGGTACGCCGTCGTCGGAGTTGTATATCGTGTATCGCCGGGTGGCGGAGCGTCTTGGCCAGTTGGGCGTGGTTGTTGAGCGTTCGTTGGTGGGGAATTATGTGACGTCGTTGGATATGCAGGGGGCGTCGGTGACGTTGATGCGGGTGTCTGATGAGTTGCTTGAGCTTTTCGACGCCCCGGTTAACACTGTGGCTTTGAGGAAGGGGATGTAGATCATGGTTTTGGATACTCAATGGGCTTTGGCGTGGGTTCGCGGTTGTGCGCGGTTGGCTTCTGAGCACCGTGAGGAGCTGATTGATTTGGATCGCGCGATTGGCGATGCTGATCATGGTGAAAACGTTGATCGCGGGTTTGCGGCGGTCGTCGCAAAGCTTGACGATCTGCCAGAAAGTGTCACCCCGGCGGATGTTTTGAGGGTGACCGCGCAGACGTTGATTTCTACTGTTGGCGGCGCGTCGGGCCCGTTGTTGGGCACAGCGTTTCTGCGTGCGTCTAAGGCGCTGACCGCGCCGACTATCGACGCCCCCACCGTCGCCGCTCTCATCGCCGCAGCCTTGGAGGGTATCCAGGCCCGCGGCAAGGCTAGCGAGGGGGAGAAAACGATGGTTGATGCGTGGGCACCGGCTGCGCATGCGGCTGCTACCGCCGCCGACGAGGGGGCAAGCCCTGCGGATGTGTTGGCGCGCGCTGCGGCTGCCGCGTCTCAGGGTGCGGCTGATACGGAGCCCATGGTAGCCACCAAGGGGCGCGCTTCTTACCTTGGGGAGCGTTCTGTTGGCCACCGCGATCCGGGCGCTACGTCCTCTGCTTATTTCTTGCAGGCGGCTGCTGACGCCGCTTCCGAGGGGACTGCATGAGCGCTGTAGGTTTGGTTTTGGTTTCTCATTCCCAGAAGCTTGCCGAGGGGTTAGCGGATTTGGCTGCCCAGATGGCTGGAGATATTCGCATTGTGTCTGCGGGCGGGCTTGACGACGGCGGCATCGGCACCTCCTATGACCGTATCGAGGCCGCCGTGACGGAGGTTCGTAATGGCGGCGAGGGAGTTGTCATCCTTACCGATTTAGGTTCGGCGACGATGACGGTGGAGATGGTCGTGGATATGGCCGATGATCCAGACGTGGTCTTTGTCGATGCTCCCTTTGTGGAGGCCGCTATCGCCGCGGCTGTAGCCGCACAGCAGGGTGATTCCACTGCCGATGTGGCAGCAGCTGCCCGCGGGGCCATTGCCTCGTTTACCCAACCCGCGGTTCCTGCTAGCCCAGTGCCGGAAGGTGAGTATTCGCGGCAAGTCATAGTCGCCGACGCCTCTGGACTTCATGCTCGACCCGCAGCCGAAATTGCCACCATGGTGGCGGATGCCGACGACGATGTGACCATCAATGGCGCGGAAGCAGATTCTGCCCTCATGATCATGGGCCTAGGGATTGCCCACGGGGATACCGTGACAGTTGCCGGCAGCCATGCAGATAGCAAAGTTATCGACCGCATTGCGGATGCCATAGCAGCCGGTTTGGATAAGTAACTCAAAGGGGCATGTACCCCGCCTCGCTAGCGTGTGCCAGCGAGGCGGGGTTTCACAATGTTTCACATGAAACATTGTGAAAATGATGTGGGAGTCATGGGCAGATTCGTGGGCAGATTAGGGTTTCCAGAAACTATTTGGCACAAAAACTGCAAAATATGGTCCGAAAATGATATTTTGGCCAAATGTTACTCACGTTGTCGATCTGCAATTTTCGATCTTTTGGAACTGAAGCGACCCTAGATCTTCAACGCAGGGGATTTCGTACTCAACACCCACGCAAAGACGAAACATGGCAAGAAAATACGTGGCACAGGGCCGCTATTTTCGGGGCAAATGCGGCAGGAAAATCTAATGTCTTACGCGCGCTTGGGCAACTCAAACTAGCAATCACACACTCTCTTACCAACGAGCATTGGGTAAGAGAACTGCGAGATCCACACTCACTATGCACCGACGAGCCAACCTCTTTTGAGGTTGAATACGTTTTCGATGATGTTCGCTACCGGTGGGGTCTAACACTTAACCACAGTGGCGTTGTCGAAGAGTCCCTTGAAGCGAATCTATCTTCTCGTTGGCGTCGGATATTTGAACGCACCGGTAATTCACTGATCTTCGGCTCCAATACTGGTATCTCACACGCAGCAAAAGAAAATATCGAACGATTTATGCGGCCATGGGCTCTTGTTTTCTCAGCTTGGAACACTGTGAAGACACCAGGCCCATTTGCCGGTGCGCTTCAATGGTGGCAAACGCTGCTTCCTGTGATTATGTCCAATGAAGCAGATCATCACAATCGCCATCAATGGCTAGTTCAGCTTGCGCAAAAAGACCCAACATGGCTGAGCGTATTGCAAAATGTAGTTGCCGTTGCAGATGTGGGAATTAATAAGATCGGCATCGAGGAACAAGCACCGGATCTTGTAAAACAGATTGAACTGACAATTCAGCCCGATGGACAAGCAGAGATAACCGATCAATTCGATTCCGATGAGATCACGGAGTATCTCCGCTACCTCATGTTTGAGCATAGCGACGGTATTCACACTTTTTCCCTGCCAGAAACTCAAGAATCCCAGGGCACCAAAGCGTGGATGGATCTAGCAATTCCCGCACTGTTTGCACTATCCGTTGGCGGAGTATTATCCATCGACGAGATCGACGGTTCCTTACATCCACTTTTGGTCCGAGAACTCGTCTCATATTTCGATAACTCCGAGCTCAACCCACTAGGAGCACAGCTCCTGTTTAGCACGCACGACCTTACGCTTCTAGGGAAATACCCAGCAGAGTCCCTTCATCGTGGAGAAGTTTGGCTAGTAGAAAAAGAGCGATCTTATTCCGAACTTATCGCCTTGGATGAGTTCCCAATCCGCGATGCCCACAATATCGAAAAGCGATATCTTCAAGGAACGTATGGCGCTGTGCCCATATCTAACACAACCGAGTTACTTCATACTCTCGAAGTATTACGAGAAAAATACACTAAAATGAAGCAACAGTAACAACTACATCGAGGGGGATCCGATGAGCAGGAATCGATCGTCAAGCCCTAAGAAAAATCACCAACATTGTGCTCAGTAATAACCAGCAGAACGCTCCCTCAATAAGGCAAGTACATTACCCCAACACCAAGCCATCCATTACCATTGCATACAATCAAATCACCCCCACCTAAGCCAATAAAAATCCCGCCCCCAGAAGCTATGCCACAGGACTTCGGGTGCTGCGGGTACTGCTGCTGGGGTTCCGGCCTAGGGTTTGACCCGTACATACCCGAAGGTCTTGCCACCGAAGGGCGCTCCGGTTCCACCGAGCCACTAAACGGGGGTATTTCGAAGGATTTTTCTCGGTACTTCACACCAAATCGCTTCCAAACCGGCCGTTTGAGCAGATTTGGTGTGAAGTGCCGTCTTTTCGGGGGTGAGCGGGGGTGGCGCGCCCACCAACGCCAGCCAATCCCACCAACGCCAGCCAAGGCCAGCCAAGCCATGGTTGTGGAAAACGTCCTACTCCGCGTAGTGCCACGCCCTAACTCCCGGCGAACTAATCAATACACTCTAAAACCGGAAGAGCCATTAAGATAAGGTCGGACCTAGCGGTAGGTGTACTGCCCCTTGCTTACGTTTGCCCAGGCAACGGGGAGCTGCTGGCGGTAGTATGGCCATGAGTGAACACCGCCATCGTGGTAGTCGAAGGTGATGCGGGAAGGATCGGCAATCTTTTCGCGTACGGAGGCTTCGAGTTCTTGGGTGCAGCGGTAGGACATTTTTTCCAACACAATGTTGCCAAAGAGGGTGAATGGACCGTCTTCTTTTGGCCCGTTCACATCGGATGGGGTGGCAACGCCGTTGGCTACATAGATATAGGTATCCATGGAGGCGATACCGGAGGGGTTGGCTACTACGTCGTTACGGCGACGCTGTTCGGTGATGTCGCGTCCCCACATGAGGTCTGGGTTGCCGCCTATCACGCGGGCTGCGAGGTTGAACAGTTCGCGTCCACTGGTGTTCACGGGGGAGTAGCAGCCGGAAACTCCGAAGGTGCCCACAAATTTTTCTGGATAGAGGTTTGCTAGGCGCACGGCAGCGGAGCCGCCCATGGAGAGTCCACCGATATAGGATTTTCCATTGTACGCAATCTTTGTCTCAGGCTGTACTAGCACACCGGGCAGTTCCTTAATAAGGAATGTTTCCCACTTGGCGCGGCCGAGGTATGGGTCGGTTTCGTTCCAGTCGGTGTAGTTGGTGCCACCGGCCTCGGTTGGCATGATCACGGTGACGTGTTCGTTGGCCATTGCTCCTTGTACGTCGCCCTTGCGCAACCATCCGGACTGGGATGGGGCGGTGACGCCGTCGAGAAGGTACAGCATGGGCGCTGGGGTGGTGCGGTCTTTGGGGTGCTGCACTTGCACCTGCACGATGCGTCGCATGGCGGGCGATTCGATGAAGAGGCGGTCGACGTCGAAACGCTCGTCTTTTTCTACTTTGACGAGGCGTGGTGCGGCAAAGTCGCGCTCTGCTTCGATGGGGTAGGGGGTTGGGGATCCCCACATGTTCCAGAGTGGGAACTGTGCCCATGGGGAGTACATGTGCATTCCGCGGTAGAAGGAGTTGATGTCTTCACCTAGGTGTGGGTTTTTTGACCACTCTGCAAGCAAAGAGTTAGCCCCGTAGTTAAGGGCGGACGAACCAGCCTCGATGGGGTTTGAGGACTGGGCGTTGGCAGAAGGTGCGGCCACTCCGGCGAGCGCGATGACTGCAGTGGCTGTGGCACAGGCACGACGCACGCTGGAAGAAATAGAGGGGAATCGCATGCAAAGAATCCTAATGGGTTAGGTAGCAAAACCGTAATGTTTCACGTGAAACTCACACTGACCACTATGTTGGACACCATGAATAGCTCAGCACATCGCCCCGTAGTTGTTGCCGACGTTGATACCGGCATTGACGACGCCCTCGCCATCACATACCTCGGCTACCTGCACCGACGCGGACTCATCGAGCTACGCATTACCACCTCGGCCGGCAACTGCACCGCCGAGCAAGCCGCAGCCAACTCAGCAGAGATCATGAACTCGCTCACACTCAGCGACGTACCGATCACACCCGGCGCGCCGAAACCACGCGCACTGCCGCTAACCACCACCCCAGAAACCCACGGCCCCACGGGTTTGGGTTATCACACCACCCGCGCGACCATACCGCAGCTTAGCAACGCAGCGGCCGCCGTCGATCTGTGGAAAGGTGCTGATTATCTCCTCGTAGCGGGCCCTGCCACCAACGTCGCGTGGGCAGCAGAAAACGCCCCTGAGGTTCTCAACGCCATCCCGCACGTGACCTTTATGACGGGCGCTTTCCATTACCCGGGCAACACCACACCCACCGCCGAGTGGAATGCGTGGGTTGATCCGCATGCTCTCAAAGAAGCGCTCGCGCATTACCGCGGCCACGCTGTCCGGCCCACGATATGTCCACTCAACGTTACGGAGTCCGTGCTCCTTACCCCACAACGCCTTAAGCAATGGTGCCAGCGCAGCCAGGAACCAGTCCTTCCGATACTTAGCGACGCCCTCCGCTTCTACTTCGAATTCCATGAATCGGTCGGGGTGGGGTACATGGCCCAAATCCATGATCTCGCCGCTGCGATGGTGCTCCTCAACCGCGTCCCACACACCACCCGCCCAGGGTTTGTGGATGTGGAAGCAGACGCGGAACTGACCCGCGGCACCACCGTGGTGGATTGGGACAGTAACTATGGCGATCATCCTGCCAACGCTCAGATTCTCACAGCCCTCCAATCGGAGGATGTGTTCGCAGAGTTCGAACGGGTTGTATTAGAGTACTAACTGCTTTTGCGCAGCACTGCTCCGAGGTGACATAGGAGGAGTGTCCTTTTTGCAGCGCTTTGCTTTGTACCCCTTCGACACTCCTAGGAATACCTATGCATTTGTCACGTAACAACATCATTATCGGTTGTGCCGTTGCCATCATCGCAGCCACTTGGCTCACCCTCGTGGTGTGGCAACCGCAAGATTCCCAATGGAACCAACTCGCAGATTCTCGCAGCTCCACCATTGCACTCGTGGGCTTCTGCGTACCGGCGTTAATGCTTTTGTCTGTTACCCTCCCTAAACTTCCCGTGCGTACCTTGGCTCTCATGCCGGTTGCGTTGGCACTTAACATCATCTTGGGTCAGGTAGTGGGTACCATGGGCTTGCCTCTGCCGCTTTATATTGACTCCCTGGGCACCGTATTGGTGGGTGCGCTGGCAGGGCCTGCCGCGGGTGTGACCACGGGCGTTTTGTCCGCACTGATCTGGGGAACGTTCAACCCCACCGTCGTTCCTTTTGCTGCCGCTTATGCTTTCGTGGGCTTTGCAGCCGGATTTTTGGGCAAGAACTGGACTAAGAGCTGGTGGCGCATTGGTGCATCCGCTGCGGTGATTGGCTTTATTACGGCATTGCTCTCGGCACCGATAGCTTCCTTCATTTTCGGAGGTACTGCGGGTACTGGCACGGGCTTGTTGGTGTCTTTCTACCGTTCCTTGGGTGCGGATCCATTGTTTGCGGTGTTCTTGCAGTCGTGGACATCCGATCCTTTGGATAAGGTGATTGTGTTTACGGTCATTTGGATTGTGTACCGCTCCTTACCGGAGCGTACTCGCCGCACATTTTCCCCCGACTACAAGGTTGCTGATTAGTTTTTATGGCTGCACGTCTTAATCCGGTCACTCTCTTTGTGATATCCGCCTGCGCGGTCGTGACCGTGTTGGTGGCTAATCGCCTAGAGGTATCGGTGGGCGCGTGGCTGTGCGCGGGTGTGCTCGCGGCGGTGGGGGCGTCGATACGCCGCGTTTTTCTCACCACTACGCTGCTGTCCGTGCCGGTGTTTGCGGGCCTGATGGTGATGTACGCCCCGTTTGGCGAGGTGCCCGGTTGGTGGATTTTTACTATCGACGGCACCCACACTGCACTTCTGCTCGGCATGCGCCTGCTGGGGGCAACCGCCGCCGCTTTGTGTGTGGGCAGCACTATTAATACTGATGAGTTGATGCGTGCCGTGCAGCCACGTGTCAACCCAAAGTTGTTGTATGTTATCGCCTCCACGCTGCGGTTGTACCCGCTGGCTAAGGCTCGGCTGGAGATTATCCGCCAAACGCACATCACGCGTGGAATCGATGTGCACAGTATTCGTGGCCGCTGGGGTTTGGTACTGCCACTCGTCGTGGGGCTGGTAGACAATGCGGCGCAACGCGCACGTCCCCTGCAGCGCACTGGCATTGGTCACCCGGGGCCACGTACGGTCTTGCGTCCGGTGCCGGTGATGACCCACGATGTGATTATTCAAGTACTTGCTGTGTGTGCCACGATCGCGGTGTGCATCTGGTCGATTTTTTAACAGAGGAGGAGCGTTGTATGCCGATCACTAAGTTTATTTGGTCGCCAAGCGGCACCGGTTTGTCTGAGCACGCGTGGGCGACGTCGGAAAGCACTGGGGCGGCCTGGGTTGGCAACGACGCCGCCGCACATATTTCCTTGTTGCGCTCCACGGTGGCCGAAGAACTAGCCGTCCCTTTGGAACAAGCGGGAATGGACGCGGCGACCATGCAGCGGGCCGTGGATACGGCAATCGACACGTGGGGGCTGCGCGGTCAAGCCGAGCAAGATCCCATGACGTTATCAAGCGGGCAAACACGCAGGCTTGCCATCGCAGGCGCGTTGATTACCCGCCCAGAAGCCCTCGTGTTGGATTGCCCCACCGACGGGCTCGACACAGAAGCTATTGAGATCCTGCACCGAATCGTCGATTCTTTCCCAGGTAACGTGACCGTCTACGACCGCATGCACACCGCCCTTGCTACCACCGCCGCCGAGCAGCTGCGCCTGACAAGCAGCGGCGATCTGGTCCCCGAGCCTGCACCGGACCCCGTGGACACCGTCCCAGCGCGCTTCACTCCCATTGATCTTTCCACCGATCATGGCCCATTGTTGTGCGCGAAGAACCTGCGCATTCCGCGTGGTGCTACGACTGTGGGACCGATTAGTTGTGAGGTTTCCCCTAGTAGCGTCACCCATCTGGCGGGGTTAAATGGTACGGGGAAGACGAGTTTTTTCTTGGCTGCGCTGGGGTTGGTGGCGTCGACAGGCACCCTGCAGGTAGCTGATGGGGTGACCATGGGGTGGGCGCCGGCCGATATGGATTCGGCGTTGTCGCGGCGCACCGTGGCGACGGAGCTTACCGTGGGCGCCACCCCAGAGCTGGCACAAGCTGCGATCGAGTTCATGGGGCTTGAGCAGTGGGCAGACACGCACCCCTTAGATGTTCCGGCCGCGTGGCGACGCTTCGTGCTCATCGCCGCAGCTCTCGTTCGCGGACCGCACCTATTGCTTCTCGACGAGCCCACGGTAAACCTCGACGCCCCCAACCACGGCCACTTAAGTCTGCTCATGCACCGCTATTGTGCGAGCGAATTCCACCGCATGGCGGGCCTCGACCTAGGAGGCCACCACCCGGCGGTGCTGTTTACCTGCCACGATGCCCGCTACGCTCAGGCGGTAAGCACCGCCGAGATACGCATCTAGGTGCCTACGATTACTGAGCCGGTGTGACTTTCACGGTCATGCCGATCTCTACCCAATCCCAAGGGGGAACAGAAATACCTTGGGCGTGGTCACCCAACAATGCTGGTTCTACACAAACAAACTCGGTCCATTCACCTTCGCCCACATCTGTCATCTGTGCGGCAAGCTCGCTGCCAGGATTCCACACCACAGCATGATCGGCACCTTGGTAGGTGACAGTAATAGTGCGCTGGGAATCCTTGATAACCAGCGGCGTCCACTCTGGCAGAGGAACCGCTTGGTCGACGGCGGTGCCGTCGAAACGAAACTCCTGATCGCCCACCGTTACGGTGGTGGTGCGCACGTCAGCAACGCGGAAATACGGGTGGAACGCGGATTGGAAATCGCGACGCAGTGGGGAAGCGTTGCGGGCCTTCAACATCATGGCAAAACCATGAGGAAGTACCTGCGTGCCAAGGCGCAGATCCCAATCATCGTGGCTCGTGCGGGCGTCGATACCGCCATTGGTAGGGATCGTCTCCCACTCCACTCGGCGCGCCCAACCATGCTGCAACTCATCGTGTCCCAAGTTCTTAGCAAACCACGGTGCGATGATCGGGACACCGCCACGGATCGAACCACCCTCGGAAAAATCCGCGCGACTGGATAAGTAAAGAATTTCGCCAGGATCGCTGGCGGTAGTAATCGCAGATATCAAATGTCCGCGAGTCTCAGGCATATCTACAATGGTGCTCATTCTTGTAAGGATAGCCCCCAACGGCACGAGCCGCGCGTCTGCAATTTGATCGCTCACTCACAATGTTTCACGTGAAACATCGCAACGTGGAACAATAATTGACCATGAACATCGCTGTCGTATCCGGTCGAATCGCCCCCGAGCTCACCCTGCCGGGCCTGAACTTTTCTCGCGCATACGCGCCCAGCACCGATTTCCGTTCCGCCCGCCTCGGACTTCTCACGGGTCAGTATCCCCAACGCCAGCCGGTCACACGCTTCGCCTCCCTCATCGGCACCGTAGCAGAAGACTTCAGCCCCGCCGACGTTCACATCATCGAGCGCGCCGAGATCACCCCAGAGCTGATCACCCAAGCCCACGACAGCAACGCGGCCACTTTCTTCGTCGGACACCCAACTATCGACGACCACCACGTGCGCATGTCCCTGCTATGGCCAGGGGTCACCGACACCAACCTGCCGCACGACACTATCGACGGCGTTGTCACCTGCAACGAACTCGTCTCCACACTCGATATCGCACCCACCCTCGCAGCCATCGCAGGTTACGACGTTCGCCCCAACGCACAGCTCTCCTTCGACGGCATGAACTTAACCCCCGTGATCCGCTACGGAGCAACGGGCCACGGGGGCTTATTCTTCGACGATGGAACGGTGATCACGCCCACCGAGGTGCGTCGGCAAGCAAACGATCCCGAGTGGACCATGTGGCATCAATTCATGAACATGGGACCACTACAATAACGAGAACCTAGCGCTTCTGGTACAGCTTGTTCTTCTGGAACTTCGGATCAGACGTCACCAGCACACCAAGGTTGCGGAAGATACCCTCATCCACCGAACCCAAAATGGTGGTGGTGTGAACATCGCAACCGCGCAGGTTCTTCAACTGATCCAACGCCTTTTGCGCATTGCTATCCGTAGCCGCCGACACCGACAACGCAATCAAAACCTCATCGGTGTGCAACCGAGGGTTCGAGCTACCCAAATGCACCGTCTTGAGCGTCTGAATCGGTTCAATCGACTCTGGTGACAACAGGTGGATGGCATCGTCGATACCCGCCAAATGCTTCAACGCATTCAGCAACATCGACGAAGAACAACCCAACAAATCCGAGGTAGCACCCGTAATGATGGAACCGTCGGCAAGCTCAATCGCACAACCAGGAAGCGACGTACGCTCCTCAACCTGACGTGCCGGCTCCACCACAACGCGTTGCGACGCCTTGATCCCAGCCTTCGCCATCACCACAGCCGCACGATCCGACTGCGTGGAATCCTTACCCGTGCGAGCCTCTTCCACCAACGCCTTGAAATACCGGCGAATAATCTCCTGCTCCGACGCATGACGGCACGCAGCATCATCAGAAATGCAATTACCCGCCATGTTCACACCCATGTCCGTAGGGGACTGGTACGGAGACTCACCCATCAACCGCTCCAGCAGCGTCTTGAGCAGCGGGAATGCCTCCACATCGCGGTTGTAGTTCACCGTCTGCTCACCATAAGCAGCCAAGTGGAAATGATCGATCACATTCGCGTCATTGAGGTCTACCGTAGCGGCCTCATACGCCAAGTTCACAGGGTGCTCCAGCGGCAAATTCCAAATAGGGAACGTCTCAAACTTCGCATAACCCGCAGCAACACCACGCTTGTGCTCGTGATACACCTGCGACAAACACGTAGCCAACTTGCCAGAACCAGGACCCGGCGCGGTAACAACCACCAAATCACGAGTAGTTTCCGCATACTCATTCAGGCCAAAGCCCTCATCCGACACAATGCGATCCATGTCGGTGGGGTAACCAGGAATCACCCGGTGGCGCGACACCTTGATGCCCAAACGTTGAAGGCGCTCGATAAAAGCGAGCGCCAGTCGGTTGTCATTTTCCAGTTGGGTGAGCACCACGTGTTCGACGAGGAAACCGCGGTCGCGGAAGACGTCGACAAGGCGCAAAACATCTTCTTCGTAGGAGATGCCCAGATCGGCACGAATCTTATGTCGCTCCAGATCTTTAGCGTTGATGCAGACGAGAATTTCTACCTCGTCCTTGATGCGATCCAACATCGCAATCTTGTTGTCTGGAGTAAAACCAGGCAATACGCGGGATGCATGCATATCGTCGAAGAGCTTGCCGCCCATTTCGAGGTAGAGCTTCCCACCCAAAGCTTCTCTGCGTTCCCGAATGTGCTGGGACTGCATTTCAATGTACTTCTCGCGGTCGAAACCGATCGTATTCACCATGGAATTTCAGCATAGCAACGAACATCAAAAAAGTGCTATAACCCCAGTTAGAAACACCTATTTCTACCAACTATCAAGCGGAAACCACTCCCACGGCCCCCGATGCCACCGGCGCGTAGAATCCACCACAACCAACTCCTCCCGCACAACACGAGTAGCAAAAATAACCTGCCCCACAATGGTGTCCAGCTCCTCAAAAACACTCGACGCCGGATACCTCAACACCAAATATCCCCGCACCGCTGCATCGTTCATCTTCCAACGATCATTAACAAAAGTGTTCTTATTCTCCGCACCCGCATTGTGATAAAAATAGCCATCAACCTCGATCACAATGTTGTAATCCCGCAGCTTAACGTCCCAAAAATACACCCCAACTCGAAAATTACTCGTGCACTCCAACCCCGCCTCCCGCAAAGCTTTAACCAGTATTCGCTCTGGCACACTATCCGCACCCACAGCCGCCCGATTCACCAGTGTTTTCACCCGCGCCGACACCCGCATCGGCGACTCCCGCCGCAGCACTGCACTGCCATGCCGCCCGGAATAGGCGACGTCTAAAAGCGCAATAGCTTGGCGGTCCGGCAGGTGTTTTACCGCATCAACACCACACTCCGTGCACACCCCGCGAACCTCTACAGTGCGCAAGCGTTTTACATGGTGCGCAACCACATACTTGGTCGATGTAATGCGACGTTCAGTGCTGACATGCACAGGAAAGCTGATCGGTTGGGAACAATAGAATTGATACAGCGACACCGCTGTGAGGGCATACCCGTGCCGCGTTAACGCTGCTACTAGTTCCGTGACCGCAGCGGGACTTTCCAACTCGCCTTCCCAGTAGATCCCGCTGATAACACGGATCAGTGATCCTGCTTTGAGGCGGCGCGTGCGCGTTGCATAAGAAATTGTTCCCCGAAATTCCCCCATAACCGCACAAGGTAGCACGGCTTGGGCTGCTTTCAGGCAAAAGTGAGCAATTTTTGTACCTTAAGGCCAATTTTTGGGAGGGCGTCCTGCGGGTTTGCTGGCTTAGGGTACAAAAATTGCTCATCGGCTAAACAAAAAACGCCCCCTCGCGGGGGCGTTAGGCTATCGCGCTAGGCTATCGCGTTAGCAATGTATCGCGCTAGGCTTCGTCGTCGATACCAGCGATTGCGGTAGCAAGGCCGAGGTCGTCGGCATCATCAAGATCGTGGCGAGAGATCGCGCCCTTGGCAAACTTGTCCACCACCATGGCGATAGCACCGTCGCCAGTGACGTTGCAGGCAGTACCGAAGGAGTCGATGGCGATGTAAGCAGCGATCATCAGTGCCACCTGGTCGTCATTGAAGCCGAGGTTGGAGGACAACAGGCCAACAGCTGCCATGATTGCACCACCGGGAACACCTGGGGCTGCCACCATGGTCACACCGAGCATGAGGATGAAGCCGAGTGCGGTGGCAAGTGGGATGTCCATGCCGTCCATAAACATGATGGCGAAGGCGAACAGCGTAATCTTCATCATCGACCCGGAGAGGTGGATGGTGGCGCACAATGGAACCACGAAACCTGCAACAGACTGGCTGACACCGTTTTTACGTGCACATTCGTAGGTCACTGGGATGGTTGCTGCGGAAGAAGAGGTTCCCAGTGCGGTGAAGTATGCCGGCATCATGTTCTTCAGCGAGGCGAAGGGGTTGCGGGTTGCTAGGGTGCCTGCGAGGAGGAACTGCAGGATTAGCAGCACGAAGCTCATGAGGATGGCGAGGAGGAGAACCTTGGCAAAGGCGGTGAGCACTGATGCGAGGTTGCCGTTCATTCCGAGGGAGAGGAACATGCCGAAGATGTAGATCGGCAGCAGTGGGACGATAAAGGAGGAGATCACCTTCATTACTACGCGGCGCAGGTCGGTAACGCCGGAGAAGAGGGTGTCGGACTTAACGGTGGTCATAGCCACGCCTACAACGAAAGCGAGGATGAGGGCCGTCATCACCTGCATGGGTGCTGGCATTTCGACCGAGATGTAAGGGCTGAGAGCGCCTTCCTCGATGTCTGCAGCTGCAACGCTAGTTTGGCTTGCGAGCAACCATGGGTACAAGGCGGTGGCAACACCCCAGGAGATGAGGCCAGATACTAGGGCTGAGCCGTAGGCGATACCGGTGGTGATGGCGAGCCATTTGCCGGCACCACGGCCGAGTCCTGCGATGGCTGGGGTGATGAGGGCGAAGATCAGGACAGGGATGAAGAAGCCGAGGAAGTTGCCGAAGAGTCCGTTAAAGGTGACAAAGACGCGGGCAAGCCCATCGGGGAAGAAGAAGCTGCATAGGATGCCGAGGATGATCGCGACGATGATCCTGAAAAGCAGCGACGAGGAGAGACGCTTGATGTCCATGTAGGGTTACCTAATATTTTTCGTTAGTTGTTCAAATTATGGGGTGACCTTAATCGTGTCCCACTGGGTGCTGGGCCGTTCAAGGAGTTGAGAAATAACTTACGCGTTCACCAGCAGATTTCATATTTTTCACATACGCACATATATCGGGTGGGGTGGTCGAGGCTTTCGGCGCTCCCCCTAAGATTGGCTAGAGTGATGTATATGACTGTTCTTGGTGTTGTGCTAGCTGTGGCGGCTTTGGTTGTGCTCGTGTCGGGTTCGCTGGCGTGGACGCGTCGATTGCCTGGCAATCCTTATATCGGCATTCGGGTCCCCGAGGTGCGCAAGTCTCAAGAGGTGTGGCAGTCGGCGCACTTGGTGGCGGGTCCGTTGTGGACCATTGGTGGCGTTGCCATGTTGATGGGTTCGATGTTGTTTATTAAAGGCAGCGGTTGGTTATATGCCGTCGCAGCGCTTGCGGTGATCGCTGGTGTGATGTTGGTGAGTGTGGGGGCAAACGTGGGGGCACGCGCCGCATCGCTTATCGACGCCCAGCAAGACGTCGAGGATGCCGCCGAGTCAACGTGCTGCTCAAGTGGTAATAACCCTGCTCCTGCGGTTGATGTGGATGCTATGCGTCGTGCAGCGCATTCGGCTGATAACACCTCTGATTCTTAAATAATGTGCCGGCCCGCTGTTGCGTGCGCCACTCAAGATGCGTATTGTCATGTTCCATGACGAACATGAATGCACATAACTGGTGGTGGCGCGCTTAACCGCGGGCCGTTTTCACGCATTCATTTCAACAGGCTCGCCTTGTCCAACAAGCAGCGGGCCTTTTTGTTAGCCACCAACAAGCTCACAAGAGTTTCGGCCCACCGCTTGAACACAACAAATATTTGTTTTTCAGCGAAAGAGGTTAGAAACACCATGACTGACTCCACCCTCCGTAAGACGTTAATCAGCGCCTACTTTGGTAACTACGGCGGACAGTTTGTTCCCGATGCGCTCCTGCCGGTTCTCGACGAACTAGAGCAGGCCTATGTGGATGTACTCAACGACCCAGAGTTTTCGCGGGAACTTGCTCGGCTACAAAAGCACTACCTTGGTCGTCCCACTCCTATTACCGAATGCGCTAACCTCCCCCTAGCGGGTAAGGGGAAGGGTAAGGCGCGGATCTTCCTCAAACGCGAGGATCTAGTTCACGGTGGCGCGCATAAGGGCAATCAGGTGCTTGCCCAGGCGTTGATTGCTCGCAGATTGGGTAAAACTCGTTTGATCGCAGAAACCGGTGCTGGTCAGCACGGTACCGCCACTGCGATGGTGGCGGCTTTGATGGGAATGGACTGCACCATTTATATGGGTGCTAAAGATGTGGCCCGCCAGCAGCCCAATGTGTATCGCATGCGGCTCATGGGGGCTACGGTGGTGCCAGTAACCAACGAGCATGGTGATTCCATGTCGGATGCTATCGACGTAGCGCTTATGGACTGGGTGGAAAACTTGGATACCACGCACTATCTGATTGGTTCTGCGGTCGGCCCACATCCGTTCCCTACGCTGGTCAAGGAGTTTCAGGCGGTTATTTCGCGGGAATCTCGCGAACAGATGCTGGAGCTAACAGGCAAGCTTCCGGACGCAGTAATTGCTGCCGTGGGCGGTGGTTCGAATGCTATTGGTGCGTTTGCTGATTATCTCACGGATAAGCCAGGTAATGAGTCCGTACGCTTGATTGGTGTGGAGCCAGCAGGCGAAGGTCTTGATTCCGGTAAGCATGGTGCGCCGCTGCAGCGTGGCAAGGTTGGTGTGCAACACGGCTTCAAGTCGTTCATCTTGGCTGATGAGCAGGGCAATCCGCTGCATTCTTATTCCGTATCGGCTGGTCTTGATTATCCAGGCGTGGGTCCAGAACACGCCCACCTCATGGAATCTGGTCGTGCGCAATATTATGGAATCACCGATGCCGAGGCGCTTCAAGCATTCCGGATGCTGAGCCGCTACGAGGGTATCATTCCAGCTTTGGAGTCTAGCCACGCTCTAGCATATGCGTTAAAGATGGCAGAAAACGCCGAAGAAACCGATACTCCCATTAACATTGTGGTCAATCTTTCGGGTCGTGGCGATAAAGATGTGGACTATGTTCGCAATATCTTGGGCGACCTCGCTACCGAGGATCCAGCAACCTCACCAGTCACGGATCCTCATGTCGCCGAAACCCTCGCCACAATGATCGCTGAGTCCAATGCACGAGAAGGAGTCTAAACATAGCAGATTTCCATATATCCGCCCGCGAGGTGCGCTATCACGAGGATGCCGCCGACCTCTTTCATCATCTTGGCGGGACCTCGGCTAGCGATTCTGTTCTTTTAGAGTCCGCAGACATTGAATCCAAGAAGAACACCACATCCATGGCAGTACTTCAATCAGCGGTTCGCGTGACGTGCATGGGGCAAACCGTGACCGCCACGCCCCTAACATCTACGGGGCCATACAATGGTGGCGCGCTTACAGGAGCACTTTGACACGAGCGGCACGAAATTTAGTTTCCGCCGCTCCGAGCTTCACGACGAACGCCAGCGCCTCCTTGACACCAATAACGCCGAGATTCTTCGCCTCCTACAGTGTGAGGCCGGCTATTCCGGTGAGCAGTTACCACTTCTTGCCGGCGGTTTTGCCTTCGACTACGTGGAGACATTTGAGCAATTACCTCCTGTGCCGGTAGGGGATAATTCTTATCCCGATTACCAGTTTGTGGTGGCAGAAACAGTGCTGGTCACCGATCATCTCAAGCGCAGCGCGGTGATCGAGGGCGTGTCCGTTGACCCTGCAGAGTTGGGGGATCGACTAGATTCCCTTGTTGCCACGATTGACAGCCATAAAACAGTCGAGGAAGGTCCCGCAAACACATCACCCAATGAGACATTGACTGTGCGTGCCGATATTTCTGATATAGATTTTTGCCAGAGCGTAAGCGCGCTGCAGGACAATATCCAGGCGGGAGACATCTATCAGGTGGTTCCAGCACGCAGCTTTAGCGCGCCCTGCGAAAGTGCTTATGCAGCTTATAGATACTTGCGCGCAACCAATCCCAGCCCCTATATGTTTTACGTTCGCGGCATTACTCCCATTGCATACAATTCAAATAAAACATATGAGCTGATAGGAGCCTCGCCGGAATCTAATCTCAAGTTCGATTCGAACACGCGTGAGGTTCAGCTATATCCGATCGCCGGCACTCGTCCACGCGGACTTAATCCCGACGGAAGCATTAATCACGAACTCGATATTCGCGCCGAATTGGACATGCGAACCAATGCCAAGGAAATCGCCGAACACACCATGTTGGTTGATCTTGCACGCAATGATCTTGCACGTGTTTCATTGCCCACAACACGTCGCGTTGCAGAGTTATTGCAGGTAGATCGCTACTCTCGAGTGATGCACCTCGTTAGCCGCGTGGTGGCTACGCTGGGTCCAGAGTTCGATACTATTGACGCCTACCGTGCCTGTATGAACATGGGAACGCTAACTGGTGCACCAAAATTGCGTGCAATGGAATTGCTGCGAGGGGTGGAAGCTAAACGTCGCGGTTCCTATGGTGGTGCGGTTGGATACCTTCAAGGAGATGGTTCGATGGACACCTGCATTGTGATTCGTTCCGCCTTTATTCAGGATGGGGTAGCGGTGGTGCAGGCCGGTGCCGGAGTGGTGCGGGATTCTATTCCACAATCGGAGGCCGATGAGACACTCCATAAGGCCTATGCCGTTTTGCATGCCATTGCGTTGGCGGCCGGAAAGGATCTGGGGGTGATTCGCTCATGAAAGCTCAGCAAGCCCATGTCGTGCTCCTTGATAACCACGACTCTTTTGTTTACAACCTAGTGGACGCTTTTGCCGTCGCCGGTTACCGCTGCACAGTCCTACGCAATATCGTCACTGTGACAGAAGTTCTTGACCTAGAACCCGCCCTCATTTGTCTCTCCCCAGGACCTGGTCACCCCCGCGAAGCCGGCTGCATGATGGACCTCATCGGGGCGTCGATAGGCACCATCCCGATCCTCGGCATCTGCCTTGGCTTCCAAGCACTCCTCGAACACTACGGTGGGGAAGTCCGCTCCTGCGGCCCCGTCCACGGCACCACCGACCTCATGACGCTCACCAACCCAGACCATCCACTGTTCGCAGGACTTAGCATCGACGCCACACCCAACAACAACTTCCACGGAACACAGGTGCCCATCGCACGCTATCACTCCCTAGGATGCACCGACATCCCACCAAACATGGTGAGCCTAGGAACCTGCGAATCCCCCATCGGACCTGTCACCATGGCCGCCGAAACCCACGACAGCGAGGGGCAGATCACCAGCATTGGATTGCAATTCCACCCCGAATCCGTACTAAGCCCCAGCGGGCCCATCATCCTTGAACGATGCGTCGATAAGCTGCTAGCCAACAAATAAGAAAGACCACAACCATGACAAGCGACAAAACACTCAACAACCTCATCGCCTACCTCGACAACCCACACCCCACCGTCGAACAAGCCATTGAAGTATTCACACCACTCACCGTCGGCGACTACGACGACGTCCACATCGCAGCGCTGCTCGCCACCATCCGCACCCGCGGCGAAACCTACGCCGACATCGCCGGCGCCGCCAAAGCATTCCTTGCCGCCGGACGACCATTTCCCATCACCGGCGCAGGCCTCATGGACTCCGCAGGAACCGGCGGCGATGGCGCCAATACCATTAACGTGACCACCGCGGCATCCCTCGTCGCCGCCGCTGGGGGAGTGAAGATGGTCAAGTGCGACAACCGATCCGTATCCTCCAAATCCGGATCCGCCGACGTACTCGAAGCTCTCAACATCCCACTAGACCTCAACCCAGACCGCGCCGTGCGCCAATTCAACGCCTCCAATTTCACGTTTCTTTTTGCGCCCGCCTACAACCCCGCGGTGGCCCACGTGCAACCAGTGCGCAAGGCCCTCAAAGTGCCCACGCTGTTTAACACCCTCGGCCCGATCTTGGCGCCGGCCCGCCCCGAATTTCAGATCATGGGCGTTGCCAATCCCAAGCTCGGTCAGATCATCGCCGAGGTATTCCACGAATTAGGCCGCAGGCACGCCTTGGTTGTTCACGGCTCCGGCACCGACGAGATCGCAGTTCACGGACCTACCACGGTGTGGGAGCTTCACGATGGCGAGATCAACACCTACACCATCACACCAGAAGAAATCGGTATCGACCGCTACGAGTTGAGCGAGCTCGCAGGTGGCGACGGCGTAGAAAACGCACACCTCATGCGCGAAACCTTCGCCGGCCGGGGTCCCGCCGCACACCGCGACGCTATTAGCGCCACCGCAGGCGCAATGTTCTACACTGCGAATCACGTACCCACCATCGCCGAGGGAGTCGCCAAGGCACAAGCAATGCTTGCCGACGGCTCCGTGGAGCGCTGGTTAGCTATCCATGAGGAGGCAAACTATGCAGAGTGATTCGTCGACAAGCCCCATGCCCACCGTCCTAGAATCCATCGTTTCGGGGCGACGTTCCCACCTGCCCGAAATCCAGGCGCGGATTTCTCATGTGGACCCGGCGCGACTACCGCGTTCCACCCGCTCCTTGTTCCACGCATTGGGTGGCCGTAGCGATGGCGGTCCGGCGTTGCGGGGGAGTGCGCGCTTTATCATGGAGTGTAAGTCCTCTTCGCCATCGCTTGGCATGATTCGTGAGGATTATCGCCCTGGCGACATCGCGCGGGTGTATTCACGTTATGCGGCCGGCATTTCGGTGTTGTGCGAGCCGGATCGTTTTGGTGGCGACTACAACCATCTGGCCACGGTGGCGGCTGCTACGCATCTTCCGGTGTTGTGCAAGGATTTTATTATCCACCCTGTGCAGGTTCACGCGGCCCGTTATTTTGGGGCGGACGCAATTTTGCTCATGTTGAGTGTGCTTGACGACGCCACCTACACCGAGCTCAGCCAGGAAGCAGCACGCTTGGGGTTGGATGTTCTCACCGAGGTTATCAACGAGGTTGAGGTGGAACGTGCCATTCGGTTGGGGGCTACAATCTTTGGCATTAATCATCGCAATCTGCATGACTTGAGCATTGATTTGAATCGCTCAGCACGTCTTGCGCCACTGATTCCCGATAGCGCAGTGATTGTCTCCGAGTCTGGCATTCGGGACAACGAGACGGTTCGCCAACTCAGCGGGCATTCCAGTGCGTTCCTCGTAGGCTCGCAGCTTACTTCTCAGCCAGATGTGGACCGCGCGGCCCGTGAGCTTGTGTACGGCCACAATAAGGTGTGCGGTTTGCAGTCGCCAAGCGAGGCGCAAGCAGCGCGCGCATCGGGTGCAATCTATGGCGGATTGATCTTCGAGGAGTCTAGTCCGCGTAATGTTTCACGTGAAACATCGCAAAAAATCATGGCTGCCGAACCTGACCTCACCTATATCGCCGTCTCACGACGCACCACCGGATGGGCCGAAATCATAGGTGACAACATCGCCGTTGCCCAGATCCACAGTCCTTACCAGGGTTCCATCGCCGCCGAAAAAGAACTCATTAACCATGTGCGCGGCGAGGTAGGAGACAAGGTAAAAATCTGGCGCGCAGTCTCCATGACGCATGCCGACGGCTCCCTTGTCGCCGAAGCACTCGCACCCGAGGTAGACAGACTCGTCCTCGACACCGGCAATGGCGGAACGGGTAGCACCTTCGATTGGGCACGCATCCCAGAAGCCATAAAAGGCAAGGCTCTTCTCGCCGGCGGCATTGGACCAGACAATATCACCGAGGCGCTCGCCGTTGGCTGCGCAGGACTCGATCTCAACTCCGGGTTGGAATATCCAGCCGAAGCGGGGAAGTGGGCAACACACAAAGACGCTGCTGCAATCCACTCCACTTTCACCCAAATACGTGGGTTTCATTACTAACGCTAACCTAAGTAGCATATGATGTAGCGTTCCGTCGGAGAATAAGGAATTCTAGAGGGCATGATCAAACCACTTCTGCTCGCCATCGGCTGCGTCAGCGTAACACTCGGTGTTGCGGGAGTGATCTTGCCCTTGGTTCCCACCACGCCCTTCCTTCTTCTCGCGGGGATCTGCTTTGCCAAAAGCTCCGACCGCTTCCACACCTGGCTCATGGAGCACCACATACTAGGCCCCTATATTCATAATTGGCGCAACCGCCAGATGACGAGTAAGGATAAGGTACGCACCGTCGCGGCCATTTGGGTGAGCATGTTGAGCTCTGCAGCGATCACCTACGTCACCCTCGAGACAATCATTCCCGCCATCGTGTTACCCCTCATGGCTTGTGTAGCAACTCTCCATATTTCGCGGATGAATCCCGCTATGGTTGAGGAATGACCTCGATCACGCACACCATCAGTGAAATCCAAAAACTTACCCATCAAGCTATTGCCGACGGCCGCCCCATCGTCTTAATTCCCACCATGGGAGCACTCCACGAAGGCCACCTTTCACTCGTGGATACCGCCTATTCTTTAGAGCTCGACAATCCCTTCGTGGTCATGAGTATCTTTGTTAACCCCCTCCAATTTGCAGCAGGGGAGGATCTGGATTCCTACCCGCGCACTCTTGATGCCGACGCCGCAAAGCTTGCCGCACACAACCATCAGGTTCACGCCATCTTCGCTCCCAGCCCAGCCGAGATGTACCCCCTAGGTCCACGCACCACCATCACACCAGGTGCCGCAGCGCTTCTCTTTGAGGGCGCTACCCGCCCCACGCACTTCGCCGGCGTACTCACCGTGGTAAACAAACTCTTCCAGATCACGCAGTGCCAGCACGCCATCTTCGGCGAAAAGGACTTCCAACAGCTCGCGTTGATTCGGCAGATGGTGGCGGATTTCAACCTTCCTGTCCACGTACACGGCAGCCCCCTCATGCGCGATCATGATGGGGTGGCGCTCAGTTCCCGCAATGCTTATCTCAGCGATACTGAGCGCGTTGAGGCGCGACGTATCTCAGTGGCGTTGCACCAAGCGGCAATGT
This sequence comes from Corynebacterium diphtheriae, assembly GCF_001457455.1. Lineage (NCBI taxonomy): Bacteria > Bacillati > Actinomycetota > Actinomycetes > Mycobacteriales > Corynebacteriaceae > Corynebacterium > Corynebacterium diphtheriae. Next base: position 2,438,847 of record NZ_LN831026.1, read on the forward strand.
TTCACGTGAAACATGACATTATTGCAGCCGCCGCCAACGCAATGGCCGGAATGGACATCGACTACATCGATGTTGTCGCACCCGATTTCAGCGAGCCCACAGCAGGCAATGAACTCTACGGCGACGCGCGACTTATCACCGCCGTCAAAGTAGGAAACATCCGACTGCTGGACAACATGGCGGTGAACGTCGAAAAGCCCAACGCTTAGAAGGTGTGCTCCTCAGCGGGGAAGCGGCGTGCCTCTACATCCTTCCGATAGATCCGCGCCGCGCAAGTAAGCTGCGAACCAACCTCCGCATATGTCTTAACAAAACGAGCACGATGATCACCCTTAGGAAGGTTCGCAATATCGTGCCATACCAGCACTTGGGCGTCGGTAGCATTGCCGGCACCAATCCCAATCACAGGAATCGGGGAGCGGGCAGTAAGCTCCGCCGCAAGATCCGCCGGAACCATCTCAAACACCACCATCTCTGCACCCGCCTCCACGACAGCATCCACATCAGCCGTCAGCTTCTCCGCGCCGCGCTGCACCTTAAAACCAGAAAGCTGATTCATCGACTGCGGGGTAAAACCTAGGTGCGCGCACACCGGAACCCCTGCGTCTGTAATAGCGCGAATCCGCGACGCCATCCGAACGCCACCTTCAAGCTTGACCACGTGAGCACCAGTTCGGCGCACCATCTCCGTGGCACTGCGCACCGCCTGCTCGTCACTCGCCTCGTAGGTGCCGAACGGAAGGTCAGCAACCACCATCGCAGGACCCGCACCGCGCACCACCGCCGCCGTGAGCATGACCAACTCCTCAAAGCTCACCTGGTTAGTTCCGGAATATCCCAGCATTGTGTTGGCCGCAGAATCTCCTACGAGGAAAACCTCGATACCCGCGTCCACAAATGCGCGAGTGGTGGAGTAGTCGTAGGTGGTCAGCATAGCCCACGGACGGTTGTTCTTTTTGTAGTCGCGCAAGTCTTGCAGTCGGACAGCACGGGTCACAGCGGCACCTTTCAGTAGTTACATAGTTGAGCAAGAGTTGCGACTACTCTAGTCCGCGATGACCGACAACGACGTTCCATGGGGCACCCAAGGGGGTGGTTTCACGTGAAACATCGCCAAAAACATCGCCCGCCCCCTCTAGCCATCGCAACCTCATGCTGGTATAGTGAGCCAACAATGATGAATGCAGCTTTCAAGTTCTGGTGGCGCGCCTAGCAGGCGGGCCCCTTTTGTGTGAGCATTCACCACACAACTTTTGGAAACACAAGCCCGCGTATCGCGGGCTTTTTCGTATATTCCCTGCGATACGCCCAATCAACCACAGGGAATATCCTCATGAAACACACACTGCTACCGGCATACTTCGGAGAATTCGGCGGACAATACGTACCCGAATCCCTTATCCCCGCCCTCGACCAATTAGAAGCGGCCTTCGTGGAAGCGCAAAACGATCCCGAGTTTAGAGCCGAACTCGCCGGCTACCTCAAGGACTACCTCGGTCGTCCCACGCCGCTCACGCTCTGCTCCAAGCTACCCAAAGCCGGAAAAGGGAAGGGGCACGCGCGGATCTTCCTCAAACGAGAAGACCTCGTTCACGGCGGCGCACACAAAACCAACCAAGTAATCGGCCAAGCCCTCTTAGCCAAACGCATGGGTAAAACCCGCATTATTGCTGAAACCGGTGCCGGACAACACGGAACCGCCACCGCACTCGCATGCGCACTGCTCGACCTCGACTGCGTGATCTACATGGGCGCTAAAGACGTGGAACGCCAACAACCCAACGTGTACCGCATGGAGCTCATGGGCGCCAAGGTCGTACCAGTCGACTCCGGCTCCGGAACCCTCAAAGATGCAGTCAACGAAGCACTGCGCGATTGGACCGCAACCTTCCACGAGTCACACTATCTGCTCGGCACCGCAGCCGGGCCACACCCATTTCCCACGATTGTGCGCGAATTCCACCGCGTAATCTCAGAAGAGGCCAAAGCCCAAATACTTGAGCAAACCGGCGCACTGCCAGATGTGGTGGTTGCCTGCGTCGGCGGTGGATCCAACGCCATCGGCATGTTCGCCGACTTTATCGACGACCCCTCAGTAGAACTCGTCGGCGCAGAACCAGGTGGAATGGGACTAAGCTCCGGAAAACACGGCGCTACCATCAACAACGGCCAAATCGGTATTTTGCACGGCACCAGAAGCTACCTCATGCGCAACTCCGATGGCCAAGTAGAGGAATCCTATTCCATTTCAGCCGGCCTCGACTACCCAGGTGTCGGCCCACAACACGCCCATCTAGCAAAGTCTGGGCGCGCCCGCTATGTCGCCATCACTGATGCGGAAGCACTCGAAGCATTCCAATTGCTCTCCCGCGAAGAGGGCATCATCCCGGCCTTGGAATCCAGCCACGCTCTTGCCTATGCGCTCAAACGCGCCGCCCTCGCTGAGGAAAACAACGAAGATATCACCATCGTGGTGTCCTTGTCTGGCCGTGGCGACAAAGACATCGACCACATCCGCCGCACTCTTTCCGCCCACCCAGAGCTGGTTGTAAAGGACTAAAAACATGACTCGCTACACCAAATTATTCTCCGCACTCAGCGCCAAAAACGAAGGAGCATTCGTCCCCTTCATCATGCTGGGCGATCCCACCCCAGAGGCGTCGTTAGCAATCATCCGTACCGCCGTTGCCGCGGGTGCCGACGCCCTCGAACTCGGCGTCCCCTTCTCCGACCCGGTAGCAGACGGCCCCACAATCCAACGCTCCCACCTCCGTGCCCTCGACAACGGAGCCACCGTCGATAGCTCGCTGGAACTGATCCGACAGATCCGCAAAGAATTCCCCGAACTTCCCATCGGCATGCTCATCTACGGCAACGTTGCCTTCACCCGCGGGATCACCCAGTTCTATCAAGAATTCGCCGACGCCGGCGTAGACTCCATCCTGCTTCCCGACGTCCCTGTCCGCGAAGGCGAGCCTTTCATCGCAGCCGCCAAGCAAGCTGGAATCGACCCCATCTTCATCGCCCCCGCACAAGCCTCGGAAGCAACCTTGGAAGAGGTAGCGCAACACTCCAGCGGATACATCTACGCCATCTCCCGCGATGGTGTGACCGGAACCGAACGGGAATCCTCTACTAGGGGACTAGAGCAAGTGGTAGCAAATGTGAAACGCTTCGGCGGCGCACCGATCCTGCTCGGTTTCGGCATCTCCACACCCGAGCATGTGCGCGACGCAATCGCGGCAGGAGCCAGCGGTGCCATCACAGGCTCCGCACTGACGTCGATCATCGAGCGGCACACCACAGGCACACACCCAGAGCCAGCCCAAGTGACAGACCTTGAGGCTCTCACCGAAGAAATTTTCGCGTTCGTTAAAGACATGAAAAATCACTGTGACAAAACATGGATGTGTGATACTGGAAGGCATGACACATCCATGTTCTCGCCGCATGTTCCTCCTCGGGTCCGCAACCACACTCGCTGGAGTAGTCCTAGCCGCCTGCGGAGGCGATGCCGACAAAGCCAAAGAAATAGCCGTCAGCGAAGTCCCTATCGGCAGCGCCGTCATCGTCGGCGACTTCATCCTCGCCCAACCAACCGCAGGGGAGTACAAGGCCTACTCCGCGGCCTGCACCCACCAGCGCGCCAAGATCACCAAAGTAGACGGCTCCCACGTGATCTGCCCAGCACACGGATCCGTCTTCGACATCACCGATGGCTCCGTAGTCAGTGGGCTCGCCCGCGACCCCCTCAAAGCTGCCACCGTGGAGGTAACAGGCGATACCGCCACCGTTACCTCCTAGCTCTGCTTTAGACTCGAGGAATGGTAGGAAGAATCAAAAACCTCGACCCCTTGATCGTGCTGATCATCCTTGCGGTGATCATCGCGATCATCGCACCCGCCCGCGGAGCCTTCGCCCACAACTTCTCCTTGGCCACTAACATCGCCATCGGCCTGCTGTTTTTCCTCTACGGTGCCAGGCTTTCCACACACGAAGCCCTCGAAGGCCTCAAAAACTGGAAACTCCATCTCACCATTCTGGCGTTCACCTTCGTGGCATTCCCACTGATCGGAATCGCACTCAAACCACTAGAAATGGTGATCTCGAGCGCGCTCTACCTCGGAATCTTGTACCTCACCTTGGTGCCATCAACAGTGCAATCCTCGGTAGCGTTTACGTCGATAGCCGGCGGAAACGTCGCCGGAGCCATCGTTAGCGCCTCCGCATCCAACCTCATCGGCGTGATAGCAACCCCCGTCCTCGTTATGCTCCTGATGACCGACAACGGCGGCATCCACGTAGACACCAGTGTATTCCTCAAAATCGCTATCCAGCTGCTGTTCCCCTTCATCGCAGGACAACTCTGCCGCCGCTGGATCAAAGACATCGCCGCCAACAAAGCCACCAAAATCGTCGACCGCGGATCCATCGCCATGGTGGTGTACTCAGCCTTTTCCGCCGGCATGGTCGCCGGAATCTGGTCCACCGTCAGCCTCGGGGAAATCATCTTCCTCGTCGCGTTCTCCATCATCTTGGTGGGCTTCATGCTCTGGTTCACCCGCTGGAGCGCCCAAAAACTCGGCTTTGCGCGTGGCGACGTCATCGCCATCGAATTCTGCGGCACCAAGAAATCCCTCGCCTCTGGGCTCCCCATGGCAGCCGTGATCTTCGGCGGCGCCAACCTCGGTCTGCTCATCCTGCCGCTCATGATCTTCCACCAAGTCCAACTCATGATGTGCTCCTGGCTAGCATCCCGCTATGCGCAACACGCGTCTAAGATGTCAGCATGACCACAACTGACAAACAGCTCCTCTATGTTCGTACCGAGATGACCATCCCAGGAGTGGGCACAAGTATTCACATCGCAGAGCTTGAACCAACAAGCGCAACGCACTGCACCCTGCACCGTATCCTCGAACTCGATCCTTCCAACACCATCCGTGGGGCAGCGCACGGTAACGCAGTAGCCGGTATGGCCGCAGCACCGGAACGTACTGTGCCGCACCCCAACTCCTACGCAAATTTCCCTGACATCACCGCTACGCATCTTCTCCAAGAAGAGTTCGAGGTGCTGTGGGCAGAAGCCGTAGCCAAGTTCTCGGAGCTGCGCTAGCCCCAGCGCTGCAACACCACACAGCGCTGCAGCACCACTGAAAAAAGTGGGTAGTTTGAGACAACACCGTGTCCCGAACTACCCACTTTTTCGCGCGCTCACCACGAGCTACCAGACGAGGTTCACCAACACCATATACAGTGCCGTTCCACCCATGATGGAAAGCCCTGGATTGCGCCGCCACCAGTGCAACACCAGCGTTCCGATCGAGGCTATCAACGCGGCCACAAGCCCGCCAGGGGCTTCAAGGGAACCATAGAGGGTGTACATCACCAGCACGACCATCACGCCCACGGGCATGGTCATGGCCAGCAACCCCATCAAAGGGCTGCCCTTAAGGAGTCGCACCGCAGCAAAGGGGATCTGTCGCAGCAGCACGGTCACTATGGCGACGGGGATAATCACCGCAAAGACCGACAGGAGACTAATCCCATCGGGAAGTCCCGCAGAACCGGCGAGCACTAATGGGTTCATAGGGGAGTTCACCGGCGATCTCCGATCTTCCAGGTCAATTGGGTGTCGATACGCGGGGAAGCGTTACGCACCAGCAACAAGAGGAAGTACACCACGAGAGCAAAAATCAGCATTTGTTGTGGCACCAGCCCTAGGCCGATGAGTGAGAAGGCTACGGCAAAAAATATCAACGACCAGTCTTGGTTGTTGCGGAAGGATTCCCACGCCAACACGATAAACAGTGCGGTGAGCGCAAACTCCATGCCTTTTAGGCCCTGCGGGATCGCGCTTCCGGCGACGGCACCAAGCACGCCAGAGGATACCCACATTACGTGGCAGAATACTTGGATGGCGAGCACGCGGGAACCGTCGATACGCTGCGCGTTGGGGCGCGCCGAGACGATTGCATAAGACTCGTCAGTGAGTGCGTACGTGGAATAGGCGCGACCAATGCGGGAACGCACCGCGTGGCGCGGGTAGGTGAGGCCATAAAAGATATGGCGAAAGTTCACCATAAAGCCGGTGATCGCCGCCGAGATAGGCCCAACACCGGTAAGGATGAGGTTCAGTGCGAGGAACTCCATGGACCCCGCGTAGATGATGATGGAAAAGATGGGGGCCCACCACCATGCAAAACCGGATTGTCCCACCACGAGCCCGAAGGCGACGCCGAGGGGGACGAGACCGAGGGCCACCGCCCATGAGTCTTTTATTCCGCCGAGAATCTCCGTTCGTTTTTTCGATGTTTCACGTGAAACCACTTAGTTTTCTCCCACATTGACTGGGAACGTGGAATACAACGGCAGCGGCATGGGCTGACGACGCATCACATCGCCCCACACATCAACGCTTCCTGGAGCCGTCACGTCCGAGGGGAGCGCCGGAGCCACAAACCAGTCACCGTTCTCAATCTCCTGAGCCAGCTGACCAGGCGCCCATTCTGCATGACCGGCAAACAGGCGCATACCCGACACCAACGGCTTTATCTCTTCTGGGTCCGCACCCAAATTCACCATCACCAGCCGGTTAGCAAGGCGAGTGAGGTTGTCTGCATGGGATGCATCCACGCCCTGCGCGGTCACGCCAACACCCACCACAGACTGCTGGTTTAACGGACCTCCGATATACAGGGCCTGTGGCTTGGTCACACATGGCACCCATTCAGGTATCACGTTGAACACGGCGACGTCGCTACGCGAGGCAAGGTTGACGCCAAAGGTGGCATATTCGCTGTGCTCGATAATCAAAATGACACTGCGCGCAAAATCCTCCGATTCCATCGAAGGCGCAGCAACTAACACTATGCCCGGCGCGGGTTCATTGCGCTCCATGGCGTTAAAGAGTCGATCCGCAAACATTTACTGCTCGTACCACCATTTCTTCAATTCCAAAATCGCATCTTCACGTTCTAGGGGGCCACGCTCTAAGCGCAGTTCCTTTAAGAACTTCCATGCTTGTCCCACTTGGGGTCCTGCCTTGATGTCGAGGATCTCCATGATCTCGTTACCGTCTAGGTCGGGGCGCACCTTGGCTAGGTCTTCTTTTGCGGCAATATCTGCAATGCGATCTTCTAGATGGTCGTAGGTTTTTTGCAGACGTTCCGCTTTCTTTTTGTTCCGCGTGGTGCAGTCAGCGCGCACGAGCTTGTGCAGGCGGGGGAGCAGGTCGCCAGCATCGGTGACGTAGCGACGCACCGCCGAATCCGTCCACTCGCCTTCGCTGAAACCATGGAACCGCATGTGCAGGCGAATGAGTTCACTAACGTCACGGATCATGTGCTTGGAGTACTTCAACGCGCGCATGCGGTGACGCATGAGGCGGGCACCCACGATCTCATGCTGGTGGAAGCTCACGCGCCCCTCGGGGGAGAACTCGCGCGTATCTGGCTTACCACAGTCGTGCATGAGGGCAGCCCAGCGCAGCACCACATCAGGGCCGTCTTCTTCTTGATCCATCGCCTGGCGCAACACCGTCAGGGAGTGGGCATACACATCCTTGTGTTGATGGTGTTCGTCTTGGGTGAGCCGCAGCGCAGAGATTTCCGGATAGATAATATCCGCCAATCCGGTATCTACCATCACGTCGACACCATCCCATGGGGCTTTACCGCAGATCATTTTGTCCAGCTCTACCTGCACGCGCTCAGCGGTAATGCGTGTGATCTGATCCGCCATCTCCGTCATGGCGTGGCGCACTCGTGGTGCGAGATCAAAGCCCAACTGGGAAACGAAACGAGCAGCGCGCAGCATACGCAGGGGGTCGTCGTTAAAGCTTTGCTGCGGAGCCGCTGGGGTATCCAAAAGGCCCGCAGCTAGATCATCCATGCCACCCACGGGATCGTGGAACTGCATAGACCCATCCGGCAGGATCTCCATCGCCATAGCGTTGACGGTGAAGTCACGGCGAATCAGATCACCCTCAAGAGTGTCGCCGAATTGCACCTCGGGGTTACGGGACTGCCCATCATAAATGTCGGAGCGGAACGTGGTGATCTCGATTTGTTGGCCCTCTTTTTCTGCTGAAACGGTGCCAAATTCGATACCAGTATCCCAGACCACGGGGGCGTACTCTTCCAGGATCGCGGATACCACCTCAGGGCGGGCATCCGTTGTAAAATCCAGATCGTGCCCAAGCTCATCAAGGAGAGCGTCACGCACCGAACCACCTACGAGGTAGAGGCGGTGCCCACGCTCGTGAAATGCTTGAGCCAGCGGGCTCAACAGCGGAGAGAGTAAGCCTAGGGTTTTCTGCGCGCGGACCAACAGCTCAGCTGGATCGGCAGCTTCTACGACCACGCCGGAGGGGGCGGGGGAAACATCATGGTTACTCTGTGAATTCACCCGCATGAGTCTACATTCTTTAACGCACTAAAGCCCGATGAAGCATCCAGTGGCTTATTCCTTAGAGGTACAATCTTGTGCAAATCTTGGCACAAATGTGGTTCGTAGATACCTTCTTTAGCGTGAACGGGATACGATCAGCGGGATGACTGAAAACGAACGGGCTCATGCGGATCATGCTTCCGCGTCGCCACAGCGCACGCGCCGCCGTCGCGGCAAGCCGCGCAGGCGTATGGATTCAGGCGCTTCTACACAAGGTGGTGGCGCCTCAAAGTCTGCTGCGCCCAGTTCGAGCACTTCCGGTTCTCGCGGGGAGCGCGGCAGCCGTGGGGTCGATAAAGACAAGCAGAATAAGCACACGAGACGTAAGCGTCGTCCAGCGCACCGTTCTACCCAGCGTGGTTCCCACAGTGGGGATTCGTCGAATTCGGGCTCGGGTACCAAGCGGCGTCGGCACGCGGGCAATAAGAACCGTGGCAACCAGTCGCGCCGCCAGAACAATAGGTCATCGCGGATTGCTACCCGCGATGAGACGTCGGCAGGCGGTTTGGTCATTTCCGGTCTGGCGGAGGCCGTGGACGAGAACAACAACGTGGATCTCTCTCGTATCTACGTGGCACTGATTGGCCGGCTTGATCGTCGTGGGCGACTGCTGTGGTCAATGCCGAAGGGCCATGTGGAGCCAGGTGAGGAGACTGCGGCGACCGCTGAGCGTGAGGTGTGGGAGGAAACGGGCATCCATGGTGAGGTGATTACGCAGCTGGGCACGATTGATTATTGGTTTGTGTCTGAGGGGGTGCGTATTCACAAGACGGTGCATCATCATTTGTTGCGCTATGTGGATGGTTATCTCAACGATGAGGATCCTGAGGTTACGGAGGTTGCGTGGATTCCTGCGGATGAGTTGATTGAGCATTTTGCGTATGCGGATGAGCGTAAGTTGGCACGTATTGCCCATGATGTGCTTCCTGAGTATGCGATCAAGGAGAAGGAAGCAGGGAGGGTTACTCCACGGTGATGTCCCGCAACCTTCGTTTGGTAACAAGCACAGTGAGTGTGGCTGTGGCGAGTATCGCCGCGTTGGCTGCCCCTGTGGCGGTGCCGGTTGTTTTTGCTCCGCAGGCGCGTGCCGACGCCCTCCCCGCGTCGCCGTCGGATGATACGTGGCGGGATCAGTGGGTCAACCCTGAGTTGCGCACGGTGGATAGTAATGCGGCGGTCACGTTCGAGGTCACGCATGTGGATTCTCAAGTGGCGTTGGGTGCTGCGGTTGAGCTGTCGTTGACGGTTACCAATAACAGTACTGATATGTTGTCGGCGGGGTCGGTATCTATTGCGGCGCGTAATGCGGCTGCGGTGGCGGATGTGGCGTCGGCACGCACGGTGTTGGCGGGTGATTCTGGTGCGTTTGGCCCGAGTGCCGTGGTGGGTCGTATTGATTCTTCGTTGGCACCTGGGGAGTCCACGCAGGTTAAGGTGCAGGTTCCGGTGTCGTCGACGACGGCCGATGGTTTAAGGATTAGCCAGCCTGGCATTTATCCGGTGTGGGTTGGGTTGACTACTGCTTCGGGGGAGCAGTTTTCGTCGCAACGCTTTTTGTTGAATGTGAAGGATCCGCATGCGGAGGCGGTGCCGCGTTCGGTGAGCCCGTTGAGCATTGTGGCGCCGGTGACGGCAGATGTGGACATCGTGGGCGGTGAGACGGGGGAGGCACCGGAGCGTGCGCCGTTGATTTTGCGTTCGGAGCAGCTGGCGGAGTCGATGCGTGCTGGTGGTAAGCTTGCCGAGCTTGTCGACGCCCTCAGCGTGGCCACCGATAATGAGGCGCTGCGTCGTGCGACGTGTGTTGCGCTGGACCCACAGCTTATCGACGTCGCCTCCCGGATGAGCAATGGTTATTCGGTAGGCGATAGCCGCCCCAGTTCCGTGTCGGATAAAAGGCGGCTGCGTGATTCGTGGTCTCAGGACGACACGAAGGCCTCATTGACCCCAGGTCAGGGTGTACAGGATGCCGCACAATGGTTGGATAAAGTGCGTGCCCTCGCCCGCAATACCTGCATCGTTGCCATGCCGTGGGCCAACGCGGACCTCGATGCGGTAGCTAAAACAAACAACCCGTGGCTTATGCGCGAAGCCGTCCAGCGGGGCTCTGCAATACTCGAAGACGTAGTCGGTGTCCAACCAGAACCCAATATCGTCATCCCAGGTTCGGGTTATGTATCCCCAGATGCGGCCAAAAGCTTGGGGTGGGCGGACCAATCGCAAGGAACCGGCGGCGATATCAATGCCGCATGGGAGGCAAGCACCCAAGGACCATCTCCTGTCGACGCCTCACCGAATACCCCAGATTCACAGGCTTCCTTGGACAGTGTGAACAGCTCCGCCCCCACAGCAACGGCACCTACGCCTAGTGTTCCGGTATCAGTGCTAGTGGCAGATAATACGGTGTGGCAGGTTCCGCAGTCGGGCCGGTTTGGCATGCTCGCGCCGGGTATTCGTTCGGTGACCTATCAGGGTTCATTGGCGGCAACGTTGGCTCAGGCTACTACGCATCCCATTACGGTGGGTTATGGCAATGAGGCGGCGCGTTTTGATTATTCCTTGGATAGTGCCGCTACTCGTTCGGCGACGGCTGCGTCGGCGGTAACGCTGGCGGTGGCAGCGAATCGTCAAGAGTTGCCTTCGCCAGCTGCCGAAGCAGTAGATACCGGCGATGACACCCTTGAACAGTCCCACGAGGTATCGGCGGATCCACTGCTTATGATGCTGCCGGCGGGGCAGTCGCAGCCGCGCGCATGGTTGGAGTCTGCTGCGGCGGCGTTGGATAGTCATGCTGCGGTGCCAATGACGTTGAAGGATTATGTGTCTACGTCTGCACAGCAGGAAGAGGAGTTGCGGGCACGCGCCCGCGACTTCAGCAATGGGCAGGCTGCCGGCTTTGGTGCGCCGTATAGTGATCCGACGGTGGTGTCGGATACGGAGATTCTTCGTGTGCGTCAGCAGTCGGATTACACCAATGATCTCACGCGCTTGATGGTGTCGGATCCGGCTATTGCGGTGACTCCTTATAATTTCACTGCACCGCTAAGACAAGATCTATTGCGCACAATTGGAATGACAACGCGCAGGTCAATGGCCACCTTTGATAAGTCGGTCGCCGATTCTCACACGATCGCCAACGAGAACCGCGATACGCTCACCGAGCTGCGCAGCTCGGTCACATTGTTGCCCCCTGGCAACGTGTACACCCGCTTTTCTGATTCCTCACCGCTTTTGATCGCGGCGAAAAACGGTCTGCCGCTCCCTGTGGATGCACGTATCCGGTTCACAGGGCCGCAGGGGGCGTCGTTAAAGCTGGACGACCATGTGGTCATTCCGGCGAAGGGCTCCATCACCCTTCAGATGACAGCCAATCTGCCTAGCGACGATTCCCGCACAGACCTCAAGTTGTGGCTCGCCACACCTTCTGGGGCTGCGATCTCTAATCCGGTCGACATTAGTGTGCAAACCCGGCGCGGCTTGTTGAGCACGGGTGGTGCGGTATCTGCAGCAATTTTGGTGCTGTTTGCGTTTTTGTTCTTGCGGTTCTTTAAAAAGAAGCGCCGAGAAGCTCAGGAGTTAGCTCAGGTCGAGCCTGAGGAGGCGGAGGTAACGGGGAGCAGTAGTGCCCATGTGCCGCAGCCTAGTAGGCATCGACAGCAACACCGGTTGAGTGATGACTCACCATAGTTCCACATGCTCAGCGCATTCGCTAAGAGGGGGGCCTGTTATACCGGCCCCTTTTGCGTTCTCACCAGCTCCCTCAGGTACCTCAAGTTTTGCAAAGTAGGACACTTCGTTGAATCCCACGAATCCCACACCCAATCCGCAGCGTGGCACGCGACATCGCATTGTTACCCCGGCCGCCCCTGCGCCTGTGCCGGCGGCGCGCCCACAGGTAGCAAAGGAGACATCGAATGATCGCTCCAAGCTCGATCGTGTGCCGGTTCGCCATAAGCAGCCAGAAGCTGCGGTGGCTGCCGTCGATACGTCGGTTGCTGTGGCTGTTGCCGAGGAAGCGGCGAAGGAGCCTGCGGAGGCTACAACGGCAGCGGCTACTGCGACGCCGGAAAGCGACGCGCAGGAGACGAGCGATAGCGATGTGGTGCGCTCTACCGGCTCGATGGCGATTGCTACGTTGGTGTCTCGTATTACCGGCTTTTTGCGCACGGTGTTGATTACTACCACTCTGGGTGGTGCGATCGCGTCGGCGTTTAACACCGGTAATACGTTGCCGAACTTGATCACGGAGATCGTGTTGGGTGCGGTGTTGACGTCTCTGGTGGTGCCGGTGTTGGTGCGCGCGGAGAAGGAAGACCCCGATCGTGGTGAGGCGTTTATTCGCCGGTTGTTCACGTTGGCGTCCACGTTGCTGATCGCGGTGACGATCATTGCGGTGGTATCGGCACCGTGGCTGAGCCGGTTGATGTTGCGTTCGGACGGCAAGGTCAATCTGTTCCAGACCACGAGCTTTGCGTATCTGTTGTTGCCGCAGATTTATTTCTATGGCATTTTTGCGCTGTTGATGGCGGTGTTGAACACTAAGCAGATTTTTAAGCCTGGTGCGTGGGCTCCGGTGGCGAACAACGTGATCACCATTGTGGTGTTGGTGGCTTATATGTTGTTGCCGGGGGAGATTGATCCGGATGCGCCGTCAAAGGTGACGGATCCGCATGTGTTGTTGCTGGGTTTGGGTACCACGCTGGGTGTTGTGGTGCAGTTGCTGATTATGATTCCGCCGATTCGTCGTGCTGGGGTGTCGCTGAAGCCGCTGTGGGGTATTGATGCCCGGTTAAAGCAGTTCGGTGGCATGGCGTTGGCGATTATCGTTTATGTGGCGATTTCGCAGTGGGGTTACATCATTACGACGCGTATTGCGTCGCATGCGGATGCGGGTGCGCCGAATATTTATCAGCAGCATTGGCTGTTGTTGCAGGTGCCATATGGCATTATCGGCGTGACGTTGTTGACGGCAATTATGCCACGGTTGTCGCGTAATGCGGCTGATGGTGATGATAAGGCTGTGGTCCGCGATTTGGTGGTGGGCTCGAAGCTGACGTTTATTGCCCTTATTCCGATTGTGGTGTTTTTTAGCGCTTATGGTGAGCGCATTGGTGTGGGCTTGTTTGCTTATCGACGTTTCGATGTGGAGTCCGCTTCTATCCTTGGTTTAACGCTGGCGTATTCGGCTTTTACGTTGTTGCCTTATGCGTTGGTGTTGTTGCATTTGCGTGTGTTCTATGCCCGTGAGGAGGCGTGGACTCCTACGTTTATTATTGCTGGCATTACGGGCACCAAGGTGGTGTTGTCGATGTTGGCTCCGTTGGTGGCGTCGGATCCTAGCCGTGTGGTTATTTTGCTGGGTGCTGCCAATGGTTTCGGTTTTGTCTCTGGTGCGCTGATTGGTGCGATGTTGTTGCGTCGTAAGTTGGGCAATTTGGGCAGCAGGGAAGTGACTAAGACCAGTGTGTGGGCGTTGGGTTCGTCGCTGGTAGGCATTATGGTTGCTTTGGGTCTCAGCATGGGGATGGATCGTGTTGCTGGTGGCTTTTTTGAGTTCTTCGGCAGCGTGGGCATGTTGATTCATTTGGCGATTGTGGGTGTGGTGTTCCTGGTGGTCACTGCGCTGGTGTTGTCGCGTTCTGGGCTGGAAGAGGTTGTCAGCCTGGGTTACGCGTTGCAGCGGATCCCTGGTATGCGTCGTGTGATCAAGATGAAGGCGCAGCAGCCTGCCGATACGATTCCTACGAACGAGGCTCTTGCGGCTCAGGCGCTTACTTTCGACGACACGTTCAATGCCACCCCGATTCCTGCGCCGATGTCTGCTGGTATTGTTCGTGGCCCGCGTTTGGTGCCGGGTGCGCAGGTGTCGGATGGTCGTTTCCGTCTGCTTGCCGACCACGGTTCAGTCTCGACTGCTCGTTTCTGGCATGCCCGCGAAAAGGCCACGGGTAGGGATGTGGCCTTGGTGTTCGTGGATACGTCGGGAAGTGCCCCGCAGGCCCCGGCAAGCCCTGCTGCGGCGGCGGGTAAGGCTGCTGAGATTGCGCGTCGTACGCGTGCGTTGGCTGGTCTGCATCATCCTGCGATTGCGCCGAATATTGAGGTGTTGTCGTACCGCAATGGTTGCCTTGTGGTGGCGGACTGGGTTCGTGGTTCTAATTTGTCGGCGGTGGCGGATTCTGCGGTGAATCCTTATGCGGCGGTGTATGCGTTTGAGCCATTGGCTCAGGCGAGTGTGGCGGCGGAGCAGGCTCACACACCGCTGGGTATTGATAACCATGCGCGTATTCGTATTAACACTGATGGTATGGCGGTTTTGGCGTTTCCTGCGGTGTTGTCGGATTCTTCTTATGAGCGCGATCTGCGGTCGTTGCGTACTGCTTTGGGCACGCTTATCGACGTCGACACCGCGCCGAAGGCCATTACGGCTTTGTTGCAAAAAGACGCAGCCGATTTGCCACAGGCTATCGCTGATCTCCCTGATCCTGATGATGCTCACGAGGAGCACCTCAACGTCACTGCGGAGGAAACCCCGAAGCCGACCAACACCCCAGGTTTTGGTAGCCGTGGATTTAGCCGCAGTAGCCGCGTCTTTATTGCAGCCACAGCTGTACTCCTCGTGGTGGTCTTGGCCATTATCACTGCTTATGTGACTAGTGTTCTCGGCGGAGATAAGCAGGAGGCTCCGATTACGAAGAATTCGATTGCTGGTGGCCAAAGCGAGTCGGCTAATTCCACCATGCCAGGCATTGTGGTGCCAATTATCAGTGCTGAGACTTCCCATGCAGCAGGCAATGCTGATCCCGATGTGCCGGACACTGCCCCTCTTGCGATCGACACCGCACTTGAAAGCGCGTGGCAGCCGGCCAAGGGCGATACGTTGGTTCTCAACTTCGCCCAGCCGTATGTGATTAGTCGCGTCATTGTTGATTCCCCTACCAAGGACATGACGCTAGAGGTCCGTGCCGGGGACACCGTGGTGGGCACGGGCACTGTTACCAAGTCGCGCACCAAGATCACTGTGGCTCCGGCACCGGCGGTCACCTCGTTGAGTATCCGCGTGGTGGGTGTCCCAGATGGTGTGTCCCCAGAAATCAACGACGTGAAACTGGTGGCAAAAACCTAGTAAAACCGCTGCTTGTCGCAGCATTGAGGCCCTCGTCGAAAAGCGGGGGCCTTTTGTGTGTAACACATCCAATACATTGTGAAGTTAAAACTCGAAGGCCGCCCACGCTCCGTCCACTATGTTGTCCAAGCACATGACTCATAACAGGGGGGATTGATCATGGTGGGAGGGATAGCCGACCCCTGCGTCGGCATAGTGGAGCACGCCAGTTGCAGCGACGACCAGTTGGTCACGCTCTATCTTGAAGGCAATGGCCAAGCGTTTCACGAGATCACACGCCGCCACTATAAAAAGCTGTGGTGGCTTGCTAAAAAGTACACGCAATCGGCAACGGATGCTGACGACATCATGCAGGAATCCTTGCTGAAAGCCAGCCACAGCCTGCACCGGTATCGTCGTGACGCGGCGCTGAGCACGTGGCTCTACAAGCTTGTTGCCAACACCGCCTACGACTATGTTCACCGCCGTCGTGAGCGCAACTTCATACTTGTCGACGACTACCACGAAGCCGCCATCGCCAGCGGCCACCCCAGCTCCCACGATCCCCTCGACGCCCACGAAACAACCATGTCCGTCTCCCGCGCCGTTCAGCAATTAGCACCCGATCAGCGCACCGCCATTGAGCTTGTCGACATCATGGGCTACGACATCAACCTCGCCGCGGCAATCACGGGGGTCAAACCTGGCACTATTAAATCGCGGCGGGCGCGGGCCAAAACCCAGCTGCAGGCCATGCTGGAGCCCCTTATGACGGACAGCTAGGCAACGCAGCGCTTATCAGTGCGGTCTGCCTCACATATGGAATGAATCCCACCAAACAGGCGTTGTGCCCATCAAACAGCGACTACTGATTACACTGTGGTCATGTATCAACCGACAAAAGGGAGTACCACATCCATGACTGACACCACCGCTGGAACAATCCACGACGTTGCCATTATCGGATCAGGCCCAGCCGGCTACACCGCAGCGCTTTATGCAGCTCGCGCCGAACTTAAGCCCATTGTGTTCGAGGGCATCGAATACGGTGGTTCGCTGATGACCACCACCGAGGTAGAAAACTTCCCAGGTTTCCCCGAGGGCATCATGGGCCCTGAGCTCATGCAGAATATGCGCGAGCAGGCTGAGAAGTTCGGTGCTGATCTGCGCATGGAGCTGGTGACCAAGGTGGAGCTGGAAGGCGATATAAAAAAGATCTGGGTGGATGATCAGGAGTTCCAGGCTCGCACTGTCATCTTGGCCACGGGTTCTGCACCGCGTTATCTCGGTGTGGAAGGGGAGCAGACTTTGTTGGGTCGCGGTGTGTCGGCATGTGCAACCTGTGATGGGTTCTTCTTCCGTGACCACCACATTGCTGTGATTGGTGGCGGCGACTCTGCGATGGAGGAGGCGGACTTCTTGACCAAGTTCGGTTCTAAAGTGTCGATTGTTCACCGCCGTGACGAGTTCCGTGCCTCGGCCATTATGTTGGAGCGCGCGAAGAACAATCCAAAGATTGAGTTTGTTACGAATAAAACAGTGTCGAAGGTTTTGGGAGATACCACTGTTAGTGGTCTTGAGCTTACTGACACCGTCACCGGCGAGACTTCGGTTCTCGATGCCACCGCCATGTTCGTTGCTATTGGACACGATCCACGCTCGGCAATGTTCCGCGATGTTGTCACCACCGATGCCGCTGGTTACGTCGTAGTGGAACACCCCAGCACCAAGACAAATGTGCCAGGCGTGTTCGCTGTCGGTGACCTCGTGGACAATCACTACCAGCAGGCCATTACTGCGGCTGGTTCCGGTTGCCGCGGAGCTATCGACGCCGAGCATTACCTGGCAGCACTGAATTCTTAAAGGAGCATTTACTCATGTCAAACGCTATTGCTTTAACCCAGGACACGTTCAAGAGCATTGTTATCGACTCGGATAAGCCGGTGTTGGTTGATTTTTGGGCGCAGTGGTGTGGGCCGTGCAAGAAGCTCGGACCTATCATCGACGAGATCGCAGAAGAGCTTGGCGACGAAGTCGTAGTGGCCAAGGTAGACGTGGATGCGGAGCGCAATCTCGGCGCAATGTTCCAGATCATGTCTATTCCCACAGTTTTGATCTTCAAGGATGGCCAGAAGGTTTCCGAATTTGTGGGAGTTCGTCCGAAATCTGAAATCGTGGCAAAGCTGCGTTCTTTTCTATGACTGCTAGACTTTCCTAAGTTATGCATTTAGCGAAGGAAAGGAGCAGTGTGTCTGGCACGTTGAGAGTCGGCGACCGTAGCCCACGCATCGCCGAAGTCAGAACTGCACTGACGCGACTTGGTCTGCTTGAGGGAACCACCAAGAACCTCGAGCAGACCAAAAGTGATACTTTCACCGATAGCGAAACCCTGTTTGATGAGGACCTAGCGCTGGCTCTTCAGGGATTCCAGCAGGCTCGTGGCATTATTGCCAGCGGTGAGATCAACGAGATCACGTTGAAGCTCCTACGCGAAGCTTCCTATAGCCTCGGTGCACGTGTGTTGAGTTTTGAGCCCAACAATATTTTCGTGGGCGATGATGTTGTTCAGCT
The DNA here is from genome assembly GCF_001457455.1 of Corynebacterium diphtheriae. Classification (NCBI taxonomy): domain Bacteria; kingdom Bacillati; phylum Actinomycetota; class Actinomycetes; order Mycobacteriales; family Corynebacteriaceae; genus Corynebacterium; species Corynebacterium diphtheriae. The sequence goes on from NZ_LN831026.1 coordinate 2,456,974, forward strand.
GCAGCATCAACTCCAGGAGCTGGGCTTTTACACCGATCGTGTCGATGGCCGCTTTGGCGAGCTGACCTACACGTCGTTAGTAAACTACCAGCTCAACTATGGTCTTAACCCAGACGGTATCTGTGGCCCCGAAACCATTCGCGCTTTCGGCCGCTTGGGCCGCCGTATCACCGGCGGCTCGCCGCATGCGCTGCGGGAACGCGAGCGTGTTCGTGATGCCGGCCCAATGCTCGCTGGTAAGCGCGTGGTTATCGACCCAGGCTTTGGTGGTGCCGATAAGGGCCAAGTTGTTCGTGGTCCTTATGGCGATATCACGGAAGAAGAGATCATTTGGGATCTGGCGGGCCGTATCGAGGGCCGCATGATTGCCGCTGGCATGGAAACTATTGTGTCGCGTCCGCGCCAAGATAGTCCTTCGCTGAAAGATCGCGCAGACATCGCTAATGCGTTTGGTGCTGATGTGATGATCTCCTTGCAGTGCGATAAGTACCCGAATGATAAAGCCAATGGCGTTGCTAGCTTCTATTTCGGTTCCGAGATGGGTTCTAGTTCGCTGACGGGCGAGATGTTGTCTGGCTTTATTCAGCGCGAAATTTCTGCGCGCACGGATCTGGTTAACTGCGGTAATCATGGTCGCACGTGGGATCTGCTGCGCATTACGGAGATGCCTACTGTGGAGGTTGTGTTGGGTTATCTGACCAATCCGCACGACGTGGCTATTTTGACCGATCCTGAGCAGCGCGACGCTATCGCGGAAGCCATTGTGGTTGCTGTTAAGCGCCTTTATTTGCTTGACGACGATGACCAGCCCACGGGCACGTATCGTTTCTCTGAGATGCTGGAGCAGGGTTTGCTGTAGCCCCTTAGCCCCCTGCACAGCACATAGCAAAGGGAGCCTCCTAGGAGGCTCCCTTTTTTAGTATGTTTTAGTGCTCTCCGCCGAGTAGGCCCATGATGCGTTCGAAGTCTTCACGGCCTCCGAATTCCACCACAATTTTGCCTTTGCGTTTGCCCATGCTGACGGACACTTTGGTGTCTAGGTCGTCGGCGAGGCGATCGGCTGCGTGGGTAAGAAACTCTGGTGTTGGTGTTTTTTCACGCTTTTTCGGTGCTGGTTTCTCGCCACGGTTAAGCAGGGTGACGGCTTCTTCGGTGGCGCGTACTGATAGTCCTTCGGCGATGATCCGCTGTGCGAGTTCTGCTTGGGTGTCTTCGCCGGCTTTCACACCGAGCAGTGCGCGGGCATGGCCTGCGGAAAGAACACCGGCCGCGACTTTGCGTTGTACGTCGACAGGCAGCCCTAGCAGGCGGATCATGTTGGTGATTACTGGCCGCGAGCGCCCGAGGCGATCGGCGAGCTCGTTTTGGGTGACGCCGAATTCTTCGAGAAGCTGCTGGTAGGCCGCTGCTTCTTCGAGGGGGTTGAGTTGGACGCGGTGGATGTTTTCCAGCAGGGCGTCGCGCAACATGTCGGAGTCGTCGGTTTGTCGCACGATTGCTGGGATCGTGGGGAGCCCAGCTTTCGACGATGCTCGCCAACGGCGTTCACCCATGATGATCTCGTAGCGCTCATCGGGGGATTCTTTGACCCTACGCACGACGATGGGCTGCAAGAGCCCGAACTCTTTGATGGAGTGGACGAGCTCGGAGAGATCATCTTCGTCGAAGACGCTGCGAGGGTTTTTCTCGTTGGGTACGAGCATGCCCACGGGAATCTCACGGTACGTGGCGCCGAACTCTTCGAGTTGTTCTTGGGAGCGTCGTTCGCGGACAGCACTTTCTTCGCGCTCGTGGCTTTCTACAACATCAGCCAGAATGGGGTTGATGTTTCCGCCGCTGCGGTGGCGCTTTGCTGCGGGTTTTGGAGCTTCCGGCTTTTTCTTTTCCCCAGGCTTAGGTGGTGTTGTGGAAGGCCCACCGAATACGACGTCCGCGGCGGTGTCGCCGATACGGGAGCCAGCAGAGGGGCTGCTAGTAATCAGTGCGGCAAGGCCGCGCCCTAGTCCACCTTTGCGAGTTTCTTGAGCCATAAAGCGTTACTCCTTCGATGTTTCTAGGTTAATCACGTCGGCAGCATCCGGTTGCTCACCTTCGCCGTCTTGGTTATCGAGCTGTTCTTGGAGGCGTCGTGCCGATTCCGGAGACATTCCCACTGCACCCGACGCTTCGATGGGGAGGTAGTCGCCACGCTGAGCTAGCTCGCGAGCGGCGTCTAGGTAGGCCATAGCACCACGAGAACCTGGATCGTAGTCCAATACCGTCTGGCCGTAGCCTGGCGCCTCAGACACCTTCACAGAGCGCGGAATCTTGGTGCGCAGTACCACGTCACCGAAGTGCCCGCGCACTTCTTCGGTTACCTGTTCCGACAGCTTTGTTCGGCCATCATACATGGTGAGCAAAATCGCGGAGATATGCAGATTTTGATTAAGGTGCTGGCGGATCATGCCGATGTTATTGAGCAGCTGTCCCACGCCTTCCAGTGCGTAATATTCACACTGGATCGGAATGAGTACTTCGTCTACTGCGGTCATGGCGTTGATGGTCAACAGGCCAAGTGATGGCGGGCAGTCGATAAAGACGTAGTCAAAGCCGTGTTCTTTAATGAATGCATCATTGAGCGCGTCGGCAAGGCGATACTCGCGGCGCACGAGGCTCACCAGCTCAATTTCTGCACCCGCGAGGTCAATGGTGGCGGGGATACAGAAGAGGTTTTCCGAGGCAGTGGACTGCTGGAGGGCTTCTTCTGCGGCGCATTCACCAATGAGCATCTCGTAGCTTGATAGGGTGCCCGCGCGGTGATCCGCACCCAGCGCTGTCGATGCGTTACCCTGCGGGTCAAGGTCTACCACGAGGACTTTTAGACCTCCGAGAGCCAGCCCCGCAGCTAGGTTCACCGACGAGGTGGTTTTTCCCACGCCCCCTTTTTGGTTGGCAACCGTTAGGCGACGGGTGCGCTCTGGACGCGGCAGGTGAAGCGTGTTCGGCGTCATCACCTGGGCTGCTCGCCGTGCCGCCGCAGCAATCGGGGTGTCGTCCCAGCTCTGGTCGTCCATGCGTCCCTTCTCAGACTATCCAAGGGGGTTCTTTTTTACCTGTCTTTATATAAGTAAAGAGCCCCACAGTGTGTACGTTTCTACTTTAGTGCGTGTACCGCACTGGGTTCCACATGTAGTTGCTATCGCACCTTGCGGATGGAAATAAGCGTGGTTGGTTCGTCCAAAACCTCACCGACGCTAAAGATTTTTACTTTTCCGCCGCCGGCTTTCCAGATCATTTTTTCGTCGCGCTCAAGTTCCTCATGGATTGAGGAGCCCTTCATGGCGATCATTTTTCCGCCGAGACGAACGAGGGGGAGTGACCAGCCGGCAAGTTTTCCTAGTGGCGCAACCGCCCTAGACGTGACGACGTCGACAAGCCCGAGCTGCTCGCGCACCACTTTTTCCTCCGCACGTCCACGAATGACCGTAACGTTGTCGAGCTCGAGTTTTTCTTTGACCTCGCCGAGGAAAACCGATCGCTTCAAAAGCGGCTCGATCAAGGTGATGGTCAGGTCCGGTCGCGCGATGGCAAGGGGGATACCAGGCAAACCGGCACCAGATCCGATGTCGGCGACGCAGATGTTTTCATCCATGGCCTCGCCAATCACTGCACAGTTAAGAAGGTGGCGCGACCAGAGTTTGGGAACCTCGCGCGGGCCGATAAAACCACGCGTGGAGCCGTCGGTAGCCAAAAGCTCATGGTAGGCGTGCGCCTTATCGACGTTTCCTCCGAACACGCGGCTCGCTATCGACTCAATTTCTTCATGTTTCACGTGAAACCATCCCTTTTCTACGGTGTATCCCCACACTACTCACGCGTGTTCATATACTTCGCAATAACGCTAGCATGAGCACCCAACACCTACCCCAACAGCACAAAGCCGCCCCCAGATAATCTAGAAGGCGGCTTGGCATGCAGGGAATTAACTGTTATTTCTTTTTCTTCTTACCCTGCTGTGGGCGCTGACCTGGACGAGGCGCAGTCGCACGCTTGGCAGCTTTCTTAGCCTCAATCTCGGCAGCTTCCTCAGCGTCGATCTTGTCAAAGATCCAACGCTGCTGGAAGAACGTCCAAATGTTATTCGACACCATGTAGAACAACAGGCCGAGGTGCAACAGAACACCGGTGAACAAAATAGTCAACGGCATAAACCACAGCATCATGCGGTTCATCATGTCCATCTGCATCTGCATCTGGTCATTCGCCGGCGGCTTTTGCAACCCAGACTCACGACGAGCCTTTTGGCGATCCACAGACAACCGAGCGTTAAAGTGAGTAGCCAACACGATGATCACGATAAGTGGTGCTGCCACCAGTGCAATATCAGTACGGGTGAAATCAACCGGCTGGAATGCTTGATACATTTCCTTCGGCATAGAGATAAACGCCGACAGCGGCACACCGAACAAGCGGGCATCCAGGAAGGATTGCACGTCAGCAGCGCTAAAGATGTAGTTGGCGGTTTCGCGGTTCACCTCTGGGCTCAAGCCCAGCTGACCAGTGCCAGTACCGGTGCGGTTAAACGAACGCAGCACGTGGAACAGGCCAATGAACACTGGCATCTGAACCAGAACCGGCAAGCAGCCAGCAACCGGGTTAACACCCATTTCCTTTTGCAGCTTGCGGGTTTCTTCCATCAGCTTCTGCTGATCATTGGGATACTTTTTACGGATCTCCTGCATCAACGGCTGCAGTTCCTGCATCTTGCGCATGGAACGCATCTGGTTGAGCATCGGCTTGACCAACAAAGCTCGGATGGTGAAGGTCAGCAACACGATGGCCAAGACCCATGACAGGCCAGAACCTGGGTCAAGCACAAAGCTCACAACTTTATGCCAGAACCACAAGATGGCCGAGATTGGCCAATAAATGAAGTTGAGCACTGTAAGTCAGAACTCCTTGGTGGTCGAAGTGGTACGTGGAACCTCAGATCGTCGCGCCGGCACAGGATCGTAGCCGCCGGGATGCCATGGTCCGCACTTGGCAAGTCGCACGACCGTCAACACCAGACCTTTCACAGCCCCATGGTGTGAAAAAGCCCCCAGTGCATAAGCGCTGCAGGTTGGGTCGAAACGACAGGTGGAACCCATTTTAAGGGGTGATAAATACTTTTGGTAGAACCGCACCGCATCAAACAATGCGCGACTAACCAGCCCACGAGGGCGAGTAACCGCCTTATCGCTTGCGGTTGAGCTTGTCGAGTGCTGCCTGCACATCTGCCCGCAACTCCTCAGAACTTGCTGTCGCCGCTGGCGGTAACGCCCTCACAACTACATGGGATGACGCTGGGAACTGGTCTTTCATAGCGATTACTACGTGCCTTAACTGCCGCGAAACACGGTGACGAGTCACAGCATTTCCAACAGTCTTAGACACAACGAGGCCAAATCGCGGGCCACCTACGGTTGCAAGGTTGCCCGCGGTCGCCTCAGCATAAAAATGAAGAACGACGGTGCTCCTTCCAGCACGCTTGCCCTTCCGAATCGTTGCGCGGAACTGTTCGGGATTGCTGAGCTTGTGCTGTGAAGGTAGCACCGTCGTTCTTTTCGAGCTTGTAAGAGTGACCTTAAGCGGTCAGGCTCTTACGACCCTTGTTACGACGTGCAGCCACGATTGCGCGACCGGCACGGGTACGCATACGGATACGGAAGCCGTGCTTACGTGCGCGACGACGGTTGTTCGGCTGGAACGTCCGCTTACCCTTAGCCACGGTGAACACTCCTCTAAATTGTTACAAGGCGACATCGCTGCCGGTGACCGGCTGCGATATCACCCTTGAATTGGATGATTATCAAAACATAGAGAGTCACACGCCGCGCTAGTCACAGTCTCACTAGCGGTGAAAGTCTTGACCTCAACAAGGCCACACCGATGAACACGATGTGCGTGCTGAGTCCCTTCGTTCCTGGCGGCACTCTCGTTAAAGCACTTGCGATTGACGTATATGGTACGCCCGTTGCAGTGACAGACAACGAATAGAGTACGTGAGCTTGCCCCACTTCAACAAATCGACACGCCAATGAGTCACACTTACCCCTGTAATCGCAAATATGTAATTTCACCTTTGGTTTTCCAAGCATTGGCCGGTCATCGACGATGAAATGACAAAAACCAACGTTTTCTGCCGTCAGTAATCCAGACGTAATCACCCCCGCACCCCACGTAGCGTTTTTCACAAGTTGGACACCGAAAAAGACAACCGAGTAACACTATTTGTGAGAAAAAATCACATACTGTGGAAAACCGTACCTGTGGATAACTTTTTTATTTTTCCACCGAGTTTTCCACAAAAATTACATTACCGCAGGTAGATCCATACTTTTTGGGAATGAAATTTTATCCACAGTGTGAAAAATAAAATGTGGATAACTTTTCACAGTGAGTCAACGTGGATTTTTTCCACAGCTGTGGAAAACTCTGTGGAATACGCGGTCAAAGCCGCAAACCAGTTGTGGAAAGTTCAGTGGAGTTCCGGTGGACGTCTTGTGGAAATTACAAAAATTTATCCACCGCGGATTTTTTACTCCACATCCCCGCGCTACGCGGAGATTGTTCTGCGAATGCAATCTCTTCGTAGCTGCCGCAGCTGGCGCACATCGTCGTCAATCATTCGCTTGACCTTATAAAGGAAGTACAGTGTCGGAAACGCCATCC